>NZ_FNZB01000001.1:0-1200000 GCF_900109205.1 Sphingomonas sp. OV641 | reverse complement strand
TGCGCCGCGTGCGGACAGCCCGGCGGCGGTGCTTGCCCTGGCGAACAGCGAGGACAAGCGCCGCTGGGCGGAGGACGCGCTGACGGTGCTGCATTGTGCGGAAATCGTGGGCCTCGGCCGGTCGATGCTGCGCGACGCGGCCTTGTTCTCCAAGGAGCGCAAGCAGTTCGGCGTGGCGATCGCCTCGTTCCAGGCCTTGCGCCATCGCATGGCCGACATGGCAATGATCCTGGAACAGGCGGATGCGATCACTGCCATCGCGATCACCGCGTTCGACAGCGACGATCAGGCCCGGGCACGTGCTGTTTCGGCGGCCCGCGTGGTGTGTGACGATGCCGCGCGCCTGCTGGGGGAGGGCGCGGTGCAGATCCACGGTGCCATGGGGCTCACCGCCGAATTGCGCCTCGGCGGGTACTTCCGCCGTGCCCGCCTGCTCGCGCAGGGGGATGGAACGGCAAGGGCGCATCTCCGCCGCTACGCTGCCTGACGCCGCCTTGGCGGATCCCCGGCTAGCCCAGCTTCAATAATTCCACTGTAATTGTGTCCGGATGAGCTGCCCTTCCGCACGCCCGATGCGCCGCTCGTCCGGCTCCCTTCGCGTCATGTCGGCATAAGCGATGGTCAGCTCCAGCGGCTCGATCGGCTGGAACTCGATGCCCAGCTCCAGCTCGTTCGTTTCCAGGCGCGGCGCATTGGTGCTCGCTTTCCACCCGCCACGGTAACGTTGCCAGCGGACATAGGGCATGAACGGGCCCAGCACGCTGTTTCGCACCCGCGCCATGCCCTGCACATAGCCGCCGTTCAGATCGCGGGTCTCGATCGTTCCGGTAATTGGGTCGAACTCGGGCCCGCGGCCCCAATTCCATTCCGCCTGAAAGCCGAACGGCTGGGGATAAAGGATGGCGTGAATGCCCACGCGCTCGTCCTTGAAGCTCGTATCGCTCACCCCGCCGGTCCGCACCTCCGGCTGCACGCGATTGCGCATCGCCGCGCCGCCAATTTCCAGAACCTGCCCCGTGAAGCCCCCGCCAAGGCCGTCCAGCGCGAATGGCCAGGTCGCCATCGCCACCGTCATCAGGCCGTTGTTGCGCTCGCGGCGATTGATGCCCTGGCCATTGTAGACGGCGACACCGAACGCGCCATAATTGCCGAACAGCTTTTGCCCATCCTCCTCCAGCCGATCCCAGACCCGCTGCACGGCACGCGGCGTGAAATAGCCGACGACGCCGATGTCGCGTTCGGACGGAATGGCGCTGTTGATCCCGTCGGACCGGTCCAGCGTCAGTCGACTGGACGATGATTGCAGATTTTCCCAGCCGAACGGCACCTTGGACTGGCCGAAGCGCAGGCGGAACCGGTGATCGCCGCCTGGAAACCAATCCACATAAGCGTCGCGCAGCTGAACGAAGCCTTCGCGGCTCTCGTCATTGGATTGGTTGCTGACCGAATTGGCGAAATCCGGCTGGAAGTAGAAGGAAACATCGTCGGAGATATCGCCCGACAGGACCAGCCGGATGCGGCGGAAGGTGAAATTACCCTGGTCGGTAATGCCGCTGTCGTGGGGGCTGCGCAGGCGTGATTGGCCGTCCGGCACGGTCGCATCCCCGGCGATGATTTCGTTGAGGCGCAGCTGCGTATATCCGCGCAGGCTGATGCGCTGATACCAGGCGCGCATGTCCGCGGCCGGCGCATCGGCCAGCGCGACGGGCGCCGAAGCGGGCGGGGCGGTCGGGGTGAGAGGCTCCGGCGACGCGCTGACCTGCGCGGATTGCTGTGCCGGCGCGGTGGTTCCGGCCTGTCCGGCCGCCGCCGGCGTGCTGTCCGCCACGGCTCGCGCCTGCGTCGGCGCGCTGACGACCGGAGCCGCCGCCGAGCGGGTCGGTGCCGTTTCCGTCTCGGCCGCCGGGGCGCTGGCGGCACTGGCGCGTTGAAGGGCGATCAGTTCCTGAAGCTGCGCCTTCAGTTCATCGATCTGCCGCTGCAATTCCTGCACCGTCTGTGCCTGTGCCGGAAGCGGCAGCATCGCCGTTCCGAGCATCAGCCCCGCGATCCGCAGGTGATGCCTCATCGTCCGTTCCTCGATACCCTCCCGAAAGTCCGTACGCGCTCCTTCGGGCTAAACGCGCAGCCCTATGGCCGATCGCCATGGCAGGCAATCGGGCATTGGGCAGGCCATGGCCGGAATTGCGGGGTAGCGCGCTAGACTGCCTGATCCACCACGACGCGCGCGATCAGGTCGCGCTGGATCTCGTTCGATCCGGCATAGATGCTGGCGGCGCGGTTGTTCAGATATTTGGGCATGGCAATGGCGATCGCGTCCGGCGCATCCTCGACCGGGCCGTCCCAATCGGCGGCGATTTCCAGCGCCAGCAGGTCGATCCGCTGCGACGTTTCGGTGCCCAGCACCTTCAGCATGGACGGGCGCACCGCATCCGCCGGCCCGCCGCCTTCCAGGCCGGCCAGTTCGATCGCGCGCAGCGCGTCGACGGCAATGGCCTCGCGCGCCAGCCGCTCGCGATTGCCCTCATGCTCCAGCCATCCGGTCGCCTGCGCCGCCTCGCGCACCATGTCGAGAAAGGCGGCAAGCCCCGGCGCATAACGGCCGGACCGCTCAAAGGTGAGCAGGTGCTTGGCCACCGTCCAGCCGTCATTCTCCTCGCCCAGCCGGCCGCTCACCGGCACGCGCACGTCGTCGAAGAACACCTGGTTGAACTCGTGCTCGCCGGCCAGGGTATGGATCGGAGAGACGGTGATGCCCGGCGTGTTCATTTCGAGCAGCAGGAAGGTGATCCCCGTCTGCGGCCGGCCTTCCGTACTGGTCCGCACCAGGCAGAACATGCGGTTGGCGAAATGCGCGTGGGTGGTCCAGATCTTGGAGCCGTTCAGCACGTAATGATCGCCGTCGCGCACCGCGCGCAGCTTCAGCGAGGCGAGGTCGGATCCGGAGCCCGGTTCCGAATAGCCCTGGCACCAGCGATCCTCGCCGGAAAGGATGCGCGGCAGCAGCGCCGCCTTCTGCTCGGGCGAGCCATAATGCATGATGACCGGCGCGACCATCTTCAGCCCCATGGGCGACAGGCCCGGCGCATGGGCACGGGCATATTCCTCCGCCCAGATATAGCGCTGGATCTCATTCCATCCGGTGCCGCCATATTCGACCGGCCAGTCCGGTGCGGCCCAGCCCTGCTGGTGAAGGATGCGCTGCCATGTGTCGGCAACATCGGGATGCAGGAACACGCTGGTGCCCCGCCGTGCGCCGCGCCGCAATTCCGGCGTCAGCTTTTCCGACAGGAACTGGCGCACCTCCTCACGAAAGGTGTGCGCTTCTGCGCTATTCAGGCTCTCCATGCCGATCACCGTGCGCCGCCGCGCTGGCGGGCGCACCTGACGCTCCTGTCAGGTCGCGGGGGGCCCGCCCGAAGCGCTGCGCTTCAGGCGTGCGGGCCCAGGAAGCCGTGCCCGGTCGCAATCTGGATCATTCGCGCCCGCGTCGTCGCGCCGAGCTTTTCCGCCGCGTTGCGCAGATGGAAGCGAACCGTTGACACCGACAGCGACAGGATCGTGCCAATCTCCGCGTTGGTCTTTCCGGCCGCCGCCCAGCGCACGCATTGAGCCTCGCGCGCGGAGAGCTGACCCGGCGGCGTGCGGGCGCGGCGGGTGGTCAGCTCGGTATGGGCGGCAAGGAAGCGAAAGGCGAGGGCGAACATCCGCTCGGCATCGCGCGCGAACACCGCCGCCATGTCGATCGGCTCCACCGCCACCCACAGCACCGTGCCCACCTGGCCGCCCGCCAGGTGCACCGGCGCGATCAGGGCCGCGCTGAACCCGAACTCCTGCTTCACATGCGAGCAATCGATCGCCTCGAGCGCACTGGTCGCCCGCCACGATCCAAGCTGGCCGTCCTGATACCAGATCGGTTCGGCAAAGATGCGCGCGGCATGAAGAAAGGTGGATCGCAGCGCCAGGCTGCGGTTCTGCCAATAGCATGCGCTGGAAGGCTGCCACGGCATGCGCGCGGCATAGGCCTGGCCATTGCGGTCCGCCATCGGCGCCGCGTCGCCGAGGTCGCTTTGCGCCGCCACGAAGGGCAGGCCGGCGCGCTGGCCGGCTGCAACCACTTCATCGGCCAGGGCGTCGACATCGTCCCATGACAGGGCTGTCGGCTTGATAGAATGCATTGGCGCTCCCGCTCCCCTGCGGGATCGCTAGCCTTCGGCCGCCCCCCCGACAAGGCCGCCCCTTGCCATGGCGGCGAGTTCGCGTCATCCACGCACCGTAACTATAGTTATGGTGTGAAAGGGAGAGGGATGAGCGAAGAGTTCGCAGGGAAGCATGTGTTCGTCGCCGGTGCGTCGAGCGGCATCAATCTGGAAATCGCCCATGGCTTCGCGCGCGCCGGCGCGAAGGTCACGGTGTTGAGCCGCAGCGCCGACAAGATCGAGGCTGCCGCGGCCGGGATCCGCGAAACCGGCGCCGAGGCGATCGGCATTTCCTGTGACGTGCGCGACTATGAAGGATTGGAGGCGGCCTATGCCCAGGCGACCGCCAAGTTCGGCTCGGTCGATGTGCTGGTGTCGGGCGCTGCCGGCAACTTTCTGGCGCCGGCGGTGAAGCTGTCGGCCAATGCGTTCAAGACGGTGGTCGACATCGACCTGCTCGGGACGTTCAACGTCTTCCGCGCCAGCTACGATCACCTCACCAAGCCGGGCGCCTCGCTGATCGCGATCACTGCGGGCCAGGCGGTGCATCCGTCGGCGTTCCAGATCCATGCCTGCGCTGCGAAGGCGGGCGTGAACATGGTCACCAAGTGCCTGGCGCTCGAATGGGGCCCCGCCGGCATTCGCGTCAACGCCATCTCGCCCGGCCCGATCGGCGATACCGAGGGCATGAAGCGGCTGGGCGGCGATCCGGCGCGCGAGGCTCAGATCAAGGGGCGCCTGGCGCTCCGCGACTATGGCACCAAGGCGGATGTCTCCGAAGCCGCGCTGTGGCTGTCCAGCCCAGCCGCCAAATATGTCACCGGCACGATCCTGAACGTGGATGGCGGCAACGATTTGGGGGATGCCAGCGCCAACGCGCTCGGCTGATCGGCCTCGATCGGTGCGAAGGGGCGGTTCGCCTCTTCGCACCCGGCGCATGTGGTCAGCCGCGCTTGGCCCCGATCCCCAGGTCGGCCGGCCCGAAGGCGTCGGGCAGAAGCTGGGAGAGGAGGTAGCTCGTCACGGCGTCACCTTGCGCACCCGCACAATGAACGCGGATGTCGCGGCCGCCGATTTGCGCTGCTTCGTTGATCACCTGCCGGCACCGGCCGCAGGGGCGCACTACGTCCTCGCCGGCGATCGCGCCGTCACGGATCATGCCGCCGACGACGCCGATCGCAACAACGTCGGCCAGCCGGCCCTGCGCGTTCGCCGTCGCCAGCGCGACCGTCTCGGCGCAAAGCGACAGACCGTAGCTCGCATTCTCGAAATTCGCGCCCTGCACCACCGATCCATCGGTCAGCAGCACCGCGGCTCCTACGCCGAAGCCGGAATAAGGCGCATGGGCGTTGCCCGCCGCCACCCGCGCCAGCGCGATCAGATGCTTGGCTTCGTCGCTCATGATGCTGCTACGTTCCAGTTCACCGGCCCCATGATCCCGTCGATCCGCCGCACGTCGCTCGCCCGCCACATGCGCCACGGCCGCGCGGCATAATCGGGCATGAAGAAGTTGCCCATGGCCCAGATCGGGCGGGGCAGGGCATCGGCCAACTCGTAATCCTTCTCGAAATCGCGCGATACCCGCAGCAGCACCGGCTTGCCGGTATGCGCTTCGATCAGGTCGGCGGCGCGCTTCACCTCTTCGATCAGCACCTGCCGCTCGGGCCGGTTGGTGCAGCCTTCGGCATAGTGGAAGTCGATTGCCGCGGGCAGGGCAGCGTCATCGCGCGGCACCATGGTGTTGAAGGCGTTGGCCTGGTCGATGCCCGGCTCGCACAGTGACCATATATGCACCGCACCGCGCCGCAGCCCGGCCCCCGCCATGTTCTGCCAGTTTTCCTCGAACCGCGCATCACGGCGCCGCGCGCCATAGGTGGCGATGGCATAGGCAAAGTCGGCCCCGCCGCCGGCCACCACCTTCCATTCGACTGCGCCATTCGCTTCGCCAACGTCCACGCCCTGCACGGCGAACTTCTCGCTCGCCGGACGCCAGCGCACCGCTTCGCGCCAGGCGAACGCGCCCACCACGGCAAGCACGGCAAAGATCAGGAGGAAACGCCTCACCCGAAACACGTCAGTTCAACCCTTGATATGAAGGACGCAGATCAGCGTGAAGAGCCGCCGCGCCGTGTCGAAGTCGAGATCGATTTTGCCCTGCAGCCGCTCCATCAGCAGCTCGGCCGCTTCGTTGTGAACGCCGCGCCGGGCCATGTCGATCGTCTCGATCTGCTGCGGCGTCGCCTGCCGGATCGCCTGATAATAGCTGTCGCAGATGGCGAAATAATCGCGGATCGGCCGGCGAAACCGGCCCATGCCAAGGATATGCGCCTCCAGAAGGGTGCCGTCCTCGCGCTTGATCTGCATGACCAGCCGCCCCTCTTCAACGGACAGCGCCAGCCGGTACGGCCCGGCATAGCCGTCGGGATGTTGCTTCTGCGGCGCGAAGTGATTGCCCTCGATCAGGTCGAAGATCGCGATCCGGCGCTCCTGCTCGATATCGGCAGAGCGCCACAAAATAGTGCGCTCGTCCAATTCGATGTCGATGATCCGCGGATCGGGCATTGGCCCGCGATAGAGGCCAAACGCCGTCGCGACAATTCTCGTTATCCACAGCCCCGCCGGTTCCCGTTTTGGATGAGCGGGGGTAGAAGCGGGCGGATCATGGCGACTCTGGCTTTCCCCCATCCGGCCCCGGCCGAACCCCTTCAGCTGCCGCGCAATGTCGAGGCCGAGGCCGCGCTGCTCGGCGCGATGATGATCGACAACCGGCTGGCCGACGATGTCGTCGACCGGCTCGACCCGGCGCATTTCTTTGAACCGGTGCACGGCCGCATCTTCGCCGCGATCAAGACGCTGCGCACCAACGACATGCTGGCCACGCCGGTCACGCTGCGCCCGATGTTCGAGGCGGACGAGGGGATGCGCGAGCTTGGCGGCCCAGCCTATCTTGCCCAGCTGACGGGCTCGGGCGCGGGGTTGATCGGCGCACGGCAATTCGCACAGCAGATCTATGATCTCGCCATGCTCCGCTCGCTCGTCACCGTCGGGCGCACGCTGGTCGATCGCGCGATGGACACGTCGGAGGAGGTGAATCCGCGCGCCCAGATCGAGCTTGCCGAGGAAGAATTGTTCAAGGTCGCCGCTGACGGCACGACCGAGAATGCCATCAAGAGCTTCGCGCAGGCGACCAAGGTTGCGCTGAAGATGGCAGAAACGGCGCTCAATTCCGGCGGCAAGGTTTCGGGCATCACCACCGGGTTCGATACGGTGAACGCCCGGATCGGCGGCATGCACCGCTCGGACTTGATGATCCTCGCCGGCCGTCCCGGCATGGGCAAGACCTCGCTCGCCACCAACATCGCGTTCAACGCCGCGCAGCGCTGGATGATGGACATGAAGGCGGGCATCGCGCCCAGCGAGTCGATCGGCGCAAAGGTCGCCTTCTTCAGCCTCGAAATGTCCGCCGATCAGCTGGCCACGCGTATCCTGGCGGAGCAGTCACGCATCACGTCGGAAAAGCTGCGCCGCGGCGACATCAGCCGGGCCGAGTTTCACCAGCTTGCGGCGGCGGCGGCGGATCTCGAAAGCCTGCCGCTTTTCATCGACGACACCGGCGGCCTTTCGATCAGCGCGCTGCACACCCGCGTGCGCCGGCTGCAGCGTCGGCACAATAATGAAATTGGCCTGGTTATCGTTGATTACCTTCAGCTCCTCAGCGGCAGTGGCAAGTCGAGCGACGGCAATCGCGTGCAGGAAATCTCCGAAATCAGCCGCGGTCTGAAGACACTGGCGAAGGATCTGCACGTCCCCGTGCTTGCGCTCTCCCAGCTCAGCCGTGCGGTGGAGCAGCGCGAAGACAAGCGCCCGCAGCTCTCCGACCTTCGTGAATCCGGCTCGATCGAGCAGGACGCCGACATGGTCTGGTTCGTGTTCCGCGAAGATTATTACGTCGCCGCCAAGGAGCCCAAGCGACCGACGGAGGGCGATGCGGCCAAGATCTTCGAGGATCACGCCCAATGGGCCAGCGACATGGAGCGCGTGTTCGGCCTGGCCGAGCTGATCATCGCCAAGCAGCGCCACGGCGCGACTGGCAAGGTGACGATGAAGTTCGATCCCGCCGTGACGCGCTTCAGCGACTACGCGGGCTATTGAGGGCCCGTCCTGCTCAATCGACGGCAGGACATCGCCTCATCCGAACGTCATCCCGGCCTTGTGCCGGGGTCCAGCGTTCCGCGAACTCTAAAGCTTGGAGTGGCGAGGCATCCTGGATGCCAGGACAAGCCCGTCATGACCTGGCGTTGAAAGCACCTCCCCGGCGAAGGCCGGGGTCCAGGTGGGAAAGCGTTGGCAGAATTCGGTGTGCCTGCCAGCCTTGTCGCGCAGTTGCGCCCCGGCCATCGCCGGGGAGGCGGATCGATCTGGTTGGACCAAACCCCAGAGGATACGCCAGGCCTTGGTCAGCGTCACCGCGCCAACCCAGACGACGCCTCAGAATACCGGTTCTTCGCCCGGCTTCTCCGGCACGTGGATCCCGCATTCCACCTTTTCCCACCCGCGCCAGCGCCCGGCGCGCGGGTCTTCGCCCGGCAGCACCTTGGACGTGCACGGCTTGCACCCGATCGACGGATAACCGTCCGCCTCCAGCGGATGGCGCGGCAGCTCATACTCCGCGAAATAGGTCTCCAGCCGCTCCTTGTTCCAGTCGGCGAGCGGGTTCAGCTTCAGCCGACCATCGTCGATCTCGAACCGCGGCAGCGCGGCGCGGGTTGAGGACTGGAAGCCCTTGCGGCCGGAAATCCACGCATCGAACGGTAACAGGGCACGGCGCAGCGGCTCCACCTTGCGGATCTCGCAGCAGCCGTCCGGGTCATAGGACCAGCGCAGCCCGGTCGCGTCCTTGGCGGCCAGGATCCGCGGGTCCGGCCGGAATACCCGCAGGTCGGTCAGGCCAAGCCGCTCGGACAATTCATCCCGATATTCAAGCGTTTCCCCGAACATCTTCTGCGTGTTGGTGAAGACGACGGGGACATCCTTGTCGACCTGCGCGATCATGTGCAGCAGCACGGCCGATTCCGTGCCGAACGAGGAAACCGCGGCGATGCGGCCCTGGAGCTCGCCGGTCAGCAGCTCGGCCAGCATGTCCTGGGTAGAAACGCCCGCAAAGCGCGCCTCCATCGCCGCTGCATCCACGCTGGTGAAGGCGGGGGCAACGTCGATCGTGTCGAGGCGGCGAGCGGCATTAGCCATGACGTAACTTCCATATGGGCGTCGCGGTGTCGGCGGCGCGCTGATAGGGATTGGCATAGCGATCAAGGCTGCGCTGCAGCGTCTCGGCGTCGACCGGCGCCTCGGGGGCGAAGCTGTCGAAGCCGCAGCGGCGCATGTGCGGGATCTGATCGACCAGCACGTCGCCCGCCGCCCGCAGCTCGCCGGTATAGCCCGCCTCGCGCAGGATCCGGGCCGCGGAATAGCCCCGCCCGTCGCGATAGGTGGGGAAGCTCACTTCCACCAGCGCGAGCTGCCCGATCTGCGGCAGCAGCGCGCGGGCGTCGTCCCCCGCCTCCAGCCGCACCGCGCCGGCATTGGTCTGGCCGTCGAGAAAGGCGTCCAGCGTGATCGCCGGCTCGTCATGCGCTTCGTCGTCGCGGAAACGCAGCAGATTGTCGTGGGTCATCTCGGTCATGGTCACTCGTCACCCTCCCGCTTGCGGGAAGGATGGCCTTCGAAATTCCCCTCCCGCTTGAGAGAGGGGGTGGGGGCGGGCGTGTGGCTGGCGTGGGTGGGCGCGCGCTCACCCATAGATCGCCTCCTTGAACGTATCGAAGCCGACCCGGCGATAGGTGTCGAGAAACCGCTCGCCCGGCTCGCGCACGGCCACGTACCGATCGGTCACGCGCTCGATCGCGTCCACCACGCCGTCCTCGTCGAACCCCGGGCCGGTGATCTTGGCGAGGCTGACGTCCTCCGCACCCGATCCGCCGAGCGAGAGCTGGTAATTTTCCTTGCCCTTCTTATCGACGCCCAGAATGCCGATGTGCCCGGCATGATGATGGCCGCAGGCGTTGATGCAGCCCGAGATCTTGAGCTTCAGCTCGCCCAGGTCGCGCTGACGATCGAGGTCCTTGAAGCGTTCCGCGATCTTCTGCGCGAGCGGGATCGAGCGCGCATTGGCCAGGCTGCAATAATCGAGGCCGGGGCAGGCGATGATGTCGCTGATGAGGTCGAGGTTCGCCTCGGCCAGCCCCGCCTCGGTCAGCTTCTGCCAGATCGCATATAGATCGGCCTTGCGCACGTGCGGCAGCACGATGTTCTGCGCATGGGTCACGCGCAGCTCGTCGAACGAATAACGCTCGCCCAGATCCGCCATCACGTCGATCTGGTCGGCCGAGGCATCGCCCGGGATGCCGCCGACCGGCTTCAGCGAAATGTTGACGATGGCATAGCCCGGCTGCTTGTGCGCCTTCACATTCTGGTCCAGCCAGATGGCGAAGTCGGGATCGCTGCGATCCACCTGGTCGCTCAGCCCGGTCTCGAACGGCGGGGGCGCGAAGAAGGCGCTGATCCGCTCCAGCTCGGCCACCGGCGGATCGATGCCCAGCGTCTTCACATGGGCGAATTCTTCCTCGACCTGGCGGCGATATTCGTCCGGCCCCAGTTCGTGCAGCAGGATCTTGATCCGCGCCTTGTAGATATTGTCGCGCCGGCCATAGCGATTGTAGACGCGCAGGCACGCCTCCAGATAGCTCAGCAGCTCGTCCGCCGTCACGAAGTCGCGGATCTCGTGCGCGATCATCGGGGTGCGGCCCATGCCGCCGCCCACGAAGATCTTGGCGCCGAGCACGCCGTCCTTCTTCAGGAGCTCGATGCCGATATCGTGCAGCCGCATCGCCGCGCGATCCTCGGGCGCCGCAATGACGGCGATCTTGAACTTGCGCGGCAGATAGGTGAACTCGGGGTGGAACGTGCTCCACTGCCGCATCAGCTCGGCCCAGGGGCGCGGGTCCGTCACTTCGTCGGCGGCCGCGCCGGCGAACTGGTCCGACGAGATGTTGCGGATGCAATTGCCGCTGGTCTGGATGGCGTGCATCTCCACCGTCGCCAGCTCGGCGAGAATGTCGGGCGCATCCTCCAGCTTGATCCAGTTGAACTGGAGGTTCTGGCGGGTGGTGAAATGGCCATAGCCGCGGTCGTACTTGCGCGCGACATGGCCCAGCATGCGCATCTGCCGGCTGCTCAGCGTGCCATAGGGCACCGCCACGCGCAGCATGTACGCATGAAGCTGAAGGTAGAGGCCGTTCATCAGCCGCAGCGGCTTGAACTGGTCCTCGGTCATCTGGCCGCACAGCCGCCGCTTCACCTGGTCGCGAAATTCCTCGACCCGGGCGTCAACCATCGACTGGTCATATTGGTCATACTGATACATCGTGTCTTCCTGGCTCTCGCCCTTCCGGGGGCGAGATCGAAATTCAAATCACCCAGCTTCCCGCGTCGGGATCAGCCGGCTTCAGCGTCAGATCCGGGCGAACCGTAGGGCCCAGCGCGCGGATGCGATCCTTGATGTGCGCCGGCCGTGGCCCCTCGGGCGTGGCGACCGCATCGATCACATAGGGCACGTTGACCCGGCGTGCGCCTTCCTCCGCCTTGGCGATCGCCTCGCCGCGATCGCCCACGTCGGCGGCATCCTCCACATGGCGGGACCAGCCTTCGCCCGTCCACCATGTGACATCGCCCGTCACCAGATCATTTCCCGTCAGCAATCTCATCCGTTCATGCTCTCCGCCGCCCGTGCCCAGGCCACCAATTTATCCTCTGCGTCCGACAGTTCGACCACTTCGCCCACGACGATGATCGCCGGGCTCGCCACCTTCTCGCGAGTCACCATCGCGCCAAGGTCGGCCAGCAGCGTCTTCAGCGCGCGATGACCGGGGCAGGTGCCCTTTTCCAGCACCGCCACCGGCATGTCCGGCGCCACGCCATCAGCCATCAGCTTGTCGGCGATCGCGTCCGCCGTGGCGACGCCCATGTAGATCACCAGGGTGCGGCCCTGGCCAGCAAGGCCGGACCAATCCTGCTCCGTCAGCCCCTTGCACTGGCCGGCGACGAAGCTGACCGCGCTGGAATGATCGCGGTGGGTCAGCGGCAGCATTGCCTCCGCCGCGCAGCCGAGCGCCGCGGAAACGCCGGGAATTACCTCGACGGGCAGGCCGGCGGCACGCACCGCTTCCACTTCCTCGCCGCCGCGCCCGAAAATGAACGGGTCGCCGCCCTTCAGCCGCACCACCACGCTGCCTGCGCGCACATGCGCCACGATCAATGCGTTGATCGCCTCCTGCGGCAGAGTATGCCGCGCGCGCCGCTTGGCGACCGAGATACGATGGGCCTGGGCCGACGCGATGTCGAGCACTCGCGGATCGATCAGGCCGTCATGGACGATCACGTCCGCAGCCTTCAATGCTTCCACAGCGCGAACGGTCAGCAGCCCCGGATCGCCCGGTCCGGCGCCAACAAGGATGACGCGGCCACGCGCGTCGGGATCGAGAAGGCTCGCCATGATCGGGAAGATGGCGTGCCGGCCCCCCGGCATCAACCGAGCGATGCTTGACGATGCCGTAGGATAGCTATGCCGATCGCGCATATCCCGTTCAGCGCAAGCGAGAACGAGAACAAGCCCAACCGATCACGCCCAAGCCGTTCGTCCCGGGCGAAGCCGAGGGGCGAGCCCGACCGCATCGCTCGCGCCGCATCCTCGACCTCGCTCGACACCATTGGACAGGAGCGGCGATGATGCTCAGGCGCACCCTTCGACATAGCCGAGCACCGGCATGGTGCCGACATGGATCAGGCTGACCTTGCGATCTTGCCCGATCTCGAAGCGGAGCGCCGGTTCGCCGGGCCGCGCATTGGGGGCAGTCAGATATTTGGCGGGCGCGCCTTCATATTCGTGCGGCGCCTCGCGGAAACCGGCGAAGGCGCGCTTCACCTCGCGTTCGCTGGCGCCAACACCGATGCCCTCGATCAGCCGCACGTCCGATCGCTCGCCAACGGTGATCCGGCGCACCTTGCCGCCGCTGACGATCGCGTAGACGCCGGGGTAGCTGGGCGAGCTGACCGTGCGGCAATCGCCATCGATCTGCGCGCCGCGCTCGGCCCAGCTTCCGCCTCGCGGCACGGCGGCGCCGATGCGCAGCGTGCCCAGCCCCTCAAGGGCAAGCGTCTTGCCCGGCGGCGGCGGCGATGAGGGCGATGTTCCGGTCGCGGGCTGTTCCGCGCTCGGCAATGGCGTCGGCGCCGCGGATGGTGTTGGCGTCGCCGAGGGCGAAGGCCTCGGGTTTGCCTCCGGCACATCCTGCGTCGCGGCGGGCGGATCAGCCGCGTTCGGCGTGTCCGGCTCGGATGAGCAGGCGACCAGCGCAAGGCTCAGGGCAAGGGCGGGAACCAGCGTTCGCATGTTCGCACAACCGCGAGGGGGCAGCGGAAGTTTCCTGAAGGCGTCGATCCGCCCCCTCAACGGCGAGAGCTCCCTCATCGACGCTAGGACGTCAGATCATCTGAAGCTTGGCTCGGCCGCATCCCCCGCCGGTCAGGCGTTGCGCAGGCCAATCCCGATCGAGGCGCGCGCGGCGTCCGCTTCGTTCGACACCACCGGATAGGCGCAATAATCCGCCGCATAATAAGCGCTGGGGCGATGATTGCCCGACCAGCCGATCCCGCCGAACGGCGCCGAGGAGGAGGCACCGTTGGTCGGGCGGTTCCAGTTGACGATGCCCGCGCGCGCACCGGCCCAGAACTGGTCATAGCGCGCTGGCGTCTGGCTGATCAGCGATGCCGACAGGCCGTATCGCGTGTTGTTCGCCTCCGCGATCGCCTCCTCGAACGTGTCGGTGCGCACCACCTGGAGGATCGGCCCGAACAGCTCCATGTCCGGCCTCTCGCTCGCGCCCGTCATGTCGATCATGCCCGGCAGCAGGAATGGCCGGTCCGGCGTCACCCGTTCCAGATGGCGGATCGGTCGCCCGCCGCGCATCAGCAGCGCAAGAAAGCTTTCGGTCAGCTGGTCGGCGGCTTCATTGTCGATCACCGGCCCCATGAAAGGCGCGGGGTCGTCGTGCGGCGCGCCGACGATCAGGCGATCGAGCAGGCCGTTCAGTTGCTCCATCAACGGCGCGTACAGCTTTTCGTCGACGATCAGCCGCCGCGCCGCCGTGCAGCGCTGGCCGGCCGTGGTGAAGGCGGATTGGATGATGATGATCGCCGCAGCGTAGAGATCGGGCGTTTCCCACACCACGATCGGATTGTTGCCGCCCATCTCCAGCGCCAGGATCTTTTCCGGCTTCTCGGCGAAGGCGCGGTGCAGCGCGATCCCCGTTCGGGCGGATCCGGTGAAGAGCAGCCCGTCGATCCCGTCATGTGCCGCCAGCGTGCGACCCTCGTCCGGCCCACCGATCACCAGGCGGATGCAATCTTCCGGCACGCCGGCGGCGCGATAGCAGTCGACCAGGAAGGCGCCAGTCGCCGGCGTCTTCTCCGATGGCTTGAACACTACCGCATTGCCGGCGATCAGCGCAGGGACGATATGCCCGTTCGGCAGATGCGCCGGGAAGTTATAGGGACCAAGCACCGCCAGCACGCCGTGCGGCTTGTGGCGCAGCGCCATGCGCGATCCCATCGGCGCATCCAGCCGCCGCTGCGCTGTCCGGTCGGCATAGGCCGACACCGAAATGTCCACCTTGCCGATGACGGTGTCGACCTCCGTGCGGGCCTCCCACAGCGGCTTGCCCGTTTCGCGCGCGATCACATTGGCGAAATCGTCCTGGCGCGATCGCACGACATTGGCGAACCGCCGCATCGTTTCGATGCGAAAGGTAAGGGGGCGCGCCGCCCAGGTGGCCCAACCCGCGCGTGCCGCCGCGACTTCGGCATCCACGTCTCCGATCGCCCCGCGCCACAGTTCGGCGCCGGTTGCGGGCTCGAAGGAGATGATCTCGGTCACGTACTGCCCTCAATAAGCGTTGATCCGGCCTTACGGGAATTCAGCCGGGCGAAACAAGTTCAGCGAAGCGCCTCGCCCATCGCGCGTATCGCTCCGATCTTGGTGTGGAACGGCGACCAGTCGTCCTTGTCCCGGATCGCTGACCAGATCGCCTCGACCTCCTCGATCAGCAGCGAACAGGGCGTGCCGGCCCAATAACCGTGCGATCGGCCGCTGCGCACCGGCGCAGTGTCGAGCAGCGCGCGTGCCTCGTCCCATTCCGGGCCATAGCTTGGTGGCAGTGGCTGGGCGAACGCGTCGAAGAAAAACCGGTCGATGCTCACGCCGCTTTCGCGCAGCGCGCGCTCCGTCGCTTGCACCAGCGCCCGGTCGCCGTCCGGCGATGTGGGGCTCCGGCCCAGCCGCCACAGCAGGGCCTGGGTGATCGCCGCCTGATAGGCGGGCGCGAACCCTTCCAGCGCCGCGATCAGCGGGTCCGCCTCCGCCAGCAGGCGCAGCGATGCGGCCAGCTGCATCACGCTCCAGTGAATCGCCTCGGGCTGGCGACCAAAGGCATATAGGCCATTGTGGTCGAAATAGGCGGCGGTGAATTCCGGCTCCCATGTGGGCGTGAACCGCCACGGGCCATAGTCGAAGCTTTCGCCGGTGATGTTGATATTGTCGGTGTTCAGCACGCCATGGACGAACCCCGCCGCCATATAGGAGGCGGCGAGGCGGGCGGTCTCGGCAATGACCAGTTCGAGCAGTGCCATCGGATCGTCGCTGTCCCGCTCGTACAGGTTCGCCAGCACATATCCGACCAGCCGGCGCATCGCCGCCGCATCCTGTTCATAGGCAAGCCGCTGGAACGTGCCGACGCGAATGTGGCTGTGGCTCAGCCGCACCAGCACGGCGGCGCGGGTGGGGGACGGCTCATCCTCGCGCTGCAGCGCCTCGCCCGTTTCGATCAGCGACAGGCTGCGCGAGGTGCGCACGTTCAGCGCCTCCAGCATTTCCGTCGCCAGAACCTCGCGCACGCCCCCCTTCAGCGTCAGCCGCCCGTCACCGAAGCGGCTCCAGGGCGTCTGTCCCGACCCCTTGGTGCCCAGGTCCATCAGCCGCCCTTCACGGTCGCGAAGCTGGGCAAAGGTAAAGCCGCGCCCGTCGCCGATATCGGGATTGTAGGCGCGGAACTGATGGCCGTGATAACGCAGGGCCAATGGTTGGGGCAGGGAGCCGGGAAGCGGCCGAAAGCGGCCGAAATGTTCCGCCCAGACTGCGTCGTCCATGCCGCCCAGGCCGATCTCCGCCGCCGCCCGGTCGTTGCGGAAACGGATGATCCGTTCCGGAAAGCTGGCCGCCTCCACCACGTCGTAGAAGGCGTCGCCCAGCGAAAGGATGGTCGTCTCGGGTCGGTACGCTTGCGGGTCGAAGGGCATGAGTGGATATGGGCGCAGGGTGAGCAAAGGTGCAAGCATGACCGCCTGGGAAGATCGTTACTGGTGGTCCAACGATGGTCTGCGCCTCCACGCGCGTGATTATTCCCGCGACGCCGGCGGTTTGCCGATCATCTGCCTGCCCGGTCTCACGCGCAACGCCAGAGACTATGACGTCTTCGCGCGCCGCCTTGCGAGCCGTCATCGGGTGCTCGCCGTTGACCTGCGCGGCCGCGGCGAAAGCGCCTATGCCCGGGATCCGATGAGCTATGTTCCGCTCACTTATGCGCAGGATCTGGCGGCTTTGCTGGCGGAACAGAAGATTGACCGCTTCATCGCCGTTGGCACCTCGCTTGGTGGCACCGTCATCATGCTGATGGCGGGCATGATGCCCGGTCGCATCGGCGGCGTCTTGTTCAACGATGTGGGGCCGGAAATCGACCCTGCCGGCCTGGCGCGCGTGCGCGGCTATGTCGGTCGCTCCAGCACCTGGCCCACGTGGATGCATGCCGCCCGCGCGATCCAGGAAACGCATGGCGAGATTTATCCCGATTGGGGCGTGGAGGAATGGCTGGCGATGGCCAAGCGCCTGTACCGGCTCAACAATGCCGGGCGGATCGTGATCGATTACGACCTCAAGATCGCAGAGCCGTTTCGCGTTCCCGGAAGCGCGGCGGGCCCCGACATGTGGCGCGCGCTTGCGACTTTGGGCAGCGCGCCGGTGCTGGTGGTGCGCGGCGGCCGATCCGACATGCTGCCCGCCGCCGTCGCCGAGCGCATGGTCGAGCTCTTGCCTCAGGCAGAGCTGATCACGCTGCCCGGCATCGGCCATGCCCCGACGCTCGGCGAGCCGGGCGTACAGGGTGCCATCGATCGATGGCTCGCCAGGGCCGCGGTGGAACCGGCAAGCACCTGAGGCGTCAAGAAGGCTCCCGCGCCGATGTCCGCGCCTAAGGAGCCTACATGACCGATCGATCAGACGCGCATACCGCCGTCACGCCGCTTGCCGGCCGCCGCGTCCTGGTGACGGGCGGCACGACCGGCATCGGCCGTGCCATCGCCGTGTTGCTGGCCAGCGAGGGCGCCCGGGTCTTCATCTGCGGTCGCGACGAGCAGCATCTGCAAGACGCGCTCGTCCGCATCCGAGAGGTAGGGGAGGGCGACGGCATCTCGATCGATCTTGCGGAGGAAAGCAACGTCGATCGGCTGTTCGAAGCCGCCACCGCTTACCTCGGCGGGCTGGACGTGGCGGTGATCAACGCCGCCCGCGGCGCCGAAGGTCTGGCGGAGATGAGCGAAGCCGATCTTCGCTACACCATCGGCAGTAATTTCACCGCTTACTTGCTGTCCGCTCAGGCCGCGACCAAGGCGATGGGCGCCTATGGCGAAGATGCCAAGGGGAAGGGTGACATTGTCCTTGTCGGCTCGATGAGCGCCTATGTCCTGGGACCGGGTTCCACCGTCTATGCCGGGATAAAATACGGTATTCAGGGTTTTGCCATCGCTCTCCGGCGGGAGCTTGGCACCAAGGGCATTCGCGTGTCCCTCGTTGAGCCCGGCCTGACGGGCAGCGACATGGTGAAGGGCACCAGCGAGGAGCAGGCGGAGCGGATCGGCAAGGAAGAGATGCTCCGTGCCGAGGATATCGCCGTTGGCGTTCACTACCTGCTGACCCAGCCGCGTCGCACCGTGGTGCAGCAGGTCACGATCTCCCCCCGGATGCAGGATCAGGAATGACCTTCCCTCTCGACCATCTGGTCTTCACGCCGAACCATGTCGATCTGTCCCGTTCGCCGCTCGCCGGGCATATCGATGAGGAAACCTTTGTCCTCGGCGCCTTCAACCCGGGGATGACCCGCCTTCCCAATGGCAACCTCCTCCTGATGGTGCGGATCGCGGAGGCGCTGCGCACGCCCATTCGGGACGGACACGTGCGCGCGATCCGCTGGGACGATGGCGCCTACCGCCTTGATCCATGGCCGCTTCAGCTGGTCGATACGGCCGACCCTCGCAAATTCCTGATGCGCGGCGGCGGCTGGAAGGTGATGGCGCTTACCTCGCTGTCGTGGCTTCTGCCGGTGGAGCTCGATCCCGAAGGCCGCCGGATCGAGGCCGTCCACTATGACAAGGCCATCGCCCCGCGCGCCAGTTACCAAAATTACGGCGTGGAGGACGCCCGCATCAGCCGGGTGAACGATCACTTCCTGATGACCAGCTGCTCGGTCAGTCCGGAGCGCCATTCCACCACGCTCTACACCAGTGCGAGTGCGCTGGACTGGACGCTGGAGGGCGTTGTTCTCGATCATCAGAACAAGGACATGCTGATTTTCGAAGGGCTGATCGGTGGCAAATACTGGGCGCAGACCCGCCCGCTTGGCGATCTCTACTTCGCCTATCCGCCCGACAGTGAATGGCGGGCAGGGCCTTCGATCAACCTCGCCTCTTCGCCCGATGCGCTTCATTGGAGACCCAGCGACCATCCCGGCATCCGCCCCCACGCTGCTACTGTGGCGACCGCACGGATGGGCGGGGGGGCGCAGCCCGTGCTTACCGATGATGGCTGGCTGACCTTGTGGCACGGCGTCGAGCCATCCGGCGTGGTCGGTATCTACCGCACCTATTGGACGCTGCTCGATCGCGACGAACCCTGGCGTGCGATCGCCACCCAGCATCAGCCGCTGCTTGAGCCCAATCCGGCGCTCACCGAGCCGCTCAAGGATCAGATGTACCTCGACAATGTGGTCTTCACGACCGGGATCGTCGATGCCGGCGATCACTGGATCGTGGCCAGCGGCGAGGCGGATCTCGCCTGCCGGATCACCCATATCCCCAAGGACGCGATCCGGCCCTGAGGGTTGGGGCACCCGCGCGTGCAGCGCCACCCCATCCTACGCCACCCCCGTCCTACGCCACCCCTGTCCTACGCTACCCCATCTGTGTCATGGGCATCCCATGATCGAGCCGCTCGCCAGCCTGCGAACTTCGCCCCCTGCAAACAATCTTTATACGCGCCATTTTCGTGAACTTTCGCCCGGCCCCCTTGTGGTGCCAGCGCCGCAACTTGTGCCAGCCGAAGCGTTGATCTGATGTCTCAGCCCCTCAACATCCTTCACCTTCATTCCACCTTCGATCTGGGCGGAAAGGAGGCGCGCGCCACGCGGCTGATGAACGCCTTTGGCGATCGCGCACGCCACACGATCGTGTCGGGCATGGAGGGGCGCTACGGCGCGCGCGAGCGGATCGACAAGGGCGTGAAGTACGAGATCGCGCAGAACCCGCCACCGCTGCAGGGCCGTCCGTCCGTGGCGCGCTACGATGCTCTGGCACGCTACATGCGCCGCTTTGATCTCGTGCTGACGTATAATTGGGGCGCCATCGATGGCGTGATGGCGCGCCGTGTATTTGGCCGCGGTGTCCCGCCGGTCGTGCATCACGAAGACGGCTTCAACGAGGATGAGGCCGGCGGTTTGAAGCGTGAGCGCAACCTCTACCGTCGCCTGGCGCTCAGTGCCGCGCATGGCCTTGCCGTGCCCTCCACGTCGCTGGAGCGCATCGCGCTGGAGACGTGGAAGCAGCCGCGCGCGAAGGTTCACCGCATCATCAACGGCATCGCGACGGGTCTGTACGCCGGCAAGCCCGATCCCAAGGGCATTCCCGGCTTCGTGCGCAAGCCCAAGGAAACCGTGATTGGCACGGTGGCCGGATTGCGGGCGGTCAAGGATCTGCCGGCGCTGGTGCGTGCCGCGGGCGGGCTGTCCTCACGCTTTCGCCTGGTGATCGTCGGAGAAGGGCCGGAACGCGCTGCGATCGAGCAGGCGGCGCTGGCGATGGGGATCGAGGACCAATTGGTGTTGCCCGGCTTCCTTGACCGGCCCTATCGCTTTCTCGGCCATTTCGACATGCTCGCTTTGTCCTCCCGGTCAGAGCAGTTTCCTATCTCGGTTGTGGAGGGAATGGCTGCGGGCCTACCGATCGTCGCACCTCCCGTCGGAGATGTTCCGGCGATGGTCTCGGCTGAAAATGCGCCCTTCATCACAGAATATCACGGCGAGGTTCGCCTGCGGGACGCGATGCAGGCTTTGATCGCCAATCCTGAGCTTCGCCGCAGTGTCGGCGAGGCAAATCGGCGCAAGGCACAGGCTGAATATGACGAACGCCGAATGATCAAGCGCTACGCAGCGCTGTATGAAGAGGCCATCGGACGGCCGGGCGCGCTTTCTTGATCCACGTAATTTTCTCGCGCCACGCAACCTTTCTCGCTAGGGCGCCTTATCCGTCTCATTGGAGGTAAAGCAAAGTCGTGGCATCTGCCGTGTTCAAGGGGCTGCAGCCCATCGTCTACAACGGCCGCGAAGTCTGGCCGCTGGTGGAGGGCGGAAAAGGGGTTGCCGCAACGAACCACGCATCGGCTGGCGCGTGGGCTGCTGCTGGCGGTATTGGTACGGTCAGCGCGGTCAATGCAGATAGCTATGATGCGGAAGGCAAGATCGTGCCGCAGGTTTATCATGCGCTGACCCGGCGGGAGCGGCATGAGGAGCTTATCGCCTACGCCATCGAAGGGGCGGTTCAGCAGGTTCAGCGTGCCTGGGAAATTGCTGGCGGAAAAGGCGCCATCAACATCAACGTGCTCTGGGAAATGGGCGGTGCGCAGCGCGTGCTTCAGGGCGTGCTTGAACGCACCCGCGGGCTGGTCGCCGGTGTTACTTGCGGCGCTGGCATGCCCTACAAGCTCAGCGAGATCGCTGCCTCGTACAATGTGAATTATCTGCCCATTGTTTCCTCCGGCCGCGCTTTCCGCGCGCTTTGGAAGCGGGCCTATTCCAAGGTCGCCGATCTGCTTGGCGCCGTCGTGTATGAGGATCCGTGGCTGGCCGGCGGCCATAATGGCCTGTCGAACGCCGAAGATCCCCTGAAGCCGGAAGATCCGTATCCGCGCGTGAAGGCGCTGCGCGAAACCATGCGTGAAGGGGGTATCCCCGATACCACGCCGATCATCATGGCCGGCGGCGTATGGTATCTGCGCGATTGGAATCACTGGATCGATAATCCCGAACTCGGCGCGATCGCCTTTCAATACGGGACCCGTCCGCTTCTCACCCAAGAAAGCCCCATTCCCCAGGCGTGGAAAGACCGGCTGATGACGATCGAGGAAGGCGACGTCCTTCTTCATCGCTTCTCCCCGACCGGTTTCTATTCGTCGGCTGTGCGTAATCCGTTCCTCCGCAGCCTCGAGGCCCGTTCGGAACGTCAGATCGCCTTCTCGACGCAGGAGGCGGGTGATCACGTCTTCCAGCTTGATGTCGGTGTGAAGGGGAAGAACTTCTGGGTCACGCGCAACGATCTGCTGCGTGCCCGCGAATGGTTCGGCCATGGTTTCACCGATGCGTTGAAGACGCCCGACAACACGCTCGTCTTCGTCAGCCCCCAGGAAAAGGCGGAGATCCGCAAGGACCAGGCCGATTGCATGGGATGCCTCAGCCAATGCCTGTTCTCGAGCTGGGCGGATACCGAGACCAATTCTACCGGTCGCCTTGCCGATCCGCGCAGTTTCTGCATTCAGAAGACGCTGCAGGAAATCGCCCATGGCGGCGACACCGAAGCGAACCTGATGTTCGCTGGCCATGCCGCCTACAACTTCAAGCGTGATCCGTTCTACTCCAACGGCTTCGTGCCCACGGTGAAGCAGCTGGTCGATCGGATCCTCACCGGCGACTGAGCCACCACCCGCCAGCTGTCTCCGCTGCGCCGACGTGCGGCGCAACGGAGATAGTGGCCAGGTTCGGCAATCAGTTGTCGATCGTTCCGACGACTGCGCCGGCCGCACCGCCGACAGCCGCGCCTTTCTCGACGTCGCCGCCCGACACCGCAGCAACACCAGCGCCGCCAGCGCCGCCGATCGCGGCTCCTCTCAAAGTTGAGCACGCCGAGGTGCCAACAGCGGTCACGCCAAGCATCAGCAGAAGAACTGCATTCTTCATTGCGAAATCTCCGATCATGTTGAACGATCGTAAAATGCAGTAGGTTTGCTTTGTGTTCCCAGCGAAATAGCAGCCTGAATTAAGAAGTCCGTCAGACCCAACCTTCCAGCACTTGATCGGGTGGTCGATGGCCATCGGCCCACATCCGGATGTTCGTCATCACCTTTTCGCCGGTGGCAAGACGGCCCTCGAACGTCGCGGATCCCATGTGCGGGGTCATGACGACATTCGGCAGGGCGAGCAGCCGGGGATCGATCACCGGCTCATGTGTCCAGACGTCGAGTCCGGCGCCGGCGAGGCGTCCCGCTTCGAGCGCATCGATCATCGCATTTTCATCAACGATGCCGCCACGGCTCGCGTTGATCAGGTAGACGTGCGGGCGTAGTAGCGCGATCCGTTGCGCGCTGATCAGGTTCTCACTGTCTGCATTGCGCGGCGTGTGGATGGTCAGAATGTCGATATTGGCAAGCATCTCATCCAAGTTCGGATGCCATTGTGCCTGCAGTTCTGCCTCCAGGACTTTCGGCAGGCGATGACGATTGTGATAATGCACGGAAAGGCCGAATGCGCGGGCTCGGCGCGCTACTGCCTGGCCGATCCTACCCATGCCGACGACACCAAGTGCCTTGCCGCCAATCCGGTGACCCAACATGCCGCCTGGGCTCCAGCCTTTCCATTCGCCAGAGCGGACAAGCTTCTCACCTTCCGCCAGGCGACGCGGGACCGAGACGATAAGCGCCATCGTCATGTCGGCCGTATCTTCGGTCAGTACACCCGGCGTGTTCGTGACGATGATACCGCGTGCCCGTGCAGCCCTCAGGTCGATGTGGTTCACACCAGCACCGAAGTTCGCGATCAGCTTGAGCCGATCGCCGGCGGCGGAGATCAGTTCGGCATCTATTGTGTCGACCACGGTCGGGACCAGTACGTCGCAATCCTTCATGGCTGCGGCAAGCTGTTCCCGCGACATGACTTGGTCCGCCCGATTGTTGACCGTATCGAACAGATCCTCAAGCCGGTTCATGGTGGCGTCAGGCAGCTCGCGGGTAACAAAGACCCGAGGATTGGGGCAACGGCGCGTATCGACCATGCCGCAGGCTTGGCGAAGCGGCGCTTTCGCGTCAACGATCGGTTGAAGCTGGGCGATACACCCGGCTACAGAACATTGTGCGCGACGGGGGGACGATCATGCGGCGATGGACGGCAGGACTGGCGATGCTTGCCGTGTTGATTTCGGGGGGCAGCGTCGCCGCGCAAACCGGAAAAGAGAAACCCAAGCCCCCGTACTTCGCGTCGATCGGCGCGGGGAAGGCGAGGATGCGTTCAGGGCCGGGCCGCTCATATCCTGCAACCTGGCTCTATGTGCGTGCTGACCTGCCGGTGCGGGTCGTCGACGTCTTCAAGGAGTGGCGCAAGGTTGAGGATCCCGGCGGAGAGCAGGGCTGGATGTTGGGCAATTTGATCAGCAGCACGCGAACGGCAATCGTGCAGGAAGCGGTCACTGAACTGCGCGATCGACCGGCCTTCGGAGCGCGGGTGCTTTGGCGTGCGGAGCCGGGCGTGGTGGGGCGCGTGAGCCAATGCGCTCGCGGCTGGTGCCGCTTTGATGTGCGAGGGCAAGTCGGCTTTGTAGAGGCGACCCGCTTGTGGGGCGTCGCGCCGGAGGAGACACTCCCGTGATACAGGATTTCGAACTTGAAGCGTTTGTCACGGCAACGCTGGCGGAAGATCTTGGCCCCGGTGTCGACGTCACATCCGAGGCGGTGATTCCCGCCGACGCCCGGTTCAATGCCGTGATGGCGACCCGCGACGCGATCACCGTCGCGGGGCTTGAAGTTGCCAGCGCGTTTTTCCGGCATCTGGATCCTGCGGCTACTGTCGAAGCCTTGGCAAAGGATGGCGCTCGTGTTGCCCGCGGTTCTGTGTTGATGCGGATAAGTGGCCAGGCACGCGCGCTTCTGACCGCTGAGCGTTCCGCCCTGAATACGGTCCAGCACCTGTCGGGGATCGCCACCATGACTAGCCTGTACGTGGATCGTCTTGCGGGAACGGGCACGGTGCTGCTGGATACCCGCAAGACCCTCCCTGGACTTCGCCTGCTGGAGAAATATGCCACCCGCATGGGCGGTGCGCAGAACCACCGTATGGGTCTGTGGGACGCCGCGATGATCAAAGACAACCATGTCGCGGTGGCCGGTGACGTGTCGATCGCGGTTGCCCGAGCGCGCGCGGCAGGTATCGCCGAGATCATCGTGGAGGTTGACCGGCTTGACCAGATCGAGCCGGCGATCGCTGCCGGCGCTACGCGGCTTCTCTTGGACAATATGCCTCCGGCGGTGCTTTCCCAGGCAGTAGCGATGATTGATGGCCGCATCCCGTCCGAAGCATCAGGCGGCATTTCGCTGGAGACGATCCGGCCGGTGGCGCAAACGGGCGTGAACTTCGTCAGCGTCGGCCGGCTTACCCAATCTGCGCCCGCGGCCGATATCGGTCTTGATTACGAGATCGCGTGATCTGCTGACGCCTGTCGCAAGTCGAAGTGTGTGCAGGGCCGCAGTAGGGACTGATGCGGATCCTATTCAGCTCTGAGGATAAGTTTCCTCGCCAGGGCTACGGCCGGCGCGAGTTTCATGGAGTTCGATTGATGATCAGATGGATGGGGCTGACGCTTGCGATGTTGCCTGCTGTGGCAACAGCACAGGCGTATCAATGCTCAGTGCCGGACAGCGGCATACTGACGGTTCGCCCCGACCTGCCGAACGAAAAGGAACCGCAGCGCCTCCTACCGATCGGTCACTATACTCTCGCGATAAGCTGGTCGCCGCAATATTGCCGCCAGCCGGACCGAGCGGCGCGTTCCCGTGTGCAATGCGGCGGGGGCAATCGCTTCGGCTTTGTTCTGCACGGGCTTTGGCCCGACGGTGTCGGGAAGGAGTGGCCGCAATATTGCAAAGCAACGCCGCTGCTTTCCGAACGCACGATCCGCGCAAACATCTGCTCCACCCCCTCTGCGCAGTTGCTTCAGCATGAATGGGCCAAGCACGGTACCTGTATGGCGGGCGAGACGCCGGACAGCTACTTCGCCAAGGCCACCAGCCTGTACCGCAAGTTGCGCTACCCGGACATGGTGTCGCTATCGCGGCAGCCGCTCTCTGCTGGAAAGCTCGCCAACGCCATCGCCCGTGTTAATCCTGGGATGAGGTCGGATATGATGAAGATCACTACCGATCGTCAGGGCTGGCTGGATGAAGTCTGGATCTGCATGAACAAGCGCTTTCAATATACGCGGTGCCCGGCGCATCAGGGCGGCGTTAAAGCAAGCGCACGGGTGCGGGTCTGGCGCGGGTCGCGCTAGCCCAGCATTGAAAGTGTTGACCGGGCGCGGCAATGCTCGCCCGGTCTCAAGCCGTTATCGCTTGCGGGTCAGTTCCCGCATCGCATCGTCGAGGCCAGCTAGGGTAAGCGGATACATGCGGTCGTTCATCAACTCACGGATGACCTTTACCGATTGAGAATATCCCCATTGCGACTGGGTGACGGGGTTCAGCCAAACTGCCGCAGGATAGGTTGTCGTCAGTCGATGCATCCAGACTGCCCCAGACTCCTCGTTGAAATGCTCCACGGAGCCGCCCGGATGCGTGATCTCATAAGGACTCATTGAGGCGTCGCCGACGAACACCAGCTTGTAATCATGTGGAAACTTATGGAGGACGTCCCAAGTTGGCGTCCGTTCTGCAAAACGGCGTTTGTTATCCTTCCACACGCCTTCATAAGGGCAGTTGTGAAAGTAGAAGAACTCCAGGTTTTTGAACTCACTGGTCGCGGCTGAAAAGAGCTCTTCACACAGTTTGACGAACGGGTCCATGGATCCGCCGACATCTAGGAACAGCAGCAATTTGACAGCGTTCCGGCGTTCCGGGCGCATGTGGACGTCCAGCCATCCCTGCCGGGCAGTTCCGTCGATGGTCGCATCGATGTCCAGTTCATCCGCCGCACCTTCTCTGGCGAACTTGCGCAGGCGACGAAGCGCGATCTTGATATTGCGGGTGCCAAGCTCGCGCGTATTGTCCAAGTTTTTGAACTCGCGCTGATCCCAGACCTTCAGCGCGCGCTTCTGTTTCGATTCTCCGCCGATCCGCACGCCTTCTGGATTGTAGCCGGAATTGCCGAAAGGCGAGGTCCCACCGGTACCCACCCACTTGTTGCCGCCTTGGTGCCGCTTTTGTTGCTCCTCAAGCCGCTTCTTCAGCGTCTCCATGATCTCGTCCCACGAGCCCAGAGACTTGATCGCCTCCATCTCCTCGGGCGTCAGGAATTTCTCTGTCACAGCCTTCAGCCACTCGGCGGGGATTTCAGCTCCCTCCTGAGCGAAGCTGGTTTCAATGCCCTTGAATACCTTGGCGAAAACCTGATCGAACTTGTCGAGCAGTCCTTCATCTTTCACGTACACTGACCGGGAGAGATAATAGAAGTCTTCCGGTGTGCGTTCGATCACGTCCTTTTCCAGCGCTTCGAGGAGCAACAGGTGCTCCTTCAAACTCGCCGGAATGCCTGCGACGCGCAGCTCGTCAAGGAAGTTGAGGAACATCGGCCATCCGCCCCATCATGTGCTTTTTTCACGTGATGGCAGACTTGCCGCGCCTGCGCCAGCACATGAGGCGCTGACGAGGCGCCGTCAGGCCGCTAGAGCCGCTGACATGGTGACAGCACGCATGCTTCCTCCGCCACCTGCCCTGATCGCGGCGGGCCATTGTATACTGCTCGACTTCGACGGCACGCTCGTTGAGCTGGTCGACAGGCCTGACGCCGTTATCGTCGATGACGGGCTGGTTGCGCTGTTGCGGCGCCTTGCGGGAACCTTTGCCGGACGTCTCGCCTTAGTGAGTGGGCGATCGGTGGCGCAAATCGAGCATTTTCTCGGGCTTGCCGTTCCGGAGATCGCAGTGGTCGGTAGCCATGGTGCCGAACTGCGGGTTTCCGGTGAGCGACTGACGCCTGCTCGTCCCGCCGCACTCGATGAGGCGGAAAGAGTGTTTTCCGCCGCGTTCGCGGGGCAGAAGGGGGTGGTGATCGAAGTGAAGTCTCTGGGAGTAGCAGTTCATTATCGCATGGCGCCGGAGCAGGCTGCCACAGCCCGCCGACTGGCGGAGGATTTCGTCGGACAAGAGGGCCTGGTGTTGCAAACAGGCAAGATGATGGTGGAGCTTCGTGCGGGCGGGCACGATAAGGGCAGCGGCATCACCTCTTTGCTGTCCCAACCAGCGTTTGAAGGATGCAAGCCAGTGTTTGTCGGCGATGACGTGACCGATGAAGCGGGCTTTGCGGCAGTGGCCAGGCTGAACGGGGTTGGCGTGCTGGTCGGACCAGCACGGGAGACTACGGCGACGTATCGGCTGGATGATGTCGCCGCGGTAAGAAATTGGCTGGGGACTGCGGCATGACGGCGACAATGGATCTTTGGCCGATCGGAAACTGCCAGGTTTCAGCGTTGGTGGATCGTGCGGGCCGCTTTGTATGGGGCTGCCTGCCGCGGGTGGACGGCGATCCTGCATTCTGTTCGCTGCTTGATGACAAGCCACCGGCCGGAGATGATGCCTTCGGTTTCTGGGAGATCGATATCGATCGCCTGCGGGAAACGAAGCAGCACTATATTCGAAACACCCCCATCCTGGTCACGCGTCACGAGGACGAGAATGGAAGCGCGATCGAGGTAATAGACTTCTGCCCGCGCTTTACGCGTAACGGCCGCAAATATCGTCCGGTCGCATTCGTTCGCATCGTTCGGCCTGTGGCGGGCAGCCCGCGAGTGCGCATCCGATTGCGACCGGCGACGAACTGGGGTGAGGGGCAGGCGGATACTACCCGCGGCTCCAATCACATTCGGTATCTCCTGGATGACAGCGTCGTTCGCCTGTCCACCACGGCGCCGGTCGGGTGGATCGAAGACGAGCGCATGTTCAGGGTCGAACGACCGCTTTACTTCTTCATGGGGCCGGATGAAAGTTTTGCTGACGACATTGCCGTGTCGCTCGAGAACATGCTCGATCGCACCATTGAGGAATGGCAGCATTGGGTGCGCAGCCTGGCCACTCCGTACGAGTGGCAGGAAGCCGTAATCCGCTCGGCTATCACCCTGAAGCTTTGCCAGCACGAGGAAACGGGCGCGATCGTCGCTGCGCTGACGACTTCCATCCCTGAACATGCGGATTCGCAGCGGAACTGGGATTATCGCTACTGCTGGGTACGCGACGCTTATTACACGGTTCAGGCCTTGAACCGTCTTGGTGCGCTCGACGTCCTGGAGAGCTATCTCGAATATCTCCGCAACATCGTCGACAATGCAAAGGATGGCCATATTCAGCCGTTGTACGGCGTTGGTGGTGAGGCGACGCTGGTTGAACGCGAGGCTCCGGCTCTCAACGGTTACCGCGGCATGGGGCCAGTGCGCGTCGGCAATCAGGCATATGAGCAGATCCAGCACGACGCCTACGGGCAGATCGTCCTGTCGAACGCACAAGCCTTCTTTGATCATCGCTTGCTGCGCGTAGCGGACCGAGACGATTTTGAGGCGCTCGAACCGGTGGGTGAGCGCGCCTGGGAGAAGTTCGACAAGCCGGATGCGGGTTTGTGGGAGCTGCGGACCAAAAGTCACGTGCACACCTATTCGGCGGCGATGTGCTGGGCCGCCTGTGATCGGCTGGCGAATGGTGCGCAGGCTCTGGGGTTTTTCGAGCGGGCGATCTTCTGGCGTGACCGGGCGAACATCATGCGGGCGCGCATTGAGGAGGCAGCCTGGCGGCCTGAGACGCAAAGGATGTCGGCGACGTTCGGCGGCGACGATCTTGATGCCAGCCTTCTGCAGCTGCTCGACCTTCGGTTCCTGGCGCCCGATGATCCACGTTTCCAGTCCACGCTCAATGCAGTCGAAGGCGGGCTGAGGCGCGGATCGCACATGTTGCGTTACGCCACCGAGGACGATTTCGGTCTGCCTCATACTGCCTTCAACGTCTGCACCTTCTGGCTGATCGAGGCCCTGCACTTTACCGGCCGGGACGCTGACGCACGCGAGCTGTTTGAAGAGATGCTGTCGCGGCGTACGCCCGCCGGCCTGCTGTCCGAAGACATCGATCCCGTCACTGGTGAGCTATGGGGCAATTACCCGCAGACCTATTCGTTGGTCGGTGTCATCAATTGCGCGGTGTTGCTGAGCAAGCCCTGGAGCGCGATCCGATGAGCCGCCTGATCGTCATATCGAACCGGGTGTCGGCGCCCACTGCGGAACAACCAAGCGCGCAGGGTGGGCTGGCGGTCGCGCTGACCGCTGCCCTGCGCGAAGCGGACGGTATCTGGTTCGGATGGTCCGGCAACACCGGCGACACGGGTGAACTGCGGTTCGAGACCTATGATGGCGTAACCTCTGCGACGATCGATCTGCCGGAGCAGGATGTCGAGGAATATTACGACGGCTATGCCAATCGCACGCTCTGGCCCCTGTTCCACTACAGGCTGGGTCTGACTGAGTTCGAGCGCGACTTCCAGGGCGGTTATGAGCGGGTCAACCGCCTGTTCAGCGAGGTTATCAGCCCGCACATCGAGCCCGAGGATCTGGTTTGGGTTCACGACTATCACATGGTGCCGCTTGGCTGGATGCTGAGGCAGAGGGGTGTGAGGAACCGACTGGGATTTTTTCTCCATATACCCTGGCCGCCGACGCGGTTGCTGATCGCCTTGCCGGAGCATCGGCGATTGGTGGAGGCTTTGTTCGCTTATGACGTCGTCGGCTTCCAGACGCGGGAGTGGCTCGAGACGTTTCACGACTATGTTGAGCGGGAGATGGACGGCACCATCGGGCCCAATGACGAGGTCACGGTAGGAGGTCGCACCATCAAGGCCATTGCTTGCCCGATCGGCATCGATGCAAGCGAGTTCATAGCCGCAGCGAACGGCGACAAGGCGGCAACGACACTGTCCCGCATGGTCGAAAGCGTCAGCGGGCGTGATCTGATCGTCGGTGTGGACCGGCTCGATTATTCGAAAGGCATCGAAGAGCGGTTCAACGGCTATCAGCGCTTCCTGGAAACGCGACCCGATCAGCGCACCAATGTGTCGTTGTTGCAGATCGCGCCGCCCTCGCGTGCGACGGTTCAGAGCTACCAAGAGATCCGCGCGACACTGGACGCGCTTTCCGGCCGCATCAATGGCGCCTTTGCGGAAATCGACTGGGTTCCGCTTCGCTATGTGAACCGGGGTTTGCCGCGGGATGTTCTTGCCGGCGTGTACCGCGCGGCGCGCGTCGCGCTTGTCACGCCGCTGCGCGACGGGATGAACCTCGTGGCCAAGGAATTTGTCGCGGCGCAGGATCCTGACGATCCGGGCGTATTGATCTTGTCGCGATTTGCCGGCGCTGCGGAACAGCTTGGCGAGGCGTTGTTGATCAATCCGTATAGCCCGGACGAACTGGCGGACGCGATCGAGCAGGCGCTGGCCATGCCGCGCGATGAAAGGATCGCACGCTGGCGCAAGATGTACGACAATGTTTGCCGTGAGGATGTGATCTGGTGGCGTCGCCGTTTCACGGATGCGCTTGCAGCCGTGGAGTTGAACCACGCTTAGCTCATGAATGCCTGGAGGTATGGCTTGCGCTGACCGGCGCGTCGTAGGCAAGGCGCCATATGACCTTTCGACTCAGTGCGTTCGGCGCCTTGCTTCTTGCTACTCCCGCTTTGGCGCAAACCGCGCCGGACATCATCGTGACGGGCCGAGGCCTTGAGGATCGAGCCGGGGACCGCGTGGCGAGCGTGGTGACGATAGATGCCGACCGTATTTCGGCGAACGCAAGCGATCGGCTGGAAAGCGTGCTTGCGGACGTCGCCGGCCTACAGCAGTTCCGACGCTCGGACTCCCGGTCGGCGAACCCGACCAGCCAGGGCATTTCCTTGCGCGGTATCGGCGGCAATGCATCCAGCCGGGCCTTGCTGATTTTCGACGGTGTCCCGCAAACGGATCCGTTCGGCGGGTGGGTGCCTTTTCCCGCTTATGCCACGGATCGGATCGGCCGGATCAGAGTGTCGCGCGGCGGCGGTAGTGGTTATTTCGGTCCCGGAGCGCTCGCCGGTACGGTGGAGCTGGAAAGCGCCGATCCGCGTGAGCAGCCGGGCATCGCCGGCTCGCTTGCTTATGGAAGCCGCGACTCCCTTGATGCGCAAGCGTCCGGCACGATGTTGGCCGGTGTTGGCTTTGCAACGCTGTCGGCTGCCTATTCGCGCGGCGATGGCTTCGTGCCGACGATCGCGGAAGCGCGCGGCGCGGCGGATCGGCCTGCCGGTTACGAGCAGGCATCGGGAGCGGTGAGAGGGGGACTTCGACTCTCGCCTGATACGGAGCTGCAAGCAAACCTCAGCGCCTTCACCGATCGGCGTGAGCGTGGCACGGCCTTTACGGCAAATCGTAGCGAGGGGGCTGATGCCAGTGTTCGGCTGGTCGGACGGGGAAGATGGGGCTATTCGGCACTTGCCTATCTTCAGACCCGGGCCTTCGCGTCGCAGTTCGCCAGCGTGCCAGCAGACCGGGCGAGCGCCACGCAGACCCTGGATCAATATAACACTCCTGCAACCGGAGTGGGCGCTCGCTTCGAAATCGTGCCTCCTGTTGGCCCGGGGCGTGATCTGCGGCTTGGCATGGATTGGCGGGATGTCGAAGGGCGGACACAGGAAAACTACACCTTTGTCGACGGCTCACCGACGCGGCGGCGGATCGCCGGCGGGAACAGTCGTACGTTGGGTCTGTTCATCGACGGCGCGGTGACGGCGGGTGATTGGACGCTGACGTTGGGCGGTCGCGTCGATCGATGGCGGATCGCCGATGGGCGTTTGAACGAATATACCTTGGCGACCGGCGTGCCACTCACCGACGCGCAGTTCGAAGATCGAACCGGCACGGAATGGACCGGGCGGGCTGGAGTGGCATTCGCCGCTTCCAAGGACATCACGCTCCGCGCGAGCGCCTATCGCGGGTGGCGCTTGCCGACGCTGAATGAACTCTACCGGCCGTTCCGCGTCGGCGCTGATGCGACCGCTGCAAACGCCTTGCTGAAACCCGAGCAGCTGAGTGGCGTCGACGGTGGTGTCACGATCGCTCCCACCGCCGACATTTCGTTCAGTGCAACGGTCTTCTGGAATCGTCTGGAAGACGCCATCTCGAACGTCACCGCCGGCGTCGGGCCGGGAACGTTCCCGGGTGTTGGCTTCGTGGCCGGAACATACCGCGTCAGGCAGAATCTCGATGCGATTGAGTCGAAAGGCTTCGAGCTGGATGCAAGGTGGCAGGCCGGGCCGGTGTTTGCCCTGGCTTCGTGGAGCCACGTCGATCCGCGGGTGGAGGCGACAGGTTTGGCCGTAACGCTGGATGATCTCAGGCCAGCTCAAACCCCATTGGATCAGGTGTCGGGCACGCTTGGCATGCGAAGCGGTAGATGGACGGCGTCAGCTACCTTGCGGCATGTCGCTCGCCAGTTCGAGGACGACCAGAATGGCCGGGAGCTCGCACCGGCAACGACGGTCGACGCGTATCTGGCTGCGCCGCTCATGCCTGGTGTCGCCATGGAGCTGCGCGGCGAGAACCTGCTGGACGAGCAAGTGGAGGCAGGCATCAGCGGTGTTGGCGTGGTGGAGCGAGCCACGCCCCGAACGCTTTGGATTGGACTGCGCATACGGCAGTGAACATTCGGTCGCGGGTGAGGGCGAGCTAGCCTGCTTCGCGCTGCAAATGGTCGATCGCGGTATCGATGCAGTCCATCAGCATGTTGATTGCCGCCGCAGGGGGATAGTTGGGGTCTATGGTGCGACGCTGAAAGACACCGAACGCAATGGTGTGGATCATTTCGGCTACCCGTTCACATCGCTCAAGCCTGACGCTGGTCGGGACAAGTGACTGCAAGGCAGTCGTAAGCGCGCAATGCATCCTTCTCTGCAACCCGCGGGCAATTTCGCCGATTCGTTCGTTGCGCGATGCCTCCGCCATGATTTCCGCAAACAGCCGTCCACCATCGCCTCGCTCCTCACAAGCGACGAAATCCCGGATCCATTTGCGTACCGCTTCAGGATGCCCGCTGTTGTTGGCCGCGCATAGGCCGCTCTCCGAGAGAAACTCTTCGAGGTCTCTCTCGACAATGGCCGCCACGATCGCCTCCTTGTTGGCGAAATCGCGATAGATTTGCCCGACGGCAACGCCTGATGCCTGTGCGATCTGAGCGATGCCGGTGCCATCAAAACCATGGGCGGCGAACGCATCGCGCGCCGCTTGGATCAAGTTCTCACGTCGTGCGTTTGCCCGGCCAGTGCGCGCACTTGGCGGGGCGGTGCTGCACTCGTTGATGGTTCGTCTCCCGTGCTTGACGCTTCGCCCAGTTCGCAGTAGCAGCAAACGTGAGTGAACGATCACTCACATATCACAGAGAACAATATGTCATTCAAGAGGGTCGCGCTCACGGCGCTGCTGCTGGCCTCCGTTTCCGCGTGCGGGGGGCAGAACGATCAAGCCCAGCAAGCGCAGCAGCAGGCGGGCCCACCTCCAGTTGGCTATGTCACGGTGCAGCCGCAGGCGGTAACGCTGACGACGACCTTGCCGGGGCGCACCGCGCCCTATGAGACGTCTGAGGTGCGCCCGCAGGTAAACGGCCTGATCGTCGATCGGCTGTTCAAGGAAGGCGATTACGTGCGCCGCGGCCAGCCGCTGTTCCGCATCGACCAGCAGCCGTACATTGCGGCCGTTGCGAGCGCTCGCGCCGCCCTGGCCCGCGCGCGGGCTGCAATCGCGTCGAGCGCGGCGCTCCAGCGGCGCTATGGCGAGTTGGTCAAGATCAACGCGATCGCGCGCCAGGAATATGAGAATGCGATCACGTCGGCGCAGCAGGCGCAGGCGGATGTCGCTGCCCAGCAGGCTGCGCTGCGAACCGCGCAGATCGATCTCGAGCGCACCACTGTGCGCGCGCCGATCTCCGGCCGTATTGGCCGCGCGCTGGCGACCACCGGCGCGCTGGTGACTTCCGGGCAGACTACGGCGCTGACGACGATCCAGCGGCTCGACCCGATCTATGTTGACGTGCCGCAATCAAGCGCGGACCTGCTTCGCCTGCGACAGTCGATCGCGGCAGGTGATCTGTCGCGCGGCGGCGGAGCCGCGCGCGTGCGCCTGCGGCTCGAGGACGGCTCGCTTTACCCCATCGAAGGTACGCTGCAGTTCGCGGACGTGACGGTTGATCCGGCAACGGGAACGCAGACCATCCGGGCCCTGTTCGACAATCCTCGTGGCCTGCTGCTCCCCGGCATGTACGTGCGCGCCGAGTTGGTCGAAGGAACGCAGGCTGACGGCCTGCTCGTGCCGCAGCGTGCGGTCACCCGCAACGAGCGGGGCGAGCCCACGACGCTGGTCGTCGGCCAGGGCAACAAGGTCGAGCAGCGCGTGCTCAAGGCAGACCGGACGATTGGCGAGAACTGGCTGGTCACGAGCGGGCTGAAGGCCGGCGACCGGGTGATCGTGGAAGGCGGCGGCGGCATGCTGCGACCAGGCGCGGCCGTGAATCCCAAGCCATGGAACCCCAATGCCAAGCCCGCGGCCGGGCAGGGCGGTCAGCCCGGCGCGGGCCAGGCGCAGGGCGGTCAGGGCCAGGGTGGTCAGGGCCAGGGCGGTCAGGGGCAGCCTGGGCAGGGCAGCCAGGCACAGGCGAAGTAATCCCAGATGGCACGCTATTTCATCGATCGACCCATCTTCGCATGGGTGATCGCCATCGTCCTGATGCTGGCTGGCGCCATTGCCATCCGCTCGCTTCCCGTCGCCCAGTTCCCGGAGATCGCGCCGCCAACGGTGTCGATCACCGCAACCTATCCCGGTGCCGACGCCAACACGCTTGAACGCACCACGACGCAGATCATCGAGCAGCAGCTTCGCGGCATCGACAATCTGCGTTACTTCTCTTCGTCTTCGTCCTCGTCGGGCGTGCTCACCATCACGCTGACGTTCGAACAAGGCACCGATCCTGACATCGCGCAGGTGCAGGTACAGAACAAGCTGCAGGCGGCGACGCCGCTGCTGCCACAGGAAGTGCAGCAGCAGGGCATTCAGGTGCAGAAGTCGGCCGCCAGCTTTCTGGTGATCGTGGGCCTCTATTCGCAGGACGGCTCGCACTCGATCACCGACTTGTCCGACATGGTCGTCTCGCGACTTCAGGATCCGGTCAGCCGCGTCAACGGCGTGGGCGAGCTACAGATCTTCGGCTCGCAATATGCGATGCGTATCTGGGTCGATCCGCTCAAGCTCAACAATTATCAGCTGACGATCGCCGATGTGTCGAGCGCGGTACAGGCGCAGAACGCGCAGGTCTCTGCCGGCCAGATCGGTGCGCAGCCAGCACCCAAGGAGCAGATGCTCAATGCGACCGTCTCGGTGCAGTCGCGCCTGCAGACGCCCGAGGAATTCGGTGCGATCCGGCTGAAGACCAATGCTGACGGCGCGGTGGTTCGCCTGCGTGACGTGGCGCGGATCGAGCTTGGTGCGGAGAATTACGGCTTCGACACGAAGTTCAACGGCAAGCCGGCATCGGGCTTCGGCGTCCGTCTCGCCGCGGGGGCCAATGCGCTGGACACTGTGGAGGCGGTGAAGGCCGAGGTTGAGTCGATCGCCAAGGGCTTTCCGGCCGACGTGAAGGTCGTCTATCCGTTCGACACCACGCCGTTCGTGCGCCTGTCGGTGGAGCAGGTGATCCATACGCTCGTCGAGGCGGTGGTGCTCGTCTTCCTCGTCATGTTCCTGTTCCTGCAGAACTGGCGCGCGACGATCATCCCGACCATTGCGGTGCCAGTGGTGCTGCTCGGTACCTTTGCGGTGATGCAGGCCGCCGGTTACTCGATCAACACGCTGACCTTGTTTGGCATGGTGCTCGCCATCGGCTTGTTGGTCGACGACGCGATCGTCGTGGTCGAAAATGTCGAGCGACTGATCGTTGATGAGGGGCTGAGCCCCAAGGACGCAGCGCGCAAGTCGATGGACGAGATCTCGGGCGCGCTGGTCGGCATCGGCATGGTGCTGTCCGCGGTGTTCCTGCCGATGGCGTTCTTCGGCGGTTCGACGGGCGTGATCTATCGCCAGTTCTCGATCACGATCGTCTCGGCGATGGTGTTGTCGGTGCTGGTCGCGTTGATCCTGACGCCCGCCCTGTGCGCCACGATCCTGAAGCCGCACACCAAGGAAAAGAACCAGGGCAACGGCATCTTCGCGCGCTTCTTCCGCTGGTTCAACCGGACCTTCGACAAGGGGACGGCCAAGTACGAGAAGGGCGTCAAGCGTACCGCGCGTAGTTGGAAGCGCTCCATGCTGGTCTATGCGCTGATCGTCGGCATCATGGCGTTCCTGTTCGTTCGCCTGCCCAGCGCCTTCCTCCCCGATGAGGACCAGGGCACTGTGATCGCGCTGGTGCAGGGTCCGGCCGGCGCCACCACTGCGCGCACCGACAAGGGGCTGGATCTGATCCGCAGCCAGTTCCTCAAGGAGCCAGGCGTGCAATCAGTGTTCACCATCAACGGCTTCAGCTTCGCGGGCCAGGGCCAGAACGCGGGTCTCGCCTTCGTCAGTCTGAAACCTTGGGAGGATCGCGAGGGTGCCGAGAACAAGGCGCAGGCGATCGCCGGACGCGCCATGGGTGCCTTCTCGCAATATACCGACGGCATGATCTTCGCGCTGGTGCCGCCGGCGGTGCAGGAGCTGGGCAATGCTACCGGCTTCGACCTCCAGCTGGTCGATACGGCGGGGATCGGGCATGAGAAGCTCACCCAGGCCCGTAACATGCTTCTGGGCATGACCATGCAGGATCAGCGCGTCGCGCAGGTTCGGCCGCTCAGCCTGGAGGATGCGCCGCAGCTCAAGATCGACATCGATCAGGACAAGGCACGGGCGCTTGGGCTCGATCTCGGCACGATCAACTCGACGATCGCGACCGCCTGGGGTGGATCGTACATCAACGACTTCATCGATCGTGGCCGCGTGAAGCGCGTCTATGTTCAGGCGGATACGCCCTATCGCCTGAAGCCCGAGGACCTTGCCGCCTTCTACGTGCGCGGTTCGGATGGCCAGATGGTACCGTTCACCGCCTTCTCGACCATCGAATGGGCCAATGCACCTGTGTCGCTGACCCGCTACAATGGCCAGCCCGCGATGCAGCTTCAGGGCTCGCCGGGGCAGGGCGTTTCCACCGGGACCGCGATGGAGGCGATCGAGGAAATGCAGGCCAAGCTGCCGCCGGGCACGTCGCTTGAATGGACGGGCCTGTCCTATGAGGAGCGATTGTCGGGTGGTCAGGCACCAGCGCTTTATGCCCTGTCGCTGCTGATCGTGTTCCTCTGCCTTGCTGCGCTCTATGAGAGCTGGTCGGTGCCGATCGCGGTGATGCTGGTGGTGCCGCTCGGCGTGATTGGTGCGCTGCTTGCCGCGACGCTCACGGGCCTTAGCAACGATATCTACCTGCAGGTCGGCCTGATCACCACGATCGGCGTCTCCGCGAAGAACGCGATCCTGATCGTCGAGTTCGCCGAAGAGCGGATTGCCGAAGGGATGCGGCCGTTCGAGGCGGCAATCGAAGCAGCTCGGCTGCGTCTGCGTCCAATCTTGATGACCAGCCTTGCGTTCATCTTCGGCGTGCTGCCGCTGGCGATCTCGACCGGTGCTGGTGCGGGTGGACAGAATGCGATCGGGCGCGCGGTGGTTGGCGGCATGCTGTCGGCGACGGTGCTGGCGATCTTCCTGGTGCCGATGTTCTTCGTCGTCGTCTCGCGGCTGTTCGGCCACGGGAAGGGCGACGAGGGCGACCAGAATGTGAACAATTACGAGCCGCTGCGCGACGAGCGTGATGACGGCGAGGGCGATCGGGACCGTGGTCCGGCGCCGCAGGGAGCATGAGTAGAATGAGTGGCCGTTCCCTTCTGGCGGCGCTGGCCGTCGCCACCGCGCTATCGGGCTGCAACCTGGCACCGAAATACGTCCGTCCGGTAGGTGCGGCACCGGCCGCGCTGCCGGAAGGCGGCATCTACCCCAGCGCCGCGACCGATGCGCCGGACGTCACCCAGATCGGCTGGCGCGATTTCTTCCTTGATCCCCGGCTCCAGCAGGTGATCGAGACTGGTCTTGCGAACAACCGCAACCTGCGCATTGCCGCGGGCAATGTGCTTCAGGCGCGGGCGCAATATCGTGTTCAGCGGGCGGACCTGGTGCCCTCGACCACCATCTCCGGCTCGGGCACCTATACCAACAATGCCTTTGGCGCCGCCGGCACCGCCGGTGGCGGGGTTGGTACCGGAACTGGCTCCGGCACCGGTACTGGTACGGGATCAGGAGCCGGCGGGGGCACCGGCGGGGGCACCGGCGTTGGTGCCGGAGCGGGTGTGGGGAGTACCTCGTCCAACCTTGAATTCTATTCGGTCAACGCCGGCTTCTCGCAGTTCGAACTCGATCTGTTTGGCCGGGTTCGCAACCTGTCGCGTGCGGCGCTCGAACAATATTTCGCATCGGAGGAAGCGCAGCGTTCGACTCGCATCAGCCTGATCGCGGAGATCGCCACCGCCTGGCTGACCATGGCGTCGGATCAGGAGCAGCTGCGCATCAGCCGCGAGACGCTGAAGACGTTCGAGCAATCGCTGGAGTTGACGCGTGCGCAGTTCCGCATCGGCGTCGCGTCCGAGCTGGAGGCGCGGCAGGCAGAGACGAACTATCAGGCCGCGCGCAACGATATCGCGACGTTGCAGACCCAGGTGGCGCGAGACCAGAATGCCCTTAACCTGCTGGTCGGCACGACCGTGCCGGCCGAGCAGCTGCCCGCTGCTCTGGGTGCCACGCCTGTGACACGGGACGCGCTGCCGGGTGACCTTTCCTCCGAGGTGCTGTTGCGCCGGCCCGATGTGCTTCAGGCAGAGCATCAGCTGATCGCCGAGAATGCAAACATCGGCGCCGCGCGTGCAGCGTTCTTCCCGCGCATTTCGCTGACGGCGACCATCGGGACCATCTCGACGGCGCTCTCCGGCCTCTTCTCCGGCGGCAGCTTCACGTACAATGCCGCTCCCGCCATTGGGCTGCCGTTGTTCGATGGCGGCCGCAACGCCGCCAATCTCGACTACGCCAAGGCCTCCCAGCAGGTGGCGGTGGCGACGTATGAACGTGCGGTGCAAACCGCGTTCCGCGAGGTTTCCGATGCGCTGGCGCAGCGCGGGACAATCGACGAGCAGGTTTCGGCTCAGACCGCCCGGGCAGAAGCTGCTACCGTTGCCGCTCGCTTGTCCGAGGCACGGTACCGCGCCGGAGTCGATTCTTTCCTTGTGTCTCTGGATGCACAGCGAACCGCTTACGCTGCACAGCAGCAACTGGTGAATACGCGGTTGGCACGTGCAAGCAACCTCGTGGAACTATACCGCTCGCTCGGAGGCGGCATTCGCTGATCAAGTTCAGGCACTTGCAAGTCGGAACGATTTGGATACTCTTCCGTAGTTAGGAAGAGGAGAGAGCCGATGGTGCCGAAAGAGCGCGCGGGCGACGAATCACTGGTGATCTTGCAGAGCTTGCTTTGCCTGCTTCGCGAAAAGAATGTGCTTACCCGCGCCGATATTGAGACCCTTTGTGAGCGGGTTGCCATGCGCGCGAGCCAGGCCGAACGGGATCCGTTTCCGTGCGCAGCGGAGGCGGCCCGAAACGCGGCTGATGAGATGGCGCGGATCGGCGGCTATATTGGGACCCATTACGGCGGGAAGCATCGACGCCTCTGAGTTGACGCAGCCGAGCAGCGCTTGCCCGCGAACCTTATTGCGGGCAGCGCGTTGGCCATGCCGATGAAACTGTTTCACGTAAGCGACGTGCACTTCGGTGCGGAAGACCCGAAGGCGCTGGATTGGTTCGCGCGCTGTGTTGCCGATGAGGCTCCAGACGCTGTTATCATGACGGGCGATCTCACGATGCGGGCCAAGCCCAGCGAATTCGACGCTGGCGGAAAATGGCTGCGCTCGCTGAATGTGCCCGTGACGATCGAGGTCGGTAATCACGACATTCCCTATTATTGGGATCCGCTGCGACGTCTATTTAGCCCCTACAAGCGATATGGTGCCGCGGAACGGTTGATCGAGAAGACGCTCGATCTACCGGGCGTTTCGGTAATCCCGCTCAAGACCACGGCACGTGCGCAATGGCGCCTGAACTGGTCCAAGGGTTATGTCAGTTCGGACGCCCTGGATGCTGCGCTGGAGCTTGCGCACGCGGCACCGAAGGGCAATCTGATCTTCGTTGCCGGACACCATCCTTTGATCGAAGGCGGCACCCGGGGCACCGCAAAGACCCGCAATGGTGAAAAGGCGCTCGCCGCCTTCGCCAAGGCGGGTGTCCATGCGGTGCTTTCAGGTCATGTCCATGATCCGTTCGACAAGCCCGTCGAGTTCGGCGACTGGACCGTGCGCATGATCGGGGCGGGGACCCTTTCGAAAAGGCTTCGTTCCTCCCCGCCTGCGTTCAACGAGATCCGCATTGATGGCGGCCGGTTTGAGACGCTGGCGCGCACGCTCTCGCCCGAGCCGAAGCATCCGATCAGCGAAACCAGTCGCGCCGGCGCTGGTTGATTGCAGATGCATCCGTTTCGGCGAACGGCTTCATTTGTCCATCTGCAGTAAAGGTAGCGGGTCCTAGTCTGCCTTCCCTGGCAGGAGACTGGTGTGAATGACCGTTCGATCGCGCTGAACCGTTTCGGGCTGGGTGGTCGCGCTGATGATCCGGCCATTGATTCGGCTCGGGCATCGGCGCGTGATTGGCTCGTCGCCCAGATGCGTACATATGAGCCGAGCCCTCCGGCGCTGCGTAATGTGGCTCGTACCGACACGATCTTGAACGATCTCGCAGACTATCAGGCTCAGGCTCGCGCCGTGCGCAGGAACAGACCGGATGGGGATAACGCCCAGATCGAGGCAGCCGCAGGCTCGATGGTGGATGAGCGCGAAGTGGCGCTCATCATGCGCAAGGAGACGCGTCGCACGCTGCGATCCTATTATGCTGACGCAGTGGAGGCCCGGGTCCAGGCAGCGTTTGAGACAAGCTCGCCCTTTGCTGAGCGCCTGGCGCATTTCTGGTCCAACCACTTTGCGGTGTCTGCGGACAAGATTTCAGTATCTCCGCTGGCGGGCGCGTTCGAGTTCGAAGCTATTCGGCCGAATGTGATGGGCAAGTTCGGCGCGATGCTGAAAGCTGCGGAGCAACATCCCGCCATGCTGCTCTATCTTGATCAGGCCGATTCCATCGGGCCGGGCAGCCGCTTTGGTCAGCGTCCGCGTGTCGCCGCGCGACAAGGCGGGCTCAATGAGAATCTGGCTCGTGAAATCCTTGAGCTTCACACTCTCGGCGTTCGCACAGGCTATAACCAAGCCGATGTGGTCGAATTTGCGCGCGCGCTCACCGGGTGGACGGTCCCCGGCATCGGGCGGCGGACGGGCGTGCGTGAGGTGACCGGCGGCTTTGCCTTCGTGCCGGAACTGCACGAGCCCGGTACGCGCACGATCATGGGCGGGGCCTATCCGCAAGAGGGGCAGGAGCAAGCCGAGGCGGTTCTGGCCGATCTTGCCCGCAATCCGGCCACCGCCGCCCATATCGCGACAAAGCTGGCGCGACATTTTGCCGGTGATGCTCCGCCGGCGGCCATGATAGAGCGGCTCAAGCAAGCCTTCCTGCGCTCGGATGGCGATCTGCCAACCGTGTACCGCGCCATCATCGATTCGCCCGAAGCTTGGGTTGCCGAGCCGGTGAAGTTTCGCAGTCCGTGGGAATGGTCCGTCGCCGCCTTGCGGGCACTTGGATCCGGCGTTGTGGATTCGGGCGCAAGCTTGGGTCTGCAGGATCAGCTTGGTCAAAAGGTGTGGAAGCCGGGCCAGCCGAGTGGCTTCGACGACACTGCTGCCGCCTGGGCTGGCCCCGATGCGCTGATGCGCCGGGTTGAGGCGGCAGAACGGCTTGCCCAGCGGACCGGTGTGCTGGATGCGAGCGAGCTGGCCGCTAAGCTGTTTGCGGGCTCCGTTACTCAGCAAACCTCGGAAGCGCTGAGAAGAGCGGAGAGTCCGGGTCAAGCGCTCGCGCTGCTGCTCGTCTCCCCCGACATGATGCGGAGGTAAGCGATGCTTGATCGCCGTTCCTTTCTGATCCGTACGACGCTCGCCACGCTGGCCGCCGGTTCTGTTTCTCCCATGGCCTTTGCACGCGCCGCGACGGAGCGGCGCTTTGTCTTCATCATCCAGCGCGGAGCCGCGGACGGCATCGGCATGGTCATGCCGGTGGGAGATCCCGCATACGGCGCTGTCCGCCATCAATATCTGGAAGATGCAACTGCTGGTGTGAAGCTGGACAGCATGTTCACCCTGCATCCGGCTTTGTCGACCGCGGCGGCGCTCTTTCAGAGGCGGCAAGCCTTGTTCGTCCATTCGGTGGCCTCGCCTTATCGCGATCGGTCCCACTTCGATGGTCAGAACGTGTTGGAGACGGGCGGGGCGGCCGCGTACCAGACTCGAGACGGGTGGATGAACCGGTTGCTCAGCCTGCTTCCGCAAGACGGCAATCGAGCGATCGCCGTTTCTGCAACGGTGCCCGCGGCTTTACGCGGCAATCATGAAGTGGCGAGCTACGCTCCCTCCGTTCTTCCCGATGCCTCGGACGATCTGCTGCATCGGGTCACCATGCTTTATCAGGGCGACGCGCAGCTTCATGCGCTGTGGGGCGAGGCGATGGACACGCGGCGCCTGGCAGGCGACCTGGCCGAAGGAAGCGGGCGGGAAGCGGCGGCCACGGGTGCCCTGGCGGCGCAACTGCTGGCGCCCAGCGATGGGGCGCGCATCGCCATGATCGAGACGGGGGGGTGGGATACGCACAGCGCGCAGCGTGCAAGACTGGCGAACGGATTGAAAAACCTCGATGCGATGCTGGCGGCGCTGCAAAGCGGCCTGGGGCCGTTGTGGCAGCAGACACTGGTGCTGGTCGCGACCGAATTCGGCCGTACGGTTGCGGTGAACGGAACCGGGGGAACGGACCATGGTACCGGAACGGCGGCGATGCTGTTTGGCGGCGGCGTTCGCGGCGGGAAAGTGGTGGCGGACTGGCCCGGACTTGCAGCCGCTCAGTTATACGAGGGACGTGACCTTCGGCCGACCACGCGGCTCGACGATGTCATATCCGGCGCAATATCGGCCCATTTCGGCCTGGACCCAGAGCGAACAGGCGCGGTGCTTTTCCCGGCGATCGGCCGACGCGCGCCAATGGCAGGCCTGGTCGCCTGATCGCACCGACCGCCATACGAAAAGCCGCCCGCGTTCAGCAAACGCGGGCGGCTCACGCATGTCGAGAGGGAAGTCTCGAACTTAGTTGGCGGTCAGCACCTGCACCGAGCCGTCCTGCGGTGCGCGGAACGCGACCGGGGTGCCACCGACGTTGCCGGTCACGCGCTCGCCGTTCAGGACGAGGCGGAAGCGGTCACCGCCGACGCGACGGCCGGTGATGATGGTCGAGCCGCCACGGCCTTCGCTGGTCTTGTAAACGTAGGTGTCACGCTCGTGCTGGAACGTCTTCTCGGCCTCGGCCTGCGCAGCAAGCGGTGCCAGAGCGGTCAGGAGAGCGGCGGTGGTGATCAGCTTGCGCATCGGAAATCCTCGGTTAAAAACCTAATCTGTTCGCAGCTGCACAATATGTGCTGCACTGCGGCATTGCGAGCGCAAAAAGCTTTTTGACGGTTGCGTGAAATGCAATCGCCATCAGATTTGTCGATGGCTGCCGCTTGGTCTATCGCGCGCGACTTCACGAACACGATTGGTTGCCATGACGCTCTACTCACGCTTTGCCGCGCATATCGATGCGGCGCTGGACGCCCTTGAAACTGCCGGGGTGTTGACGCCTGGCATCGACCGGCGTGCCGTGACCGTGGAGCCTCCGCGCGATCCTTCGCACGGCGACCTTGCGACGAACGCAGCGATGGTGCTTGCGAAGGCAGCGAAGACCAACCCGCGTGCGCTGGCGGAGAAGATTGCGGCCGAACTTGAGCAGCGGGACGAGGTTGCTTCTGTCGACGTCGCCGGGCCCGGCTTCATCAACCTGCGCCTGACCGATGACAGCTGGCGTGCCGAACTGTCCGCCATCATCGAAGCGGCCGGCGACTATGGCCGCTCCCGGCGCGGCGCGGGGACCAGCGTCAACATCGAATATGTTTCCGCCAACCCGACCGGCCCGATGCACATGGGGCATTGCCGCGGCGCGGTGGTGGGCGATGCGCTCGCCGCCTTGCTGGAGTTTGCCGGCCATCGCGTGATCCGCGAATATTATGTGAACGACGCCGGCGGTCAGGTGGACGTTCTCGCCCGCTCGGCGCACCTGCGCTATCGTGAAGCGCTTGGCGAAAACGTGGGTGCGATCCCGGAAGGCCTGTACCCCGGCGATTACCTGGTTCCGGTCGGCGAGGCGCTGGCGCAGGAGTTTGGCGACCGTTACGTCACTGCTCCGGAGCTGAAGTGGCTGTCGCTGTTCCGCACGCGTGCCGTTGCCGCCATGCTGGCGCTGATCAAGGCCGACCTTGCCTTGCTCGGCATCCACCATGACGTGTTCTCGTCGGAAGCGGAGCTTCAGGCCGCAGGCAAGCCCGAGGCCGCCGAGGCATGGCTGCGCGCGCGCGATCTCGTATACGATGGCACGCTGGAGGCGCCCAAGGGGGAAACGCCGGAGGACTGGGAGCCGGTCGAGCTGCCGTTGTTCCGTTCCAGCAACTTCGGGGATGATCAGGATCGGCCGATCAAGAAGTCGAATGGTCAATGGACCTATTTCGGCGCCGACCTCGCTTATCACTTTCAGAAGGCGCAGGGCGCAGACGAACTGATCGACATCTGGGGCGCGGACCATGCCGGCACGGTGAAGCGCATCCAGGCAGCCGTTGCGGCGCTTACCGAAGGCAAGACCCGCTTCGACGTGAAGCTCGTCCAGATGGTACGCCTGCTTCGCGGCGGTGAGCCGGTGAAGATGTCGAAGCGCGCTGGCAATTTCGTGACGCTTGCCGATGTTGTGCGCGAAGTCGGCAAGGACGTGGTGCGCTTCACCATGCTGACCCGGCGTTCCGATGCGCAGATGGACTTCGACTTCGCCAAGGTGGTGGAGGCGTCGAAGGACAATCCTGTTTTCTACGTGCAATATGCGCACGCCCGCGTCGCCTCGCTCCGCCGGCGCGCGGCGGAAGCCGGGATTGAAACAACGGCAATTGACCTGTCCCGCCTTGATACGGAGGAACTGGCGCTGGTTCAGCTTGCCGCGCAGTTCCCCCGCGTGGTGGAGACCGCGGCGGCCGCGCGCGAGCCACACCGAATTGCCTTTTATCTCTACGACTTGGCAGCCGCATTCCACGCCCTGTGGAATGTCGGCAACGACCGCCCGGACCGGCGCTTCTTGTTGCCGGACGATCACCAGTTGACCGCCGCGCGTCTGTTCTTGGCGGAAGGCGTCGGGCAAATTATTCGCAACGGCCTCTCCATCATGGGCGTGGAGGCGGTTTCGGAGATGTAAGGCATGGCGAGCGACGAGATCGACCTGCGGGACGAAGACCGGCTGCCGTGGCTGGAAACTGTTGAACCGGACGAGCCGGAAGGGCCGGGTATCTTCCGTGTGGTCGTTCTGGTGGTTGTCGGGCTTGTCCTGCTTGCCGCGATCGTTTTTGCCGTGCTGAACTTTCAGCAGCGCACGCCTGACGGCCAGGGCGAGCTGATCGCCGCGCCCGCAGGGGATTACAAGGTGCGGCCGGACGATCCGGGTGGGCTTCAGGTCGAAGGCGAGGGCGATTCCGCGATCGCGGCAAGCGCCGGTTCAACTGCGGCGGCCGCGATCGACCTGAAAGCCGTGCCCGAAACGCCGATTGACGGGCGCCGGGCGAGCGGTGCCGCTGCTCCCGTGACCGGCGGTAGCGCGCGCACCGTGGCGGAAGTGCCAGGCTCCGGCGGTCGTCTCACCGCGACCGCGCCCATGTCTGCCCCGAAAAGGGCAGTACCGGGCGAGGCATCCGGTGGGTCGCTGGTTCAGCTTGGCGCCTTCCCCAGCGAGGCTGCGGCAAACGCCGCATGGAGCGCCGTCGCCAAGAGGTTCTCCTATGTCGCAACGCTGGGCAAGACCGTCCAGTCCGCCGAGGTGAATGGCCGCAAGGTTTACCGTCTCAAGGTGAATGCCGGCAGCGCCGATGCCGCTTCGGATCTTTGCGGGCGGCTGACCGTGGCCGGCGAGAAGTGCTTCGTGACGAGCTGAGCGCGCGCTACGGCTTTCCCGCGCCGGCCAACCATGGCCGGCGTGCGGCCGGCCGGCATTTTGCTGCGGCTTTGGGCATCGGGCAGGGTGAAAAGCCGCTGCGCTTTCGCTAACACCGCGGAATGAAACCCGTGATCTTTGGTCTTTCCGGCCCGATCCTCACCGCCGACGAGCGGGCGTTTTTCGCAGAGGCGCGTCCTGCCGGCTATATCCTGTTCAAGCGCAATTGCGTCGATCGCCAGCAGCTGCTCGCCTTGACGGACTCGCTTCGCGAGCTCGAAGGCCGTGACGACGTGGCCATCCTGATCGATCAGGAGGGCGGACGGGTCGCGCGGCTCGCCCCGCCCGAGTGGCCGGCGTTCCCCGCAGGCCCAGATTTCGACCGTTTGTACGACGTCGCGCCGATGTCCGCGATCGAAGCGGCAAGGGCGAACGCCACCGCGCTTGGCATGATGCTGGCGGAAGTGGGCATCACGGTCGATTGTCACCCGATCCTTGACGTGATCCGGCCGGAGACGACCGAGGCGATCAGCATCCGGGCGTTTGGCAGTGAGCCAATGCGCGTCGGCGCCTTGGGGAGGGCAACGCTGGAGGGCCTGGCCGCGGCGGGCGTCGTAGGTGTCGTAAAGCACATGCCGGGTCACGGCCGCGCGCTGGTCGATTCGCACCATCTCCTGCCCACCGTCACCGCGAGCGAGGCGGAGCTTGAGGATGATCTCGCGCCGTTCCGAGCGCTTGCCCATGCGTCCATGGGGATGACGAGCCATATCGTTTTCGAGGCTTGGGATCGGAAGGCGCCCGCCACCATGTCGCCGACGATCATTGAAGAGGTGATCCGTGGCCGCATCGGCTTCGATGGTTTGCTGATGACCGACGACATCGACATGAAGGCGCTGTCCGGAACACCGGCGGACAAGGCGGCGGGTGCGATTGCCGCCGGCTGTGACGTGGTGCTGGATTGCTGGGCGAGAATGGACGAGATGATCGCCATCGCAGACCGGCTGAGCGACATCGCGCCACGTGCACGCGAGCGCCTCGACGCCGCCATGGGCAGCGTGAAAAAGGAGGAGGGCGATTTCGCGGCACTGATCGCCAAGCGCGATGCGCTGCTCGCAATGGCGGCGTGACGGGAGAGCAGCTGACCCTGGATCTGGAAGGTTGGGAGGGGCCGCTTGACCTCCTCCTCAACCTTGCCCGGGCGCAGAAGGTCGACCTGAAGCAGATCTCCATCCTTGCTCTGGTGGAGCAATATCTCGCTTATGTTGAGCGAGCCCGGACGATCCAGCTTGAGCTGGCCGCCGATTATCTGGTGATGGCGGCGTGGTTGGCATATCTGAAGTCCGCGCTCCTGCTGCCGCGTGATCCCGGTGTGGAGCCGAGCCCGGAAGAACTCGCGCTTCGGCTGCAGCTTCGGCTGGAGCGGCTGTCCGCCATGCGGGAGGCGGGGGCGCGGCTGATGGGCCGTGACCGGCTTGGCCGGGACGTGTTCAGGCGCGGGGCGCCCGAGGGGCTCCGCGCCGTGCGCAAGGCAAGCTGGTCGGCAGGCATCTTCGATTTGATTTCTGCCTATGGGCGGATCAGCGCGCGGACGCGCCCCGTGATGCATGTGGTGCATGATCGCGAGGTGATGACGCTGGAAGCCGCAATCGCGCGCATCGCCGGGCTGATCGGGACGACCATCGACCGCGGTGTCATCGAAGCGTTCCTGCCGGACGGAGCCGCCGGCATGTTTCGCCGCTCCGCGCTGGCGTCCAGTTTCCTGGCGGCGCTCGAGCTGGCCCGGCAAGGGCGGATCGAGCTTGAGCAGGACGGGCCGTTCGCGCCGCTATATCTGCGCGCTCCCGCGTGACACCGCCGGACGATTTCACGAGGGCGGTTGAGGCGGTGCTGTTCGCCGCCGAGGATCCGATGTCGGTCGACAGCCTGCGCGCGCATGTGGGTGAAGGGGACGTTCGCGGCGCGCTCGATCGGCTGGCGGCGGACTATGCCGGTCGCGGCATCAACCTGGTGCGTCGCGGCGATCGCTGGCATTTCCAGACGGCCGGCGACATGGCGCATTTTCTCCGTCGCAGCCGGGAGGAGGTGCGCCGGCTGAGCCGTGCGGCGATCGAGACACTGGCGATCATCGCCTATCACGAGCCGGTGACGCGGGCCGAGATCGAGGCAATCCGCGGGGTGCAGATCTCCAAGGGCACGCTCGACGTGCTGATGGATGCCGGGTGGATCCGACCGGGGGGCAGGCGCGAGGTGCCGGGGCGACCGCTCACCTTCGTCACCACTCAAGGCTTCCTTGCGCACTTCGGGCTGGCGTCCCGGCGCGACCTGCCGGGGATGGACGATCTGCGGGCAGCGGGGCTGCTCGATCCGATTGATCTCGCGATGGAAGAACTGGCGGTGGAAAAGCCCGGCGAGGGCGACTAGATGGGCGGGACTTCAGGAGAATCCTAATGGGTAGCTTCAGCCTCCCGCATATTCTTGTGCTCGCCATCGTTGCCATCCTCCTGCTGGGCGGCGGACGATTTTCCAGCATGATGGGTGACGTCGCGAAGGGCGTTAAGAACTTCAAGAAGGGCATGTCTGAGGAAGATGAAGAGGCGTCGGCCAAGCCGGCGCAGCGCATCGAGGCACAGCAGGCAGCCCGGCCCGCGTCCGAGACGATCGTCCAGGACGACAAGGTGGCGCGTTGATCTGACGTCCGCCTGAAGCGGCTGCGCTTATGCTCGACTTCAACTTCACGGAAATGGCGGTCGTGGCGCTTGTCGCCCTTGTCGTCATCGGCCCCAAGGACCTGCCCAAGGCGCTGCGGGTGCTTGGCTATTGGGTCGGCAAGGCGCGGGGCGTGGCGCGGCAGTTCCGCGCCGGCTTTGACGAAATGGTGCGTGAGGCGGAACTCGCCGAGATGGAGAAGAAGTGGAAGGAGGAGAATGAGCGGATCATGCGGGAGCATCCGATGATCTCGCCCGCTCAGCCTGCCGCTTCCGAACCGCCCACGGGCGAAATTCCGCCACAAGATCCCTCGCCCCGCCCGGCCGAGCAGGGCGACATGTTCATGCAGGATCCGCAGCACGAACCGGTCATGGTGGAGCGGCCGACCATGGTTGCCGCTCCGGCGGACGAACCCAAACTGCCCCAGGACAAGGCTGCATCGTGAGCACTGTCGACGAACTGGACGATTCGCGCGCGCCGCTGCTCGACCACCTGATCGAGCTACGCCGGCGGCTGCTCTATTGCATCGGCGCCATCGTGCTGGCGTTCCTGGTCTGCTATTATTTCGCGGAGTCCATCTTCTCGTTTCTGGTCCAGCCGCTGCTCGCGGCCGGGCAGACCCGGCTGATCTACACCGAGATCTTCGAGGCCTTCTTCGTTCAGGTGAAGGTAGCGTTCTTCGCGGCGGTGATGGTCTCGTTTCCGATCATCGCCAACCAATTGTGGCAGTTCGTGGCGCCGGGGCTGTACCGCAACGAGAAGCGCGCCCTGCTGCCGTTCCTGCTGGCGACGCCGGTTCTTTTCCTCAGCGGCGCCGCGATGGCCTATTACATCGCCGTTCCGATGGCGCTGCACTTCCTGTTGAGCTTTCAGGGCGATGTGGGCGGCGTCAATCAAGAAGCTTTGCCGGCGATCGGCAACTACCTGTCGTTCATCATGCAGTTCCTGTTCGGGTTCGGCGTCGCCTTTCTGCTGCCGGTACTGCTGATGCTGCTGGAGCGCGGTGGGATCGTGACGCGCAAGCAACTGGTGTCCGCCCGTCGCTACGCAATCGTCGGTGCGTTCGCCATCGCTGCTGTCCTGACGCCGCCCGATGTCGGCTCGCAGCTGCTGCTCGCCATTCCTTTGTGCTTTCTCTACGAGCTTGCGCTGATCGGCATCTGGTTCACGGAGCGCAAACGCTCGCGGGAGCGAGAGACGGTTTCGGCCGAATAGCAAAACGGCGGAGGCGGGATTTGCCGCGTCCGCCGTTTTCTTTCCGGGATCTTCGCTTACTTGGCGTCGTCTGCGGTCTGAGCGACAGTGTCTCCGGCAGAGGAGACATCGCGGCCCACACCTTCCACGGTGTTGCAAGCAGCGATCAGCAGTGCGCTAGCCACTGCCAGCATCCCCATCATCTTCTTCATACGTCCTCCTGAGCGCAATTGAGCCGCCCAGAGCGCAAATGCGCAATGAAGCTGTTCGTTCCAAAGTCGTTATGAACTGCCGGGGATGTAATAAGGCCCGGAAGCGTCACCGGGGGGGGAGGGTTGACGCTTCCGGGCCTATGTCGTGGATAGCGAGAGCGGGGGGGCATAAGGTCGCTATCCGAAGAGTAAAACGCGACTTGGGGAGGCCAGTTCCAACAAGATCGCGTATTTTTTCGTATTCTGGTTAATGGCCGCGCATCTGCGCAGCATGGATCAGTCGCGGCCGAGTACCGCGATGGAGATCTCATAGGCGCCGGTGAGCGGATCATGGTGGAGCGGCGCCCGCAGCTGACGCGCCAAACCCTCGGTAACCCGGCCGAAGCGCGTGGCGAGACCTTCACGAAGGAGTGGGCTGTCGATCAACGCAGGGGATGAAACGCGCAGCGTCGCCCGATCGGAGGCGCCGGTTTCCTTGACCGAGACCCGCACATGAGCGGCCGGATCGCATGTCACGGCTAGTTCGATCAGCTCGGTCACGATGAATGCGACGGCGACCGCGACGTCCTGCGACACGAGGTACGGATCGGAGTCCAGCTGGATCCGCAGCTGAATGCCTTCGGGCGCTGTGGCCCTGATGTTGGAGGCAAGTTCGCCCAGCATCGGGCGCAGGCCCAGACCGCGGTTTTCTTCCATTTCGGCGAAATGGTTGCGGTGAACGACCGCAAGCGCATCAACCCGCCGCTGAATCGAAGCATAGGCCTGTGCCGCCTCGGGGGAGCGCGCGCCGCGTGCATGGAAGTTGATCAGCGACGAAATGACCTGGAGGTTGTTCTTTACGCGGTGGTGAACCTCTCGCGTGAGCTTGGTCTGGCGTACCAGTCCCTCTGCCAGGCCGGCTTCGTGAATGGCGACGGTGCGCGTGAGCGCGCGGAAGGTGTCGCCGAGTTCGCGTAGCTCCTGCGCCGGCAGTGCACGCATCGTCGCGGGGTCTGGCTCTTCGCCGGGAGTGAAAGCGGCAACCTGGGCGCGCAACTGACGCAAGGGCCGGATCAGCAGCCGATCCACCACGAACCAGGCGATTCCCGCTGCGGCCGCCCACATGATCAGCGGCAGAAGCAGGGCGATCACCAAAGGCGAGGTGATCGGCGCGGCCCGCACCTGCATGGCAAGCGCCAGTTCGCCGATGCCGAGATCCGTCACGTTGCTCTCGCGCCGCTCGAACGCGTTCTCGCGTGGCAACGGCTCCAGGATGAGCTCTTCGGACTGCCGGGTCAGCTTGGCGGCGTAAGCAGGCGTAAAGCCACTCGGCCGGCTCAGTTCGGCGATGAAGTCCTTCGGGAAGAAGGCGGACGCCGTCACGCGGCCGGATCGACCGACGACACCCAGCAGCAATCCATTGCCCGGCAGGATCCGCGCGGCCACGGCGGAGTCGCGTGCCGCGCGCGCGACCTCAAGGCCCTGGGTGAAACTACTGCCGCACAGCAATCTGCCCCGCGCGTCGAAAACCGCGAAGCGCGCGCCGTTGAATGCCTGTTGTGCAAAGACACCTTGTACGCGGGCGCAACTGGGCGTGTCGAGCGGGTCTGATTCCAGCGCATCAACCGCGACGCGGAGCGCCGTCATATCGCCGATCAATTCGATGGCGATCGCGCGACTGCTTTCCGCCGACGCGATCCGGAGACTGGCCCTGGCCTCGGCATCGGCGATCTGCGTGATTCGCAAGGTCGCGAACACCGCGATGATCGCAAGTGGCAGGAGCGCGATGGAGATGATGACGAGAAGCTTTGCTCCCGTCGGCCATCGCATCATGAACGGCGCCGTCGCGCCGCCGCGCGAATCTTCCGACGCCGTGGTATTCATATGCTGTTTTTAATCTAGCTTGCTCAGAAGGGAAATCATCTCGTCCGGCACCGACTCATCGATCGTCTTTTGATAAATCGATCGTAGCGCCGCACCCATGTCACGGTCCTTTGACTGCACTGCCGTGCCGCCTTTCGACTTGACCGTTTTCTTTGGCGCTTCCTTGTCCGAAACCAACGCTTAGCCCCCTGAACCACCCGTTCCGCGTGACGATGAATTTCCTTGGCCGGATACGGGCCGCGGCGCCAGCCTATTGATCATGGCTGACGACGGTGAAACTAAAAAGCCGCTCGTTGGTTCCACATACCGGCGACGAATTGCGTCGTCGGGCGTTTGGCGCCCGCGGGGGGTTTGTCGATGAAGTTGATCAATCAGGGCGCGGCGCGCAAAGCCATGCCTTCATCTATTGGGAGTCGTTCCGCCTCATGTCGCTTGGACAACAGCTCGCCCCGCATCTGCCCTTCCTGCGTCGGTACGGGCGGGCGCTCACTGGCAGCCAGTCGCATGGCGACAAATATGTGCGCGCCACGCTGGAGGCGATCGTTGCCGCGCCGAGCGAATTCCCGCGCGATGTTGATCCCCGCCTGGGTCTCTATCGGACGTTCCAGGTAATCTGGAATTCCACGAACGACGGCGAGCAGGCCGATCCCGGTGACGTTGACGATCAGGAAGCAATCGCACGGGCGCGGCTTGCCCGGATGACGCCGCTTTCGCGCCAGGCACTTCTGCTGACGGCGATGGAAGGTTTCACCGTGGAGGACGCGGCCTATCTGGTGGATGTGGCGCCAAGCGAGGTCGAGGCGCTGGTCGCCGAGGCGCTGTCGGAAATCGAGAAGCAGACCCGCGCCCGCGTGCTGATCATCGAGGATGAGCCGATCATCGCCATGGACATCGAGACGATCGTCCGCGATCTCGGCCATGAGGTGACCGGCGTGGCAGTGACCCGCGACGAGGCGGTGGCGCTCGCCATGGAGGACCGGCCGGGCCTGGTGCTCGCCGACATCCAGCTTGCCGATGACAGTTCGGGCATCGACGCGGTGAAGGACATTCTGCACGAATTCCAGGTGCCGGTGATCTTCATCACCGCCTTCCCGGAGCGTCTGCTCACGGGCGAGCGGCCCGAGCCAACCTTCCTGATCACCAAGCCTTTCCAGCGTTCCACCGTCAAGGCGGCGATCAGCCAGGCATTGTTCTTCGATCAATCGACCGCACCGGTTTCGTAATTCGATACGGAGCCAAAGCGAGGCTGAGGGGTTGAGCAGGCATGGCACACGAAAACGAACGTATCGAAGTAACGACGGATGAGGCGCGGGCCGGTAGCACGCCGCACATGACGCGCTACATTCTGCCGATATCGCTCGTCCTTGTTGTGGTGATCTTCGCCCTCATCCTGTTTGCGCGGCAGTAAGCGGCAAGCATGCTGACAGAGCGGCTGGCAAAGCGCGCCGGCGATACCTATCTTGCGCAAAGGACGCCGGAACCTCCCGGCGCGGGGACCGAACGACAGAACATGACCGAAGCTGAACCGCGCAATTCTGACGCGGCCGATGAGGTGTCGGTCGAGCACGTCTCCCTGTCTGATCCCGAGTTCAAGAAGCAGCTGGCGCAGGTGATTCCGCACTTGCGCGCATTCGGGCGTTCGCTGTCCGGCAATCGCGATCTTGCGGATGATCTCGTGCAGGAAACGCTCCTGAAGGCCTGGGCAGCGCGCAAGCGCTTCCAGGCCGGCACCAACATGCGTGCGTGGACCTTTATCATCCTGCGGAACCTGTACCTGTCCCAGATGCGCCGTGCGCGCTTCAAGGGCGAGTGGGATGATCTGGTCGCGGATCGTCTGCTGGCCGCGCCGGCCAGCCAGGACAAGCATGTCGAACTGGCCGATATGCAGCGTGCACTGCTCCATCTTCCGCAGCCGCAGCGCGAGGCGCTGATCCTGGTGGGTGCGGGCGGCTTCGCCTATGAGGAAGCCGCCGAGATCTGCGGCGTCGCCGTGGGTACGATCAAGAGCCGCGTGGCGCGGGGCCGCGTGGCGCTGGAATCGCTGATGAGCGGAAGCGACATGACGTCGCGCACCGATCATACGATCGCCAGCCTGAAGCCCACGCTGGATGAAATCATGGACGAGGTGGACGAGCTCAGCCGCGATCGCTGAGCTTCGCCACTTCCCTCAATGCTGGATCGATACCCGGTCCAGCTGATCCAGAACCCGGGCGAGCTCCTCTGGCAGCCTGCGCCGCTCGGTATAGGCGCAGCGAAGCGACTCGCCGATTGCGTCGGTCACGCGCGGGCGGGGGACGAAATAACCTCCGCCGCCGCGATCTCCTGTGTGATGTTCATGTCCCATCATAGCCGTTAGAACGGGCGACCGGGCCGGAAGGTTTCAAGGTCATTTTGATGGTGGACCGTTTGTCAAGCGAAATAATCGTTGATCCAGCGTTTCCCGATGCGATCGCGCGCGCTCAGACTTACGCGCCGTTCCTCGCCAACCTGTTGGAACGCGAGGGGGAAACAGTCGCCGACCCGCGCAGCGGTCCGCCGCCAATTTCCGAGGAATATTCAACCAGTAAGGCGCTTCGCTTGGCTCGCCGCAGGCTGGCGCTCCAGGTGGCGATCGGCGATCTTTCCGGCCTGTTCGACCTGACCGAGGTTACGCATCGCCTGACCGACTTCGCGGATCGCGCGCTTGATCAGGCGATCCGTGCCGCGATCCTAGAGCGAACACCCAGTGCGACACCGGCGGGCTTCGTGGCGATTGCGCTTGGCAAGCAGGGTAGCCGTGAGCTGAACTATTCATCGGACATTGATCCGATCTTCCTGTTCGATCCCAGAACGCTGCCCACACGGAATAATGAGGAGCCGGTCGACGCGGCCGTCCGTATCGGGCGCCGCGTTATCGAGTTGCTCCAGACGCGCGATGCGGACGGCTATGTCCTGCGGGTCGATCTTCGGCTTCGGCCTACCCCCGAAGTCACGCCGATCGCGGTGCCGATTGATGCCGCCATCGTGTACTATGAATCGCAGGCGCTGCCATGGGAACGGGCGGCATTCATTCGCGCCCGCCCCGCCGCCGGCGACTTGGCACTCGGCCGCTCCTTTCTGGAGGCGATCCGCCCGTTCATCTGGCGGCGAAGCCTGGATTTCGGTGCTGTCGGTGAGATCGTCGAGATCACGCGAAGGATCCGCGACCACCACTCGCAGGGGCAGAAGTTCGGCCCCGGCTATGATCTGAAGCGCGGCCGCGGTGGTATTCGTGAAATTGAGTTCTTCGCTCAGATCCACCAGTTGATCCACGGCGGCCGAAACCCGGCGCTTCGCATCGGCGACACCCGTGCCGCGCTGGCCGCGCTTGCGGCGGCGGGGCGGATCGATCAGGCCGATGCGAAGGCGTTGACGGACGCTTATGTGGCGCTGCGCACGGCCGAGCATCGCGTGCAGATGATCGACGATCGACAGACCCACACATTGCCGACCGGCGAGGCGCTGGATCGGGTCGCTCGGCTCGATGGCCGTGCGGACGGCGCCGCGCTGCTCGCGCATCTGCTTCCGCACGTTAAACGGGTAGCGGAGATATTCGATCGGCTGGCAGCGCCCGGCGCGGCTGCGCTTTCGACCGATCCTGACAAGCTGGCCGACCAGCTAGCGGGGGCTGGCTTCACCGACACGCAAACGGCGATGACGCGCATCAAGAGCTGGCGCGCGGGTCGGTATCCTGCGCTGCGCAGCGCCGCCGCGCAGACCGCGCTTGAAGCCGTGCTGCCAGGTCTGGTTGCGGCGCTCGCCGAGGCGCCGGAGCCGGAGGCGGCGCTAAACCGCCTCGATCGCACGTTTGAACGACTGCCAAGCGCGGTGAACATCTTCCGCTTGCTCGAGGCACGGCCTGCATTGTCGGTGCTGCTTGTCCAATTGCTCAGCCACGCGCCCACGCTGGCGGACGAGCTGGCGCGCCGGCCGGATCTGCTTGACGGTTTGATCGACGCGTCCGCCTTTGATCCGGTGCCGGACAGAGCCGGGCTCGCGGCCGAGATGCGACTGCGCAAGAATGGGGACTATCAGGCGCAGCTCGATCATGTCCGCAGGGTCGTCGCGGACCGGCGCTTTGCCCTTGGTGCCCAGATCATCGCTGGCGCCTCCGATCCGCTGGCGGTCGCCGCCGGCTATTCACGCGTGGCGGAGGCCGCCATTGACGTGCTGGCTCAGGCAGCGGTTGACGAATTTGCGCGCGTTCACGGGCTGGTGCCCAACAGCGAATTCGTCATCCTGGCACTCGGCCGCCTGGGCGGCGGTGAACTGACCCATGCTTCCGACCTGGACCTGGTCTATCTGTTCACCGGCGATTTCGCGGCGGAGTCCGACGGCGCCAAGCCACTGGGCGCGACATTGTACTACAACCGGCTGGCGCAGCGCGTGAGCGCCGCATTGTCGGTGCCGACCGCGGCCGGGCCCTTATACCCGATCGACACCCGATTGCGGCCCTCCGGCAACCAGGGGCCGCTGGTCGTCAACTTTGAATCCTTCGCGCGGTACCAGCGGGAAAGTGCCTGGACTTGGGAGCATATGGCGCTCACCCGGGCACGCCCGGTCTTTGGCTCACCGGAAGCGCGTTCAGCCTTGCAGGCGATCATATCCGATGTGCTCGCGGGCAACCGGCCGGAGCGGGATATCGTTGCCGATGCGCTGAAGATGCGTGCCGAGATGGCCACCCACAAGCCGCCTGCCGGTCCGCTGGATGCGAAGTTGCTGCCCGGTGGTCTGGTGGATCTGGAATTCGCCGTTCACGTTCGTCAGTTGCTGGAATGCCGTGGGTTCGACCCGCACCTGGGTCGCGCCATCGTTGCGCTCGATCTCCCGCGCGGCCTCGTACAGGCGCACGATCTGCTTACCCGCCTGATCGTCACCCTGCGCCTGGTGGCGCCGGACGCTGCCGAGCCGGATATGCCGGCGACACGGGCGCTGATCGCCCGCGCGCTGCGGCTGGAGAATTGGCCGGCGGTCGGCGCCGCGCTGGACAGTGCGCGGCAGGAGGTTACGGCAGCGTGGAAAGGAGTAACGGATGGACATGCTGCCTGATGTGACGGTGACTGCGCCTGACGGCTCGGTTCTCCGTCTCAAGGACCGCCTCTGCCCGATGGTCGTCTATTTCTACCCGAAAGACGACACGACGGGCTGCACACGCGAGGCGCAGGACTTTTCCACGCTTGCCGCGGCGTTCACCACTGCTGGTGTCTCGGTGCTCGGTATCTCGCGCGATACGCCGGCAAAACACCAGAAGTTCATCGCCAAATATGACCTGGCGGTGGCGCTGGCGAGCGACGAAGATGGCTCCGCCTGTGAGGCGTTCGGCACCTGGGTGGAAAAATCCATGTACGGGCGCACCTACATGGGGATCGAGCGTTCCACCTTTCTGTTCGACCGGGAAGGGCGGCTGGCGCGCGAATGGCGCAAGGTGAAGGTGGCCGGTCACGCAGAGGCCGTGCTGGAAGCGGCACGCGCCTTGTGACCAGTGTTGCCGAGGCGGCTCGCCGAGTGCTGGACGCGGCCGATCCCGTCCGGAAGGTAAAGGCTGCGCGTCACGCGGCGCGGGCGTGGCGGCTGGGCGAACTCGATCACGCATTCGACGTGGAGATGCCGGATTCGCCTGCGCGGCCCCTTACGCCCGAACTGCTGCCCCCTAATCGCATGCCGAAGCGCGGCAAAGGCGGATCGGCGCGCGGCCGCCTGGCGCTGCTTCATGCACTGGCGCACATCGAGTTCGTGGCGATCGATTTGGCGTTCGACATCGTCGGACGCTTCGGCGCCGGTTACCCCCGCGCCTTTGTGGACGATTGGTTTTCCGTTGGTGCGGATGAAGCGATGCACTTCGCGCTTCTCGACCGGCGGTTGAAGGCCTTGGGCAGCGGCTATGGTGCGCTGCCCGCGCACGCCGGCCTGTGGGAGGCGGCCAGTGCCACGGCGAACGATGCTGTTGCGCGCCTTGCCGTCGTTCCCATGGCGCTGGAGGCGCGCGGCCTGGACGTGACCCCCGCAACCGTTGCCCGCTTCATGGCCGCAGGCGACGAGACCAGCGCGCGCATCCTGCAGCGGATCTATACCGACGAGATCCGCCACGTGCGGTTCGGAACCAAATGGTTCGAGGCCAGCTGCAGGGAGCGCGATCTTTCGCCCGCGGCGCATTGGCAATCGCTGATCGCGGCTCAGTTCAGCGGTGTGGTGAAGGGTCCGTTCAACGACTCAGCGCGCGACTCTGCCGGCCTAACGCGAGAATATTATGGCGCTATTGCCTAATATACGTAGATCAGACCAGTAATCGGCGTCCGGGTGCGGGGGGCCGCAATCCAGACCAGTTCAGATAAAGCGCGTCGGGCTTGTCCCGGCGGCTGCCGTATCAACGATCTCGTTTGGGGTTCGATGTCCAAATCTTTTTCCGCGCCGGCTGACCGCATCGCTGCTGGCGCTCGCCTGTTGTTTTCGCCGCGGAACGTGGTCTTCCACGACGGCCGCGCAGTTCGCCGGATGCGTGTTGGCCGTGGATCGCAGACGGCGATCGTCGGCGCCGCTGCCGTTGTGGTCGCCTTTGCCGGCTATGGTGCCGCCACCGCGACTGGCCAGGCTGCGATAGCCGCTGGCCTGACGGCCGCGCCGCGCTCGGAGCAGCGCATCCAGACCATGGAACGCAAGCTCGCGCACATGCAGACGCGCGTGGCCACGATCCGCAAGACCGCCGAACAGCATGCCACCCGGCTGGAGCAGCGCCAGGCGCTGCTCGCCGCAGCGCTGACCGGCGTGGGCGACGAGAAGAAGCTGGCGCTCGCAACCCTGAAGATCGATCCCACTGGCGATCGGCTGGCCGCCTTTGCGCTGGCGCCGTTCGGCAAGGTGGAGCGCCGTCAGGCAATGCTGGCCGATGTCGCGCTCGATCAGCTGCAGGCCCGCTACCAGCATGCGACGCAGGAAATCCGCGAGCGCGGCTTGCGGCCCGAGCGTCTGGTGAAGGGGCGCAAGCAGGCCGTCGTCGGCGCGATGGGCGGTCCGCTGATCCCGGCCGCGAGCGCGGAAGCGACCGCCGACCTGAACGCCGACGCGCAATTCCGCTCGCTGTTCATGACCTGGAAGAAGCTGGACACGCTGGAACAGGGGGTGATCTCCATCCCGTCCGTTCAGCCGGTTCAGCACCTGTCGTTCACGAGCAACTTCGGTGTTCGCAGCGATCCGTTCCGCGGAACGGCGGCGATGCACGCGGGCGTCGACATTCCCGGGCCGACCGGTACCCCGATCTATGCCACGGCAGATGGCGTCGTGAACCACGCCGGCCGCCAGGGCGGCTATGGCAACATGATCGAGATCAACCATGGCAAGGGGATCGCCACCCGCTATGGCCACCTGTCGAAGATCATCATCAGCGACAATGCGCGCGTGCGTCGCGGGCAGATCATCGGCTTGATGGGGTCGACCGGCCGCTCGACCGGTCCGCACCTTCACTATGAGGTCCGGATCGATGGCGCTGCCGTAAACCCGGTGCCGTTCCTGACCACCGCCGATTATCTCCTGGCGGCGCAGGATCGCTCCGTCAGTCAGATCCCGGTTTCCACCGGTGGACCTGCCGCGCAGGACGCTCTGGAACATTGAGACTGATCCGCGCGCACCCGCACGATCGCGGGTTGCGAGCGGGGTAGGGGAGGCTTATCTCCCTGCCATGGCTACACTCGCTGCTGACATCGCGCTGACCTCCGCTGCCGCAGCCAGGGTCGCGACCATCGCAAGCAAGCAGAACAAGCCTGCCATCCTCCGTCTGTCGGTGGAGGGCGGCGGCTGTTCCGGCTTTCAATACCGCTTCGGCTTTGCTGATGCGCCAGAGGCTGGCGACGTGGTGACGGAGACGGACGGCGTTCGGCTGGTGGTAGATGACGTGAGCCTGGATCTCGTCCGGGGTGCGTCAGTGGATTACGTCGAGTCTCTCGGTGGTGCCGCGTTCAAGGTCGATAATCCGAACGCCGCGTCGGGTTGCGGTTGCGGGACCAGCTTCTCGGTGTAATGCCGGTGGCGTGAAGATCGTCACTTACAACGTCAACGGCATCAAGGCCCGCCTCCCGCGCCTGCTGGAATATCTGGCCGAGCAGCAGCCGGATGTCGTCTGCCTGCAGGAGCTGAAGTCCAGCGACGAAACCTTCCCCATTCAGGAGGTGCGCGACGCGGGCTATGGCGCGTGCTGGCATGGGCAGAAGGGGTTCAACGGGGTCGCGGTGCTGGCGCGCGGCAGCGATCCTGTCGAGCAGCAGCGCGGTCTAGAGGGCGAGCCGGAGGACGAACATAGCCGCTATCTCGAATGCACCGTGGACGGCCTGACGGTCGCATCCATTTACCTGCCAAACGGCAATCCGCAGCCCGGTCCCAAGTTCGACTACAAGCTGCGCTGGATCGACCGCCTGACACGCCGCGCGCGTGAGCTCCTGGCAGGTGAGATCCCCGCGGTGCTGGCGGGAGACTATAACGTCATTCCGAATGACGGTGACACCTTCTCCGTGCGGGCCATGGCCGATGATGCGCTGATGCAGCCGGAAAGCCGCGCCGGCTACCGTGCGCTGCTGGCGCAGGGGTGGACCGATGCCCTGCGCGTGCGGAACCCCGCCGGCGGAATATGGACGTTCTGGGATTATCAGGCCGGCGCGTGGCAGCGTGATGCCGGGTTCCGGATCGATCATCTGCTGCTTTCCCCCGCAGTGGCGGATCGCCTGATCGAGGCGGGCGTTGATAAGGAATATCGCGGGCGAGAAAAGGCCAGCGATCACGCGCCCACCTGGGTGCGGCTGCGCTGATCGGCAGCCCCGTCGTCCGCCCCCCTCGTCCGACATGGTCGCGGATGAAGCACAACATTGCGATTACGTGACGTTCGCGGACGGACGCAGTGTTCGCGCGCGTCCGGATGCGCACAGTTGATGTTCGGCAAGATCCGCCGCGACTTGGTAATCCATGCCGAAGATCAGCGAAGGTCGCGGGGGGCAATTTTCTAAGTCATTGAATTTACGTCGCGAGAAAGTTTGGCACGGGGCCTGCAATAGGTTTGGTGGCGGCGCACCAGGGCGCTGCCGGACCTGAAAGGAACTGCCATGACGATGATCGCTCTCGCCGCTGCCCTCGCTCTCGGCACCGCTGCTCCCGAGCCGGCTCCTGCTCCCGCGCCGGCACCTGCCACCGTTCCTGTTGAGCAGCGTCTCGCCCAGGACATCAATCCCGAAACCGATCTGCGCCGCGTGTGCGTGGTGGATACGCTTCCGGGCGTCGGCGCTGCTCGCCGCTATTGCCAGTCGCGCGCGCAATGGGTGGCGCAGGGCACCGATCCGCTGGCGACGCGCTGAATGGCGCCCCGCCGGGGCATATCGGGGCCTGCCGCAAACAGGAGAAGAGAGGATGAAGGCGCTGGGGTTCGCGATGGGAGCAGTGGCTACGGCCGGTCCGGTGATCCATGTTGACGGATCCGGGCCGGAGGCCAGCTCCACTGCCTCTCGCGGGTCTCAGCAAGCCCGGTCAGCGTCACACGGGCCGGGCAGCTGTGGCTTTTACGAAAGCATGACGACCGCCGCGGGCAGGCGAAACGCTATCGGCGCGCCGGGCCGTGAAGACACCCGCTACAGGGTCTTTTCGTACACCTGATACACTTTGTTGACGCGGCTATCGATCGTCTCGGCGATCGATCGCATCCCTTGATTGTCATCGAGGATCCAGCCGATCTCGCCGCGCGTGGCGCCATAATGCGTGATGGAGGCGCGGCGAATATATTCGATCATCATGAAGGCAAGCTGGCTCGCCATGCGCGATGACTGAAGCTCCTTCACCACCCCCATCAGCGGCACGCGCATCGTGCGAACCTTCGGGCGCCGCAGCCACAGGAGCAGCTTCGCCCAGCCGAACGGCAGCAAGGAGCCGTTCAGCCCCGCCAGCGGCTCGTTCAGGTCGGGCAGGGTGATCATGAAGGCGACGGGCTTTCCATCCAGCTCGGCGATACGGATCAGATCGTTGAACACGATCGGCTTCAGCTTGACGCCGACATCGCGAATTTCCGGCGGCGTCAGCGGGACGAAACCCCAATTGTCGCTCCAGGCGTCGTTCAGGATCGACAGGATGATGGCTGCCTCTTCATCGAAGCGGGACTTGTCGACCATGCGCACGTTGATCCGCGCATTCTTCTCGCCGGATTTGATGATCCGCTGGACGATCGGCGGAAATTCCTGCGTGATGTCCAGATCATAGGTCATCAGCTGCTTGACCGGCTGATGGCCTGCGCCTTCGATCCAGTCGCGGTATTCGCGCTTCGCATGGCCCATCATCACGGTCGGCGGATGATCATAGCCGTCGATCAGGAGGCCCGGCTCTTCCCAGATCGACTGCGAGATTGGACCAAGCGTGCGCGTCATCCCCTGTTCGCGCAGCCACGTTTCCGCGGCCTGCAGCAAGGCGGCGAACACGCCCTGATCTTCCGCTTCCATCAGGCCCCATTGACCGGTGCCCGGCCCGAACCCCTGCACCTGAGGCATCTCAAGCGCCAGCGTGTCGATATGTGCCGAGATGCGACCGACGACCTTGCCGTTCCGCTCGGCGAGGAAAAGCTGCGCCTTGGCGTGGCTGTACCAGCCGTTCTTTTCCGGCGTGATCAGCCCCAGCGCCTCGCTCTTCAACGGCGGCACCCAGTTGGGATCATCGCGGTAAAGACGAAACGGCAGATCGACGAACGCCTTGCGATCGCGCTTGGTCTGCACGGGACGGATGGTGAGTGAGCCTGCCATGATCGGCCCTGTAATCGCCTGAAGCGATCATGGCGAGCGGCCTTTCCGTGGCAGGGGAGGGTGTTGTAGCCACTGTGTCGCCATTATCTCTGGCTAATGGAAATGCCTATGACGACCATGACTTTCGCCCGGACCAATTCTGTGGCTGCCGCTCGTGTGCCGATCGCCGATGATCGTGCCATGCTGAAGGCCGCTGCCGAGCTGACCCGCGATCTGAATGCGCCGCGGCCGGCGATCTACTGGGCGGACCTGCTCGGGTCGGCTCTGGTCGGCTATGTGGCACTGGGCGTCGCCATCGCGGCAGGCCCGCTTTGGCTCACGCTGATCGCTGGCGTGGTGTCGATGCTGGCGCTCTACCGCGGGATGAGCTTCATCCACGAACTGACGCATGTAAAGCATGCCGCGCTGCCCGGCTTCCGGCTGGGGTATAATGCGGTGATTGGCGTGCCGCTGCTGGTACCGTCCTTCATGTACGAAGGGGTGCACAATCTGCACCACGCACGTACGCGATACGGCACGTCGGAGGATCCGGAATATCTCCCGCTGGCGCTGATGAAGCCCTGGTCGCTTCCGCTGTTCGTGCTGATCGCGGCGCTCGCTCCTGTCGCGCTGATCTTCCGTTACGGCGTGCTGTCGCCGCTGTCGGTGATCGTGCCGGGGCTGCGGCGTATTGTGGTGGAGCGGTATTCCGCACTGGCGATCAACCCGCAGTTCCGCCGGCGCATGCCGGAGGGCGAGGCGGCGAAGCAGTGGAACCGGATCGAGGCCGCGTGCGCGATCTGGGCGATGTCCCTGATCGCGCTGGTGGCGACCGGCACGATCCCGGCCCGCGCCTTTGCGATCATGGTCGGCGTCGCCTCGGGTCTCGCCGTCATCAATCAGCTGCGCACCCTGGTCGCGCACCTTTGGGAAAATGAGGGCGAGCCGATGACGGTGACCGCTCAGTATCTCGACTCGGTCAACGTGCCGCCGCCTGCCACGCTGCCAGCATTGTGGGCGCCGGTCGGGCTGCGCTACCACGCGCTTCACCATCTGCTGCCGGGCCTTCCGTATCATGCGCTTGGCGAGGCGCATCGTCGGCTGAGCGCGGTGCTCGACAAGGACTCGCCATATTACAAGGCGAACTATGCCGGCATGCCGGGCCTGGTAGCGAAGATCGCGCGGAGCACCATGCTGCCACGCTGACGCATCAAGGTCGCGGCGCCCGAAAGGGCGGCCGAACGGATCAAGGCCCTGTCCGCGCGTCATGCCCGGACAGGGCCTTTACGTTTCGACGCGTGCTCGACCAGCCGACCATATCATCCGGCGAGGTCTGGAACCCAAACGCCTTCTCCTCACGACCTTGGCCTGCACGTGAAGACGCTGGACCAAAGCGGCCAGCCGTGGCGCTAATCGGGCGATGAAAGAGCCACACGCCCCACTGCGGGGGCAGGCAGCGGCGAAACTATTCCTCGGTGCGCAGCAGCACCGCTTCGCCGATCAGCAGGAACAGCAGAAACGGCGCCCAGGCCGCCAGAAAGGGCGGGTAGGCGCCCAGATTGCCCATCGCGAGCGCGAAATTGTCCGCGACGAAATAGGCGAAGCCCAACGCCATGCCGATCACGGCGCGGATGAAAAGCTTTCCCGAGCGGGCGATGCCGAAGGCGGCGACCGCGCCAAGCAGTGGCATCAGCACGGACGAAAGCGGGCCCGACAGCTTGTGCCATAAGGAACCTTCAAGCGCCTTCGTCGGGCGCCCGGCGGCGGCGAGATCGTCGATCGCCTCGTTCAATGCGCGGAACGAGAGGCCGTCGGCGTTGATGGTCGACAGCGTGAACTGATCCGGCGTCACGCCGCGTGCGATCACCACCGTTCCCACGTCCGTGATAGCGCCGCTCGCGACATCAAAGCGGCGGGCGGGGCCGATCGCCCACCCGTCACCCCGCCGTTGGCCGTTCGGGGCGGTGACGATCGCCTTCAACAGGCCGCCGTCACGCTCATACAAGGTCACGCCGCCCAGCCTCGCACGGTCTCCGCGACCCTGGATCTGGTCGACCTGGATCAGATCGTCCGCGGTGCGGACCCAGACGTTCGCGCGGTCGCCGCGGTCGATCGGCAGCTTGCCGTAGTTCACCTTCTGCCACTGCGCGAGTGTCGCGGTCGAGCGGGCAACGATGCGATCGTTGAAGGCGAAGCTGAGGATCGCGATCCCGACACTGGCGGTGATCAGCGGCGCCAGCACCTGGTGCGCGGACATGCCGGAAGCCTTCAGCGCCACGATCTCGCTGTTCTGGTTCATCGTGATCAGCGTCAGGATCGTGCCCAGAAGAACCGAGAAGGGCAGGAAGCGCGCGATGATCTGCGGCACGCGCAGCGACATATATTGCCACACCTGTGCGTCCGTGTTCCCCGGCACGGCCAGGATCTTGCCGGATTCGCCAAGCAGATCGAGCGCCTGAAGCACCAGCACCAGCCCGGCAAGAATGCCGAAGGTGCGGACCAGGAACATCTTGCCCATGTAGATGGCGACGGTGCGCGACGGAAAGAAGGAGATCATTCGCGCGTATCCCGTCCACGGCGGCCGGGCATGCGGCGGGTGATCGCCTTCAGCGCCTTGCTCGCCCCGCGTTCAAGCGCGCCGATCGGCTGTCCGCCCGGAACATAGGCCAAGGTATAGTACATCCAGATGATCAGCGCGGCGAAGATCGCGAACGGCGTCCAGAGCGCGATGAACGGATCCACGCGGCCAAGCTCGCCGATTGACGCCGCATATTGGTTCACCTTGTGATAGGCGACCACCATTACGATCGACACGAACACGCCGAGTGCCGAAGTGGACCGCTTCGGCGGCACGCCCAGCGCGACGGCTAGCAGCGGTAGCAGGAACATCATCAGCACTTCGGCCAGCCGGAAATAGAGCTCCGCCTGGCTGCCATGCCGGGTTTCCTCACTGCCGCTCGTCGCCCCGATCCGGGCGAGCTCGGGAATCGTATATTCCAGATTGCGCCCGCCGCGTGCGCGGAACTGCTCGAACTTGGGAAGGTCGATCGGAAGGTCGTGCGCGCTGAAGGTCAGGACGCGCGGGGCGGGGAAATTCGCCCGATTGTGGATCAGCGTCCCATCCGTCAGGCGAAAGATGATCGTGTTCGGATCGTCCGTCGCGAAGAATTGCCCACGCTGCGCCGTCACGCTGATCCGGTCGCCCTGCGCTGTTTCCGCGCGGACGAAGATGCCCGAAAGCTCGCGTCCCTTGTCCCGGCTGCGTTCGATGCGCAGCGTCATGCGATCGCCCAGATGGGTGAATTCGCCCACCTTGATCGAGGCGCCAAGCGCACCGGTGCGAAGTTCGAACCGAAGCCCCTCATAGGCGTAACGCGCACGCGGCTGGATGAAGCCGACAATGGCAAGGTTGATGAGCGCGAGCCCGACCGCGTACATATAGGGCACGCGCAGCAGCCGGCGGTAGCTCATCCCCACGCCGCGCATCACGTCCAGCTCGGACGAGGTGGCGAGCCGCCGAAAGGCAAGCAGCACGCCCAGCATCAGGCCGATCGGAATGCCCAGGCCAAGATATTCCGGCAGGAGATTGGCGAGCAGCTGCCACACCACGCTGACCGGCCCGCCCTCCGTCGCCACGAAGTCGAACAGGCGGAGCATGCGATCCAGCAGCAGAAGCATTGCCGCGATCACCAATGTGGAGAACAGCGGCAGCGCGATCAGCCGGGCCATGTAGCGGTCGATCGATTTCATGGGCGGCGGCTGGGAAGCTCAGGCTGACGGGTGGATGGCCGGGTATAGGGGACCGGGCGGCAAGCGCCACCCCCTTTGCATGACATCGCTGACCGATGCCAGGCCGTGAGAAGAGGCGAAACCAACGCGATCATGGGGGACAACGGGGGAACGGTTGATTGGTGCCGCGCCAGCGTCATTCAGCCGCCAGACTGTGCGGTCCGTTCGATTGACGCCGTGTGATTGCCTCGGCGATCGCCTTTTCGAGCGCGACGAGCGTGAACGGCTTGCGCAGCACGTGGTGGCCGCTGAACAATTCCGGATCGCGGGTTTCGCCGGCAAAGCCGGTGACGAACAGCACGGCGATGCCCGCGTGGCGCCGATCAAGGGCGGCGATCATCTCCGGGCCGGTTTGCTCCGGCATCAGGACGTCAGTGATGATCAGGTCGACGGGCGCATGTTGGTCCAGTATGGCCGGCGCTTGCACCGGGCTGCCGCAGGCAATCGGATGATGGCCGAGTTCCTGCAGCGCGTCTGTCGTGGCGGATAGCACCCGGGGATCATCCTCGACCACCAGAATGGTAAGAGATCCGACCGGGGCGGGCGTCGCGGGCTCGGCCTTTTCGGTTTCGAGCTGCGTTTGCGACGTGGTGTCGCGGGGCATGCGCAGGTGAACCGTGGTCCCGGCTCCCGGCGCGGAGTCGATCACCACGTCGCCGCCCAGCTGCCGCACGAAGGAGAAGATCTGGCTGAGGCCGAGGCCGGTGCCCTTGCCAACGGGCTTGGTGGTGAAGAACGGCTCGAACACCCGCTCCGCCACCTGCGGGGTCATGCCGCAACCCGTATCGCGAATGGCGAGCGCAACGAAGTCACCGTCGTCCGACCATTCCAGCCGAGCGTTGATCGTCAGCACGCCGCGCCCATCCATCGCGTCGCGCGCATTGACGGCCAGGTTGAGGATGCAATTCTCCAGCTGCACCTTGTCCGCATGGACATAGGCGCCTTCGGTCGCATCGACGATCTCGATCCGGATGCCGTCCTCAAGGGTGCGATCCAGAAGGTCGCGCATATTCTCTAGGAGGGTGGTGATATGGATCGGCTGCGGGTCGATCGGCCCCTCTCGGGCAAAAGCGAGAAGCCGCCGCGTCAGCTCCGCGGCGCGCAAGGCACCTTCGCGCGCACTTTCGATATGTCGGCTCGTCTCATCCGCGCCGCTGGGCATGGATCGTTGGGCGAGTTCAAGTCCGCCAATAACGATCGCCAGCATATTGTTGAAATCATGCGCGATACCGCCGGTGAGCTGGCCCACGGCATCCATCTTCTGCGCCTGCCGCAATCGCGCCTCCTGCGTGCGCAGCTCATCGGTGGCCTCGTCGACGGCGACTGACAGTTCCTCGGCGCGGGCGCGCTCGGCATCCGCCTCCGCCTGCGCGATCGCGCGCTCGGTCAGGGCCTGTACCGTCAGCCACCCCAGCGACAGCGCGCCCAGCAGGAGCAGGACGCCGAAGACCGAGAAGACGAATGCCGCCTTGGTGGAGCGGTTTACCAGCGCCATGGCAGCGGCCGTGCGACGCAGCAGCACATCACGCTCGCCGGTGATGATGGCATCGAGCACGACGCGTAGCTCGTCGAGCGACGCTGCCTGTCGCGCAGCGTAATAGCGTGACAGTGCCTGTTCGTTTTTCCCGTAGGTCGTCGACAGCGCCGTGAGCGACAGCTCCTCGCCCCGGCTGCGATAGGCGGAGCGGAGACGCGCCATAAGGCGCTGTTGCCCGCGATCGTCGCGGGTGAGCGACTCCAGCCGCTGGATCTGCTCCCCGGCGCGGCGCCAATCGTCGAAATACAGCTGGCCGAGTTGCTTATCGCCGGAAATGACATACCGCCCCAGCGACGCTTCGGACTTTGCAATCGTGCCCGACAGCGTTCGCGCCAGGATCATGACGTCATAGCTGTGCGACTGCAGCGATACGGCGCGGTCGCGTTGCCGGTTCGCCTCGCCGAGTGCGAGGATCAGCGCCACCAGCACGCCAATCCCCAGCACACCCATCACGAGCAGCGTGAAGGTGCGCCAGGCCGAGGCCGGCCCGTCTTTAGTGTCGACGCCCTCGTCCGCGATCACGGGGATGGGAATTAGCAGATGGAAAAGGTTCGCGAAAGCGGCCCGCTGGCGTCGATCAAGCGATCACGCCAGTGGCCCGTCCCGCCGCCTCGAACATCGCGATAACTTGCGCCATCTGTTCGGGCGTGTGCTCCGCGCAGACCGAGCAGCGCAGCAGGAACATGCCGGCGGGCGTTGCCGGGGGGCGCGCGACGTTCACGTACAGCCCGGCCTCCAACAGGCCGTGCCACATCCGCACCGCCTGCTCCTGGTCGTCCAGAAGGACGGCGACGATGGCGGATTCGGGCTGCGCCGTCGGCAGGCGGAAGCCAAGCTGCGAGAGGCCGGCGTGAAGCTGGCGCGTATTGGCCCACAGCCGCTCGCGCTTGTCGGCGGCATGCATCAGCTTGCGGATCGAGGCGGTCGCGGATGCGACCACCGCGGGGGGCAGGCTGGCGGTGAAGATGTAGGGGCGGCAGACGAAGCGCAGGATTTCGAACTCGGGATGGTTCGACACGCAAAAACCGCCAACGGTGCCGACCGACTTGGAAAAGGTGCCGATCACGAAGTCGACCTGGTCCTGCAATCCCTGGTCTTCATAAACGCCGCGGCCGTTCGGGCCGAAGAAGCCCATGGAATGCGCTTCGTCCACCAGCACCATCGCGCCATGCTTCTTCGCGACCGCCACCATGTCCTTCAGCGGCGCGACATCGCCCAGCATCGAATAGACGCCTTCCAGCACCACCAGCTTGCCCGGCTCCTTGGGCAACCGGCCTAGCCGCTTGTCCAGGTCCTCCACCGAATTGTGCCGGAAGCGCACGACCTCGGCATTGCCCATGGCGCAGCCGTCGTAGATCGAGGCGTGGCTGTCGGCGTCCAGGATGATATACTCACCCTTTGCCGCAATGGCTGAGATGATACCGAGGTTCGCCTGGTAACCTGTTGAAAAGACGATGGCGCCGGACATGCCATAGAAGTCGCGCAGCGCCTGCTCGACTTCCATGTGATCGTGGAACGTGCCGTTCAGCGCGCGGCTGCCGTTGGTGCCCGAACCGAACCGGTCGAACGCTTCCTTGCCGGCGGCGATCACGTCCGGATCAAACGTCATGCCCATGTAATTGTAGGTGCCGAGCAGGATCGTCTCGCGCCCCTTGATCACGGCAACGGTCGGGGATTTCACCTCTTCCATCACGATCCCGAACGGGTCGCGCACGCCGGAATCGAGCAGCGCCTGGCGCTCCGCGATCAAGGGCGCGAACTTGTCGAACAGGTCGCGTTCGGGTGCCACTTCGGCAGGATCGGCGGGCAGTGCTTCTGCCTGGAGGCCGGTTTCGGTCATCTGTTCAATCCCCAACCGTTCGCATCGGGCCGTGTGGAAACGCCGGGCGACGCGCGCCCGGCATGGTTCCGGTCATCGCCCGCTGCACAAACGGGCGTTCAGTTCTTCAGCTTGGCGACGGCATCGGCAAGCTGACCGACCGTCTCGATCTCAGCCTGCATGTTCATCGTGATGATGATGTCGAATTCGTCCTCGATCGCGGCGACGAAGTCCATCACCGTCAGCGAATCCCATTCGAGATCGCCTTGGAAGGTGGTGGCCTCCGTCACGGTCACGCCCTTCTTGTTGAAGGGTTCGATCTGGGCCTTGACGGTGTCGAAGATGCTGTCGCGGTCGCTCATGCCGGGTCCTTAGCTGCAAGCGGGCGAGGTGCCAATCGAATGCGGCGGAAGCGTGTTCATCCTGCGATGCCGTAAGACCGCGCGGTTTGCGCCAAGCCTTGTTCGAGCGGGATGGCAGGTGACCAGAGCGCCGCCGGCGGACGCAGCTCGGCCGCCGCCGCCCAGTCCGGGTGGCTGAGATAGTCGACCCGGTCGAGCGTCAGCTTTGCGCCATGTCCGCGCGCCATGCGATCGAGCCGCGCACCGACCCGCATCAACGGCTTGGGTAGGTGCATCGGCAGCACCCGGCGACCCACTGCCCGGCCGATCGCCGCGGCGAGATCGGCATGCGTCATGGCCCTGCCATCATCCACCTCAAAGGTTTCGCGTGCGCCGGGGCGCTGCACCAGCATCACCAACAGGCGTGCGAGATCCTCGACATGGATCAGGGAAACGCGCCCCGGCGGGGGCAGAAAGGCCAGTCCGAACCGCGCGAGCCGGAACATGTCACGAAGCTCGGTATCGCCTGGGCCATAGACGCCCGTTGGCCGCACGATCGTCCAGTCACTGTCGCTTTCGGCGACGATCCGTTCCGCTTCCCGCTTGGACCAGCCGTAAACGGACAAGTCCGGCTCGCGCGCGGACAGTGATGACACATGCACAAGCCGGCGCGTGCCCGCCGCCGCGACGACGGCTCTGGTTCCCTCGACATTGCCGGCCACGAAGCCCGCACGGTCGGGCGCGTTGACCACGCCGGCGATGTGAATGACGGCATCGGCGCCGTCGGCCAGGGCGGCCAGGCTCGCCACATCGTCCAGCGCGCCGGAGATCCACGTCACCCTGTCGCGATCAGGCTGAGGCCGACGGGTCAGCGCGCGGATCTGATGTCCGGCCGCCAGCGCGGTTTCGATCGTAGCCCGGCCGACAAAGCCGGTACCGCCGGTCAGCGCCAGGATCACAGCATCGCCATATGGTTGCGGTGGATCAGCGCGGCGCGCGGGGCATAACCAAGCAGCGCCTCTTGCTCCTCACTGCGCCGGCCGAGCAGGCGCTGCATCTCGCCCGCGTCATATTCCGCCAGCCCGCGCGCGATCGGCCCCGCCGGTCCCTCAATCGCGACCACGTCGCCGCGCGTGAATGCGCCGGAGACCGCGACGGCACCGGCCGCCAGCAGGCTGCGCCCCCGCATCAGCGCCTCGGCAGCACCCGCGTCTACCGTGACCGCCCCTTTCACCGTCAGGCGACCGGCCAGCCACGCCTTGCGCGCCGTTGCGCGTTTCTCGGGAAGGAAGATGGTGTGGCGGGCATCGATGGAAAGCGGGCGATCGACCCGGCCGGAAGCGATGGCGAGCGCCACCCCTGCCGACGTGGCGATCCGGGCGGCCGCGATCTTTGAGACCATGCCGCCCGATCCCATGCCGGAAGCCGAGCCATCGTCCGCCATGCCGGCGATCCGATCATCGATATGGGCCACTTCGGGGATGTGGACGGCGCCGGGCTGCGCCGGATTGCGATCGTAGAGGCCATCGATGTCGGAAAGCAGCACGACGCCCTCCGCCGTCGCGGCCTGTGCCACGCGCGCGGCAAGCCGATCATTGTCGCCGAAGCGGATTTCCGCCGTGGCGACGCTGTCATTTTCGTTGATCACGGGAACGGTGCCAAGCTGAAGCAGCCGGCCCAGCGTCGCGGCGGCATTGAGATAGCGGCGCCGGTCCTCCAGATCGTCCAGCGTCACCAGCATCTGCGCGGCGGTCAGGCCATTGGCGCCAAGCACCTCCGCCCAAGTCTGGCTGAGGGCGATCTGCCCCGTCGCGGCCGCCGCCTGCGCATCCTCCAGGCTGGCGCGTCCGCCGCGTGGCAGGCCGAGCCGGCGCGCGCCCAGCGCGATCGCGCCCGAGGAGACGATGGCGACCTGCTGGCCGGCGCCGGTGCGCGCGGCGACATCGGCCGCGATCCCCGCCAGCCATTCCCGTCGCACCGCGCCCGACGGGTCCACGAGCAGCGCCGAACCGATCTTGACCACGAGGCGGGCACAGGAGGCGGGAGGAAAGAGCATGGCGGATCGGCGATACTGCGCCGCAAGCGGATGGGGAAGGGCGCCGCCCCTTACGATTGCAGTCGAAGCGCCACGTCGTTCATGAAGCGGACGTCATCGCCCGCGGCCAGCGTCGGTGCCTCCGCCGCCACCGCGCCGAGCAGGTCGCTGAGCGGGTCGATCTCGCTCTTGGCATAATTGCCGAGCACGTGGCCGGTCACCCGATCCTTGTGCCCCGGATGGCCGATGCCGATCCGGATCCGGCGGAACTCGGGCCCGAGATGCTGGTCGATTGAGCGAAGCCCGTTGTGGCCGGCAAGACCGCCGCCCATCCGCACCTTCAGCTTCATCGGCGCGAGATCCAGCTCGTCGTGAAAGACGGTCAGCGCCTCGACACCCAATTTGTAGAAGCGAAGCGCCTCCGCGACGCTGCGGCCGCTTTCATTCATGAAGGTGGCGGGCTTGAGCAGCAGCACCTTCTGGTTGCCGAGCCGCCCTTCGCGAACCCAGCCCTGAAACTTCTTCGCCACCGGGCTGAAATCATGCACCCCGGCAATGGCGTCCACGGCCATGAAGCCGACATTGTGCCGGTGCATCGCATATTGCGCACCCGGATTGCCCAGGCCGACCCAAAGCTGCATCACCCATCCATCCGCTTGCCACGCGCCCATACGAAAACGGGCGGGGGCGTTGCCGCCACCCGCCCGATCATCCGCGCCGCATCGCTGCGGCGGTCGGCGAGATTACTCGCCGGCAGCTTCTTCGGTCGTCTCGGCTGCAGCCTCGCCCTCGGCGGACTTCAGCGCCGACGGCGCAACCACGGTCGCGATGGTGAAGTCGCGATCGTCGATGGCCGACTGCGTGCCCTTGGGCAGCGTGACGGCGGAGATGTGGAGCGAATCGCCCACGTCCAGGCCCTTGAGCGAGATGGTCACTTCCGACGGGATTTCCGCCGCGTCGCACACCAGCTCCAGCTCGTGACGAACCACGTTCAGCACGCCGCCCTTCTTCAGCCCCGGCGCCTCTTCCTCGTCAGCGAACACCACCGGCACTGCGACGGTGACGGTCGCGTGCGCGGAAATGCGCAGGAAGTCGACGTGCACCGGACGGTCGGTCACGGCATGGAAGTGCACGTCCTTGGGCAGGGTGCGCTCGCCGTTGATCATCACGACGGTGTTCATGAAGTGGCCGGTGCCCAGCGCCTTCACAAGCGCCTTTTCCTCGAGATGGATCGAGGTGGGTTCCTTGTTCTGGCCGTAGATCACGGCGGGTACGCGGCCGTCACGACGCAGCGCACGGGAGGCTCCCTTGCCAACCCGGTCACGCGTCTCGGCTGCGAGCGTCAACTGGTCGCTCATTGATATTCTCCGAAACTCATGTGTGTCCTTCCGCGCCACGCCTCCAGGGATGACCATGGCCGGAAGCGGGCGCGCATAGCGGGCAGGGGCGCGAAACGCAATCCTCGTGTCCGGCCGCGCGTTGCTGTCAGTATTTCACCCGCACTGCCTTCAGCCGGTACTTGCCCAGGTGCGCCTGCACGCTCTGCGGCCCGGCAAGGTGTCCGGCGCCGACCGCGATGAAGACCCGGCCGGGCGTGCGCATCCGTTCGGCAATCCATTCGGCCCATTTCGCGTTGCGATCCACCAGCAGTGCCTTGCCGACCTCCGGCGAGTCCTTGAGGCTCTCGTTCATGGTCTCGGCAAGGCCCTCGGGATTGCCCTTGGCCCAGTCCTCGACCATCTGGTCCATCGTCTCGCCAGCCTTGGGCAGTTCGTCGACGGTGGAGCTGAGCAGTTCGAGCTGCGCCTTCTGCGACAGCGAGTCGAAGATCGACATCTGCCCTTCGAAAGTTTCCAGCCCCATGACCTGCTTCTTCTGCGCCTTGGCGGCCTGAGTCAGCACGCCTTCGGGCCCGTTTCCTGCATCATAGCCCAGCTTCTGCACCGGCAGCACGGACAGGCTGATCGCGGCAAACCACGGCTGCATTCGCTCAAAGGTGGCGCGCGGCAGCTTGTTGTCCTCCAGCGCCTTCTCGAACGCCGCTCGCTTGTCCGCCGGCAGCTTCTCGACCAGCGTCGGCCCGACCGGGTCGAACGCCTTGGAAACCACGACTTTCTGCTGAGTCTCGACGTCGGGCTCCACCATCTCCAGCACCAGCGTGCCCGATCGGTCGAACGCCTTCTTCACCGCCTCGTCGAACCACGACAGCCCGGGCTTCAGCACATGAATGGTGCCAAAGAGATAGATCGTCGTGTCCTTGTCCCGCACGACCCACAAGGCGGGATCGGCATCCTGCTGCTGCACGGCGGGCGCCGGCTGGGCGCAGGCTGGCAGGGTGAAGGCGAGGCCGGCAGAAGCGAACAGCGAGATAAAGGGACGAAACACGGGGTTGAGCCTTCCTGAACGGGACATAGCGAGCCTAGCGTGGCCCTTGCCTGTTGGCGAGGCATCGGCCATTGCCCGCCCCGCGATGAACGCCACCTCAACAGACGCGCCATTGAGCTTCCAGGACATGATCCTGCGCCTCCATTCCTACTGGAGCGCGCGGGGCTGCGCCATTCTCCAGCCCTATGACATGCGCATGGGCGCCGGCACCTTTCACCCTGCCACCACGCTCCGCGCGCTCGGCCCGGATCCGTGGAACGCCGCCTTTGTCCAGCCAAGCCGCCGGCCGACCGACGGCCGCTACGGCGAGAACCCGAACCGGCTGCAGCATTATTATCAATATCAGGTGATCCTGAAGCCGAGTCCGCCGGATCTGCAGGAGCTGTATCTCGGCTCACTCGCGGCGATCGGCATCGATTTCACCCGCCACGACATCCGCTTCGTCGAGGATGACTGGGAAAGCCCGACGCTCGGCGCCTGGGGCCTCGGCTGGGAAGTGTGGTGCGACGGGATGGAGGTGACTCAGTTCACCTATTTCCAGCAGATGGGCGGCTTTGACTGCAAGCCCGTCGCGGGCGAGCTGACCTACGGGCTCGAACGGCTCGCGATGTACATCCAGAATGTCGACAATGTGTACGACCTGCGCTTCAACGACGCCGGCGTTTCGTACGGCGACGTGTTCCTCGAAAATGAGCGGCAGATGTCGACCTGGAACTTCGAGGTCGCCGACACCGACACGTTGTTCGACCTGTTCCGCAAGGCCGCGGCCGAGTGCGAGAATTGCCTCGCCGCGAAGCTGCCGATCCCGGCCTATGAGCAGGCGATCGAGGCAAGCCACATCTTTAACCTGCTGAACGCGCGCGGCGTGATCTCCGTCGCCGAGCGTCAGGCCTATATCGGCCGCGTCCGCGATCTCGCGAAGGGTGCCTGCACGGCGTATATGGAAAAGAACGGGTGGATGGCGTGACCGACTTCCTCCTTGAACTGCGCTCGGAGGAAATCCCCGCGCGGATGCAGGACAAGGCGCGCGAGGATCTGGCGCGCTTGTTCGCTGCCGAACTCGACAAGGCCGGGCTGAAGGCGTCGGAGCTCGTCACCTATGCGACACCGCGTCGGTTGGCGCTGATCGCGCGCGGCCTGCCGGGCGAGACGGCGGCGGTGAGCGAGGAACTGAAGGGCCCGCCCGCCGATGCGCCCGACGCTGCGGTCGAGGGGTTTCTGCGCAAGGCTGGCCTGACGCGCGACGCGCTTCAGACCCGCGACGTAAAGGGCCGGGCGACCTTGCTCGCGGTGATCGACAAGCCCGGCCGCCCAACGGTGGAAGTGTTGGCGGAAGCGATCCCGGCGATCATCCGCGCCTTTCCCTGGCCCAAGTCGATGCGCTGGGGCGCGGCGTCGATCTCGACCGAGAGCCCGCGGTGGGTTCGCCCGCTTCAGGGCATCGTCGCGCTGTTCGGCGATACGGTCGTGCCCTGCGCCGTGGCGGGAGTGGAGAGCGGGGCGGCGACGGTCGGCCATCGCTTCCACCATCCTGGCGTGATCACCATCGGCAGCGCCGGCGATTATGTTGAAAAGCTGCGCGCCTGCCACGTGATCGTCGACCAGAACGAGCGCCGCGCGACGATCGCGCTCGGCGCCAAGATGGCGGCGAACAAGGCCGGGCTGACGCTGGTTGAGGATGAAGGACTGGTAAGCGAGAATGCCGGCCTTACCGAATGGCCGGTGCCGCTGCTCGGCCGCTTCGATGCCGCGTTCCTGGATGTGCCGCCCGAGGTGATCCAGCTCACCGCGCGCGTGAACCAGAAGTATTTCGTTTGCCGCTCTGGTGACGGGAAGCTCGCCAACGCCTTCGTCTGCACCGCGAACATCGATGCGGCGGACGGCGGCGATAAGATCATTGAGGGCAACCGGAAGGTGCTCGCCGCTCGCCTGTCCGACGCGCGCTTCTTCTACGAGACGGATCTCAAGGTGCCGCTCGCCGGCCAGGCGAAGAAGCTCGAAAAGATCGTCTTCCACGAAAAGCTCGGCACCGTCGCCGACAAGGTGGAGCGTGTTGCGAAGCTCGCCCGTTGGCTGGCCGACGAGGGAATCGTCAAGGACGCAAACCCGGACCTCGCCGAGCGCGCCGCGCGGCTCGCCAAGGCCGATCTCGTTACCGGCATGGTCGGCGAGTTCCCCGAGCTCCAGGGCCTGATGGGCGGCTATTACGCCGCCGCGCAGGGCGAACCCGCCGAAGTCGCCGAAGCGATCCGCGACCATTACAAGCCGGTCGGGCAGGGCGACGACGTGCCCACCGCGCCGGTAACGGTCGCGGTGTCGCTGGCGGATAAGCTGGATACGTTAGCAAGCTTTTTCGCGTTAGGTGAGCTGCCCACCGGATCGAAAGACCCATTTGCCTTGCGCAGAGCCGCTTTGGGTGTGATCCTGCTGGTTGAACGGGCCCAAATTCGAATGCGACTAACAACCGCTTTCACCGTAGCAGTAGGCGAAGTCGCGCAGGCGTTCGGCTTCAGATTGGCGCAAGCATTTGGTGGTGATCTGCTAGCGGCTTTTAACAACGCTCCGGGGGCAGAGGCAGGAACACGTGAGCTGTTCCAAAGCATTATTCATGATGAGCGGCTTCGCGCTCACCAAAGCAATCCACTCATTTCTGCTTTCATCCAAACCTCTGAAAATGCGGTAGGAGCATTGCTTGTTTTCTTCGCCGATCGCCTCAAGGTTCAGCAGCGCGAAGCCGGCGTTCGCCACGACCTGATCGACGCGGTGTTCGCGCTGGGCGGGGAGGACGATCTCGTTCGGCTGCTCGCGCGGGTGAAGGCGTTGCAGTCGTTCGTCGGGACCGAGGACGGCGCAAATCTGCTCGCCGGATACAAGCGCGCGGCCAATATCCTGAAGAAGGAAGGCTATCTGGCCAGCTCCGATCAGTCCGTGGCCGATTATAGCCGAGAAGCGGCCGAAGCGGCGCTGGTCGCCGCGCTCGATGCGGCCGAACCTGCCTCGGCGAACGCGATCGCGAACGAGGATTTCGAAGGTGCCATGGCTGCACTCGCGACGCTGCGCGCGCCGATCGACTCGTTCTTCGACCAGGTCACGGTGAATGACCCAGATCCGAACAAGCGTGCTGGCCGGCTGGCCTTGCTGGCGCGCGTCCGGGCGGCTGTTCACGGTGTTGCGGATTTCTCTCGCATTGAGGGATAATCGGGTAAACGGTTACATCTACTTAGGTGCCGCTTTGCGCTTGCAATCCGGCGTCCGGACGTGTGTTGCGGCGCAATAACAAGATTCAGGAGGCGATAACCCATGGCAACCGCGGTTAAGACCCAGGCGGATGAACGGTACGTCTACCGCTTTGGCGGCGGCGTGTCTGACGGCGGGAGCGGGGACAAGAACCTTCTGGGCGGCAAGGGCGCGAACCTTGCCGAAATGGCCTCGATCGGCCTGCCGGTGCCGCCGGGCTTCACCATCAGCACCGCGATGTGCACGCGCTATTACGAGGAAGGCGAAAGCTTCCCGGAGAGCCTGCGCCAGGAAGTGGCGGATGGCCTTGCCCATATCGAGGCGATCACCGGCAAGAAGTTCGGCGATTCCGCCGATCCGCTGCTCGTATCGGTTCGCTCGGGCGCGCGCGTGTCGATGCCGGGCATGATGGACACCGTTCTCAATCTCGGCCTGAACGACCAGACCGTTGAAGGCCTTGCCAGCGCAAGCGGTGATGAGCGGTTCGCCTGGGACAGCTATCGCCGTTTCATCCAGATGTATTCGGACGTGGTGCTCGGCCTGGACCACGGCGCCTTTGAGGAAGCGCTTGAAGTCGCCAAGGAAGACAAGGGCTTCACGCTTGATACGGAGCTGTCGGCCGCCGATTGGAAGGCGCTGGTTGCCGAGTTCAAGGGCCTTGTGGAGGAGCAGCAGGGCAAGCCGTTCCCGCAGGACGTGCACGATCAGCTCTGGGGCGCGATTGGTGCGGTATTTGGATCTTGGCAGTCGGACCGCGCCAAGGTCTATCGCCGCCTGAACGACATTCCGGGCAGCTGGGGCACCGCCGTCAACGTGCAGGCGATGGTGTTCGGCAACATGGGCGACACGTCGGCCACCGGCGTCGCCTTCACGCGCGATCCCTCTGCCGGGCACAATGCCTATTACGGCGAGTTCCTGATCAACGCGCAGGGCGAGGACGTCGTGGCCGGCATCCGCACGCCGCAATATCTCACCAAGACTGCGCGCGAGGAGGCTGGCGCCAAGCCGCTCAGCATGGAAGAGGCGATGCCGGACGCCTATACCGAGCTTGCGGCGGTGTTCGACCAGCTGGAGCGGCATTACCGCGACATGCAGGACATCGAGTTCACCGTGCAGCAGGGCAAGCTCTGGATGCTCCAGACGCGCTCGGGCAAGCGCACTGCCAACGCGGCGCTGAAGATCGCGGTGGACATGGCGGCGGAAGGCCTCATCACGCGCGAGGAAGCGATTGCCCGGGTCGATCCGCAGGCGCTTGATCAGCTGCTCCACCCGACGCTTGATCCCAAGGCGACGCGCGACGTGCTCACCAAGGGGCTACCTGCCTCGCCCGGTGCGGCCTCGGGCGCGGCGGTGTTCGATGCCGACACGGCCGAGAAGATGGCCGCCGAGGGCAAGGCCGTGATCCTGGTGCGTACCGAGACCTCGCCGGAGGACATCCACGGGATGCACGCGGCGAAGGGCATCCTCACCGCCCGCGGCGGCATGACCAGCCACGCCGCCGTGGTGGCGCGCGGCATGGGTCGTCCCTGTGTATCGGGCGCCGGCGCGCTGTCGATCGACAACAAGGCGAAGATCGCCCGCGTTGCCGGTCGCGAGGTGAAGGAAGGCGATCTGCTCACCATCGACGGCGCGACCGGCGAGGTGATGGCGGGCGAAGTGGCGACGATCCAGCCCGAGCTGGCTGGTGACTTTGGCACGCTGATGGAATGGGCGGATGAGGTGCGCCGCCTGAAGGTGCGCGCCAATGCCGAGACGCCGCTCGATTGCCAGACGGCGCGCGATTTCGGCGCCGAGGGCGTGGGGTTGTGCCGCACCGAGCATATGTTCTTCGAGGCCGACCGCATCACTGCGGTGCGCCAGATGATCCTTGCCGAGAACGAGGCGGGGCGCCGCGCGGCGCTGGAGAAGTTGCTGCCGGAACAACGCAGCGACTTCCAGGCGATCTTTGAGGTGATGGCAGGCCTGCCAGTGACGGTTCGCCTGCTCGATCCGCCGCTGCACGAATTCTTGCCGCATGAGGAAGCCGAGTTCGCCGAGGTGGCGAGCGCCGCGGGCGTCGACGTCGACACGCTGAAGCGCCGTGCGGGTGAGTTGCACGAGTTCAACCCGATGCTCGGCCATCGTGGCTGCCGTCTCGGCGTGACCTATCCCGAGATCTATGAGGTGCAGGCCCGCGCCATTTTCGAGGCAGCGCTGGATGTCGCGGAAAAGACGGGTGAGGCGCCGATACCGGAAATCATGATCCCGCTGGTCGCCACCAAGCGCGAGCTGGAGCTGATGAAGGCGGTGGTCGATCGCACGGCCAAGGCGGTGTTCGACGAGCGCGGCAAGACCGTGGAGTATCTCGTTGGCACGATGATCGAGCTGCCGCGCGCGGCGCTACGTGCGGGCGAGATTGCGGAGGCTGGCGAGTTCTTCTCCTTCGGCACCAACGATCTCACTCAGACCACGCTGGGCGTCAGCCGCGACGATGCCGGACGCTTCCTCAGTTCCTACGTGGAGCAGGGCATCTACGCCAAGGATCCGTTCGTGAGCCTTGATGTGGAGGGCGTGGGCGAGCTGGTGAAGCTGGCGGCGGAGCGCGGCCGGGCGACCAAGCCCAAGCTGAAGCTCGGTATTTGCGGCGAGCATGGCGGCGACCCGGCTTCCATCGCCTTCTGCGAGAGCATTGGCCTCGATTACGTCTCGGCATCGCCATACCGCGTGCCAATCGCCCGACTTGCAGCGGCGCAAGCGGCGCTCAAGGCGAAGGGCTGACCAGCCGTCATCGGGTTTCGATGATCTGATCAGTCCGACAAAAGGTGGCGGCGGCGATCGCGTTCGTGTTGGCGCAGGCGGTGGCACCCGTCTGCGCCGGCGTCATCGGAGAACCGGTGGCGATCACCTCCCGTCCGATGGCCTTGTCGGAGCTTGGCGGGCGGCATGAAGTCACCCGCGGCTGGTCACCGCCCGGCGATCCGCGCGTCGGCAAGCTGCGGTACGACTGGGGCTTGATGCTGCAGTCTGACGATCCCCGGTTTACTGACTTCGATCTGTCTCCTGGTTTCGTCCACTCGCGAAGCTCGAACTGCTGGTTTGGGTGGGACAGTGATTATGCTGGCGGCAAGGTCCGTCGCATCCTGGGCGGTCGCATCGCGCCAAGCGGGTATCGCGCCGGCTATGTCCCTGCGAAGCCCGAAGCGACGCCGACGATCCCTGGCTTTCAGTTCGTTGCCGGAACGCAGATCCGGGATGACCAGTGGATCGGGTTGTGGAACGCGACCGGCGACACCGAACGCTCGCAGATCGTCACCTTTGGCGGTGGGCTGGAGGTGCTTGCCACACTGCCGCTACGGCTGGGCGCAATAGCATCGCTTCCGGACCTCCACTCCAATGCTCAACATCTGACGATCATGGGCGAGGGCAGGGCAGGGCGGGAAACCGCGTGGATGCGGCTGATATGGTCTGGAGAACCGGCGGACCGGTGAACGCCCGCTGCGCCGCAGGAGGTCAGCCGTTCGTGCCGACTCGGTTCTTCCAGTCGAACCACCGTGCGCGCATTGAACCGGCCGGTCGCGCCGCACTCTGCGCGAGGGGCGCATGGGTGGTGGCGAGATGATCTCGTCCCAGATGATCTCGTGTCGTCACCGCGCGGTCACTCGCCATTTCCGGGGTGGCAACCGGCGTCGCGCGGGCGAGCCGCTCATTCTCGCGCGTGAGCTCGGCAATGCGCGCGTCCTGATCGGCGATCCGGGCGTCCAGGTCCTTGCGGGTCCGTCCATGCACATCGCGCTCGTCAACGTAGCGCTGCTTCCATTTGCGACCCCCCGGATGGCTCGCCAGTCCGAGCAGCCATCCTGCGATCAGGGCAACCGCGAGCGCCAGCCATTGCGTGGGCGTCGTGAAAAGCATCGCGTTCCTCCTGTTACGCAGGTCAAACGATGCTTCACGGTCCGCGTTCCGCAGCTCGTGCGGGGCGTCAGAAGTTGCCCCCGATGAACGCATCGCTGATCGAGCAGGCGGCCGGACCGAGGATGACGACGAACAGCACGGGAAGAATGAAGAGGATCAGCGGCACCGTCATGATCGCCGGCAGCCGCGCCGCCTTTTCTTCCGCGCGCATCATGCGCTCGTTGCGGAACTCGCCGGAGAGAACGCGCAGCGCGCTGGCGAGCGGCGTTCCGTATTTCTCCGTCTGGACCATCGTCGTGACGATGCCTTTCACCTCTTCCAGGGCGACGCGGTTCGCCAGGTTTTCGAAGGCAAGGCGACGGTCGGTAAGGAAACCCAGCTCAATCGCGGTAAGCGCGAATTCGTCGCCGAGTTCGGGATAAGCCTTGCCCAGTTCCTTGGCTACGCGGTGAAAGGCGGCGTCCACCGTTAGGCCGGCTTCGGCGCAGATCACCAGCAGGTCCAACGCGTCCGGCAAGCCCTTGCGAATGGCATCGGAACGCTTGGTGATCTTGTTCTTGAGATAGATGTCCGGCGCTTTGTAGCTCAGGAGGAACGTGCCGGCGACCACCAGGTAGCGCTTGAGCGGCGACCAGTGCGCGAAATTGTCGGTGCCGTAGACCAGGAACAGCATGAAGCCGCCGAACACGATTGGCAGCATCATTCGGCCGAAGATCACGCCGACTGCCCATTCCTTTTTACGGATACCTGCCTGCAGCAGCTTGGTCTGCGCTTCCTTTACCTGGCTGTCCTGGAGCACCTTCAGCGATTCCAGCAGCTGACGGATGCGATCGGCGTTCTCGCTCTTCTGCACCAGCTTCGCTCGACGCTTGCTGGTCGAAGCGGTGATGCCTGCCTTTAGCTGCTCCCGACGGTCGTTCAGCGCCTTGACCCGCTTGGTCATCGGATCGCGCACGCTGATCGCAGCGTAGATCGCGACGAACACCGCGCATGCTGCCACCGCAGCGAGGATCGTCGCTACCCAAAGTACGTCCACGCCAAGCAGCGTCGGTCCCTGTGTCGGTTCCATCATCAGATCTCGAAGTTGACCATTTTGGACATGATGAAGGCGCCAATGCCCATCCAGATTAGCCCGCCGACTCCCGCTACCATCAGTCGTTCGTCGGAGAAGAACTTCTGCATGTAAGAGCCGTTGATGAACCAGATCAGGCCGAAGACGATGAACGGCAGGGCGCCGATGATCATCGCCGATGCCTTGGATTCGGACGACATGGCCTTGATCTTCAGCTTCATCTGGCCGCGAAGGCGAAGCACGGTGGCCAGATTTTGGAGTGTTTCGGCCAGGTTGCCGCCGGTTTCGCGCTGGATCGCGATGGTGATGACGAAGAACTGAAATTCCGCCGTGCCGAGCCGGTCGGCGGTTTCCTGAAGCGCCACATCCATCGACCGGCCGATCTTCATCTTGTCAGCGACGGAGCGAAATTCCTCACCCACGGGGCCGCTGACCTCACTTCCGACGACCGCCATGGTTTCGGTGATCGGCAGACCCGAGCGCAGACCGCGCACCAGCAGCTCGATCGCATCCGGAAATTTCGCGTTGAACGCCTTGATGCGCCGCCCGATGACATAGCTTACCACGAAGTGCGGGATCCCGCCTCCAGCGGCGAGCGCCACGAACAGCGCCAGCAGCAGGGGAAAGCCGATCAACAGCAGCAGGAGCAGCGAGACGGCGAATATGCCCAGCGTGGCGCCGCCATAGCGACCGGCCGTCCACGGCTTGCCCGTCATGTTCAGGCGTTTCTGAAGCTCCTCCGGGCGTGGCAGGAAGCGCATGGCGGCGCGGTCCGCCTTGGTCGCGCCGCGGCCCGTGATCCGCCGCATCTGCGCCTCGACGGGATCGCCCGCCACCTCCAAATGGCGCTGGCGAACCGTATCCATGCGGCGTGACGCGACCCGCTGCGACGAGGGGCCGGCAAGCGCGAAATACACCAGCCCCAGGGTGACAAGCGCACCGATCGCCAGGGTAATCACCGGTAACAGGGGCATATCGCGTTCCGTTCTCCTCCGCCGTGTCGTTGGCGGGATCAGCTCTTGGCGGGTTTCCTAGGCATCAAGCCTTTCAAATCCGCAAACTTGCCCATCAGCGATGTGCCACCCTTGCCGCGGCGTCCCGATTTGCCGCGCGCCCCATCATCCTGGCTGATGAAGCACAGGTGAGTCACGATCTCGGCGATGGCCGCGACGGTCTTGGATGCCTTGCCGGCTTCCACCAGCGGCTTGCCGAGCTTCGCCGCCTGCGCGGCAAGTTTCTGGTCAAACGGTACGAGATAATCGACCTTGCGCTCGATCGATGTCTCGAAGTCCTTGCGGCTGATTTCGAGCTGTGCGGTCGGCTGCACCTTGTTGGCCAGCACCAGCACCTGGGCCTCAGGTGCGTTCGATTTCAACCACGAAAGCAGGCGAATGCTGTCGCGCGCGGCGGCCAGCGTCAGCTCGGTGACGACCACCACCGTCTGCATCTGCTTCACCAACTGGGGATGGCTGACCAGCATGCTGCGCGGCAGGTCCACTACCGTGCATTCGAAGGCGGCCCGCATTTCCTCCTGCAATTGGAGGAAGGCGCCGCCGTCCGTCATGATCGGCGCCGTGATCGGTGCCTCCGCCGACAGCACGGCCAGCTTTTCCGACGCGCGCACCATCGCCCGTTCGATGAACAGGCCGTCGATCCGGCTGGGATTCTCGATCGCGTCGGTCAGCCCCCGGCCGGGTTCCAGGTCGAGCGCCAGCGCGCCCGTTCCGAAATGGACATCGAGGTCAAGCAGCGCGGTGGACCGGCGTTCTCGCTCGCTCATCAGCCAGGCAAGCGACGTGGCGATCGTCGATGCGCCGGCACCGCCACGCGTGCCGATCACGGCAACGGAGCAATGCGGGTGCTCGCTGGCTGCCTCGGCCACCTTGGGCGTGTTGAGCAGCAGCTGCGCATGGCTGAAGGCATCACGCAACATGTCCGGGTTGAGCGGCTTCAGCAGATAGTCCTGGATGCCGCTTGACACCAGATCGCGGTACAGCCGGACATCGTTTACCTGGCCGGACGCGATCACGATCGTGCCGGGCTCGCAGACCTCCGCCAGCGAGTTGATGTCGTTCAGCGGATCGCCGGATTCGGCAAGATCGACGAACAGGATCTGCGGCGAGGCGGAGACGGAAAGGGATTGCACAGCATTGCGCAGCCCGCCCTTGTTTACCTTCTCGGCGGACCAGCCCATCTCGCTGACCACCGGCCGCAGCGCCTCGGCGGTGTTCTCGTCGCAGACATACGCGACGAACGGTTCGCGGTTCGTCGCGCCCGCGGGTTTCCATGGTGCATTCATGTCAGCGTCCCCCCGACTGTCCGCCAGTGCCGTCCGCCTGCACCTTGGTGCCGCCGCTCCCGGTCGGCTCTGCCTTGCGGAAGCGATCGATCGCCTTGGTGGCGACCGCCGGGTCATAAGGATTGCGGGCACCTTCGCCGCGCACCAGATCTGTCGGATTGGCAACCATTGCCGCCAGGTTGGAATTCACCGCGCAGCCCTGGTTGGATGATGTGTGCGCTTCATAATCTGGCTGGTACATGCGGCTGTGGTCCGGACAGCCGGGCACATAGGCATGGGCGCGGCTGACCACCACGCGCGCCGTCCCCTGCGCGATCGGCGCAGGGGTGACGGGCGCTTCGTCCGACACCAGCAATCCGAACTGCGCGGCCGCCGCGGCAACATCAGCGCGGGTGGCAGGGTCGCGCGCCGGATCGTCCACCGCGATCCGATCGCCATAGCCGACCTTCAGCGAGCCCATCCAGGCACCCAGCCGCTCACGCTCGCCGGGTGCCAGGCCGCCAGGGCCAGCGCCGACGTCGAACGCATAATCGGCGCGGGCGACGACCGGCTGATGCACCGATTCCAACCCGCGGTTCATGGTGCCGCCGCAGCCGCCGATCATCAGGACCGGCGCGAGCGCCAGGAGGAGTGTGCGTTTGCGCATGTTGCTGTTCCTCACCGTCACCATCAGTTCAACGAGAAGCCCGGCGCGGGCGTGTTCGATTTCTTGTCCTTCTTGCCCTTGCCCGCGTTCACGGCCTTTTCATCACCGCCGGTCGCGGGCAGCGGCACGGGTGCGGCTGGCTGGATCGGCGTTGTTGCGCCGATCGCCGGAGCAGCAGGGGGGCCGGCTTCAAGCGTCGGCTTGGGTCGATCTCCCCCGGTCGTGCCCGACGAAAGCTGGCCCAGCAGCACGCGTTCCACGTCGGTCGGTGACTTGTATCCGTCCGTCGGCAGCTTGATGTCGTTGCCGTTCACCGGCTGCACCAGATAGGGCGTGATCACGATCACCAGCTCGGTCTCGTTGCGCTGGAAACCATTCGAACGGAACAGCGCGCCCAGGATCGGGATGTCGCCCGCACCGGGCGTTTTCTCGATCGAGTTATTGTGATTGTTCTGGAGCAGGCCGGCGATCATGAAGCTCTGGCCGGAGCCAAGCTCCACCGTGGTTTCCGTCCGCCGTGTGGTAAGACCTGGGACCTGTACGCCGCCGATCGCCACCGCATTGGAATAGTCCAGCTGTGACACCTCTGGGCGCACGCGCAAGGAGATGCGGCCATCCGACAGGACTGTCGGCGTATAGGCCAGGCTGACACCATATTGCTTATATTCTACGCCGACGCCGCCCAGCCCCTGAGCGATCGGGATCGGGATTTCGCCGCCAGCCAGGAAGGTGCCCGTCTCGCCCGACAGCGCCGTCAGGTTCGGGTTGGCAAGGCTGGTCACCTGGCCGATCCGCTCGCCAAGATCGAGCGCTCCGGCGAGGTTCAGCCCCAGAAGCTTGGTCAGGAAGCCGATGGTCGTATGCTGCGCACCGGGGGTGATGGTCGTGCCGGCCTGCTGGATCAGCTTGATCGAGCTGGGGTCGATCTGGCCATTGGGCAGATAGGTGATCGCCGTCGGATCGATCGTGTAGCCCTGCACGGTGCCGCCGACACCAAGCGGAAGCCCTGGGGTGGTGTTGATGGTGCCGACCGGTCGGCCGCTGCCGATCCCGAACTTGAATCCACCAGTGCCGTCGATCGTTGTCAGGTTTGCGCCAATATTCTTCACAAAGCTGCGGCTCACCTCGGCGAAGCGGACCTGCAGGTTCACCTGCAGCGGCGTCGCGGTGCGCAGGCGGCTGATGACCTTGGTCTCCTCGCCGACAAACGCCTGAACCAGCCGCTCTGCTTCCGCGCCGTCATCGGGGCTCGCGACCGTGCCGGTCAGCAGCACCACGCCGTTCATGGTGGTTGCCGTGATATTCGCTTCCGGCATCGCCATCGACAGCATCTGGCCGAGCGAGTCGAAATTGTTGCCGACGCGAACGGTCGCGCCATAGACCACGCCCCCGCCCTTGGCCGTTGCCGAGATGGTCGTCTCGCCCGGCTTCTTGCCGAACACATAAAGCTGCGTTGGGGAACGGACCTGAACGTCGGCAATGTCCGGGTTGGCCACGAACAGATCGGTCATCGGCCGGGGCAGATTGATCAGCTGGCCGCGATTGGTGGCGACCTGAAGCGTCCGGCCCGACACGGCTGCGTTCTGCGCCGGCGCCACTGCGGGCGTGATCGCGCTCGCCGCAGTCCCGATCGCCAGGGCGAGGGACAGGCGGATTGGCTTTGAAGCAACACGCATCTCAGTTCTTCCCTCCGACCGGCACTTCGGTCACGTTGTTGCCGCGTGCGATCCTCACCACCGGTCCGGACGGGCGAACCGCCGCGCCGGGGTACGTTGCCGGTGCGCCGCCAGCGCTGGGCGCGCTCGGCATCATGGATGGCTGTTGCACCCGACCGGGCACGGTACGCCGCTGGAACCGCGACACGTCCGCTCCGACTGCATAGGTGGGGTTGCCGGCTTGCGGCGCGCTGGCGACGCGCAGCAGCATGTCGCGCTCCGCCTTCGGATCGCCGCCCTCCGGCACCTTCACGTCACCCGAGGCGATCGCCTGTTCCAGCTCCGCCGCATTGTCCGCGATGGAGCGGAGCGAGAGCGAAATGGTGCCCATGGTCTGCGCCACCGCGATCTGTTCCGCGATCTTCGGCGTCGCCTCGATGGTAACGGTGGAGAAGGCCTGGACGACCGTATTGCCGCTTTCGTCCTTTTCCTGGCTGGTCCGCTGGTCGGTGGCGAGCACGCGCAGGTTGCGCAGGATCGTTTCCGACACGCGAAGCGGAGGGCCATCGCCGCCACCTTCCACGCTTTGCGTCAGCAACAGGTCGATCCGGTCACCGGGAAAGACGAAGCCGGCAACGGAGGATTGCGTGGACACCGGCACGGTAACGGCACGCATCCCGGGGCCGAGCGCGGCAGCCAGGAAGCCGCGGTCGCCCGGCTTCACCAGCGCGCCCTGCGTGATCGGCTGGCCGGCCGTGATCGGGTTGCGCACCACCGTGCCCAGCACGTTCTTCATGTCGAACTCTGGAGTTTCCTGAAAATAAGCGCCCTCGACGAGCTCGGCGGGCCAGGGTTGGAACTTCACCGAGGCCGGGTCCAGGATCGTGCCGACCGGCAGGGCGCGTGTGGCGACCAATACCTTCGGCCCGGCGGGTACCGGCGCCGGCGCGCCTGGAACGGCGCCCGCCTGCGGCGCGCTGGTGCCCATGATGAGCGAGCGCGCCATGAAGGCAGTGATCGCTGCGACGAACAAAGCGCCAATCAGCAATATGACCTTGCGACTATCCATGAATCATCGTGCCTTTCGCATCAGCGCTGGCCAGTGTTGCCCATGCTGGCGTATGATTAGGTGAAGTGGTTAAGAAGCGGTTCGCGCAGTCCGATCAGTCCTGCGATGGCAATCGCGACACCGTAGGGGATCTCGGGATTTCCGCTGTTTTTGCGAAACCTGTGATCAATCAGCATCACTATTGTGATGGCCCCGCCAACAATCGACATGATCAGCAGAAGCTGGATCAACGCGGTCACCGGCATCCAGAGCGCGAGGGCGGCGATCAGCTTCACGTCGCCCCCGCCCATCTGCCCGAAGTGGAATGCAACGCAGAACAGTGCGAGCGTCACCAGTGCGACGGCCAGTTGAACCGCCATGCCCGGCCATGGCGCGATGCCGATCGCCAGCCACCACAAGGGCGCCAGGAGAGCGATGGCCGCGTTCTTCCAGTTGGCGATTTCACGGACGCGTGCGTCTTCGATGCCGGCCGAAAGCAACAGCAGGCCAAGCATGATCGGCAGCGCCCAGGAAAGAAAATTCCACCCCATAAGGAGGCGGCACTAGACGGAATGGCTTGCGAAACCGTAACCAAGCCGCCTCATCATGAATACATCTTCCCCGATCCGCCGGGCGATCCCGGCCGATGCGACCGTTGCGCACTGGTCCGCGCCGGATGGGTGGCAACTGCGGCGGTTCGACTGGCGCGGCAGCGGGCGCGGCGGCATCCTGTTCCAGACGGGGCGCGGGGACGTTTTCGAAAAATATCTGGAGACGTTCGCGCACTGGCATGCCGGGGGGTGGTCGGTTGCCGCGTTCGACTGGCGCGGGCAGGGTGGGTCGGGCCGGCTGTCACCGGATCCGCACGTTGGCCATGCGGTGGATTTCACGCTGTTCCTGGGCGATCTCGCCGCCTTCTGGACGCAATGGGACGTCGCCGGCCCACGTGTGGCAATCGGCCATTCGATGGGCGGCCACCTGGTGTTGCAGGCGATGCTGGAGCAGGCGATCACGCCTGATGCCGCCGTGCTGGTCGCACCGATGCTGGGGCTGAAGGCGCCGATCGCGCCGCGCTTTGGTGAATGGCTCGCCTGCACCATGCGCGACCTCGGCGATCCGGCGCGTGCGGCGTGGAAGGGCAATGAGCGGCCGGTCAGCCGATTGAAGCGGCAACAGCTGCTGACGGCGGACGTCAGCCGTTATGAAGACGAACAATGGTGGTACGACCAGGTGCCCGAGATCAAGCTGGGTCCGCCGAGCTGGTCATGGCTGGCGCAGGCCTTCGCCTCCACCCGCCGGCAGCGCAGCGATCCGCGCCTGCTTACACTAAGGACGCCGATCCTCATGCTGCTGGCCGACCGGGATGGGCTGGTCGATTCGCGTGCGGCGCTAGAGGTGGCGAGCCGCCTGCCGAATGCGGAGCTGCTGCGCTTCGGCGCGGAGTCGGCGCATGAGATCCTGCGTGAGGCCGATCCGGTGCGGGATCGGGCGCTCGCCGCCATTGATCAGTTCCTGCAGGCGCACGCGCGGTGACCCACGACATTGCCATTGTGGGTGCCGGCATGGCCGGCGCGTCGCTCGCGGCCGAAATAGGCACCCGGGCGCGCGTTCTGCTAATCGAGGCGGAGGAGATCGCCGGCTATCACGCCACCGGTCGCTCCGCGGCCTTCTGGTCGGAAACCTATGGTGGGCCTGGAATCCAGCCGCTCACCACGGCGTCGGGCGAGTATCTGCGGGCGGGCGGGTTTCTTGATCCCTTGGGTTCGCTGCACATCGGCCGCGCTGCCGAGCGGGAGGAGGCAGACGCCTTCCTCGCCGCCTTCGCCGGCAGCGGCGTGCCCCTGATCCCGGTTGATCCGCGCGATCACGTGCACGGTCTGCGTGCCGGCTGGACCATCGGCATCATGGAGCCGACCTGCGCGTACATCGACGTTGCCGCGCTGCACGCCGATGCCTTGGCGCGCGCGCGTCGCGCCGGAGCCGACGTGCTGCTGCAGGCCGCGCTGACCAGCGCCGTCCGCCTGGACGGCCGATGGCGGCTCGAGACGACGGCCGGCACATACGAGGCGAGCGTGCTGGTCGATGCTGCCGGCGCCTGGGCCGACGAGATCGCGCGACGCGCCGGCGCCACGCCGCTGAACATCCAGCCCTACCGTCGCACTATGGTGCAGCTGAAGACCGATCCGGCGCCCGCGCCCGGCGTGCCACATGTCGTGCACGTCGGCGGCGATTTCTACTTCAAGCCGGAGGCGGGCGGTCGGCTATGGCTCAGCCCACATGACGAGACACCTACCGATCCGGCTGATGTCCAGCCGGAGGAGCTGGATGTTGCCATCGCGATCGATCGGTTCGAACAGGCGGTGGACTGGCGCATCACGCAGCTTGAGCGCAAATGGGCCGGGCTGCGCAGCTTCGCGCCGGATCGCCTGCCGGTCTATGGCTTCGCGGCCGATACGCCCGGCTTCTTCTGGTTCGCGGGGCAGGGCGGCTTCGGTATTCAGACCGCACCTGCCGCCGCCATGATCGGTGCCGCGTTGCTGCTTGGCGAGATCCCGGCGCTTGCCAGCGAGATCGACATTGCGCGCTATGCGCCGACGCGGTTCGGGTAGGCCTAGCGAAGGGCTTCAGCCGCGCTTGCCAGCAGCGACCGCGGCATCGCTCGCCAGACGGTCGGCGCGCTCATTCTCCGGATGGCCGGCGTGCCCCTTCACCCACTGCCACTCCACCCGGTGCCGCGCGGCGGCATCGAGCAGCGCCTGCCACAACTCGGCATTCTTGACCGGCTTCTTGTCCGCCGTCTTCCAGCCGTTGCGCCGCCAGCCGTGGATCCACTTCGTCAGCCCATCCATCACGTAACGGCTGTCAGTATAGAGCATCACGTGGCACGGCCGCGTAAAGGCGTTCAGCGCCTCTATGGCGGCGGTCAGTTCCATGCGGTTGTTGGTCGTCAGCGGTTCGCCTCCCGACAATTCCTTCTCGTGCGCGCCCATCCGCAGCACCGCGCCCCAGCCGCCTGGGCCAGGATTGCCCTTGCACGCGCCATCGGTGAACGCCTCCACCTTCGTCATTTCGGTCATTTAATGTGCGTCACCAGTGCCGGATTGTAGTGGGCGAGCCGCCGCACATAGGCGAGCGGATCCTTGCGCACGACCAGCGCATCCGCCGGCGTGTTGAGCCAGTCCCAGGCGCGTGACAGGGCGAAACGGATGCACGCGCCGCTCGCCAAGGTGCCGAACTGCGCGCGCTCGAGTGTCGACAAGGGGAAGTGCCGCCCGTAGCCGGCAATCAGCGCGTCGCCGACCGCGGCGTCATAGCTGCCGCCCTTGGCGTCGAAGGACCAGGCGGTGTGCATCACCGCCAGATCGTACACGCGGATGTCGGTGCACGCGAAATAGAAGTCGATCAGCCCGGTGACCCGGTCTCCCAACATCAGCACATTGTCGGGAAACAGATCGGCGTGGATCGCGCTGCGCTCGAATTCGGTGCCCGGCCAGTCGGCTTCCACGTGATCCAGCGCAGTGCCGAGGTCATCGTACAATCCCGGCGCGATCTCATCGAGGCTGCGCCCACAGCGTTCGAACAGCGGTCGCCAGGTCTCGATCCCCATGGAGTTGGTGCGCACCGGCGCAAAATCGGCCACCGCGCGGTGCATAGCGCCCATTGCATCGCCAGCCGCCAGCGCCTGCGCTGGCGTCGGGTGTGACAGCGACACGCCGGACAGGAACTTGATCAGGCAGGCGGGGCGACCCTCCAGTTCCTGGATCTCGCGCCCGTCGCGATCCTTGATCGCCGGCGGCACCGGAAGTCCCTTGGCATCCAGATGGTCGAGCAGGTCCATGAAAAAGGGCAGGTCATCCGCCGCTACCCGCTTCTCATACAGCGTCAGGATGTACCGCCCGCCTGTCGTGTCCACGAGATAATTGGAGTTCTCCACTCCTTCCGCAATGCCCTTTGCGGACACCAGCTCGCCGACGTCGTAGCGCCGCAGAAAGGCGGCAAGCGCTTCCGCCGACACATGAGTATAAACCGCCATTCGCGATCACCATGCCGGCGCGCCGGCATCCCCCTGCCAAGTCAATATAGGGATCGCCTCACGGGCAACCCGCGCGATCGGTTCTAGGCGGCCGCCTCAAGCGAGCGGGGCAGCTTAAAGGCGATCGTCTCGCGCGTGGTCTCCTCCTCGCGCTCGCTCACCTCATATCGCGTTGACAGAAGATCCACGAGCTCGCGCACCAGAAGCTCCGGAGCCGACGCGCCTGCGCTCACCCCCAAGGTCCCAACTCCGTCCAGGAAGGACCAGTCGAGATCGCTGGCGCGCTGGATCAGCGTGGCGCGAATGCCTTCGCGCTCGGCTACTTCCACCAGACGCAGCGAATTGGAGGAGTTTGGCGCACCGATCACCAGCACGGCATCGCACGCGCTGGCGATCGCCTTCACCGCTGCCTGACGGTTGGACGTGGCGTAGCAAATGTCCTCGCCGCGCGGTGCCTGCATATTCGGGAAGCGCCGCTGCAGCACCCGCACGACCTCCGCCGTATCGTCCACCGACAGCGTCGTCTGCGTCAGAAAGGCGAGGTTCTCGGGATCCGCCGGCTGCAGCGCCTCCGCATCCGCGACATCCTCGATCAGCGTCATCGCGCCTTCGGGCACCTGGCCGAAGGTGCCGATCACCTCCGGGTGACCGGCATGGCCGATGAACAGGATGTGCCGCCCGGATGCGACCAGCCGCTCCGCCTGACGGTGCACCTTGGACACCAACGGGCAGGTGGCGTCGAGATATTCCAGCCCGCGCGCCTCGGCATTGGCCGGCACCGATTTGGGCACGCCATGCGCGGAAAAGACCACCGGGGCGCCATCGGGCACCTCGTCCAGTTCCTCGACGAAGATCGCGCCCTTGGCCTTCAGCGTGTCGACCACGAACTTGTTATGGACGATCTCGTGCCGGACATAGACGGGTGCGCCGTGCTTCTCGATCGCGAGTTCGACGATGCGGATCGCGCGGTCCACTCCGGCGCAGAAGCCGCGGGGGGCGGCGATCAGCAGTTCGAGCGCTGGCTTGTCGGTCATCCCTGCCGCTTACGCGATTGCCTGCCCGCACGGAAGGCGGTTATGAGCGCCCGGGCACTTCGTACCCGTTCGTATAAGGTTTCTCCGCACGTGTCCTTTTGCACCCCAGCGTATCGCGCCGTCAGCCTCGTTCCGCTCGCCCTGGTCCTGCTTGCCGGCGGTTGCGCCAAGAGCGGCGACATCTCGGTCGATGGCGGGGTAGGCATCACCGCAGTGCGGTCCGCCTGTCCGGTGGTCGGCGTTCCTACCGGCACGGGGGATATCACCCTGTTCGATCCGCCCGCCAGCCGAGATGCCAGCGCGATCGACGTGACGGCGGTGATCACCAATGTTCGCAGCACTTGCGATGACAGCGGCGCCGAAGTGGTCAGCAACGTCACCTTTGACGTGCGCGCCCGTCGCGCCCGCACGGATGGTGCGCGCGAAGTGACGTTGCCGTATTTCATCACGATCGTTCGCGGTGGCACGCAGGTGGTCGCCAAGCGGGTCGGCGCCGTCGCGGTCCGGTTCGAAGCCGAGCAGGCGCTCGCCAGCACGTCCGCGCAAGGGAGCGCCACCGTGAACCGCTCGGCGGCAACCTTGCCCGACTCGGTGCGCGAACAGCTCACGCGCAAGCGCAAGGCGGGCGATCAGGACGCCGCGGTCGATCCGCTGTCCACGCCGGAGGTTCGCCAGGCGGTGCTGTCCGCCAGCTTCGAGGCGCTGGTCGGTTTTCAGCTGACCGACGATCAACTGCGCTACAACGCGCAGCGCTGAAGACTAACCCAAAGTAGCGGCCGCACCTGGGCGATTGACTCGTCTCCCGGGCGCGGCCACAGCGCGAAGGTCGATGCCGGGCAACCGGGATGGGCGCGCGGGAGAGTGCGACCGGCCTTTCAGGCCAGCAATGTCGCCGCCGAAGGAGCAACCACCCCGGAATCTCTCAGGCAACAGGGACCGCGCAGCCCGATTCGACGCTCTGGAAAGCGGCCTTGGCTTTGCCCTGGCCCACCGAAGGGGTAACCTCGCGACTGGCGGGGGAAAGCTCTCAGGTTCCGTGACAGAGGGGGTTCGGTTCGTGTCGCCAGCAGTGGCGGACGATCGCCCTTGCTGACGGAATTGCCGTGATGAGCGACCAGGACGAAGACGTAATCATCGAAACCATGACGCTGCCGCTGGACGGCTGGCATCGGGCGCGTGGCGGCCGCATGGTCGAGTTCGCGGGCTATTGGATGCCGGTCCAGTATGAAGGCATCATGGCCGAGCATCTGTGGACGCGCGAGAGCGCTGGCCTCTTCGATGTCAGCCACATGGGTCAGATCACCTTCCGCGGCGACGGGCTTGTGCCCGCACTCGAGGCGATGATGCCCGCTGATATCGCGGGCCTTGCGCTGAACCGCGCACGCTATTCGCTGCTGCTGGACGATCATGGCGGCGTGCTCGACGATCTGATGCTTACGCGCCAGCCCGCGGATGAGGACGGCGAGCGCATCTATATGGTCGTGAACGGCGCGACCAAATATGATGATATCGCGCACATGCTCGATCATCTGCCGGACGATATCACGCTTAACCTGATGGAGGACCATGCGCTGCTGGCGCTTCAGGGTCCGAAGGCTGTGGATGCGCTGATGCGGCTGGTGCCTGGCGTCGATGCGCTCGTGTTCATGCAGGCCGCCGCTTTCACCTGGCAGAAGCATGAGCTGTGGATCAGCCGCTCCGGCTATACCGGCGAGGACGGCTTTGAAATCTCGATCCCGGCGGAGGGTGCAGAAGCCTTCGCCGATGCGCTGCTGGCGCAGCCCGAGGTGAAGCCGATCGGCCTTGGCGCGCGCGATTCCCTGCGGCTGGAGGCGGGCCTGCCGCTCTATGGCCATGATTTGTCGCCCGAGACGACGCCGGTCATGGCCGATCTCGGCTTTGCCCTGTTCAAGCGCCGCCGCGAGGAGGGCGGCTTCCCCGGCGCGGAGCGCCTGTTGGCCGAACGGGAGAATGGCCCCGCCACGAAGCGCGTTGGCCTGCTCGTCGAGGGCCGTCAGCCGGTACGCGAGGGCGCAAGCGTTGTTGACGCCGCGGGCAGCATCGTCGGCAACGTGACCTCCGGCGGCTTCGCGCCGAGCGTCGGGGCACCGGTCGCCATGGCGTACGTTCCGCTGGCCATGGCTGCGCCCGGCACCCGCATTCAACTTTCGCAGCGTGGCAAGCTCCACGCCGCCACCGTCACTCCCATGCCTTTCGTCCCCCATCGCTACGTCCGAGGAGCGAAGTAAAATGAGCCGTTATTTCACCGAGGATCATGAGTGGATCGACGTCGACGGCCAGACCGGCATCGTCGGCATTTCGGACTATGCCCAGGGTCAGCTTGGCGACATCGTGTTCGTCGACGTGCCCGAAGAAGGCCGCTCGCTCGCCAAGGGTGACGAAGCCGCGGTGGTTGAGAGCGTCAAGGCGGCGAGCGACGTCTATTCGCCGGTGTCGGGCACGGTGATCGAGGGCAATGCCGCGCTCACCGACGAGCCGGGGCTGGTGAACACCGATCCGGAAGGGGAAGGCTGGTTCTTCAAGCTGACGCTGTCGGACGCGTCCGAACTCGACGGCTTGATGGACGAAACCGCCTATCAGGCCTTCGTCGCCAAGCTTTGAGTTCTCCTCCCGCTTGCGGGCGAAGCTAGGGGAGGGCCTGTCCCCTAGCGCTCCGATGATGGACAGGCCTCCCCGACCCCTCCCGGAAGGGCCCCATGAAAGTATCACTTTCATGGCAACCCTAAGCGGGAGGGGAGGAGTGTATCGAATGCGCTACCTACCACTTACTGACCATGATCGCCGTGAGATGCTCGCCGTGATTGGCGCGGGTTCAATTGACGACCTGTTCGTCGATGTGCCCGAAGCCGCGCGACTTTCCGGCCCGATCGCGAACCTGCCCGCCCATGCCAGCGAACTGGCGGTCGAGCGCCACATGACGAAGCTCGCGCGGCAGAACCTGTCGGCAGGCGAGGCGCCGTTCTTCCTCGGCTGCGGCGCTTACCGCCACCACGTGCCGGCCAGCGTCGATCACCTGATCCAGCGTGGCGAGTTCCTGACCGCCTACACACCTTATCAGCCCGAGATCGCGCAGGGCACGCTGCAGATGCTGTTCGAGTTCCAGACGCAGGTAGCGCGCCTGCTGGGGACGGACGTTGCCAATGCCAGCATGTACGATGGCTCCACCGCTTGCTGGGAAGCGATCGGCATGGCGCGGCGCATCACCAAGCGAGGCAAGGCGATCCTGTCGGGCGGGCTCCACCCGCACTACGTCTCGGTCGCGAAGACTATGGCGAAGTACACCGGTGACGCGCTGGACGTATCGCTTCCGGCGCTTTCTGCCGAGACCGACCTGGATGCACTGATCGGCAAGATCGATTCCGACACCTCTTGCGTCGTTGTTCAGTACCCTGACATCCTCGGCCGCATCGCCGATCTTCGGCCGCTCGCCGATGCCTGCCATGCCAATAAGGCGCTGCTCATCGCCGTGGTCACTGAGCCGGTGGCGCTCGGCGCGATCAAGTCACCGGGCGAAATGGACGCCGACATCGTGGTGGGCGAAGGCCAGTCGATTGGCGTCGGGCTTCAGTTCGGCGGACCATATGTCGGCCTGTTCGGCTGCAAGGACAAATATGTTCGCCAGATGCCGGGCCGCCTTTGCGGCGAGACTGTGGACGCGGATGGCCGACGCGGTTTCGTGCTGACGCTCTCGACGCGTGAGCAGCACATCCGCCGCGAGAAGGCGACCAGCAACATCTGCACCAACTCGGGGCTTTGTGCGCTGGCCTTCTCCATCCACATGACCCTGCTCGGCGAGGCAGGCCTGCGTGCGCTTGCCGCCACGAACCACGCGGGGGCGGTCGCCGCGGCGGAGCGACTGGCGAAGGTGCCGGGCGTGCGGTTGGTGAACGACACCTTCTTCAATGAGTTCACGCTCGATCTCGGCCGTGAGGCACGCCCGATCGTCCGCGCGCTTGCCGACAAGCACATCCTTGCCGGTGTGTCGCTCGGGCGGCTCTATCCGGGTGAGGCGGCGCTGGAGAACGGGCTTGTCGTTGCGGTGACCGAAACGACCACGACCGAGGACGTCGAGGCATTGGCGACGGCGCTACAAGAGGCGCTGGTCTAACAACAACCGTTCGCCCGGAGCTTATCGAAGGGCGTGCCACGATCACACGGGCTTCGACAGGCTCAGCCCGAACGGAATTGAGGGTTCGAACAATGGCACTGAACCAGAGCGGCTGGCGTCCCACCACTCCCGAGGCTGGCGGGAACGCGCCTGCCACCTTCACCGGCAACAAGGCGCTGATGTTGGAGGAGGCGCTGATCTTCGAGATCGGCTCAACTGACACCACTGGCGTGGAGGTGGCCGAGCCCGTCACCACCGCGAGCCGGCTCGGCAATCTCGCGCGCACCGCCGCGATCGGCTTGCCCGGCCTGTCGGAACCCGAAACGATCCGGCACTACACACGTCTAAGCCGGCAGAATTACGCGATCGACCTCGGCCTGTTCCCGCTCGGCTCGTGCACCATGAAGCACAACCCGCGCCTCAACGAGAAGATGGCGCGGCTGCCCGGGTTCGCGGACGTCCACCCGCTCCAGCCGGTCGATACAGTGCAGGGCGCGCTCGGCGTCATCAACGAACTGGCCTTTTGGCTGATCGACCTCACCGGTATGCACGGCGTCGCAATGAGCCCCAAGGCGGGCGCGCATGGCGAGCTGTGCGGTATCCTTTGCATCAAGGCAGCGCTGGAGAAGCGCGGCGAGGGCCATCGCAAGGTCGTGCTCGTCCCAGAGAGCGCGCATGGCACCAATCCGGCGACGGCGGCCTTCGCCGGCTTCACCGTCGAGGACATTCCCGCCACGCCGGAGGGCCGCGTCGACACCGAAGCGCTCAAGGCGCGGCTGGGGCCGGACGTGGCCGCGGTGATGATCACCAATCCCAACACCTGTGGCCTGTTCGAGCGCGATCTGAAGGCGATCTCGGACGCGGTCCACGCGGCGGGCGCCTACGTCTATTGCGACGGCGCGAACTTCAACGCCATCGTCGGACGTGTGCGGCCGGGTGACCTCGGCGTTGATGCAATGCACATTAACCTGCACAAGACCTTCTCCACCCCGCACGGCGGCGGCGGCCCCGGCTCCGGCCCGACCGTTCTGTCGGAGGCGCTTAGCCCCTTCGCGCCGCTGCCCTATACGGCGCGGACCAAGGACGGCCATATTCACCTGATCGAAGAGGAGCGCGCCGAGGAGTTCTCCGCCGAACATTTCGGCGGCAAAATGGACAGCTTCGGCCGCATGACTGCCTTCCATGGCCAGATGGGCATGTTCACCCGTGCGCTGACCTACATTCTCAGCCACGGCGGCGATGGCCTGCGCCAGGTTGCCGAGGATGCGGTGCTCAACGCCAATTACGTTCTTCGCTCGCTGGAGGACACGCTGGACGCCCCGTTCGCCTCGAGCGGCCCGTGCATGCATGAGGCGATCTTCTCCGACGAGGGCTTCCCGGAAGGCTTCTCCACGATCGACGTTGCCAAGGCGCTCATCGACGAGGGCTTTCACCCGATGACCATGTATTTCCCGCTGGTCGTTCATGGCGCGATGCTGGTGGAGCCGACCGAGACCGAGTCGAAGGCAGCGCTCGATCAGTTCATCGGCGCGCTGCGCTCGGTGGCGGAGCGGGCGAAGGCGGGCGACGCGTCGCTCAAGACCGCCCCGCACTTTGCCCCGCGCAGCCGCCTGGACGAGACGCTGGCGGCGCGAAAGCCGAAGCTGGTGTGGAAGGAGCCGGTCGTCTCCAGCGAGGCGGCGGAATAACATGCGCGGCCGTGCGGCGCCGGCAGGCGCCGCCGGTCTTCTTGGCGGGGCCGCGCTTGGCCTATTGGCGGCGCTCGCCTTTGTTTACCTGTGGCACAATGTGCTGAGCCTGCCGCCGCTCAGCGATGATCCCAAGCCGGGCATCGCAATGCTGGGCGGCGTGGTGCCGATCGCCACGATCGCTGGGGCGATGGCGGGTGCAGCCGACATGATCCGCCGCGCACGCCAAGGAAAGGCGCTGCGCGGCCGGGTAATGGTGTTCGCGGCCGCCCTCGCACTGATCCTCGCGGGATTGATCGCCATTATCTCATGACGGGCGGAAATACTCAGTTGTTCGGTCGCTTGGGTCGTTGCGCCGCCGCCAGCGCAAGACCGGCCGTGATCTGTACCAACCCATAAAGCCGGCGGCGTCCCGGGTGCCCGCCGAACGGGCGCACCAGCGCGTCGACCGGCGCGACATCGGATCGCCACAGGGCCACATGGCGCTCGGGTTGCAATAGCCCGAGCAGCCCGTCACCGATCATGAACACCGCGGCCATTTCGGCCGTTCGTCTGGCGCCCAGCGCAAGATTGTCATCCATGCCGCGCTGAACGCATGCGATCAGGCCGCGGGTTCCTTGGGGTAGGGGGAGGGGCCGCCTTCCGCGATGAACCGGTCGACCCGCGCCTCCAGCACCGGGATCGGCACGCTGCCAAGGCTCAGCACCATGTCGTGGAAATTGCGAATGTCGAACTTGTCGCCAAGGCTCTTTTCCGCCTTTGCTCGCGTGCGCTGAATGGCAAGCTGGCCCAGGTAATAGCTCAGCGCCTGCCCCGGCCAGCCGATGTAGCGATCCACCTCGGTGGTGATCTCATGCTCGCTGAGCGCGGTATTCTCGCGGAAATATTGCAGCGCCTGCTCGCGCGTCCATCCCTTGGCGTGGATGCCGGTGTCGATCACCAGCCGCGCCGCACGCCACGCCTGGTAGGACAGCATGCCGAACCGCTCATAGGGCGTGCGGTAGAACCCCATCTCGTCGCCCAGCCGCTCGGTATAAAGCGCCCAGCCTTCGCCGAAGGCCGAGATGTAGCTGTTGCGGCGGAACGGTTTCAGGCTCGTATTCTCGATCGAGAGCGGCATCTGGAATGCGTGTCCAGGCGCGCTTTCATGGAGCGTCAGCGCCGGCAGCTGGAACAGCGGGCGCGAGGGCAGATTATACGTGTTGACCAGATACGTGCCCGGCCCGCCGCGGCCGGCGGTGTAGAAGGGCGCGATGTCGGGGGGCACCTCGATGATCGCGAAACGCTGCCGCGGCAGGCGGCCAAACCATTTGCCCGCCATCGCGTCGAAGCGCTTGGCGTGCCATGCCGCCTCCTTCATCAGCTCGTCGGCGGTTTTCGGATAGAATTGTGGATCGGTGCGCAGGAACTTCAGAAATGCCGGAAGATCGCCGTCGAACTTCGCATCTTTCTTTACCTGCTCCATCTCGGCACGGATCTTTGCGATCTCGGCGAGACCAAGGGCGTGGATCGCGTCGGGTGTCATGTCGAGCGTGGTGAACGCGCGAATTCGGCTGCGGTAATAGGCCGCGCCATTGTCGTAGCGCGTTGCCCCCAGCTCGTTCGTCATGCCCGGGAAATAGTCGTTGCGCAGGAATGCCAGCAGGGTGCGGTGCGCCGGGATGATCCGCTCGGCGATGATCGCGCGGGCCTCGGCCTGCATCGCCGCGCGCCGTGCGGCCGGGATGGATGCGGGCAGACTGGCGAACGGCTTGTAATAAACCACTGCTGTCGGGTCGCTCGCCGTCGCGATCGTCTCCACCGCCTTCTCGCGGCCCTGCATGATCACGGCGGGCGGAGTGAAGCCGCGCTTCAGGCCCAGTCGCATGTTATCCGTCTGCTGTCCAAGATAGCGCGGCACATCGGCGAGCCAGCGCAGGTAACGGCGGTAATCCTCGTCACCCCCGGTGAAGTCCCCCCGCGTGGCGTAATGCAGGTCGCTCCAGAAGGCGCTGTCGCCGTTCAGCGGCTTTTCCCATTCACGGAACTGCTCTTCATCGACCTGCGCGGCGATCTGCGCGCGATAGACCTGCCAGTCGATCAGCGTGTCAGGCGACAGCCGTTTGGTATCGACCGCGTCCAGCTTGGCCAGCGTGCCCTGCCAATAGGCGAGCCGCTTGGCGTGGGCGGCCGCCGATACGTCTGGCAGGCGATCGTCCACGACGCCCGGGCCTGAATCCGCGATCCCCTCGCTCTGCCGCCACGCCCACTCGGCCTGCCATATCGAGTCAAACGCCGCATCGGCGCTGGTGGCGGCAGGGGCGGGGGTGGCGGCGGTGGCGATGGCGACAAGGGCCAGCGGGGCAAGGAAACGCATGGGGACGCTTGGTGTCTGATCGGCGGCTTTCCCGCAAGCGGTCACTCCTGCGAAATCGCGCCTTTCGTCGCCTGACGCCGCCGCACATGTTCGCGCCACACGATATAGAGGCCCGATGCGATGATCACCGGCGCGCCAAGCCATGTGCTCGCCACCGGCAGGGTGCCGAACACCAGCCAGCCGAACAAGGTTGCCCAGAGGAGCGCGGTATAGTCCATCGGCACCACCAGGCTGACGTCGCCAAGCTGCAGCGATCGCGTCATGGCGATCTGCGCCACCCCGCCCAGCAGGCCGACGGCCAACAGCAATCCCCAAACCAGCGGCGTGTGCGCCTTCATCGACGTTGCGTAAACGACGGACAGCGGCACCAGTGACAGGCTGGAGAACCAGAACACGGTGGTCAGCCCCGATTCCGTCTTGCCGATGGTACGCAGCAGGATCGAGATGCACGCGGTGCAGAAGGCCGCCCCCAGCCCGGTGGCGATCCCCAGCGGCGGGATATGCCCGTCCCCTGGCTGGGTCACGATCAACACGCCGATGAACCCCGCCAGCACCGCCGCCCAGCGCCGCCACCCCGTCGCCTCGTGCAGCACCAGCGCACCCAGCACCGTCGCGAAGATCGGCATAGAAAAGCCGATCGTCGTCGCCTCCGCCAGCGGCAGCAGCAGCAGCGTCCAGAAGGTGAGCGACATCGCGGTCAGCCCGATCACGCAGCGCAGCACATGCGCGCCGAACCGCTGCGTCCGAAGCGAGGCGAAGCCCGGTCCCGCGCCGACGATCGCCCCCACCAGCAGCGCGGCCCCGAACTGCCGCCAGAACAGGATCTCCCCCAGTCCTGCCCCATGCGCCTCCGCCACCTTGATCACCACGTTCATCGTTGCGAATAGCGCAACGGAAGTGAGGCGCAGGCCGATGGCGCGAGCGACGTTATCCTGAGGCATTGGAACAGGCCCTAGCGAGCGACCGCGCGAGAAGCTATCCGCGGCGCATGATCAAGCATGCTCTTCCCGTCACCCGCGAGGCGGATTTCGCCGCCTGGTATCAGGCCGTCATTTCGGAAGCCGACCTTGCCGAGGAATCGGGCGTTCGCGGCTGCATGGTCATCCGGCCATGGGGCTATGGCATCTGGGAGCGGATCCAGCGCCTGCTCGACGATCGCATCAAGGCGGTCGGCTATGACAACACCTATTTTCCCCTGTTCATCCCGCTCTCCTATTTCGAGAAGGAGGCCGAGCATGTCGACGGCTTCGCCAAGGAAATGGCGGTCGTCACCCATCACCGGCTGATCGCCGACGGCAAGGGCGGGCTGACTCCCGATCCCGCCGCGAAGCTGGAGGAGCCGCTGGTCGTGCGGCCTACGTCAGAGACGGTGATCGGCACCGCGTTCTCGCGCTGGGTGCAGTCGTGGCGCAACCTGCCCGTGCAGATCAACCAATGGGCCAACGTGGTGCGCTGGGAGATGCGCACGCGCATGTTCCTGCGCACCTCGGAGTTCCTGTGGCAGGAGGCGCATTCCGCCTATGCCTCGGCCGAGGAGGCCCGCGAGCAGACGATGGTCGGGCTGGAGGTCTATCGCACCTTCGCGCAGGAATGCGCCGCGCTTCCGGTGGTCGCCGGCGAGAAGCCCGAGAACGAGCGCTTCCCCGGCGCGGTCGCGACCTACAGCATCGAGGCGATGATGCAGGACGGCAAGGCGCTGCAGGCCGGCACCTCGCATTTCCTGGGCACCAATTTCGCCGCCGCGCAGAACATCCGCTTCCAGAATGCCAATGGCGAGCTCGAACTCGCCAACACGATCAGCTGGGGCATGTCGACGCGCATGATTGGCGGCGTGATCATGGTGCATGGCGACGATGACGGGATGCGCGTGCCGCCGAAGATCGCGCCGTGGCAGGTGGTGATCGTGCCGATGCTGCGCGACAAGCCCGAGGATGCGGAGCTGATCGACTATTGCAAGGCGCTGCAGGCCGATCTCGCCAAGCAGTCCGCGCTCGGCGAGCCGGTGCGCGCCCTGCTCGACCTGAAGCCCGCCAAGGCCGCGACCAAGCGCTGGGGCTGGGTGAAGAAGGGCGCCCCCGTGATCGTCGAGGTCGGCCCGCGCGACATGGCGGGCGGCAACGTATCGGTGGTGCGCCGCGACCGGCTGTACCGCGAGGACGGCAAGCTCGACAGTGCGATCGTCGCGCGTGACGCGTTCGTCGGCGAGGTCGCGGACACGCTCGCCGACATCCAGGCGCAGCTTTTTGCGCAGGCCGACGAGCGGCTGAAGGCCAGCATCAGCCCGGTCGATGACTGGGCCGGCGTCGAAGCGATGTTCGCTGACAGCGCCGCCCGTCCTGGCTGGGCCGATATCGCCTGGTCGCGCCCCACCGGCGCGGATCTCGACAAGGTAGTCGAGCGGCTGAAGGCGCTGAAGCTCACGATCCGCAACGCACCAATGGGGCAGACCGGCCATCCAGGCGCACCCTGCATCTTTACCGGCGCGCCGGCGGTCGAGCGCGTCCTGATCGGAAGGGCGTATTGATGGCGGTCTGGACGCGGCCGATCGACCTCGCACAGCTCACCGCGCTGGGTGATGGTGTGCTGCCGGGCCTGCTCGACATCCAATTCACCGAATACGGCGACGATTGGATCCGGGCACGGATGCCGGTCGGCAAAAAGGTGCATCAGCCGTTCGGCCGCCTTCACGGCGGCGCGTCGGTGGTGCTCGCCGAAACGGTCGCCTCGGTCGCCGGGGCGATGGCGGTGCCGGAGGGCAAGGTGACGGTCGGGCTCGACATCAACGCCAATCACGTCCGCGCCGCGCGCGACGGCTATGTTTACGCCACTGCCAAGGCCGAACAGCTCGGCCGCACGACGCAGGTCTGGACCATCCGAATTGAGGATGATGCGGGCAAGCTCATCTGCCTGTCCCGCATGACTGCCGCGGTGATCGATGCGGCTTCGGGCTGATCAATACAGGTTGATGAACGCGCCATCCTGATCGAAGCGACAGTTGAAGAAGCGGCTCCGTTTGTCGCGGGTCTGCTCGTACCAGCCCTGCACGATATAGCCGTTGGGCTGGCGGATCGGCGCGTTCACGAACAGCTCACCCGGCCGTCGATCAAAGGACTCCGACGCTTCCATCCGGCATTCGCGCTGCAAGCGGGTGCTATCGAGCGATCCGTAATTTGGCCGGTCGGGTCGACGGTCGCGGGCAGCGCCGTCCTGATCTGAATAGTCTCGCCGCCCGCGGGAGGAGTTGGAGCCGGACTGCCGGCAATCCGGCGGTGTTGTCGCTGTGATCGATGAGTAGCGCCCGTCCATGGTCGCGATGGTAACGCACTCGCGGCGGTCGTCATTCCACCAATAGGTGTAGCTGCGATCGTCGCCCTTCTCGCCGCGAACGTTGCGATAGCCGCGCCGCACCAATTCGCTCTCCGCCTGCCCGGCGCGCGCGCCGACCATGTCGCGCAAGTCTCGCGGTATGTCCTGCGCAAGAGCGGGAGCTGCTGTCATGGCGCCAAGCGATAACAGGTAGAAAAGCGACTTCATCGTAGCCCTTTCTCTTGCCATTCGACAACTCGCCGGAGGCGGCGCCGGATCCATAAACCTCCCGCCGCTAATTCGCCCCTGGATCGCAATCGGCTTCAGCCCATCACCGTTCCAGCCTCAGTCATTCCCCCCGATCAGATCGCCCAGCCCGCCGAGCACCGAGCCCTCGCCGCGGTTGCCGCCGGCACCGCGCGCCGCCGCCATCATCCGCCCGGCCAGGCGCGCGAACGGCAGCGACTGCACCCATACCTTGCCCGGTCCGGTCAGACGCGCGAAGAACACGCCTTCGCCGCCGAAGATCATGCTCTTCACCCCGCGCACCATCTCCAGCTCGAAGTCGACGGAGGGCGTGAATGCGGCCAGGCAGCCGGTGTCGACATGGAGCTGCTCGCCTGGCCGAAGCTCGCGCTCCACCAACGTGCCGCCCATCTGCACGAAGACCCAACCATCGCCCTCCAGCTTCTGCATGATGAAGCCTTCGCCGCCGAACAGCCCCGTCATCATTCGCCGCTGAAACGCGACCCCGATCGACACGCCCTTGGCCGCGGCGAGGAAGCTGTCCTTCTGGCAGATGAGCGTGCCGCCCACATCGGCAAGGCGGATCGGCAGGATCGTGCCAGGCGTCGGGCTGGCAAAGGCGACGCGCGCCTTGCCGCTGCCGCGATGCGTGAAGACTGTAGTGAACAGGCTTTCTCCCGTCACCAGCCGTTTGCCCGCACCCAGCAGCTTGCCCATGAAGCCGCCATCGCTGTCGCCGGAGCCGTCGCCGAAGACCGTCGTCATGTCGATCGACGCATCCTTCCACACAAAGGCGCCCGCCTCCGCCACTGCGCTTTCGCCGGGATCAAGCTCGATCTCGACGAACTGCAGTTCCTGTCCCTTGATCTCGAAATCGATATCATCGGACAGGCCCGTGCGGGCGTGATGGGACCAGGGACCGGCCATGCGGATGCTCCTTCCATGTGTGTTGATGAGCTAACACACTTCTGATAGCCGAGTGGGCAAGGGCAAGGAAGGGGTGTCATGCGGCATTTGGCATGGTTGGCGGCCGGGCTGGCGGGGCTGGTCGGCGCAGCAGCGTTCGGCGGAACGGCGGGGGCATCTGCGTTGGCGCAGGGCTGGGATCCGCGCGCGCATCGCACCTTCGCCGGTCCATCGTCGCAAGTGCTGGTGCTCGGCACGCCGCATTTGTCGGGCCTGCCGGATACTTTTCGCCCGGAACAGCTCGCACCTCTACTGGACCGGCTCGCCGCGTGGCAGCCGCAGATCATCACCATCGAGGCGCTGTCCGGCCCGCAATGCGACCATCTGCGTCGCTATGCGGCGCTGCACGCCAATGCCGCCGAGGATTATTGCCCTGACGTCGCGGCGGAGCAGAAGGCGCTCGGTCTGGATATGGCAGGTGCGACGATCGCCGTGGAAACCATGTTGAAGGGCTGGCCCGCGCATCCCGATGCGGCGCAGCGGCGGCGGCTGGCGGCGCTGTTCCTGGCGAGCGGCGATCCTGCCTCGGCTTATGTGCAATGGCTGCGACTCACGCCGGCGGAGCGCCGCACAGGCGACGGGCTCGACGCAGCGATGGTGACGCGTCTGGAGAAAGCGGGCGCGCGCCAGAACGAGAATGTGCTGATTGCCGCCACGCTCGCCGCGCGGCTCGGGCTGGAGCGCGTCTATCCCACCGATGACCATAGCGCCGACGATGATGCGAGTGACGATCCAGCATTTGGACCGGCGGTGAACGGCGCTTGGCAGAATGCGGCGACCGAGCAGCGCAAGGCCAGCGCTGCGGCCCTGGAGGCGAAGCTCGGCACCACTGATGGTCTGCTGGCGCTCTATCGCTATCACAATGATCCGAGCACGGCGCAGATCGCCTTTGACAGCGATTGGGGTGCAGCGCTGAAGGAGCCCTCAGCCGGGCGCTTTGGCCGCCGCTATGTCGGCTGGTGGGAAACGCGGAACCTGCGCATGGTGGCCAATATCCGCGCAGTGCTGCAGCGTCAGCCCGGCGCGCGGCTGCTCACGATCGTTGGCTCCTCGCACAAGCCCTATTTCGACGCCTATCTGCGCATGCTGCACGATGTTCAGGTCGTTGATACGGCGGCGTTGCTTCACAAGCGTTGACGCCCCCGGCACCGCATCTTTATCAAGGGGACAGGGCGGCTCCTTCCGGGCCGCCTTTGCTCTTTCAAGGAGACGCCCCGTGTCGATCACCGCCCTGATGCCCGTTTATCCCCGCTGCGGGGTGCGGCCAGTGCGAGGCGAGGGGTGCCATCTCATCAGCGAGGATGGCCGCCGTTTCCTGGACTTCGCAAGCGGTATCGCGGTGAACGCGCTTGGCCATGGTCATCCGAAGCTGGTGAAGGCGATCGCCGATCAGGCCGCCACGCTGATGCATGTGAGCAATTTGTACGGCAGCCCGCAGGGTGAACAATTTGCGCAGCGGCTGGTGGACAACACCTTCGCCGACACGGTGTTCTTCACGAACTCCGGCGCTGAGGCGGTGGAATGCGCGATCAAGACGGCGCGCCGCTACCATTTCGCGAACGGCAACCCCCAGCGGCACGACCTCATCACTTTCTCGATGGCGTTCCACGGTCGCACGATCGGCACCATCTCGGCCACCAATCAGGCCAAGATGCGTGATGGGTTCGAGCCGCTGTTGCCCGGCTTCAAATATGCCGAGTTCAACGATCTGGAAGGCGCGCTTGCGCTGATCGACGAAAATACCGCCGGCTTCCTGGTTGAGCCGATCCAGGGCGAAGGCGGCATCCGCGCGGCGACGCCGGAGTTCCTTCAGGGCCTGCGCAAGGCCTGCGACGATCATGGCCTGCTGCTGGTGCTGGATGAAGTGCAGGCGGGCTATGGCCGTACCGGCAAGCTATTCGCGCATGAGCTGTACGGTATCACGCCGGACATCATGGCGGTGGCCAAGGGTATTGGCGGCGGTTTCCCGCTCGGTGCGTGCCTCGCGACCGAGGAAGCGGCCAAGGGCATGGTGATCGGCACACACGGCTCCACCTATGGTGGCAATCCGCTGGCGATGGCCGCCGGTGAGGCGGTGCTCGACGTGCTTCTCGACGATGGCTTTCTCGACCGCGTGACCCAGATGGGTGAGCGCCTGCGCTCCAGCTTGGAACAGATGATCCCCAACCACGATCACCTGTTCGACAGTGTGCGCGGCCACGGGCTGATGCTCGGCCTGAAGCTCAAGAGCGACAGCCGCCGCTTCGTGGAGTTCGCACGCGACCATCACGGGCTGTTGCTGGTGTCGGCGGGCGAGAATGTCGTTCGCGTGCTGCCGCCGCTCGTCATCGAAGAAAGCCACATCGCCGAATGCGTCGAGAAGCTGAGCGAAGCGGCGCGCGTCTATGTGCCGGCCAGCGACGATTGACCTTCTGGCTCGCGCCGGCAGCGGCGGCCGCATCGTCCCTGACGGTGCGACTGCGCTGCCGGCCGGGCTGATTGTCGCGATCTGGCCGATTTGATCCGACCCGGCCCCGGAGCAAGGCCGATTTTCGCCGAACCATGCGTCCCCATGATGCTCATCAGGCCATTGGAGAGCTAAGTGACCCGCCACTTTCTGAACCTGTCGAATGCCGGACCCGATGGTATCGCCGCCATCCTCGCCGACGCGCTTGATCGCAAAAAGGCGCGCGCTGGCTGGACCAAGGGCCGTGTGGACGCCGATGCACCGCTTGCCGGGCACGTGTTGGCGATGATTTTCGAGAAAAATTCGACCCGCACCCGCGTCTCCTTCGACATGGCCGTCCGGCAGCTCGGCGGGCAGTCGATCGTGATGGAGGCGGGCCAGATGCAGCTCGGCCGCGGCGAGACGATCGCCGACACCGCGCGGGTCCTGTCGGGCTATGTCGACGCCATCATGATCCGCACCGACGATCATGCAAAGGTCGAGGAAATGGCGCATTATGCGAGCGTTCCGGTGATCAACGGCCTCACCGACGCGTCGCACCCGTGCCAGATCGTCGCCGATCTGCTGACCGTGATCGAACAGGGCAAGTCGCTGCCCGGGCTCAAGGTTGCATGGCTGGGCGATGGTAACAACGTGCTCGCCTCGATTGTCGAGGCAGCCGGGCTGATGCAGTTCGACGTGGTTGCCGCCTGCCCGCAGGGATTTCAGCCGACCGAGGCTGATCTCGCGCTCGGCAACGGGCGCGCCACCGTCGTCGGCAACGCGCGTGAGGCGGTCGAGGGCGCGGACATCGTCGTCACCGATACGTGGATATCCATGGGCCAGGCCCATGCCGACACTAAGCTCGCCGCAATGATGCCGTTCCAGGTCGATGCGGCACTCATGGCCACGGCAAAGCCGGATGCGAAGTTCCTGCACTGCCTTCCCGCCCACCGCGGCGAGGAGGTCACCGTCGATGTGATCGATGGTTCGCAGTCGCTGATCTGGGCCGAGGCGGAAAACCGCCTTCACGCGCAGAAATCCATCCTTCGCTGGTGCTTTGGGCAGATCGGTTGATCATGGTGGCACGGCTTCCCATCTGAAGCTCTCGGGGCCCCGTTTGTGCTGAGCTGATCGAAGCGCTGCACGTCTTCACCTGAAGGAAGCGGACGGGGCTTTACCAGCTCAGCGCGAATGGTGGATATGGCAGATACGATTTCGAATGACTTGGACCGTGCGATCGGCTTCGCCATCCCGGCCCGGAACGCGCGGGGCCGGATGGTCCGGCTCGGCCCGGTGCTCGATACGATCCTTTCCGTCCACGCCTATCCGCCCGCGATCGAGGCGCTGCTCGCCGAAGCGTTGACGCTGACGGCGCTGGTCGGCGCGACCCTGAAGGACGTGAACGGTCAACTGACCCTGCAGACGCAAAGCGAGCACGGGGTCGTCCGGCTGCTGGTGTGTGACTATCGGGGCGGCGAGATCCGCGGCTATGTTCAGTTCAACGAGGATCGCCTCGCCGAAGCGCCGGTGGATCCCACGCTGTTCGCGCTGTTCGGCCAGGGCTATCTTGCCATCACCTTCGATCTGGCAGCGACGGGCGAGCGTTATCAGGGGATTGTGCCGTTGGACGGCGACCGCTTGGCGGACGCCGTGCAGAGCTATTTCGCCCAGTCGGAGCAGATCCCGACGCAAGTGCGCGTTGGCTTCACTCACCAGGATGGTCGCTGCGTTGCTGGCGGCTTGCTGCTCCAGCATCTGCCGGAGGGTGAGGAAGGCCGCGAGCGGCTTCACGCCAAAATGGACCATCCCGAATGGGAGCATGTCGCTGCGCTTGGGGCAACGGTCGGTGCGGAGGAGCTAGCGGACGCCACTCTCCCGCTGGAAACGCTGCTATGGCGGCTTTTCAACGAGGAGGATGAGGTGCGCGTGATGGCCAGCACTGGCCTGTCACGCGGATGCCGCTGCGACGCTGACTACATCCGCTCGGTGCTCGCGAAATTCCCGGCTGACGAACGGATGGCGATGGCCGACGCCGATGGCGTGATCGGCGTGGATTGCGCTTTCTGCTCCATCACCTTCCCGATCAAGGTCGACGAACTCGCCGACTGATCGGGGATGCGCCGGCCGGAAATCAAACTCCCGGACGGCGCACGGCGGGCAACGAGCATCCAAGATGCACGTGGGACATGTTCATGTCAGGTAGGAAGACTTTCGCCTAACCGCCTAACCGCCTAACGCCTAACGACGTTTTTCTGATTTCACCGTTGGCACAACCTTATTATGACATTCCTCCAGCTGCCTCCTAACAGCTACCAGAAGAGCGGGGCTTGACGTCAGAGAGGGTCGGCACTTCGACCACGCGCTCAACCGGTAGCCCATTAGGAATCAGGATTTCGCTCTCGTCCCGACCATCGAACATCGCGGCGACAACCTCCGGTTCGATCTGAGATGAGAGTATGCGCGGCTCGCCCGCGGCCCCCCAACGGACGAGCCATTTTCGAGCGTAAAAGTCAGCGCAGCTGATGTCCGTGGTCCAGCTCATGCCTTGAGAGATCGACGCCGGATCGCCCACGCCGCCGCGATAGACGATGAGTGGCGCTTTCGTTTCCGACAGTCGCCGTCGTTCGTCGGCCGTCATCATCTCGTTCGCCAAGCGCCCGACGATTTCGCTCACCCCCGACTCGAACCGCCCGGCTGAGATGATTTCTGCGGCACTGAAGTACGTGCCCAACCGCTTGCCGCCAAGATATGGTTCGAGCTCCCATGCCAGTCGGAAGGCGGAGCCGGTGGCTGCGGTATTGAGTGGCTTCATGTCCTCCAGATGCATGATCAGGTCGGTGATCAGTCCGATCCGAGCTTCGTCGGTAAGAATAAGAAAGGCGTTCTGACCGTCCTCACGATCCTGATTCATCCGCTTCGGGGCGTCAGCGCGCAGGAACACTTCGGGTAGACTAGGCGGCAATCTTTCTGCTCCATGCTTCGACGGGACAAAGTGCTTCATTCCATGCCCTTGTTTGAAGAGCTTCGTTCTACTCCAACGACGATGCGCGCTCGCGGCAGCTGATCACTCTCGGCTCTGGCGCAGGCTACCATCCGCTGCGTCGAACCGCAGCGTGGCCGCGTCGACCTTGATGCACCAGAGCCCGCGCTCCTCCTTTTTCACCGAGACTATTCGTCGCTCGGCGAATACGCTGTGTTCGACGAGCGGGGCGACGGGGGCGCCAGCGACAGCGGTTCGCGCGTGTTCGCGACGGCGTTTCACATAGAGGCGATCTTCGTACCAGTACCCGTGATCCTCGTCTTCGAAGAGGCGCTGGTGTGCTTGCACTCGCCCGTTCCGACCGACGAGCGCCAGCAACCGGCGTGGCCCCAGTCGAGGATCGCCGAGCTTGAGCCAGGGTACCTCGGACATCCGGCGCAGCGTCGCGATCACGTCGGCGCCGTTCGCCTCTATCAGTCCGATGGCGACCTCGTCGATCAGGAACGTGTCCCCGACTGCAAGCGCCCGCCTGTAGGCCCGGGAACGCTCATCCTGGTGTGCGAGGCGTCGCCCCATTTCGCATCGGACCTCGTCCGCATCGGCCACCTCGAAAGTCTGCTTCTCGTTCGTAAAGGTCGCAGAGAGCGTGTTGAAGGAGACACGAAAGCGCATGCGGGCAATGAGCTCCGCCGGCGTCAGGCTCCTGATGAACGATGCATCCTCCGCGACATGCTCGACTTCATAGTAAGCGGGATCGATGGCGGCTCGGACCAGGTCGAGGATCCCGGCCGCGGTCGCGCCGATCGTGCGGGCGACGCGCCGGATCGTCGGAAGGACCGCGACGAGATCCTCCACGAAGGCGTGCGATACCCGCTCGTCGGGAGACGTCTCGTCGATGATGCCGCTTCGCACCCGGAGGCGGAAGCGCGGCCCGACCGGCACGCGTGCCTCCAGGATCATCCCTCCCGTCTCGTGCCGATAAAGCGCCAACGAGCCGTCCTTGAACCATGGCCTGGAATGCCCAGCAGCCTCCTGGCCGGTGCGCACCGCCGTGGTGATGCGGTTCGACAGTTCCGGCTTGATCGTTTCGTACCTCATAAGATTGGTTCCTGTTGACGGGATCGGGGTGGCGGCGAGTTGGAGAGGGGCGGGGACCTGGTGCTGCCCATCGGCGTGTGCGTTTTCATCGGAGCGGCAGGAGGTCGAGCACCTCGCGCCTGCGCCAGAACCCGTGGAAGTCGACGAAGCCGGCCGCCCGCAGCCGATCGTTCACTTGCTCCGCCGAAGTGCGGGCACGTCGAGCCAGTTCGGCGGCGGAGACGAGCTTTGCGGCGAGCCGCTCGACGCCGATGCGTGGGGTCATCATTGCTCGCAGACCCTTGGTGCGGGTGATGACCCCGGCCGAGCTCAGCTCTGCGACTACGGCCGGCCGAACGTTCAGCAGTTCGGCAGCATCTCCCGTCGACATCTGAGTGGCGAACGGCGTATTTGAGCCGAACACCTTCGGCTCTGACGCGACGATGAAACGGTCGAGGCTTCCCCGCGCGACGAGGAGGCGGTCCGTATCGACGTCTCCGTCGAGCCAGAAGGGGATGCGATCATCGAGCAGGGCCGCGTAGATCTCAGACCAGGGCTTCGGTCGCCCTCCGATCCGACGGCTCTCCTGCCCGATCGGCAGGGCCGTGGAAGGCATCCGCTTTCGCGAAGCTCGCTCGGTGAGGCGCCGGACGAAGGCTTCGAAGGTGGAGGCGACCGCCTGAGGGCGACGTAAGATGATGGCGAGGATTTCGTCATCGTGTCGCGCGAGGAGGTCGGTCTCGATCAACTGCTCGACTGCGTAGAGCGGCAGGCGCAGGCGGCTGGCGATGGTGCTGATCGGAACGGAGTCGGCCCATCTCGCCGCCGCGGCATCGATCGGAACCGCGGAGTACGCGTGCTCGAGCATAATGCCATGTGAGGCGACCGCTCGGGTCGGCACGATCCTTAAACGGCGGATCGTCTCTGCTTGCGTACGGAAGCCGGGAAGAACGCGGTTTGCCTGTCGCCCGGTATAGACCCGGCCGCCACCGGCCAAACCGACCCGAGGTGGTGCGAAGCCGGGGAACGCCTCCTGAACGAGATCGCGCTGGTCGTCGAACCTGGAGTCGCCCCATGCAATACGGCGTATACGGCGGGCCATGTCGGCCCTACACCCCTTCTCATCGCTCGCAGCTGCGACCCGCTGGGTGGCCCAATTGAGGATGCCGTTGGGCCAGCTGCGAAGAAGGGCCACGCCGCGCACCGCGGTCAGCGCCAGTCGTTCGGGGCGCATGCGACCGGCGCGCGTCTGCCAGGCGCGCTTCTCCTCGCCATCGTCGCAGTCCAGCCCGCAGCGCATGGCGAGGCGGGCGAGCGCTCCCGGCGAGAGGTCCTTCAGCCGGTCGGGCATGATGCTCCTTGCGGCGTCGCGCTCTTCGGGAATCAACGACAGCAGTCCTGCGAAGATGCGGTAGTCCTCGGCGAGGTCATCGGAGAGCGGCGGAATCGGGTTCGGCTCGATTGGGCGCAGACAGTTCTCGCATCGCCCGATGCCGACGGACTGCACCCAACCGAGCGTTTTGCCGCAGTGGCTGCAGGAGTCGATGAGGCATTCAAGGGATTCGGGGCAGAACGGCAGTACCGACATGAGCCACGACTGGCGGTGGTGGGGAGAGCGGGCGAGGGAAAGGGGTGAGATGCGCCGACGGGCCAGCTCGAGATGGCCTCTCGGCACGACGAGTCCGTCGAAGTCGAGGAAGTGCTGAAGACGTCGGTCGCCGGGTTCGACGAGGCGCCGCCCCGCCTGGGCCCGAAGTCGTTCGGGGTCGCAGCGGAGCACCGTCGCGAGGCGATCGAGCGTGGCTGTGTCGGCGAGCTGGCTGGCGCCGGCGTATCTGCCGATCCCGATCTCCTTCAATACGACGTTGAGCTTGACGAGATGATTTTCGGCGACGCCGCGCGCGATCGCGCCCGGCACGCTCTCGTCGGATAGAACGTCGAGATCGAAGCGGAGGCGGCGGAGCTGCCGGTCATGCTCGCTCATGCGGGTTTGGCCGAGAAGGGATCATCGGTGAGCCAGCCGGCACCGATCGCATACTCCCGCGTGACCTTGCTGAGGTCGTAGGGCTCGACCCGGTCCGCGCCCCTCCAGACGGCGTCGGATGCCGCGATGCCCACGACACGCGCGACGCGGCCGACGTGCCCGCTCGAGACCTTCAGCAGCCTGTCGAGCATCGCGTGGTCCGTGAGGCCGGACCTCATGCCGAACACCCCGCTCGTGACGAGCAGATCGTCCACCGCTCCGCAGAAGAGCTTGAACAGCCTCGCGTCACCCTTGGTCCGCTGCGGATCGAGCGGGGTGAGTTCGAGCGGTCGACCGAGGCGGGCCGCGAGCTTGCCGTTGATCCGGAAGAACTCGACCGAGTCCTCGTCGCCGACCAGGACGAGCGGAACGACGCCCTTGTCGAGGAAGACCTTGAGGCGGTCGGTGACCTCGCCCGCCTCCTTCGCCTTGCTCCTGAGGTGCTGCACCTCGTCCGCGATAAGGAGTTCGACGCCGAGCCGACGGACGAAGTCGGCGATGCGGTTCTCGAGCACCTTGGCGCTGACCTTCTCGTTCCAGAACTCGTCGTCCAGCTCCTTCAGGACCTCCTGGTAGAAGGCCTTGAGCGTCATGCGCCGGTCCAGCTCGACGATGACGACCTGGTAGGGGTTGGGCGGCAGACCGGCGGCTTCACGCTCGCCCACCTGGCCGATCTACCGTGAAGGAAGCGTGGACATCGTCACGGCCACCGCGATGCGCGACGGCTTCAGGCCTCACGTCTTCTCGAGCGGCGAGCCGATCGCCCGTGGCTCCGAGCTGCGCTTCGATGCTCGGACGGAGGTCAAGCGACCGTTCGAGGTCTTCTGGCAGATCGTGAACACGGGCGAGGCCGCGAGGGTGGCGCGGGATCTCCGCGGCGGCTTCGATGCCGGTGACGTCACGCCGGGGGTGCTCTCGAGGTATGAGGGGGCCGAATATCCCGGCACGCACAGCATCGAGTGCCTCATCGTGAAGGACGGACTGCTCGTCGCCAGGAGCGGTTCCTTCCTCGTCACGATCGTCTGAGCCGTCGACCGCGGGATGCAGAGCCGGACCAGGTGAAGAGATGAGGCGAAGGCACGATTTTGAAGGAGTGTCTGGACGGGTGCCTTGCTGTGGCTCAGGCCAGCCAGTCCCTGAGCACCTCGATGGCTACGGACAACTGCCTTCCGTGCTCCGGCCCGCCCTTGTGTATGATGCCGATGACCCCGTCGTCCGGATCCGTGAGCGGGCCACCGGACATGCCCTGGGTTAGCATCTGCTGGACCTCCACCATCTGCACACCGCTCTTGATCGGGAGGGAGGTCACGTTCCCCGTCCTCACGTTCAGCTTGTCGCCCGGTCCGAAGCCCGGATATCCGACCGCGACGGTGGCGTCGCCGGTGACCACCGCCGTCGCGGCTGCCTCCAGTTCGAAGAACTCCGTGGCGGCGATCGCATGATCGAGGACGGCGAGATCTCGGTGCTCGCAGCGGTGCTTCACGTTCGCCGTGAACTTGTTCGACGGTTTCGACGGATGGTAGACCTCCACGGCACCGGAGGGCGACACGCAGTGGCTTGCCGTGACGAGGCCCACGCCTCTGAGGAAGAAGGCGGTGCCCTGGTCACCTCCGTTCTCCCAGTGCTCCACCAGCCAGACCGCGCGATCACGGATCTCGTCCCTGGTCGGCTGGATCGTCAGCGCCCGGTCGGGGAAGGATCTGTTGAAGCGCGACGCCATGCTGCGGAAGACGGGATCGGACTGGCCCTTGACGTATCCTAGCCATGACAGCTTGCCCTGCAGGTGGTTGCCGAGCGCGACCCTTCCGCCGTGCGTGGCATGGAACTTGGCCTGCGCCGCCGCCGCCCCGAGCTTCTCCACGGAGAAGAGGGCGGCACGCAGGTTGCGGACGAAGCGACGATCGACGTTGATCGCCTCGTTCACGCGAAGGCCCGTCACGGTCCTGCGCGAGTGTCGATCTGCGTAGTGGGCCTTCTCGGGATTGATGACGAAGCCGTTCGCAGCGAAGATCGCGGCGACCTCGGCGGACAGAAGGTCCGGAGCGAAGCGGCCGGGTGAAGGGGGAACCGCTTCGAACAGCCCTGCGAGCGGCTGATAGCTCGAGAAGGTGATGTCGTCGGCGTAGCGGGTGTATATGCAACGCGTCCTCTTCGCGAACGCCATCAGCTCCTTGTCCAGCCTGAAGCAAATCATGTTGGACAGGAGCGGGCTGCTCGGCGCGCCCTGTGGCAGACAGCCGTTCACGCAGCAGATGGACGAGAGGATCTCGGCCACGTCTCGGCCGATGCCTAAAGACATCAGCACGCCGGTGACGCGGCGTTCCGAGATGGACGGGAAGAAGTCCTTGAGGTCGATGTTAACAACGTATTTGCTTCCGAGGTGCGCCTCGGCGTTCGTTCTGACCGATCGATCGGCGACGAAGCCGTGAACGGGGTTGCGACGCCGATACACCGGCGTGAGCAGGTCGCAGATCCTGCGCTGGAGCATCTTCAGCCGCCGGTCGGGCGCGGTGATGATGCGCGCCTTCCCGGACTTCTTCTGGATGGAGAAGGTCCGGTACATCCTCGCCCGATAGTAGCGGATCTTCTTCGCTTCGGCCGGGCTGACGGCGAGATGTGCGAGGATCGCTCCCTCGCTCGCGACCTCGACAGGCAGCTTGACGCGGATCGGGGGACCGAAGGCGCGGGCAGGGCGTGGCACGGGGTCCCCTTCCAATCACGCCGGTGCACCCAAGGGCATTCGGCGGGCACGATAGGTGCAGACTTTGACTCTTACGCCGCAGTTTCTACAGCGCGTATGCGAGGGGGAGACCCCGTAGAATGCTTATACCAGAGGGAACGAAGACGGTGAACAGCGATCTGTGCTCCTAACCGGTCGTTGTGGATCGGGGTCAGGTGTAAGGATTGCCGCCTCTGCCTTACCGCCAGTCGAGGGTGCATGAGCGAAGGAGGCTCGACCTTTATGTCCTCGTGCGTCGTGAAAAGCCCCGAAATCAGCCGGATGTCAGTGTAAGGTTGTGCGAATGTCAGTGTAAGGTTGTCCGAACGTTCACAGGCGCGGCAATGTCACGCCAAGCTGCCCCATATATTTGCCGGCCCGGTCGGCATAGCTAGTCTCGCACGGCTCATTGCCTTGCAGGAACAGGAACTGGCACGCGCCCTCATTGGCGTAGATCTTCGCGGGGAGCGGGGTGGTGTTGGAGAATTCCAGCGTGACATGCCCCTCCCAGCCCGGTTCCAGCGGCGTGACGTTCACGATGATGCCGCAACGCGCGTACGTGGACTTGCCAAGGCATATCACCAGCACGTCACGCGGAACGCGGAAATATTCCACCGTGCGGGCGAGTGCGAAGCTATTGGGTGGGATGATGCACACGTCGGTCTTGCGATCGACAAAGCTGTTGGCAGCGAAGTCCTTGGGATCGACCGTCGCAGAATCGACGTTGGTAAAGATCTTGAATTCATCAGCGACTCTAGCGTCATAGCCGTAGGAGCTGAGACCATAGCTGATGCAGCCGTCGCGCCGCTGGGCCTCCACGAACGGTTCGATCATGCCGTGCGCAAGCGCCTGCTCGCGAATCCAGCGGTCGGATTGGATGGACATGTGCGTGGCTCCCTCGCGGGTGCTCTTTGCCGCACATCGATCAGGAGGCAAGCCCGCACGCGGATCATGTGTACGTTCCCGCTGGTACCGATCAGCCCTGCGCGGTCGCGCCTGTGGGAAGGGCGATGGTTGCCACCAATCCGCCTCCGGGGCGATTGGCCAGGGTGATCGTACCGCCCGCATCCTGAACGATCGCCTGCGCCAGTGCCAGCCCAAGGCCGATACCGCCAGTTTCCCGATTTCGGGAAGTCTCAAGGCGCGTGAAGGGATCGAAAACCTTCACCAACCCGTCTTCCGGTATTCCTGGACCACGATCGGCGACGCAAACGCGGATGGTCGTTGGCTCGCGCAGGATCGTTACCTCGGCCGAGCCGGCATATTTGATCGCATTCTCGATCAGGTTTCGCACGGCGCGCCGGAACAGCGTCGGCCGCAGGTGCATCCGCAGTCGCGCATCCGCTTCGAAGAGAACCTCCGCGCCAAGGTCGTGGAAATCGTCCACCACGGCATCCACCAGCGCGTTAAGATCGACTTCTGTGACGGGTTCGCTCGGGCGGCCCAGGCGCGCAAGGGAGAGGATGTCGTCGAGCGTGCGGCTCATTTCCGCGATCGTGTCTGCCATGCGCGCGCGGTCCTGCTCGTCCTCGACGGACTCGATGCGCACCCTCAGCGCGGCCAACGGCGTGCGAAGATCATGGCCGATCGCGCCGAGCATGCGATCCTTTTCGTCCAGCATAGCCGTGACGCGCTGCGCGAGGCCGTTGAACGCGACAATCACGTCGCGCACGTCGCTCGGCCCCTCAACAGGGAGGGGTGGCAATTCCTTGCGGGGCGCAAAGGAGCGCGCTGCACCGGCCAGTCCTCGCAGCGGACGGGAAATCCGGCGGGTAATCCACAGAACGGGCAGCAAAATCAGGATGTAAATGATCAGCGTCTGGGACAGCAATGCCCATAGGATTCGATTGTCTCGCCGCGGCCATGGCGCGTTGGTGGTGATCCAGGATCCGTCGGCGAGCTGAACGGCGATCAGCAGCGTATCATTATGCCGCCCGATCAGCCGGTCTCCACGGTGTTTGGGTTCATGAATGCGCAGACGAATGCCGGTATCGATCCGGCCGGCGGAGATCCCCAGTTCGGCCAACTGCGTACGAAGCTCGGCCGCGATCATCGGCATGCGTTCCAGATCGCTCGGGATGGGATTGGTATCGCGCCGCCGGACCCGGCTGCGCTCCTGCGCCGTTCGTCGGTCCATGGCATGATCGAGCGCATCGGCAATCCGAACGGCGGCGGGGCGGGTCGCCTGCGCCAGCCGAAAGTTGGCCCGCTCGCGCAGGACCAGCGCAAGATTGATCGCCTGCGCGGCGAAAAGCGCCAGAGCGAGTAGAAGGGCAAGCTGGCCGGAAAGGTTGCGAGGATACGGCAGCTTCACAAGCGCGTCACCTCTGTCGCAAGCGTGTAGCCGCCGCCCCATACCGTCTTGATCAGCTGCGGGTTCTTGACGTCGGTTTCGATCTTCTTGCGCAGGCGGCTTACCTGATTGTCGATGGCGCGATCGAACGCCGCCGCTTCTCGCCCCTGCGTCAGATCCAGCAACTGGTCGCGCGTGAGCACCTGGCGCGGGCGGGTGACGAGCGCATGAAGGAGGTTGAACTCGCCGGTGGAGAGCGGAACGGCGACGCCCTCCTGATCCACTAGCGTGCGCTCGCCCGTTTTCAGGATCCAGCCGGCGAAGGCATAGGCTTCGGCGTCGGGCGCGTGCTGGCGCGTGCCACCGGCTTGCAGGCGGCGCAGCACCACCTTGATCCGGGCGGCTAACTCCCGCGGTGAGAAGGGCTTCACCATGTAATCGTCGGCGCCCATTTCGAGCCCGACGATCCGGTCGGTTTCCTCCGTCCGGGCCGTCAGAAGGATGACGGGCGTGTCGCTGGTCGCCCGGATGTAGCGGCAGAGGCTCAGGCCGTCCTCCCCCGGCATCATGATGTCGAGCACCACGAGGTCGATCGCATAAGCGCCCAGCCGCGTGCGCGCGGCCTCCGCGTCGCCGACCTGCGTAACGCGAAAGCCTTGCTTGGTGAGATATTGCGCGAGCGGCTCGCGGATTGAACGCTCGTCATCGACGAGCAGCAGGTGAGGCGTATCGACCATGGGATCGCCGTCTAGCATGTCACTCTTCCGCGAAAAGCACCGGGCGGGGCACGCCCAGTGCGAGGGATGGCTGTTCTGCCTTACTTCACGGCAGCGGGGTTCGGCCGTGCGCCCATCCGGTTCTTCATCTGGGCGCGTGCAGCTTCCTGCTCAGCCTGGTCGATCCGACCATCCTTGTTGGTGTCAGCCCGATCGAACATTGCAGCGGCAGCAGCGGTTGCTTCGGCCTTGGTCAGGATGCCGTCGCGGTTCGCGTCCGCGCGCATCATCATGCCCATGCCGCCCTTGCCACCACCATGGTGCATTATGCCACCACGGCGGTGATCCCCGCGCTTGCCCCGCATGTTCTGGCGCTCCGCCTGATCGATGCGGCCGTCCTTGTTCGCATCCGCCAGGTCGAAGCGCTTCATGGCGCGCTCACGAAACTGCTGCTGCGTCATGTCGGGTGCATCGGCCCCGCGTCGACCGCGGCGTTCGTCTGCCGAGATCTTGCCGTCCCGATTGGCGTCGAAGCGGGCGAACAGCGCGTCGGCAGCGGCAGAGGCTTCGGTGCGGGTGACGATGCCGTCACCATTGGTGTCGGCCGCCGCCGGTCCGCGCTTGGCCATTGCGGCCGACGGCGCAGGGTTCTGCGCGACGGCCACGCCGGCGAGGGTGGTTGCGCTGAGCGCAGCGGCGATGAGGAGGCGTTTCATGGCTTCAGAGTCCTTCGTGTGGACGGAGCAGATGTCCGTCGATGAGGCCCTTATGAAACCGATCTGTCGCCCGACTGTGCCACCGCGCGCGGAAAGTGTCGCAACTTGTCGTCGCGGACGGCTGCGAACCCCGGCGAATCAGGCGAACACGGCGACTGATTGCATCTGTTCCGCCACCATTTCGCCGGCGCTGTTCCAGATCCCCATCTGCTGCGACGAGCTTCCCGCGCGTGCGTAATCCGCGTTGGAACGCAGCAGCCACCACCCATCTTCGGTTCGAGGAGCCGGGCCCAGCACGTTGAGAATCCACGTCATCGAGCTCATCGGCACATTGCGCCCCAGCAGGCGCAGCGCCGCCGGTGGCAGGCAGTCGCCCACCGCAATCAGCTCTACCATCGGGTCGATCCCGTCGCGCTCGTTCAGGCGGGTCCAGCGGAGCCACTCCGCCGGCTGAAGGTCGGCGCCATCCCGCCGGTCGAGGAACTCGAAATTCTGGGTGAAGGCGACATGCGGATTGCCCTTGAAGGTCTTCTCTTCCGGTCCGGGCTGTTCGAAGTCGGGCACCGTGGTGGTCGCGTAATCGATTTCGCTGTCGATCGCGCGCATGAAGACAAAGGTGCAGCGCAGCCCGAGCCCCGCTTCGCTCTCGATATCTGCCTGGATGAAGGCGGCGTTCTTGCCACGACGGAGGCGATGCGTCGTCACCATGACCTGTCCGGAAAGCGGGCCGATGAAGCTTACCTGTGCCGAGCGCAGCGGGGGAAGATCGTCATCGGACTGCATCGCGCAATGCAGCGCCATGGCGGCGGAAAGGCCGCCATAAGCCGTGCGTCCCTGCAACCAGCTATCGGGAATTTCGCCGCGCCAGCCGGTGCCTTCCGCCATGGGCACCAGATTGTCCAAAATCGTCTTCAGGCTCGTCATGCTGTTTCCCCCCGGAATTCGCCTGCGGAAAGCCGGTCCCGCAATTCCCGCTTCAATACCTTGCCGATCGCGCTGCGCGGCAGTTCATCGGTCACGTACAGCGCGGAAAGTCGCTGGGTCTTGCCGAGCTTCGCATTGGTCGCTGCGCGCACGTCTTCTGCGCTCTCGCTGGCGCCGGCACGGGGCACGTAGAAGCCCACCGGCGTTTCACCCCATTCCTCGCTCGGCACTCCCACCACCGTGCAGTCGGCAACGGCAGGATGCTGTGCGAGTACCGCCTCAAGGTCAGACGGATAGATGTTGAAGCCGCCGGAAATGATCATGTCCTTCTTGCGATCCATCAGGATCAGAAAGCCATCCTCATCGAACCGACCGACATCGCCATGCCTGATCCAGCGATTGCCTTGGGCGTCATGGTATTCCGCATCGCGCGTGGCGCCCTCGCGCTTGTGATAGCCGTTCATCATCGCGGGCGAGCGCCCGACGATCTCGCCCATCTCGCCGGGCGCCACTTCGTTGCCCTCGTCGTCGAGCAGGATTGCTTCATGCCCGGGCGACAAACGCCCGACCGTGTGCAGCTTGTCAGGAAACTCATCCGCGGCAAGGATGAACGACGCGCCCCCCTCGGTCATGCCGTAATATTCGACCAGTTTGCCGGGCCAGCGGTTCAGCACATCGCGCTTCAGTTCCGCCTTGAACGGCGCGGACGTGCACGTCTTGAAGCGAAATGACGAGAGATCGAAGCGGTCGAAGTTCGAGAGGGCCATGATGCGCTGATACTGGACTGGCACGAGCATGGTATGCGTGGCGCGATACTGCTCGGCGAGCTCCAGATAGCGGTGCGCGTCGAACTTCTTCATCAGCACCGCCGTTCCACCCCAGGCGAGTGTGGGCAGGAAGCTGACCAGCGTCGTGTTGGAATAAAGCGGGGTGGCAAGGAGCGTCACCGCCGTGTCGAACCCGGCGGCGCTGTTGCGGGACAGATGCTGCCACCGCATCGCATGGCTCTGAACGATGCCCTTCGGGATCCCCGTCGTTCCGGACGAATAGATGATGTTGAACCCGTCGTTCGGGTGAACGGTCACCTCATCCGGCGTCGCACCTTCAGGAGCCAGCCAGCGGTCGAGTTCTTCCAGCATAACGATCCGCGCGCTCAGCGTCTCAGAGGCGAGCGCTTCGGCGTTGGCCGCATCCAGGAACACCAGATTGGCGCCACTGTCGCCGATCATGCCGGCAATCTGCTCCGGCGTCGCTGACGGCTGGATCGGCGCCGCGATCGAGCCCGCGCGTACAGCCGCCAGGAACACGGCGGCCTGCGCGACGCTGGGGTAGCTCACCATCGCCACGGCCTGGCCCTGAGCCGTGCCATCGCGCTGAAGCGCCGCGGCCGCACGATCCATCAGCGCGTCCAGCGCGCGGTAGGTCAGCTCGGCATCGCCATCCGTGATGGCGATCTTGTAAGGCTGATTGCCGGCATGTTGCCGGATGAGGTCGGGCAGGGTGCCAAAGGGCTGCGCCAGAAGGTCTGCGATACTCTCCATGCGACGTCGCTAGCGGCAGGCTCTTCCGAATGCCATACGCGACATTCAAAATTAAGGAGGTTGATGATGCGGGGAGGTGTTGCGATCGTAACCGGCGGCGGGACCGGGATCGGGGCCGCGGTTGTTCGGCGGCTTGCCGCCCGCGGCGTGCAGAGCGTGATCAATTACGCTCATAGTCGTACCGAGGCGGAGGGGCTCGCCGAAGAAGTCGCGAACGGATCGATCGCGGTTAAGGCCGACATCGCCGATGATGCGGAATGCCGGAAGCTCGTTGCGACGGCGATGGAGACGTTCGGGCGACTCGACTTCCTCGTGAATAATGCCGGCCGTACCAAGCATGTCGCGCATGAGGATCTGCACGGCTTGGACGCGGAAGACTTCGTGGACATTTACAGGCTGAACACCATTGCCGCGTTCCAGATGGTTCGCGCTTGCGCGCCGGCGATGCAAAGTGGGTCGATGAGCGCGGTGGTGAACGTCGCCTCGATAGCTGGCCTGCACGGGGTCGGCTCGTCGATCGCCTATGCGGCGTCGAAGGGCGCGCTGATCACCATGACGCAGAGCCTCGCCCGCGTTCTCGCGCCGGCGATCCGCGTGAACGCGGTTGCGCCGGGCTATGTCGGGACGGGGTGGTTCGAGAAGTCGCTCGGCGAGGAAGGCAAGGCGAAGCTCGACCACAATATCGCGAAGCGCACGCCGATGGCGATGGCGCCGCAGGCAGAGGATATCGCCGGTCCGATTGAGATGCTGCTGGACCCGGCGGGCAAGGCGATCACCGGAGAGGTCCTGCGCATCGACGCCGGCTTCCATCTCGACACCGGCGGCAGCCGCCGGCCAGGCCGCGAAGGCTGATCCGCCGACGCCGAGCGGCATAGCCGCTCGTGCGCCGTCGCGCCTGCAGGTCGCGCCTCCGCGATGGCCGCGCCTCCAAGGAAAGGGGGTGCGGCTATCGTGGCAGATCGACGTCGCCGATGCTCAGCGACCGGTCGCGGCGGTCTGTCCGAAGAGCACCTTCTTGGCTTCCTCACTCATCGGAGCGGATTGCGCCTGGACCTCCTTGGCGCGGGCATAGGCCCGCTCGGTTGCGGGTCGCGCCTTGATGGCCTCATGCCAGCGCGCCAGATTTGGGAAATCCGCAAGGTCCTGCCCCTGCGCGTCAGGCAGAATCCAGGGATAGCTGGCCATGTCAGCGATCGAATAATCGTCGCCTGCCGCGAAACGCCGGTCTGCCAGGCGCCGGTCAAGGACGCCGTACAGCCGGTTCGTCTCCTTCAGATAGCGATCGATCGCATAGGGTATCTTTTCCGGGGCATAGTTGCGGAAATGGTGGTTTTGCCCCAGCATCGGGCCCAGACCGCCCATCTGCCACATCAGCCATTGGTTCACCTCGGCGCGCGCACGGACGCTTTCGCCGCCGAACCGCCCGGTCTTTTCCGCAAGGTACAGCAGGATCGCACCCGATTCGAACACGGACACGGGCTCGCCGCCGTCCTTCGGGGCGTGGTCCACGATCGCCGGCATACGGTTGTTCGGCGCGATCTTCAGGAAATCGGGCTGGAATTGCTCTCCCGCTCCGATGTTCACAGGCTTGATGGTGTACTCGAGGCCGGCTTCCTCGAGAAACAGCGTGATCTTGTGGCCGTTCGGCGTCGGCCAATAATAGAGATCGATCATCCGTTCCTCCGTTGTGTCGCGCAGCAGATGGTGGGGCCGGGCGGGTCAGGCAAGCCGACCGGGCCGCCGCACTACGCCGAACAAGAAGATGCAGAAGGTGATAAGGCACAGGATGGCGGCCAGGAGGAACGCGCCGCCGGCATGTCCGCGCTCCGCGCCGAGCGCCAGCGCCTGGGTCATCGCAAGGGGGCCGACGATCGCGGCAATGCTGGCGAGGCTCGCCATGCCGCCCTGCAATGCGCCTTGGTTGGACGGATCGACGCGGGACGACAGCAGCGCGTTGATCGACGGGAAGACCAGGCCGGTGAGCGCGCCCACCGCAATGAGGGCATATATCTGCCACCCCTCCCGCGCGAAGACATATCCGGCAAAGACGATCGCGCCGCTCGCCAGCCCGATCAACACCGTTCGCTCCTCCCCCAGATAACGAATTGCCGGCCGGATCAGGACGACCTGAGCGAACATCATGGCCAGCCCGCTCGCTGCGAGCGACCAGCCGACGGCCTCCGCATCCCAACCCAGCGCGAGCGCCGCGAAAAAGGCCCAGGTCGACGGATAGACCATATGAGCCACCTGCCAGACCAATGCGCCCGCCAGCAGCGCGCTTGCTCCCGCGCTCTGGAACAGCGGGGCGAAAGCGCCCACGGCGTATGCCCGCTTCCAGTCAAATGCACGCCGCCGCTCCGGCGGCAGCGTTTCGGGCATGAACGCGAGGATCAGCACCATGTTGACGAAAGCGAGCCCCGCCGCGGCGAAGAACGGTGCGCGTGCGCCCTGATCTGCCAGCAAGCCACCAATCGCCGGCCCCAGGATGAAGCCGCCGCCGAAGGCCGCGCCCAGCAAGCCAAAGGCCGCGCCGCGCTTCTCGGGTGGCGTCACGTCCGCGATCACCGCATTGGCCGGGCCGTAGGTCGCGCCAGCGATCCCGGCGATCGCGCGGCCGGCGAACAGCCAGCCGAGCGATGGCGCGGCTGCCATCAATGCATAATCGACCGCAAAGCACCCGAGACTCGCCAGCAGCACGCGGCGGCGGCCAAACCGATCCGATAGGCTCCCGATCACCGGCCCGGCGAAGAAGTGAGTTACGGCATAGACCGCCAGCATGTACCCGCCGATCCGCGTCGCTTCGGCAAGCGGTACCTTGCCCAGTTCCACGATCAGCGACGGCAATACCGGCAATACGATCCCGAAACCGATCGAATCGATCAGCATGGCGATCACCGCAATCGGCACGGCACGATGTTCGAATCGCATCGCTCTGGCTCTCCCACGTTTCACCTAGCCGAGCCGAAGCGCCTTGTCCCTTTGCTTGAGACGCGAAACGTGCCATGTCCCGGCCATACCCGATCTTCAGAATCGGCTTCGGAGATTTGATTGATGGCAAGTGCCGCCGAACTAGACCGTTCCACTGACTCGCTGGAGGGCTTCCGCCAGGAGGCGCGGACGTGGCTTGAGGCCAATTTCCCGCAGAGCCTGCGTGGCAAGGACAATGCAATGTCTGCCGTGGATGGTCCGACTGACGAGACGTCGGATCAGAAGGCTTGGCGCGAGGCGATGGGTGAAAAGGGGTGGGGTGTCCCGACCTGGCCGGCGGAACTCGGCGGCGGCGGGCTGACGCGTGAACAGGCGCGGGTGCTCGGTGAGGAGATGATGCGCATCGGGGCGTGGAACCCGATCGGCGGCATGGGCGTGATGATGTTCGGCCCGACCTTGCTCGAATATGGCAATGAGGAACAGAAGCGGAAGCACATTCCCGGCATCGTTCGCGGCGAGGTCCGCTGGTGTCAGGGCTATTCCGAACCAGGCGCCGGTTCGGATCTCGCCAGCCTTCAGACCTTCGCCGAGGACAGGGGCGATCACTACATTGTCAATGGGCAGAAGACCTGGACCTCTGGCGGTCAATGGGCGGACAAGTGCTTCGCGCTTGTGCGCACCGACAAGTCACAGAAGCACGCCGGCATCAGCTTCCTGCTGATCGACATGGATGCGGAAGGCGTTGAGACGCGCCCGATCAAGCTAATCTCCGGCGCCTCGCCGTTCTGCGAAACTTTCTTCACCAACGTGAAGGTGCCAAAGGAAAATCTGGTCGGCCGCGAAGGACAGGGCTGGGAAATCGGCACGCGCCTTTTGCAGCATGAGCGCAATTCGCTCTCCGGGGGCGGCGGATCGCAGGGCCGCATGAACCAGGGTGAGCCGATCCCGTCTATCGCCAAGAAATATCGTGAGCTCGATGCGGAAGGCCGCCTGTCGGACAGCGATCTCAGGACCCGCATCATCAAGCATGAGATGGATCAGCGTGCCTTTGCGCTCACGCTGCGCCGCGCGGCGCTGGAGGCGAAGGGCAATGCCGGGCCGTCCGCCGCGACCAGCGTCATGAAGAACGTCGGCGCGCGGATTACCCAGGATCGCGCCGAACTGGCGATCGAGATCATGGGCATGCAGGGGCTTGGCTGGGAAGGCGAAGGCTTCGCTCAGGAGGAGCTCGCCCAGACGCGCACCTGGCTGTGGGGCAAGGCCGTTTCAATCTACGGCGGCTCGTCGGAAATTCAGAATAATGTGATCGCCAAGCGCATTCTCGGGATGCTCGATCACCAGTGAGTTCGGTTAGGCGCGGCAAGACACGCGTCGGAGAGGGCCGGGTCGAGGAGGAGTGCGCCAGACGCTCCTCCTCCCCGGCAAGTCCTTTGATTGGGGTTTGATGACATGGCGGTGTTGAACGACGAACAGGTGATGCTGCGGGACATGGCGCGCGAATGGGCGGACAATGAATCCCCCATCGCGGCCTTCCGAAAGCTGCGCGATGCGGCTCCCGCAAAGGGCTTTGATCCTGAGGCGTGGACTACCGTCGGCCAGATGGGCTGGGCCGGCGTGGTGATCCCGGAGGAATTCGGCGGGTCTGCCTTTGGCTATCTGTCGCTGGGTCTGGTGGTCGAGCAGCTCGGGCGCAACCTGGCCGTGTCGCCTTTGTCGTCCACCGCGGTGGCGGCCACCGCGATCGTGATGGGCGCATCCGATGCGGCGAAGCAGGAGTGGCTGCCGAAGCTGGCTTCGGGCGAGGCGGTCGCGACGCTCGCGATCGACGAAGCGCCCGTCCACGGCGGCGCGATCAAGGCGTCGGTTTCCGCTGGCAAGCTCAGCGGTACCAAGCGGTTCGTGGCCGAGGGCGACGGGGCCGACGTGTTCATCGTGGTGGCCGCCGACGGCTTGTACCTCGTTGCCAAGGGTGAGGGGGTGACCGTTTCTGCCCGCAAGATGGTGGACAGCCGCAGCCACGCGGACATCGAATTCCGCGATGCTCCGGCCGAGAAGCTCGGCGGTGCGGACCTGACCCAGGCGATTGTCGACCGTGCCACTGCCGTGACGGCCGCAGAGATGCTCGGCATGGCGGACAGCGCGTTCAATCAGACGCTCGATTACCTGAAGCAGCGCGTGCAGTTCGGGCAGGTCCTCTCGACCTTCCAGGCACTGCAGCACCGCATGGCGAAGATGAAGACCGAGCTTGAACTCATGCGCTCTGCCGTGGAGGGCGCGCTCGAGGCGATTGACGCTGGCCGCTCGGACATCGATCAGGCGGTCAGCCTGTCGAAGGCGATCGCCAATGATACGCTGCGCCTTGTCAGCCGGGAAATGGTTCAGCTGCACGGCGGTGTCGGCATGACCGATGAATATGACGCCGGTCTGTATCTGAAGCGGTCTGCTGTTCTGGAAAGCATGTGGGGCACGGCTTCTTATCACCGCGATCGCTTCGCGCGTCTAAACGGTTATTGAAACGCGTTCTAAAACAATGAGTATGGCGGCGGCAGCCCAGCGGGGCTGTCGCCGCTTTTTCGTTTAATGCCTTTTGCTCTCGTGTTTTCATGCTTGACGCAGCGGAACCCTCAGCGTCTATTCGATGAACCGGTATGGCGCACACAGACGCCAACCAACATTGGGAGAGAGAGAATGGCGAAAGCGGTTTTCGTCCGGGTAAGTGCGTCTGCGCTCGCTTGGGCGCTCGCGATGGGTACGGCGCAGGCCCAGATTGGCGGCGATCCACTTCCGGCCCAGACCTCTCCTGATGTAGCCGAAGCCTCATCGGCACCCGATATTGTCGTGACGGGCACGTTGATCCGCGGCACGCCGGAAAATCTGGCGGTACCGGTCGATGTGATCTCCAGTGAGGAACTCGCCAAGCAGGGCGCGCCGACGGCTGTCGATCTGCTGAAGAATCTGACGGTGGCGAATGGCACAGTCGGTGACGCGAACCAGTTCGACAATCGCGCGCAGGGGTCCGAGGGCGTTGCCTCGGTCAACCTTCGCGGGCTCGGGCCACAGCGCACCCTGGTGCTGCTGAACGGCAAGCGAATGGTCCCCTCCGGGCTCGGCATCCCGATCGTTGACGTCAACATGTTCCCCGCCGCCGCGATCGGCCGCATCGAAATCCTCAAGGATGGCGCCGCGGCCACCTACGGATCGGATGCGATCGCGGGCGTGGTGAACTTCATCACCCGCATCGATCAGGAAGGGTTTCTGGTTTCCGGGGACTATCGCTGGATTGATGGTTCGAAGGGCGATTACGGCGGCGCCGCGTCGTTCGGCCACGATCAGGAAGGCTTTCGCGTCTTCGCCGCCGTGGGATATCAGCGCCGCTCCGAACTGCGCTTCACCGATCGCGATTTCGCCGTGCGATCCTATCCCGAAAATCCGCAGGGCGCCTGGACGGGCGGCGGCAATCCGGGCAATTTCGACTTCAACGGCACCGTTGGCGGGATCAACCTGACCACGGATCTTGGATGCGAGGGCCTCGGCGGGTTCCGCAGCGCGCCGGGCTCGAATACCGATCGCTGCTTCACCCAGTTCGGCCAGTTCGACAATCTGGTCGAGCCTGAAGAGCGCATGCAGGCCTATCTGGAAACCGAGTTCGACGTGGCGGACAATGCGTCGCTGCGTTTCTCTGGCCTTTACTCCTTCACCAACACGCGGGTGACGAGCTCGCCGAGCTATCTTCCCACGCTGCCGCCCTCCACGAATGCGGCACTCGGCAACAATGCCCTGTTCGTCATCCCGGGCTATTCGCCGGCGCTGCAGGACTATTGCGCCCTCTATGGCGCCCAGGCCGGGTGCACCCGCAATGCTGCCGGCGGGCTGGACAGCGCGGTTGGCCTGCCAGTGCTGTTCCGACCCTTTCTGCTCGGCGGCAATCCGCTGTTTCAGAGTGACAGCAACGATCGCGGTTCGGCTATTTCCAAGCGTGACACGGAGGCGTTCCGCTTCACGGCGGACTTGAACGTCCAGCTATCCAGCGACATCGACTTCGCGACCGGCTTCACCTTCAGCCAATATGAGCGTGACTATGACGGCACCGACTCCTTCGGTGATCTGTTGCAGAACGCGCTGGCGGGGTTCGGCGGTCCTGATTGCGCTTATGCCAGCACGGCGTCACGCGCGGGGCTGACGCCGGCACAGCTTGCCGGCCTGGCCGGCACGAACGGCTGCACCTATTTCAATCCTTTCTCGACCAGCGTCGCCGCCAATGCCGTGAACGGCGTGGCAAACCCGAACTATGCCGGCACGCGCAACCCGGCGGGCTTCAGCCTGACGCCCGGCGCCGGGCTGATCAACGATCCCTCGACAATTGATCTGTTCTTCCGCACCCCCAATACGAAGCTGCGCACGCAGCAATTCGTCGGCGACATGTCGATCTCCGGCCGCACAGGTGTTCGCCTGTGGGCAGATGAAGCAATTGGCTTCGCGCTTGGTGGCCAGTATCGCAAGAACACCTTTCAGCGACGCCTGAACGCCGATTCCAACATCGCCGTTTATCCCTGCCCCGGCACGCCGCTGAACCCTAACGCCACGTGCAATCCGCAGACGGGTGCGTTGGGCTTCCTTGGCACCAATCCGGAGCAGGACGCCGATGCAGACGTCTATGCGCTCTTCGCGGAACTTCAGGTTCCGATCATCAACGCCATCAACCTTCAACTTTCTGCCCGCTACGAGGATTATGGCGGCGCGGTCGGCTCCACCTTCGATCCGCAGGCGCGCCTGAAGGTCGAAGTGACCGATTGGCTCGGCCTTCGCGGCGGCGTTGGAACCAGCTTCCGCGGCCCGCCGCCGCAGAACCTCTCCGGCTCGGTGGTGTCGCTGCAGGTGATCGGAACCGGCTTCCGTGCGGTTGAGGTGTTCGGTGATCCGAACCTCAAGCCCGAAAGCGCGACCACTTACAACGCCGGCGTCCTGATCGACAGCGGACCGTTCAACGCCAGCCTCGATTACTGGCGCTACGAATTCGCCGGGCCGATCGAGTCCGAGCCCGTCTCCGGCCTCACAAACGCGCTGTTTGGCGCCACCGGCTCGGCCAATTGCGGCAATCCTGCCTATGCGGCGCTGCAGGCCCGCTTCACCTTCAACGCAACCGGTTGCGGCATCAACAACGTCAGCCGGCTGCGGGCGCAGGTGTTCAACAGCGCTGACGTGAAGACGTCGGGTCTGGATTTCACCGCCAATTACCGCGGCGAGCTTGGCCCCGTCGACATCGTGGTGGGTGGCGCTGCGACCTATGTCATCGACTATAAGGTCGATGATCTGGTGGTCGAAGGCGTGCTGGTGCAGCCGGCGTTCGACGCCGTGGGTCAGTTGAACTTCCAGACGACGTCCTATCCGATCCCGCAATGGCGCGGGAACTGGTACGTTCAGGGCGACACGGGCGCCCATTCGCTCCGGCTGCAGTTCAATTACGTCGACGGTTATACCGATCAGCGCGGCGCCGCGATTTTCGGGCCGAACCTTGGTGCGCTTGGCGGTGCCGCCAACACGCGCGGCAAGGAGATTGGCTCGTGGCGGACGTTCGATGCCACCTACCGCCTGGCGCTCGAAAGCGGCACGACCTTCACCCTGTCGGCAGTCAACATCTTCGATCGCGAGCCGCCGTTCGCTCGGCTGGATCCGAATTACGACAGCTTCACTGCATCACCTCTTGGCTTTACGCTGAAGGCAGCAGTATCCCAGCGGTTCTGATTCACGGCTGCAACGTTTGTTTCGAAGCGTTGCAGCCGAGTTGACAGGCTGGCTTGTCGCGGCGGCTCGTTTAAGCTGCCGCGATAAGATCACGATTAGGAGAGAGATATGGATGCCAGCACCACGTGGTCGCACGACGAGCGCGACGCGCGGGCGATCCGCAGGAGAGGTTGGACGCTGGCACTGCTGACCATCGCCTATTTTTTCAGTTTCATGGATCGGCAGATCCTTGCCATTCTGCTGGAGGCGATCAAGGCTGACCTGAAGCTCTCGGATGCTCAGCTCGGCCTGTTGTCGGGCCTTATTTTCGCGCTGTTCTACGCCACGCTCGGTCTGCCGATCGCACGCCTGGCGGATCGATCGAGCCGCAGCAACATCATCGCGATCAGTCTGGCTTTCTGGAGCGCCATGACGGCGCTGTGCGGCGTGGCACAGAATTTCACCCATTTGATGCTGGCGCGGATCGGCGTTGGCATTGGCGAGGCCGGTTTCGGTCCGCCCAGCCAGTCGATCATTGCGGACCTTTATCCGCCGGAAAAGCGCGCGAGCGCCATGGCGATCTATTCGCTGGGTGTCTTGTTGGGCGGCGGTCTTGGCATGGTGATCGGCGGCTTTGTGGCGCACTCCTACGGCTGGCGCGCGGCGATGATGGTCGTCGGTTTGCCGGGCATTGCGCTTGCCGTGATCATGAAGCTGTTCGTGGTCGAGCCGCGCCGTGGCCTCGCGGACGGCAAGGCACCCGCATCTCCGGCCGACGCGCCGGCGATTGGCCTGTGGAAGGGCATCGCTTCCCTCTGGCACAATCGCGCCGCCTTCCACCTCGTCGCCGCGATCACCATCACCTCGCTGGTCGGCTATGCCGTGACTGGTTGGGGGCCGAGCTACATGCAGCGCTCGCTTGGCATGTCGATGTTGGATGTCTCGAAGTACGTCGCGCTTCCCGCAGCGTTCGTGGCGGGGTTCTCCGCCATGCTCGGTGGCTGGTTCTGTGATCGCGCCGCCCGTAACAAGGGCATCTACGCGCAGAGCTTCGTGGTCGTGATCATGAAGGTCATCGCCTTCCCGTTCGCGCTCGGCTTCTACTTCGTGGATCATCTCTGGCTGGCGCTCAGCTCCTACTTCGTCGCCGCCATATTCGCCGGTGCCTATATCGGGCCGACCTATGCCATGATCCAGCACCTGGCCCCGCTTCGGCTCCGCGCGACCTGGGCGGCGCTGACGCTTCTCGCGACCAGCCTGCTTGGTCTCGGCCTGGGGCCGTTCGCGGTTGGGCAGATCAGCGACATGCTGAAGCCGGTGTACGGGCCTGAGTCCCTGCGCTGGGCGATGTTCTCCGTGGCGATGCTGACGCCTTGGGGGATCTTTCACTATTGGCGCGCAGGCGTGCTGATGAAGCGAGCCGGCACGTAAGCCGCGCCATCTGCGTCGCACTTCCGATTGAGTAACGACACCTGCAAGCTCCGGATCGCCGCCGATCCGGAGCTTGTTCCTTCAAGATAGGCCGTCCGCGCCGCGTGCCGACAGATTAGCCTCGCGGGGTGGCTGCGTGGCGCAACTTCGCAGAACGGCTGGCTCAGCCATCAGCCGTTTTTAAACACCCGTTGTCAGCAATCAGCCGGGCGGATCAGCGCCGGATCATCCGATCATCGAACATGCCGAACGCCAGGGTCGAGGCGTAGAGCGCCACCGCACGATCGCGCGGGATCGCCCAGGCCCATTTCCGCATATCGAAGGCCGCGTTCAGGAATGCCATCACCAGTTGGCTCGCGACCAGCGGATCGACCGCGCGGATCGTACCTTCGGCGATCCCGTCGGAGATCGTGCCCGCGAAGCGCCGTGCGATGCGGTTCGACCGGTCGACCATTGTGGCGCGGACGGACATCGGCAAGCCGCTGAGCGCCGTGGTGCGCAGGAGCGGCGCCGTCTCCGAAAATTGCACTTCCAGCAGCGTCGCGAACATGGCGCACAGCCGCTCCCAATGCGTTCCGCCCTTCTCATCCGCCAGTCGCTGTGCCGCGGAGATCGTGTCGAAGCTGCGCTGATAGCAAGCGATCACCAGATCATCCTTGGCATCAAGGTGATGGTAGAAGCTGCCCTTGGTGACGTTCAACTCGCTGGCGATCCGTTGCACCGATGCTCCGCGATAGCCCAGCTCGTTGATCAGCCGGGTGGCGGCGTGCAGGAACGCGTCGCGTCCCTCCAACGAGTCTTGCGGCAAGGAAAGGGGGCGCGGCGCCCATTCGGCCTGGCTGGCCGCCAGGCCACGCCGGAACACGTCCATGACACAGGTTTCGACGCGGGCGAGCTGATCCATGTCGTACCGGTTCAACCACACCGGCAGCCAGAAAGTGTTTTCCATCAGAACGTGCGCGCGGGCGCCATTCAGGTCGGTTTGGGCCCGGGTTTCGGTCGGGCCCCAGAGCAAGCGCGCGCGGCGGAACACCTCGCGCCAGCCCGCCATCAGGCGCGCGCGAACCGGATCTTCCATCGCCCGCAGGTCCGACAGGCCGGCAATCTGGCGTTCCTCGCCACGTTGCACCCGGGCAAGCCGCGCCATGTTGAGCGCTAGATAGCGTTCGACCCGCGCCTCCGGCGTTTCCGCCTCCATCGCAGTGTCCAGCATGACCAGCAGGTAATCGAGCGTATGCTCGAACGCGGCGGCCGCCAGGTCCTCTTTTCGCTTGAAATAGTAGGTGACGCTTGTGGTGTTCAGCCCCACGCGCCGCGCTACATCCGCGAAGGTCATGCCCTTCGCGCTTTGTTCATTGATCGCGTCGGCAGCTGCGGCGAGGATGGCTTCGCGCTTTGCTCGAAAGCGACGTGTGCCTACCTCCTCTCCATCGCCGCCCGGTTCCCCCCGAGCCTGCATCCCATCAATCCTAGCGACTAATTTTCGAACGAACAGTCCCTTTTTGCATTCGCCGGAACCTCACCGACGCAGGGGGTCATCTCGCCGATTCGAGTGCTTGTCCGAAGATGCGGTACGCTTTACAGCTTTGGTCAAATAGCGAAGCGGAGGGATGCCATGGACTTCACCTTGACCGAGCGCGAGACCTACTTCCGGGACCGCGTGAAAGCCTTCATCGACGCGGAAATCGCGCCGCGCCAGGCCGAATATCACGAACAGGCGCATAGCGGCGACAAGTGGAAGGTCATCCCGGTCATCGAGGAAGTCAAGGCCAAGGCGCGCGAGGCGGGCCTGTGGAACTTCTTCATGCCACCGCATTCGGGCCAGCAGCATGTTGATGACACCTTCAAGTTCGAAGGAACGCAGCTCACCAACCTCGAATATGCGCTGTGCGCCGAGGAAATGGGAAAGATCGGCTGGGCGAGCGAGGTCTTCAACTGCTCCGCGCCGGATACGGGCAACATGGAAGTGCTGCACCGTTACGGCACGCTGGAGCAGAAGGAGCGATGGCTCCGCCCGCTGATGAATGGCGAGATTCGCTCGGTGTTCCTCATGACCGAGCCGGCCGTTGCGTCCTCCGACGCCACCAACATCGAAACTCGGATCGAGCGGGATGGTGATCATTACGTCATCAACGGTCGCAAATGGTGGTCGTCGGGTGTTGGCGATCCGCGCTGCAAGATCGGCATTCTGATGGGGAAGACGAGCTTCGAGGGCTCGCGTCACCAGCAGCAGAGCCAGGTCCTGGTGCCGATGGATACGCCGGGTATCAAGATCGAGCGGATGCTTTCGGTCTACGGCTATGATCATGCGCCGCACGGCCATGGCGAGGTCAGCTTCACCAACGTCCGCGTGCCCGTCGAGAACGTGATCCTTGGCGAAGGGCGCGGGTTCGAGATCGCGCAGGGTCGGCTCGGGCCCGGCCGCATCCATCACTGCATGCGCACCATCGGCGTGGCCGAAGTCGGGCTGGAGAAGATGGCGAAGCGGCTGCTCAGCCGGGTCGCGTTCGGCAAGCGCATTTCCGATCATTCGGTATGGGAGCAGCGTATTGCCCAGGGCCGCATCGAGATTGAGATGACGCGTCTTCTTTGTCTCAAGGCGGCGCAGACCATGGATGCGGCTGGTAACAAGGCCGCGAGCCAGGAGATCGCGATGATCAAGGTCTTCGCGCCAAACATGGCGCTGCGGATCCTGGACGATGCGGTGCAGGCGCATGGCGGCGGCGGCGTTGCGGAGGACTTCGGTCTCGCGCACGCCTGGGCGTCGCAGCGCACGCTGCGCCTCGCCGACGGCCCGGACGAGGTTCACGCCCGCGCCATCGCTCGCAATGAGTTCGGCAAGTACGGCGATTGGAAGGCAGACATCGCCAACGATCGTGGTGCGCCGCGTGCTGGCGAAATCTCGAGCGGCGACATCGGCGTGTCGCGCTGAACGCCGCCTGATCGAACAACAATCATCCGTTCGGACTGAGCCTGTCGAGGTCCGTGTCACAGCCAGGAACGTAGGTGACACGCGCTTCGAGGACCCCATCAAACCTAGACTTGATGGGCACCCCGGCAGGCTCAGGGCGCACGGGGAGGGGAAGTGAGAAACCGTGAAAGCCGCAGTAATATTCGAAACCAAGGCGCCGCTTCAGATCGAGGACGTCGTCGTCTCCAAGCCGGGCCCACATGAGGTGCTGATCCGCACCGTTGCATGCGGTGTTTGCCGATCCGACCTTCACTTTGTCGATGGCGCCTATCCGCACCCGTTGCCCGCCATTCCGGGCCATGAGGCAGCCGGCATCGTCGAAGCCGTGGGTGATGAAGTGCGCACAGTGAAGGTGGGCGACGCCGTCGTCACCTGCCTCAGCGCCTTTTGCGGGCATTGCGAATTCTGCATCACCGGCCGGATGTTCCTGTGCGTCAGCGCCGAGACCCGCCGTGGTCCGAAGGCGGAACCGCGGCTCAAGCTCGCCAATGGCGGCGTGGTGAACCAGATGCTCAATCTGTCGGCCTATGCCGAACAGATGCTGGTTCACGAGCATGCCTGTGTCGCTATCGATCCCGAGATGCCGCTGGATCGCGCGGCGCTGATCGGTTGCGCGGTGACGACGGGCGCGGGCGCGGTGTTCAATACCACGGACGTGACGCCGGGCGAGACGGTGTGCGTCGTTGGTTGCGGCGGCATCGGCCTTGCTGCGGTGAACGCGGCCAAGATCGCCGGCGCCGGCAAGATCATCGCGCTCGATCCGGTGCCGGAAAAGCGCGCCGTTGCCGAAAAGCTTGGTGCTACGCATACTTACGATCCGATGCAGGACGGCGTCGTTGGCGAAGTGGTCGAGCTGACCAAGGGCGGCGTGCATCACGCGATCGAGGCGGTCGGTCGGCCGCAATCGGCCCAGACCACCGTCGACGTGCTCCGCCGCGGCGGTACCGCCACGATCCTCGGCATGATGCCGCTCGATCAGAAGGTCGGCCTAAGCGCGATGGAATTGCTGTCGGGCAAGAAGCTGCAGGGCGGCATCATGGGGTCGAACCGCTTCCCGGTCGATATCCCGCGATTGGTCGATTTCTACATGCGCGGCCTGCTCGATCTCGACACGATCATCGCGGAGCGCATGCCGCTCAACCGCATCAACGATGCATTTGACGAGCTCCGCAAGGGCGATGCGACCCGCAGCGTGATCGTGTTCGATCAATGAGCACGGCGGTAGCGGAAGATACCAGCCTCCAGTCGGAGGTGAGCGAGCGCGATCGGCTGGACACCGATCGCCTCTCGACCTGGATGGCGGCGCATGTGCCGGATTTCGCGGGTCCCCTGACCTATGCGAAATTCGCCGGCGGGCAGTCGAACCCGACGTACAAGCTGATGACGCCGGGGCGGAACTATGTGCTGCGGCGAAAGCCGATGGGCGAGTTGCTGCCTTCGGCGCATCAGGTCGATCGCGAGCATCGGGTGATGGCGGCGCTTCACCCCACCGGTTTTCCGGTGCCGCGCCAGTACGGCCTGTGCGAGGACAATGATGTCATCGGATCGGCCTTCTACGTCATGGAGATGGTCGACGGCCGGACGATCTGGGACGGGTCGTTCCCCGGCATGGATGCCGACACGCGGCGCGCGCATTATTATGCAATGATCGATACGCTGGCGGCGCTTCACAATGTCGATTTGAAGGCCACGGGGCTGGAGGATTTCGGCCGGCCGGGCAACTACTTTGAGCGTCAGGTCAGCCGCTGGACCAAGCAATATCGCGGCGCCGAGACCGAGCATATGCCGGCCATGGAGCGGCTCATCGAGTGGTTGCCCAAGACCATTCCCGAACAGACCCGAACCGCGATCGTTCATGGCGACTATCGCTGCGACAATATGAAGTTCGCGCCCGGGCTCGAGCCGCGGGTGGCGGCCGTGCTCGACTGGGAATTGTGCACCACCGGCGATCCGCTCGCCGATCTCAGCTATTTCCTGATCAGCTGGGTGACCGTGCCGGAAGGTCGATCGGGCGTGATGGGTCTGACCGGGCCGGAAACCGGCATTCCCACGGTGGAGGAAGTCGTCGCGCGCTATTGTGAGAAGACCGGGCGGGATGGCGTGCCCGATCTTAACTGGCTGCTCGCGTTCAACCTCTTCCGCTTGGCCTCGATCGTACAGGGTATCCGCAAACGCTTTCTGATCGGCACCGCGTCCAGCGCCAATGCCGAAGCGACCAGTGCGCGCGTCCCGATGCTGGCCGAAGCGGCATGGGAGTTCGCCCGCAAGGCAGGAGCCAGCGAATAGGAAATCTCCCTCTCCCTGCTGTCGGGGAGAGGGTCGGGGAGAGGGGGCAGTTTCGGAGCGGCGCGGCATTCGACCGCCCCTCTCGCCGGCCCGCTCCCACAAGTGGGAAGAGGAGATTCGATGAGTCTGTTCGATCTGTCCGGCAAGGTCGTGGTGATCACCGGTTCGTCGCGCGGGATCGGCAAAGCCAGCGCGATCGCCTGCGCCGAGCAGGGTGCCAAGGTGGTGATCTCCAGCCGCAAGCAAGACGCCTGCGATGCGGTCGCGGCTGAAATCAACGAGCGGTTCGGCGCCGGCACGGCCGTGGCGGCTGCGGCGAACATCTCGGACAAGGCGGCGCTACAGCACCTGGTGGATCAGAGCCGACGGGAGTTCGGCCGCATCGATTGCCTGGTCTGCAACGCCGCGTCCAACCCTTATTACGGGCCGCAGGAGGGGATCGCCGACGAGCAGTTCCGCAAAATCCTCGACAACAACATTCTGTCGAACCACTGGCTGATCACCATGGTGGCGCCGGAAATGAAGGAGCGGGGAGAAGGCTCCATCGTCATCGTGTCCTCGATCGGTGGCCTGCGCGGATCGACCGTGATCGGCGCTTATTGCATCAGCAAGGCGGCGGACATGCAGCTCGCGCGCAATCTGGCCCATGAATATGGCAAGCATGGCATCCGCGTGAACTGCATCGCGCCGGGCCTCATCAAGACCGATTTCGCCAAGGCGCTGTGGGAAGACGAAGCCGCTGTCGCAGATCGCAACAGCACCACGCCGCTGCGCCGCATCGGCGAACCGGAAGAGATCGCCGGCGCCGTCGTGTACCTGGCGTCCCGGGCCAGCGGCTTCATGACGGGGCAGACGATGGTGATCGACGGCGGCGTCACGATCTGATCCGCCTTGAGCATGGTGTCTTCGGCGCTGGGCCGAAGGCACCTGTATTGATACGCGGAAAACTAGGCGGCCTCTCGGTTCATCCGGAGGCGAACGGAGTGCATGATGGCTAGGTTCACCGACAAATCGATCATCGTCACCGGCGCGGGCTCTGGCATTGGCCGGGCCGCGGCGACGCTGTTTGCGGCCGAGGGCGGTCAGGTGATCGTGGCCGACAAGGTTGGCGCTGAAGCGACGGCCGAGGCGATCCGCACCGCGGGCGGCATTGCTCATGCGATCGACATGGATGCGGGCAGCGAAGAGGATGTCGTCCGCACGGTCGCGCTGGCGTGCGACAAGTTCGGCGGTCTTGACGTGATGTTCGCCAATGCTGGCATCTCGGGCGGCATGGCCAACATCTTCGATACCGACGTGGCGCTGATCAGCGAAGTCCTGCGCGTGAACGTGATCGGTCCGTTCCTTGCGATCAAGCACGGTGCACCGCGGATCGCGGAGCGCGGCAAGGGCGCCATCATCCTTACCGCCAGCGTGGCCGGCATCCGCTCGGGCGCGGGCTCGCCGGCCTATTCCGCGTCTAAGGCCGGCGTGATCAATCTCGCGCAGGTGTCCGCGCAGCAGCTTTCCGGCTCGAACGTGCGCGTCAACGCCATTTGCCCGGGCCTCACCGAAACCGGCATGACCAAGCAGGTGTTCGATTATGCCCGCGATGCCGGGAAAATGGACCGCGTCGGCCGGCTCAACCCGCTGCGTCGCGGGGCACAGCCGGAGGAACTCGCCCGTGTCGCGCTATTCCTCGCTTCCGACGATGCGAGCTACGTCAACGGGCAGGCGATTGCCGTGGATGGCGGGCTGTCGTCCAGCCATCCGGTGACCAGGCAGGAATATGGTCGCACCACCGCCTGAAAGGGTTGGTCGATCACGCTAGGAGGCGCATTTCCGGAAGGAGGCAATCGATCGCCACTTCCGGAAACCTTCACCATTGCCGCGCGGGAACAGGCGCGTGCTGTATCCGCTCAGCCGCGCTGCGCCGTTACCCAGCGATCCACCACCTTGGCCAGCACGCCCAGCGGCATCCCGCCTGCCTGTACCACCGTGTCGTTGAACCCGCGCACGTCGAACCGGCTACCCAGCCGTGCCTTCGCATCGTCGCGCAGTCGGTTGATCTCATTGTGCCCGGTCTTGTAGCCAAGCGCCTGACCCGGCCAGATGCAATATCGGTTGATCTCGGACCGGGCGCGGCTTTCGGTATAGCCGGTCGCCGCCATCAGCCAGCGCACCGCCTGATCCACTGTCCAGCGCTTATGATGAAGCCCGGTGTCCACCACCAGGCGCGCGGCACGGAAATTCATGGACTGCAGATATCCGATCCGGCCTAGCGGATCGTCGTCGTAATAGCCGAGCTCGGCACCGATCTGCTCGGCATACAGGCCCCAGCCTTCGGAATAGGCGTTGAAGCCCAGCAGCGTCCGGATCAGCGGCAGGTCGAACGTATATTCCCCCTGCCAGATGTGGCCCGGTATGCCTTCGTGAAACGTCAGCGTGGCCAGTTCGAAGCGCGGCCAATTGGCGGTGTCGCGCAGGTTGATGTAATAGATTCCGGGCGATGAACCATCCAGAGCGCCCGGCCCTGCATAGCCGTTGGGCGCGCCATTCTCGATTGCCGGCGGCACCCGCTTGATCACCAGATTGCCGCGCACCAGCTTGCCGAACGCCTGTGGCAATCGCGGGCGCAGCCGCGCCACGACGGTGTTGAGGTAGGCGAGCAGGTCCGCCCTCCCGGCGTCCGTATTGGCGAACAGCAGGTCAGTGCGCTTGCCCAAGGCGGCGAGCCGCTCACCCGAGGTGCCTTGCGTCAGGCCCTGCGCCCGCAGCAGTGGGTCGAGCTCGGCGGCATAGGAGCGGCATTGTTCCAGCCCGGATTCGTGGATCTCGTCGGGCGTCCGCTTGGTCGTGGTGCTGGCCTCTACCAGCCAAGCATAGCGGCGGGCGGCATCCGGCATGCTCCACATGCCGCCATGGGCGGGCGCCTGCGGTCGCAGCGCGGCGATCGCGTCTGCCTGGGCAAGCAACGCAGGGGCTATCCGCTGCTCGACGACTGCTGTCGCCCGTGCTTCCCAATCATCACCAAGCCCGGCCTTTCTGGTCTTTTCGCCGAACGTGCGGATCATGCCTTGTTCGCGCGCGGGCTGCGCGGCGCCGGCGCGAAGCTGCGCGACCGTGATTTCGTTGAACGCGGCCGGAAGCAGCACGCCGGCGGCCGCGTCGGCCCGTACCCGCTCCGTCTCGTCGCCCAGCTGTTTCGCATAGGCATTCAGCCTGGCGATATAGGCTTCGGCATCAGCGCGGTTTGCCACCTGGTGCTTGTTTTCCAGCAGGTCAGGGGTGTCGACAAAGGCGCCATTGCCCTGCGTCACGACATAGGGCGTTGATCGATAATTGTTGTTCGACAGGAAGGCCATGTCGCCGATCGGCATCTGCCGCCAGCCTTCCACCCCGATCTGATGGGCGGCAGCAACCGTCTCGACATGGACGGCCACGGCGGGAGACAGCGCCGCGGGATCGATGCGGTTCAGTTGCGTCAGGCGCTCTGCCGCTCCGGCGCGCCGGGCAGCCTCGGCCGCCGCACTGCGATCCGTCAACCGCCCCTTCAGCGCTGCGCGCGATCCCGTATCCAGGCCAAGATACGCCGCACCTTCGGGGTAATCCTGCAGCAGCGCTTCGGCATGACGCTGGAGCAGCGCTAGCGCCTGCGCATCGCCGTTCGACCCGGCTGCCGCCGCGGGAAGGGCGGTCGTTGCGGCAAGCGCTGCAGTGCCGGCGAGGAAATCACGGCGAGCGAGGGTCATCAACAATTCCAGGTGAAGGCGAGAGGGGATCGGGAAGCGGGGGTAGAGGAAGGTTGTCGTCCGGTCGATCATTCCTTCGGCGGACGCTGCCGGATCAATCCCTCCTGCGCGACGCTGGCGACCAGCCGACCGTCCTGGGTGAAGATCTTGCCATGGTTCATCCCGCGGGCATGGCCAGCCCAAGGGCTGTGTGTGGCGTAGAGGAGCCACTCGTCGGCGCGAAACGGCTCATGCAGCCAGATCGCGTGATCGAGGCTCGCGCTCTGGAACCCCGGCGTGGTCCAGTTCACGCCATGCGGCAACATGCAGGTGCCGAGCAGCGCCATGTCCGATGCATAGGACAGGATCGCTCGGTGCATCGCGGGATCATCGCCGATCGGTGCCACGACCTTGAACCAGCTGTGCTGGATCGGATCGGTCGGCGTGGGGTTGAACCATTTGCGCGGGTAAACCGGGCGGATCTCGATCGGCCGCGGCCGCGTGACCATACGGCGCTGCCGCTCCGGCAGGTGAACGGCGTCGCGCGCGCGCAGCTCGGCCTCGGTCGGTAGCGACTCCGGAGGGGGCACATCCGGCATCCCGTCCTGATGGTGAAAGCCTTCTTCCGGCACCTGCAGCGAACAGGCCATGTTGAGGATCGGCGCGCCGCGCTGCATCGCGATTACCCGGCGGGTGGCGAAGCTGCGCCCCTCGAAATCGCGCACTACGCGATAGATGATGGGAAAGTTCTCGTCGCCCGGGCGCATGAAATAGGCATGGAGCGAATGCGCGATCTTTGGTTCGTCGGTGGATCGCTGCGCGGCTTGCAGCGCCTGCGCGATCACCTGGCCGCCGAACACCCGTCCGACGCCGCCCTTCGATCGGCGTCCCCGATACAGGTCCGTGTCGATCTCCTCCACGTCAAGAAGGTCGACGAGATCAGCGGCAAGCGCTTGCGGGCTGGGCGTGTCGGTCATCGGTGCTCCCGCGCAGGCGACAGCCGGACGGCGCTCGCGATGCGCTGTTGATCATGGTGCCCCCGCCTGCGCGGGGGCACGTTGAAAGGTCAATAGCCGGCGGCGCGCGCCAGGCGATCGGCGTGGAAGTTCGCATCGCCGAACAGCTCCGCGAGCACCCGCTGCCGCTTCATGTAGAAGCCTATGTCATATTCATCGGTCATGCCGATGCCGCCGTGCATCTGAATGCCTTCCTGCACGCTCAGCATGGTGGCCAGACCGGTCATCGCCTTTGCCACCGACACGGCTTCGTCTGCCTTGTCGTCACCGGCGTCGAGCAGCTGCTGCGCCTTCAGCACGGCGGCGCGTGCCACTTCCATTTCGCTGTAAAGGTGCGACGCGCGGTGCTGCAGCGCCTGGAACGTGCCGATCAGCGTGCCGAACTGCTTGCGCTCCTTCAGGTAGTTCACCGTCATGTCCATGGCGCCGGTGCCCACGCCCAGCATTTCGGCCGCGGCGCCTGCCTGGCCGGCACGCACCAGGCGGGCGAGCGGGGTACGGCCGGCGTCCACCTCTCCGATCACGGCGTCGGCATCCACCTCCACACCTTCAAACTCGATCCGCGCCGCAAGGCTCGCGTCTGTCAGCCGCTCGGCCGTGGCGGTGAGGCCGGCGGCGCCCTTCGGCACGGCGAAGAGGGTTACGCCCTGATCGTCATCGGCCGAGCCGGCGGTCCGTGCCGCGACGATCAGCACGTCGGCGATATGGCCATGCTGCACGAATTGCTTGGCACCGGTCAGCTTGAACCCGTTGCCCGAACGCTCCGCCTTCATCGCGACGCTGTTGCGGAACTTGGCGCCTTCGTCGATCGCGAGCGCGGCTATCGTGTCGCCGGCCAGGATGCCGGGGAACCAGCGATCGGCGTGCGGCGTGCCCTTCAGCGCTTCCACCGCAGCCACGCCAGTCTGAAGGAACGGAGACGGCGAAAGGTTGCGGCCGATTTCCTCCAGAACGATGCCGGCTTCGACATGCCCGAGGCCAAGACCGCCCTGGTCTTCGCCGACGAGGATGCCCGTGAAGCCCATCTCGGCGAACTGCTTCCACAGGTTGCGGGAAAAGCCCGTCTGATCCTTGTCGTCGCGCAGCTTGCGCATGTGGCTCACGGGGGCGGCATCGGCCACGAAGTCGCGGGCCGTGTCGCGGAGCATCGTCTGGTCTTCATTGAGGTAGAGAGGCATGGTCTACTCCGTCATCCCCGGCACTCGCCGGGATTGCGCACCACTTGGATGCGCCTGATGCTGGGAGGTTCCGGCCGGAGCCGGAACCGTGCAATCGCGAGGGTCAGGCGCCCGGCAGCTGCAGGATGCGCTTGGAAATGATGTTGAGCTGCACCTCGCTGGTGCCGCCCTCGATCGAGTTCGCCTTGGTGCGCAGCCAGGCGCGCGGCGCGCTGCCGCCGTCCGAGCGTTCGCTTTCCCACTCCAGCGCGTCCGATCCGCCCGACGCCATCATCAGTTCATGGCGTGCCTTGTTTAGCTCGGTGCCGTAATATTTCATCATCGAAGGCTGTGCGGGATGCGCGCGGCCGGCCTTCAGCTCATCGATAAACCGTTCGGATTGCGCCGCAAAAGCCTTGGATCGCACTTCGAACTCGGCGATCTTCGCGCGCAGCAGCGGGTCTGCCAGGCGCCCGTCATGATCAAGTCCGATGGTGGCGATCGCACCGGTAATCAGCGGGTTCTTGCCGCCGCTGCCCAGGCCCATGCCGGAAATCATTTCGCGCTCGTGGCCGAGCAGATACTTCGCCACGTCCCAGCCCTTGTTGAGCTCGCCGACGAGGTTTTCCTTGGGCACCTTCACATTGTCGAAGAAGGTTTCGCAGAACGGCGAATAGCCGCTGATGAGAAGGATCGGCTTCGTCGACACGCCCGGCGTCTGCATGTCGAACAGGACGAAGCTGATACCGTTATGCTTGTTCGTCTTGTCGGTGCGAACGAGGCAGAAGATCCAGTCGGCATAGTTGGCGTAGCTGGTCCAGATCTTCTGGCCGTTGACCAGGAAGTGATCGCCCTTGTCCTCCGCGCTGGTGGCGAGGCTGGCGAGGTCCGACCCGGCGTTCGGTTCGGAATAACCTTGGCACCAGCGGATCTCGCCGCGCGCGATCTTGGGCAGATGCTCCTTCTTTTGCTCCTCGGTGCCGTACTTGAGCAGCGCCGGCCCGAGCATCGAGATGCCGAAGCTGTTCAGCGGATTGCGCGCCCGGATGCGGCCCATTTCCTCGCGCAGGACCTTGGTCTCCGCCGCGGAAAGCCCGCCGCCGCCATATTCCTTGGGCCAATCGGGCACGGTCCAGCCCTTGGCGCCCATGGCGTTCATCCACTGCTTCTGGGCCGGGCTCATCGCGCTCTGGTCGCGTCCGCCCCACACCGTGTCTTTCTCGCTGCGGATCGGCTCGCGCATCTCGGGCGGGCAGTTCGCCTCCAGCCAGGCACGCGTCTCGGCGCGAAATTGTTCAAGATCGCTCATTGGGTTGCTCCTTCGCGGGCCTTGTCCCGCTTGTACTGAATCAATTCTATCGCGTGCCCCTCGGGATCGTCCAGAAACGCGATCCGCATACCGGGCAGGTCTTCCGGGGGACGTACGGCAGTGCCACCCGCAGCGATCGCTCGATCCCAGGCAGCGTCGATGTCGCGGGTCGACAGGCCGAGCGGGCCATGGTGATCACCGCGGGTCAGCGCGCGACCATCCGTATGATGGTAGAGAACGAGCGTGAAGGTGTCGTCGGCCAGCCCGATCAGCACTTCCTCCATGCCCGGCAGCGTGATCCGGTTGCGGACCACGAACCCGAAGGCCTGCTCGTAAAAGGTAATCGCCGCCGGCAGATCGGCCACGATGAACTTGGTGAACAGAATGCGGCTGACCGTCATGCCTGCCCCCAGGTAAGATCATGGGCCGTACGCGCGCCCGCAATTGCAGTGCGATCCGCGTATAGGTCGGCGATGATTTGCACCCCGATCGGCATGCCGTCCGGATCGGTGCCGATGCGCACGCTGGTCGCTGGCAGCATCGGGAATGTCGCGAGCCCGGCAAAGGCGAATTGATGGAAGAATTGCGTATCCTCGCCGTCCACATCCAGCCGCCGCTCCGCCAGCGGGGTGTCGTCATGCGGAAAGGCCGTCATGCCCATGACGGGTGCGATCACCAGGTCATACTGTTCGAACAGCCGTCGCCATTGTCGCTGGATGCGCGCCTGCTCGTCGTGAAGGTGCAGCCAGGCTTCCAGCGTCGGCTCCTGCTGCCCCTCTCGCGCCGGCTGCCGGCGCGTCATGGCGATGTTCAGCATCTGCCAATAGCCGGCATGTTGTCGTGGCAGATCGGGCAGCAGGTCGGATGACCGATCCACCACCGCGCCCGCCTTCTCCAGCACGTTCGCCAGCGTCTCCATCGCGGAAACAATGGCTCGCTGCACCTTCGCCAGCGGGTGATCCGTCAGCATCAGGATGCGCCAGGCTGGGCCATGTTGACGGGCGGGGGCGAGGGGATGGTCGGCGACGACGCCCAGCGCCGTTTCCAGGTCGTCCGCATCGCGCGCCAGCGGGCCGATGACGGAAAGGACGCTTCGCGCGCCGTCCGTTCCGGGGTGGCAATGTCCATCGGTCGGCAGCACGCCCCAGGTCGGCTTGTGCCCATAGACGCCGTTGAAGGCAGCGGGCGCTCGGATCGAACCGCCGATGTCGGAGCCGAATTCCAGCGGGACCATGCCGGCGGCCAGTGCCACGGCAGATCCGCCCGACGACCCGCCCGCACTACGATCTGGGTTGATGGCGTTTCGGGTGCGCCCATAGACCGGATTGTTCGACTGAAGGTCGGATAGCGCCGGCGGCACATTCGTCTTGCCGAGCAGGATCGCGCCCGCCGCCTTCAGCCGCTTCACGGCGACCGCGTCTTCGGTCGCGATAAAGTCGCGATGTTCTTCGAAGCCAAAGGTGGTGGGAAGGCCCGCGACGTTGAAGCTTTCCTTGATCGTCATCGGCACGCCAAGCAGCGGCGCGTCGAAGCCGTTCCGGATCCGCTGGTCTAGCTCGGCGGCCGCGTGGCGCGCCCGATCGAAATCGCGCACGACCACCGCGTTCAGCTGGCCATCGCGCGCCTCGATCCGCGCAATGGCCGCCTCAGCCTCCAGCAAGGCGCTGGTCTCGCCGGACCGGATTGCCGCTGCGGTTCCAAGAGCGGTCCGCTCAGCCATGATGTGCGACATCTCCCACGGGCTCCACCGACCGCCACCGTAAACAGACAGGGCGAGCGCCCGGCCACCTCGCAGCACCGCTCCGTCCGGCGAGAGCGCCGGGCGAAACGGACGGAAAGGGGCCGGTCGCGATCACTTGAGCGAACCGCCCGTTTCCGCGGCGCTCTTCAGGCCTTCGGCGACCTTGAAGCCATGCTTCTCCAGCCCCTCGACCACCTTCTTCAGGCCGACCTCGTTCTGCGCCCAGAACATCGGGCCGCCGCGATACACCGGCCAGCCGTAGCCCATGATCCACACCACATCGATGTCGCTTGCGCGCTGGGCCTTGCCCTCTTCGAGGATCAGCGCGCCCTCGTTGACCATCGTGTAGAGCGTGCGCTCGACGATTTCCTGATCGGTAATCTCGCGCTTGGGCAGGTTGGACTTGGCGCGGAATTCCTCGATGATCTCCAAGGCACGCGGCGACGGGGTCGCATTGCGCTTCTCGTCATAGTCGTAATAGCCCGCGCCCTTCTTCTGGCCCCAGCGGCCTTCGGCGGCGAGCGCATCGCGGATGCTCTCGATCCGGCTTGGGTCGCGGTGCCAGCCGATGTCGATGCCGGCGAGGTCGGCCATCTGGAACGGACCCATCGGCATGCCGAAATCGAGATGGACCTTGTCGATCTGCGCCGGGGTGGCGCCTTCCATCAGCAGCTTGTTCGCCTCGATCTGCCGCGGCGAGAGCATGCGGTTGCCGATGAAGCCGTGGCAGACGCCCGCCACGACCGCGACCTTCTTGATCTTCTTGGCCAGCGCCATGACGGTGGCGAGCACGTCCTTGGCGGTCTTCTCGCCGCGCACCACCTCAAGCAGGCGCATCACGTTGGCCGGCGAGAAGAAGTGCATGCCCAGCACATCCTCGGGCCGCTTCGTCACCGCGGCGATCTCGTCGACGTTGAGATAGCTGGTGTTGGTGGCGAGGATCGCGCCCGGCTTGGCGATGGCGTCGAGCTTGGTGAACAGCTCCTTCTTGACGTCCATATTCTCATAAACGGCCTCGATGATGAGGTCGCAATCGGCGAGATCCTCGAGGTTGAGCGTCGGCGTGACGAGGCCCATCGCCTTTTCCGGCGCGTCGGGCTTGATGCGGCCCTTGGCGGCGCTCGCCTCATAATTCTTGCGCATCACGCCGGTACCGCGATCGAGCGCGTCCTGCTGCATTTCGACGATCGTGACGGGCACACCGGCCGACAGGAAGTTCATCGAGATGCCGCCGCCCATCGTGCCGGCGCCGATCACGCCGACCTTGTTGATCGGGCGCAGCGGAGTCTTGGGATCGACGTCGTCGATCTTGGCGGCCTGGCGCTCGGCGAAGAAGAGGTGACGCTGTGCGGCCGACTGGGTGCCCTCCATCAGCTTGACGAACTCTGCGCGCTCGAACTTCATGCCTTCGTCGAACGGCAGCTCGCTCGCCGCGACGACGCAGGCGATGTTGGCGGCGGGCGCGTCGAAGCCGCGCATGCGCTTGCCATGCTGCTTCTTGAATGCCTCCACGGCTTCGGGATCGGGCGCGACGGTCTTGTCGCGAACGCGCGGGATCGGCTTCTTGTCGGCAACTTCGCGCGCAAAGGCGATCGCGTCCGCCTCCAGCGAGTCTTCGCCGACCACGCGATCGACCAGGCCGACTTCGTTCGCCTTCTTGGCGGGGATCGGATCACCAATCGCAACCATCTCGATCGCTGCCTTCACTCCGACGATGCGCGGCAGGCGCTGCGTACCACCGGCGCCCGGCAGCAGGCCAAGCTTCACTTCCGGCAGGCCCATCACGGCCGAGGGAACCGCGACCCGATAATGGCAGGCGAGCGCGACTTCACAGCCGCCGCCCAAAGCCGTGCCGTGGATCGCCGCGACAATCGGCTTTTCGCTCGAGTCCATCATGGCGATCACTTCGTGGAGCGACGCGCCCTTTGGCGGCTTGCCGAATTCAGTGATGTCGGCGCCGGCGAAAAAGGTTTTGCCGTCGCAACGGATCACCATCGCCTTGATCGCGGGATCGTTGATGCCCTGGCTCACGCCTTCATGCAGCCCGTCGCGCACGCCAGCGCCGAGCGCGTTCACCGGCGGTGAATCGGAAATGATGACGAGGACATCGTCGTGGCGTTCGAAGCGGACGGGGGAAGTCATTTGGATCTCCAATCAAAATCGTTCGTGTCGAGCGGAGCCGGGACACGGTGTCGTGTGGCGTCCGTCCCTCGACTTCGCTCGGGACGGACGGAGAGGGGTCAGGTCAGCGCCGAGTAGATCATCGTCTTGAGCTCGCGGCGGATGGGATAGATCATGCTGGGCGAAAGCTGCGTCATGAACACCATCGTCAGCCGCTCGACCGGATCGATGAAGAACGCGGTGGAGAACATGCCACCCCAATAATATTCACCGACGCTCCCGGGCATCATCGAGCGGGCGGTGTCGATCGTCACGGCGAAGCCCAGGCCGAAGCCGGTGCCGGCATTCTGCGTTTCGCTGAACAAGGAACGCGACATGGACGACAGGTCCGCCCCGCCGGGCAGATGATTCTGGGTCATCAGATCGATCGTCTTGCGGCCGAGGATGCGCGCACCGTCCAGCGTGCCACCATTGAGGCACATCTGGCAGAAACGCTGGTAATCCAGCGCGGTGGACACCAGGCCGCCGCCGCCGGAAACCAGCGTGAAGGGCTTCAACCACATGCTTTCCTCGGCGCGGTCGAACATGACCCGTCCCTTGCCCGGTACCAGCGTATAGCAGTCGACGAGGCGATCCAGCTTGTTCGTCGGCACGGTGAACCCCGTGTCGTTCATGCCCAGCGGCTTGAAGATACGCTGCTCGAAGAAGTCCGGCAGCGACATGCCCGAAACCCGCTGGACCACGGCGCCCAGAACGTCTGTCGAAACAGAATAATTCCAGCTGGTGCCGGGCGAAAATTCCAGCGGCAACTTGCCAAGTTCGGCAACGAAGCCGTCAAGATCGTAATTGCCGTGCCAGTTCTCCAGCTTCAGTTCGCGATGCGCGGCATCGATGTTCGACCGGTTCTGAAAGCCGTAGGTCAGCCCCGACGTATGCCGCAGCAGATCCACCATCCGCATCGGCTCTTCCGTCGGGCGCGTCATGAACGGCACGCCGGCGCCGCCCCCCGCATAGACCCCCAGCTTCTTGAATTCGGGCAGAACGTGATGAACCGGCGTATCGAGCGCGACCTTGCACTCCTCCACCAGCATCATGAACGCCACGGAAGTGATCGGCTTCGTCATGGAAGCGATACGGAACAGGCTGCTTTCGTCGATGGTGGCGCCGCCGCCCTCGCGCGCCGCGCCCTGCGACGAAAAATGCACAAGCTCGCCATCGCGCGACACGAGAAGCTGTGTGTGCGGGAACTCACCCGAATCGAGGTACCGTTCTTTCAGGAAGGTATCGATCGCAGCAAGGCGCCGGCTGTCGAACCCATGCTTCTCGGGTGATGCGATGTTCATTGCCCCTCCATACCCCGGCTTCTAATCGGCCTCTTCCTATCGCTTGAGCGGCTGGTGAATCAATCCTAACGTGCGCGTCTGGAGAACCGAATTTCAACGCTGGGAGAAACCGACGTGGCAACGCAACCTCTGGCCGCAGCTTGGCCGGCCATGTCCGTGAAGGAAGCGGAAGCCGTGCTGACGGCGCCCGGCGCCAGGTTCGAGATGGAAACGGTGGTGATCCGCGGCGTGCCGACGCGCGTGTGGAAGAATGCGCCCCCACACATGGCCGCGCTGGTGGCGCTTTCGCGCACGCACGGAGAGCAACTGGCCACCATCTATGAGGATGAGCGGGTCAGCTACGACGCACAATTCCGTGCCATTGCGGCGCTCGCGGCGGATCTCGCTGCCGGTGGTATCGGGAAGGGTGATCGGGTGGCGATCGCAATGCGCAACCTGCCCGAGTGGATCGTCGGCTTCTTCGCCGCCACGGTGCTTGGCGCGATCGCGGTTCCGCTCAACGCCTGGTGGACGGGTGAGGAGCTTGCCTATGGCTTGTCGGACTCCGGCGCGAAGGTGCTGATCGCCGATGATGAGCGGTGGGAAAGGATTGCGCCGCTGCGTCCGCAACTGGCCGGCCTCACGCGTATCCTGGTGAGTCGCGCCACCGCGCCGCTGCAAGGGGCGGAGCGCCTCGAGGACGTGATCGGCACGCCCCACGATTGGTCGCGGCTTCCCGCCCGTGAGTTGCCGCCGGTCGCGCTCGATCCGGACGATGAGGCGTCGATCCTCTATACCAGCGGCACCACGGGGCAGCCCAAGGGAGCGCTCGGCACGCATCGCAATTTCATGACGAACATCCTTTCGACCGGCTATGCCATGGCTCGGTCGATCCTGCGCCGCGGCGATCCCTTGCCGGAACCCAGCCGGAAAGTGGCGCTGACGGTGATCCCGCTGTTCCACGCCACCGCTCTCTCGTCCGGCTTGATGGGCGCGATGGCCGCCGGTCACACGGTGATCTACATGCGCAAGTTCGATGCCGTCCGGGCGATGGAAATCATCGAGCGGGAAAAGGTGAATTCCACTGGCGGCGTGCCGACCATCGCCTGGCAGCTGCTGGAGCATCCCGAACGCCATCGGTACGATCTCTCCAGCCTGGAGACGATCGGTTATGGCGGTGCGCCATCAGCGCCCGAACTGGTGCGCAAGATCGCCGCCGAGTTGAAATCCGCGCCCGGCAACGGCTGGGGCATGACCGAGACGACCGCCACCGTGACCACCCATTCCGGAGAGGATTACCTGCGACGTCCGGAAAGCTGCGGGCCGGCGGTCGCGGTCGCCGATCTGAAGGTCACCGGTTCGGATGGCGAGGCGCTAGCGCCTGGTGAGATCGGCGAATTGTGGGCGCGCGGACCAATGATCGTGAAGGGCTATTGGAACAAGCCCGAGGCGACCGCTGCCACCTTTGTCGACGGATGGGTGCGCACGGGTGACCTCGCCCGGCTCGATGAGGAAGGCTTCTGCTTCATCGTCGATCGCGCGAAGGACATGGTGATCCGGGGCGGCGAGAACATCTATTCCAGCGAGGTGGAAAACGTTCTCTACGACCATCCCGCCGTCACCGATTGCGCGTTGATCGGCATCCCGCATCGCATCCTTGGGGAGGAACCTGCCGCCGTCGTTCACCTCGCGCCCGGCACCACAGCGACCGAGGCTGAGCTTCAGGTCTGGGTCCGGGATCGGCTTGCCGCGTTCAAGGTGCCCGTCGCGATCCGCTTCTGTCAGGAAATGCTGCCGCGCAACGCCAACGGGAAAATACTCAAGCGTGAGTTAAAGAGCTACTTCGAGGATCGCGCCGCTGCCTGAAGCGTTACATCGGCGAAACGAGGGGCGTCGATGCATACAAAGGATTTTCTCCGAGGCAGACGGCGCAGCGAACTGTCTGCCGAAGAACTGGCTGTTCTTGAATCAGCGGTCGAAACGATTGAGGTGGTGCCGCCGCGCAAGTCGCTGGCGAACCGCGGTGATCGCCTTCGGCGGAGCACGCTGATCGTCGAAGGTTACGCCTGTCGCTACATGGATGCACGCGACGGCTATCGACAGATGCTGTCCTATCACGTCCCCGGCGACTTCGTGGACCTCCATAGTTATCCGACCCGCTATATCGACCACAATGTGGCGACCATCACGTCGGCCAAGGTGGCTTATGTTCGCCACGACCGGCTCGACCTTATCATGAAGGAGCGGCCGCATCTGGCATCGCTTCTGTGGTTCAGCACCTTGCTCGACGCCGCGCTTCATCGCGAATGGGTCTTTCGCATCGGGCGGCTGAACGCGGCCGGGCGGGTCGCGCACTTCGTTTGCGAGACCTATTGCCGGATGCACGCCATCGGGTTGGCGGCGGATGGCAGATGCGAGCTCCCCTTGACCCAGCAGGATCTGGGCGACGTCGTCGGGCTGACCAGCGTTCACGTCAATCGCGTTCTCCGGCGGCTCCGGGAAGACGGCCTGGCGATCTTCAACCGTGGCAAGCTGCAGATACTCGATATTGACCGACTCGCCCGGTTGGGGGAGTTCAAGGCCGATTACCTCTATCTTGAAGGCGGACCCTGGCGGGAATGATCAACAGCACGCTTTCCGTACCCCGCTACGACCAGACTGTTTACGGGATCGCCGCCTCGCCCCGGGATCGCGCGCACGGTGGTTGAAACCTCACCGGGCCCGTCGCTTTCGCTCCTTGATGATGCTGCCGACCCTTCATTGTCAGGGGCGTCGTCGCCTGAGCCACGCGTCGCGCTGCGACGGGATCGTCTGCTGGCCGCCCTGACGCTCACCGCCGGCATGGGGCTGCTTATTGGCTTGCCGTTCGCGCTGAAAGCGGGCGCCGAGTTCTTCATGCCGACGGCGGTCGCGATCGTGGTCAGCATCGCGCTGATCCCATTGCTGGAGTGGCTGGAGGCGCGCCGCCTTCCGCCAGCGCTTGCCGCGCTGCTGTGCGTGATCCTCTTTCTGCTTGCGGCCAATGTGGCGCTGGCCGCAATCGTCGTGCCCGCGATCGACTTCTTCCGCCTGCTGCCGCGAAGGATCGACCGGATCCAGGACAATCTCGAGCCGCTGCTCGATCTCTACTCGAACCTGGAGCGATATGCGAACCGCACCCTGCGGCGGCTTGCCGCCGCGCCGGTGCGGCAATCGCCGACCGCAGCGGTAGCGCCGCCCAGTTCGATCCTGGAGCTTGCGGCCACGTCCGCGCCGGCAGTGATCATCCAGGTGCTCTATGCCGTCCTCGTCACCTTCTTCTTCCTGACTGGCTGGACGCGGACCAGAACGAACATGATCACCAATCGCGAAAGCTTCGGCGGCGCGATGGCGACGGCGCGGGTAATCCAGGATGTGGTGGACGATGTTTCCAGCTATCTCGGCACGATCACCGCGATCAACATCGTGCTCGGGCTCGTCACGGCTGGGGCGCTTCACTTGCTCGGCATGCCCTTTCCGCTGATGTGGGGCGGGATCGTCGCGCTGTTCAACTACATCCCGTATTTCGGGCCGGTGATCGCGGCGCTGCTGGTCGCACTCGGCGGGCTGATGACCTTCAACGATGTCGCAACGGCGCTCGCGGCACCGGCGATCATGTATGGGCTTCATCTGATCGAGGCGAACGTCGTGACGCCGCTGATCGTGGGCCATCGACTGACGATCAGCCCGGTGCTGATTCTCATCTCGCTCAGCTTTTGGGGCTGGGTCTGGGGCACGATCGGCGCGCTGCTCGCGGTGCCGCTGCTCATCATCATCCAGACGATCATCAATGGCGCTGGCAAGCCGGATATCGCCGGCTTCCTCTTCGAACATGGTACCCTGGTGCGCCAGCCGACGAAGAGATCGCGAGGATTCGACAAAAGCGATGATGAGGTCGTTGACAGCCCCGCGCCGGTGGCATAGTGGCGCGCCTCCACGCTGATCCAAGCGGGTGTAGCTCAGTTGGTTAGAGCGCCGGCCTGTCACGCCGGAGGTCGCGGGTTCGAGCCCCGTCACTCGCGCCACCTTCAAGGTGGAGGATGCGTCTCATTATAACCGGTGCGGGAAGCATCGGAAATCACGGGGTGCTGACAAGCGTTTGGATTGTTTGAGCGGGTGTAGCTCAGTTGGTTAGAGCGCCGGCCTGTCACGCCGGAGGTCGCGGGTTCGAGCCCCGTCACTCGCGCCATCCAGCAGGATGGCATTGACCCTGCCGCGAGAAGGCAGGGTGCCGCATCGGCAACCCTCTCCAGGTTTGGCCCCGCCGCCAATATCCCTCCTCCAGCTGCGCAGCGCAGGCGCTACGCGCGCGTGAGTGGAAGGGCGACGAAGCGCAGCGACACGGGGATGAGATTCTCAGCGGCCGCGATCATGGGCTTACCTGTCCACGAATTGCCGTTAGTGTCGCTTTCCGTTCGGGGTTTGGAGCAAGCGTAGATGACCGAAGCAGTTTCGCGGCGTGGGTTTGGCGCCGCGATGGGGCCGTATTTCCGGCCGCGGCCATTGGCCGCTTTTCTGCTCGGCATCTCCAGCGGATTTCCGCTGACACTTTTGCTTGGCACCATGACCTTCTGGCTGGCGAAGGTCGGCATCGACAAGAAGACGATCGGCTTCGCCATCGGGCTGACCACGCCTTACACGCTGAAGTTCCTGTGGGCGCCGTTGATCGATCGCACGCGTCTTCCGTTCCTGACGGAGCTTTTCGGCCAGCGCCGCGCGTGGCTCTTCCTTGTGCAGGCGATGCTGTTCGTCTCCGTGTGGATGTTGGGGGCGAGCCAGCCTGAGCTGCACCTTGGCGTTTTTGCATTCTGGGCGATCGTGACGGCGTTTCTGTCGGCGACGCAGGACATCGTCATCGATGCCTACCGTATCGAGATTTTGCCCGATGCCGAGCTGGCGCATGGCACCGCCATGAACCAGTTCGGGTATCGCACGGGCAACTTCATCGCCGGTGTCGGCACTATCGCGATTGCCTCGGCCGAGGGGCTGGGGCTCGGATGGGCATTTGGCTATGGCCTCACTTCCCTCTGCCTTGTGCCCGCTGCGATCGCTGCCTTGTGGATCGGCCCAGGCCTGCACGAACAGGCGGTGAAGCGGGGTGGCCGCGGCTGGTTCACCGATACGGTGGTGAGCCCGTTCCGTGAGTTCTTCCAGCGGCGCGGTGCCGTGCTGATCCTGCTCTTCGTCCTCGTCTACAAGCTTGGCGATGCGATGGGGCAGGGGATGCTCAACCCCATGATCGTGGAGCTTGGTTTTTCCGACACCGAATTCCTGGCGATCAACAAGGTGGTTGGCCTCTGGGGACTGTTGATCGGGACGGCGCTGGGCGCCCCGTTCCTGGCGTGGCTCGGCATGGGACGGGCATTGTTCGTCTCCGGCGTGCTGATGATGCTGTCCAACGCCACCTTCGCCATTCTTGCGGCGAACGGCCACTCGCCCACGTGGCTGTTCATCGCCGTGGCGACGGAACAGGTGACCAGCGGCATCGGGTTGACGGTTTTCGCCACCTATCTCTCCGGTCTGGCCAACCTTGCCTATACGGCGACCCAGTTCGCTCTCTTGTCGTCGTTCGCCGTGGTGGGCCGGACCTGGCTGTCCACGCCCTCCGGCTATGTCGCAGAGGCCTTCGGCTGGGTTGGCTTCTGGATCGTCACCATGATCGTGGCGGTGCCAGGCCTAATCCTGTTGTGGATCCTGTGGAAGCGCGGCTTCGTCGTGGAGCAGGCACGCCAGCCAACGGCCGAAGAGGATCCCGCGCGGGCAGAGGGCGCTCCCGCCTAGCGGGGGCGAGCGTCAAGCGGTGATCGGTCGGCCTTCGTCGGCAAAGGCCATGGCGACGGCCGCTGCACTGGCCAGAACACCATCCACTGCCCTGATGCCAAGCAGGTCGGTCATCAGCAGCTGTGCCGTATCGGTATGGACCTCAACGCGGGACAGGATCGTCAACACGGCGGCCTCGGCATGGGTCATCCGCGAATAGCAGCATGGCGCGATGGAGATCGGCCCGGCCGCTGCAGTGGCGAGGTCCACCATCAACCCGCGCATCAGCATCAGTGGCCTGCGAAAGCTTTCGCCGAATGCCGTAAAGAAGGCGTGCGCCGCACGCGCATCGTTCAGTCCGTGGGCGCCCATCCGACGCATCGCGAACAGGGCCGTGCGGGCGTTGGAGCAGACAGGAAGTGCATGTGGCAGAAGCGCCAGAGTGGCGGGTGCGGACATGGTCATGGAAGAGACTCCTCTTCCGGCAAGTCTCTCTCAATCCGCTATTGCAAGTCAATCGCACATTACGATCAGCTCGGTATCTCGTCGTTTCGTGAGAGCACCTCACCGGCCAGATAGAGGGAGCCGGCGATCAGAATGCGTTCGGCATCGGTGCCGGAGAGTATGGCAAAAGCCTGCTCCACATCGGCGGCCGCAGCGGTGGAAAGGGCACCTTCGCTTGCCGCGATCGCCGCCAGATCCGCTGGATCGTGGTGCGCATGGCCGGGAACCGGAATGGCAATGACCTGAACCGCTGCCGCCATCTTTGTGAGGTAGCGGACCACCGAATTTGCATCCTTGTTGGCCAGCATGCCGATGACAACGACCGTGCGCGCATCGCCGGGCCAGGCGGCAGCGATCGCCGCCGCTGCCGATTCGTTGTGGGCACCGTCCAGCCAGACGCCGCCGCTCGGCTGATCGCCCAGCATCCGTGTCAGCGGCCCGTCCCGCAACCGCTGCATGCGCGCCGGCCAGAATGTGCGCTGGATTCCCGTCGCCATGTGCTCCGGCCCGATGTTGAAGGTGCGCTGGTGTCGCAACATGGCGACCGCAAGGGCAGCATTGTCACTTTGATGGAGACCCGGAAGGGAGGGCAGGGGCAGATCAAGTGTGCCGCCCTCATCCGAATACCGGATACCCGCCGGCTTGGCTTCGGACCTCCAGCTATCACCCGCTCGGTGCAGGATCGCGCGCTTCGCTCCAGCAACCGCGCTGACGGCCTCGTTCGCGATTGCGGGATAGTTCAGCGTCACGATCGGCACGCCGGATTTGGCGATCCCTGCCTTTTCGAAAGCTATTCGCGCCATCGGCTCGGCGGGCGTGCCGGCTTCGTCGGCCAAAAGGAACGCTTCATGATCGATCCCGAGGCCCGCGATGCCGCAGATCAGGGGATGAACAACATTGGTCGCGTCCAGCCTTCCGCCCAGGCCAACCTCGATGACGCAGGCATCCGCCGGAGTGCGGGAGAAGGCGAGAAAGGCGGCCGCAGTCGTTACTTCGAAAAAGCTCGCGCCGATATCGCCGCCGGCGTCGAGCACTTCCCGTAGCAGAACCGCAAGGTCCGCATCCTCGATCAGCTCGCCCGCGATGCGGATCCGTTCGTTGAAACGCACCAGATGGGGGCTGGAATAGACGTGAACGCGTTTCCCGCCCGCCTCCAGCATCGCGCGGAGAAATGCGCAGGTTGAGCCCTTGCCGTTCGTTCCGGCCACGTGAAACACCGGCGGGAGGCGCAAGTGTGGATCGCCCAGCCGCGCGAGCAGCGCCGTGATCCGCGAAAGGCCCAGGACGTCCGCGCCCGGGGAGAGGGACCAGAGCCGGGCAAGCTGCGCCTGCACCGCGGGATCGGACGAAACGGCATGGTCGGGCATTGTCGCTCCGGCTCTCCACGCGCTGGCCGGCGACAGGCCGAAAACACCCGCCGCCGCTCCGAACTTCTACCAAGGCCTTCCGGTGCTGCGCCGATGGCCGCCGCGCTCAGGCCGCCTTACGGTCTGCGCACAGATAGCCGATCACCGTGGCCAGACGATCGCGCAGCTCCTTGCGGTGCACCACCATGTCCACCAGCCCATGTTCCAGATAATATTCGCTGGTCTGAAAATCGTCGGGCAGCTTTTCGCGGATCGTATTCTCGATCACGCGGCGGCCGGTGAAGGCAAGCGTTGCGCGCGGTTCGGCGATATGGACATCGCCCAGCATGGCGTAAGCCGCCATCACCCCGCCTGATGTCGGATCGGTCAGCACCACGATATAGGGCAGGCCCGCATCGTGCAGCATCTGGATGGCAACCGTGCTGCGCGGCATCTGCATCAGGCTCAGAATGCCTTCCTGCATGCGCGCACCACCGCTGGCCGTGAACACAACATAGGGCGCGCGATCAGCGATCGCGGTTTCCACGCCTTGGATGAACGCTTCCCCGACCGCTTGGCCCATGGATCCGCCCATGAAGGCGAAATCCTGCACGCCGATCACCACGCGATGGCCCTTGATGGTGCCGCGCGCGTTGATGAAGGCGTCCTGCTCCCCGGTTTCCGCGCGCGCCGCCTTCAACCGGTCGGAATAGCGCTTGGAATCGCGGAACTTCAGCGGATCTTCCGGCGCGTTCGGTGCAGCCAGGACCTTTGCGCTACCCTCATCGAGCAGTTGCTCGAAACGGGCTGCCGGGCCGATCCGCCCATGGTGATCGCAAGACGGGCAAACCGACAGGTTTTCCTCCCACTCCTTGGTGAACACCATTGTCCCGCACCCCTTGCACTTGTGCCAGAGGTTGTCGGGAGTCTCCTTCGTCGCGGGAACAACGAACGACAAAGCGTTGCGAACGCTGGACAACCAGCTCATGCCATTTCCTTCCGCGCGGCGCGAACAGCGGCCGCTAAGCTTTCAACATAGGTGCGCACGTGGCGCGGCGCATCCGCTGCGTGACGGGCAACAAGCTCAACGATCGCCGATCCGACGACCACCCCGTCGGAAACGCGAGCGATCGCCTGCGCCTGTTCGGGCGTGCGGATGCCGAAGCCTACTGCAATCGGCAGATCGGTCGCTGCCTTCAGCCGCGCGACAGCTGCCTCGATCGAGCCCTGCACCGCCTGCTGCAGGCCGGTGATCCCGGCGACAGAGACGTAATAGACGAAGCCCGACGCACCGTTCAGCACATCGGGCAGGCGCGCTACATCCGTCGTCGGCGTGGCCAGACGGATAGGATCGATCCCGGCCTTGCGCAGCTCCGGTCCAAGCGCGTCGTCTTCTTCTGGCGGAATGTCCACGCAGATGATCCCGTCCACACCAGCATCGCGCGCCGCGGTAGCAAACCATGCCGCGCCACGACGCAGCATGGGATTGGCATAACCCATCAGCACCAGCGGAACGTTCGGGTGCCGCGCGCGAAAACCGTGTGCATACCTAAGGATATCGGCTGTTGTTGTGCCTGCTTCCAAACTGCGGATGTTGGCGGCCTGGATCGCTGGGCCATCCGCCATCGGGTCCGTGAAGGGCATGCCGAGTTCGATCACGTCGGCGCCGCCTTCGACCAGGGCGTCGAGCACCGCAGGGGTGTTACCATCACCGGCTGTCACGAAACAGACGAGGGCAGGATGATCCTTCTGGAATGCAGCGGATAGACGGGTCATTGCGGCCCTCCACCGATCGGGAGAGCCGGGCTGATTGCCGGCGAGCGATGTTTGTCAGCGATCATATCGCTACTCCCAGCGCATGCGCGACCGTGAAGATGTCCTTGTCGCCGCGGCCGCACAGATTGGCGAGGATCACCTGATCCCGCCGCATTTCCCGCGAAATGCGAGCGACAGCTGCGATTGCGTGCGATGGCTCCAGCGCCGGAATGATGCCCTCGGTGCGGCAAAGAAGCTGAAAGGCATCGAGCGCCTCGTCATCGGTGACCGCCGTATATTCTACGCGGCCGATGTCCTTAAGCCAGGCATGCTCCGGACCGATGCCAGGGTAGTCGAGCCCGGCGGAGATGGAATGGGCCTCGGCGATCTGCCCGTCCTCGTCCTGCAACAAATAGGTCTTGTTGCCGTGGAGAACGCCCGGGAAACCGCCGGCAAGGCTCGCCGCGTGCTTCTTCTGCAATCCCTCGCCGGCCGCCTCGACGCCCAGCATCCGCACCTCGGGATCGTCGAGGAATGGGTGGAACAGGCCAATCGCGTTCGATCCTCCGCCGATCGCAGCGACCAGCAGGTCGGGCAGGTGTCCGGTACGGCCGAGCATCTGTTCGCGCGCCTCGCGGCCGATCACGCTCTGGAAATCGCGCACGAGCTCCGGATACGGGTGGGGGCCGGCGGCGGTGCCGATGATGTAGAAGGTGTCGTGCACATTGGCGACCCAATCGCGCAGCGCCTCGTTCATCGCATCCTTCAGCGTGTTGGCACCTGAAGTCACCGCGCGAACTTCGGCGCCCAACAGCTTCATACGAAACACATTTGGCTGCTGACGCTCGACATCCTTCGCGCCCATGTAGATCACGCACGGAAGGCCGAAGCGGGCACAGACGGTGGCCGTCGCCACACCGTGCTGACCGGCGCCAGTTTCCGCGATGATCCGCGTCTTGCCCATGCGTATCGCCAGCAGGATCTGCCCGATGCAATTGTTGATCTTGTGCGCACCGGTGTGGTTCAGCTCATCCCGCTTGAACCAGATCTCCGCGCCCATTCCCTCAGGGGCGTTTTCGCGTAGCGCATCCGTCAGCCGCTCGGCGTAATAAAGCGGGGAGGGCCGGCCGACATAATGTTCCAGCAGATCGTCGAATTGCGCCTGGAACGCCGGATCGCTTTTCGCCGCGCGATATTCGCGTTCCAGATCAAGGATCAGCGGCATCAGCGTTTCGGCGACATAGCGGCCGCCATAATCGCCGAAGTGGCCGCGCTCGTCGGGCTGGGCCCGGAAGGAATTCGGAGCGTTCATGATGCGGCGACCGCTTGCAGGAAGGCGGCGATCTTGTCCACGCTCTTGACGCCGGGCGCGCTTTCCAGACCGGACGACGCATCGACCAGCGGCGCGCCGGTGCGGCGGATCGCCTCTGAAACATTGGCCGCATCCAGGCCGCCGGAAAGCGCCCAGGGCAGCGGATGGCGAAATCCGTCGAGCAGCGACCAATCGAACCGCACGCCCATGCCGCCGGGAAGGGCCGCGCCTGCGGGTGTCTTCGCATCATAGAGGATGCGGTCGGCCGCGCCGGCATAATCCCTGGCGCCGTCCAGATCGGCTCGTGTCTTCACCGCCACTGCCGACCAGATCTCAAGCCCGGTGCGTTGCCGCAGATGGGCTGCCCGCTGCGGCGACGCCTTATGTAGTTGAAGCGCGTGCAATCCCCCGGCCTGAACGGCGCGCTCGACCGCTGCATCGTCGGGGTCGACAAAGACGCCGACCCGCCGAACCCGGGCGGGGATGCGCGCGGCAAGCGCCGCCGCCGAGTCGAAGCTCAAGTTGCGGGGGGAGGGCGGGAAGAAGACCAGGCCGATATGCGTCGCGCCGCCCGCTATGGCGGCGTCGACGGTTGCCTGGGTGCTCAGCCCGCAAATTTTTACGTCCGTCATCAAAGCAATCTCACTCGGGGCAGGGCTCGTGTTCCGCAACGCGCATGCCACTGCTGCAAGACACCGCCCGCGCCCCCCGGATCAGAGCGTCGCGCCAATCGCGCGTGCGGCAACGTCGGGATCGTCCGCCTGGGTGATTGGCCGGCCGATCACCAGCACGGACGCGCCCCGATCGAGTGCCTGACGGGGCGTGACGATCCTCTTCTGGTCGCCTGCCGCGCCATCCGCCGGTCGGACGCCGGGTACGACGAAGAAGCCCTTCGGCCAGTTCCGATGCGCCGCCTCCACCTCTTCGCCCGAACAGACGATCCCGTCGACACCCGATCGCTGGGCGAGTTCGGTCAGCCGTAGGACATGGTCATGTGCCCGGCCCTGAACGCCGGTCGCTGCCAAATCATTGTCATCCAGGCTGGTCAGCATGGTGACGGCGACCACCTTGGTGCCCGAAGGGGCGGCCGCCTTGGCATCTTCCAGCATGGCTTGTCCGCCCGAGGCATGAACGGTGAGGATCGCCGGCTCCAGCCCGCCAAGCGCCTGGATGGCCTTTGCCACCGTGTTCGGGATGTCGTGCAGCTTCAGGTCAAGGAAGATCGGGAGCCCGATCTGGCTCATGTCCCGCACCCCTTGCGCGCCGTTCGCCACGAAGAATTCAAGGCCGAGCTTCAGGCCGCCCACATGGTGCCGGACGCGCGCGGCCATTGCCTTTGCACGCTCCAGATCCGGCGTATCGATGGCGACGAAGATGCGGTTGGACATGCGTCAGGCGACCTCTGGGGAAACGGCAACGGGTGAAATCGGCGCTGGGTGTGGCGCCGGGGCATTCGCGGGCACGGGCGCTGGTGACGCCACATCCCGGGCGCGGAGATCGGCCGCCATGCGCTCCGCCGCAGCGAGTCGCTGGCGCAGGCGCCATCGAACGGCGCGCTGGTAAAGAAGCGTCGGTAGAAATCCCGCCAGAAACGTCACCAGCAGCAGGATCGGCAGGTTAACCTCAGCAACCAGATTGCCGAACAAGGATATGGGCACCCAATTCCAGTTGCCGAAGGTGAAGAGTGCGGCGGCAAAGGCGATCAACGCCCAGAACAGGATTTTCAGGAACTGCATGAACAAGGCTCCGGCATGCCGGCGACGCTATTACGGTGCGCGGGCTTTGGCCAGCCTCAGCCGATCTCGGCGCGCAATGAAGCGATCAGCGCGCTCACCGTCGACAGCCGCGATTCCTCTTCGTCCAGAATGGCGTGGAATGCCCGCCGTTTCGCTGCGGCCACCATGCCCGCCTTCAACCGGGTGTCCAGCGGTAGCGCCGAAATGATGATGTCGATCATGCGCTCTGCACCGTGGAGGCGCCCCCAGAGATAGTCGTTCTCTCGATAGGCGCGGCTGAAGAAAGCGCCGAAATTGCTGAACTGGATGCCCTTCAGCGTTGCTTCAGCGCCGCCCTGCCGAATGGCAACGCAATCATCCGGGGCGATGCGGTCGATTTTCACCGGATCAAATTCGTCCACGCCGGCGCCTTGCAACAGCGGCAGGGTCGCCAGATCGACATAGGGAAAGCCGAGATAGTGGAGGAGCAAGGTCCGGCGCGGGGCTCGCGGCAATCCGGCCAGCGCAGCCGCCATCCGCTCGTCCGTCTCGCCATCGATGCGCGTCAGCGCGAGCGATCCGGCAAGCTCGTCGAGCAGCCCGCTTGCGTCGCTCTTCAGCGATCGCACCTTGCCGCGCAGGGATCGATGCGGCTCCGGTAGCTTGCGGGCGATATAGGCGGCCAGAGAATCGTAGATCGCCTGGCGCACAGGCAGCAGCACGGCCTCGTCATGATCGGGCTCAAGCTCGCCGAGCCGCCGAGCGAGCAGGCGGAGGCGCCTGATCCGAAATCCAATGTCGAAGGTGCGCAGGAAATCGATCGACGCCGCACTTGAGGCATCGGACGGGCTGGCCTCGTCATACCCGCGCGCAAGCAAGGCAGCCTCGATGCGGTCGCGGATCTTTGCCCAGCGCTGCGGCCCAGGCTCGCCACCGGCCGCATGGAGCAGCGCGGTGATCGTCTCGATCACACCGGCAATCTTCAGGTGAGCATAAGCGGCGTAGCTGAACCCGGCGCGCTCCGCCGCCGCCATCTGGGCGCGCCGCCGCCATCCCGACAAACGAGCCGGCGTCGGGCGATCGAGAAAGAAGGTGCGCCCGAACAGGGCCTCCACCTCAGCTTCAATCGCCGGCCGAACCGCATCGGTGATCGCGCGCATCCGTTCGATCCGGCGCGAACGCGCTTCCAGTGCCTCCAGATTATCCCGAATGGGCTGCTTGCGGGGAAGCTCGCTGATCGCTCCCAGGATGGTCTGGAAGAAGCCCGGTTGCCCATCATTGCCGCGGGTCAGCCGAAACTTCATGCCCGGCGACGGATCGATGTAAACGAACCGCCGATCGACCTCGCGCCGCGCCGGCCGCTCGTCCAGCGCGTCGATGGCAGGGCGGAACGGCGCATTGGCCAGCACCGACCCGTCGATCAAATGCGCCTTCTCGGCGGCGTTCGCCGCCACATGGCGCGGCAGGGTGCGCTGAAGAAACGCGCGTCGGCCCGGCCATTGCGCAGCGCGTCCGTCGAGCACCGCATCCAGTTCAGCAACGCTGAATGCCGGAAAGGCGCCGGGAAAGCTCGAGGTCGCCCGGGCAGCAAAGGTCAGTTCGGGCGAGGCGGCGAGGGTCTCGCACTCTCTGCCATGATCGGTGAAGGACAGGATCAGCCGGTGCTCGGTCTCCATCACCTCCGCGGGCGAATGAAGCTGCAGGCGTTCGGGATGGCCGGTGAAGTCGGTAACGGTGACGAACAGGTCAAGCGGCTGCCCCTCCGGCAGCAGGCGCGGGCCGCGTGGCGCTGCGGCCATGGCGTCGAACGCGTCCAGCAGCATGGCGGTGAACCCGGGTCCATCAAACGGCGGTTCGAACCAGCGCGATCGCACGAAGTGGGAAAGCTTCGCCTGCACCTCGTCGCGTGTATCGTCGTCCAGCGCCTCCAGCTTGTCGGCGCTCCTTCCCGCCGCCATCCAGGCCAGCGGGAGCGCCCACGCCTTGGAGAAGCGCGTGGCGGGGGCGGTGCCAGGCGCGATCAACGCCTCGACGTCCGCCTTCTCGAGCCAGAGGTCGGTGAGCGGGTCCAGCGACTGCCCCGCACTCAGCGCCTGCGCCAGGAAGATGCCGTTGATGCCGCCCGCGCTGGCGCCTGCGATGATATCCGGTAGCACGCGCAGCCTGGTGCCGGTCTCGCGCGTGATCTCGTCCATCAGTTCGGCATAAACGGCCGCGCTGCCGGTCAGCACCTCTCCCGCGTGGCTTGCGCGGCTGGCCCGCGCCACATGCCAGATCTCCTTGGTGATGCCATGCATGTATACGGCAAGGCTGATGCCGCCATAGCATACCAGCGCCAGGCGCAGCTCGGTCTCGCGGATCATGCAGGGCGCAGATCGGCCCAGATGGGCAAGTGATCACTGGCTTTGCGGGCAGCGGCGCTTTGATGAACGCCGCATTCCACGATCGTCAGCTGCTCGGAAACCATGATCCGGTCCAGCCTGCCCACCGGCCGGCGTGCGTGAAAGCTCGGCCCCGTCTCGGCAAAGGCGAAGTCGCGCGAAAAGTCGCGCAGGCACCCCGCAGCCCGCGTCCATTCGTTCAGGTCGCCCATCATCACCGTCGGGCGCTTGTGCGTGCTGGCCGAGACATGGGCAAGAATGGCTGCCGCCTGCCGCCGGCGCCACAGGCCGGACAGGTCCAGGTGCATGCCGATGACCCTGAGGATCGTCGCGCCGATGCGAACATCCGCCATCACGGCGCCGCGTGGCTCCAGCGCGGGGAGGTGGATCAACTCGCAATCGACGATCTGGCTGTTCTTTCGGACAAGCAGCGCATTGCCATGCCAGCCCATGGAATTGACGCGCACGCCAAAGGTGACGGGCTTCCAGTCGCTGTGCTCTTCCAGCAGATGGGGCGTGATCACGGCTGCGCGGGCGCCAAAGCGGCGATCGGCCTCCTGCAACGCGATCACGTCTGCGTTCACTTCACGCAGCACCTCCAGAATGCGTTCGGGATTGCGACGGCGATCGGTGCCGATCGCCTTGCGCATGTTGTAGCTCGCGACACGGATCATTGCGGTGGTGAAACGCCTTATTCGCCGGCTGGTTGCCGCCACTTTGTCGCGTGGCGGTCGCAACGGCGATGCGCCTAACCGCATTCCGGCGCAATGGCTGGGCGTCAGGAGTCGGCGGCAAGGGAGGCGCATCATGTTATCGGAAGCTGTGTTCGTGTTCCCGCTGGTCGGGCTGGCGCTGCTTTCCGCGCGCGCCGCGCGGCGTGATCCCGATCGCCGTGCCCGGCAAGAGGCGGTGTGGCGAGACATGATCCGCGCGGCCGGCCATCCGAATAGGTGATATCCGGCATTTTCAGCCGAGGGCCAGCAAGTTACAGGCGCGCTGATGCTGTTCGATTATCTATTCGGCGCGCAGTCCGGCTGGCGTACCGAGGCAAAGATCCGTGCGCGCCGCGTCCTGGGTGAGCAGGTCGATGATCCGCTGGGCTATGTCGACAAGCGGATTGCACGCACACGCCTCGCCTCGTTCGAACGCCGACGCTGGCGCCACATCCGCAAGCTGGTGGTGCGCTACATGGCGGAAGAAACGCGCCGGATCGGTCCACGAGAGCGGCGAAGCAGGTGACGCCGGGAGGCGGCAAAGGAGACGCACCGGCCCTGCGGACGGGCCCGTGAGGCGGCCGTGAACTTTCCTTCGAGAACTGTCGATATCTGCAAAAATACGGGCTTCTACTGATGCTCTGAACGCCGCCCAGGGCAGAGAATAGGGAGGTGTCCTATCGTCGCCCGGTTTGGAAACTTCCCGGCTTCTGCCTGGCGGGAGCAACTGCCGGCCTGTTGCTGACGAACGCGGCTGGCGCGCAAACGGCGGAGCCGGACGGCCGAATATTGTTCCTGGGCTGGACGGAGAACAGAGAGCATTCGGTATGGCTCTCGGGCACCGATCCGGGCGAGTTCTTTGTCGTGTTTCCCGAAACGGGCGAACATGTGGATAGCTGGACGCAGCCCGACACCGGATTGCACCTGACCATCTCCCCGATCGTCCGCGAATATGGCGGAACACACAATCTTTTCGCGCACATCCGGACAGAGTTTGCCGAATACGACATCTTCCTCGACTCCGCCGATCAGCGGCCGGGCGGCTTGAACTTCCCCAATCAATGGGATCCCCCGGATCGCGACCTTCCCGATACGCTGACCCCGGGCGTCCGGCCCAATCCCGACACGCTCACGCCGGAGGTGCGGCCCAACCCCGGTACGTTGACGCCGGCAGTGCGGCCTAACCCAGATACGCTGACACCCGAATTGCGGCCGATTCCCGACACGCTGACTCCCGAGGTGCGGCCCAATCCAGATACGTTGACACCTGGCTTGCGCCCGATCCCCGACACGCTGACTCCCGAGGTGCGGCCCAATCCGGATACGTTGACGCCTGGCTTGCGGCCGATCCCCGACACGTTGACGCCTGAGGTGCGGCCGAACCCCGGAACACTGACGCCAGAGATTCGCCCCGATCCCGGCACACTGACGCCGGCCGTACGTCCTGATCCGGGAACGCTGACGCCAGAGGTGCGGCCCGATCCGGGAACACTGACGCCAAAGGTCCGTCCTGATCCCGGAACGCTCACGCCGGAGGTGCGGCCTGATCCGGGAACGCTGACCCCCGAGGTTGGGCCAGACCCGGGAACGCTGACACCAGGGGTGCGTCCCGATCCAGATACGCTCACTCCGCAAGTGCGACCCGACCCAGGGGCACTGACCCCGGAGCTGCGTCCCGATCCGGGGACGCTGACACCAGAGGTGCAGCCCGATCCTGGCACGCTGACGCCTGAGGTGCGGCCCGATCCGGGAACCCTGACGCCGGAGGTGCGGCCTGATCCGGGAACGCTGACTCCGGAACTGCGTCCCGATCCTGGCACGCTAACGCCAGAGGTGCGTCCTGATCCCGACGCGCTCACCCCTGAGATGCGTCCAGACCCCGACACGCTCACGCCCGAGGTGCGACCGGATCCGGGAGCTCTCACGCCGCAGGTGCGACCCGATCCCGGCACGCTCACGCCAGAACTGCGACCAGATCCAGACACGCTAACGCCAGAGGTTCATCCCGACCCGGGCACGCTCACTCCGGGGCTGCGACCCACGCCCGGCGCGCTCACGCCCGGCTCGCGCCCGGAGCGTCATCTTCCGCGCGACGTTCGCCTGAGGACTGACGATCCCCGCCCCATGCTGATGACCGCCGACCAGCTTTGCGAGGCCGGGCGCAAGGGCTGGCTCAGGGTCGATCCGAAGCTGGTCGAACAGGCCTGCGCCGTCGTCGCGGACGCGCGCCGGCGGTGGACGGCGTGGGGCGAAGCATCGTTCACGTCGCTCGAAGACAAGCGATCCGGCGGCGCGATGAAGGCCGATTCGTCGCTCTACAGCGTCGGACTCGATCGCTTGTTTGACAATCAGACGGTTGCCGGACTGGCGATCCAGTTTGGCAATTCGGAGCACTCATCCTTCCGCGGTGCCATGCGTCAGAAAGCCGAGTTCCTCGTGCTCAAGCCCTATATGGTTCACAGGATTGCAGGTTCAGACGTCATATTGGATGCAAGCTTGGGCTTCAGTTTCGCCGAATATGAGCGGCACGTGCTGATGCTGTCGGGCAAGCATGACAGCTTCTCCCTCGCCGGAACATTGGGCGTCAGTACGCAGCGTCCACTCGGCGCCGGCCTGCTGCTTCGACCGCGCCTCGCGCTCAGCTATGCACGCTTCTGGCACGACCCCTTCAGCTTGCAAGGCAATGCCGCCGGCATCGACCTACGGGTCGAGCAACCGGCGAGCCGTCTCGATTATGGCGCCTTCGCCGCATCCTTGGAGATCAGCCGCCCGATCCGGGCGCGCGATGTAATCGTCATCCCCTTTGTCGAAGGCGGAATGGACTTTGCTGTCCTCCGCCCGAACGAAGGCCGCATTCTGCGTCCCGATCTCAACCTGGTCTCGACGCGCTCGGTGATCGGCTCGGTGCGGTTCGGTGCACGGATGCAGGTGCGCCGCAGCGTCGCGCTGGTCGGCTCGGGTGAATATTACGGGATTGGCTCTGGCGGGCTCTCCAGCTGGCGATGGCGCGCCAGTCTGTCCTTCCGCTTCTGACTTGAGCTGCCATCGCGGGTTGGGTCTGCCAGCCGGCTGTTCCCTCGACGGGGGTGTTCTGCCGTGAGGGCGGATGAAGGCACCGCGGATGTTCGGGGTTATCTCCGATACTGGCCCGCCGGCTGACGAAACATTCTTCTCCCGCCATTTTAGCGGAGAGTCGCACATGCCTAAGAAGCCGAACATCCTGGTCATCTGGGGAGACGACATCGGATGGCAGAACGTCAGCGCCTATGGACTGGGTACCATGGGATATACGACGCCGAATATCGACTCGATCGGATATGACGGCATCCGCTTCACCGATCATTACGCGCAGCCATCTTGTACTGCGGGTCGCGCCTCCTTCATCACCGGCCAATATCCGATCCGTTCGGGCATGGTGACGGTGGGCCAGCCGGGCGATCCGCTCGGCCTGCAGCCGGCATCGCCCTGTCTCGCCGAAGTGCTGAAGGCAGCCGGCTATCGCACCGGCCATTTCGGCAAATCGCATCTGGGCGACCGCAACGAGCATTTGCCGACCAATCATGGCTTCGACGAGTTCTTCGGCAACCTCTATCACCTGAACGTCTCGGAAGAGGATCAGCAGCGCGACTATCAGGCGTTCGCCAAGGCCTATCCCGGCAGCCTGGAGGATTATGAAAAGAAGTTCGGCGCACGCGGTGTGCTGCATTGCTGGGCGACGGACGAGGACGATCCGACCGAAGATCCGCGCTTCGGGCGCGTCGGCAAGCAGAAGATCGTCGACACCGGCCCCCTGCATCAGGACCGCATGCACGAAGTGGACGAGAAGGAGTTCATCCCGCCCGCGCTCGACTTCATGCAACGCGCGAAGGAGGCGGATGAGCCCTTCTTCGTCTGGCTCAACACCAGCCGCATGCATCTCTACACCCGCCTCAACGACAAATGGCGCTACGCCGCCGAGAAATACACGTCCGAGGCAGACCTTCACGGCTCGGGCATGTTGCAGCACGATCACGATATCGGCCTCGTGCTCGATTGGCTGAAGGAGAACGGGCTCGAGGAGGATACCATCGTCTGGTATTCGACCGATAACGGGCCCGAGCATTCATCCTGGCCGCATGGCGCGACGACGCCATGGCGTGGCGAGAAGATGACCACCTACGAAGGCGGCGTCCGGGTCATCTCCATGCTGAAATGGCCGGGCGTGATCGCCCCGATGCAGCTGAAGAACGGCATCCAATGCCATCAGGACATGTTCACCACCCTGGCCGTCGCGGCCGGCGTGCAGGATGTGAACGACAAGGTGCTGGCGGAGAAGCAGCAATATATCGATGGCATTGATAACCTTTCCTACTGGAAAGGCGAGGCGGCCAATTCCGCGCGTGACCATCTGTTCTTCTACAATGAGTCGAAGCTCGCGGCGCTGCGCATGGGGCCGTGGAAGTGGCATTTCGCGACCTCGGAGGATTACTACGGAACGATCACGGGCCGGTCGAAGCCGCTCGTCTTCAATATCCGCATGGATCCCTTCGAAAGCTACGACAATTCGGACAGCTATGGTCACCTGATCCAGAAAGTGTCGTGGCAGACCGGCCCCTTGGGCGAGCTCATGAAGGAGCATCTGTCGACCCTCGCCAAATATCCCCCGGTGCAGGGCGGCAAGAGCTTCGACATGTCCAACGTGGTCGAACAGTTCATGAGCAAGGGCCACGATTAGGACAGATGCTCGATGGCGGCACGTCGCTCCCACCGCCATCGACTGTCTTCTGCCGGGCGAATGTCCGCTCGCTCTTATCGGTGAGAAGGAATGGCCAAGATGACGGCAAGCAAGCATCGTGAGCTTAATCGTTACGTTCTGCCCATTCCGGAACGCGTGCCTCCGCACGATACGCCGATGAACGCGAAGGAGGCCGACCGTCCCCGCCCGAAGGAGTTCCTGCGTCCGCCGGAGGGCGCGCCCAACATCCTGATCGTCCTCATCGACGACATGGGTTTCGGCGCCAGCAGCGCCTATGGCGGACCGTGCGAGATGCCGACGGCGGAGAAGGTGGCGAGCCGCGGGCTCAAGTTCACCCGCTTTCACACCACGGCGCTCTGTTCGCCCTCGCGTCAGGCGATGCTATGCGGTCGCAATCACCACACGGTGAACATGGGTGGCATCACCGAAGTCGCCACTGCCATGCCCGGCAACACCGGCCTGCGCCCCGACACCTGCGCAACGTTGGCGCAGATCCTCAAGCTGAACGGCTACAACACCGGCGCCTTTGGCAAGATGCATCAGACGCCGACATGGGAAACGAGTCCGTCGGGCCCGTTCGACCATTGGCCGATCGGGGATGGCTTCGAGAAATTCTATGGCTTCCTCGGCGGCGACACCAATCAATATGCGCCGCCCCTGGTGGACGGCGTCACCGCGATCGATCCGCCGAAGACTGTGGAAGAGGGCTATCATCTGACCGAGGATCTGGTGGATCAGGTCATCAAATGGACCGGTTCGCTCCAGACCTTCACGCCCGACAAGCCGTGGTTCACCTACCTGTCCTTTGGCGCCACCCATGCGCCGTATCACGTGCCGAAAGACTGGATCGACCGGTACAAGGGCAAGTTCGATCACGGTTACACCAGGCAGCGCGAAATCACGTTTGAGCGGCAGAAGGAGCTTGGCGTCATTCCGAAGGATGCAGAGCTTACCGCGCCGACCGAATGGCTCCCGTGCTGGGATGAACTGACTGACGATGACCGAAAGGTGTCCTGCCGCCTCGCGGAAACCTACGCGGCCTTCGCCTCGCATACCGATCACCACGTCGGGCGCCTGCTGGACACGCTGGAGGCGCGCGGCGTGCTAGAGAATACGCTGGTCATCTACATTCTGGGCGACAACGGCTCCTCAGCGGAGGCGGGCCCCTATGGCACGTTCAACGAGATGGCCTTTCAGAACAGCATTCCGATGACGACCGCCGACATCCTGCCCCGGCTGGACGAGATCGGCGGGCCGAACGCCTTCAATCACTTTCCGTCGGGCTGGGCGCACGCCATGAATACGCCCTACCAGTGGAGCAAGATCGTGGCCTCGCATTGGGGCGGCACTCGGGTCGGCATGACGATCAGCTGGCCCAAGCGCATCAGGGGGGCAGGGGAGCTACGCGGCCAGTTCCACCACCTCATCGATGTCGCGCCCACTGTCCTGGAACTCGCCGGCATTCCCGAACCGGATTTCGTGAACGGTATCCAGCAGCGTCCTATGGAAGGCACCAGCATGGTGTATCTGTTTGACGAGCCGGAGGCCGAGGACCGGCACACCACGCAATATTTCGAGATCGGCTGCAATCGCGGGATCTATCACGAAGGCTGGACCGCCGTGACGATGCACCGCCTGCCATGGCCCGACAAGCGCGAGGAGGTCGGCCCGATCGAGGAGGATCCGTGGGAGCTTTACGGCCCTGACGATTGGACCCAGGCGCACAACATCGCCGACAAGGATCCAGCGATGCTGCGCAAGTTGCAGGACCGCTTTCTTATCGAGGCCGCCAAGTATAACGTCCTCCCGCTCGATCCGCGCCAACGTGAACGATTTGATGCGCGCGTGGCAGGAAGGCCGGATCTGCTGAATGGTCGGACATCCATGACCTTTCAGTCCGGCATGACCCGGATGAACGAGAATACCGTTCCCAATGTGAAGAACACCGACTTCACCGTGACTGCGGCGGTGCGCCTTGGATCAGGTCCAGCGAACGGCGCGATCGTGGCGCAGGGCGGCAAGTTCGGTGGATGGAGCTTCTACTTGAAGGAAGGCGTGCCGGCCTATGCCCACAATTGGGTCGGTCTTGAAACGTTCGTCGTGAAGGGATTCGGGCCGGTGCCGGCGGAGACGAAGGAGCTGGTTCTTCAGTTCGCCTACGACGGCGGCGGATCGGGCAAGGGCGGCACCGTTACCTTCCTTGCCGATGGCCGCGACATCGGCTCCGGCCGCGTGGAGAAAACGGTGCCGGCCTTGTTCTCCTTCGATGACTTCATGGACATCGGCCAGGATAATGGTGAGCCGGTCGTCGAGGATTATGGTCCGAACGGTGCCACGTTCACCGGGGAGATCGACTCCGTGACGATCGACGTGAGCGGCGAAGCTCATCACGACCATGATCAGGTGATCAAGGCGAAATACGCCCGTCAGTGAGCGGGACGATGTTGGATGTGATCGGCGGCCATGTGTCAGGCGCAGCCGCCGGTCGCCACGTGGTGCGGCACGATCACTGCGGATCGCGCGGCCGGCAGAAGCGGTATGTCTCTACCTCCCTGCCGGGTACCATCTTCTGCAGGCGATCATCCCAGCGCTGAAAGGATGTGCGGCGAAAGGATTGCGCGCCGACCCGCTCGTACTCGACCGTCTCGATCGGATCGCCGCCCTCATCGCTGTTGAAGCGTTCGGCAATGCTGAATTTGCCTGGCGCTTTCTCGATCCTGCGCACGAACGACGTGCTTTGGTCCGCTTCCCAGTGATGATAACCCTCACTGAAGAACTCGACCAGGCCGCCGGAATCGGCGCTGCAACTGCTCGCACTGGTGTAGATCCCGACTGGAAAGGGGAAAAGACCAGACGGCGGTGCTTGGCTCCGTCCCGCTCCGGCCTGAGCGGCAGGCGAAGAGCGAGTGGCAGACCCGTGGGGCAGGACATCGAAGCGGCCGTCCTGCCAACCCCAACGGGTTCCGCCGTCAGGAGCCTCTTTGTTCACAAGGAGAAGAGTTCGTCCGCCCGTTCGTTCGATGGCCGCGTCATGAGCAACGACATCGGCGCGGGGGTAAAAGCCCGCACCGCGCGATATGAGGATGGTGTGATTGCATCCTCGTGATCCGCAGCTTCCCGAGGAGGCATTGCCGTTGGAGCAGGTCAGCTCGCGGTCGCTGAGGATATAGTCGGCGCGTCCATCGCCATTGAAATCTGCCCGCGACAGATAGCCAGGGCGTACCGCCAGCCGCCCGCCCTCGGACCTGCACGTCGCAACGGCTTCGGCGATGACCTGCTGTATCTCACGCGGCAGCACAGTTCGTGCTGTCTGGGCCGGGGCAGCACTGGCCAGTGCGCTGGCACACGCAACGCCGCAGATCAGGGGCAGTGGGAGGTTCAGTATCACGACACCCTCCATGTGTTCGCGATAGAAGCGTGAGTAATGCGATGATCTTACGATAGCACGAGCCCGCCTGTGCTGCCGTACCGCGAAGGAGGTACCCTCCTTGCGAACTTGCCTGCCGCAGTAAGGCTGATTCGATCAGCCGATGTTCGTCATCATCGATACGCGAACGATCGGTCAGGTGGATCCACTATTCAGTCCGGAACGGAGCGAGCCCGGCGCTGTCATCAGCCATCCTGTGGGCCAAAGGCGACGAACTTGTAACGGGAACAGCGTTTCCATGCTTCCGCACGCATCTCGACAGAGATGTCGAACCTGGAGAGTGGGCGGGCAAGCCTGTCCCGAAAGGCCTGGTGCCGGTTGCAGGGATCGAACCCGCGACCTTCGGTTTACAAAACCGCTGCTCTACCAGCTGAGCTAAACCGGCGTGGTTGCCGGCTCATGCGTCAGGATACGCCGAAGGTCCAGCCTTCGGTGTGTCGGATTTTCTCGTTCAATCCGGTTGGGTGCCACAAATCCTCGCGATTGGCTGAGGTGCGGAGCCACGCGGCGGCTAGGATGGCATCCGTGGCATGATCGTCGTACCGACTGAGCGGCTGGTGCGGTGTGCTGCCCAGCGCCGCGAGTGCCATGTCCAGCGACACGGCGTCGCGCAGCTTGCTTCTGCCGCGCGGAACGCCGGCGGCACGCGCGGCGATCGCCGTATAGATCTCCACCAGCAGCGCGCCGGCCTTAGGTCTTGGATCGAAGGGCCAGACCGGCATTTGCCCCGCAAGGTGGTGCAGCATCCGCATGCCGGCGAAGCTCGCCTTGGCGACCTGTGCGGCGCCGATCGCGTCATAGACAGTGGTTGGCTTGGTCGAATGTCCGCCGGCCATCTCGCAGGCGCGCCAGTGGAGGAAGTCGCGCTTGGGTCCATCGGCGGCACCCAGATAGAACTGCCGCCCGCGCCGCTCCTCCAGAAAGGAGGCGGCGCCCAGATCCTCATCCTTGCTATGCGCGTCGACATAGGCCCACAGATCGCGTGCCGTCCGCGTCTGGGTTTCCCCGGGCAGGTGCGCACCGCGCGCGACAAAGGGGGCGGAGAAGCTGCAATCGATACCCACCAGCAGGGGAGCGTCGGCGTTCGCGCGCAGCCAAGCCAGAATCTGCGATCGGGACCAGGCTCCGTCTGGTGGAGCGATCAGCTGCGGAGCAGCATGTCCGGCGTGGCATAGGGCAAGGGCGATCCCCTTGTGCCGATGTCCTTTCGCGCCTGACCAGTCGATGGCGGCGAATTGCCGGAAGTGCGTCAGGGGCGAGGTCCGAAGGCTTGCCGCTGCGCCTTTGTCGCCCGGTCCCACCAGGCGCGGCGGATGACATTGCGGACCCGCTCCTCGTCGGCGGCACCATATTGCACCAACACGCCGGGCCACCCCTCATAATGTGCGGTCTGCCAGAAGGTGTCGGGATCGGTGTCCAGCAGCACCGCCTTTTCATCGTGCGGCGTGGCGACGTAAAAGCTGCCCGCTTCGCGCCCCGGCGATACGAATGCCTTGCCGTTCACCTTGGGGCAGGGGACGCCGTAATAGGGCGCCATGGACACGTGCGGGAGGGCGCACGCAAAGGCCACGACGGCGTCCCAGTCCTTCATTTCAGATCGCGGATCACGTCCGCCGCGAAGCGAGCAATGTCGAAGCGCGAGCTTGCCGTATCCTCTCCGCGCCGCACGATGACCAGCTTATGCGATGGCACGACCATCACATATTGGCCGCGATTGCCCTGCGCCGAATAGGTGCCGGCGGGAAGGCCCTGTTTCGTGCCGAACAGCCAGATCGTGGCGCCATAGCCCGGGCCGTCGGCGGGCTGCGGCCCAGTGGGCGTGGTCATGTAGCGCATCCACCCGGCCGGCAGCAGCCGCTTGCCCTGCCACACGCCATCCTGGAGCCAGAACTGGCCGAGCCGCGCAAGATCGCGGGCGGTGGTATAGACCTGGCTGGAAAGGATCAGATTGCCCTGCCAGTCGGTGCCCGCCGTCGTGTGCTGCATGCCGAGCGGACCGAACAGGCGCTGCGGCCAGGCGGCATAGCGCCTGTCGTTGTTCATCGCCGCGCGCACGGCGCGGGCCGCCAGCATGATGTCGTTGTTGGCGTAGCGGAAACGTGTGCCCGGCTTCACCTCCAGCGGCCATCCCGCGGCCTGCTCGGTCACGGTCGTGCCACCGAAATAGATCGCGTCGGTCCGGTTGCCATAATGGTCGCTGTGCAGGCCGGAGGACATGCGCAGCAGCTGGTCCAGCGTGATCGCCCGGCGCGGGTCGCCGGCCACGCGCCACTCCGGGATCGGCGCGGGCTTCTTCGGATCCATGCCCAGTTCGTGCACCGCCATGCCGACAAGCGTGCCGGCGATGCTCTTGGCAACGGACCAGGTGCGGTTGGCGACGAACGGCCCGAAGCCGCTGGCATATTGCTCGCCCATGATCCGCCCGTCGCGCATCACGATAACGCCAACCGTCTCGCCCTTGTAGGTCGTCCGGTCAAAGGCCTTGCCGATGGTGGCGGAGAGCGCGGCGGACGGCCGGGGCGCGATGCCCGCGTCGCCAAGCGGCCAGGCGCGCGCATCAGCCGGCGCAGGCAATTGGCCGCGCCATGGTCCGGCCGGCCACAGCCGCGCCGCTCCGCCGATCGGAGCGAGGACGCAGCCCGCACCGGGGGCCCAGTCGGCGCGGCGCGGTGGCAGGTCGCCGGGGAAGGACACCAGGACACTGCGGGCCTTGTGATCGATCGTCGCCTTGAGCCGGGGCAGCAGCGGCTGATAATCCGGATAAATGCCGCGCAGCTCCAGCGCCTCGACCTGCGCCTCCGTTCGCCCCGCGGCGATCACGCCCTCGCACAGCGCCAGCGCCTTGTAGCCGGCGGCGACCGCGTGCTCGTACGCCGTTGATCGATCGGCGGCGATCACCTGTGCCGATACCGGCGCTGCGGAAGGGCCGAGCGCGATCAGCCCGGCGCACAGCAATTTTCGGGCGCGGGTTCGCGGCGCGAGGTCGGCAAGGTTAAAACTGCGGGTCCGTGCATGTGCGCCAGGCTTCAACTGCGGCTCCTATCGAGTGGGGCAAGCGACCAAGATGGTGAGCGCAGCCGATCGGACCGCGCCCGAATGCGCTGCCACAATCGATGCGGCGGGAAAACAGGGCAGATCATGCCGCGGTCAGGCGACGATCCGCACGGGCACGCTCTTTGCCGCCGGAGTCTTCGACTGCTCGTCATGCCAGCTCAGCGGCACCAGCGGGTTCATCTCGGGATAATAGCCCCCGATGCACCCGCGCGGCAGCAGAAACGGTGTGACCGTCAGGCCGCCGACACGGCGATCCACCCCGTCGCCGGCGTCACTCGCCAGCCCCACCACCTGGCCCTCCTTCAGTCCGGCGGCGGCGATATCCTCAGGGTTCATCAGCAGCACGTCGCGCGAGCCCTCGATGCCGCGCAATCGATCGGAATAGCCGTAGATGGTCGTATTGAACTGATCGTTCGACCGCAGGGTCATCAGGCGCCAGCGGCCCTCCTTGTCCTCCGTGCCCCAGCTGTTCAGCTTCTTCGGCAGGGTGAAGTCGGCCTTGCCGCTCTTGGTTTTCCACACCCGCTCACGCGCGGAATTACCGCGGTAGAAGCCGCCGGGCGTGAACACTCGCTTGTTGAAGTCGTGGAACTGCTCGGGATAGGTCTCCTCGATCGCGTCCCGGATCAGCCCGTAATCGGCGATCCAGTCATCCCAGGGCACCTTGGGGTTGGGCGGCAGGGTCGCCTTGGCCATCCCGGCGACGATCGCGATCTCGGATTTCAGGTCGGCCGATGCCGGCGGCGCCCGGCCGATCGAGCCGTGGATGCAGCTCAGGCTGTCTTCCATCGTCACGGCCTGCGCGCCCGTCACCTGCATGTCCTCCTCCGATCGGCCCAGGCACGGCAGCAGATAGGCGATCTCGCCATTGATGAGGTGACTGCGGTTCAGCTTGGTGGCGATCTGCACCGTCAGGCGCAGCTTCGTCCAGGCGGCCTCCATCCGCTCCTGCTCCGGAATCGCGCGGATGAAGTTTCCGCCCAGCCCGATGAACGCCTTCACCTCACCGCTCTGGATCTTCTCGCACGCGTGTACCGTCGTCAGGCCTTCCTCGCGCGGTGGCTCGAAGCCATATTGCTCGGCGAGCTTGTCGAGCGGCACCAGCTCGGGCTTCTCCGATATGCCCACCGTGCGCTGGCCCTGGACATTGGAATGGCCGCGCACCGGCGACACGCCGGCACCGTCACGCCCGATGTTCCCTTTCAGCAGGAACAGGTTCACCAGCTGCTTGATATTGTCGCTGCCATGGACATGCTGGGTCAGCCCCATGCCATACATGGCGATCGACCGCTTCGCCTCGACATACACATCGGCCGCTGCCTCAATGTCGGCCCGCGCAAGTCCGCTTTCCCGCTCGATCTCGTCCCAGCCCGTCGCATCCACATGCGCCTTCAGCGTGTCGAACCCGGCGGTATGTTGTTCGATGAAGTCGACGTCCAGGACATGGATTTTCTCCGCCGCCCAGCGTTCGGCCTCGCGGGCGAACACATGCTTCATCATGCCCGTGATCGCCGCAATGTCGCCGCCCGTTTTCACCTGAAGGTACAGGCAGGAGATCGGCGTCGCCGCTGGCGTCAGCATCTCCTTGGGGCTCTGCGGGTTCTTGAAGACTTCCAGGCCCTTCTCGCGAATGGGGTTGAAGGTCACGATCTTGCACCCGCGCTTCACCGCCTCCTGCAACGGGTGCAGCAGGCGAGGGGAGTTGGTGCCGGGGTTCTGCCCGAAAAAGAAGATCGCGTCGCACAGCTCGAAATCCGAAAGCACGCAGGTGCCGACCGGCGATCCCGTCACCTCCTTCATCGCCACGGAGGTGGTCTCGTGGCACATGTTCGAACTGTCTGGCAGGTTGTTGTGGCCGTACAGACGCGCGAACAGGGCATAGAGGTAACTGGTCTCCAGGCTCGCGCGTCCGGAGGCATAAAATACCGCCGCGCCCGGATCGATCGCCTTCAGCTCGCGGCCAATCGCGCCGAACGCCTCATCCCAGCTGCACGGCACATATTTGTCGCTGGCCTGGTCGTAGCGCATCGGGTGCGTCAGGCGCCCGGTCTGCTCCAGATCATAATCCTTCCAGCCCTTCAGCTCGGACACGGTATGTTCGGCGAAGAACTCGGGCGTGCAGCGCCGGCTGGTCAATTCCCACAGCGTCGCCTTGGCGCCATTCTCGCAGAACTCGAACGTGTGCGGATGTTTGGGCTTGGTCCAGGCACAGGAAACGCACATGAAGCCGCCGGGCTTGTTCTGGCGCCGCAGTGTGTCGAGCGCCGCCGCCTTCGGCCGTTCGCGCAGCGCTGTTTCCACGATGCCGCGTACCGATCCCCATCCACCTTCCGTGCCCGAATAGTGAATGGTGCCTTCTTTCGCGTCATCATCCAGCAGCTTGCCCATTGCCGTCTCCTCGCTCGAAGACAGAACAATCGTCTGGGCGGGAGGATGCATCGCCATTCACCGGCGCCGGTGTGCGCTTGATGGGAGCGCGCAGGGCGCTCGCTTTAGTCTAGCGCCCGGACTTCCGCCGCGCCGACCAGAACGCCAGGCGCTTCCGGATCTCCCGTTCGAAACCGCGTTCGTTGGGCGCATACAGTGGCTCGGGATCGCCCGCGGCGATCTCGTCGGGATAGAATTCCTGGCCGGAAAAGGCGTCCGGTCGATCGTGATCATATTGGTAGCCGTCGTGGTATCCCAGTTCCTTCATGAGCGCGGTCGGCGCATTCAGGATGTGCTTGGGTGGCGGCAGCGAGCCGGTCTTGCGCGCCAGCGCCGCTGCCTGATCGAACGCCAGATAGGCCGCGTTGGATTTCGGCGCGGTGGCAACATAGGCGATGGCCTGCGCCAGAAAGAGCCGTCCTTCGGGCAGGCCCGTCCGTTCGAAGGCCTGCCAGGCCGTCATTACCTGCACCATCGCCTGCGGGTCGGCCATGCCGACGTCTTCCGACGCCGCGCATTGCAGCCGGCGGAAGATCACCGCCGGATCCTCGCCGCCGCCCAGCATCCGCGCGGCCCAGTACATCGCGGCATCGACGTCGCTGCCGCGCAGGCTCTTGTGAAAGGAACTGAGCATGTTGAAATGCTCTTCCTGCCCCTTGTCGTACAAGGGCGCGCGCGCCTGCACGATGTCCGCCAACTGCGCCACGTCGAGCGGCTGGTCGGCACGCAGCGCGAACAGTTCCTCGCACAGCCCCAGAAGGTACCGGGCATCGCCGTCCGCCATGCCGATCAAGGCGCCGCGTGCGATGGGCAGCAGGGGAAGCGACCGGTCGAAATGTCGCTCCGCCCGCGCGATCACCTGCTCCAGATCATCCTCGCTCAACCGCTTCAGCGTGAAGACCTTGGCCCGGGATAGCAACGCGGAGACAAGGCTGAAGCTCGGGTTCTCCGTAGTGGCGCCGATCAGCGTGAAGGTCCCATCTTCCAGCGCCGGGAGCATCGCGTCCTGCACGGGGCGGGAGAAGCGGTGCAATTCGTCGATGAAGACGGCCGTTGCGCGGTTTGTGGCGGTGTGCAGCGCAGCGGCGGTCGCGATCGCCTTGCGCAAATCCGCCAGCCCTGTCGTCACCGCGGATAGTTGCATGAAGTCGTAACCCGCCTCGCGCGCGATCAGCCGCGAGATGGTCGTCTTGCCGACACCCGGCGGACCCCACAGGATCATGGAGGACAGTCGGCCGCCTGCGATCATGCGCCCGATCGCGCCGTCCGGTGCGGTCAGATGTTCCTGCCCGACCACATCGGCCAGCCGGGTGGGGCGGAGACGGTCGGCGAGGGGGGCATTGGCTGCAGGCGGGGCGGCGGCTTCCGGCGCTCCCAGTTCGGCGAAAAGATCGGCCATGCACCTCACATAGGCGTTGGCCCGATACTTTCCCAGCAGGGTTGACGATCAGCTTATAAGATATATCTTGATAGTATCTTGAGGAGTTCGGAACATGGAAATGGAAGAAGGCAAGGGCAAGCGCGGCGGCGGGCCGCGCCGTGCTGCCATGCGGAAGGCTGCACGCGCAGCTGCGGGTGGCGCTGAGAAGAAGCGCATGGGCCGCGGTGGCCGTGCGGCCGCTGGCGCCGCTGGTGTTGCCGCCGCCGCTGCTGCCGCCGCTGGCGCGACAGTCGCTGCGCGGGAACTGAAGGGTCGAGGCGGCGCGAAGGCCCGTGGCGGCCGTGCCGGCGGGAAGGGCGCCGTCAAGGGACACGGCAAGGGACACGGCAACGGCCTGGGCAAGCTGGTCGGCCTGCGCCGCCGCCGTATGTTCGACAGCGGCGAACTGCGCCTCGTCGTGCTGAAGCTGATCGGGGACGAGCCGCGTCATGGCTATGAACTGATCAAGTCGATCGAGGAACTGACCGGCGGCGGTTATGCGCCCTCTCCGGGCGTGATCTACCCGACGCTTACCCTGCTCGAGGAAACCGGCCATGCCGCCAGCGAGGATGATGGCGAAGGGCGTCGGCGCTTTTCGATCACCGGCAGCGGCAGCGCCGAGCTGGTCGAGAAGGAGGAACAGGTCGGCAAGCTGTTCGCGCGCCTCTCCACCGCCGGTGAGAAGCACAAGCGGACCGATGCGATGCCGGTGCGGCGCGCCATGACGAACCTGAAGGTCGCCTTGCAGGATCGCCTCAGCCAGGGCGAGGTCAGCGACGACACGCTGTTGCAGGTCGCTGCCCTGATCGACGAGGCGGCGCAGAAGATCGAGCGCCTCGCCTGATCGCGAATGCCCGGCGGCCCTGGTGTCGCCGGGCTATTCCTGCGGCGGGATGGTGGCGGGGGCGTCACCTGCCTGCAGGCCATGGCGCATCAGCATGGGAACGTTCGCGATGGCGAACACCAGTGTCAGCGGGATCGCGCCCCACAATTTGAAACCGACCCAGAAATCCGTGCTGGTGGACCGCCACACCGCTTCGTTCAGCACGGCCATCAGAACGAAGAACAGCGCCCAGTTGCGGGTCAGCTTGCGCCATCCCTCATGCGTCAGGCCAGGATAGGCGCTTTCCAGCAGCATCTGCAGCAGCGGTCGTCCGGTGGCGAGGCCCACGCCAAGCGTGGCGGCGAAGATCGCATAGACGAACGTCGGCTTCATCTTGATGAAGCGTTCGTCCTGAAACCAGATTGTCAGGCCGCCGAACACAATCACCAGCGCGCCCGATATCAGCAGCATGGGCGGAATGTGCCGCGTCTTCCACCAGGACAAGGCGAGCGCGCCGACCATCGCCGCCATGAAGGCGCCGGTCGCCGCGATGATCCGCGCGATCGTCGGACCGGGCGTCAGGAAATTGACCGCGAAGAAAACGATCAGCGGCCCGTAATCGAGCGCCAGACGCAGGCCGGGGGAGGATTTGCTCGCTTCGCTCAACTGAAACTCCGTTCGCCCGGTGTGATCCAGCGGGCGCTTTGCCATCGATCCGCGACTGGCGCGGTTTCTTATCCTGATCAGAACCGCTGACGATCGCTGCGGTTCACCCGCCGCGATCGACGCCTGCGATGATCCGGCTCACTTCATTGGGGTCGAACGGCCTCAGGTCGTTCATCGACTCGCCAACGCCGATCGCGTGGATGGGTAGGCCATAGCGTTCGGCGGCAGCCACCAGCACGCCGCCGCGCGCCGTGCCGTCCAGCTTGGTCATCACCAAACCTGTCACACCGGCGACTTCCTTGAATACCTCGATCTGGCTCAGCGCATTCTGGCCGGTCGTCGCATCCAGCACCAGCACCACGTCATGTGGGGCGGCGGGGTTGATGCGGCCGAGCACGCGGCGGATCTTCGCCAGCTCGTCCATCAGCTCGCGCTTGTTCTGCAACCGCCCGGCGGTGTCGACGATCAGCACGTCGATGCCCGTCTCCGTCGCCTTCTTCACCGCGTCCCACACGATGCCGGCGGCGTCGCCGCCTTCTGGCCCGGTCACGATCGGCACGCCGACCCGATCGGCCCAGGTCGCAAGCTGCCCGATCGCCGCCGCGCGGAACGTGTCGCCTGCCGCCAGCATGACGCCGTAATCCTGTTCCATGAACAGATGCGCTAGCTTGGCGATGGTGGTTGTCTTGCCCGAACCGTTGACACCGATCACCAGGATCACCTGCGGCCGGGGAAAGGCGTCGATCTCCAGCGGCTTGGCGACCTGCGCCAGCACCTTCTCGACTTCTTCTGCCACCACCAGGCGGATGCCGAGCTCCTCCATGTTGCGCTCGAAGCTGCCCTCGGCCAGCCGGGTCCGGATCCGCGTGGCCGTTTCCGGCCCCAGGTCGGACGCGATCAGGGCCTCTTCGATTTCCTCCAGCGTCTCGTCGTCCAGCCGCGCGGTGCCGAGGCCGGCGAGATTGCCGACCAGCCGGTCGGACGTGCGACGGAAACCGCCAAGGAGCTTGTCATGCCAGGAACGCTGGTCAGTCATGCAGGAATCCCAATGAGGTGATCGTGGGCAGCGCCAGTGATGGTAACCGATCGAACCGTGCCGATCGCTCCCGTCGCGCTGGTCGATAGAAGAGTGGCGTCACCGTTCAAGCTTGTCGCGGCCCGATCCGGTTCTGGCGAGAGAGGATCGACCAGCCGGACCTCGGCGAAATTCTCCGCATGGCCGCGGTCGCCAGGCTTTTCGATGACGATCCGCTGGCTCGTGCCGATCAGCGATTGGAGCCAGGCGCTGCGGCGCTGGTCCGCCGCCGCGCGCAGCCGCGCCGCACGCTGCTTGACCACCGCGGGCGCCACCTGCGGCATCCGCGCGGCCGGCGTGCCCGCACGCGGCGAAAAGGGAAAGACGTGAGCCTGGACGATATCGCAATCGTCGATCAGGGCGAGCGTGTTGGCGAACGCCGCCTCATCCTCGGTCGGAAAGCCGGCGATCAGGTCCGCGCCCACGGCAATGTCCCGCCGCGCCTTCAGCCGCGCCACCATCGCCACGGCTGCGGCGCGCAGGTGCCGCCGCTTCATGCGCTTCAGGATCAGATCGTCCCCCGCCTGAAGCGACAGGTGGACGTGCGGCATCACTCGCGGTTCCTGCGTGATCAGCTCGAACAGCCGCTCGTCAATCTCGATCGTATCGAGCGAGGAGAGGCGAAGGCGCGGCAGCGTGGGCACGCCGCCAAGCACCGCCTCCACCAGGGCGCCGAGCCCGCCGTCGTAGCTGGTCAGGTCCACCCCCGTCAGCACGACCTCTTGCGCACCTTGCTCCACCAGGCCGGCGACCGCCCCGACGACCTGCCCAATCGGCTCCGAACGGCTCGGGCCGCGCCCCATGGGGATCGCACAAAAGGTGCAGGAATGATCACAGCCGTTCTGCACGCCCAGGAATGCGCGCGCGTGGCGACGCGCCGGCGGCCGGTTCGGAAAGCCGCCCCAGGTCGCCGGCAGCAGCTTTGCCGCATTGGGAACGATCCGGTCGACCTCCGGCATGGCCGCAAAGCCTGCGCGGTCCATCTCCGATGCACAGCCCGTTACGACGATCTGCGCCTCCGGCCGGTCGCGCCGCGCGCGCCGCACCGCCACCCGCGTTTGCCGCATGGCCTCGTTTGTCACACCACAGCCGTTGATCACCACCATATCATTGGCACCGACGAGCGTGCGAATCGTTTCGCTCTCGGCAAGGTTCAAACGGCAGCCCAGTGTGATGACATCGGGCGAACGAGGGGAAAGCATGGTCGGCGATCTAGGGAGAGAGCACGCGTTAGTCCACGATGCCGCGCAGGAGGTGCTGGACTTCTGGTTCGCACTGTCGATGGAAAAGCAGTTCGCGAGGGATGCGGCGCTTGATGAGGAAATCGCGTCGCGCTTCGGTGCGCTGCGTGATGAGGTGCTTCGGACGGGGGCCGCGGAATGGCGTGATGGCCCGGATCAGCTGCTCGCCGCGATCATCCTGCTCGATCAATTCTCCCGCAACATTTACCGCGATTCGCCGCGCGCCTATGAGGCCGATACGCTCGCGGTCGAGCTGTGCCGGCTGGCGATCGAGCGCGGCTGGGAGTCCCGCTACGCGACGGAGGAACGCGCGTTTCTCTACATGCCCCTGATGCATGCCGAAGACATTGCGATGCAGCGGCTGAGCGTTGCCAAGTTCTCGGAAATCGGCGGCGGCAACCTGTCCTATGCGATCGGGCACCTTGAGGTCGTCGCCCGCTTCGGCCGCTTCCCAACCCGCAACGCCGCACTGGGCCGCGACACGACCGCCGAAGAGCGTGCCTATCTGGATGAGCCCGGCGAGAGCTTCGGCCCGCCCAAGGATTGAGAGACAGGGGGCAAGGCACCGGCCCCTCTCCGCCGCATGGTGGCGCTAGGGGCCGGATCGATCGCCCGCCGCGCGATTACTTGCCCTGGAACACGGCCTCGCGCTTTTCCAGCAACGCGGCCACGCCCTCGCGATGGTCTGCCGTCGCATGGCTCACCGCCTGCGCCGTGGATGCCGAATCCAGCGCCTGGTCATAGCTGCTGGTCTGGCCTTGCCGCAGCAGCGATTTGGTCAGGCGCAGCGAATGGGGCGGCAGCGCCGCGATCTTGCCGGCAAGCGCCAGTGCCTCGTCCATCAGCGTGTCATGGGGCACGACCCGGCTCACCAGTCCCCAGTCGGCAGCCATGGCAGCGTCGATTACGTCGGCGGTGAAGAACAGTTCGGCGGCACGGCTCATGCCGATCGTGCGCGGCAGCAGCCATGATCCGCCGTCACCCGGCACCAATCCCAGCTTCAGGAAGGTGACGCCGAACTTTGCCTTGTCGCTGGCGATGCGGATGTCGGCCATGCACGCCACGTCGCAGCCAAGGCCAATCGCGGGCCCGTTCACCGCGGCGATCACCGGCATGTCCAGCGAGAAGAGCGCCCGCGCGATCCGGTGAATGTTGCGTTGATAATGGCTACGGATGCCAAGACCCGATCCGGAGAATGGCCCCTCGGGATCCGCCATCTTCTTGATGTCGCCGCCGGCCGAAAAGGCGCGTCCTTCGCCGGTCAGAATCACGCAGCGGATCGACATGTCGGCGTTCAGCGCGTCGCACGCGGCGCGCACCGCCTCGCCGTCGCCGTCCGCGCCCAGCGCATTCATCGCGTCCGGGCGGTTCAGGCGCAGGATGGCGATCGGGCCGCGGATCTCGGTGGTAACAACGGTCATGAATGATCTCCGGTCAGCGCAGGCCCAGGCCGCGCGCAATGATCCCGCGCAGGATCTCGCGCGTGCCACCGCGCAGTGAGAAGCTGGGGGCGTTCAAGGTGATGTTGGCAAGAACGGCGACGAAATCGGATGTGGATGCGGCATCCGGTTCGGCATCGATCAGGTTGCGGGCGATATCCGGCAGATCCTGTTCGAAGGTGGCGCCCAGATCCTTGACGATCGCGGCATGCGTGCCCGGGTTCGCGCCGGCTTCCAGCATCGCCGCCACGCCGCGCGACAGCCGCCGAAGCGTGACGAGATGGGCGGTCAGTCGCCCGAGCGCCAGTTCCGCCGCCTCGCTTGACGAGCCCTGCAGGGCACCGATCAGCTCGATCAGCAGCTGCATCGAGGAAAGGAAGCGCTCCGGTCCGCTCCGCTCGAACGCAAGCTCGCTCATCACCTGTTCCCAGCCTGCGCCTTCCGTCCCGATCAGGGCGGAGCCAGGGAGGAACGCATCCTCGAAATGCACCTCGTTGAAATGGTGCTGGCCGGCGAGATCGATGATCGGCCTGATCGTGATGCCGTCGGTCGCCTTCAGGTCGACCAGCAACTGGCTGGTCCCGGCCTGCCGGTCGGCGGGGCCTCCGCTCGTCCGGCAGAACAGGATCATGTAATCGGCATGGTGCGCGCCGGTCGTCCACAGCTTCGTGCCGGTCACGCGCCAGCCACCATTTTGAGAAACCGCGCGGGTGCGGGTCGCGGCCAGGTCGGAACCCGAATCGGGCTCGCTCATACCGATGCAAAACACGGTTTCACCCGCCGCAATGCCGGGCAGCACCGTCTGCTTCTGCTCCTCGGTGCCATATTTCAGCAGGCTGGGCCCGCTCTGCCGATCGGCGATCCAGTGCGCCGCGACAGGCGCGCCCGCCGCCAGCGTCTCTTCCACCACGACATAGCGTTCAAAGGCGCTGCGCTCATGCCCGCCATATTGCTTGGGCCATGTCATGCCCAGCCAGCCGCGTTGGCCCAGCTTGCGGCTGAAATCGCGGTCGAAACCGTTCCAGCTGTCGGCACGCCGCACCGGCGCCCGATCGGCCAGTGTCTCGCTCAAAAAGGCGCGTACCTCGCTGCGCAAAGTTTCCGCGGCTTCGCGGACCGGCGGTGTCGGAAAGCGAAGGGTCGTCATGCCGCCACCACCATCGGCCAATAGCCGTCCCGTCCTGCGCTCAGCGCGCGCTTCCCCAGCATCAGCGTCCAGTGCCGCTGGGTGCCGAGTTCGTCACGCCACGCCCATAAGGCGGTAGTGAAGCGATGCAGCGAATGTTCGCGGGTGAAGCCGATCGCGCCGTGCAGCTGGTGCCCGATCGCCGTCGCCTTGCTTGCCGCTTCGCCGATCCGCGTGCGTGCGACGGCCACGGCAAAGCTCAGGTCGCCGCCGCTGGCATAAGCGTCGGCGACGTGATCGGCCGCGGCGGATGCGGCGGCCACTTCGCCCGCCAGCTTGGCCAGCTCCTGCTGGATCGCCTGAAATTTCGCCAAAGGCCGACCAAACTGGACGCGGCTCGATACATGCTCCACCGTCAGCTCGAGCACGCGCTCCAGCGCGCCTGCCATCTGCAGGGCGCGGGCAAGGGCGCCCAGTTCCAGCAATGGCACGCCGCCGCTCGCCTCCGTCTGCCCGGCAGGTATCGCCAGACGATCACGCGGATGGCCGGCAAGGTTGGCGCTTTCCGCAGGTACGGGCAACGTGTCGTACCGCTGCACTCCGCCTGCGCTGGCCACGACGACCGTCTGGGCAAATCGGCCCCAGGGAACGCGGGCATCGCTGCTCTCGGCCAGGCCCACCGGCCCCTCGGCCAGCGGCAGTCCCGCGGCGGCCAGCGCAGCATTGGCGACAATGGTTTCGGCGAGGGGCAGGGCGAGGGCATGGCGACCGGTCTGCCGGATCAGCGCAAGCGCCTCGATCGCCGGTATGCCGAAGCCGCCATGTTCCTCGGGCACCAGCGCGAGCGGAAGTCCGCTTTCCTCGATCGCGGCCCAGGCAGTGTCAGGCCACACGCCCTCGCTGGCCGCATCGTCGATTGCGCTGGCGTGGGTGGTGAACAGCCGCTCGGCCGTATCGGCCAGCATCGCGCCGACGTCGTTCATCTCCATCGCAACAGCCGGTCCTGCTTGTGCATGGCCGCTCCTCTCCGTTTGGCCTGTCGCTAAGCAACGTTCCGGTGCTTGTCCACCTGACACTGCGGCTGGTCGGATCGCGATGCCGCCAGTACGAAGGGGTAGTTGCTGGAGATGTCCGTGCGTCTTTTTTCCGCTTTGCTCCTTTTGTTGTCGCTGCTCGCCCCCCCGGCCTGGGCCCAGCAACGCGGCCCGCTGGTCCTTGCCGCGGCCAGCATGCAGGAGGCGCTGAGCGCCGCCGCCGATGATTGGGCGAAACAGGGGCATGCCCGGCCCGTTCTCTCCTTCGCGGCATCTTCTGCCCTGGCGCGACAGGTCGCGGCGGGCGCGCGGGCCGATCTGTTCATATCGGCCGATCAGGAATGGATGGACGATCTCGCCCGGCGACAGCTGCTGGCGCCCGGCAGCCGGGCGGATCTTGTCGGCAATCGTCTGGTCGTCGTCGCGCGTCCGGGACAGCCGTCGATCGTCGGCCTCAGTGGCGCGGCGCTGGGTCGCGCGCTCGGCAGGGCCGCGCTCGCCATGGCGGATCCCGATGCCGTACCGGCCGGTCGTTATGGCAAGGCGGCGCTCGAACGGCTCGGCGCCTGGGAGATGGTCCTGCCGCGGGTTGTCCGGGCGGAGAATGTCCGGGCCGCGCTTGCGCTGGTCGAGCGGGGGGCAGCTCCGTATGGCGTGGTGTATCGGACGGACGCGCGAATGGCATCCGGGCTGAGCGTCGCGGGCGTCTTTCCGCCGGCCAGCCATGCGCCAATCACCTATCCGATCGCTCGCCTGCGCGCCTCCCGCCACGATCAGGCCGAAATGTTCCGCACGTTCCTCATTTCTGCCCGTGGCCGGCAGATCATGGGCCGTTTCGGCTTCACCAGACCTTGAACGACGGCCTGCAAACGATCGTCTCCCTGTCCTTGCTGATCGGGGGAGTGGCCACCTTTGGCTCGCTGCCGGTGGCGTTCGCGCTCGCCTGGTTGCTGGCGCGCGGCCGCTTCCCGGGCAAGATCCTGCTCGATGGCCTGGTCCATCTGCCGCTCGTCGTCCCACCCGTAGTGACCGGCTGGATGCTGCTCCTCGCCTTTGCTCCCGCCGGTCCGCTCGGCGCCTTGCTCGACCGATGGTTCGGCATCACCATCCTGTTCCGCTGGACCGGCGCCGCGCTGGCGGCCGCGATCATGGCCATGCCGCTGATGGTCCGGGCCATTCGCCTGTCGCTGGAAAGCGTTGACCAGCGACTTGAGCAGGCCGCACGAACGCTGGGTGCCGGCCCGTGGCGCACCTTTGTGACCATCACCCTCCCGCTTTCGTTCCCCGGCGTGCTCGCCGCCGCCATGCTCGGCTTCGCGCGCTCGCTTGGAGAATTCGGTGCCACCATCACCTTCGTCTCCAACGTGCCGGGTGAGACCCAGACGCTGCCGCTTGCCATCTATGCCGCGCTCCAGCGTCCTGGCGGCGAGGCGATGGTGTCGCAACTCGCGGCCATATCGATCGCGCTCAGTCTCGCAGCCCTGATCCTGTCGGAACTGCTCGCCCGCCGCCAGGGGCGCCGCCTCCATGTCCTTTGACATAGACGTCACGGTCCGGCGCGGGGGTGCCCTGGTCGCCGCCGCCTTTCGCTCGGGCGACGGCGCCAGCGTCCTGTTCGGCCCATCCGGCGCCGGAAAGACCAGCATCCTCATGACGATCGCGGGCCTGCTCCGCCCGGATCACGGCCACGTCCGCGTCGCCGGCCGCTTGCTCTTCGATGCCGTGAGCGGGGTCGACGTGGCGCCCCAGCGGCGCCGATCGGGCGTCGTGTTTCAGGAACCGCGGCTCTTCCCGCATCTCTCCGTGCGCCGCAATCTGCTCTACGGGGCGCCGAACGCGGCCGCGCTGCCGGACATGGCGAGCAGGCTCGACATCGCCCATCTGCTCGATCGCTGGCCGCGCACCCTGTCAGGCGGTGAAGCGCGCCGCGTGGCGATCGGCCGCGCGCTGCTGAGTGAGCCGGATTTCCTGTTGCTCGATGAGCCGCTCGCCTCGCTGGACCGCGCCCGGCGAGAGGAGGCGATGCGCGCGATCGAACGCGTCCGCGACGAGGTACGGCTGCCGATGCTGATCGTCACGCACGATCCGGAGGAGGCCGAACGACTGGGCGGGCGGCAGATTATCCGGCTGTGACGTCCTGCGGATGATGCGGGACCAGGATCAGCGTCCGCCCCTCCACCCGCCAGGATTTCAGTCGCGACAGAAAGTTCATGCCGAGCACGTCCGTATCGCCGAACGCCGGTGAGACGACCACCGGCACATCGCGCGCGACGACATTGCCAAGTTTCAGTTCCTCGACGGCCGCAGTCTGCGCCCGGATGGTACCGTTGGCGGTGCGCAGGAGCATCGGAAAGAGCGCATCGCGCACGTCCAGCCCTGCGCGCGTAGCCGTGTCGAGGGACAAAGCGGTAACGGTCGCGCCGCTATCGATCAGCATGCGCCGGGTCAGCCCGCCGAAGCGAACCGAGGCCCAGAAATGGCCGTCCGGGCTCATCGTGATGCGGGTCTCCTCGCCGACCACCTGTTGCCCGGAGAGGTCCAGCATCTCCGCTACTCGTCCAAGATAGGGATCAAACCGCTCGCGCTGTCCCAGCACCAGCGCCAGCGCGGCGATGAGGATCAGCCATGTGAACACGCCGACGATCCGCCCGATGACGGGAATTCGGCGCAGGAACCCGGCGATCAGCGTGACGGCCAGCAGCGTGAGGATCAGCGGAAGGTGAGGGGCAAGGTCGGCCAGAGCAGGCATGGAAGCGATATAGGAGCGCAATCCTTGCTCTGCGATGATCCGCCGTCACAAACATCGAGCGAACCGGCATCGAACGAACCGGCATCGAAGAAACCGGCAGCGACAGAACCGGCAGCGACAAACATCGCGGCGGCAATCTGCGACAGGCAAAAGAAAAGGGACCGCCCGAATGAGCGATCCCCTTCTTGTCTGTGAGCGAACTCCGACGCCGTTTGGCGGCGCGGAGCAGCCGGATCAGCGCTTCGAGAACTGGAAGCTACGACGTGCCTTGGCGCGGCCGTACTTCTTACGCTCGACGGTACGGCTGTCGCGGGTCAGGAAGCCCGCTGCCTTCACCGGGGCGCGCAGTGCCGGCTCATACTTGGTGATCGCCTGGCTGATGCCGTGCTTCACCGCACCGGCCTGGCCCGACAGACCACCGCCCTTAACGGTGCAGATCACGTCATACTGGCCCTCGCGCTCGGTGATGCCGAACACCTGGTTGATGACGAGGCGCAGCGTCGGACGTGCGAAATAGACTTCCTGGTCACGACCGTTGATCGTGATCTTGCCCGAGCCCGGCTTCAGCCAGACGCGCGCAACGGCGTCCTTGCGGCGGCCGGTGGCGTAAGCGCGGCCGTACTTGTCCAGCTCCTGCTGGCGCAGCGGCGTCGTCGGCTGGGTCTGCACCGGTGCTTCGGTGGTCGTGGCGGTCTCGGCACCGGCGGCGGCCGGCGCGTCAGCGGCGGGCTGCTGCGCCTGCTGGGTCAGCGCGGCGAGGTCGGAAAGCGACTGGCGATTGTCGGACATTATGCGCCCACCTTGTTCTTGCGGCTCATGCCGGCGATGTCGAGGACCTCAGGGTTCTGCGCTTCGTGCGGATGCTCTGCGCCCTTGAAGATGCGCAGGTTGCGCATCTGCTGGCGGCCGAGCGGGCCACGCGGGATCATGCGCTCCACGGCCTTCTCGAGCACGCGCTCGGGGAAGCGGCCTTCCAGCACCTTGGCGGCGGTGACGCCCTTGATGCCTCCGGCATAACCGGTGTGCTTGTAATAGACCTTGTCGGCCAGCTTGTTGCCGGTGAAGCGCACCTTGTCGGCGTTGATCACGATGACATTGTCACCGCAATCGATGTGCGGGGTGAACGACGGCTTGTGCTTGCCGCGCAGCACGTTAGCGATCACGACCGCGGCGCGGCCGACCACCAGGTCGGTGGCGTCAACGATGTGCCACTTCTTTTCCACCTCTGCGGGCTTGGCCGCCTTGGTGGTCTTCATCAGCGCCTTCATGGGCTATGGACCTTTGCAATAAACGAAGACGCCGCCCCCAATTCGAGCGCGGCGTGTTGAGGGGCGCTCTGATGTAAGCCGTGCAGAAAGTCAACAAAACCGCGGCGTTCACGACGGGTACCTAAATACCGCCGCGATCGTCACGCCCGTGTTTGCTCACGCTGTGCTCAGAAAAACAGCTTTCGAAAGCTCACCTTCACCGACCGGCCAAGCGGATCAAGCAGCGCCGGTTGATAGCCGATCGGGACCGCACCGGTCGCGTCGCGCACATCAAGGCGTTGGTTGAACACGTTGTTGATCGCCAGCGTCAGCCGGGACCCGCGGAAGAATGGCGCTTTCTGCACCAGCGACCGCTGTTGGCTCAGGTCGGCGAAGATCCGCAGATTGGCCGTGAACAGCGAGCCGAATGCAAGATCCTCGGGCGATGACGCGCCGCCGGGGTTGGCCAGGATGGTGGTGCCGCTTTCCCAGGTGCCGTTCAGCCTGATGCCGATCCCGCTGCGGTTGTACCCGGCGTTGAACTGGATCTCGTGCCTCGGCTGCCCGCCACGGGCGCCCACGGCCGAGCCGTTCAACAGATCGAGTTCGGGCACACCCGGTCGGATGGTGATCGTGTCTTCCAGGCGCCAGGTGTGAAAGGCGCTTAGCTGCACGCGTCCGGCTCTGCCACCGCCGAAACCGCCACCGCCGAACCCGCGCGGGCCTCCGCCGGGGAATGCCCGTGGCCCGCCGATTCGAACGCCGCTCTCGCTGGTGCCGGATCCGCGCTCCTGCCGGAACCGCTCGCGGAACTCGGACCGCCGCTCCTCGATCTGCTCGGGGGTGAGCGGCTGGCCGTCCGGTCCGGTCGGCGGCGGTGCTTCCAGTTCCTCCGACCAGTTCAGCCCCCAGCGGATCTGGCGCTGGCGACTGCTGTCGAAGTTGACTGGCCGATTGTCGATGCGGATCAGCGTTCCGGCAGCATCGCGATCGAACCGGTCGGGAAAAGCCGCCTCGCTCTCGGGCGTGGCAGTAGGAAAGCTGGCGATCGGATTGTCGATCCGGCTGTCGGTATAGTTCACCAACAGGGTAAGATCGGTGCCCGAGATGGGCTTGGCGGTAAGCCCCAGCTTGAGCACGCGTCGACGATCCGCCAGCAGGCTAGGATTGCCGCCCTCAACGGTGGTCGCATCCACGGTCTGGCCGGTGGTAAGGTCGAATACCCGCACGTTGGGCGTGACGATCGTCGGGTTGCCGAGCTGCTGGATCGTGGGGGCACCTTCCTCGTGGGTTACGGAGCCGATCAGCCGGATCGCCTCTGCCGGGCGCCAATTGAAGCCGTAACCCACCGCGCCAAGCGTCCCAAAATCCGAAAGCTGGTCCACCGCTCCGTTCACGTTGAAGCTCAAGGCGCCGATCGGCCCGTCCCGGAACACCGGAAGATCGACATTCGCCTGTCCATTCGCCTGATCGCGCGACAGGTCGGTTGACGACAAGAGGTCGGCCCGGCGCGACTCGCTGTGCAAGTCTCGTAGCGAGACGCCCGTCTTCAACGTAGCAGTCAGTGCGCCCGCCGGCAGATCGACGATGCTGCCGCTTAACGTCGCTTCGCTTTGAAACAGCTCGGTGACGGAGCTGGCGCGATCGCGCCGGACAGCCGTGCCATAATCGCGATCGGTCCGTGTGGTGGACCAGTCCCGGGTATATCCGCCATCAAGAGACCAGCGCCACCGCGCCAGATCACCGTTCAAGGCATAGTTCAGCGATCCGGTGCGCGTCCGCGCATCACGGCGCAGCGGCTGGCCATCCGATGCACTGCCAAGGCCGGCGAGCGTATTCGCGCCCTCAAGCTCACCGCTCAGCGTCGCGGAGACGTTGCCCAGGATGGTGCGATTGTAGGTCGCGTTCAGCTTGGCCGCATCGCTTGCGGCCAGAAGGGTGCGGTTCGGATCGGCATTGGCAAGCTCGCGCTCGGTCTCGAACAGCGGATTGCTGCGCGTATATTCGCCATCCACGCTGAAGCGGCTGCCATTGCCCAGACGCAGGTAGTTGAGGTCGGCCTCATGAACCTGCCGTCCCCCGTCGGTCGCCAGGTTCGTCTCGACCTCCGCGGTCACGGCATTGAAGCGTCGGCGAAGGACGATGTTCACCACCTTCTGGTCAGCGCGATACCCGTATTTGAGCGCGACTTCTTCCGGCAGGATGTCAACCCGCTGGATCGCTTCCGGTGGCAGGTCGCGGATCTCGCGAAAGCTGCTGATGCGCCGGCCGCTCAGCAACACCACCGGAGAACCGGACTCGCGCCCCTGAATGCTTCCGATCAGAGGGGAGAGCTCCTCCAGCAGCTCACCGATGTCGCTGGCGCCATAGGCGCGTATGTCGCGTCCGCTTAGCACCACTTCAGGCTTGATGTCGCCGATCACGGATCCACGCGGCGTCCTGTTGCCAGTGACGACGATATCGTCCTCCAGCTCCAGTTCCTCCTCGGCATCAGGCGGCGGCGCCTCCTGACCCGCCGGAGCCTGCTGCGCCGGACTCGGAACGGGAGCCGCCGGCACTGCGGCAGCAGGAACAGCAGCAGGGGCAAGGGTAACGAGAGGCAGAAGCCATGCAGGCAAGGACGTGCTCCCCAGGGAGGTTGGTTGATTGGATCGGTCTGAACGATGCTTGTGGCTGCTATGTGCCGATCCACGGGCTTATTCGTCGCAAGATGTATCCGGCGCAGAAGAACAAGCGCTGAATAGGGTGGCCGCGTGGATGTTAAGCGAAGGCTGCAGTGCTAGAGTCCGCGCTGGGAGGAGTAGCAAGAGATGAGTGATCCCACGCCACCGCCCGATTCCAAGCTGACCCGGTCCAAGCGTCAATGGGCCGCCAAAGGGAAGTTCATCGCTCCCCCTGGTGCCGCGCCCGAGCGTGATCGCCTGCCGCCCGGGCAGCACCTCGTGCGCAACTGGCCCGTCCTGGATCTAGGCCGACAGCCGCACGTGTCGCTCGATCGCTGGCGACTGGACGTACGCGGCCTGGTGTCCCGACCGATCACGCTGGATTGGGAATCCTTCCAGCAACTGCCGCAAGCGAGCATGTGCTCCGACATTCACTGCGTCACCACATGGTCGCGCTATGACAATGATTGGTCAGGCGTGTCGACCGCGACGCTTCTCGACCTGGCGGAGCCGCGCGACGAGGCTCAGTTCGTCATGCTTCATGGCTATGATGGCTACACCACGAACGTCCCCTTGCGCGACTTCGCCGACCCCGCCGCGTTGATCGCCCATTCATGGCAGGGGCAGCCGCTCACGCGGGAGCATGGCGGTCCGGTCCGCGCGATCATTCCGCACCTTTATTTCTGGAAGAGCGCGAAATGGATCAGCGCAATTGAGTTTCTTGGCGCCGATCGTGCGGGGTTCTGGGAGGTGAATGGATATCACATGCGCGGCGATCCGTGGCGGGAAGAGCGTTATGGCTGAAACCGTCCGGAAACAGGCCGAAAGTGACCAAGGTGCGGCCGAAAACGGCTCAGGTCCGGCCGATCATGCCCGAATTTAGCCTGCGCCTCGGCCCACTTTATGCGCGGCGGCAACCACTGCGATCAACAGGACGGCGGCATTCACCTGATGCGCAACGGCGACGTTGATCTCGACGCCAGTCAGCAGAGTCGAGATCCCCAGAACGATCTGCAACCCGACAAGCAGGATCACGCTGCCCCATGCGGCAACGGCGCCAAGGCGTCGCGCGGCAACCGCCAGCCAGATCACGGCCAGGGCGGCAACGAATGCGAACCAGCGATGCGCGAACTGCACCACCACCGGATTGTCGACGAGATTGCGCCAGGCCGGATCAACCATCGACGTGTTCTCGGGGAAGAGGGTCTCGCCCATCAACGGCCAACTACTGAAGGCGTAGCCGGCATTCAGACCCGCGGTGAACGCGCCCAGCACGATCTGAAAACCTAGCAACAACAGCGCTGTAGCGGCCAGTGCTGTCAGCTTGGCGGGACGGGAAAGCGGGCTGCGGGCAAGGTCGCGCAGATCAAGCGCCGTCCAGACCACGCCGCCCAGGATCACCAACGCGGCCGAAAGATGCACGGCGAGGCGTACGTGGCTGACGTCGGTGCGTACCGACAGACCAGATGCCACCATCCACCAACCGATCGCACCCTGCATTCCGCCCAGTGCGAGTAGCGCTAGCAGGCGCGGCATATACCCTGACGGCACCTGACGGCGGATGGCGAACCACAATAGCGGCAGCGCGAAGGCCAGCCCGATCACCCGGCCCAGCAAGCGGTGCACATATTCCCAGAAGAAGATCGCCTTGAACCCGCTGAGGGTCATGCCCGCGTTAATCTGCTGATACTCGGGTATTTTCTGATAGTTCGCGAACTCAGCCTGCCATTGCGCGTCATTCAGCGGCGGGATGATACCCGTGAGGGGCTTCCATTGCGTAATCGAGAGACCCGATTCGGTCAGGCGCGTGATGCCGCCGACGGCCACCATCAACACGATCAGTGCCGCCACTGCGTACAGCCAGCGAGCAAGAGCCAGCGGTCGGGCTGAAACACGAAAGCCGGGACTAGGCTTGAGCATGACGCCCTTTAGGATCGCCGAAGCACGGGGGCAATGGCGCATCATCTCGCCAAAAAATTGCTGGTGTGATGTTGTATCCTCATCATCACGGCGCTATCTGCGGGTCAGATGCTAACCGCTGCTCGCCCTGTACTGTCTTCTCGGCTGGATCGTTTCGCGATCATCGTCTCCGGGCTGTGCGTGGTTCACTGCATCGCCAGCGCTGTATTGCTGGCCATGCTATCGGCCGTCGGAGGGTTGTTCGTGGACCCGCTGGTTCACGAAATTGGCCTTGCCGTGGCGATTGGCTTGGGCGCGTTGGGACTGGGGCGGGGCGCGCTTCAGCACGGGTTTCTTCTCCCGATCGCAGTGGGTTCGCTCGGTCTCGGGATCATGGCCGGTGCCTTGTCGCTTCCGCATGATGCCGGTCTGACGCACGATGGCGAGGCGCTCTGGACGATCATCGGGGTCGCCATTCTAGCCTTTGGTCACGATCTGAACCGCCGCGCTGTCGGCTGACGATCAGCTCTTCTTCGCAAGCTCCGCCGCAAGTGAGGCGGTCGCGCTGCCGCGACGTGCCGGTTGTGGCTGATCAGGCGAAGGCGCCCAGCCGGTAAGAAAGATGATCTCGAACCGTTCGGCGGTGCGACCGTCCGGATCCGCGGCGTCGGCAAACGCACTTGCGGTTCGTGCCAACGTGTCTCGGCGGAGCGACTGCCGCTCGATTAGGACATTGGTGGCTGCCATTCCTCGAAGATCGTCAAGCAGCTTGCCCAGCCCGCCGTATCTCACGCGCAGCGTCTCTGTATCGGCAACGGGCAAGGCGAAGCCCGCCCTCATCAGCAAATCGCCGGCGGAGCGCACGTCTATCTGCGGGTGGAACCGAGCTACCGGACGTTCTCCCTCCGCCGTTCGCAGCGCGCCGCGAAGCGTAGAAAGTGACCCGGCACCCAGCAGGGCGCCCAGGAACAAGCCGTCAGGTCGCAGCGCGCGCCTGGCAAGGGCGAGCGACCCCGGAACGTCATTCACCTGGTCAAGCACGCCAGCCGACACCACCAGGTCGAATGACGCGTCGGCAAAGGGCAGACGATCTTCGTCGGCCTGAATGGCGCCGCTCTGGCGGGCGAAGGTATGTCCCGCGTCCATGCGCGCGACTCGCGAGCCCGCCGGCGGAACGTAAGCACCATCAAAGCTGCCGAGATCGAGCACGTCCACGAAGCTACGTTTGACGGTTGCGAGGCGCTCCGAGATGCCGTCGAGCATTGCGGCGCGTACGAAGTCGTGCGCCGAGTAATTCAGGGCTGCCCGGTTGCGGAGGACGCGGCGGGCGGCTCGATCGAAAATTTCTGGTGCGCTCATGCAGGCGGCTTGTGCGCGGATCATGCAGTCGCGACAAGCATTGCGATGCTGTCTGCGCTTCTTCGTCCGGTTGTCGACTTTGCGCTGCCGCCCCGATGCGCGGGATGCGGAGCGATCACGGATAGTGATCATCGGTTTTGCGCAGCCTGCTGGAGTTCGCTTCATTTTCTCGGACCGCCTTGGTGTGCGACTTGCCACTCTCCGTTCGAGTATGATCAGGGCCCCTATGCCCAATGCGGCCCGTGCCTCGCTGCGGCGCCGGCTCACGCCAGCGTAGATGCGGCGGTCGCTTACGGGCCGGTGTCGCGTACCCTTGCGCTCCGCCTCAAATACGGCGGGCGGACATCCCTGGCACGGACCGCCGCCAGTCTCATGATCCGCCACCTGCGCGGTGATGCGCAAGTCCTTGTTCCAGTGCCACTTCACCGCTGGAGAATCTGGAACCGCGGCTTCAATCAAGCCGGGCTGATCGCGACAGCGCTTTCAGAACAAAGTGGTGTTCCCCACGCAAGCGGCACCTTGGTGCGGCGCAGATCTACGCCCGTGCTGCGCGCAATGAACGGAGCAGCGCGCCGACGCGCCGTTCGCGGCGCATTCTCCGTCGCTTCGGCGGACAAGTGGCGGATCTCGGGGCGACATGTCGTTTTGGTGGACGACATCTATACTAGCGGGGCGACCACGGATGCGTGCGTGCGTGCGCTACGGCGGTCAGGTGCGGCGAGCGTCTCCATACTGTGCTGGGCGCGCGTGATCGATGCCGTGCCAGATTGACAATCGACCTCAGCAACCACACGTCAAGCCGATGGCACAGGTAGAAATCTACACCAAGGCGTGGTGCCCATATTGCGTGCGCGCCAAACACCTTCTCGCGAGCAAGGGCGTGGAGCCGACCGAGTTCGACATCACTCTGGGCGGGGCGAAGCGTGGTGAGATGATTGATCGCGCTGGAGGGCGTACGACTGTCCCGCAGATCTTCATCAATGGTCAGCATGTCGGGGGATCGGATGATCTCGCTGCGCTGGAGCAGGCCGGTAAGCTGGATGCTATGCTCGCTGCCGCACCATGAAGGCGGCGATACTGCAGATGACGAGCGGGATTTCGCCCGCCGCAAATGCAGAAATTCTGGTCACGGCGGTGCGTTCGGCAGCTGAGCATGGCGCCGCCATGCTGTTCACGCCGGAAATGTCCGGGCTGCTGGATCGTGATCGTGCCCGTGCGGCGCAGTCGATCGTGCGGGAGGAGAATGACCGCGTCCTTGGCGCGGTGCGCGAGGCGGCGGCAAAGGCGGGGATCTGGGTGCACCTTGGTAGCCTGGCGTTGAAAGGTGACGCTGACCGGCTCGTCAACCGCGGTTTTGTCATTGATGGCGCCGGCAAAATTCGTGCCCATTATGACAAGCTGCATCTCTTCGATGTCGACTTGCCCAACGGGGAAAGCTGGCGTGAGTCCGCGGCCTACGCTGGTGGAGAGGGCGCCGTGGTAGTTGATACGCCACTGGGCGCGTTAGGCCTTTCGATCTGTTACGACGTGCGTTTCCCTGATCTGTTTCGTGCCTTGAGCGATGCCGGCGCGACGATCCTCTCGGTACCGGCCGCCTTCACCAGACCCACCGGGGCGGCGCATTGGCACATTTTGCTCCGTGCTCGAGCGATTGAGTGCGCTGCCTTCGTCATCGCGGCCGCCCAGACGGGCCAGCATGAGGACGGGAGGGAAACATACGGTCATTCGCTGGCGGTGGACCCCTGGGGAGACGTCCTTGGCGATATGGGCGAGAGTGTCGGCCTCGGCTTTGTGGACGTGAATCCCGCCAAGGTCTTGGACGTCAGGCAGCGTATTCCGGTCATTGCTCATCGCCGCTCCATTCCGGCTGCGACGGTGGTGCCGCAATGATCGTGTTCGATCTTCGTTGTGCGCAAGGTCACGTGTTCGAGGCTTGGTTCGCCTCGTCGAGCGCCTTTGAGGACCAGCGGGAGCACTCGCTCGTACAATGCCCGATCTGTGCTGACACGGTGGTTGAAAAGGCCGTCATGGCGCCGAACGTTGCAGCCAAGGCGAATACCCGCCCATCGGTCACGCCCGAAGTGGTGAAAGCCGCCATGAAAGCGCTGGCGACGGCGCAACAGCAGGCGCTCGAAGGGTCGCGCTGGGTGGGAAGGGGCTTTGCTTCGCAAGCACGCGCCATGCACGTCGGGGATCAGGCGCAGGAGCCGATCCACGGCCAGACTACGCTGGAGGAGGCGAAAGCTCTAGCCGATGAAGGTGTCCCGGTCGCTCCGCTCCCGTTTCCGGTGCTGCCGCCCGAGCGGACGAACTGAACTGGTTCGTTCACCAGGCAACTGCGTGCGTCATTGACCCGCCGACACCCGCACCGTAGCTAGGCGGCGTGCCCCCGTAGCTCAGCAGGATAGAGCGACGGTTTCCTAAACCGCAGGTCGTGAGTTCGAATCTCGCCGGGGGCACCAGCAGAACAGGATGACGCTCAAAATGGCGCGGCCCTTGATGCGTTTTGTGGTCCCGAAGCGAGGCAACGGTGAAGACGGGCGCCGCAGTCCGGCGCCCGCCCATTAGCTGTTCACGCCTTGACGTGTGCCGAGATGTACTTGTTCATCTCGAACATGGTGACCTTGTCCTTGCCGAAGACCTTCTTGAGATTGTCGTCGGCGAGGATTTCGCGCTTGTTCTCGGGATTCTGAAGGTTGTTCGACTTGATATAGTCCCAAACCTTGCTGATCACCTCGCTGCGCGGCAGCTTGTCCGTGCCGACGATCACGCCGAGCTCGGGCGAGGGCTGAACGGGGGCGTGAATGCCGCCGGTCTTGGCCTTGCCCTCCTCAGTCTTGGTCTTCGTAGCCATTGCTGTCCTTCCTGTTGCGCCGGTCATTCGGCATCTCGGAATCACGCCGTTTCGAAAGCGTGACGTCTCTTGTGCGCTGCCCGGTGGCGCTTGTCACCACCCAAGGTCAAGGCCTTGATGACCGGCGAATTGGCGTGCTGCCGATCCCTGCGCTAATCAGCGCCCGAACAGCCTTAGCGGAGAAGGCATGGAAACGCTCAGTCAAAGCCGCGCCTATGAGGGTATTCAAGGCGTCTATCGGCACCATTCGGCCGTCACCGGGACGGACATGACCTTTTCGGTTTATGTGCCGCCACACGCGCCGGGAGCTCGGTTGCCCGTCTTGTGGTACCTGTCGGGGCTTACCTGCACGCATGCGAACGTAACCGACAAGGGAGAGTATCGCCGCGCCTGTGCCGAATACGGCATCGTGTTCGTCGCGCCGGATACCAGCCCGCGAGGCCCAGGCGTTCCGGATGACGAAAGCTGGGACTTCGGTCAGGGCGCAGGCTTCTATGTCGATGCCACTATAGAACCGTGGGCGGTCAATTTCCGGATGCGCAGCTATATCGAGGATGAGCTGCCTGGATTAATCGCCAGCGAGTTTCCGATGGCTGACCTGACACGACAGGGAATTTCCGGTCACTCTATGGGCGGCCATGGCGCCCTGACGATCGCGCTACGAAATTCCGGCCGGTTCAAGAGCGTGTCAGCATTCGCTCCCATCGTGTCTCCCTTGTCCTGCCCTTGGGGAGAGAAGGCGCTGAGCGGATATTTGGGCCCGGACCGTGCGGCGTGGCACGCCTATGATGCCTGTGCACTGATCAACGAAGGCGCGCGACTTGACACGATCCTGATAGATCAAGGCGCGGACGATGGGTTTCTGCATGAGCAGTTGAAACCTGAGCTGCTCAAAAACGCGTGCGACGAAGCCGGGATCAGCCTCACGTTGAGAATGCAGCCTGGCTACGACCATAGCTATAACTTCATTTCGACTTTCATGAGTGATCACGTCGCTTGGGCGGCTGAGCGCCTCTGACAAGAACGGGCCCCGAAGGGGCCCGCTTATAGGTCAACCTGTTGCTCCGGCCGGTTGATCCCGGCCGGAGCGGATACGCTTAAAACTTGAAGCCTGCCGCGACGCCGTAGCGCCGCGGTTCCACAGTGAACACGTTCGTGTACAGGCCCGAAGACTGATCCGTGACGAAAAGGCCGGTGATGGCGTCATTGCCGGTCAGATTACTGACGAATGCCCGGATGTAGAATTTGTCGTCCGGCCCGTTCAGCTGAACCTGGGCATTGACCACCTCATAGCCAGGGATTCGATCGATCGGATTCAGGTTGAAGATCGTGCCATATTGGTCGCCAGTGTAGTTCAGGTCGGCGCGGGGCACGAGGGTGTAGTCCCCGATGTCGATCGTGTACTGTGCGCCTACCGACCACTTGAACGTCGGGCTATTCGGCAGGCGATTGCCTTTCACGCTCACCGGATTGCCGTCGAGCAAAACCGAAACGGGCGCATTGGTGGCGAGCTGTTGCGCTTGCAGGAACTTGCAGGCGCTGAATGCACCGTATGTGCCGTTGGCAAGCAGCGGAACGGTGCCGTTCAATCCGAGCAGTGCATTGCTCGCATCCACGAACCCGCGAGACGCAGCCGCATTGCCAGCTGTCGTCGGCAGCACCACGCAATTGTATGCAGCCGCCATATCCTTGACGATCACGGCGTCGGAGCGGCCGCCGGAAACATCACGTGGATTGGTAAGCAGACGATCCTGCGACACCTCTGTCTTAAGATAGCTGAAGTTCGTGTTGATCACGAACGCCGGCGTCGGGCTGAGGATCGCTTCCGCTTCGACGCCGTAGATATTTGCGCTGATATTGTCGTTGACCGAAGTACGCGCAACAATGCGGGTAAGCTGCAGGTCCTTGTACTTGTAGTAGAAGCCAGTGACGTTGAGGCGCAGCGCGCCATTGCCAAAGGTGTTCTTGCTGCCGATCTCGAAGGAGTCCACCGTTTCCGGCCGGAACGTGGTCGGCACGGCGAACAGCGGGGACAGAGGCGGATTGATGCCGCCTGATTTGTAGCCACGCGCATAAGAGGCATAGATGAGGTTGTCCGGCGTGATCTGGTAATCAAGCACCGCGCGGCCCGTCATGCGCGAGTAGCTTACGCGTGCCTCTGCCCACGGCTGCGCCCCCGGGATGGTTGCGTCGAAATCAGCTGCGCCGCTGTCAAAGGCCGGATTGGCATCCGTGGTGCCGATCGGGAGAAGGGCGTTGGCGAAGGTGGTACGCGCACGCACGTATTTCTTGTCGTTGTTGTACCGGGCGCCGAGTGTCAGTTTCAGCTGATCATTGAACTCGAAATATGCTTCGCCAAAGATGCCGTAGGAGTCGAGCTCGAAGCGGTCCGAATTGCTGCGGAAAAATGGTGATGCCAGGAACGAACTGGTCGTGCGACCGGCGCCCGCACCAGAGATCGTGCCAATCAGACCCGACAGATAATCGAGGCCGACGTTGTTAACATAATAGTCGATGTCACGGGCGACGGCGTTCGTATAGATACCGCCGAGGAGGAAGTTGAACGGCCCATCGAAGGAGCTGTCCACATGCACTTCGCCGACCCAGCCCTTCGAGTTAGACCTGGATCGGTCGAAATCGAGGCTCTGAGGAAAGCAGCCGATCGTCTCGCCGCCATATACGCCGACGCCGCTGGGGCCGCCGTCGGATTGGCAGATGCCGCCCTGCGGCCCGTTGGGGATCAGTGCATTGCGCAGTCCGGCGAACAGCGGATTGTACAGCGGCGATGCAGGATTGCCGACCGCCTCCAGCGTGGCAAAACCGGGAGCATTCGCGCCCAGACCGTTTACGGCAAGGTTATAGTCAGAGGTGGCGTTCAGCTTGCTGCGCGAGTGACCGGCCGTCAGGCTCACCGCGATGTTGCCGAAATTGTGATACGCCTTGAGCGTGTAGATCTGGTCCTCGGTCTTCCAGGTCGGCAGATAATCCGCTGTGACCGTGCGCAAGTCGCGCGGGTTCACAGCATTGGCAAAGGCATCCGGCGTGGCAGGTATGCCCGGGCTGCCGATGCTGCCCAGACCAAAGGGCGCCAGCATCGGCCGGGTGGCGGCCAGCGTGGCGAGGAAGGTCGGAACATAGGCCGGGTTGCTCGTCGACAACGCCACAGAGGCGTCTGCAAGGAATAGCGGAAGTCCCTGGATCGATTCCGTGGCGCCGCCAAGGGTCGCATTGGCGTTCGGGGTGCCGAAGTCTCGGCGGGTGGGAAGACAGCCGAGAATGCCGGTAGGATCACGATCGCACAATTGCTTCTGCAGGCGCGAGCGATCGTCGTCCTCTCGGCTGTAGTATGCAATGAGGTCTACGCGAGTGTCCGGTGACGGCTCCCAGGACAATGTGCCGCGGAACGAATACATGTCCCGGCCATCGAAGCTGGTGTTGGTATAGGTATTCTTGATGTATCCGTCGCGGTTGAGATAGTAACCGGCAACGCGAACGCCGATCGTCTCTGTTAGCGGAAGATTGATCATGCCCTTGACGCGCTTCGAATCGTAGTTGCCGTATTCGAACTCGCCCGCGGCGTGGAAGCCGGAAAGATCAGGTTTTGCAGTGATGATGTTCACGACACCGGAAGTCGCATTGCGCCCGAACAGGGTGCCCTGCGGGCCACGCAGGACCTCGATTCGCTCGATATCGTAGAATTCACCTTCCAGAATACGTCCGCCGACCGGCTGTTCGTTCAGTGCAATGCCTGTTGCGGAGTCGCAGGTCACGCCAACGCAAAGGTCGCCGATGCCTCGGATGGTGAAGGTATTCGTGGCGAACTGGCCTTTGGTGAAGGTTACGTTCGGCAGAGTCTGCTGCAAAGCAAGCGGATTGACGATCTGCTGCTTTTCAAGGTTCTCGGCGGTAAACGCCGAGACGGCGATCGGCACGTCCTGAAGCCGCTGCGACTGGCGCTGGGCCGTGATGACGATGTCGGCGTAACTTCCAGCGCTGGACTGAGGCTCTGAAGTGCGAACCTCTTGGCCGGGGCCATTAGTCGGCGCGGTATCCTGAGCCGAGGTTGTGGCTCCGGTTTGCGCATGTGCTGGCGTTGTGGCCACGATCACGATAGCGGAAGCAGCAAGCAAATAGGATTTTCTCATCGATCTCCCCTCCTGGGACCCATGCCCGCTCTATGGCGGTGTCACGGTGTTTGATGGTCCGGTATGGAAGTTAGCGTCAGAAAATTTCGTTCGTCAAACACATTTCGAAAGGATTTAATTGCCAGGCGCGCAGTTGTGTCTGAAATGGAACAGTAGCTGAGTTAAACCTATGCTTCGATGCAGCATCGGTTTCGCCGCAATGCACAAAGGTTGGTCGTAGATGATTTCAGAAAGCTCTCCGGAGGATGGCGATATTGTTTCCGAGGACGGGAAGATCGCGGTTCCAGATCATGTTGCAGATGCGATACAAACGCTGATCCGCTGGGCCGGAGATGATCCCTCTCGCGAGGGGCTGATCGATACGCCACGACGGGTGGCGCGTGCCTGGAAGGAGTATTGCGCCGGCTATTCGGAGGATCCGTCACACCACCTCTCGCGAATCTTTGAAGAGGTGGGTGGTTATGACGAGATTGTTCTTTTGAAAGATATTCCGTTTCAATCGCACTGCGAACATCACATGGCGCCCATTATCGGCCGCGCGCACATCGCGTATCTGCCGAAAAATCACGTGGTTGGCATCTCGAAGCTGGCGCGAGTGCTTCATGCCTTCGCCCGTCGTTTGCAGGTGCAGGAGAGACTTACCGCAGAGGTAGCCGACTGCATCTGGAACGGACTGAAGCCGCAGGGGGTCGCGGTCGTCATCGAGGCGAGCCATGCCTGCATGACGGCGCGCGGGGTGCGGACGCCTGGCGTGTCGATGGTCACCAGTCGGATGATGGGCGTGTTCCGCGACGACGAGCGCAGTCGCAAGGAAGTGCTCGCGCTGATGGGCATGCAAGGGCGCGCATGACGCGCAATGTTCTGGTCACGGGGGGAGCGAAACGGCTGGGTGCGGCCATCGTTCGCGCCTGTGCCGGCGCGGATTGGCGCGTGGTGGTTCACTATGGATCATCGTCGGCCGCAGCGTGCGCGCTTGCCGAAGAATTGGATGGAGCCGTGGTTCCGGGCGATCTGGCGGAAACGGCACGTCTCACCGATCTGTTCGAGCGGGCACGTGCCGTGGCCGGCGGACCGATTCACGCGCTTATCAATAGCGCCTCACAGTTCGAGGAAGATCGCCCCGAGGCGATTGATCCGAGGCTGGCGTCGCGGCTCTACGCGGTCAATTGTGTCGCACCGGCCGTGCTCACCGCTGCGCTCGCGGCGCAACCGGATCTCGAGGCTGGCGCCGTGGTAAATCTGTTGGACCAGAAGCTCCAAAATCCGAATCCGGACTTCTTCTCCTATTCACTGAGCAAATATGCACTTTCCGGTGCGACGGACATGATGGCGATGGCCTTCGCACCGCGAATTCGCGTCAATGCCATTGCTCCCGGCCTGACGCTGCCGAGCGGCGATCAAAGCGCGGACGAGTTCGACCGTGTCGCGCGCGAAAACTTGCTGCGTCGGCCCGTTGGCGCGGACCAGGTTGCGGCGGCCGTCGTTTACCTTCTGGACGCGACCAGTGTGACCGGGCAGACGCTTTATGTCGACAGCGGCCAGCGCTTCCTGAAGCGGAAGGGTGATGTGATGTTCGAAGGTAGGGAGCGGATTGCACCGGGTGGCTGAATACTCGATCATTCTGGACCAGTTCGACGTAGCGATGCGCCTTGGCATCCATCCACATGAGGCAGAGCCGCAGCGCGTACGCCTCTCCGTCGAGATGACTGTGGCTTACGCGGCAGCGCCCTCCGCTGACGCGATTTCTGAAGTGCTCGACTATGATTTCTTGCGGGACGGCATCCATCAGCTGGCTTCCGGCCCAGGGTTTGCGCTGCAGGAGACACTGGTGGAAGCGGTGGCTGACCTGTGTCTTGCTGACAGCCGCGTGCGGGCGGTCACGGTTCGTTCAATGAAGCTGGACGTCTATCCGGATGCTCGCGTCGGCTGCGAGATCATCCGCCGGCGCTGAAGGTCCAAGTCACTTGGCACTACAAGGTAGCCACGCCTGAGCTTCAGCCTGGTGCCGCCGCCAAGCTCAACAGGAGCGAGGCAGCGGCAACACGGGATTAGGCGGCAGCAAACGGGTTCACTACTGCGCGCGGTTCGCGGCACTCAGGACCGCCCGGACGCTCGCGGTTGCGATATCGGTATCGATCCCGACACCCCAGATGGTCTGTCCGTCCACGGTGCGGCACTCGATATAGGCGGCGGCCTGCGCCCCGGCGCCGTGCCCAATGGCATGTTCGGCATAATCGACCACGTCGAGCGCGGGGCCCGTCGATTCGGTAAGAGCGGCGATCACACCGGAGATGAGGCCATTGCCACGTCCAGAAAGCGACCGTTCCTCCCCATCAATTGCGATGCGACCAATAAACAGTCGATCGCCTGCGGTGCCGGTCTCCTCATAGTCGCGTAGAACGAAACGGTCACGATCACCCGGAAGATAGGTCCGCTCGAACGCTCCCCAAATGTCCGCTGCGTTCAACTCCCGGCTGGTTTCGTCCGCCAGCGCCTGAACGTGTCGGCTGAAGTCGGCCTGCAGCCGCTTCGGCAGCTTCAGGCCCTTGTCCTGCTCGATCACCCACGCAACGCCGCCCTTGCCCGACTGGGAGTTGACCCGGATCACAGCCTCGTAGCTGCGACCGAGGTCGGCGGGATCAATCGGAAGATAAGGCACTTCCCAATAACCGTCGTTGCGGGAAGCTTGTGCGGCAAACCCCTTCTTGATTGCGTCCTGATGGCTGCCCGAAAAGGCGGTGAACACGAGATCGCCGGCATAGGGCGTGCGGGGGTGCACCGGAATGTTGGTGGCATATTCCACCGTCTTGACGATGCCGTCGATGTCCGAAAGATCCAGCCCTGGATCAATCCCTTGTGTGTACATGTTGAGCGCAACAGTCACGAGATCGCAATTGCCGGTACGCTCGCCATTACCCAGCAGGCAACCTTCCACCCGGTCAGCGCCGGCCATCAGCCCAAGCTCGGCCGCAGCGACACCGGTGCCACGATCATTGTGAGTGTGAAGGCTGATCACCACCGCTTCCCGGTTCGGAATGTGGCGCCCGAAATACTCGATCTGGTCCGCATAGATATTCGGCGTCGCGCATTCGACCGTCGCCGGCAGGTTCAGGATCAGCGGCCGTTCTGCCGTTGGGCGGAGAACGTCCATCACCGCTGCGCACACCTCGATGCTGAAATCCACCTCGGCGGTCGAGAAGGTCTCCGGACTATATTCGAAATGCCATACGGTGTTCGGACGCTTTGCCGCCTCGTCGCGCAAAACCTTCGCACCCTCGACCGCGATCAACTTCACTTCCTCGCGGCTCATACCGAAGACGATCCGGCGCCATGCCGGGCTTACCGCGTTGTAGAGGTGAACGATGGCGGCATGTGCCCCGTCCAGGCTGCGGAAACTGGTTTCGATCAAGTCGCGCCGGGATTGCGTCAGCACCTGCACAAGCACGTCTTCCGGCACACGATCATCGGCGATCAGTCCGGCGATGAAATCGAACTCGGTCTGGCCCGCGGAAGGGAACCCAACTTCGATCTCCTTCAGCCCGACCTTGACCAGCAGGTCGAAGAAGCGGGTCTTCTTTTCGGCATCCATCGGATCGATGAGTGCCTGATTGCCGTCACGCATGTCGGTCGACAGCCAGCGGGGTGCGCGGGTGATCGTCTTCGACGGCCACTGCCGATCTGGCATGTCGATGATGGGGAAGGGACGGTATTTGGTCGATGGATCGCGCAGCATGATGGGCTCGCTCTGCTGATGGGGCTTTCAGGTCGTTCTAGCTGGCCCTTAGGCGGATCGCGGTGCCCAGAGGCACGCGTCGGTATTCGCGCCTAAGGGCGCGTAAGTCGAAGAAGAAGGCCGCTCGCCCGGATCATCTCGCGTTGGTTGCCCGATCACGGCAGCGAAGTCCAGCGGCAAAGAAATTTGACGCTTTCGTAACGATTTGCGCCGCAATGCCGGAATGTCGGAAGGCAAGCAGGAAGGGACCTTGGCGTGCGACAGCTCCTCTATATCAGCACGGCGACCCCTGGTGCCGTGATCGACATCACCGGCATCCTTTCCAGCTCTCTGCGCAACAATCGTCGGGACGGCGTAACCGGCCTGCTGTGGACGGATGAGCGCCGCTTCCTTCAGGTGCTGGAAGGGGCGGACGATGCCGTTCAGGCGGTTCTGAATCGGATCAAGATCGATGCGCGTCACCGCGGTATCGTCGTGCTTCAGGATCGCACGATCGCGGTGCGCGAATTCGGCGCTTGGGAGATGGCGAGACGAGGCCCCGGTGACACTGCCGACGCATTCGATGTTCGCATGCGTCAGTATCTTGCCGGAGCCTCGCCGTCGGTACGCGGCACGTTCGAAGGGCTGATCGCTGCCCGACGCGCCGCGTGACGATTACTTCTGGAAGGCGGCGGTGATCTTCAGCTTTACCTCGTCAGACACCATCGGAATGCCGTAGCCGATGTTGAACTCGCTGCGACGGATGACGCCCGTCGCCGTAAAGCCGACATTCTCCTTGCCGCCCATCTGCGCTGGCATCTTGCCCGCACCGTAAAAGCTGGCGTCCAGCGTGACCGGCCGGGTCACGCCATTCAGCGTCAAATTGCCCTGAATGCGCGCATTCTCTCCGCTTGGCGTCACCTGCGTCGAAACAAAACGCGCCGGGGCTGGCGCTGCGCCGAAAAAATCAGCCTGCTTGCCCGCGTCGGCCGGCTTCAGCAGATGCTTCGTCAGGCCGGCGCTTGCAGTAGTTACTTCTGCCACCGGGATCGTCACGTCCACCTTGGCAGCAGCGGGGCTCTTGGGATCAAGGGTCAGGGTGCCCGTGACGTTGCCGAACAGGCCGAAGTACGGCGAGAAGCCGAGGTGATCGACGGTCCACTCAACCAAGGTGTGGCCAGCATCTGCCGTATAGGTTCCACCGCTGATGGCCGCGACGTTCTTCGTTCCGGGAGCGCTGCTGGGTGCCTGCTGGGCAACGACGGCGCCAGTTAGAAGAGCGGAGAGAAGGAAGGCGTGTGCGATGCGCATGATAAAGGCTCCCGAACCGTTTCGCGTTTGAAACCACAACGCGCTGCGGCGGGAAAGCTCCTCACGCAAAACAACTCGTTTCGATTATTTTTCGATCCCGACCGTCAGATCAAAAGTGATCCGCACCCAGACGCCGATCATCGGCTTTCCGTTCGTGCGCGGCGGGCGGACCAGAAACTGCCAGGAGGCGCGCCGTAGACCGCGGGCGATGCCGGAACCGGGCGTCTCCCCCATTTCACGGCAATCCTCAACACGATTGCGCTCCGCTGTGCGGCAGGCGATGATTCCCCATCCGCTCTCTCGACGCGGCGGCATGTAGGTCACGAGTTCCGCGCGTGTGGGCTCGCGCACCCATTCGGCCGCGTACAGCGTCTCCCCGCCCGGTGCTGCGCCCGGCATCCCCTGGCTGCCGCCGCCGGCCATGGCGGACGAACCGCCGCCGGTGTCGCCAACCGCAGGCGGCGCCGACGCGATACGGCCGATGTCTGATCCGGCGAATTCCGCACGCGAGAGATTGATCACGCCGGGAAGCTGGATTGGCGCTGGCGGCAGCGGTGGAGCAGGGGGCGGCGCGTGCGTCGGCGCCTCCGCGCGCTGCTGCTGTTCGCGCGGTCGCGTTTCGCTACGCTGCTCGCTCCGCTCGGCTGTTGGTCCCGCTCCGCGAACGTCAAATGTCGCGAGTGAGCGACCGTCGCCGGGGCTAAAAGACGGCAGGCCCCCCATCCGGATCAAGACCCAGATGAGCAATCCGACGATCACCAGTGCCAGAGCGATTGACGTCGCGCGACTTCGCCAGGAGGGGCGCGCCCGGTACGTCGCGTAGGGGGAAGGCGCCGCCCGCATCGTCGCGACGCCTAGTCGCTAACGCCGGCGGGAACAATGCGGCGAGAGATCTTCAGAACGGGTAATTTTTTTGTGTTCGCGGAGCTTTGCGGTCGAGGATCGCGAGCCGGCAGGGGTGATGTGGCGCGCGTCGGCAGCCACAACACCCCACGTTTGCCCTTGCGTCAGTTCTTGGCCTTGTCGACCAGCTTGTTGGCGCCGATCCACGGCATCATCGCACGCAGGTTGCTGCCGACCTGCTCGATCGGATGCGCCGCGGCGGCCTTGCGCGCCGCCTTCAGCTCGGGCTGGCCGGCGCGGTTGTCGAGCACGAAGTTCTTGACGAAGCGGCCCGACTGAATGTCGGCGAGGACACGCTTCATCTCTTTCTTGGTCTCGTCGGTGATGATCCGCGGGCCGGTGGTGATGTCGCCATATTCGGCGGTGTTCGAGATCGAATAGCGCATGTTGGCGATGCCGCCCTCATACAGCAGGTCAACGATCAGCTTGGTTTCGTGCAGGCATTCAAAGTAGGCCATCTCGGGGGCGTAGCCCGCCTCGACCAGCGTCTCGAACCCGGCCTGGATGAGGTGAGTGATGCCGCCGCACAGCACGGCCTGCTCGCCGAACAGGTCGGTCTCGCACTCTTCCTTGAAGTTCGTCTCGATGATGCCCGAGCGCCCTCCGCCGACGCCGGAAGCATAGGCAAGCGCGATATCGTGTGCGTTGCCGCTGGCATCCTGGTGAACGGCGATAAGGCAAGGGACGCCGCCACCCTTGGTATATTCGCTGCGCACGGTGTGGCCTGGGCCCTTGGGCGCGATCATGATCACGTCGAGATCTGCCGGCGCTTCGATCAGGCCGAAGTGGACGTTCAGACCATGGGCGAAGGCGAGCGCGCTGCCCGGCTTCATGTTGCCCTTCAAATCATTCTCCCAGATCGCCGCCTGATGCTCGTCCGGCGCCAGGATCATCAGGATGTCCGCCCAGCCAGCGGCTTCCTTGTTCGATAGCACCTTGAAGCCGGCTTCCTCGGCCTTCTTCGCCGTGGCCGAACCATCGCGAAGGGCGATCGCAACGTCTTTCACGCCGCTATCGCGCAGGTTCTGGGCATGGGCATGGCCCTGGCTGCCGTAACCGACAATCGCGATCTTCTTGGTCGTCAGCAGGTTCAGATCGGCGTCACGATCGTAATAGACACGCATTATAGTACCCCTTCGTCATTCCCGCGGAGGCGGGACTCCATACCCGCTGCGGTCAGTGATTATGGATCCCCGCCTGCGAGCCCCATCAAAGTACTAGGTTGATGGGGATTCCACGCGGGGATGACGGAAAGCTTGCTACGCGGCCTCCTTGCCGCGGGCGATGGCGACGACGCCGGTGCGAGCGACCTCAATCAGGCCGACTTCGCCCATCAGCTCGACAAATTTGTCGATCTTCTCGATCCCACCAGTGACTTCGAAGACGAAGCTGGATGTCGTCGCATCCACGACCCGCGCACGGTAAACATCGGCGAGGCGCAGCGCCTCGATCCGGTGGTCACCGACTCCGCGGACCTTCACCAGCGCCAGCTCGCGCTCGACATGCGCGCCTTCCGCGGTAAGGTCGCGGACCTTGTGGACCGGCACCAGCCGGTCGAGCTGCGCCACGATCTGTTCCAGCATCGGCTTGCTGGCCGACGTGACGATCGTGATCCGGCTGACTGCCTTGTCGGCGGTGATCTCGCTCACCGTCAGGCTTTCGATATTGTAGCCGCGGGCGGTGAACAGGCCGGCGATCCTGGCCAGGATGCCGGGCTCATTGTCCACGATGACGGCAAGCGTGTGCCGCTCGGCTGCTTCGGATTTGATGTGCACTGTGGAGTCCTTCTCCCCTCCCGTGATCGGGAGGGGTGGGGAGAATAAGTGGGCGTGGAAGCGATAGGAGCTGGGGTGAGCTGGTTCAGACCAGCGCCTTGGCCTCATCGTCCATGGTGCCCGATACTTCGTTCGCCTGCAGGATCATGTCCGTGTGGGCGGCGCCGCTCGGGATCATGGGGAAGCAATTGGCAAGCTTTGCCACCATGCAATCCACCATCACCGGCCCGTCATGGGCGAGCATTTCCGCAATGCCGGCATCAAGCTGGTCCGGATGCTCGATCCGAATGCCCTTCCACCCATATGCTTCCGCCAGCTTCACGAAATCGGGCAACGAATCCGAATAGCTTTCGGCGTAGCGGCTCTCGTAGGTCAGTTCCTGCCACTGCCGGACCATGCCCATATACTCGTTGTTCAAGATGAAGACCTTTACCGGCAGGCGATATTGCGTCGCCGTGGCCAGCTCCTGGATGTTCATCTGGATCGAGGCCTCGCCAGCGATGTCGATCACCAGGGCACCGGGATTGCCAAGCTGTGCGCCAATCGCCGCCGGCAGGCCGTAACCCATGGTGCCCAGCCCGCCGCTCGTCAGCCACTTGTTCGGCTTTTCAAAGCCGAAATGCTGCGCGGCCCACATCTGGTGCTGCCCTACTTCGGTGGTGATGATCGGCTCGCGTGCGTTTGTGGCCTCCCATAGCGCCTTGATCGCGCGCTGCGGCATGATGACCTGGTCATCCTGCGGGAAGTTGAGGCTCTGCACGGCGCGCCAGCCTTGAATGCGGCGCCACCACTCGGCTGTGTCAGGTTTTGGATGCTGACGGGCCTTCCAGATGCGCAGCATGTCTTCCATCGCATGGCCGGCGTCGGCGACGATGCCCAGATCGATGCGCACCGTCTTGTTGATGCTCGAGCGATCGACGTCGATGTGAACTTTTCGGCTGAACGGCGAAAATGCGTCCAGGCGGCCAGTCACGCGATCGTCAAAGCGGGCGCCGATGGCGATGATCAGATCCGCCTGGTTCATCGCCATATTGGCTTCATACGTCCCGTGCATGCCGAGCATGCCCAAAAACTGCGGCGAACTGGACGGATAGGCGCCGAGCCCCATCAGCGTCGACGTGACCGGCGCGCCTGTCAGTCGGGTAAGCTCCTGCAGTAACTGCGAGGCAGCAGGACCGGAATTGATAATGCCGCCACCCGTGTAGAAGATCGGGCGTTCGGCAGCCGCCAGCATGTCCACGGCCTGCTCGATATCGCTGCGATCCGCCTTCAGCGCAGGACGATAAGTCTTGTGCTGGATCGGACCCGGCTTCTGATAAGCGGCTGTAGCGACCTGAACGTCTTTTGGTATGTCGATCACGACCGGGCCGGGCCGCCCGGACGTGGCGATATGGAAGGCTTCATGGATCACGCCGCCAAGCAGCGCCGGATCCTTCACCAGATAGTTGTGCTTGGTACAGTGCCGGGTGATGCCAACAGTGTCTGCCTCTTGGAAGGCATCGGACCCGATCAAAGCGGTGGGCACCTGTCCGGTGATGACGACCATAGGGATCGAATCGAGCAGCGCATCGGTGATGCCCGTGACGGCATTGGTCGCCCCCGGACCAGAGGTCACCAGAACCACGCCCGGCTTACCCGTCGAACGCGCATATCCCTCCGCCGCATGCGTGGCGGCCTGCTCATGACGAACAAGCACGTGGCGAATGCGCTTTGCGCGGAAAAGCGCGTCGTAAATCGGAAGAACGGCGCCACCTGGATAGCCGAAGATGACTTCCACGCCGAGATCGCACAGCGCCTCGACCAGGATGTCTGCTCCGCTCTTCTCCGTCACGTCGAATTCCTTCCTTTACTGGCGCCGCATGGTCACGGCGGGAGTGGGGCGCGCGCTACGCCGCTTAAAATTGCGCGTCAAGGATAGTTGTTGAAATATTCTTTCACATTGACGAGCCTGGGATCTATCACATGTGGCCAGTCGCTCGGAAATTGGTGGCGGAACCACGTGAATTGCCGCTTGGCATAGCGCCGGGTGGCAAGCACGGATTGCGAGATGGCTTCGCTCGTCGTGATCTCGCCCCGAAGCATGGTCGCGATCTCCTCCACGCCGATAGCTCGGCGGATCGGCGCCTCAGGAGGCACGTCCGGTTGCTCCAGGAGGGCTGCGACTTCTTCCACAGCGCCTTGCGTGAACATCGACTGCAGCCGCGCTTCGATCCGCTCATATAATTCCTTGCGATCCGGCAGGATGATCATCGGCAAGACCGTCACCTCATCTGCGATGCCGCCGGTCCGCTCTGCCTGCCAAGTGGAAAGGGGTCGACCAGTGGATCGGACCACCTCAAGCGCGCGTGCCACCCGCGTGCTGTCGGTGGGCGCAAGCCGCGCCGCTGCCCGCGGATCCTCGGCACGCAATGCTGCATGCGCCTCCGAAACCGGCAATGCGCGCACGCTTTCTCGGATCGCCGGATCGATCGAAGGGACCGGCGCGATTCCGTCCAGCAACGTGCGCATGTAGAGACCGGTACCTCCCGTGACGATCGGCGTCCGGCCGTCGGAGATCAGATCGCGGATTGTTTCACGCGCATCCTGTGCCCAGCGAGCGGCGGAGCAGGCCTCCGCTCCGCCGATATAGCCGTAGAGGCGGTGCTCGGCCTCGCTCTCATCCTCGATTGTCGGGCGTGCGGTGATGATGCGCAGATCCCGATACACCTGGCTGGCATCGGCATTGATGATCACGCCGCCTGTGTGCCGCGCCACGGCCATGGCCAGTGATGACTTGCCGCTGGCGGTAGGCCCTGCGATGAGCGCCAGCTTCGGAAGGGAAAGTTTCTTGTTCACTGCAACCTTGATAGCAGCGGGCCGTCTATCGCCCCAGACCCTCTCGTCGGCCGTTGAGCGCCTCGCGACTGCGGGTTGCGTGCCGAGCGGCTGGGCGTGGCTGGACGAAGGAGATGCGGCTGATATCGGCTTCGAAGTGGGCATGGTGGCCGCCAGAACCACTCTGCAGGGCGTGTTCGACGGCGTGGACGTGGTGGTTCAGCCAAGCGAGCGACGCGAGAAGCGCTTGTTGGTCGCGGACATGGATTCGACCATGATCACCGTCGAATGCATCGACGAACTGGCGGATTATGCCGGGATCAAGCCGCAGATCGCGGAAATTACCGAAGCGGCCATGCGTGGCGAACTGGACTTTGCGGCGGCTCTAGACGCGCGCGTCGCCTTGCTGAAGGGCCTAGATGCCGCAGCGATCGAGCAGTGTCGGAACGAACGCGTGCGCCTGATGCCGGGCGCGCGTACGCTGGTTCGCACGATGCGATCGCGTGGCGCCAAGACCATTCTTGTGTCGGGCGGGTTCACCGCATTTGCGGAGCCCGTTGCAGCGGACATTGGCTTCGACCGAGCCATCGCGAACGTTCTTGAGGTGGGTAAGGGGGTACTGGCCGGGACGGTTTCGAAGCCTATCGTGGATTCGTCGACCAAGGAAAGGACGCTTAGAGAGGCGCGCGCCGAACTCGGCCTTGCGGAAGAGCTTACGCTGGCAGTGGGCGATGGAGCCAATGATCTGGCAATGATCGACATCGCCGGTCTGGGTGTCGCCTATCGTGCCAAGCCAGTCGTCGCTGCCGCCGCAGCGGCTCGCATCGACAATAATGATCTGACCGCACTTCTTTGGGCGCAAGGGATCCGCCGGTCGGAGTGGGTGGGCAGCTGATCCGCGAAGGGCAGCTAATCGTTTCGTTGACGGTAGAGCCGCGTCATGATCGTTGCGCGGCTGTAACCGGTTCCGTAGGTTGTTGCGACTTACCCGCACTGCTGGAGAGGAGTTAAATGACAGGGGCCACGATCCGGGACGTGGCGCGCCTCGCTTCTGTCTCGGTCGCGTCAGTATCCAGAACCCTGAACGGCGCCGCCAATGTTCATCCGGAAACGCGCGCTCGCGTGCTCGCCGCGGTGGATGACCTTGGTTATGTGCCGCACGCCGGCGCGCGAAGCCTCAGCCTCTCGCGAACACATGCAATCGGCGTAGTGCTGCCGGATCTACACAGTGAATTCTTTTCCGAAATGATCCGCGGCATGGACCGAGAGGCAAGTGCGCGCGGGTACCACCTTCTTCTTTCAAATATTCAGCCCGACACGGATCATGCGTTGAAGGCGCTACGCGCAATGCGGGGGCGTATCGACGGGCTCGTTCTGATGGCCCCGAACGTCGATCCGTTGGCGCTCGCGGCCATGTTGCCGTCAAACATGCCGACCGTGACGATCAATACGCACGTGGAGACGAAGGAAGGCAGGCTGCGGGTCGACAACCGCGCCGGCGCAACGGCGATGATCCGCCATCTGATAGAGCAGGGTCGGCGACGTATCGTTCATGTTGCCGGACCGGCCGTCAACTCTGATGCGCGGGAGCGGCTGGAGGGTTGTAGCGCTGCTCTTCCCGCCCAGGTTGAGCTCCGCGTGACGCACGGCGACTTCACTGAGCAATCTGGCGCAGACGCAATCAATCCAATGCTTGCCGACAATGTCCCTTTCGACGCCGTGTTCGCGGCGAATGACATGATGGCGCTTGGCGTTCTGCATGCGCTGCGAGCGGCTGGACGAAGGGTGCCGGCCGACGTGGCGGTTGGCGGCTTCGATGATGTTCCGCTCGCGCGATATCTCTCGCTCACCACCATGCGGGTTCAAATGGCGGAGATGGGCGCGCGTGCGGCCGCACATCTGATCGAAACCTTGGTGGGCGAAGCAGGGACGCCCGTCGACGAGACCATCGTGCCGGCGCTTGTGGTTCGCGGTACGAGCGTGCTGGAGTAACGAATGCTTGATCGCCGGACATTCCTTGCGAACACCTCATTTGGCCTTGCGGGACTAGCGTCGGGGTGTGCCGATCCGGCCATTCCGGTCACGCCAAGTCCCAAGCCGCCGGCGCTGCCCGACTTCTACGAAGAGATCGAATATCGCACCTTCCGCTATTTCCGGGACACGGTGAATGCGGCGAACGGCCTGATTCCCGACCGGTGGCCAAGCCCGAGCGCGGCCAATATCGCCGCAGTGGGCGCGGCATTGGCGATCTGGCCGATGGCGGTCGAGCGTGGTTGGATCAGCCGGGATCTGGCGCTGACCCTGACACGCGCGGCGCTTCGCTTCTTCGATGAGGCGCCGCAGGGTGAGGGACCCAGTGGGATGAGCGGCCATCGCGGCTTCTTTTATCGCCTGATCGATATGAAAAGCGGCGCGCGGTACAAGAAGGCCGAAATTTCCAGCGTGGACACCGCCTCCCTTCATCTCGGGATGCTCTTTGCCGCCGGATGGTGGAGCGGCGATAACGAAGACGAGCAGGAGGTTCGCCGCCGCGCGACGGACATCGTGGATCGCGCCGAGTGGCTTTGGTTTCAGAACGGCAGCGCGGAGATATCGCAGAGTTGGCGTCCGGAGGGCGGCTTCGCCCGCTCGGGTGTGATTGGCTACAATGAGGGGCTGACCGCCGTACTGCTGGCACTGGGATCGGCGCGCCATGCCGTGGAGGACGGCGCCTGGGAGGCCTGGAGTGCACCCTATCCGCGCTTGTGGCGAGGCGAAGGCGAGACCCGCCACCTCGCTTACGGTCCTTTATGCGGCCATCAGCTTGGCCATATGTGGATCGATTTTCGCGGGATCCGCGACACGGTGATGCGCGGCGCCGGCTTCGATTATTTCGAGAACAGCCGCAGGGCGACCTACGCCAACCGAGCCTATTGCATCGCCAATCCGATGCGGTGGGACGGCTATTCCGCAGACCTTTGGGGCTTGACGGCGAGCGACGGGCCCGGTGCGTTTCAACTGCCGTTTAAGGGCGAGACACGCACGTTCCACGGCTATGCCCGGCGAGGCCCGCTCGATCTGCCGGGGGAGAGGGATGACGGCACATTGTCGCCTGCCGCATCGCTCGGGAGTCTGCCGTTCGCGCCCGAGATCGTGCTTCCCGCCGCCAAGGCGTTCATGGCCGTTCCGGGCTTGTACCGTGAATATGGTTTCCTGAATGGGTACAATCCGAGCTTCCGTTTCACTGACCGGAAAGTTGAAACGGGCAATCTCAACCTGCAGAGCGGATGGGTGGCGGGAGACTATCTTGCGCTTACGCAGGCACTGATCCTTGTTCAGGCTGCGAATGCGCGAAGTGATTTCGTGTGGAAGATCATGCGGCGCTCTCCGGTGCTACGTCGCGGGTTGACGCGCGCAGGGTTCACCGGAGGATGGATCCAGCAGAAGTCCGATTAGAAGAAGCGAGCCTTTTGCGCGATTGATGGGCCATGGGCCCGAATAAGAATGTCATATCGGTAGAGAACAAAAATCGTCGGTAAACCGAGGGAGAGAGAGGATGCGGGCTGTGCCAGAGGTAATCAGTCGCCTGGATGGCGCGGGTGCGATCGTCACCGGTGCCGCCAGCGGAATGGGCAGGGCGACAGCCGTCCTGCTGGCTCGGGCCGGGTCCAGCGTTGCTGTAACAGACGTGCGGCTCGAAGCGGCCCAGTCGGTTGCGGATGAAATCACGGGTGAGGGCTTGCGGGCCAAGGCGTGGGCGCTCGATGTGGCGGATGCCACCCACATCACCAGCGTCGTTCAGGACGTAGCCGCGGCGTTCGGCGACCTGTCGATCATCGTGAACAATGCGGGGATCTCTGCCAATCTGCCGATCGACGATGATCGCTACGATCAGCATTGGGATCGGCACCTTTCCGTCCTGTTGACCGCGCATCAGCGCCTGATCCGTGCGGCTCTCCCCCACCTTCGGCGCGCCGCGAACCCGCGGATCGTCAACATCGCCTCGACCGAGGGGCTGGGCGCTACCGCCGGTTTCAGTGCTTACTCTGCCGCGAAAGCTGGCGTCATTGGTCTGACCCGTAGCCTCGCTGTGGAACTCGGCAAGTCGGGCATCACGGTCAATTGCATCTGCCCGGGCCCGGTCGAGACAGGAATGACTCAAGCGATTCCGGATGAGGCGAAGCAGGTCTATGCTGCACGCCGGACGGCGCTACGCCGCTATGGTCTGCCGGAGGAAGTCGCGTTCATGACGGCAAGCCTGTGCGCGCCGGGCGCAAGTTTCGTCACAGGCGCCATCATTCCCGTCGACGGTGGTCTCATGGCGCGCAACGCCTGAAATCAGGCTGGAAGGGCAGCCGCAGAGGCTTGTTCGACCCGGCCGCGCGAAGCGAGCATCAGGGTCGAACTGGCCTTTGCAAGGACGCGGCCGGTGGCGTCGAGCAGTCGTCCTTCGAAAAAGCAGGTGCTGCGGCCCCGGCGCTCTACCCAGCCTTCCGCGATCACGAGTCCCGGCCGGGCGGGTGCGAAGAAACTTACCTTCAGTTCAAGCGACATGGGTACGATATCGGGGCCGCCCATCGCGATCGCCGCATGCGCCATGGCAGCATCGATCCAACCGGTCACAAAGCCTCCCTGAACGACGCCGCCTGAGTGGCACATGTGCTGACCCGCGCGATATTCGAGCCGTGCTCGGCCCTCCACATTCATTTCGATCACTCGAACCAGCCCCAAGGTGCGGCTCAGCTCGGGGAGTGCATCATCCTGATCGCTCATTCAGCCTCTCTTTTTAACGCGCATGATGTCCGCTGCGGCTGGCGCTATCAAGAGCGGGGGGTCAGGCGGCCAGCGCCAGCTGGTCGCGCCCGGCATGCTTAGCCTTGTAGAGTGCCTGATCGGCGGAACGCAGCACCTCTTCCGGCGGCTGATTGCGCAGGTATGGAGCGACCCCTCCGCTTACTGTGACGAAAATGAGCGCACCCTCAGCTTGCACGCCCACTTCCGCAATCGTCTGGCGCAGTCGTTCGCAGACCAGCGCCGCCTGGCTGATCGTTGCATCTGGCAGGACGACCGCGAATTCTTCTCCGCCAAGTCGCGCCACCAGATCCTGATCGCGGACGCTGGCTCGGGCGAGGGCGGCGAAGCGGCGCAGCACCTCATCGCCTGCAGCGTGCCCGTGCGTATCGTTGACACGCTTAAAATGATCGAGGTCGAACAGGGCGAGGCACCCTCCCGAACCGGAGGAAAGACGGGCCCTGAGCTCCTCGTCCAGGCCCCGCCGATTGGCGAGCCCGGTGAGCGGATCCGTCAGTGCGGCGCGTGCCAGACGCTCTTCGTGCGCCTTTCTGTTCGAAATGTCCCGGATCGCGCTGACGACACCCGTAACCGTGCCGGTTTCGTCGGTGACCGCGCGGCTGTGTGTTTCGAACCAGCGGACGTCCCCAGTTTCGATCACACCGCGATATTCATTCACATGGGTGCGATCCGGATCCGCCACAATGCGGCGGAACGATGCACGCGCCCGTTCCGCGTCCGCCTCGAGGAGCAAGCCACCAATCCTGCGGCCGATCAGTTTTTCTGGGGCGAAACCGCTGATCTGTCGAATTGATGCTGAAGCGAACAGCAGGCGTCCTGATCGATCGAGATTGATAACGATGTCGGTCGAGTTTTCCATGAGCACGCGGTACCGCGCTTCACTTTCACGCAATTGCCGGAAGAGTTTGGCGCGTTGCTGCAGTTCCGCGTTCGCTGGCAGGATCGTCAGCATCGCGCACGCGATATAGAGCTGGAGGAACTGCATTCTTGCGCCAAGAGGCGCGTCAATCAGGCCGATGGGTCCATGCCCCTGGAACGTTAGCGTCCCGCCGATCACCGCGAGAATGACGATCGAGGCGGCCGTCGAAAGAGCACCTCCGCGGAAGGTTGCAAGCACCGTCGGCAGCATGGGCAGGAACAGCAGCGGAAGGCGGTCCTGGGCGAAGCTGACATAGCTCACCACCGCGACCAGCGTCACCAGGGCGCAGAATTCCGCTGCCTTGCGCCGGTCCATTCGCTTCATGAGGCGGGTAGCGTCGCCACGCATGACCAGCAGGAAAATGGGCATGAACGTCAGCGTGCCGAGGGCATGTCCGCTGTACCAGTTCAGCGCATTCCTCAGAAAGGGCTGATCGGCACCCAGCGAAAGCACGCTCGCAGCCAGAAGCGCTGAGAGAAAGGGTGCGATGACACCAGCCGCAAGGGCGAAGATCACGAGCCAGCGGTGGGAGTCCAGCACCGACCGATGTGGTGCCAGGCGGTTGAGAAATGCAGCGCCAACGGCCGCTTCGAACATGTTGATGGCCGCAAAGGGAAGCGCCATCTGCGGCCCGAGGCCCCAAAGGGCGGTCGCACTGGCGCTTCCAACCGCGCAGGCGGCCAGCGGCGCCGTCCATTGCTGGAACGGCCGGGTGTTCAGCCAGGCCGTGAGGAGCGCCGTCGCGATCCACAGAAATGCGACGCCTTCGTCGAAACGGGTGAGACGCAGCGTCCCTGCGCAAATGACGAAATACGCGCAGCCGAGTAAGATCGAAGAGGCGATTCGCGGTTGTCTGGTGGTCGCCATGACGCGGCCGATACAAGCAGAGCGTAAACGGCGCGTTGCTTGGCTAAAAATCAGGGTCCGTTCGCCGCCAGTTCCGCCAGCCACGAGGAGGCAGTGCCATCCGAAGGCGCGCGCCAGTCACCCCGCGGAGACACGGCGCCGCCCGCCGACACCTTGGGCGAGTTCGGCAGGGCCGATCGCTTGAATTGGCTCGTCTGGAAGAAGCGGACGAGAAACTTCTCCAGCCAGCCTTTCACCACATCAATGTCGTAAGCCGTACGCGCTTCCTCCGGATATCCGATCGGCCACCGTCCGGCATCCACATCTCGCCAAGCATGCCAGGCGAGAAAGGCGATCTTGGAAGGGGCGAGCCCATGGCGGATCACGTAATGCGTGAAGAAGTCGTTCAGCGAATAGGGACCGATCTTGCTTTCGGTGCTTTGCATTGCGCCGGATTCGTCAGCGGGCACCAGCTCGGGTGAAATCTCCTGGGCCAGGATAGCCTCGAGGACCGCATCGGTCTGCGAATCGTATTGATCCGTCGCAATGCACCAGCGGATCAGGAACTGGATCAACGTCTTGGGCACGCCTGCGTTGACGCCATAGTGGCTCATATGGTCGCCGACGCCATAAGTGCACCAGCCAAGGGCGAGCTCGCTGAGATCGCCCGTGCCGACCACGATCCCGCGACGCTGGTTGGCGATGCGGAAGAGATAGTCTGTCCGCAGGCCAGCCTGAACATTTTCGAAGGTGACGTCATAGACGGGCTCACCCTTGGCGTAAGGGTGAGCCATCCCTTCCAGCATGGTCCGAGCGGCGGGACGAATATCGATTTCTTCGGCGGTGATGCCGAGCGCATGCATCAGTTTCCAGGCATTATCCTTCGTGCCTTCGCTAGTCGCGAACCCTGGCATGGTGATGCCGAGAATGTCCGAACGGGGACGGCCCAGACGGTCCAGCGCCTTTGCCGCCACTATCAGCGCATGTGTGGAATCAAGCCCCCCGGACACGCCGATCACCAGTCGCTCCACGCCTGTGGCAACAACCCGCTTCAGCAAGCCTTCCACCTGGATGTTGAACGCTTCGTAGCAATCCTCATCAAGGCGGGACGGTGTGTCGGGAACGAAGGGAAAGCGCCGTATCGCCCGCTTGAGCCCAACGTCGGCGTAATCGGGAGCGTGATTGAACGCGATACGTCGAAACCGAGTCTCAGGGTGACCAGAAAAGGCCGCTGCGTCCCCGAACGTGCCCGTCCGTAGACGTTCCTGGGTCAGGCGCTCACAATCCACGTCCGCTATCACCAGCTCAGGATCGAGCGCGAAGCGTGTGGAGGTTGCCAGCGGCTCTCCAAGTTCGTGGATGGTGCCTTGGCCATCCCATGCGAGATCGGTCGTGCTTTCGCCAGGGCCTGCGGCGGAATAGACGTAGGCGCAAACGGCGCGCGCGGATTGTGCAGCGGAGAGCATCGCCCGCTCTCGCGATTTCCCGATCACCACATTTGATGCAGAGAGATTGCAGCAGACCAAGGCGCCAGCAAGCGCGCCCGCAGTGGAGGGCGGGGTGGGCGACCAGTAATCCTCGCAGATTTCGGCGTGGAAGAAGAAATGCGGCAGATCCGCCGCCTGAAATAAGAGATCGGTGCCGAAAGGCACCGTTTGCCCGTTCAGGTCCATCGAAAGCCCGGTCAGACCGGATCCGCTGCTAAACCAGCGCTTTTCGTAATATTCCCGGTAGTTCGGCAGGAAAGTCTTGGGGACCACACCCAGGATCTTGCCCCGGGCGACCGCGACGGCACAGTTATACAGCCTGCCGTTCCTTGGCAGTGCTACACCCACAAGAAGGACAGGTCTGAGGTTTGCCGTGCCCTCGGCTAGGGCGAGGAGCGCCTCACAGGACGCATTCTGCTGCGCGGACTGGAGGTGCAGATCATCGATCGCGTAGGAGCTGAGGTTAAGCTCGGGAAAAACGACAAGGTCGACCGCTTCTTTGTGCGCGCGTGCCGCCAACTCCAGCGTTGCCTTCGCGTTCGCAACCGTGTCTCCGACACTGGCGATCGGAGTAGCCGCCGCCACGCGAAGCATGCGGTGGTGGTGAATGGAAGTGAAGCGCTCGTTCATTGCGGAACCGTTATCCTTCTTTCTGACGCGACGCCAAGGGAGGCTATGCCGAACAGCTCGCCTCGTTGCGATCACGACATTGTTGCCGGACAACGGTCATTGCGCTTGTTTGTTCGCCGGAGACCTGTGCTGATCGCCGTTCCGCTGCCCTCCCCAATTGGGGGAGCCGCTGGTCAAACCCGACCAGCGTCCTTAATGACGCAACGCAACGCAACAATGTGAGGGGAAGCTGATCATGACTCCTGCTGAGATGACCGCCAAGATTGCAGAAGGCCAGGGTTTCATCGCCGCTCTTGATCAGTCGGGTGGCTCCACGCCGAAGGCGCTGAAGGGGTACGGCATCGAAGAGGGAGCCTGGTCTACAGAAGAGGAGATGTTCGGCCTCATCCATGACATGCGCGCACGCATCATCACCTCACCGGTGTTCACGGGCGACAAGGTGATTGGCGCCATTCTGTTCGAGCGGACCATGGATGGCCAAGCCGGCGGCAAGCCCGTCCCGCAGGCATTGCAAGATCGCGGCGTTGTGCCTTTTCTGAAGATCGACAAGGGGCTGGAAGACGAAGACAACGGCGTTCAGCTCATGAAGGCAATGCCGGGGCTGGATGCGCTGCTCGATCGCGCGGCCAAGCTGGGCGTTTTCGGAACCAAAGAACGTTCGGTGATCAACCTCGCCAATCGTGAGGGCATCGCGGCCGTTGTGGCGCAGCAGTTCAAAATTGCGCAGCAGGTCCTCTCCCATGGGTTGGTTCCGATCATCGAACCGGAGGTCAACATCAAGAGCGCCGAGCGTGCCGAGGCGGACACCATCCTGCTCGAAGAGCTGACCAAGGCACTCGACGCGATGGGTGGCGATCAGAAGGTGATGCTGAAGCTTTCCTTGCCGACGAAGCCCGACCTGTTCCTGCCGCTCGTAGAACATCCACGCGTCCTGCGCGTCGTCGCGCTTTCCGGTGGCTATGCCCGTCCGGAAGCGTGTCGTGAGCTTGCCCGCAACCATGGGGTTATCGCCAGCTTCAGCCGCGCGCTGCTCGAGGATCTCCGCCACGGTATGAGCGACGCCGAATTCAACGAATCTCTTGGCGCGGCGATCGATCAGATCTGGACCGCATCGGCGAAAAAGGAGGCGCTGTCGGCCGCGGCTTAATGGCTTCCGGGTCGTAGCCGGAATGACCGCGTCAGGATCATAGGACTGAAATGCATCGGGCTGATCGACACGTGCGATCGGCCCGTTTCATTAACGGGCGATGGCTGAAACCTATGAACAATCGGCGAAGGCAGGGCTCCAAGTGGCTGCCGTACGGCCAATTGGAACTTTGTCCATTCGCCGCACACCCCGTCCGACGACCGGGAAATGTAAGTTTAGGATGCAGTTGACCGCCGACGGTTGATCGTGGCAGTGAGCGCCCGTCCGATGGATGCGCGGGTATAGCACAATGGTAGTGCAGCAGCCTTCCAAGCTGAATACACGGGTTCGATTCCCGTTACCCGCTCCACCGGCACGTTGATCCGCCGTCGGTTGACCGTCGAGGATTCCTAAAGAGCATCATCTTCTTGTTCGATCGAGGTGCCGTTTGCCGCACCTATCCCCTTCAAGCGCCGCTCCAGGGCCGCGATGCGTCGATCCATCGAAATAATCAGGTCCAGTAATGCTGGCACGACCGTGGCCGGCGCAGCATACGCAGGATCGGGCTCCGGAGCGCGGTGCGGAGGGGTAAGGATAAGGTCGAAATCACGCGCGAGTGCAGCATTTTCTTGCCCGAACGCCGTTACGAACTCTCCCCATTCTTCAGCGGAAGGAACAGTCGATGCGGGATCGACATCCCGATATTGCTTCTTCTCGACGCCATTCGTCGCGAGCAAGCGCTGAAGCGTGCCGGGCAGGGCCGCGCCTTCATTCTGCCCCTGAAAAAGCCGATACAGCGTCATGATCGTGGGATCGGGCGTACGGTAGTGCCAGTTTGCTTCGGCAGTTCCTTCCGGTGCTGGCAGACCGGCAGTGACGAGAAAGTCGCTGACCACATCAGGCGTTTGATCGTAGGAGCGAATATGCAGTCGCTCCGGTCCGACAGCCTTTTGCCAGCTTTCGATCACCTGCCGATAATCGGCGCCGCGTGATTTCGCTTCGGGAAGCCAGTCTCTGAAGGCCGGTATCGGGCCTGGCGTCGATTTGTGCTTCACGCCCCATTGCAGGTAGGCGGAGATCAACCAACTCGCCTGATGTCGAAAATACAGGATGATCTCCACGCTGCAGACCGGCGCAATCCTCGCGGCGACCCGCGACAACAGGTCCGCATGCATAGCCAGTTCGATGTGGCTCCAGATGAAGGTCCTGATCGCCGGTCGGGCCTGCATGCGTTGCATGATCAGCGAGACGAGCCGGTCTTCGATGTTTGGATCGTCGGTCAACGCGCGAGCGAGATCATCCGCAGAGGTAAAATCATGCTGCGTGGTCTCCCCACGTTCCAGGTACATACCGAGGTAGCCGGCGTCGCTGTTGCGCAGTGCGGCGCCCTGCTCGCGACAGTATTTCTGGATTGCGGACGATCCCGACTTGCCCAGCCCCGCATGGATCACGAGCCGTCGAGATACTGGCGGATCAGCTTCAAACATCTTGTCGCAATACCTCTTCGTAGAAGCTGTGACCACTTTAACCTAAGTTATGGAGAAAAGCCGACTTTGTTCGGCTGCGTAATAAACTGTTCCGGCCTGGATGCGTTCGGGGATGCGCTACAGCGATAGCGAGAGAGGCTCCCCATGTATTATCATGACCGACGGCTTCAGTATCCGGTTCGTGTGGATACGCCTAATCCCCAGTTTGCCCGAATGCTCCAGCAAGCGATCGGCGGGGTCGAAGGTGAGATCCGTGTCGCCATGCAATACTTTTTCCAAGCGTGGGGCAACCGTGCGCCGACCACGAAATATCGGGACCTGTTGCTGAACACGGCAACGGAAGAACTAGGGCATATTGAAATGCTGGCTACAGCAGTGGCCTTGAATCTCGAGACGGCGCCGAGCTCTGCCCAGGAGGAAGGCGCAACCGACAGTATCGTCGGTGCCGTCATGGGCGGCGGCAATGCCAAGCACGCGATTGAAGGGATCATCCACAAGAACCTGCTGTCGTCCGGCATGGCAGCGATGCCCATCGATTCCGATGGCGTGCCGTTCAACATGAGCCATATTTACGCCAGTGGGAACGCAGCGGCTGACATGTTCTGCAACGTAGCTGCCGAGAGCACCGGTCGTGTTCTTGCAGTGCGATTGTTCAATGCCACTGAAGATCCAGGTATGAAGGATATGCTCCGGTTCCTTATTGCTCGGGATACCATGCACCAGCAACAATGGCTCGCGGCGCTCGAGGATATGGGCGGGCTGCGCGCGGCATTGCCGATCCCGAACAGCTTCCCGCAGAGCGAAGAGAATCAGGAGCATAACCACGATTTCTTCGTCACCTCCCTCGACGGCAGCTTCCCGGAAGGGCGCTGGACCGACGGAGAAACGTTCGACGGCAAGGGTGAATTCAGCGTCTTTCGCGCACAGCCGTTGGGGGAGGAGCCGGTGCTTGGTCCGGCGAGGCCTGACAGCGGGGCGCAGACCGAGCAGATTGGCGGCTAGGCCGTTTCGGGCTGAACCAGAAACATAGAAGGCGGGCCGATCGGCCCGCCTTTTTGTGCAGCTTCAGAGAGGTGTCACGGGCGACAAGTGCAGCGCGAGAATAGTTTTCCCAAGCAGGCTGGCGTGTTTGGCTGCCTTGCGAAAACTTGGTGGGTTTTCCGGTGCTGTTGTTAAAGGAGTTTCGTCGCTGACGCCGACAAGTCACACCGGCGTTTAGAGCGGTCTATTTCCGCGCTACTTGGGGAACTCTCCCGACCCGGCGAGAGGATGGTGGAAGGGGCTTCCTTTGAACTACATCCCATAAACGGCGGAAAACCGTTACTTTCGGTTAAGCATCATACGATATACCCCCTAAAGTACCCCCAAAATATTTTGCAGTCTCATTTGGGCGACGCCTCCCGGGACCAGCTTGGCAGCTAACGCCCACTTGCAGTCTCCCGGTTGTCACCTTAGCGTGTCCGTTATGGTAGATGTTACGGCACCAGTATCCGGGATGCTATTCGTAGCATCGTTTGCAGTCACCGAATTAACACCGCCCTCGTTCAAGGCGAATGCAGCCAGCATGTTGCTGTTGCTTGCGGCTGGACTGACGGCATGGACGCGGATTGATCTGCCTGTGAGCGAAGCCGTTGCAGATGCTCTGTTCTTCGGGAACGCCGCTTTGTGGGTTGCCTTCCTCCTCTATGTCGCCCCGAAGTGGGTCCGTGAGATCAAGGCAGCTGCTCGCGATTGAAATCGCCGAAAGCGGGTCCGCTTCCCTTGCCATTCACGGCCATCCGAGAGGGCGCACAACCCAATAGGCGGAACGGCAGCTATCATGGGGTCGATCCCGAAAGCCGCCATTCCGCTCACGCCCAATAGCGGACGTTGGGATGACTTGGTATGACGCAGCCGTGCGCGCTCTGCTTCTGCCCCTTCTGCTGGTCTGCGGTTGTTCCGGCACGGCAGCTTTCGACGCCGCCAAGTGGCGCGACGCTGACCCGTCGCCTATCACGCGGGCGATCGACGTTCCGTTTGTGGTATTGAGCGGTTCATCGATGCCGCGCTCCATCCAGGCGACATCACTGCGAGCAGCTTTTGCGATCGCCGCCCTCATCTGGTCGCGCGGCACGTGGCCCGCTAGCATGCCAAGGTAGACCTCAGACGATTATCGCCGCGGCGCCGGCTTCCGTCGCAGCATCTCGCCGCGCCAGGCAACTACGGCCGGGAAGCCAGCGCTCAGCGGGCCGATTGTAGCGTACAACGCATACGATCTTTCCGATCCCGCTCTTTATGAAATGATGCGTAGCGATAGCGGCCGAGTTGGCGTGGCTGGTTTCGGCGTGAATGATCGCACCGCTCTTCGGAACAGCACGCTCTCCCGGGCACACTCCGCCTCTAGATCACGGTTCACATATTCGGCGTTGCTGATCGACCGAAGTTCAGTGCTGGCATCGATCAGGAACGCGTAGAGCGTCTGACCTGTATACCCTTGCAGATCCTGCGGCTTCTGCTCGGCTGGCGGATCACCAACCCGGCTACCGGCGAGAAGCGGCTAGCAACGGGACTTGGCATCCCCCCGAAGCGCATCAACCTCGCGTCGTTCATCAAAGCGGCCAATCAGGCAGAAGAACTGGTCAATCGCTCTGCCGGCGGCACCGAGCGGCGCTATACGGGCGCTGGCGTCATGACTGAGGGCGACGACCCAAAGACCAGCCTGGATGCGCTCTGCGCGGCCTGCTGCGGGCGCTTCACCGATACAGGCGGGCGCCTGTCACTGGTGATCGCGCACAACGACCTTGCCGAAGCCGCCACGGACGCCGGCCTGTTCACTGACGACGTGATCGGGCCGTTCACCTGGGACCCGGATCCCGCGCTGGACCAGACCTATAACGTCGTTCGCGGTCGCTACGTCGATACGTCGGCGGCCTCGCTTTACCAGATGGTCGACTATCCGGAGGTCCGGATTCCGAGCCCCGACGGCATCGATCGCCCCCTGACGTATGACCTGGCCGTTGTGGAAAGCCCGAGCCAGGCGCAGCGGATCGCCCGTCAGGTGCTGCAGCGCAAGCAGCACCAGCGGACATTTACCGCGCCGTTCGACATCCGGGCGTGGAACTGGCCGGTCGGCGGCGTGGTGCCGTTCACCTTCTCACCGCTGGGCTTCGATCGAAAGCTGTTCCGGGTGGTGGAGCAGGAGATCGGCGAGGGCGGCACTTGCAACATGACGCTGCGGGAAGAGGCCGCGGAGATCTATGCGTGGGACGCCAACGATCTTCCTGCGGTTCAGGCAGTCGCTGCGCCGGCTTATGATCCAGCGAAGAACCCGTTCGCGCAGGCGATCAACGACACAGTCGATGTCAGCGAGCGCCTGATGATCAGCAACAGCTGGCCGAGTGGCGTCTCAATCACGGCTGGGGACGCCGGCGGCAGCACGACGATCAACGTGTCTGCCCACGAACGCGTCTACAGCGATCGAACGGTTTCGGTCGCCGCAAGCGCGCAGATCGGCCTCGCCTATTCCACGACATACTGGCTCTATTACGACGACGCCGCTCGATCCGGCGGTGATGTGTCGCTGCAGGCGACCACGACTTACGCGAACGCCTTCCCCTCAGACGCCAACCCGGCCCGCCACTATGTCGGCTGGATCCTCACGCCGGCCGCAGGCGGCGGCGGGTCCACCGGCGGCGGCGGCACGCCTCCCGGTGGCGGCGGCATGAACCCCATTCCCTAAGACCGGAGAAAACGAATGGCACTGACTGCCCGCCACGACCTGTCGGTCTGGCGCAACGATGATAATGCCTGGGAATACCAGCTTAAGGTGCGGGGAGCGGACCTGACCAACGCCGGGCTGGCGATGCAGGTGCGTCAGGGCCCGGATCGTCCCGGAGCGCCGTTGATCGACCTTCTTGGCACGACCAACGGCAATGCGCAGGGCCTGCGCGTGGCGGGCGTGTCGACAGTCGACGGGTTGCCCGAAACCGATCTGCGCATTCGCATCAACAAGTCGACGCTTCAGGGGCTGCCGTACCTCGGCGGCGTGGGTGATCCGTCACCGTTCGAGTATGCGCTCGTCCTCTCCGGCATCACCCGGATGGTGGGAAAGTTCATTGTCCTGCCGCACACCTACGGAAGTGATGGGGCGCCTGCGACCCGATCGGTCTCAGGGGAAGGATCCAGCACCGGCGTTCCACTGGCCGGCGCGACGCTGACGATCAGCGGCACCGAGACGACCGTCCTCAACCTTGACGGCGCTGATCTGCTAGCGCCAGTCGTCGCGCAGGCGAACGAGCAGGCGGCGGTCGCGAAGGTGATCACGGAGACCCTCGTAGGCGCCCCGGCCGCCACCCCGATCGGAGGGAACGCGAACGACCTGCTCGCCAACGCTCCCGCTGGCTCTACCGGCGCGTCGTTCGATCTGCTCATCACCGCGACCAACACGGGGCAGAGCTTCCTTGAGACGGCGCCCGGCTTCCGGCGTCGGATCGCGCGCGATGGCGGCGGCAACGATACCCTCGCCGGCGATCTGCCACAGGGAAAGATCGTCACGCTCACCTATTCGGCTGGCGGCGGGTCATTTATCCTGACGGGCCCGCCGCGCGACGTTGACGGCGTGGACGAGCTGCTTGAGCCGGTGAAGCCGCTGGATCCGGCCAAGCCGTGGGGCACAGTGACCTACGCGAACGGGGGCACCGGCGGGCGCACCACCACGACGATCACCAAATATGTCACGGTCGTCGGCAGCTCCAACGCTTACCCTGATTACGTGGAGGCGTCCCGCATCCCGGCGACGGTCGCGGCAGCGGCACTGAACGACAGCTTCCCAGGGTCTGGTCTTGTCTTCGAGGCAGATAACCGATCCGCGCCGGGTGCGCCGATGGCGTCAATGGCAAGCCAGCTTGACGCTTCGGCCGCCTTCACTGCCGGCAATACCGCCTTTGTCCTGACGATGTTCGGCATGAACGACGCGCGCACGCTGTTCTATCACGCGCAGGGCGGCATCATGGCGCAGCTTGCGGCACTTGAAGCGGGCATTCGGAAGGTGCGCGCGAAAGGCGCTGAACCGGTCCTCAACACGATCTTTCCGCCTGACCCGCGAGGCTCGGCGATCGCGCTGGACCCGAACTGGTTCGCCGACACGACGGACATGGGAAATGGCGTCAGCGGCGCCACGTCGGAGATGAATTTTCCCGCCTACCACGCCGCGCCCGTCAGCCCGCAAAATCACATGGAGCCGCGGCTTAACCAGCTGCTGGAGGTACGCGACTGGACCGGCCACAATGACCCGGCGAAGAATCGCACCGGCTACAAGCGCATCTGGCACGTGAACCATCTCGTTCGCCTGCTGGCAGCCAGATACAACTGCGCGCTGCTCGACTTCGAGTGGGCGTCCTATCGGAACGCGATCGAGACGGTTACCAATCTCGGGGCCGGCCTCGACACCTACTATGACAGCGGCAACCCGCTTCACCCGAACATGCCGCTCTACGACGCCGCGGTGACGCCGGTGATCAAGCAATGGGCGGCCGCGGTGGCGGCTGGCCGGACAGATCGGCGCGTCTTCACGGGAGCGGCCTGATGCTGGATCTGGACCGCAACGATAACATGCGGGCGTTCCAACACGACGCTCTGCGCCTGTCCTATCAGCGGAAACTCGCCACCGGCGAGTTCAGCCAGATGGAAGGCGAGGCGTACGTCTTCACCATCTACGGGTCGGGCGTCGGTGCCGCGCTCGGCTTGCCGTCAGACGAGGTGACGGCCAACGGTGTCCGCCTGGAGAGCGGTGAAGGGCCATCGTACGAGTTCCTCCATTTGCCTGAGGTTAGCCGGCGCCTCGCCGGCCTTCCGCGTCTTCGCTACCGCTTCGCGAAGGTCCGCCCGGACGGGGCGCTGGTGCCTCGTTTCGGCGGACAGTTCGTGATCGAGCCCAGCCCGGACGTGGATGGGATCACCCCTGATCTCCCGAGCGAAGGCGGAAGCCTCCTGATCATCGAGCGGCTGCAGCCAGGCGAAGAGGACGAGTGACGCGATGGTGCTGCTCGATGACGACGACCAGCTCCGCTGCACGCAGCAGGACGTTCTGGTCCTTCACTATCAGGAATGCTTTTCCGACGGCACGCCGCGCGGGATGGAAGGGCAGAAGCTGGCGTTCACGGTGTTCGGCCCGGGCGTCGGCAAGGCCTTGGGCCGCGCCGCGGATGCCGTGACCGTGGCGAGCGTCCTGCGCACTAATGTGTCAGAGGGGCGGCTGTTGGAGATGCGCCACGATCCCGAGGTGACACAGAAGCTCGCCGGACACCCGAACCTGCGCTGGCGGCTCGCCGAAGTCCTGGGGGAGGGCGTTCTCGATACCTTCATGGGAGGGCCGCTGGTCATCGAGCCTGCGCCAGGCGCGACCGGCACGCCTGCTTCTACCTCGTCGGACAGCGACGCGCTCCTGATCCGCGTTCGGCCCGAATACGATTTTCTGCCGCAGAGCGGCTGATCCTGACACGTTCGCCGGAGCGATATCGGAATGCCGATATCGGCGTAGGACAAGGAAACCTCCTATCGTAAATTGCCAACGGCCAAGGTAAAGTCTCCAGAGTGGTACGGTGGCGTACCGAAAGGGTGGGGTTGAAGATGAACACGGGTTCGATCGGGAGATATCCAAACTTCCCTGCACTCTTTACTTCTTTGACTTGGGACTACGCACAACGCGTCATCAGAGACGTGCCAATTTCCTTCCTCTGAGATAGGAGCGCGAGCCTCTTTGTACGATTTCCACCGGCCATCCGTGTAGAACGTCTCGTGTCGCCTGCCACTATACATGTGATTAGACCAACCTAGATTGATCGATCGGTTGGCAAGAAAGGACCTAACTTCCAAGCCCGACAACTTGCGGTAACTCGTTAGAGGATGACGGCTCATATTTGATGCCACCTTACTTGTTCCCGGTTTTAGTGAACAACCAGTGGCCACAAACGACAGAAGCGCGATGATTACGACCCGTCTCTTCACAAGCATTCGTTTGTCATCCTCGCAATTCGTTGTTTCAAGCTAACAGGCAGCTGGCTTTCAAGCGATGGGGAAATGAAGTTATCGGGTTGGAAAGTGGCAACAATGTAAATCGGGGGAAGGAGATCGCTGCCTCTACATGCGGTTCTCAAACGGCCGACATCCGGTTGATTTTGGCTACGGGTTCGGCAGCGGCACCCATCCGGCAGTATCCTTAGGACACGAGCGGTTTTCGCCCAAAGAAATGCCGACGACCTACACGGTCGGGGCTGGCGCTGCCCAGAGCGTGTCGGAACTGATCGTCACCGGCTGAGCCGCGTTGGCACGGCCAGGGGTGTGAATCGTCTTGGGCGTTTCACACCTCAAAACCGGCAATACTCTCGAAAACACAGCCGGTTAGCCGACTGAATCGAAAGGTCGCTTGTGATCGATCCCGAACTGATAATCGCCTCCATTACCTCGCTGCTCGGCGGAGGGGCGGTGGGGTCGATCCTCACCTACCGGCGCGAGGCCAAGAAGAGCGCCGAGGAAGTCACCGACATGCAGTGGCAGCGGCTCGCAAACGAGATCACGCGCCTGGACGAGCGATCCGCCAAAGACGGCGCCCGGATCGACGCGCTCGAGAAGGAGGTGCGCGACTGCCACCGGGAGAAGTCGATGCTTGAGGGCAAGGTGATCAAGCTAGAGGCGGCGATCGAAGCGCGTGGCGAGATCCGCCAGCGCGCGGCCGAGGTGGTGGCGGCGGAGCGGCTGTTGGGTGCGACCGACGGGGCTGGCGCTTCTTCAGGATGAATCTGAGGGCGGCGGACAGGCCCTTGCCTGGGAGGGGAATGCCGCTCAAAACTAAGCAGCTACGGTCCTTGGAAGTGAAAGCTCCCGAGCAATCAGCGTCATCGCGCCGTCTTCGTCACCCCGAAAGATCGGCATGGGCAATGAACGGTTCTGTGCTCGCTGGAAGCGCCGGCGACTTACAACCTTCATGTCCGGCTCTTCGATGAGCGCTACCACGCCGATGTCGTGCCGATCATGCATCTGGGCCTCTTGATGAGCCAACAGCGCCTCATTCAGCTTGTCGCTGTTGTTCACGAGATAAATGGCGCCGGCCTTTGCGCCAGGGGCAAAGGCGGTTGGATGAACAACAATGTCCGCGGGAAACTCGGAAAAGTCGTTTGCGACGACCCCGCCCTCAGTGATCGTGATCGCTGGGCCGAAGCGTCGCACCATCGCGGACACAACGTCCTCGCGAAATGTGGATCGGACGACTTCGCGCGTCACTAGTTCAAGGTCGCGGACGCGAATTAGCGACGAAAGGAAATCAATCGTACGGCGCTGTACGTCCTTCGCAGGAAATGCGGTGGTCTTGATCTCGAACGTTTCGCGATCCCAATAGGCTTTGCCCTGATCAAGGATTGCATCGAGCAATTGTCCCCTCATGCCTTCGTTGATGGGGATATCCTTGGCGATAAGCGTCGCCAGGTAATCGCCATCGTCCTCGATGCGATAGCCGTCCTCATCCTCCGTCAGGTAGAAGGTGAGGCGGTCACCGGAGCTATCCTCGAAGGCTGAGCTGATCGCTAATCCGCTCGGAACAGGGCGTACGTCTATGGCTCCGCAGAACGCACGGCAGAGCGCATCGGAGAGGGCGTCAGGAGACATTTGCGAACAGCGGGCCTAAGTTGTCATCGATCCGGTAGAACCGGCGCGCTCTAGCCCAGAACGTCTGCAGGGTCAGAGCTGTTGCATTTCGGTGGCGATTGCCGGCTGGAGGTATCCGTATCAGGTTGCCCAGCCCCTCGGCGCCAACCTGAAGGCCGCTACGCTCGCAATGCGAATGAACGTGCTGCCCAGGATGGCTCGCATGATCTTCAAAGCGGGCAATCACCGAGTGCCCGTTTGCGGTCTCAAGCAGAAGGAACGACTTCCAATTGCCCCGGGATGGATTGCATTCGGCCACCATCACGAAAGAGCGGCCGCCTCCCTGCGCAGTCGCAGATCGCCACTGCCACCCCGCGCGGATCGGCCGCGTCTTCGAGTATATTGGGCAGTGGCGAGGCGGCATGTCATTTGAAGACCAGTTTCCTGTGTCAGAAACAAGCTGCTTCCGCAGCGCAATGAGATGCCTGACGCGCACGTGTCCCCCCGATTCGGGGTTAGCGTAACACCCTTTCCGACCCGCTAACGAGTCCGGGCGTTAATGCCGCGTCGCGTGCGTCAACGCCTCAATCCCCTGCGCTAACTCGACCCAGCCATCAACTACGTCGCTCCGGCCGGACTCCGCGCTACGGATGCCGGTGACGATGAGATCGTGCGTCTCTTCCCGGCCGAGCGTCTGGACAAGCTCGTAGGCAAGCCGGACGGCGCTGTCGGGCACGGAGGTTTCGGGCTGTCCGAGAATAATCACGCGCATCGATACCGCCCCTGCTTCTCGTCCCACACCTCGAACCCTAGCTTGCGCTCGGTGGTATGGAACGCATGGTCGCGCCACCGACGCCACCGTGGATCATCGGCGCCGAACTCTACCGGGCTGACACCGAAGAAGCGAGATAGCTGGTCAATGTCCGTGGCGCTCAGCCGCTCCGGATGGCCTTCCTTTACGAACCTCGTCAGGTAACGCCGCGGCCGGCCGATCGTGCAGGACAGGCCGTTCAGGCTCGTTCTGCGCTGAACCGCCAGCTCGCGCAGCTTGGCGCGCGGATCTCGAACGATCATCAGTAGCAGCGCCACTCAAGCTCAGCGTCTTCCAGCGCCTCCCAGTCGTCACCGCCCGCACGGCGATCGCCCATGAACTTGCGCACTCCCTCAGGATCAGCCGCGCGCGGAAACGTGCGGTCGGCTTTCAGCGCCGTGGCGAGATTGCCAATCAATCCCCCTCGACCGTCCTGCTTCACCAGCCAGGTGCCGAACGCTTCGTCTACGGCGGTGCTCTGATCTGCGACATTGGCCATCATCGAATCTCTCTTGCCCGAATCGGATGCCCTCTTTTACCGGATGTTCCGCATTTGTTCTAGGGATGAGGCGAGGCCTTGGGTATCTGCGATTTTCGACTGCCGGCATGTGGAGAGTGGTACAACAACGAGGATGGCAGCAGCCGCCAAGAGGAACTGGCGCGCTGTGTTCCGGGAGAGCCGATCAAGCTGGTGCGTGAGCCCGACAACCCGCACGACCCGGCCGCCGTCGCGGTCAGAAGCGCTCGGGGCATCAAGATCGGCTACCTGCGCCGCGACCGGGCCCGCTGGATCGGGTCGAAGATCGACCGCGGTTATGACGTGCGAGGGATTGTGGAGCGCATCAAGGGCGCCTCGCTGCCGAACAGCACTCTTGGGCTGGTGATGCGGCTTAATATGGACGGCGAGGATCCGGCGCTGGGTCCGATCAAGCCGGACATCGGCGACTACCTTCTCAGCCACCGGTGATCCGACGCGGCGGCAGCGCGTAAGCGCGCCGGCTAGGTGCCGTGCGTTCTCACCCATACGTACCGCAGAACCACGTAGGTCAGCAGGACCAGCAAAGTTACCGCCCAGACGGGCATGGACTTAGCGGCCTTCACAGCTTCGCCGTGAGCAATCGGACACGCTCCCGGTCCTTTGGCCTGCCGAAGCCTACCAACATGCCGAGCAACTCCACCAGGCTGGGAACGAACACGAGTGCGCCATCTACTGCGATGGCCTGTCGGGGCTGAAGGACTAAGCTTTCCCACTTCTCATCAACCCGGGTTTCCACGCCCGCCATGAACTCAACCCGCATCGCGTTGCCCCTCCAAGTGGCAAAGATCTCCGAGCGGAAATTCCCGCGCTCGAAGTTTCTGATCGGCTCAACGCCAATCATCGGGAGGATTTTCGCGGCATCTCTCACGCTGAGCAGGGCGTCGATCTCGGCCACGCGCACCGGCGACACCCCTAAAAGCGCCACAGCCGCGCTGCCTACGATCCACCAAGGATCGCGCTCTGGCTGCATTACGGCAGCGACAGACACGAGAGTTTCCCGCATGGCCGGGGTCATAAGCAACGCCTCTCCGGGTAGATAGCTCTGAGCCGTGCGGTTTGAAAGCAGCGAACCTGCGGAGCTGCGAAGGAGCCCGCCGGGTGAGGGCGGGCCAGTTGTCGCGTTTTGGGAAGTTATCTCAGTTAGGCGAATATCGCGGGAGCGCGCGGCCCTGCTCGCGCGCCGCCAGAGCGGCCAGCGCATTGTTCGCGACCGGCGCCGGAAGCTTGCTCTTACGCACCTGATCTCGAAGATACGCGGGCATCTTTACCGGTACATACTCTTCTCGCAGCCACCGCTTGAAAGTGGGAATAGCGTCTTCAGGATAGCACCAAGCGTCCTGCGGGTTCGACCACGACTGCGGGAAGTAAGAGGGGTAGCTGTGAGGGTAGAGGGCGCGTGGGCCGAAATCCTCATCGAGCTGATGCTTTGTCCAGTGCCGCCCCCAACATCCCCCGACGCTTAGGTCAAGGATCATTCTTGTGCCGAAGTCGGCGCCGTTGGTGATCATTGAAGCGAACAGGTCGCTGATCTGCTGAAACACCGCGAAGTAGCCCAGGGGGACGTTGTCATAAACAAGCGATACGCGGTCTTCGAACTGCGCCCAGACGCGGTCGTTGGGGCGCAAACCTGTCATCCAGGCTAGCACCCACTGGCTGACCTTCACAGCGAACTGAGGCGAAAGCCATTGCGCGAGATGAACCGATACCTGTGGGTGCACCCAAGTGCCCTGATGCTCGGCGGCGCCGCCTTTCACGGACTGCACTAGGGTCGATATCGGAATACCGATATCGCTCGCTAGCGCGTCAAGAAATGCCTTCGTCTGTGCGTTCTCGCGGTAGTGGCCCCAGAGCTTGCCGGCCGCTTTGCACATCGCGGTCGCGTTGATGTAGCCGTCGTCAGCGCGAAGCTGGATCAGCGATCCTTGATAGCTGTGCGGGACAAGTGCGAGTGTTTTACCGGTGAATGTCATATAACGTTTCCCTTATATGATCAGGGAAACCGCTTGACGGCAGTGTACGATTATCGTAGCCGACAGTTAGCAAGGTTGGCCTCCCTGACAGAGGTTGACTGACGGCCGGTCGCTCCCCACGAGCGCCGGTTGTCCCCTTTTATCCGTTCTCGTAGTGTTGTTCCAATCCTCTGTTTGAAGAACAGGGGTGAAACCTTACGGGAACGTCCCATTTCAGGACGGGGTGTAGATCCTCTGTCGAGGTCTTCTTCGGCGTGTTGTCACGCCGCCGGTGAACGTCCGATTTGGGTGGGGAGCGGACGTTCGGCTTTATCGCTGATCGGCGGCTAAATACCCGACTACGAACCACAGCGCAGGTAGAGCGAGAAGGGCTGCGAGCACCCATCGTCTCCGCCGAAGGCTCCACACGATCGCGAACGGTGCGGTGATCACCCACTGTCCGCCAAGGACGATTATAGCGCCACCAAGAATCTCTCGCATTGGCTACGGGTGGCATCTCCGTCGAACGTCCGCAATTGGGCGTTAGCTGCCCTTCCGTTTTGCGTCCCAGTTCAGTTCCGCTTGCCATCCAGCAGCGCCGCTGCCGGCGGCGCGTCGGCGAGGACCATATCAGCCCAGATCTGCGCCAACTCGACACGCCGATCCATGTGCGCGGCCCGGTTGTATGCGCCTTCAACCTTGTCCTCGACCACGTGGGCCAGCATCAGGTTGATCACCTCGCGATCATCCGGCCGACCTTCCCGCCGGCGCCATTCGTTCATGATGGACGAGAACGACGAGCGGTAGCCGTGGGTGCAGTGCCGGTTGCGATAGATCCCGCCGTTCGCCCGGATGATCAGCGCGCGCACGCCGTTCTCCGACATGGGTCGGTGGGCGTGACGGTCGTTCGGGAACAGGTAGGGCAGGTGGCCGGTGAGCGGTCGAACCGCTTCGATCACCTCCACTGCCTGCCGGGACAGCGGCACGATATGTTCGAACTGCGTGTCGTCCTTCAGTCGGAGCGCCAGCTTCATGGTGCCAGGCGGGACTCGCCAGATAGGAGAGGGGCCGTCCAGTCCCTCGAACTCTTCCCACTTGGCGAAGCGCTGAACGGCCGATCGCACGGCTGTCAGCGCCACCAGCCGGTTCGCCAGCTTCGTGATCGGGCTCGCCCGTTCTTCCTCGATATCCGCGATCATGGCGCGCAGTTGGTCCAGATCGGTGATGGCCGGCTGCTTGGTCGCTTTCGGCTTTGGCTTGAGCAACGATTTGACCACCGCCGCCGGGTCGCCCGTGCGCAGGCCGGCGGCCGCAGCATAGGCGAAGACGTCACTCGCACGCTGCCGGATCCTGCTGGCCGTCTCGATCGCGCCCCTGTTCTCCACCCGGCGCAGGGCGTCGAGAAGGATCGCTTCGGTCACGTCCTTGATCGGCATCGCGCCGATCGCGGGAAACAGGTCCTTCTCCAGACTGTCGATCACGTTGCCGGCGTGCACCTTGCTCCACCGCGGCTTGTTGAGCTCGTGCCAGGCGCGGGCGCACGCCTCAAAGGTGTGCGACGTGCCGATCACGCGCGCGGCCTTCTCCTGCTTCTTTTCTATCGCCGGATCGCGCCCGTCGCGGAGCGCCTTCTTTGCGGTGTCTCGCAGATCGCGCGCGGCCGACAGGCTCACCTGGGGGTACAGGCCGTGAGTGAGGAGCTTCTCCTTACCCCCAAACCGGTACTTCTGGCGCCAGGAGCGGGCGCCCGAGGGGGCGACGTGCAGGAATAATCCGCCCGTGTCCGAGAGCTTGTAGGCCTTGTCCGCGCCCTTGGCGCGCTTGATCTGGGCGTCCGTCAGCATCGTTCCCTGTCTGGGGGTATCAATACCCCCACCTCTGAACAGTACCCCCGCCGATACCCCGACAGGGGGTACGCTTGGGCTGGATCGTGCTGGACAAAGCCGGACGATAGAACCCGCGCGTTTCTGCGCCTGTTCTACCCTTGTTCGGACTGTTTCGGAAGCCGCCGGAGCGGTTCTTGGTGGAAGGGGCTGGATTCGAACCAGCGTACACTTGCGTGGGCAGATTTACAGTCTGCTGCCTTTAACCACTCGGCCACCCTTCCACAGGGCCGCTTCGTTAGAGCGAGGGCGCCCAATGCCGAAGCCTGGGCGGCGTGTCAACGCATGTGATCACGGTGTGGTGGAATTTTGCTGGCTCCCTGTCAGGCGCCAACTTTCCGTCGCTGCACTTTGCGCTTATGCGGGGGTTTCTGGAGCGTAGCAGACGAACGGGTCGACCATTCGCGGGCACCTGCTCGATCGTTCCCGACCAACCTTTACGATCAAACCGGAAGAGACGAACTGATGGCGCGCCGTGGACATCGCCCAAGCCAAGCACCTGGCAACCGACCCCGATTCTGGGGGCGCCATGCCGTGACCGCAGCGCTCGCGAACCCTGACCGCACCGTGAAGAAGCTGTGGGGCACGCGGGAGGCGCTGGCGAACCTGCAACTCCCGCCGCTTCTGCCGGTCGTGTACGCTGATGTAGCCGACTTGGGGCGCATGGTGCCGGCGGACGCGCCGCATCAGGGGCTGGTGGCGGAGGTGGATCCGCTTGAGGAGATCTGGCTGGGAGATTTGCTGGATCAGGGGCGCGATGATCGTCGTCCACTCGTAATCCTGGATCAGGTGACCGACCCGCATAACGTGGGTGCGGTGCTGCGGTCGGCGGCGGCGTTCGATGCGCTGGGGATCGTCACCCAGGATCGCCATGCGCCGCCGGAATCGGGAGCGCTCGCCCGCTCGGCGTCTGGCGCGCTGGAGACGGTTCCGTGGGTTCGCGTGGTGAACCTGGCGCGGGCGCTGGACGAGATTGCGGAAGCAGGCTTCTGGCGCATCGGCCTGACCGGGCACGCGACGCAAACGCTTGGGGAGTCCATGGGCGAAGGGCGGATCGCCCTGGTTCTGGGTGCGGAAGGCGAAGGGATGCGCCAGAACACCGAGGCACATTGCGATCAGCTCGCCAAGCTCCCGATCAGTCCCAATGTCGAGAGCCTCAACGTTTCGAACGCGGCGGCGATCGCCTTATACGCTATCGCCACGCGATAGGCGGGACATCGGCTCAGGGTTCATGAGTGTCGATTGATGAGGTGGCAGGCGGAGCTTCACGCACCGGCAGCAGCATGCCGGTGCGCGTCTGGTGAAGCCTCAGTCTTCCTCGGCGATCCGAACCTTCAAGCCATCAAGTTCCGGGCCGAACGGCAGCTGACACGAAAGCCGGGAAGTGCCATCGCGGCTGCTGGACGATTCCAAGAGGTCATTCTCGTCTTCGGTCATCGGCGGCAGTTTGTCCGCAAATTCCGGGTCGACATGGATGTGGCAGGTCGCGCAGCTGCAGCAACCACCGCAAAGCGCGAGGATTTCATCGATGCCGCCATCGCGAATGACTTCCATGACTGACAGCCCCGCCGCGCCATCGATGACACGTTCTTCCCCGTCCCGCAGCGTGACGATAAGCTTGGACATTATGCTCTCCCCGCAAGTTTCCTGTTCCATTGCCGATCTTGAGGGCAAGCTGCAATGGGGCTGAGCGCCGAGCAGCTGCGCGAGGGCGTGGATGCGCTCGCCCGGCTCGAACCCAAATTTGCGCCAGCCTTGGAGCGCGTTGGCTATCCGCCCACCCGAATACGCGAGCGCGGCCATGTTACGCTGATGCGAACAATCGTCGGGCAGCAGGTGAGCGTGAAGGCCGCCGAGGCGATGTGGCGGAAGCTGATCGACCTGATTGGAGACCCCGTGGATCTGGATCGTCTCGGCCACGCCAGCGACGAGGAGATGCGAGCCGCGGGCATGTCCCGGCAAAAAACGGCCTATCTGCGGAGCCTTTCGGAAGAGGTCGTCAGCGGACGGCTGGACTTCGCCCATTTGCCGGCGGACGACGATGAGGCCGTCGCGCTGCTGATGCGCGTAAAGGGCATCGGACGCTGGTCGGCCGAAATCTACCTGTTGTTCGCAGAAGGCCGGCCGGACATCTGGCCAGCCGGGGATCTGGCGGTGCAGATCGAGGTCGGCAAGATCCTGGGGCACGATACGCGCCCGAGCGAAAAGCTGACGCGGGAGCTCGCCGCGCCTTGGAGCCCGCATCGCGGGGCCGCTGCCATCTTTGCCTGGCACCATTATGGCGCAAAGGGAGAAGCGGTGCCGGTCTGATCCTTGCCACGCGCGCGGCGAGCCGATGAAGCGTTACCGCGCGGCCTTCCAGACCTGCGTCTGACAGATGAAGGAAACGCACCCTTTCACCCGCAGCGTGCCATTCTCACCGCGAGTAACGATCGACTTGTAGCTCTTGCCGTTGCGCGGATCATAGATTCGGCCGCGCCACTCCTCGCCCGCATCGCTAAAGCCGGACAGGATCGGCAATCCGATCATCGGCCGAGCGCGAAGCTTGGCATCGGGGTTGTTGACATCGGTAGCGGGAGCGCCGGGGCGGGGCTTCACCACCGAAGCAATCCTGCCGCACGTGCTGGCGCCGCAAGGTCCCACTTGAATGATTGCGGATCCATCTTCGGTCAGCCACCGACCGGCGATCGGTTGTGCCGCATGCGCCGACCCGGCAAGGGAGAGGGCGAAAAGGGCGGCGGCGGCGCGGATGATCGTCATGCCGATCTTATCGGAGGAGCGCGATGAACACGCAATGGACGATTGGGATCATCGGCGGCTCGGGCCTTTACGCCATCGATGGCCTGGAGGATGCGGAGTGGCGATCGGTGGCGAGCCCCTGGGGTACGCCGTCGGACGACATTCTCTTCGGTCGCATAGGCGATGTCGGACTCCGCTTCTTGCCGCGCCATGGCCGTGGACACCGGATCGCCCCGCATGACATTCCGGTGCGAGCGAACATTGACGCATTGAAGCGGGCAGGGTGCACGGACCTACTTGCCTTATCCTCGGTCGGTTCGCTGCAGGAGGAAGTGGCGCCCGGCCAATTCGCCATCGTCAACCAGTTCATCGACCGCACGGTCTCCCGCCCGGCGAGCTTCTTCGGCACGGGGCTGGTGGCGCATGTGTCGCTGGCGGACCCGGTGTGCGAGCGGCTGTCCGCATTCGCCGCCGCTGCCGTGCAGGCAGCCGGTGGCAGGGTGACGGAAGGCGCCACTTACCTCGCGATGGAGGGACCTCAATTCTCGACCCGCGCCGAGAGCCTGATGTATCGCGCATGGGGCGGAGACGTGATCGGCATGACCGGCATGCCGGAGGCGCGGCTCGCCCGCGAAGCCGAGCTGCCCTACGCGCTGGTCGGAATGGTGACCGACTATGATTGCTGGCGAGAAGACGAAGCCGCTGTCGATGTGAACGCGATCCTGTCGCACATGGCCGCCAACGGCGCGATTGCACGAGCGGCGGTGAAGGCGCTGGTCGCCAGCCTGCCCGCCGAGCGCACTCCATCCCCGATCGATACCGCGCTGGACGGCGCCATTATCACCGCATCAATGGCGCGCGATCCTGCGCTGGTCGAGCGCAACGCGGCCATTCTTTCCCGATTGAAACGTTGAAACTCCCAAGCGAATTCCGCATTGCAGCGGGGATGACCCCGCCTGCTGCCGAGCTGATGCGATCGCTTCCGGAGGTTCACGCCTCCATCCGGGTGCCGGAAGGCGCGAGCTTCTGGCGCCGGCTGTTCGCCTTTGTCGGACCCGGCTGGCTGGTGGCCGTCGGCTATATGGACCCGGGGAACTGGGCCACCGACATCGCCGGGGGATCGGCCTTTGGCTACACGCTGCTGAGCGTCATCCTTCTTTCCAACCTGATGGCCATCGTGCTCCAGGCGCTGTCAGCACGGCTGGGGATTGGCGCCGGTATGGATTTGGCGCAGGCGTGCAGACGACAATATTCGCGGCCGGTTTCCATGGTGCTGTGGATCTTGTGCGAGATCGCGATCATCGCCTGCGATCTGGCGGAGGTGCTTGGCACGGCGATCGCGCTGAAGCTGTTGTTCGGACTGCCGCTGGTCGCAGGGGTCTGCGTCACGGCGCTTGACGTATTCCTGATCCTGGCATTGCAGCGCTACGGCTTTCGTCGCCTGGAGGCATTTGTCGCATCGCTGCTGATCGTGATCGCCGGTTGCTTTGCGCTTGAGCTCGCATGGGCCGGACCGGACTGGGGCGCGGCCGCGGTGGGACTGATCCCGTCTGCTGAAATCGTCAGCAATCCCGCCATGCTCTACATCGCCATCGGCATTCTTGGCGCGACCGTGATGCCCCACAACCTGTACCTGCACTCGGCGATCGTGCAGACCCGGGCTGTCGGAACGAAGGTTGCCGAAAAGCGCGACGCGCTGAAGATGGCAACGATCGATTCGACCGTCAGCCTTGGCCTGGCGTTCTTCATCAACGCCGCAATCCTCGTGTTGGCGGCCGCGACCTTCCATGTCGCGGGACGGACGGAAGTGGCAGAGATCGAGGAAGCGCATCGCCTGCTCGCGCCCATGCTGGGTGTCGGCGTGGCGAGCGTCGTTTTCGCCGTTGCGCTGTTGGCGAGCGGGCAGAATTCCACCGTGACTGGCACCTTGGCCGGTCAGATCGTTATGGAAGGCTTTCTTGAGCTTCGTCTGCCGCTCTGGCTGCGGCGGATGATTACGCGCGGGCTGGCGATCATCCCCGCGGTGATCGGCGTGGCGCTGGCGGGAGACAGCGGAGCGACGCAGTTGCTCGTCCTCAGCCAGGTGGTGCTCAGTCTGCAACTTCCATTCGCGGTGCTGCCGCTGGTAGCGTTCACCGGAAGTCGGCGGATGATGGGGCCGCTGGCGGCGCCAAGGTGGCTGGCAGTGCTTGCGTGGGGCATCGCCGCCGCGATCGTCACCTTGAACGGCTGGATGCTTTGGGGCCTTATCACTGGATAATTCGGCCGAAGTTTGCTGCGGGTGGTGACGATCAGGCTACCAGCCGCTCGCGGAGCGCTTCACGCCGGGCTGCGTCGACGCCCAGCACTTCATCGGCATAGCGTTCGACTGAGCCGTGATGCTCGTTAATCGAGCGGGTCGCAGCCTTGAGATACTGGGCGTCCACGCCCATCAATGTCTCGATGGCCTCATCGGTGATCTGCGGACCATAACGCTGACGGATCGAGTCACCGGCGGCGGCAATGCGCCGCTTCTGATCGCCCGCTGCATTCGTGAGCAGGTAATCGGCCATCACGTCATCTTCGTGCACGCCAAGAAGCCGGTGAAGCAGGGCCGCGGCAAGGCCGGTGCGATCCTTGCCCGCGAGGCAATGAAGCAGACTGGGGCCCTGGCGCGTCGCCAGTGCCTCGAAATAAAGAGTAAGCGATCGGACCAGCACGGTCCGGAACGGCATATTTTCGTACAAGCGCGTCATCGCCGCGCGCGCCTCGGAAGCGGTTGTGATCCCGCTGCCCGCTTCCTCATGCGGCGCCAGTTCCGACCCGGCGGTCTCGCCCGGTGCGAAAAGCACCAGGCCGTCAAAGCCGTCATGACGAAGGCAGGGCATAAGCTGCCGCTCGCTATCCCCGCGAAGATCAATGACCGTCGCTATGCCGAGGTTTGCGACGCCGGCAAGATCGTTGGACGTGGCATCGCCATGCTGCCCAGAGCGCCAAAGGACACCCTGCCGCAATCGGCCATCGCGCGCGGCATAGCCGCCATAGTCGCGGAAGTTGTGGATACCTTCAAAGACGAGGACACGATCGTTCATGCGCGACTGCTAACGCATCCACATGACAATGTCGCGTCAATTAAGCGGATCGGCTTAGAGGAGCCCATGCCCTTCCGAAGACTGGCAAATCACGTCACGCCGGGTCACCGTCCTTGTATTTCATTTCCAGAAAGCGGCCGCGCGTTTCCAACGAATCGAGATCGCCGCGCGCCAGTTCCTCGCTTAGCTGGCCGATTTCGCGCTCTATCAGTTCCAGTCCTTCGACCAGCTGCCGATCGGGTGTCTTGCCGTTGCGCTCGGTATCCCGGAGTTCCGCCGGGACGCGCTGATAGTCGCGAATGAATTCGGGCAGCTGCTCGCCGACCAGGCGCCGGATATCGAGCGCCGCGGGCGTGTCATCCTCCACCGACGCCAGCTGCTTGCCGAGCGTATCCAGTCGCAGGCCGATCCGGTCGGTCACCTGAACCGCCGGGGCGGGCAGCGCCGGCCGCTGCGCATCGAGCCAGCGGGTGGTCTGGGTTGGCAATGCCTTCAACTCGCTTTTGGCAAGCTTTTCGTGCGTCACCGGTTTGGGCCCTGGCGCAAAGGCAATGGCCAGCGTCACCGCCATCATGACCATCATCACTGCAAGCGCGCCGAACAGGCCCAGAGGAGCCGCGGCCAGGCCGATCACAGCAGCGGCAATCAGGATGGCGGCGTTGGAAATGCCGATGGCGGCGACGCGTTTGGCAAGGCTGCGTCCCTCTCGCGGTCGGCGGCGGACCGGCACCTGCTCGAACGACTGCAGCCTGACCCGATCGAGCGTGCCACGTGCCCGCGCAAGCGCGTCGTCGGTATCGTAAGAGGTCACAGCGCCTCCAGCTTGAAGGTTTCAGGCGAGGAACCGACTCGATTCTGTGCGGCGCCTTCCGCCCGAGCGATATAGCCGCGCGACTTTTCCACCTCGTTCGACAGTGTGTCGACCGTGCTCTTCATCGAATCGAGCGCCTTCACCTTGAAAGTGTCGATCGCGTCCATCGTTTCGTAGATGTTCTGGAACGCACGCTGGAGTGTTTCCAGCGGAATGGCCGAGCTTGCCGCCTGTTCGTGGATCCGGGCGGTGTTGGAGCGCAGCAGCTTGCCGGTCGAATCGATGATGCCGGCCGTGGTGTTGTTCAGCTGAGTGATCTGTTCCAGCACCAGCTTCTGATTGGTCATCGCATGCGCGACGGTGACGGCAGTGCGTAGCGCGGCGACCGTCGTCGTGGATGCCCGATCCACGCCCTTGATCAGCTCAACGTTGTTCTTCTTGACCAGATCGAGTGCCAGATAGCCCTGAACGGTCACCGCCATCTGAGTCAGGAGATCCTGGGTCCGCTGACGTGCGTAGAAGAGCGCGCTTTCGCGGATCGCCTTGGCCTTGGCCGGGTCGGTCGCGTCCAGCTCGTTCGCCTTGTCCTCCAGCTTGCTATCCAGCATCTTCGACAGCTGAATCATCTGCTCCAGCTTGCCCATCGCGCTCCAAAGATTGGCGCGTTCGGTGTCGATGGACGCATTGTCCATCAGGAGCTCGTCCTTGCCTGACCCGAGGCTCTTAAGAATGGAGGCGATGTGCGTCTGGCTGGATTTGTAGCTGTCGAAATAATTGCGCATCTTGTTCCCGAATGGGATGATGCCGAACAGCTTCTGCGGGGCGGTAAGGTTGCCCTTCTTGCCCGGATCGAGATCCTCCACGACGCGGCGCAACTGGGCCAGATCCTTGCCCACGCCGGTTTCCTGATCCATCGCCCGGACGGGGCGATCGAGAAAACGGTTGGACTGGCCGGCCGCGTCGCGGATTTCCTTCGCGCCCATGTTGGTGATTGCATCGACCACCTTGCCGAATTCCGGGCTGTTTGCATCCCGCTCCATCAGCTGCTGAACGGCATAGTCGGCGCGTTCCTCCAGCTTGGACTTGGTGCCGTCATCGACCGGAACGAGGCCGGCTGCCTTTTCCGCAGCGACCGTCGGCACCGGATCGGGGGGCGTGAGCGTCAGCGCCGGCTCGGTCGCGGTGATCGTGTCGGGGGTGCTCGCCATGTGGTTCCTCCAGCGTTGCCGTCAGGATGGCGGCAGACGGGTCTTCGTTCAAGTGTATCAGTCATATAATACGCTGTGGAGACTGCGCAAAGCGTGAGAAGAGCGGTGCTCGACATGTGATTCCCGGCATGACGATGCTGCGAGCGCGAAGGCTGGCGCTTTCGGGTCGTTTCGGCTATGCGCGCCCGCAACGCTGCCGCGCCGTGGTGGCCATCCAGGAATTTGTATGAATTTGCGCAACATCGCCATCATCGCGCACGTCGATCATGGCAAGACCACGCTTGTTGACCAGCTGTTCCGCCAGTCGGGCACCTTTCGAGAGAACCAGCGCATCGAAGAGCGCGCGATGGATTCGAACGACCTCGAGAAGGAGCGCGGGATCACGATTCTCGCCAAGCCTACCTCGATCGAGTGGGAAGGCACGCGCATCAACATCGTCGATACGCCGGGCCACGCCGATTTCGGCGGCGAGGTGGAGCGCATCCTCTCGATGGTCGACGGTGTGATCCTGCTGGTCGATTCGTCGGAAGGCGCGATGCCGCAGACCAAGTTCGTGACGGGCAAGGCGCTGGCGTTGGGCCTGCGCCCGATCGTGGTGGTCAACAAGGTCGACCGCCCCGACCAGCGCATCCAGGAAGTGCTGGACGAGGTATTCGACCTGTTCGTCAGCCTGGACGCGAGCGATGAGCAGCTCGACTTTCCGGTGCTCTACGCGTCGGGCCGCAACGGCTATGCCAGCGAGGATCCCGATCGCCGTGAGGGCACGCTGACGCCGCTGTTCCAGAAAATCGTTGATCACGTGCCGCCGCCGGCGCTGGACGTCGATGCGCCGTTCACCTTTCTCGTGACTCTGCTCGACCGCGACAACTTCCTCGGCCGCGTGCTCACCGGCCGCGTCAACTCGGGCACCGTCAAGGTCAACCAGCCGATCCACGCGCTCGACATGGACGGCAAGGTGATCGAGACCGGCCGCGCGTCGAAGATCATGACCTTCCAGGGCCTCGAGCGCGTGCCGACCGACGAGGCGCGCGCCGGCGACATCATCAGCCTCGCCGGCCTCACCGTCGCGACCGTGTCGAACACGATCGCCGACACCAGCGTGACCGAGGCGATCCAGGCGCAGCCGATCGATCCGCCGACGCTGTCGATGCGCTTTGCGGTGAATGATTCGCCGATGGCTGGCCGCGAGGGCAGCAAGGTGACGAGCCGCATGATCCGCGACCGCCTGTTCCGCGAGGCCGAGTCGAACGTTGCCATCAAGGTGACCGAATCGTCCGACCGTGACAGCTATGAAGTTGCCGGCCGTGGCGAGCTTCAGCTTGGCGTGCTGATCGAGACGATGCGCCGCGAGGGCTTCGAGCTGGGCATCAGCCGCCCGCGCGTGCTGTTCCGCGAGGACGAGAGCGGCAAGCGCACCGAACCGTATGAAACCGTCATCATCGACGTAGACGAGGAGCATTCGGGCTCGGTCGTCGAGAAGATGAACCTGCGTAAGGCCGAAATGACCGACATGCGCCCGTCGGGCGGTGGCAAGACGCGCATCACCTTCTCGGCGCCGTCGCGCGGCATGATCGGCTATCACGGCGAGTTCCTGTCGGACACGCGCGGCACCGGCATCATGAACCGGCTGTTCGAGAAGTACGGCCCGCACAAGGGCGTGATCGAGGGGCGCAAGAACGGTGTGCTGATCTCGAACGGCGCGGGCGAGGCACAGGCCTATGCACTCGGCCCGCTGGAGGATCGCGGCATCCTGTTCGTCGGCCATGGCGAGGCGCTCTACGAGGGCATGATCATCGGTGAGAACGCCAAGACGGAAGACCTTGAGGTCAACCCGATGAAGGCGAAGCAGCTGACCAACTTCCGCGCCTCGGGCGGCAAGGACGATGCCGTTCGCCTGACCCCGCCGAAGAAGATGACGCTGGAGCAGGCGATCGCGTACATCGACGATGACGAGATGGTCGAGGTGACGCCGAAGACGATCCGCCTGCGCAAGCGCTTCCTCGATCCGAACGAGCGCAAGCGGATGAAGCGGTCTGCCGAAGCGGCGTGAGTGACCGGCCGGTCCGGGTAGGCCTGATCGGCTTTGGCTATGCGGGGCGGACGTTTCACGCCCCGCTGATCGGCGCGACCGAGGGGATCGAGCTTGCGGCGATTGCGTCTTCGCAACGCGACGCCATTGCCGATCAACTCGGGCCTGTCCCAGTCGTTGGGTCCGTGGCCGACTTGCTCGTGCGTCAGGATGTCGATCTGGTGGTGGTCGCGAGTCCGAACCACAGCCACGCCTCAATCGCTTGCCAAGCGCTTGAGGCGGGCAAGCATGTCGTAGTCGAAAAGCCTTACGCGCTGACGCTGGATGAGGCGCGCGGCGTCAATGAACGGGCACGCCGGAGCGGGCGGTTGCTTGCAGTATTCCAGAACCGGCGATGGGACAGCGACTTTCTGGCAGTTCGCGCTGCGATCGAACGTGGCTTGATCGGCCAGGTCGTCCATTTCGAAAGTCATTTCGACCGCTTTCGCCCGCAGGTGCGCGATCGCTGGCGAGAACGGCCTGAAGGCGGCGGCGGGATCTGGTACGATCTGGCGCCGCATCTGGTGGACCAAGCCCTTCAGCTGTTCGGCTTGCCCGAGCGCGTCGAGGCGAGCCTTGCCATTCTTCGCCCCGGCGCGTCGGCGCACGACTGGGCACATGCCATTCTACACTATCCCGACAAGCGGGTGATCCTGCACGCGAGCATGCTGGCGGCAGGCGGCAGCGCGCGATTTATCGTGCATGGCACGTTAGGCAGCCTGGTGAAGGAACGCGCTGATCAACAGGAAGCGCAGTTGCTGGCCGGGGTGGTGCCCGGCTCGCCGGGATGGGGCAGGGATGAAGACCCGCTAGTCCGTTATGATGAGGGTGGGCGGACAGAGTTACCGGCACCGGCGGGAGACCAGCGCGCCTTCTACCGCGGTGTGGTTGCCGCAATACGTGATGGTGCGAAAAGCCCCGTGCCACTCGCCCAGGCACTTGCAACCACAGCGGTGATAGAGGCTGCGCTGCGTTCGTCCTCGGAGCAGCGTGCAATACCGCTCAGCCTGACGCGGGCAGAGCAGGTGGCGTTCGCGGAGGACTAAAACCATGCGCGAGCGCCACACGCTCCTTTCTCGGTTCACGACAGGCCGCCAAGCTCCATCAGGACCGCCCATTCTTCATCCCTGACCGGGGTGACCGAAAGGCGGCTTTGGCGAAGAACCTCCAGCGTCGCCAGGCGCGGCTCCGCCTTGATCGTGGCGAGCGGGACGGGGCGGGGCAGCTTCGTCAGCGGCTTCACGGCAACCGATGCCCAGATGCCCTTTTCACCATCGGGCTGCCAGGCACGCACGATCTCCATCGTTCCGACGGCAGCTTTTTCCTTGTTCGAATGGTAGAAGATCGCCTGATCGCCGGGCTCCATCTCCTTGATGAAGTTGCGTGCGGTGTAATTTCGCACGCCGTCCCACTCGGTGCCTTCATCCGCAATCAGATGATCCCACCCGTACACATCCGGTTCCGACCTCAACAACCAGAAACGCATCTACTTTTTCCTAAACCGATCATGAACGCCGCATTCCGCGGTGGTTAAGCCCGAATCGCCCATAACATTGAACACGCTCACGGCATCGTGTGTTTACACCTTCAGAGCGGACCGAGCGTTTGTGTTAGGAGGTTCGAGATGAATGGATTTCTGATGAAAGCGGGTCTCGGCACGGCATTGGCCGCGTCGGCGCTTGCCACGGCTACGCCCGCGACGGCGCAGCGCTGGGGCCATCGTCATGACCGCGGGTCGGATGTCGCTGCCGGCGCGCTGATCGGCGGCGTTGTCGGGTTGGGTCTGGGTGCGGCGATCGCATCGAGCAATCGCGGACCATATTATGATTATCCGCCACGCTATCGCGGGTATCGGGGCTATTATCCGCAGCCTTATTATGATGCCTACCGGCCGGCATGGCGCGGGCCGCGGTGCTTTCGCCAGTGGCGCTGGGACCCCTATTACGGCGGTCGGGTGCCAGTTCGGGTCTGCCGCTGATCGGCTTGACCCGGCAAGCTGTTTGAATGGGCATGCAGGGGACGGCGCGGGAGATCCATTCTCCCGCGCCGCTTTTCCTATTGGGGCTGACGCAGTGATCGTCTAGTCGCGCTGCCATGACCGACACACCGCCTGATCATCTCTCCATCGATCCCTCGAGCCCTTATTTCGACCAGCCGACGCTCGAACGCGGCATCGGCATTCGCTTCAAAGGTGTCGAGCGGACCGATGTCGAAGAATACTCGATCTCCGAAAGCTGGATCCGCGTTGCGCTGGGCAAGAAGGTGGATCGTCGCGGGCGCCCGCTTACCATCAAGCTGAACGGCCCCGTTGAGGCATATTTCCAAGACGTCGCCGGCGCGACGGATGGCGAGGACATCCAGGCCGACTGACGCTTCGTGATGTCGGTTGAGCCTCCCGGGTCACCGATAAAACGATGTGATCGCTGCGAACCCGGCCGCCGCCGGCCAGGTTCGCAACGTCGATAAAGCGAGGACGGCCGCAGCGGATGCGCGGCGGCCCGATCAGGCAGCGAGGCCGATCCGCGCTCTGGCCGCGTTATATTCCCGCTCCATCCGGTCGATCCGGTCGGCGACTGACTCCACCTTCTGAACGGCGCCGATGCCCTGGCCCGAACCCCAGATGTCGCGCCACGCCTTGGCCTTGGGCGCATTGTCCCCTTGGCCGAAGTTCATCGTCTTATAGTCGCCGTCGGGCAGATTATCTGGGTCCAGGCCGGCAGCGACGATCGAACCGCGTAGATAATTGCCGTGAACGCCGGTGAAGAGGTTCGAATAGACGATGTCCGCGGCGCGGCCTTCGACGATCCCCTCCTTGTACCGCTGGTCGGCATTCGCCTCTTCGGTAGCGATGAAGGGTGAGCCGATATAGGCGAAGTCCGCGCCCATGGCTTGCGCGGCGAGTACGGCGTCACCGGTGGCGATCGACCCCGAGAGGGCCACGGGGCCATCAAACCACTGACGGATCTCGCTGACGAGGGCGAAGGGCGAAAGTCGCCCGGCGTGCCCGCCGGCGCCCGCCGCGACGGGGATCAGGCCGTCGGCTCCCTTCTCGACCGCCTTGCGCGCGAAGCGATCGTCGATCACGTCGTGGAACGTGATGCCGCCCCAATTGTGGACGGCCTGGTTCAGTTCTTCCCGTGCGCCGAGCGACGTGATGGTGATCGGCACCTGCCACTTTTCGCACGTGGCGAGATCGGCCTCCAGACGATCGTTCGACTTGTGAACGATTTGATTGACGGCGAAGGGCGCCGCCGGGCGATCGGGATTGTCGCGATTGTGTGCCGCAAGCTCTTCGGTGATCCGGTGCAGCCACTCGTCGAGGAGGCCCTGCGGACGGGCGTTCAGCGCAGGGAAGGAGCCGACGACACCGGCCTTGCACTGCGCGATCACGAGATCCGGACCGGAGATGATGAACAGCGGCGAGCCGATGACCGGCAGGCGCAGACGGGAGAGGATCGATGGAACTGACATAAGTCAGGTTATGTCGGGTGAGTAATCACCTGTCCAGCCGCCCCGCCGGCGCCGATTACACTTGTGCAGCGTGCGTCGGATCAGTCGATGCGCTTCAGACCGGACGCGGCGGCCCGCCCATTCTCGACATAATGGGCGGCTGACACCTTCAAGCCGGCGACGGCTTGGTCGTCCAACGAGCGGACCACCTTAGCCGGGCTGCCTACGATGAGGCTACGCGGCGGGAAGGTCTTCCCCTCCGTGACAAGCGCGTTCGCCCCGACGATGCAATCGTCCGGAATGTGCGCGCGGTTGAGGATCGTCGCGCCCATGCCGATGAGCACCCGATCACCGATGGTGCATCCGTGGAGGATCGCATGGTGGCCGATGGTACAATCCTCGCCTACTGTCAGCGGTGATCCCGGATCGGAGTGCAGCATTGCGCCCTCCTGAATGTTGCTGCGCGCGCCGATGGGAATGGTCGTGTTGTCGCCGCGGATCACCGCCCCGAACCACACGCTGGTGTCCTCGGCCAGCTGAACGTCTCCCACGATATCAGCGCTCGGAGCCACCCAGGCCGTTTCGTGGCAGGTAGGGCGTTGGCCCCGGAACTCGTAAAGCGGCATCATCCTCTCCTGTACCAACCTTGGACACTCGCCTGATTACTTCTTCAGGGCAGTTCCAAAACGTAAACGCCTCGTTAACCATGGGGGAATGCAGCAACGATTGATCCCCGAGCGGGCCGCCCGCCATCCCATTCGGCGAATGCTGGTCTCGGAAGACTCGCAGCCGAAGCACAGCGACGATCAGGACCTCAAGCTGTTCGTGCTGAGCTTCACCGCCTTCTTCATCTGCTTCTACACCCTCATCATGTGATCGCGGCTAGTCGCAGGCGCGGTGCAGGCGCTGTGCGATCCATGCCGAAACAAGGCACATGCCGGCCACGAGCAACAGCAACTGGCTGGCCGTGGCACCTAGCGCGGTGATCCCGGCGACCGCAGCCGAGCCGATCGTCATCGCGCCTGCGTTCACGACATTGTTCGCCGCCACGGTTCGCGCCGTCTGGTCCTTTGGAACGGTCGTGGTGAGGAAGGCGTAGAGCGGCACGACGAACATGCCGCCGAAGATTGCCACGAACATCAGCGTCAGCAGTACCAAAGGCGCGCCCGGGTGCCTCATGAAGCCGGCGATGTCGAACAGCGTTCCCGCAGGCGCTCCCTCCCAGCTTGAGGCAACAAACCAGAAGGCGAGAACGGCCACGCCCATCGCGATCACCGAGGCCGGCGAATAGCGCGCCGAGATATGGCCGCGCAGCATGAGGTTGATGACGACCGAACCGATCGCGACTCCGACGGAGAAGATGGCCAATACCAGGCTGGCGACGCTCGCATCGGAGGTGAGAACGTTCTTCACTAAAGGCGGGAAGATGACCACGAGGACGGACCCGATCGTCCAGAAGAAGCTGATGGCGCAGATCGCCAGAAACAGTCGCGGGATGTGCATCGTGCCCGCCACCAGCCGCCACGACGCCCGCAGCGGATTGTGATCGAGCGTCAGCGGCGGCCCCAGCCGCGGCGCGGGAGGAACCATCCGGGCACTTAGATAGCCAAGAAGCGCCACGAGAAAGGTCAGCCCGGCGATCAGCGGTATCGATTCGTAGATGAACCCGGCGAGGATGGTGCCGAGCAGAATCGACAGATAGGTTCCCGCCTCAACCAGACCCGTGCCGCCAAGCACGTCGTCATCCTCGAGATGCTGCGGCAGGATGGCGTATTTGATCGGGCTGAAGAACGTTGAGTGAATACCCAGGCCGACCACCGCGCCGAGCATCATCACGACGGGAAGCGTGACCTGCCCCGTGCGGGCCAGCAAGAGACCGCCGCAGCCGAGTGCCATGATGCCGAATTCAACAATCTTGACCACGCGGATGATCCGCGCCTTGTCCATGGTGTCCGCCAATTGCCCTGCCAGGGCGGACAGGAGGAAGAAAGGCAAGATGAAAAGGCCCGCAGCCAGGGCGTTGAAGAAGCTTTCCTGCTTTTCGTTCGCGAAAATCTCGTAGGTCGCAAAGAGAACCATGGAGGTTTTGAATAGATTGTCGTTGAAGGCGCCCAGGAACTGGGTGACGAAAAGCGGCAAAAAGCGCCGCCGTTTGAGAAGCCCGAGGGCATTGATCATGGCAGGAGGTAGCCCGACTGTGGCAGAATGAGCATTCGACATAGCCGCTCGTCGCTACCGCTGCCAACCCCGGCAGGGTTGCGCCACCGGCTTGCTGAGCTAAGTCAGCAATCGTGCTTACGTTGCCCAATCTGCTCAGCCTGTCGCGAATCGTCGCGGTGCCCGCGTTGGTGGCGTTCTTGTGGTGGCCGACATGGCACGCCGGGTTCGCCATCGCCTTCGGCCTATACTGCCTGATGGGGATCACCGACTATTTCGACGGATATCTCGCACGTGCGCAGGGAGCGGTGTCGCGCTTAGGCGTGTTCCTAGATCCGATTGCCGACAAGATCATGGTCGCGGCTGTCATCCTGATGCTGGTAGGGACGCGGCACAATGACACCGCGGTGATCACCGGGGTGCATATCGTCGCCGCGCTGGTGATCCTGCTACGCGAGATCGCCGTTTCGGGGCTGCGCGAGTTTCTGGCCGGCTTGCAGGTATCGCTGCCCGTATCCCGACTGGCCAAGTGGAAGACGACGCTGCAGCTGGTGGCACTAGGCGCGCTGATCCTGGCGGGCGCCCTGCCGGATCTTGGCTGGATCAAGCTGGTCGGGCTTGTTTCCCTTTGGGGCGCCGCGGTGCTGACGATCGTGACCGGGTGGGACTACCTGCGCGTCGGTCTGAAGCACATGGATTGATGGCGATGCGGGTGCTTTACTTCGCCTGGGTGCGCGAGCGGATCGGTCTTGCGGAAGAGGTGGTGAGCCCGCCCGATGACGTTGAAACAATTGCCGCGCTGATCCGCTGGCTAGCCGGGCGGTCGGATCGCCATGCCGCCGCCTTTAGCGAGCCGGATCGCTTGCGGGCTGCCCGCGACCAGGATTTCGTCACGCTGGACACGGCGATTGCCGGCGCGAAGGAGATCGCCATCTTTCCGCCGGTGACAGGCGGATGATCCGCATTCTGGTCAGCCCGTCGCCGATCGATGTGGCCGCGGAGCAGGAGAGGGCCGAGTTGGATGGGGCGCTGGCGACTTTCACCGGCATGGTGCGCGCCGATGATGGCGTGACGGAGCTGATGCTGGAGCATTATCCGGGCGCCACCGAGCGAGCGTTGCAGGTGCTTGCCGAAGAAGCGGTGCAGCGGTGGTCGCTTGCCGGTGCCACCATCGTGCATCGCGTAGGCCGGATGGTGCCGGGCGACCGGATCGTCTTTGTCGCCACCAGCGCATCGCATCGGGCAGAGGCGCTGCAAGCCTGCGCTTTCCTGATCGATCGGCTGAAAACCGATGCGCCGTTCTGGAAGCGGGAGCAGGTGGCGGGGCAGCATCGCTGGGTAGAGGCGCGCGCCAGCGACGATCAGTCAGCGGCGAAGTGGCGGTCGTAAGGCGCGCTGCCAGTGCAACGTCTCTCGCTCTAGGGACTCAGGCCAAGTGGGGCACCATGACGCCGTTGATGACGTGGAACACCCCATCGGCTTGCTGAACGTCCGGCGTCTGCACATAGCTCTTGTTGCCTTGCGCGTCGGTCAGAGCCACGGCAGCGCCCTCCTTCGTGACGGTTAGGGTGTCACCTTCAACAGTCGCGAGGCGGGCGGTGCCACGGCCTTGATCGACCTTCGCGCGCAGTTGCTCCAGCGTCATGGTGCCGGCCACGACGTGATAGTTGACGAGCTTGTTCAACGTCGCTCGATTTGCTGGTTGAAGAAGCGCGTTGACCACCTGTGGCTGCATGCGACCGAATGCCTCGTCGCTTGGCGCGAATACCGTCACCGGGCCGGTGGCGCCAAGCGAGCGACCGGCGTCACTGGCGAAGAGGGCGCGCGACAGCGTTTGAAGATTGGGCGCCGCCGCGCAATTGCCCGCAATCGTGCGCGTGCCCAGCATCTCCGCACCGGCGAGCCGCGGATTGATCGCGGTCGCGGCCATCGCGGCGGTGCGGTCCACCGGCGCTGGCGCTCGAACCGGGGCCACGGCTGTAGCAGTGGCAGGCGCGCCCACCGGGGCGGAAACGATCTTCGTCTGTGGCGCGCACGCAGCGGCGAGTAGGCTGAAGGAGAGAAGGGAAAGGGGCAGGGCTTTGGTCACGGACCACCTGTGTCTGGCTCGATACATAGAAGACAACGGTTGTCCCGCCGGTTCGTTGCCCCGGACAGCCCGCGGCGGCTTCCGTCTGTCGCGGTTGAGCGCTAGGCGAGTGGGATGATCGACGATCCCCTTGGCCCGCTGGATCCCCAGTTCGCAGCCGCCTTTCAGCGCGATGACAAACGTCCGCCGTGCCAACTTTATCTGATCTCGCCATTGAACGTGGCAGGTGACTTTTCTGACCGGCTGGCGCGGGCACTGGACGCGGGGCCCGTGGCGGCGTTTCAGTTTCGCGTAAAGGACGTCAACCAGCACGAGGCAGCCCGGCTTGCGGAGCCGCTGCAGCGTATTTGCGCCGATCGGGACGTGGCCTTTATCGTCAATGACAGCGTGTCGCTGGCCAAGAGACTGGGTGCCGATGGCGTCCATCTGGGCCAGGAAGATGGCGATCCGCGCGAGGCGCGAGTGACGCTTGGTCCTGATGTCCAGATCGGTGTGACTTGCCACGACAGCCGGCACATGGCGATGGAAGCCGGCGAGGCGGGCGCGGACTATGTGGCGTTCGGCAGTTTCTATCCGACGACGACCAAGGAAGTGAAGCATCACCCCGAGCCAGTGATCCTTTCCTGGTGGTCGACACTGTTCGAGCTTCCCTGTGTCGCAATCGGCGGGATCACGCCGAGCAATGCGCGTCCGCTGGTCGCGGCGGGCGCGGACTTCATTGCGGTGTCCGGCGCGGTGTGGAACGGCGATGAAGCCGCGGCGGTACGGGCGTTTGGTGAGGCACTCGGCTGAGCCCCGTGTCGCGGCCGCAACCAGGCACGCCGACGGCCGTTGAATGATCGTGCTCGGCCATCCAGACGTTCCGCTTTGGCGAAGATCGGCCTGTTTCCGGCCTGATGTCGTCGTTCGATCTGACGGGCAGACAAAGTCACGTGGATCGCTGGTCGGGTCAGCGTTCCGCGTGGCGGATGCGCGCTGAATGACCAGGCTGGGCGGTACGATCCTAGCGCTGATCCTGCTGGCTATCGCCGGCTTCGCGTCGATGTTGTCGTTCGGGCCGTCGGAGAAGCGATCACCAGCGGCGACCAGCACGGTGGCGGCGCCTTCGCCAGCAGGCAATTCGGTCGCAGCCCCGTTGATGGTGCCGGTAGCCGGGATCGCGCCTAGGCAGCTTGCGGACACGTGGGGAGACTCACGAGGAGGGGGGAGCCGGCGCCATCAGGCGATTGACATCATCGCGCCCGCGAACACGCCCGTCCTCGCGGCCGCACCAGGCGCAGTCGAGAAGATGTTCCAAAGCAAGGCAGGCGGTACGACGCTATATGTGCGCTCGCCGGGGCGACGCTGGAGCCATTATTATGCGCATCTCGCCCGCTACGCGCCCGGACTGCGCGAGGGCGCGCCGGTAACCAGGGGCATGTTGCTTGGCTATGTTGGCGACACGGGGAACGCCGGCGCCGGCAATACCCATCTCCACTTTGCCGTCAGCCAGATGGGACCCGGCGACAAATGGTACGAGGGAACACCGGTCAATCCGTACCCGCTGCTTGCCGGAAAGCGCAAGGTTCGTTAGGGCGACCGCCTTCCAGTTCAACACTGCCGTTTGCCCTGAGCTGGTCGAAACCTGCCCTGATCGCCTGCATGTCCAGGATTTCCGTCACGGGCGCTCCCCTTGGGGAAGGGGAGCAAGGGTTTCGATCTGCTCGGCCCGAACGGAGAATGGGCAGTAAAAAGTCATGAAGATCAGCGGTGTGGACATCCGTCCGGGTAACATCATCGAATATGAAGGCGGCATCTGGCGCGCGGTGAAGATCCAGCATACGCAGCCGGGCAAGGGCGGCGCCTATATGCAGGTCGAACTGAAGAACCTGCGCGATGGCCGCAAGAACAACGTCCGCTTCCGTTCGGCAGAGACGGTGGAGCGCGTGCGGCTCGACACCAAGGACTTTCAGTTCCTGTTCGCGGACGGCGACGGCCTGGTCTTCATGGATAAGGAGACCTACGATCAGGTGACGCTGCCGCGCGATCTTCTCGGCGATGCGGCCGCTTTCCTGCAGGACGGCATGGACGTGGTGATGGAGCTCTATGAAGAGGAAGCCATCAGCGTTCAGCTGCCCGACACGATTGAAGCAACGATCGTCGAGGCCGATGCGGTGGTGAAGGGGCAGACCGCCTCTTCCAGCTACAAGCCCGCGATTCTCGACAATGGCGTTCGCGTGATGGTGCCCCCGCACATTTCCAGCGGAACCCGCATCGTCGTGGACGTTTACGAGCAGACCTACGTCCGCCGCGCGGACTGATTGTTTTTCCCTCCCGCTCGGGAGGGACCGGGACTGGCGGGAGTGCCGCCGAAGGACATGGCGATCTTCGCCATGAACAAGCCCCGGATTGTTGAAGCCCACGACCCCTCCTTAGCGGGAGGGGGGAGTTGTCGAGATGCCATCCCATTCCGGTCTTTTCACGATCATCGAACGTGCCGCGCGCAAGGCGGCGCCGCGGTTGCGGCGTGACTTCAACGAAGTCCAGCACCTTCAGGTGAGTCGCAAGGGGCCTGCAGATTTCGTCTCGATGGCGGACCAGCGCGCCGAACAGACCCTTTACGAGGAATTGTCGAAGGCGCGGCCGGACTGGGGCTTCGTGATGGAGGAGCGTGGCGAGATCGCCGGCGATCCATCCAAGCCGCGGTTCATCATCGATCCGCTGGACGGCACCACGAACTTCCTTCACGGCATCCCGCACTTCGCGATCTCCATCGCGGTCGAGGAACCCCTGCCCAACGGCAAGCGGGAGGTGACGACCGGGCTGGTGTACCAGCCGCTAACGGACGAGAGCTTCTGGGCCGAGAAGGGGCGGGGCGCCTGGCTGCAGGATCAGCGGCTGCGCGTATCCTCGCGCCGCGAATTGACTGAGTCGGTCATTGCGACCGGCATTCCCTTCATGGGGCATGGCGATTTCGCCGAATGGACCCGTATCTTCGGATCGATTGCTCCGCAGGTTGCCGGGATCCGGCGCCTCGGCTCGGCGGCGCTCGACCTGGCGTGGGTCGCGGCTGGCCGGTTCGACGGTTATTGGGAATCGAAGCTCAAGATCTGGGATGCAGCGGCGGGCATGCTGTTGGTGAAGGAGGCCGGTGGCTTCGTTACCGACTTCCGCGGCGGCGACCGCTCGATCGAGCGCAGCGAGTTTCTGGCGGCCAACGACGGCCTTCATTCAAAGCTGCACAAGCTGCTGGCGGGCGCGCTGCGTTAATGATCCAGGCGCGCGGTCCGATGACGGCCGCGCCTCGTCAGCCAGGACATCTGATCAGAAGGTGTAGACGAGTGAGGCCCGGCTGGTCGTGTCAGTCGAGACGCGCCCGACCGGCGGCTCGCTTTCATATTGAACAGTGTAGCTGATCTGCGCTGACAGGGGGCCCACCAGCTTTGCGGCAAGCGCTGTCGTGCTGCTGACGGTCGAGTTGTATCGCTGCAGGTAGGCCGAGGCGTCCTGGCTTACGGAGAGGCCGGGCGACAGCTTCACATCCAGATCGATATTGCCACGTGCCGCGATGCTGCTCTCGATCGTGGCATCGGTGAACTGCGTGTGCCGGAACGCCGGTCCGAGTTCGAGATTAAGGGTCAGTGCGCGTGTCTGCACCGCACTGTAGCCCGCACCGGCCGATGCCGAGTAACGATCCGAATAGCCGAAGAACCGATCGCTTTCATATTGCAGCGCGCCATAAACATAGCGGCGAGAGTCGATCTTCCAGTTCGGCTCATAGGCCGCGAGGTAATGCTCGCGCGTGGTGATCCCGAGGCTACGTTGGAAGTCCGCCTGGCCGCGCAGCTTGTGCCGCCACTCCAGCCCCTCGCGCGTGAGATCGAGGATGCCCGTGGCCCCCGCCGTGCTCGTGTTCCCGGTGCTGATGAAGCCGCCCAACTCCGCGCGCCCGGTCCACAGATCGGTCCAACCCGCACGAACGATGCGGACTTCACGATCCTTCGCGCGAACGGCGCGCCATTCGTCGGCGATACGAAGCACCGCATCCCCACTCGCCGGATCAGCGGCGCGCGCATATTTGACGATCGTGGAAACCTCCGCCTCGTTGCCTGAAGCAATCGCGGCATCCAGCATGGCGCGGATCGGCGGCGGGATCCGCACCTGATCGGCGGCGTCCGTACCGGACCCGTCGCCCGGCAAGCTTGATGAGGCAAGAAGCAGGGCGATGATCACGGTCAACCGCTACTCACGGTAAGGGAGGAGGAGAAGAAGCGGCGGATGGACGGTGGCTCAGGCGAGATGAGCTGAAAATGCCGCCAGCACTTCCTCATACAAAGCGCGCTTGAACGGAACGATCAGCGACGTCAGGTCCTTTGGCTCGGCCCAACGCCATGCACGAAATTCCGGGTGCGCGGTCTGGATGTGGATATCGCTGTCCCGGCCGAGAAAGCGGAACAGGTACCAGCGCTGTACCTGACCGCGATACTTGCCCTTCCACACCTTCCCGATCAACTCCGGGGGGAGTTCGTAGCGGAACTCTCCGGGTGCCTCGGCGACGAGCTCAACGAGTTGCGGGCTGATGCCGGTTTCCTCGCCGAGCTCCCGAATGGCCGTGTCGCGCGGATCCTCACCCGGATCGATCCCGCCCTGCGGCATCTGCCACGCCTCAAGCGTGGTATCGAGACGCTGACCGACAAACACCTGACCATCGCGGTTCAAGAGCATCACGCCGACGCAGGGACGATAGGGAAGATCGAGCATTTCAGTCACTGCGACAGCCTTTGATTGTCCGAATGGGCGAGGACCTCATACGCCATCACGGCCGTTGCAACGGCGGCGTTGAGGCTGTCAGCCTTTCCGAGCATGGGCATTTTGACCAGCAAATCGCATTGGTCTTCCATGTCGGCCGGAAGGCCCTGCGCTTCGTTGCCGGTGAGCAGAAACGTAGGCGCGGCATAAGGGGCGGCGCGATAGTGATTGTCCGTTCGGAGGCTGAGGCCAACCAGCTGTCCCGGGCCGGATCGGAGCCACGGCAGGAACGCGTCCCACGTGGTCCTGACGAGCGGCACCGTGAACAGGGCGCCCATGCTTGCCCGAACGGCCTCGGTCGAGAAAGGATCGACGCAATCGCCGATCAGGATCAGCCCGCCAGCGCCGACCGCATCGCCGGTCCTGAGGATGGTGCCCAGATTGCCAGGATCGCGCAGCCGCTCGGCAACCAGCCAGATCGGGCTCGCCGCCCTGTCCAGCGCCTCCAGTTGCGTGTCGAACATGGTGAAGGCGCCCACGACCGATTGCGGATTATCCTTGCCGGACAGCTTGGAAAGGATCGCATCGGATGTCTCGATCGCCTCACCACCGGCACGTTCCACTTCGGTGACGAGCGCCGTGACCAGCGGATGGTTCGCGCTGGCCGGCGTGTAGAAAAGGAACTGCGGCAGGCGCCCGGTCTCCCGCGCCTCCGTCAGGATGCGCAGCCCCTCGGCCACGAACATGCCTTCCTCGCGGCGGTGCCGCTTTTCACGCAGTCCCTGGATGCGCTTGACCAGCGGATTGGAGAAGGCGGTAATGATACGAGGCATTGCCTTGGTCAGTCTTCGCCGAACTTGGCTTCCACCAGCGCACACATGGCGGCCACGACCGTTTCGGCTTCCCCGCCCTGTGCGCTGATGGTGATCGTGTCACCTTTCGCGGCCCCCAGCATCATCAGACCCATGATCGAGGTGCCGGTGACCGTGGAGGCACCCTTGGCGACCTGAACCGTCAGTGGTTGTTGGGTGGCGAGCGTCACGAACTTCGCGCTGGCGCGGGCGTGCAGGCCACGCCGATTACAGATGAGAACGTCGCGGGATACCATCACGCGGCGGCTTCTCCCACCCCGAGCACCTCGGAGGCAACGGAAATATACTTGCGGCCCGCTTCACGCGCTGCCGCCACTGCGGCCGCAACGCCCATCTTCCGACGCGCAGATTCAAGCCGGATCAGCATCGGCAGGTTGATGCCGGCGATCACTTCGATCCTGCCGCGTTCCATCAGCGAGATCGCCAGGTTCGAGGGCGTGCCGCCGAACAGGTCGGTCAGGACGATCACCCCGCGACCGCTATCCACCTCCGCTATGGCGGAGCGAATGTCCGCCCGGCGTGCTTCCATGTCGTCATCCGGCCCGATCGCCACGGTGCGAACCTGCTTCTGCGGGCCCACCACGTGCTCCATCGCCGTCACGAACTCATCGGCCAGCCGGCCGTGCGTCACGAGCACAAGCCCGATCATCTGCGTCGTCAATCCGTTCATTGCCCGTCAGGCCGTCCCTCGAGCCGATCTTGCGGCACTGCCGCAAGATCACGATGCGTGACCCTGGGCGAAAATGCCGCAGTGCGCAACCGTGCTGCGATCCGTTCTGCTACATGCACCGACCGGTGTCTCCCGCCGGTACAGCCGACCGCAATGTTTATATAAGACTTTCCTTCAGCGCGATAGCGGGGGAGGAGGAGCAGAAGTAGCTCCTCTATGCGGCTGACCGCCGGCTCATATGCGGGGTCCTGTGACACATAAGCGGCAACCGCCTCGTCCTGCCCGGTGCCCGGGCGCAGATGTGGAACCCAGTGCGGATTACGTAAGAACCGCATGTCGAAAACCAGATCCGCATCTGGTGGTAAACCCCGGGAAAAGCCGAAGGACATGACCGAGACGGCCGGCTCGCTGAGCCCTGGCTGCGCGAAGGTGCGCCGGATCTGCTGTGCCAGCTCGGCACTGGTATAGCGACTCGTATCGATGAGCCGCGGTGCCCAGCGCCTGAGGGGTTCGAGCAGCTCTCGCTCCTGCGCGATGCCCTCGCGCGCCGGGCGGTCCGCGGCGAGCGGATGCCGTCGTCGCGTCTCGTCATACCGGCGGGCCAGTTCGTCGGTGGCGCAATCGAGAAACAGCGTATCGATCTCCTGCCGGCCTACTTCGCGCAGGCGATCGATCTGGCGCGCGATGGCCGCAGCATCAAAGTCCCTTGTCATGGCGCCAATGCCGATGGCGAGGGGGCGCGCGAACTCGGACTGGCCAATGGCGGCATCAGTGCCGAGCAAGCGATCAAGCAGGCTCAGCGGGAGATTGTCGACCACCTCCCACCCGAGATCCTCCAGCGTTTTCAGCACCGTCGACTTGCCGGCGCCCGACATGCCGGTGACCAGCAGGATTTCCGAGGGAGCGTTCATGGCAGATCGTGTCTCAGGGCATGTTCGATGACGAGCGGGGCGGAGGCCGGGCGCGGATCGAGTGACAGAACAGGAACGGCGATGCCGGCGAATGGCTCCAACTGGCGCTCCGGCATCCGCTCCGGCCCATCCTGCAGCCGGACAGCCAAAGCTACCCGAACTCCATCAACATGTTCCATCGGGATGATGCCGAGGCCGCGAACCTCGATACGGCCGGCGATCGTGGAGGGGGCGCTCGCCACGAGCGTGTCGCCGAACGCCGCGATGTGCGTGTAATCGTCGGATACGAGGACGGCTCCGCGATCGATCAGGCGCAGGGCGAGGTCAGACTTGCCGCTGCCCGACGGGCCGAGCAGCAGGACGGCCCGGCCATCGATCGCCACTGTGGACGCGTGGATAGTGGCGTGCGCGCTCACTTTACGCCCGCGAGATCAGCGGGAGATGAACAACAAAGCGCGCGCCGCTCAAGCGATCTTCCCTCGATTCCACGTGAATGGAGCCCCCATGCGCCTCCACGATCGTGCGTGCAATCGCGAGCCCGAGACCGGAGTGCTGGCCGAAATCCTCCCCGCTTGGCCGTACGGAGTGGAAGCGGCGGAAGATCGATTCGCGCGCATCTTCCGGTACGCCCGGACCTTCGTCCTCGAAGCATAGTTCCAGCTTGTCGCCGCTGGCGAGCGCGGCGATGGAAACCAGGCCACCGTCCGGCGAGAATGACACCGCATTGTCGATGAGGTTCTCGAACACTCGTTCGAGCCGCGCCCCTTCACCGGAAATAAGGAGGGGCGCGCCTTCTTCATGATCGAGACGAAGCCGAATGCCCCGCTCCAGCCGGCGCTCCTCGCGCTCGGCGATGATCCCGTGGAGCACGGCGACGACATCGACCGGCTCGAACTTCGCGCGGCTGAGCTGCGCATCCAGGCGCGAGGCTTCGGAGATGTCGCTGATCAGGCGATCAAGGCGATGAACGTCATCGCGAACGATCGCGAGCAGACGCTCCTGAAGGACGGGATCGCGCACGCTGCCAAGGCCATCAACGGCCGAGCGCAGGGACGCGAGGGGGTTCTTGAGCTCGTGCGTCACGTCCGCGGCGAAAGCTTCCGTGGCGTCGATCCGGGCGCGCAGGGCGAGGCTCATGTCGGATAGTGCGCGCGCCAGCAGCCCGATCTCGTCCTTACGTTCCGGCAGGCGAGGCACGACCACTTCCCGCGCGCGGCCCAGCCGGACGCGGACAGCCGCTCGCGCCAGTCGCCGCAACGGCCGGACGATCGTTCGTGCCAGGAACAGCGACAGGAAAACCGAGACCAGCGTCACGACCAGAAGCACGACACTGAGGCGAAAGCGCTCGACCCGGACGGTCTGGGTGATGTCGCGGGCGTTCACCGCGGTCATGATGGCGGCGTCGCGGCCCGGCACGCGGGCAGCCGCGGTGATGACGGGCGTGCGATCGGGCGCTCGCCACACCGTTGCCGAAGGAAATCCGCCCAGCGCGGTGCGCACATCTGTCCAGGCGATGCCGCTCGTCTTCTCGCGGTAAAGGGGAGGGCGTGTCGCACCGACCACCGTATCGATCCCGGCGTCGAGGAAGCGTGCGATCCTCTGCCCCAGCCCGTCCTTGTCCGGATCGCGCAGCAGGAAGTTCCGCTCGCCCAGCGCCCTGCTGTCCGCCTGAAGGTCGCCATTGCGCCAGAACAGGCGAATTCGGGTGCCCGTATCGCGCGCGAGCTGCCGCATCAGCTGTTCCCGCCGCTCTTCAGGCACGACGCCCACCGCCTCGGCGATCAGTCGAGCCTCCTGCATGGCCTGGCGTGTACGACTGTCGAGGATCCGCGTGCGGTAGCTATCGAGGTAGAAGAAGCCCCCCGCGAGCAACAGCAACGCGAAGATGTTCACCGCCAGGATGCGCCGCGTGAGCGATACCCGGCCGGACCATCGCAGCGTCAGATCGTTGGCGTCACTCTTCGGAGAAGCGATATCCGGCGCCATACAAGGTCTCGATGGCATCAAAGGCGGGATCCACCTGGCGGAACTTGCGCCTCACACGCTTAATGTGGGAATCGATTGTTCGATCGTCGACGTAGATGTCGTCCTGGTACGCCGCATCCATCAGCTGGTTGCGCGTCTTCACGATGCCCGGTCGCTGCGCGAGCGTTTCCAGGATCAGAAATTCGGTGACCGTCAGCGTCACCGGCTCGCCGTTCCAAGTCACACGGTGACGTGCAGGATCCATTGACAGGCGCCCGCGCTCGATCGGAGCGGCGGCCTCCGGCTCGCCTGCTTCGGTCGTCTGCGCCAGTTCGGTGCGGCGCAGGATCGCCCGGATACGGGCGATCAGCAGGCGCTGGCTGAAGGGCTTGGCGATATAATCGTCCGCACCCATCGCCAGGCCAAGCGCTTCATCCAGCTCGTCATCCTTGCTGGTGAGAAAAATGACCGGGATCTGATTGCGCTCACGCACGCGGCGCAGCAGCTCAAGCCCGTCCATTCTCGGCATCTTGATATCGAAGATGGCGAGATCGGGTGGATTGTCGACCAACGCCTTCAACGCGGTCTCGCCATCGGCGTATACGCGTGTGAGGAATCCCTCGGCCTGAAGCGCGATCGAAACGGAGGTGAGGATGTTGCGGTCGTCATCGACGAGCGCGATCGTTGCCGTCATGAAACGGCGTTAGTGCAAACGGGTGATCGGCTCAATGCCGGCTTGTGGTTCGCCGTCGGTCCGACTTGCATCCGTCATGGTGCAGTGCGGCGGAACATCCTGCCGCCTATGTTCTTTACGTCCGCATGGATGCGTATTGGAGCGGTTGGGAAATCCCCAACATGGTCGCCAACGCCGCGATCGTGATCGGAACCGTGGTATTGGCGCTGGCGCTGCATGCCGCGTTTATGGCGGTTGGCCGCCGCCTGGCCGCGCGGACGCCCGATTCAGTGGACGACGCCGTCCTCGCCCTTTCCGCCCGACCGATGCGCTGGATCGTGGTTGCGATTGCGCTGGCCGTCGCGCGGCGTTTTCTTGTGCTGCCCGAATGGGCCGACGATCTTTGGCAGATGATCGCTGGGTTCGTCGTGCCCGGCCTTCTCGGATGGCTGATCGTCACCGTTGTGCAGGTGTATATCCGCGCCATCGAGCTTCGCTACGATATCGCGGTTGAAGACAATTTGCGCGCGCGTCGGCGGCGCACCCGTGCGGCGATCCTGGGCCGGATCGTCATCATCGGCGTGTCCATGGTCACGATTGCTCTGATGCTGCTGTCCATCCCGAGCATCCGCAGTGTCGGCATCACGCTGATGGCCTCGGCCGGTCTTGCTGGCCTGGCGGTGGGCGCGGCCGCTCAACCGGCGCTGAAGAACCTGATCGCGGGGGTGCAGCTCGCCTTCACCGAGCCGATCCGCATCGATGACGTTCTGATCATCGAGGGGGAATGGGGGAAGGTGGAGGAGATCCGGCTGACCTATGTCGTGGTGGCGCTGTGGGACGAGCGACGGCTGATCGTGCCGGTATCCCGCTTCCTCGAAATGCCGTTCCAGAACTGGACGAGAAACACCAGCAAGCTTCTGGGAAGCGCCTTCTTCTGGCTGGATCCAACCGCCGACATTCCCCGACTTCGCGCGCGGTACGAAGAGGTGGTCCGCGCCAACCCGCGCTGGGACGGACGCGCCTTCGTGCTTCAGGTAACCGATACCAAGCCGGACGCGATCGAGGTTCGCGTTCTCGCCACGGCGAAGGATGCGCCCACCGCCTTCGACCTACGCTGCGACATCCGTGAGGCGATGCTCGCATTCATCCGCGATGAGATGCCCGAAGCGCTTCCCAAGCACCGGCTGCTTTCGCTTGCGGAGAGTGATGCGTTGCCCTCTCAGCGCTTCGCCTGATCAGGCCGGTTCGACCACCACGATTCCGCTGGCGACGGAGATGATCCGCATCCGCGCACCGGTCGGCGCATCCGGCCCGGCCGCGGGCCATTCGCCATCACCGACCCGCACGCGGCCACGTCCGGCGATGATCGGATCCGCGACGATCACCGTTTCGCCGACGAGTCGCCGCGAACGGTCGTTCAGCAGCGGGTCGCTCGTGTCCACCGGATAGTCCAGATACCAGCGGCGGCCGATCAGCACCGCCACCACGCTCCACATCGCAAATGCGCCAAGCTGGGCCGCGATCGGCAGGTCCGGCAGGATGAAGGTGGCCGCCGATACGATCGCCGCCGCCACGCCGAGGAAGACGAGGAATACACCGGGCAGCGCCAGTTCCGCACCGGCAAGCAGCACCGCGACGAGGAGCCACAGAACGGGAGCGTTCAGTGCGAGGCCGGCGAGGGTCATTGCTTCGGCTCCGTGCGGACCTGCGGCACCGATGCTTTGGTCGGGAGCGCGGGATCGGATGCCTTGTCGCCGAACGTCGCCTTGGCCAGCTCGCCGATACCGCCAAGGGTGCCGATCAGCTGAGTCGCCTCGACCGGGAAGAGGATGGTCTTCGCGTTCGGGCTGGTCGCGAACTTGCCAACCGCCTCCACATATTTTTGGGCGATGAAATAGTTCAGGCTCTGCGTTCCACCGCTCTCGATGGCGGCAGACACGACGTGGCTGGCCTTGGCTTCCGCTTCCGCGGCACGCTCGCGAGCCTCCGCATCGCGGAAGGCCGACTCGCGCCGCCCCTCGGCCTCCAGGATGCGCGCCTGCTTCTGACCCTCGGCGCGCAGGATTTCCGATGCGCGCATGCCTTCGGCTTCAAGGATATTCGCGCGCTTTTCCCGCTCGGCCTTCATCTGGCGACCCATCGCGTTGACGATATCGGCCGGGGGACGGATGTCCTTGATCTCCACCCGCGTGATCTTGACGCCCCAGGGGGTGGTGGCGTGATCCACCACGCTGAGCAGCCGGGCGTTGATCTCGTCCCGCTTCGACAAGGTCTCGTCGAGATCCATCGAACCCATGACCGTGCGCAGATTGGTGGTCGTGAGCTGCAGCAGCGCGACGTAGAGATCCGACACCTCATAAGCGGCCTTCGCGGCGTCCAGCACCTGGAAGAAGACGACCCCGTCGGTGGAGATCATCGCATTGTCCTTGGTGATGATCTCCTGACCGGGGATATCGATCACCTGTTCCATCATGTTCACGCGTCGGCCAACGCGATAGAAAAAGGCGGGATAGAAGTTGAAGCCCGGCGTGGCCGTCGTCGTGTAGCGGCCGAAATGCTCGATCGTATATTGGTAGCCCTGGCGTACGATCTTGATGCTGGTCAGCAGATAGAGCAGCACGATAGCCAGAATCAGCGTGGCGGTTGCAATGGCCATGCGCGAACTTTCCTCCCCAGATTAGGGCCAGCTTAGCAGGGGCGGGCGAGGGGGCCTAGCGGATCGTCGCTGTCGCGGTTACATGGCCCGCCACTCCTGCGCGACACGGAAACGGCACTTCATGGATATTCGGCTCGGCCTCACCTTCGACGACGTTCTCCTCGTTCCGGCTGCATCCGAGGTGTTGCCGAGCGAGGCGGATACCCGAACGCGAGTGACGCGCGACATCGCGCTCAACATCCCGATCCTGTCCTCGGCAATGGACACGGTGACCGAAGCGGACATGGCGATTGTCATGGCGCAGCTCGGCGGGATGGGCGTGCTCCACCGCAATCTGACCGTCGAAGAGCAGGTCGCGGCGGTCCGGCAGGTGAAGAGGTTCGAAAGCGGCATGGTGGTGAATCCGATCACCATCACGCCGCAGGCCACGCTGGCCGAGGCGCAGGCGCTGATGGCGCAGAACCGGATCAGCGGCATTCCGGTGGTGGAGACGGACGGCAAATTGGTCGGCATCCTGACGAACCGTGACGTGCGGTTCGCGGAGAACCCGATGCAGCCCGTGTCGGAGCTGATGACCCGGGACAATCTTGCCACCGTCCGCGTCGGCGTGGGGCAGGAAGAAGCGCGGCGGTTGCTGCACCAGCGCCGCATCGAGAAGCTGATCGTCGTTGACGACAATTACCGCTGCGTCGGCCTGATCACCGTCAAGGACATTGAAAAGGCCGTTACTTATCCGGATGCGACGAAGGATGCGGCCGGCCGCTTGCGCGTCGCGGCCGCGACAACGGTGGGCGACAAGGGGTTTGCGCGCACCGAGGCGCTGGTCGACGCGGAATGCGACCTGGTCGTGATCGATACGGCGCACGGCCACAACCGCGACGTGGCGCGTGCCGTGGAGCGCGTAAAGAAGCTGTCCAACTCCGTTCAGGTCGTCGCGGGGAACGTCGCGACCGGTGAGGCGACGCGTGCCCTGATCGATGCGGGCGCGGATGGCATCAAGGTCGGGATCGGCCCTGGCTCGATCTGCACGACCCGCGTTGTTGCAGGTGTGGGTGTGCCGCAGCTGACCGCCGTGCTGGACTGCGCCGAGGCTGCCGCGGCGAGTGGCGTCCCGGTGATCGCGGATGGCGGCCTGCGCACGTCCGGCGATCTTGCCAAGGCACTGGCCGCCGGCGCCTCGACCTGCATGGTAGGATCGCTGCTGGCGGGTACCGAGGAAGCACCAGGCGAAACCTTCCTTTATCAAGGGCGTGCGTACAAATCCTACCGCGGCATGGGAAGCGTGGGCGCGATGGGGCGTGGCTCGGCGGACCGGTATTTCCAGGGCGAGATCAAGGACCAGCTGAAGCTCGTGCCCGAGGGGATCGAGGGCCAGGTGCCGTTCAAGGGGCCGGCACGCGACGTGATCCACCAGCTGGTTGGCGGCATCAAGGCGGCCATGGGATATACCGGGTCGGCCACGCTTGCTGACCTGCGTGAGCGGGCAAATTTCGTGCGGATCACGGGTGCGGGGCTGAAGGAAAGCCACGTCCACGACGTGACGATCACGCGGGAGGCACCCAATTATCCGACGCGCTGAGCCAGCATGACACCTGCGGCACGCACCCAGGCGGCGATCGAACTGCTCGACGCCATCATCGCCGCCGCGCAGGAGGCAGGCGCTGCGGCTGATACGCTCATCGCCCGCTACTTCGCGACCCGGCGCTATGCGGGATCGAAGGATCGGCGCGCAGTCCGGGAACTGGTGTATGCGGCCATTCGCCAATGTGGTGAACGGCCGCCGAGCGGACGTGCGGCGATGCTGCTGCTGGCCGAGACAGATCCCGACATTGCCGCGCGGTTCGATGGATCACCGCATGGTCCCGCGGCGATCCAACAGGGCGAACCGGTGGCCGTAAGCGGTGTGGTTCCGGCATGGATTGGGCGGGAATTGGAGCAATCCGGCCTGCCCGCAGCCTCCTGGCCTGCACTGGTGGCCCGGGCACCATTGGACATCCGGATCCGTAGCGACGTGGACGCGGGCGAGGCCTTGTCGACGTTTCCGGACGCACAGCCGATCGCCGGTCTGGATCGCGGCTGGCGGCTTCCTGCCGGGACAGATGTCGCTCCGCTTGCCGGGGTGGCGGAAGTGCAGGATGCGGGAAGCCAGGTCGTGTCGCTGGCCGCGGAGGCGAGGCCCGGCATGACGGTGGTCGACCTGTGCGCCGGTGCTGGCGGCAAGACGCTTGCGCTGGCTGACGCCATGAGCGGAACCGGGCGGATCATCGCCTGCGACGTCGACCGTGCGCGGCTCTCGCGACTGCCGCCACGCGCCGACAAGGCGAAGCTGACGATTGTCGAGACCCGGCTGCTGAACCCCGGAAAGGAGGCCGAGGCACTTGGCGACCTTGCCGGCGCCGCTGATGTGGTCTTCGTGGACGCGCCATGTTCCGGAACGGGCACATGGCGGCGCAATCCCGAGGCGCGGTGGCGGCTGACGCCCGAACGGCTGAAGCGGCTGACGGCGACACAGGCGCATGTGCTGGAGCTGGCTGCGCCACTGGTGCGACCGGGCGGGTCGATCGTCTATGTGGTATGCTCGCTGCTCGATGCGGAGGGCACGCTCCAGGCGGAGCAGTTCCTCTCAGGGCATCCGGGCTGGAAGGCGTCCACACCGGCGCTGCCGATGGGGGTGCCGCACGGTGCCGGTGTCCGTCTGTCGCCGGCGCAAGACGAAAGTGACGGTTTTTTCGTCGCGCGTCTGGTGGCGCCGTGCTAACCGGTACGTTGCCGTGCCGAAGCTGGAGCCCTTGATGCGTTACACGTCAGTCGCCGTAGCCGCTGCGCTCGCGATGGTTTCAATCTCGACATCGCTTCACGGCCAACGTCCCGATGACCAGATCGATGCCAAGTCGCTCGCGCTGTTGCAGCAGGGCAAGGCCGCCCGGTCCGCCGGCAATGTCGACACCGCCATCGACCTGCTGGAGACGGCGGTGGCTGTTGACCCGCGCAATCGCCAGGCGTTCATCGTCCTGGCCGAGTTGTCGGAGGGGCGGGGTCTGCCGGGCAAGGCGATCCGCCTGTACCGCGAGGCGCTGCTGCTCGAGCCCAACGACGTGGACGCGCTGACAGGCCAGGGTGAGGCGCTGGTCGCCAAGGGCGCCGTTGCGCGGGCCAAGGAGAATCTCGCGCGGGTGAAGGTGCTGTGCAAAGCCTCCTGCCCGCAGGCCACGACGCTTGCCGCCACCATCGCCAAGGGGCCGCCGGTCGCCACGGCCCAGGCCAACACGACCAAGCAGGTGCCCGCCAAGAACTAAGCGGCGGGCAGGCGCCGCCGATGCGGCCTTTGCCCTGATGGTCGGTGGTGCCGCTTGGTGCGCCTCGTCATATGGCTAACATGCTCCGAAGCGCCTGACCGCCGAGTGCCCGTAGTCGCGATCAGGCATCGACATTCCCCACGTGCCATCCGTCCCAGCCGAGCAGGGCGGCGCGCCCTTCGACATAGCCATTCTCGTTAGACTCAAGCGCCTCCAGATCTTCGCGCCGACGGTCGATCATCTCCAGCCACTTCTTGCGCACGGCCGGCACCCGACCAGGCAGCAAATAGCGGTGCCACAGGCGCGCGACGCGCTTTTCCTGCCAGAGCCGTTCAAGGACGGGGCGGACCTCCTCCCCAGCGACGCAGGGGAGACGACGACGCAATTCTCCGACGAGATGCGAGGGATAGACCTCGGTTCGCTCGGCAAGGACGCCAAGGATCGCCAGTTCGATCAGCATCTCATCTCCGCGCTGATGCGGCGGTGTCGCGACAGAAGCAGTCATGATGAAGAACTCATTTTGACAAGGCGATGAGCTGGGCAAGACCGGTCGTTCCGGTCTTGGCGAGGACGGATGCGCGATGATCCTCGACGGTCTTGGGTGACAGGCCGAGGCGGTCGGCGACGACCTTGTTCGGATGCCCCTGCACAAGAAGATCGAAAACCTGGCGTTCGCGCGGCGTCAGGCTGGCGGTCCGGGCGCTGACGGCGCGCCGGTCGCGGCTCCACACGACGCCCTCGCGGATGGCGGCGAGCAGGCGATCCTCGTCGATCGGCTTTTCCAGGTAATCCAGCCCGCCATAACGCCGCACGGAATCGACGGCGTTGGCGGTGGTGGGCCAGGCGGTCATGAAGACGATCGCCACGTCCGGATCGAGAACGCGAACGCGATCGGCAAACCCGAAGCCGTCCAGATCCCCCATCATCACATCAGTGACGATGCAGTGCGCCGGCGCATCCAGATAGACATGAAGCAGATCAATCGGATCAAGGATCGGTTCGGCGGCATAACCGTGCCGCCGCAGGAGGCGCGCGACGCTGGCCGCCAGATCGGGATCGTCATCAACGACGTAAACGGTATCACCTTTGCTCACGCCGGCTCCCCCACCAAGGGGAGGGTGATGGTAGCGCGCACCCGCCCGTTCTTTTCCGTGGCGCGGACGAGCGTGCCGCCATGCGCCTCGACAATGGCGCGCGCGATCATCGTGCCCACGCCCATCCCCGGCTGGGAGGAACGGCCTGGCGCGCAGCCATTCTCGACGCAGAGGCGCACGGTTTCGCCTTCCTGTTCCACCACCAGGCTTACCTCGCCACCCGTTCCGCATGCCTGCGCGGCGTTGCGGATCAGGTTCATCATGGCCTGGGCGAGTTCCACTTCCTGTCCGAGCACGATCAGATTGCTGTCAACCCGGCCGACTGCCAAACCGACGCCCGCCGCGGAGATCTCCGGACGAGCCAGTGCAAGGACGCTGTCCATCAATGCACTGACCGGCAGCGGCGTCGGCTCATCAACCGCGCGCCCGCCATAGCGGCGCAGACGCCGCACGAGCTCCGACAATTGCGTCGCCTTCGCATGGATCAGGGCAGCGGTGGCGACGACTTCCGGCGGCGCGTTCTCCGCCGATTCGTGCAGGTGACGCGCCTCGATCGAGAGAGTGGAGAGCGGCTGCGAAATCTCATGGATCACCGCCACCGACATGGCGCGCAGCGTCTTCAGCCGCTCGGCCTGGAACAACAGGCGGTCACGCCGGGCCAGGGCCTCGCGCGCACGCGCCTGCGCATCGGAAAAACTGCCGGCCAGATACCCCGTCACCACCAAAGTAGCGAGGCCAAGGTGAAGGTTCAGGCGGGCGGCCGTCGACATTTCCGTGGCCGTGAAGGGCAGCACAATGGTCGCCACGATGAGCAGCGCGCACCAGGCACCGAACCGGCCGAGGCGAAGGCCAACCCAGGCGATCGCCACCAGCACCGGCGCCGGCTGAAGCCCCAGCCCGACCCAGGCGAGCCCGACCCCGAGCAGGATACCGAACCCCAACACCGACGCGCTTTCAATCAGGATGGGCGCGCTACGATGACGAATGGTGAAGCGGTTCTTCCCGCTGATGTGATCCGCTACCCAAAGCAGGGGCGGGGCAACCAGGAGCACGCCAAGCAGATCGCCAATGGCAAAGGCATTGAGCGAGAGTACCATGGCGCGGAAATCGGTGATGCCGGTCAGATCCGGGCGGAGCAGCGCCTGTGGAATGGCCGCAAGCGATGCGGCGATCGGCGCCAACACAGCCGCCACGGCGAACGGCATTGGCGCCGTAAACATGACGCCGCGGCTCTCCATCCCCCGCAGCAGGCGACGGGTGACAAAGACAATCAGGCCATAGGCAAATACCGGCCGGACCACGGCGGACACGAGCATGAACCAGTCGGAACGGGTGAGCACCACCGCGCCGGTGAGCAGATCCATGCCGAGTTCCACGGCGGCGACGGGCAGGGTGAGGCGCGCGCCGGCGCGCCAAAGGAGCGCGAAGCGCACCCCGGCAGCCGGAAACCAGAGCGAATAATAGCCGTCACCATCCCAGGCGGCGGCAAGCCTGTGGGTAAGAACGAAGCCCAGCGCGTACAATGCCAGCAGCGCCACATCGCGCGCACGCCCCCGCGGAAGCGCCAAAACGAGACGCCGCGAGGCTGAGCGTACCTCATCGTCATGGAGCGCGCCGCTGGCCATAGATTTCCGAAACGCGGTCCTTTCCCCCAAACAGGTAGCGTAAACCCTGCATCTAGCACGGAAAACGCGAAACATGTCGTTGGCGTGCGGGAGCATCACGGCCAAGCAGGGAAATACCCGGTACCGCGATGACTTACCGGGTATTTCCCGGATAACACCCGGTACACGCCCTAGGCATTAGGCCGATGCCTCTGAGGGCGCGACACGTCGAGACGGACCAAAACGGGGGGACGTTGCGACGGAAATGATGCGGAGCTGTGCAAGGGGGCCGGCTCCGCATCTGTCATGTGGCGCGCCGTGCGGGTGATCGCGGGGTCGAGAAGGGAGCGACCTAGCGGTAGCGGCTGCGTGGCCGGGCGAGCGGGAGGCCGGAGGACCGGGGGGATCATGCCGGCCTCCCAATCGCAAAAACTCAGACCGACTGTTTGGCAGCGTAGCGCGCGTCGTCAGGTGCTGAGATGGCGCGCGAGGGCCAGGAACTCCGGCACGCTTACCGTTTCCGCCCGGCGGGTGGGATCGATGCCCTCAGCCTCCAGCGCGGCCAATGCGCCGGGCACGCCACGCAGACTTTGCCGCAGCATCTTGCGCCGCTGACCAAAGGCGGCTGCGGTAAGCGCCTCCAGCTTTGCCAGGGCGACGCCGGATGGCGCTTCAGACGGCTCGATATGCACCACTGCCGACATCACCTTTGGCGGCGGGGTGAAGGCAGAGCGGTGGACGGGCATGGCGATGCGCGGCGTGCTGCGCCATTGGGCCAGCACCGCGAGGCGCCCGTAAGCGTCCGTGCCGGGCGACGCCACGATCCGGTCGGCCACCTCACGTTGAAACATCAAGGTGAGCGATCGCCACCAAGGCAGCCATTCCGCGGACAACCAGCCGACCAGCAGCGCCGTACCGACATTATAGGGGAGGTTGGCAACGATATGGGGCTTGCCGGCGAACAGGGGGCGGGGATCGATCGTCAGCGCGTCGCCTTCGATCACCTTTAACTTGCCGGGATACGCTTCGCCGAGTTCAGCGAGCGCCGGGATGCAGCGTCGGTCCCGCTCGATCGCGGTGACGCTCGCCCCCGCCGCGAGCAGCGCCCGCGTGAGGCCACCGGGGCCGGGCCCGATCTCCAGCACCTCCGCGCCGTCCAGATCGCCAGGAATGCGGGCGATGCGGGCGAGAAGCTGCGCGTCGAAGAGGAAGTTCTGGCCCAGCGCCTTGGAGGCGCTGAGACCATGCCGCGCGATCACGTCGCGCAGCGGCGGCAGATCCGTCACAGGTTGGGACAGGCGGCGCGCATCGCGGCAGCCTTGGCGGCCATGGCGATGGCGGCGATCGTCGCGCCCGGTTCCGCCCTGTTCTGTCCGGCAAGGGTGAAGGCGGTGCCGTGATCCGGCGAGGTCCGCACGACGGGCAGCCCGAGCGTGATGTTGACGCCTTCATCGAAATGCAGCGCCTTGAGCGGGATCAGTGCCTGATCGTGATAGCAGCAGAGCGCCGCATCATATTGTTCGCGCGCGCGATCATGGAACATGGTGTCCGCGGCAAACGGCCCCATGGCGTTGATGCCTTCCCCCCGCAGCTGCGCGATGGCCGGTTCAAGCACCTCAATCTCTTCGCGGCCCAGCGTGCCGGATTCGCCTGCGTGCGGGTTGAAGCCGGCAAAGGCGAGACGCGGCTCCTCCACGCCGAAATTGCGACGCAGCCCCCGCGCGGTGGCACGGCCCTTGGCGACCACCAGTTCGATCGTCAGCAGCGAGGCGACCTGCACCAGAGGAACGTGCGTCGTCATCGGCACCACCCGCAGCGACGGGCCGGCCAGCATCATGACGGCATTTTCCTTCGACACACCGAAGCGCTCGGCAACGAATTCGGTCTGCCCCGGATGGCTGAAGCCGATGCCGTAGAGCTGCGCCTTGGAAACCGGCCCGGTCACAAGGGCGGAGGCTGCGCCCGATCGCGCGAGCCCGACTGCCAGTTCCAGCGAATGAAGCGCGCAGCGCGCACCGTCAGCGTCCGGGCGGCCGGGCACGATCTCCCCGGCATCCTCCACGGTCAGGACCGGGAGCGCCGCGTCAAACGCGCCTTCCACCTCCCGCAGATCGGTGATCGGGGCGACCGGGCCCTTCCACACCCGCTCGATCGCGCGCACGTCGCCGACGGCGAAGAAGGGGGGAAGCGCCGCGGCGTTGCGCGCGGCCCAGGCCTTGGCGATCACCTCCGGCCCGATGCCGGCCGGATCGCCCATGGAAACAGCGAGAGGCGACACGACCGAGATCTCAGCGATACTCCACGATGGCGTCGCGACGCAGGTCACGAAGGGCCTGCTGCGCACGCAGGTTGACGCGCTGCTGCTCCAGCTGGTTCTGGATCTGCTCCGAGCCGGGAAGCTGGGCCGATGCCGTATCGTCCCGTCCGCAAAGGACGAGGGTGCGCACCCCTTCGTCCGGATTGCCGAAGGGCGGCGTTGCCTGGCCGACCTGGAGGTTCAGCATGATGTCCTGCAGCGGTGCGGGCAGATCGCGAATGCGGATCGCATCGTTCTGCACCACTTCGGCATTGATCGAGGCAGCGACCTTTTCCACCGAGCCGCAGCCCTGAAGCTTGGTCAGCGTGGAAGCGAAGCTGGCCGTCCGCTGACTCGCCTGCGCCTGGGTAGTGCCGCGCGGGAACTTGATCGTCATCTGCTTCAGGCTGAGACGGGCGTCGCGCGGGTTGGCCGTGAGCACCTGGCGCTTGTCCACCAGGTGAAGGATCGAGAAGCCGCCCGGCACGGGAATCGGGCCGACGACCTGGCCGACCTGCATCTGGCCGGCCGCTTCCGCCAGCTCCGCCGGGAGCTGTGCCCCGCGGACCCAGCCGAGATCGCCGTTCACGCCGCGCGTCGACGCTTCGGAAAAGTTGCGGGCGAAATAGCCGAACGGCGCCTGGCCCTTCTGGATCTCACCAATCAACTGACGCGCCGCGCCATAGACTTCTTCGGTGCGATCCGGCGTGGCGGACAGATAGATTTCGTTCAGGTGAAACTCGTCCGTCCCCTTGGCTGCCTCGAGCCGGTCGAGGATCGCCTTCACCTCTTCGTCGCCGACGTTGACGAACGGCTCGACCCGGCGTCGCAGATAGCGTTGCCATGCAAGCTCGCCTTCGATCTGGCGCTTGATGGAGCGTTCGGACGAGCCCTGTTCACGCAGGAACACGCGGAACTGTTCCGGGGTACGGCCGAAGTTGCCGGCGATGCGGTTGAGACTCTGATTCAGCTCATCATCGGTGATGGTGATCTCAGCGGTCTTCGCCTGCTGGATCTGAAGCACCTCGTCGATCAGCTGACGCAGCACCTGAAGGCGCAGTCGATCGATCTCCTCGGCCTTCAACTGAACATTGTTCGCGGCAAGGATCAGGGCCACGCGCTGATCCACATCCGTGCGGGTCAGCACATTGTCGTTCACGATCGCCGTCGCCTTGCGCACGTTCGGGTCGACGGTGCCGAAGATCTCCAGATTCTGGGGGATGTTCAGCCCGGTATTGTCCGGCAGCGACTGGTCAGCCACCGTCGCCGGATCTGCCTGCTGCCCCGTGGCTGCGCCCGCGGCGGCCAGCGCCAGCACCATGCCCGCGACGCGGCCGAACCGCAGCGCCTTGTTGCCCATCGTCGTCACTCGTTCAGGAATCCCATCTTGCGCGCCGTTGCTGCCGGCCCGGCACTGCATTCTTGTAGCTGAACCGAGGCTTAGCGCCCGAGGTTCTTGAAGGCCAGCGTCAACAAATAGCTGCTGCCGCGCCGGGCGTCGCCGGTGGTCCGGTAATCCTGGCGCCAGGTGACACCGAGCGTGAGGCAATCGTCCTCATATTGGACGCCGAGACGATGGCGGATCGGATCAAAGCCGTCGGCCAGCGAGAAAACGTCATCGGTGCGATCGGTAAGATCAATGAGGCCCGACGCGAAAGCCGACCAGAAGCGGGCAAACTGCACGCGTCCGCCGACCCGGATTTCCTCCCGATCCTGCAGATCCTCCAGATCCACGATGTCTCGGTTCAGGCGAAGATAGCCGACCAGAAGATAGGTATCGCGCGATCCGACGGTGGCGTCGACTTCGTTGCGGCGGACGGCCAGCCCATCCTTGTCGAGCCGGTAACGATGCGTCAGCGATACGAAGTCGCGGAAGCGCAGCGTGGTGCGGCCGACGATATCGGAGAACCGATCGCTGAGCCCGGTGCCCGACGGAAGGATCGTTGCCCGATTATCCAGACGGTAGCTTTGGCCGATATTGGCCGAGAGGCTGAACCCAGGCAGATCGAGATCATATTCGATGCCGTAGGTTGCCCGCGAGGAATCCTCCCAACGATCATAACCGGCGAAGCGGTTCAGCGCGAAGAGGTTCGAATCCTCAAGGTCGATCGCGCGCGCATCCTCGTTTGGCAGATCGAGGTTCTCGATCTTCGGCGAGGCGACGATCTGCAATCGCGGCGTGATCCGTTGCGTCCCGCCCATCAGCGCGCCGACGAACGGCCAGCGCACGTCGACCGCCACGGACCCGATGGCGCGCGACTGAAAGCCCTCGACCCCGCGATAGCTGGTGATCTCGGTCGCGGCAGTATCGTTGGTGTTATAGGCATCGGCGCGCGCGAAGGCCGTGAAGGTGACTTCCTGTCCCCAGTTGGTCAGCCGGCGCAGATCCCATCGGGCGCTGGCAAAGGCGCGCTGCGTGTCCTGTCCGGCCTTTCGACCGAGCGCGAGCGTGTTCAACTGAAATTGGACGGTACCGCCCAGCAGGTCTTCGGTGGTGCGACGGCGATAGTCGAGCTCGGGCAGCGCGATCGGCTGAAATCCCTGCCGCTCACCCACGCGCAGGGTCTGCGTGGCCCAGCCGGCGAGAGAGAAATAGCTGTCCCGATCGATCCGCTCCAACGCGACGGTGGTTCGCAGGCGATCGGCCTTGGAAATGTCATAGCGGCGCAGGAAGGTTCGATCGGTGGCGAGCCGCAGCGAGCCGGAGAGGCTCCAGTTCTCATCCAGCTGAAATCGCCCGACCCCGTCCAAGTAGCCGCGGAACGCCTGTTCGGTTGTCGAGGTGAACCCGCTGGACAGATCATCGCTGCGGCGGCTCACCGTGCCGTAGCCGGTGATGCTGAAGGCGCCGAGTTCGTTCAGATGCTCGTAATTGGCCTCGAGCATCGGAAGCACATCGGAATAGACGTGCGGCGTAACGGTCAGCTTGCGATTGGGTGCGAGCCGGAAGAGGTAGGGCGTTGCGACCTCGAATCCGTTCACGCGATCATAGCTGACGTTCGGGGTCAGCAGGCCACTGGCGGTGCCTTCGCCGATCGGGTGCGAGAATTTCGGCAGCGGGATCGAGGGCAGGCCAAACAGATGAACCTGTCCGCCCGTGTAGTAGACGCGCTCACGATCGGGGCGGTACGTAACCTTGACGGCCGTTACCTTCCACGTCGGCTCCTTGGGGCAGCCGTCGGAGTCCACCACCGAGCAAGCGGTGTAGGCGGCGCGATCCAGCGAAATGGTGCCGTCTTCGAAGCGAGTGCCGCGGTCCGCCGCCAACCGACCGCCGCGCTCCAGCACGACGAGCATGTTGTCCACCAGCCCGTCCTTCAGCGAATCAGTGAGCTCGATCGAATCGCCGTATGCGGTATCGCCTTCCGGACTGGTGACCGCGATGTTGCCGGTCGCGACGACCTTGCCGGTCTTGCGATCCCAAACGACCTTGTCGGCGCGCAACCGCTGCCCCGCGCGGAACATGCGGACTTCGTCCGTGGCGGTGACGACATCGCCTTCATAATCATATTCCAGCGTACCGGCGTTGAAGTTCACCTGGTCGTCGGCGACCGTGCCGGGCGCCGGATCCGCCGCGACTTCGGGGGCGGGCGGCGGCACCGGCCGGTCCTGAAGATCCTGCGCGGCGGCCGTGCCCGATAGCCCGCACAGGAACGCCGCCGTCAACGCGCAACTGGCCAGAAGGTCGAGACGCGTCACTCGCTTACCCGCAAAGCTTGAACCCCTTTTCGCCGCCTCAAGGCGCGTCAGCCATCGGCCCTATCCATCGAAAGCGCGAGGCGCAACGCTTTGCCACTGGCGGCGGAATGCCTATCTGCAGGACAAAACAAGAGGAACAATCATGAATGTAACCTTTGCCGCCGATCGTCCGGCCGATGCGCCAGTACTTGCGCTGCCGGTCACCAAGGCGGGCGCCGGATCGATTGCGCCCGCGGGGCTGGACGAATCGGCGCGGGCGATCGTTGCCGCCGCCGCCGCCGGGCAGCGCTTCACCGGCGAGGCCGGGAGCGTGGCGGAGGCCTATGTTCAGGCGGGAGCGGGCGCCAGCCGCATCATCCTCCTGGGTGTCGGCGAAGGTGACGACGCGAGCTATGAACGGGCCGGCGGCGCACTGACCGCGCGGCTGCTGACCTCCGGCGTGACCAGCGCAGTGGTTGACCTGTCGGGTGCCGGGGCGAGCGCGACCGCCGCGGCCCGGCTTGGTGCTGCGGCTGCGCAGCGGGCGTGGCGCTATGACGTTTATCGCACCAAGCTGTCCGACGAGGCGAAGCCGTCGCTCGCCCAAGTGACCATCGTCGGTGCGCCGGATGGGACGGATGCCGAATGGGCGACGCGCGACGCAGTGACGCAGGGCCTGGCGCTGACCAAGACGCTGGTGACGCTGCCGCCGAACGTCCTTTATCCGGAAAGCTTCGTGGAGATCGTCACCAAGGAAACCGAAGGCCTCGGCCTTGAAGTGACGGTGCTGGACGAGCCGGCGATGCGCGACCTTGGCATGGGCGCGCTGCTCGGCGTGGCGCAGGGATCGCGCCGCGCACCCCGCATCCTCGCGCTGCGCTGGAACGGCGCCGGGGAGGGTGATCCCGCACTCGCACTGGTCGGCAAGGGCGTGACGTTCGACACGGGCGGGATCTCGATCAAGCCGGCCGCCGGCATGGAAGACATGAAGTGGGACATGGGCGGCGCCGGTGCTGTCGCCGGGGCGATGAAGACGCTGGCGCTGCGCAAGGCGAAGGCAAACGTGATCGGCGTGATGGGCCTGGTCGAGAACATGCCGGACGGCAACGCCCAGCGCCCTGGTGACGTGGTAACATCCATGTCGGGGCAGACGGTGGAGGTGATCAACACCGACGCGGAAGGCCGGCTGGTGCTGTGCGACTGCGTGACCTGGGTGCAGCGGACGCACAAGGTGAAGACGATCGTCGACCTCGCCACGCTGACCGGCGCCATGATCATCAGCCTGGGCAATGAGCAGGCTGGCCTGTTCGCCAACGACGATGGTCTTGCAGAGCAGCTCCTTGCCGCCGCAAAGGCGAGCGGCGACCAATTGTGGCGGTTCCCGCTCGGCGCCGCCTACGACAAGCTGATCGACAGCCCCATCGCGGACATGAAGAACGTCGGCCCGCGCGGCGGCGGATCGATCACCGCGGCGCAATTCATCAAGCGCTTCGTGGAAGAGGAGGTCCGCTGGGCGCATCTCGACATTGCGGGCACCGTCTGGTCCGAGAAGGACGGTCCGACGTGGGGCAAGGGCGCGACCGGCTATGGCGTGCGACTGCTCAACGCCTTTGTCGCCAGCAACTTCGAAGGCTGATGCAGGTCGATTTCTATCACCTGACGCAAATGCCGATCGAGCGCGCGTTGCCGCGGATTGCGGAACGCGTGCTCGCCGGCGGCGAGCGACTGCTGATCGTGGGGGCTGACGAGCGGCAGCGCGCGGCGGTCGACCGGCTGTTGTGGGAATATGCGCCCGAGAGTTTCCTGCCGCATGCCTGCACCGGCGCGGGCGACGATGCCGCGCAGCCGATCCTGATCGCCGCCGACGTGAACGCGGCCAATGCCGCGCGGCACATCGCGCTGATCGACGGCGAATGGCGCGACGAGGCACTGACGTTCGATCGCGTCTTCCACTTCTTCGACGAAGAACGGATCACCGCGGCGCGCGCCGCGTGGAAGGCGCTGGCCGGGCGTGAGGGGGTGGAGCGCCGCTATTGGAAACAGAATGAGGCCGGGCGCTGGGAACAGGCCGCCTGAGCCGCGGCCGCCGGGCAGTTGCGCTTCCCTCTTCCCCCAGCTAACGGCCCGGCAGTTTCCAGCATCCCCAACACAGGAGCAAGCGACCATCATGGCCGCCAACCGTACCTTTTCGATCATCAAGCCCGATGCCACCCGCCGCAACCTGACGGGCGCCGTCACCAAGATGCTGGAGGAAGCTGGCCTGCGCGTCGTCGCCTCCAAGCGCATCCAGATGACCAAGGAGCAGGCCGAGGGCTTCTACGCCGTCCACAAGGAGCGCCCGTTCTTCAACGATCTGGTGTCGTTCATGATCTCCGGCCCGGTGGTCGTGCAGGTGCTGGAAGGCGAGAATGCCGTGCAGCGCAACCGCGACATCATGGGCGCGACCAACCCCGAGAACGCAGCGCCCGGCACGATCCGCAAGGAGCTGGCCGAGTCGATCGAGGCAAATTCGGTGCACGGGTCGGATTCGGACGAGAATGCAGCGATCGAAATCGCCTATTTCTTCAAGCCCGAAGAGATCGTCGGCTGATCCGATGATGCAAGACTGGCGGCTGCGCCGTGCCACAGCGGCGGATGCGCCGGCGGTGGCGATGGTTGCCGCCGCCAGCTTTCTTGAAACGTTTGCCGGCATTCTGCCCGGCGAGGACATCGTGGCGCATTGCGCGCGCAACAGTGCGGCGGAGAAATTCGCTGTCTGGGCCGATGATCCGGCAAGCGTGGTGACGGTGGCGGAACATCCCGACGGCCTCGCGCCGGTCGGCTACTCGCTGATCACCACACCGGATCTCCCGATTGATCCGCTCCCCGGCGACGTAGAGCTGCGCCGGATCTACACGCTATCCCTGACGCGCGGCACCGGGCTGGGCCACAGGCTGATGGCGCTCGCGCTGGACGACGCGGCGGCGCTTGGCGCGAAACGGGTCCTGCTGGGTGTGCTTGGCACCAATGTCCGGGCGCGCAGCTTCTACGAGCGGGAAGGGTTCATTCTTGCCGGAACGCGGCGCTTCAATGTCGGCGCGGGCTGGTACGACGACGTGATCTACGCCCGCGCGCTCTGACGCTTCATCTCGGCCGTCCAGAGCGCGTCGATGCGCTTGCGGTCACCACCCGTTTCGCGCACCCGCACGGCCTCGATCTCAAGGCTGCGACCGCCAACGAGACGCCCCTGTGTCCGCCAGATAATTTCGACAACGGCATGGCCCTCACGCGGCGTATCGCCGACCATGTAACGGGCGGTGACAAGGACGGGCAGGCGGCCTTCGCGTTCGTCAGCGCCGCCGTCGGTGGCGGCCAGAACGGCGCGGTCAAACCAGACCTTGTCGATGCGCGCGGTTGCGGGGGTCTGCCGCTCGATGCGGAGGGCGGCCGGGAAGTCGACGGCAGTATCGATCAGCTCGTGGCGCGCGTCCGAAAGCCGGATCTCCTTGCCGCCGCGCGCAAGATCCGCGTCCAGGCTGAGCCGGACCTTGGCAGCGCCGGCCGCGGCGCTGGCGGCGGCCTTCTCCTGCGCCGCGTCGCGCTTTTCACTCCAGTTCAGGCCAAGGGTGAGGGCGCCGATGACGAGCCCCAGCACGGCCACCATCTCGGGCAGCGTCACCCAGCGCCGGCGACGCCTTTCCGCCCCGGGCGAGTCGCTCATCGTCCACCCATCTCCAGCAAACGGCGCGGCGCCACCATTTCCCAGCTTGCGGCGATACGGTCTGCCACATGGTCCCAATCGGTGTCCTGCGCAGCGACACGGATCGCGATCCAGCCCGACGGCCCGAGATAAGGCGGCTTGTAGTAGAGGTCGGGATCCGCCTCGATCAGCATGCCTTGTTCTTCCGTTCCGGTGGTCTTCACCAGAACCGCTGTCTCGCCATTGCCATGATGATCGTGCGAGAAATAGGCGAAGAACTTACCGTTTTCGATGTGAAAGCCCGGCGCGCCGTGCGACAAGCGCTCGGCCGCTTCTGGCAGGGCAAGCGCGATCGCGCGCACCTTCCCTAGCGTCTGCTCGACGGCTTCTACTGGCTCAGCCATTCGGACAGGACGCGTGGGTAAAGGCGATGTTCCTCGGCCAGCACGCGAGCCGCAAGCGTATCGGCCGTATCGTCCGGGAGGATCGGTACCTCCGCCTGGCCAAGCACCTCGCCGCCATCCAGTTCCTCCGTGACGAGGTGCACCGAGCAGCCGGCAACCCTATCCCCGGCCGCAATGGCGCGTGCATGGGTATCGAGCCCCTTGTACTTCGGCAGCAGGGAGGGATGGATATTGACGATACGATTGCGCCAGCGGCCGACGAATTCGTCCGACAGAAGGCGCATATAGCCGGCAAGCGCCAGATATTCGGCCCCGGCGGCGCGAAGGGCGGCATCCAGCGCGGCTTCGTACGTCGCCTTGCCGACCTCCTTGGGAGACAGAACGAAGGTGGGGATGCCGTGCTCCAGTGCCCAGCCGAGCCCCGGCGCGGTGGGTCGATCCGACGCGACGACGACCACCTCGTAAGCCGCGCCCGCGTGAGCGACGAGCGCCTGCATGTTCGATCCCCGTCCGGAGATCAGCACGCCGATTCTGGCTGTCATGCGTGATGCGTCGCGGTCCAGGGTGCCCGCGCGCTCCATGTTTCGGCCGAGCCGGTGACGGTGCAGCCGAGTTCGCCCGACTCGATCGCGCCAATGCGGAAAACCTGCTCCCCGGCGGATTCGAGATCGGCGGCGACGCTATCAGCCTGATCGGCTGTGACGACCACAACCATGCCGATGCCGCAATTGAAGGTACGCGCCATTTCCTCCGGCTCGATGGCGCCCTGGGCCTGAAGGAAGGCCATGAGCCGCGGCTGCGACCAGGCATCCGCGTCGACGCGGGCATGGGCGCCGGCCGGCAATACGCGCGGAATGTTTTCGAGCAGGCCCCCGCCGGTGATGTGTGCAAGCCCTTTGATGCGGCCGGCGGAGACCAGCGGCAGAAGGCTCTTCACGTAAATGCGAGTCGGCGCCATCAGCGCCTCGATCAGCAGCACGTCGGAATCGAACAGGGCCGGACGGTCCAGCTTCCAACCCTTGTCCGCGGCGAGTCGGCGAACGAGCGAAAAGCCGTTCGAGTGCACGCCCGAAGAGGCGAGGCCGAGAAGCACGTCGCCTTCGCGAATCTCGGTTCCGGTCAGTACCTGATCACGTTCGACCGCGCCGACGCAGAAGCCGGCGAGATCATAATCACCATCGGCATACATGCCCGGCATTTCTGCCGTTTCACCGCCGATAAGGGCGCATCCGGCAATTCGGCACCCCTCCGCAATGGACGCGATCACGCGTTCGGCAACGGCCGCATCCAGCTTCCCCGAAGCGTAATAGTCGAGGAAAAACAACGGCTCAGCGCCTTGAACAATGAGATCGTTGGCGCACATGGCGACGAGATCGATGCCGACGCCATCGTGCCGATTGTGTTCGATCGCCAGCTTCAGCTTGGTGCCGACGCCATCATTGGCGGCGACCAGGAGGGGATCGGTGAACCCCGCCGCCTTCAGATCGAAGAAGCCGCCAAAGCCGCCAAGGTCGGCATCCGCCCCCTTGCGCCGCGTTGCCCGCGCCAGCGGTGCGATCGCCCGCACCAATGCATTGCCCGCCGCGATCGACACGCCGGCCTGCTCGTAAGTGTACCCGCTTCCGCTCATGTCGTGCCGACTAGCCACAACGCGCTTGGATTTCCACGCCTGCTTCGCCAAAAGACGCCAGCTTATGCGCCTGAAGCCCTTGTTCCTCGTTCCTGCCGCCGTGGCGCTTGTGCTCGGTACGGGTGTCAGCATCGCCCAGATCGAGGGCAGTGGCCGGGGCGTGGCGCCGGTAGATAGCTCCAGCGACTATGAAGTTTCGGGCGTGCGCGTCGATGTCGCCGCCAAGGACGCCGACAGTGCGCGGCTGGGCGGCTGGCGCGTGGCGCAGCGCAAGGCGTGGCTGGAACTTTCCAAGCGGCTGGGAGCGGGCAAGGGCCTGGTGCCCGATTCGACGCTCGATTCGCTCGTCAGCGGCATCGTGGTGGAAAATGAGCAGATCGGCCCGAAGCGCTATGTCGCGCGGCTCGGCATATTGTTCGATCGCAATCGCGCCGGGGCGATCCTGGGCATTTCCAATTATGTGATGCGCTCGCCGCCGATGGTGGTGATCCCGATCGTCTGGTCGGGCGGCGTGGCGACCGGGTTCGAGCAACGGACGCTGTGGCAGGAAGCCTGGGCTCGTTACCGAACCGGCGGCAGCGCGATCGACTATATCCGGCCGACCGGCAGCGGCCCCGATCCGCTGCTGCTGAACTTCGGACAGACGCAGCGGCCCGGGCGCGGCTGGTGGCGCACCGTGATCGACCAATATGGCGGCTCGGACGTGCTGATGCCGACCGTGAAGCTGTATCGCCAATGGCCCGGTGGGCCGGTGATCGGCGTGTTCCAGGCGCGGCAGGGACCGGACAACCGGCTGCTTTCGCAGTTCACGCTGCGGGTGGGCAGTGTCGCGGGTGTTCCCGCGCTGCTGGACGCCGGCGTGAAGCGGCTGGACGAGGCTTATCAGGCGGGATTGCGCGCGGGATATCTGCGCAGCGATCCTGGCCTGTCCTATGTTCCGTCCAGCGAAGTGCCAGTCGAGGATGACGAGGCGGGTGAAACGCTGGTGACGGACGCGCCGGTGCTGCCGGTGGTGTCGATCGCCGTCCAGTTCGACACGCCAGGGGTGCCCGCCGTCACCGCCGGTGAAGCGGCGCTGCGCGCGGTGCCCGGTGTTTCCTCTGCCACGACCAGCAGCCTTGCGCTTGGCGGCGTTTCCGTGATGACCGTCAGCTTTGCGGGCCCGCCTGAGGCACTGAAGGCCGCGCTGGAGGCGAGGGGCTGGCAAGTGTTCGGATCCGGCACGACGATCCGCATCCGCCGCGCACCGCGCCTGCTGCCGCCGGAACTCACGCCTGACAATGCAACGGCCGGATGATGGCCCAACGATGAGCCAGATCGCGCTGCCCCTGGTATGGCCCGCAGATCCGCGCGACGACGAATTTCTGGTTTCCCCATCCAACGAACGCGCCGTGCAGGCACTTGACCGCTGGGCGACCTGGCCGGTCATGACATCGCTGCTTGTTGGACCGCGAAAGTCGGGGAGGAGCCTGCTTGCGCGTATCTTCGCCGCCAAGAGCGGGGGCACGATCATCGATGATGCATCCAGCCGGCCGGAGGACGAGCTGTTCCATGCCTGGAACCGGGCACAGGTGGAGCGCCGGCCGCTCCTGCTCGTAGCCGACATGGCACCGCCAGCCTGGGACGTTGCGCTGCCGGATCTGCGGTCGCGTCTTTCAGCGACGCCGCTGGCGGAGATTGGCCCCCCAGACGATCCCTTGATGCACGCTTTGCTGGAGCGTGAATTCGGCCGCCGGAGCCTGGACGCGCGGCCGGATCTGATCGAGTGGCTGGTGGCACGGATCGAACGGAGTCATGTTGCCGTCATACGATGCGTCGATGCGCTCGATCAGGAGGTGATGGAACGTCGCAAGCGGCTGTCCATTCCTCTGGCCAGAACGACGCTCGCACAAGCTGCGTTGATCACGACATCGCCGGAGCCATGATGAACCGATCCGTCCGCCAAGCTCGTCTCGACTCTGATGACGATCCCTTCGAGGAGCGGGGCGGGGATCGGTATTTTAATCGCGAAATGTCCTGGCTCGCGTTCAATCGCCGTGTGCTGGAGGAGGCGCGCAATCCCGCGCATCCGTTGCTTGAACGGCTGCGGTTCCTGTCGATCTCCGGATCGAACCTGGACGAATTCTTCATGGTTCGCGTGGCGGGGCTGAAGGGCCAGCAACTGCTGGAGGTGGAAGCGCGTTCGGCAGATGGCCTGACCCCTACGCAGCAACTCGGCGCGATCACGGCGGAGGCCGACGCGCTGCTTGCCGATCAGGAGACGGTGTGGCGGGAGATCCGCCATGCGCTGAGCGACACCGGCATTCAGGTGCTGGGGTCGAGCAAGATCGACGCGGTTCTCTCGCGCGATGAAGTGGCCTGGCTCGGCACGCACTTCCAGGAGCAGATCTTTCCGGTGATCACGCCGCAGGCGCTCGATCCCGCCCACCCGTTCCCCTTCATGCCGAACAAGGGCCTCGCCGTGATGTTCGACCTCATCCGGATATCGGATGACGAGCCGATCCGCGAACTGGTCATGGTTCCCAACGGCATGTCCCGTTTCGTCCGACTGCCGGGCGCGACCGCGCGATACGTGGCGGTGGAATCGATCATCAAGCGTTTCTCCTCTGTCCTCTTCCCCGGCTATCGGGTGGAGGGCGCTGCGGAGTTTCGCGTGCTGCGCGACAGCGACATCGAGATCGAGGAAGAAGCCGAGGATCTGGTTCGATATTTCGCCAACGCCATCAAGCGGCGGCGGCGCGGGCGGGTGATCCGGCTGGAGCTGGAAAACGGGATGCCAGCCTCGCTCGCCAAGGTGCTGCGCGACGAGCTTGGCGAACAGGCGCTGGTCAGCGAAAGCGGATCGTTCCTTGGGATTGGTGATCTGGACCAGATCGTCGAGGAGGACCGGCCTGACCTTAAGTTCGTGCCGTTCACGCCGCGCTTCCCCGAGCGGATCCGGGAGTTTGGCGGCGATTGCTTCGCCGCGATCAGTGCCAAGGACATCATCGTCCACCACCCGTACGAAACGTTCGACGTGGTGCTCGCCTTCCTGAAGCAGGCGGCCAACGATCCGGACGTGGTCGCGATCAAGCAGACGCTGTACCGCGCGGGCAAGCAGTCGGCCGTTATCAACGCGCTGATCCAGGCCGCGGAGGCGGGCAAGTCGGTGACGGCGGTGGTCGAGCTGAAAGCGCGTTTCGATGAGGAGCAGAACCTGCTCTGGGCCTCGGCGCTCGAGCGCGCTGGTGTCCAGGTGGTCTACGGCTTTATCGACTGGAAGACGCACGCCAAGGTTTCCATGGTGGTGCGGCGCGAAGCGGGTCAGTTTCGTACCTATTGCCACTTCGGGACGGGAAATTATCACCCGATCACGGCCAAGATCTATACCGATCTCAGCTTCTTCACGGCCAATCCTGCCACCGGCAGAGATGCATCGCGGATGTTCAATTACATCACCGGCTATGTCGAGCCGGAGGACATGGAGCGCCTGGTCCTATCTCCGCGATCACTGCGTACCCGCCTGATCGAAGAGATCGAGGCGGAGATCCAGCATGCGCGCGCGGGGCGGCCGGCTACGATCTGGGCCAAGATGAACAGCCTCGTCGATCCGGCGATCATCGAGAAACTGTACGAGGCGAGCGGCGCCGGCGTTCAGATCGATCTGGTGATCCGTGGCATTTGCTGCCTGCGCCCGCGCATTCCCGGCCTGTCGGAGAATATCCGGGTGAAATCGATCGTCGGGCGTTTCCTGGAGCACAGCCGGATCGCCGTGTTCGGCAACGGCGCGCCTTTGCCCAACGATGATGCCCATATCTATATTTCGTCGGCGGATTGGATGCCGCGCAACTTCGACCGTCGGGTCGAATATATGCTGCCGCTGGAAAGCGGGACCGTTCATGACCAAGTGCTGGATCAAGTGATGCTCGCCAATCTCATCGACACCGAGCAGAGCTGGGACCTCTATGCCGATGGTAGCTACATGCGCACGCCGCCGGGCGACAAGCCGTTCAACCTGCATCGTTACTTTATGACCAATCCGTCGCTTTCCGGCCGCGGCGCGGCATTGGGCGAAGGCGGGGCCGTGCCGAAATTGTCGCTGCGAGGCTGATCGAGTGGAGGGAAAGCGGACCGCCATCGTTGATATCGGATCCAATTCGATCCGGCTGGTCGTTTACCAGGGGCCACCGCGGCTGCCCGCCATCCTGTTCAACGAGAAAGTGCTGGCCGGACTAGGCCGGAGCCTTGCCGGGGCTGGCACGATCGACAGCGAGGCGATGGAGATGGCCAGCGCCGCGCTCCGGCGGTTCGGCGCGCTAATTCGCGAGATGGACTGCGATGACGTGCGAACGGTTGCCACGGCGGCGGTGCGCGATGCCGCGAACGGCGCCGATCTGATCAGAATGGCAGAGACGCTGGGGCTTTCCGTCGAGCTCTTGTCCGGTGCGCAGGAAGCTCGGGCAGCCGGGCTGGGCGTGCTATCCGCCATCCCCGAAGCGGACGGCATCGTCGGCGATCTGGGCGGCGGCAGCTTGGAGCTGGTCCGAATCGCAGAAGGCCGGGTTCACGAGCACGTGTCCTTCCCCTTGGGCGTTCTTCGCCTCGAGGAACTGCGCAGCAAAAGCGGTTTCGCACGCCGGGTGGAACGGATCCTGGATGAGGCCGGCTGGTCCGGCGTTGGCAGGGGGAAGCCGCTTTATCTCGTTGGTGGATCTTGGCGATCGCTGGCGCGGGTCGACATCCACGACCGCCATTATCCGCTGCCGGTGCTTCATGGCTATGCCATGCCGATTTCACGGGTTGATCTGCTGCGCCGCAAGCTGCCGACGGCGGACAAGGCATGGTTCAAAGCGGTGCCGAACCTGTCCACCGGGCGTGTCCCAACCTTGTGCGCTGCCGCCGACCTGCTGGGCGCGATCCTGCCGGTCCTTGGCTGTTCCGGAACGATCGTGTCCGCCTTCGGCCTGCGCGAAGGGCTGCTGTACGAGCGGCTGTCCCCTGCCGAAGCAGCGCTGGATCCGCTTGTCGTCGCAGCGCGCGACGAAGGGCGACAACTCGGCCGCTTCGCCGAACACGGGGATCTGCTGAACCGCTGGATCGCCCCCTTGTTCGACGGAGAACCGGAACGCAATTCGCGGCTGCGCCACGCCGCCTGCCTGCTCGCCGATACGAGCTGGCGCGCCAATCCGGAGTTCCGGGTGGAACTGGGGATCGAGACAGCCCTGCATGGCAATTGGGTCGGAATCGATGCGCGCGGGCGAGCGATGATGGCCGCCGCGCTCGCTGCGAGCCTAGGGGCGCAGCCGCCCTATCCCGCGCCAATCCCGCTGCTGGCTGGACCACAGGACATCGCCACGGCCACGGCCTGGGGCTTGGCCATTCGGCTGGCGCAGCGGCTTTCCGGCGGGGTTGCCGGGCCGCTCCATCGGACAGGTATTTGTCGCACCGTCGGCGGCGTCGAACTGATGTTCGAGGACGGCGATCTCGCGCTCAGCGGCGAGGCAGTCGAGAAGCGCCTGAAGGCACTGGGCGCCGCATTGGGCCTGCCGGTGCGCATCGGGCGCCGACAGGACCAGTCGCCAGCGCCTGTCAGCCGCAGGACAGCTTGACGATAGCGCCCGCCGTGTCGGTTTCGATGTTCAGGCGATCGGGCCGGAAATCCATCGTGAGCGCCGACCCGCTAGGGTAGCTGCGAACAACGCGTGCGCCGGCACGCTGCTTCGCCTCCGCCTCATGAGCCGCCAGCGGCTTGCCGATGAGATCCTGCACCGTGGCAGCGTTGCACGCGGCGGGGAGGTTTTCCGCCGGCGGTGCCTGATCGGCGGCGGTGCAGCCCGCCAGTGCCACGGCAGCAGCCAGTATCGCCTTCATGCCACATCCTCCGTCCGTGTCATCTTAAGCTTCCCGCCGACCACCGCAAAGCCGAGCCGGCCTTCTACCAGATCGAGCGCGTCGCGCCCGAATTGATCGAAACGCCAGCCTTGCAGGATTGCAAGCTGATCGCGCTGCCCGGCTGCCAGCGCCTCCAGCTCCTCGCTGCGGGCGAGCAGGCGCGGTGCGACGTCGATGTCGCGCGCGCGGATCTTGAGCAGCAGCTTCAGGAGATCGGCAACCAGAGCGCCATCCTTGCCGAGCCCCGGCTTGCGGTCCTCGCGCGGCGGCATCTCATCGGCGGAAAGGGGCTGTGCTGCCTCAATCGCCGCCAGCAGGCGCTTGCCAATGTCGTTCGACGCCCAGGTGGCGGAGAGGCCGCGCACCTTGGCGAGATCCACCTGCTTGCGCGGGGGATGCCCGGCCAGATCGGCGAGCGTTTCGTCCTTCACGATGCGGCCGCGCGGCAGATCCTTCGCCCGCGCCTCCACCTCGCGCCAGCGGGCGATCGCCTTTAGACGCCCCAGCACGTCAGGCCGGCGCCCGGAGATGCGCACCCGCTTCCAGGCGAGATCGGGGTCATTGGCGTAATTGGCGGGATCGGAGATCCGCTCCATTTCCTGATCCAGCCATTGCCCCCGTCCGGTCTTCTTCAGGCGCTCCAGCATGCGCGGGAAGATCTTTGACAGATGGGTCACATCCCCGATGGCGTAATCGACCTGCCGCTGATCAAGCGGGCGGCGCGACCAGTCGGTGAAGCGGGCACCCTTGTCGACCTGAATGCCGAGCCAGCTATCCACAAGGTTGGAATAGCCGATCTGCTCCCCCTGGCCGAGCGCCATGGCGGCGACCTGCGTGTCGAACATGGGATGCGGCGTCTTGCCCGTGAGATTGTAGATGATCTCGATGTCCTGGCCACCAGCGTGGAAGACCTTCAGCACCTCCTCATTGTTGACGAGCAGGTCGAGCAACGGCTGCAGATCGAGATCGGGCGCTTTCGGATCGATCGCGGCCGCTTCCTCGGTATCGGCGATCTGGATCAGGCAGAGTTCCGGCCAGTACGTGTTCTCGCGCATGAACTCGGTATCGACGCACACAAAAGGAGCGTCGGCGAGACGGGCGCACAGGTTGGCGAGAGTGGCGCTGTCGGTGATGAGCGGGTGAACGTGCATAAGCGGCGCCCCATAGACCCACGCGCGCGGGTTGACAAAGAGGGGATGGAAGGGGAGGGGCGGCCGATCCAAAAACCTCACCGCCCCGACGCAAGAAGGGGTCCAGCTACGGACGGCCCGACCCTGGGCCCCGGCCCTCCGCCGGGGTGGTGCATATGAGATGACATAGATGCACGCCTATCGTTCGCATACTTGCGCCGCGCTCACCGCCGCCGAGGTCGGTTCCGAGGTTCGCCTGTCGGGATGGATCCATCGCAAGCGCGATCACGGCGGCGTGCTGTTCGTCGATCTTCGCGATCATTACGGCATCACGCAGATCGTGGCAGACAGTGATTCGCCGGCGCTGCCGATCCTGGAAGGGCTGCGGGTCGAATCGGTCATCACCATCGACGGGCTGGTGAAGGCGCGGGCCGAAGGGACGGTGAACCCGAACCTCGCGACGGGCGAGATCGAAGTGTTTGCGCGTGGCGTGACCATCCAGAGCCAGGCGCAGGAACTGCCGATGCCGGTCGCCGGCGAGCAGGAATATCCCGAGGACATCCGCCTCCGCTACCGCTTCCTGGACCTGCGGCGCGAGAAGCTGCACGCGAACATCATGCTGCGTTCCAGCGTGATCGCTTCCATCCGTCGCCGCATGGTGGACCAGGGCTTTACCGAATTCCAGACGCCGATCCTGACCGCCTCCTCGCCGGAGGGTGCGCGCGATTATCTGGTGCCCAGCCGGGTTCATCCGGGCAAGTTCTACGCTCTCCCGCAGGCGCCGCAGATGTTCAAGCAGCTGCTGATGGTTGCCGGTTTCGACCGTTATTTCCAGATCGCGCCGTGCTTCCGCGACGAGGACGCGCGCGCCGACCGCTCCCCCGGTGAATTCTACCAGCTCGACTTCGAGATGAGCTATGTCACGCAGGAGGACGTGTTCGCCGCGATCGAGCCCGTGCTGCACGGCGTGTTCGAGGAGTTCGCCAACTGGCAGGGCAAGGGCCGCACAGTGTCGCCGCTGCCGTTCAAGCGCATCCCGTATCGCGAATCGATGCTGAAATACGGCAACGACAAACCGGACCTGCGCAACCCGCTGGTGATCCAGGACGTCAGCGGCTTCTTCTCGGGATCGGGCTTCGGCCGCTTCGCCTCGATCGTCGAGGCTGGCGATGTGGTGCGCGCGATCCCAGCGCCGAACACGGCGGACAAGAGCCGCAAGTTCTTCGACGACATGAACGCCTGGGCGCAGTCCGAAGGCTTCGCCGGCCTTGGCTATGCCACCCGCAAGGGCGGCGAATTCGGCGGCCCGATCGCCAAGAACCATGGCGATATCGGCATGCGTGAGCTGGCCGAGGCGCTGGGGCTGGGGCCTGACGACGGTGTGTTCTTCGCAGCGGGCAAGGAAGCGCAGGCTGCCAAGCTGGCCGGGCTTGCCCGGACCCGGGTCGCGGAGCAGCTGGATCTGATCGACAAGAGCCGGTTCGAGTTCTGCTGGATTGTCGACTTCCCGATGTTCGAATATGACGAGGACGCCAAGAAGGTCGACTTCAGTCACAATCCCTTCAGCATGCCGCAGGGCGAGCTGGAGGCGCTGGAGACCAAGGATCCGCTGGATATCCTCGCCTACCAATATGACATCGTGTGCAACGGCATCGAGCTGTCTTCGGGCGCGATCCGGAACCATCGGCCGGAGATCATGTACAAGGCGTTCGAAATTGCCGGCTACAGCCAGCAGGACGTGGACACCAATTTTGCCGGCATGATCAACGCGTTCAAGTTCGGCGCTCCGCCGCACGGCGGTTCCGCGCCGGGCATCGACCGGATCGTCATGCTGCTCGCCGATGAGCCGAACATTCGCGAAGTGATCGTCTTCCCGATGACGCAGAAGGCGGAGGACCTGATGATGGGCGCGCCGAACTTCGCCACGGCGAAGCAGCTGCGCGAGCTGAACATCCGTGTCACCGCGGAGCAGCCGAAGGACGTGACAAAGGCGGTCGCGCCCGACGCCGGCTGAAGCATGGGAACCCGGCGGCGACGCATGCGCTAAGTGAGGATGTCGCTTACCGCATCGCGCGCCGCCTTGCTTCACGTTGCCCTCCAGGACCTTCGCGCGGGCAAGCAGTTGCTGATCGACCGACTGCTACCGCTGGCGGAAACGGCGTCCGATGCCGGCCTGCAGGAGGTGATCGAGCGCGATCGCGCGAACGCCAGGCGCCACGCTGCGCGGCTCGACGGCATCGCCGACCTGAACGGTGCGCCAGCCAATCTGTGGATGAGCGGCATCCTTGACGATGCCGATCGCGATGCGCGCAGCCACCAACGCGGGGCCATCCTCGATACCGCTTTGATCGGCGCACTGCGCAAGGCGAAAGCGGCAGAGATCGTTTCCATCGAGACAGCGATGGCGCTGGCCGGCAGCGAATCGCCTGCCATGCTTCCTGCCTTGTCGGCCAATCACGCCGAAGACCGGGTGATCGAGACCAAGCTCGCCCGGTTGCTCGCCACGATCGGCGGGCAAGTACCAGTAGCGTGAACGGGTCCCGCGGCTAACAGAAGCGCGCAGCGGGACTGAGACTGATCAATAGATCACTTAGCGGGCGCGAACGTGCCGCTGTCGTCCATCACCCAGAGCACGCCCTGGCGAATGGAGAACCACGCGCCGCGCAGCTTGAGCTGGCCGGCGGCTTCCGCCTCCTTGACGAACGGGAAGGTGCGGAGGTTGGCAATGCTGACGCGCACCGTTTCCAGTTCCAGCGCGTGGACCGCGTCTTCGCCAGTGCCATGCTCGGCCACGATCCGATCTCGTGCCTCGTCGAGCAGGTCGATCCAGTGCGCGATGAAGCCTCCTTCACCCGGATCAGCCTGGGCAAAGCGGTCCGTCAGCGAGGCGTGAACGCCCCCGCACATGCCGTGGCCCATCACCACGACCTCTTCCACCTTCAGCTGCGTGACAGCGAATTCGAGGGCGGCCGAAACGCCGTGGCGGCCCCCGCCGGTTTCAAACGGCGGTACGAGATTGGCGACGTTGCGCACGACAAAAATTTCACCGGGCGACGTGTCGAAGACCATTGCCGGATCGGTGCGGCTGTCGGAGCACGCAATTACCATGACCTTGGGCGACTGACCCTCCGCCAAGCGCGCCCAGCGCTCGCGTTCCTCTGCCCAGCCCTGTTCACGAAAACGGCTATAGCCGGCGACAAGATCGGAGAAGACGGTCATGTCCGCCCTATACGCGTTGTTTCGCGCGATGGCAGTCGCTATCTCGCACCGCGACATGACCGAGATTACCCCGCTCGCCCGGCCGGAACGCGCCCGCAAACCCGATTGGATCCGCGTCAAGGCGCCTACCTCCGTCGGGTTCGCCGAGACCAAGCAGCTGATGCGCCGGCTCAACCTTGCCACCGTGTGCGAGGAAGCCGCTTGCCCGAACATCGGGGAGTGCTGGACCAAGAAGCATGCCACGGTGATGATCCTGGGCGACACGTGCACGCGGGCCTGTGCCTTCTGCAACGTGAAGACCGGCATGCCGCGCGCGGTGGATCCGCTGGAGCCGGAGCATGTCGCGGTTGCGGCAGCCGAGATGGGCTTGCAGCATATCGTGATCACCTCCGTCGATCGCGACGACTTGCCGGATGGCGGCGCTTCGCAGTTCGTGAAGGTGATCGAGGCGCTGCGGCGGAATACGCCCAGCACCACTATCGAGATCCTGACGCCGGACTTCCGCAACAAGACCCAGGCGGCGGTCGAATCGATCGTTGCCGCGCGTCCCGACGTCTACAACCACAATCTGGAAACGGTGCCGCGGCTGTACCCGACCATCCGCCCCGGCGCGCGTTACTATGCCTCGCTGCGGCTGCTGGAGAGCGTGAAGCGGCATGATCCGTCGATCTTCACCAAGTCGGGCGTGATGCTCGGCCTTGGCGAAGAGCGGCTTGAGGTTCATCAGGTGATGGACGACATGCGCTCCGCCGACATCGATTTCCTCACCATGGGCCAGTATCTTCAGCCCACGCCGAAGCACACCAAGGTGATGGACTTCGTGACGCCCAAGGCGTTTGACGCTTACGCGGTAATCGCACGGGCCAAGGGATTCCTGCTGGTCGCCTCGTCTCCGCTGACCCGTTCGAGCTACCACGCGGGGGATGATTTCGCGAAGCTGCGCGCCGCTCGCGAGGCTCAGCTTGCCAAAGCATAGCGAAACACGGGCGATGCCCTACACGCCGGAACAGATGTTTGATCTGGTCGCCGACGTGAAGGCCTATCAGGAGTTCCTGCCTTGGGTGATCGCCATGCGGGTGCGCAAGGACGAGCCGGAGGAAACGGTGGCCGACATGATCGTCGGCTTCAAAGGGCTGCGCGAGACGTTCACCTCGCGGGTGGAAAAGCAGCGACCGGAGCGCATCCACGTCGATTATGTGGATGGCCCGCTCAAATATCTGCACAATGATTGGCGTTTCCGCCCTGACGGCGACGGCTGCCTGGTCGATTTCACCGTCGACTTCCAGTTCAAGAACCGAATGTTCGAGATGCTGGCGGGCCAGGTGTTCACCGTCGCGCTTCGCAAGATGATTGGCGCCTTTGAAGAAAGGGCGCGCAAGCTTTACGGGGAGGGCGGATCCTCGGCCTCGGCAGGCGGCATCAGCAGCTCGAGCGCACACAGCGCCGCCTGAAGGCGGATCCCGGCGCGGCCAAGATCACCGAATTCGCGCCGGTCCGCCACCACATTGGCGGGATCGCCGCCCTTTTCGGCGCGCGCGAACACCACTGTTCCGACGGGCTTCTTCTCACTGCCGCCGCCCGGACCCGCGATACCGGTGATGGCGACCGCGACATCGACGCCCGTCGCCTCCAGCGCGCCTTGCGCCATGCTCCAGGCAGTTGCGATGGACACCGCGCCAAAGGTTTCAAGCACGTCGCCGGAGACATGCAGGAGCGCCATCTTTGCCTCATTGGCATAGCTGACGATGGAAGCTTCCAGCACATCGGAGGAGCCGGGCACTTCGGTGAGCGCCGCCGCCACAAGGCCACCGGTGCAACTCTCGGCCACGGCGACACGGCGGCCGGCCGCGCGATTTGCCTCGACGACGCGGGTCGCAGCGGCGACCAGCGCTTCCGGAAGAAGGCTGTCGCTCATCGCTCGGCCGCCGAGCAGACGGGAAGATCGGGCACATCGCGCACCGCTGCGGTTCCCCTGGCCTTCTCGCTCTTGAGATGCTGCAGACTGGCCACGACGATCCCCGCGATGTTCCTGGGCGACAAGGGCTCAAGCAGGGTGACGAGCCGGTCGATGGTGCCGCAATCGGACGTCTGTACTCGGCCCACGATCTGTGGCGCGATCAGGGCCGTGATCAACGGACGGGCGTATTCGGATTGCAGCAGGAGCATCGAGACGCGAGGATCGCTGAGCTTGGCAATGGCAGCACGCGCCGCCGGCCAGGCACGATCCGCTTCCGCCTGATAGCGATCGAGGAACGGGCCAGACGTCCGACGGACCAGGCTGGTGGCGGGCAGCGACGTACAGACCCGGCCGGTTTCCAGAATGATGTCCGGCAAGGCGACCAAGGTGATCGCCTCCGCTTCTGCTCTCTTGAGGCAAGGCGTTTGCGCCAGCGCGGTGCTCGGCAAGGTGAGCAGCACGACAGCGGCGAGGAAGCGCCTCATAGCTGCGCCATGGGCAGGCGGATGGTGGCGGCCGCCTGGGTCGCGATGCCTTCGCCGCGGCCGGTGAAACCCAGGCGTTCTGTTGTTGTTGCCTTCACGCTGATGCGATCGGTCGAAAGGCGCAGAAGTTCCGCGATCCGCGCACGGATCGCCTCCCGATGCGGGCCGATCTTGGGCGCCTCGCAAATGATCGTGAGATCGACAAACGTGATTTCACCACCCTTCGCCGTGACCAGCTCTGCCGCATGCCGCAGGAACTGGCCGGACTCCGCGCCCCGCCACTGCGGATCGCTGGGGGGAAAGTGGGAGCCGATGTCACCGTCAGCGATCGTGCCGAGCACGGCGTCGGTCAGCGCGTGCAGGGCAACGTCGGCGTCGCTATGGCCGGAAAGTCCCTGTGCGTGCGGGATCAGGACGCCGCCCAGCCACAGCTCCTCGCCATCTTCCAGGCGATGAACGTCATAGCCGGTCGCGGTGCGGGTTTCCCACCCCAGCCGGGCTTCGGCCGCGGCGAAGTCGCCCCGCCAGGTTACCTTTTCAAGCATCGGGTCGCCCTGCACCAGTGCGACTGATCCGCCAAGGGCGCGCACCATCTGCGCATCGTCGGTCGGCTCCTCACCGGACCAAGCCGCATGAGCACGGCGAACCATATCAAGTTGGAAAGCCTGCGGGGTTTGAACGCGGGAGAGGCCGTCGCGGGGCACATTGGTGCCGTCAGCCGCGACCAGCGTATCCGTAACCGGAAGCACCGGTACGGCGCCATCTGCCGTATTGAGCGCAGCGACGAGACGATCGAGAACAGCCACGGTGGGGAAGGGGCGTGCGGCATCGTGGATGAGGACGGCATCCGCCGCGCCGGCCGCCGCCAATCCATTGGCGACCGAGGCACGACGCGTTGCGCCGCCAACCACGGCGCGTGCTCCGGGCAGTGCTTTGCGGAGAAGCTGCTCATGCTCTGCCCCGATGACCACGACAACGTCATCGATCGCGGGATGGGCGGACAAAGCGGCATGGCTCCATGCCAGCATCGGCTTGCCGGCGAGCGGCGCGAACTGCTTGGGCAGCGCGCCGCCAGTTCGCTCGCCTTTCCCGGCGGCCACAATCAGCGCAACGGTCTTCATCGCTGCGCCCGTAGCGATAACGGAGGCGCCTTGCCAGCGCTCCCGTCAACGCTTACCTGCCTGTTTTTCAGGCAAACGGTTGATGCGTATCCTCGCCCCCATTCAGATTGGCCCCGTTCGGATCGAGGAACCGGTCGTTCTTGCGCCCATGACGGGCGTTACCGATCAGCCCTTCCGGACGCTGGTCCGCCGATACGGCTCCGGACTGAACGTCACGGAGATGATCGCCAGTCAGGCGGCCATCCGCGAGACGCGCCAATCGATCCAAAAGGCGGCCTGGCACCTTTCCGAAGAGCCCGTTTCCATGCAGCTGGTAGGCTGCACCCCGCATGAGATGGCCGAGGCCGCAAAGTTGGCGGAGGAAAAGGGCGCGGCGATCATCGACATCAACATGGGCTGCCCGGTGCGCAAGGTGACCAGCGGCGATGCCGGCTCGGCACTGATGCGGGATCTCAAGAATGCCGGGGCGATCATCGACGCCGTGGTCAAGGCAGTCGCTGCGCCAGTGACCGTCAAGATGCGCATGGGCTGGTGCCACGATAGCCTGAACGCCCCCGAGCTTGCGCACATTGCGGAAGACCTCGGCGCAAAGATGATCACGGTGCACGGGCGCACCCGGAACCAGATGTACAAGGGATCCGCGGACTGGGGCTTTGTCCGCAAGGTCAAGGATGCCGTCGCCCTTCCGGTGATTGTGAACGGCGACATATGCTCGGTCGACGACGCCCAAACGGCTTTGGCGCAATCGGGCGCCGACGGGGTAATGGTCGGCCGCGGGGCTTATGGCCGGCCGTGGCTGCTCGGCCAGGTGATGGACGCGCTGGCCGGCAGGTCGGTCCGGCCTGACCCGTCGCTGGATGAACAATATCACCTGATCGTCGAGCATTACGAGGCGATGCTCAGTCATTATGGCACGCTGACCGGCGTCAACATGGCACGCAAGCACATCGGCTGGTACACCAAGGGCATTCACGGTTCGGCGGAGTTCCGCAACGCCGTGAACAAGGAGCCGGACGCCGAAGTGGTGCTGAAGATGCTCGCGGAATTCTACGCGCCGTACCGGAGCCGCGTGGCGGCCTGATGCTGACGCGGCGGGGGCCCGAAGCGCACGAACTGTTGAGCGCGCTTCCGGTCGCGCTCATGGTCGTGGATGCGGAGGGGCGCATCGCGCAGGCCAACGCGGAATGCGAATTGCTGCTGAACCTGTCCGAACGCGCCATGCGCGGACGGTCCGTCGGCGAGGTGCTGGCGCTGCCCGAGGAAGCGGTGGGGCAGGATGGACGGGCATTCAGCGCGTTTGATCTCGCTCTGGAGACGGCGCGCGGACACCGGCTCCGCGTCGATCTGGCTGCGGTCGAGCTGACCGACCACCCCGGCTGGCGCATGATCACCCTCCACAATGCCGCAAGCTCGCGTCGGCTGGGCGTCTCGGCGGATCGGGCGGCAGCGGCGCGATCCGCCGTCGGTGCGGCCGCAATGCTGGCGCATGAGATCAAGAACCCCCTGTCCAGCATCCGCGGTGCGGCCCAGTTGATCGCGGACGGCGTGGACGCGCAGGTCATGACGAAGCTGGTGATCGACGAGGTGGATCGCATCACCGCTCTGATCGATCGGATGGAGGACTTTACGGACACGCGGCCGCTCGCCGTGGAGCCGCTCAACATCTACCCACTGCTGGCCCATGCCCGCGACGCCGCGCAGGCGGGATTTGCGCGCGGGATCACGATCGAGGAGCGCTTCGACCCTTCGCTGCCGCGCGTTCTCGCCAATCGCGATGCCTTGCTCCAGGTGCTGATCAACCTGATGAAAAATGCCGCCACTGCGCTAGGTGAGCGCGGAGAGCGGCGGATCACGCTCACCACATCCTACCGGCACGGAATGTCGATCGCGCCGGCGCCGGGACGCCCGCGATTGCCGTTGCCGATCGAAATTTGCGTCGTGGATACCGGACCCGGTGCGCCGGAGGATATTGCCGAGCATCTGTTCGATCCTTTCGTGTCGAGCCGGCCGGAGGGGAAGGGACTTGGACTGGCGCTGGTCGACAAGCTGGTGCGCGACATGGGCGGGATCGTGCAATATTCGCGGGAGGGGACGCCGAACGAAACGGTGTTCCGCATCCTTTTGCCCCGGGCTTCTCATCGGTGAGCGGTGGAAACGTCCTGCTCGTCGATGACGATGACGCCATTCGCACGGTCGTTGCCCATGCGCTTCGTCGTGCTGGCCATCAGGTGAGAACGGCTGCCAGCGTAGCGGATCTGGACCGCGAGCTGCAGCAGCGATTGCCCGACGTGTTGCTGACCGATGTCGTGCTGCCGGATGGTGACGGGATCGAGATCGCCGCGCGACTGAACGAGACCTCGCCCGAGGTGCCGGTGATCGTGCTTTCTGCGCGAAACACACTGACTACGGCAGTGCGGGCGAACGAGGCGGGGGCCTACGATTACCTGCCGAAGCCGTTTGATCTCGACACGTTGACCCGAACGGTGGCCGCGGCCCTGGGTCGGCGAGGCGCCGACCTGCCGACGCATGTCGAGGACGAGGACAAGAGCCTTCCCCTGATCGGGCGGTCGCCGGCGATGCAGGAGGTCTATCGCGTCATCGCCCGAGTGGTGTCCAACGACCTTACGGTGCTCGTGTCCGGTGAATCGGGAACCGGCAAGGAACTGGTCGCGCGGGCAATCCATGATCTCGGCCACCGGCGTGCGGCGCCGTTTGTGGCGATCAACATGGCGGCGATTCCGCGCGAACTGATCGAAGCGGAACTGTTCGGTCACGAGCGCGGCGCCTTCACCGGCGCGGCACAGCGCACGGCCGGCCGGTTCGAACAGGCGGCCGGGGGAACCTTGTTCCTTGACGAAATCGGGGACATGCCGATCGAGGCCCAGACGCGCTTGCTTCGAGTGCTGCAATCCGGCGAGTTCACCACCGTCGGTGGTGCCAGAACGATCCGCGCCGACGTCCGGATCGTGGCGGCGACGAACCGCGAGCTTCAACAGGCGGTCGCGACCGGGCAGTTCCGCGAGGATCTCTATTACCGCCTGAACGTCGTGCCGATTGCCCTGCCGCCGCTGCGCGAACGGCGGGGCGACATCGCCATGCTGGCGCGGCATTTCCTGGAGCGGGCGGCTGAATCCGGTCTGCCCCGCAAGACGCTGGACGGAAATGCGGTGGCATCGCTGGAGCAGCACGATTGGCCGGGCAACGTCCGGCAGCTTGAAAATCTGATGCGGCGGCTCGCCGCCCTATCACGCGACGACCAGATCTCCGCCGGCGAGATCAACGCGATGATTGGCAACGGTCAATCGGTCGCCTGCCCGGTGCCGGACGTCGGGCTGGACGCGGCGGTGCGGGCCTATCTCGACAGGCTGGCCAAATCAGAGCCAGCGGTGCTGGACGACGGCACGCTGTACGACCGACTGCTCGCCGAGGTCGAGCGGCCGCTTATTGAGGCCATGCTTGCGCGGCACGGGGGGAACCAACTGCGGGCTGCGCGCGCCATCGGGCTGAACCGAAACACGCTGCGAAAGCGGCTGGATGTGTTGGGCATCGATCCCGCGCCGCGACCATCTGCGCACGAGCTGCGATAAACCATCCGATTATGTGTTTTCCCTGCAACACTATTGTTGTAGCCTTGCTTCGATGAACGCCGGTTTGGCACCAGCGATTGACCCGGCCCTCGCGCCGAAACGCCTGACGGTGACCCCCGTCATGGAGGCGGGGGTACTCGGCATTGCGATCAGCATCGCACTCGCCACTTATTATGTGATCGCGCACACCGGACGATCGGAAGGCCTGATCGCGCCCGGTATCATCGCGCTTCTGCTGGTGGCGAACCTGGTGCCCGGCGTTGCACTGATGATGCTGCTGGGGCGACGCATCGCGCGCAGGCGCGCCGCTCGGTCGCCGGTGGGCGGGGAAGGGCGGCTTCATGTTCGCCTGGTCGCACTCTTCTCGATGGTGGCCGCGGTGCCGATGGTGCTTGTCACCATCGCGGCGTCGCTCCTTTTCCAATATGGCGTGCAGTTCTGGTATTCGGATCGCGCGCGCGGCGTGTTCGAGAATGCCACGTCGCTGACGCGGACGTCCTACAACCAGATCCTGCAACGGTGGGAAGAAGCCACCGTCACCATGGCGACCGACATCAGCCGGGAACTCGAAGAGCGCGCCATCGACGATCCGCGGTTCGGCGCCTTTCTGTTCCAGCAGACGTATTTTCGCAGTCTTTCGGAAGCGCTGCTATTTCAGGTGTCGCCAACGGGTGAGCTGCAAACGCTGGCGTTCGTGAATCCTTATGATCTCGATCTCGCGCGCCAGGTATCGGCCGATGCCGTCGGGCAGCTGCGTCGCGGCCAGCGCAGCGTGGTGACCGTTACGGGTGATCGGATCCAGACCGTGACGCGGCTTCCGGGCTCCGAGCGGGTGTATCTGTATGCGGCCCGGGTGACCAACCCCAAGGAAATGACGACGCAGACGGAGCGTGCAGAGGCCGCGCTTGCCAATTATCGGACCCTGCTGGTTCGTGCGCGCACCCTGCAACTTCAGTTCAACGCGGCGCTTCTGCTGCTGTCACTTCTGATCGTCTTGGTCGCAGTGTGGATCGCGCTGGCAGTGGCGGACCGCCTGGTGCGCCCGGTGGCTGAACTTGTTGATGCGGCGCGTAGAGTCGAAGGCGGAGACCTGTCGGCGCGCGTGCCGGAAACCCGGGCCCGTGATGAAGTCGGTACCCTGTCCCACGCGTTCAATCGAATGACGGAGCGGCTGGAGGAACAGAATACCGCGCTGGTCACGGCAAATTCGCAGCTCGACAATCGGCGTGCGCTGATCGAGGCGGTGATGTCGGGCGTGTCGGCGGGAGTCATCTCCATCGCGCCGGATCGCACCATCCGACTCATCAACAGTTCGGCGCAGACGCTGCTGGGACTGAACGACACGCCGATCGGCCGACCACTTGCGGCTGTTGCGCCGGAGCTGGACGCGCTGCTGGAAGGCACGGCGCGCGAGGCGATCATCCAGCTGACTGCCGCCGGCGAGGCCCGGACGTTGGCGGTTCGCATCGCCCGCGACGGCACCGGCCCCATCCTGACCTTCGACGACATCACCCAGCAGTTGCTTGATCAGCGCCGCGCCGCCTGGTCGGACGTGGCACGTCGGATCGCTCATGAGATCAAGAATCCGCTGACCCCCATTCAGCTTGCCGCGGAAAGGCTCCAACGGCGATACGGTAGCAAGGTGGAGGAGGGGGACACGACCTTCGCGCGGCTGACGGAGACGATCGTTCGGCAGGTTGGCGATTTGCGACGGATGGTGGATGAATTCTCCTCCTTTGCGCGCATGCCGAAGCCGGAGTTCCGGGAGGAATCTCTGGTCGATGTCGCGCGCCAGACCATGTTCCTTCATGAAGTGGCGCATGCCGCCATCCGCTTCGAGATGCGGCACGATGAGCCCGGACCCATGCTCGTCTGCGATCGTCGCCAGATCGGCCAGGCCCTGACCAATATCGTCAAGAACGCTGTTGAGGCGATCGAAGCGGCCGGGCGCGGCGGCGGCGAAATCCTGATGGAAGTGACCGAGACAGGGGGACGTGCCGTTATCACCGTGGCGGATGACGGGGTCGGGCTACCGCCGGAGCGCGACCGCATTGTCGAGCCTTATATGACGACACGGTCACGGGGCACGGGACTTGGCCTCGCTATCGTCAAGAAGATCGTCGAGGAACATTTCGGAACGATTTCCTTTGCCGACCGTCCCGGTGGCGGGACGCTCGTGACGATGACCTTTGACACCATCATGCTGGCCGGACTGATCGGCCAGGAAGACACAGCAAGCGACACAGACGGCGGGGAATTCGCCGCGCTTACCCGAAATCGGACTGCATAATCATGGCGCTAGATATCCTCGTCGTCGATGACGAACTCGACATCCGCGAACTCGTGTCCGGCGTTTTGGAAGACGAAGGGTATGAGACTCGTACCGCGGCCGATAGCGACGCGGCGCTCGAAGCGATTGCCGCTCGCCGTCCGAGCCTGGTCATCCTGGACGTCTGGCTCCAGGGATCTCGCCTCGATGGCCTCGACCTTCTCGCCGAAATAAAGCGGCGTGACCCCTCAATTGCGGTGCTGGTGATCTCCGGCCACGGCAATCTGGATACCGCTGTTGCCGCCATTCGACAGGGCGCGGCGGACTTCATCGAAAAGCCGTTCCAGGCCGAACGATTGCTGTTGATGGTAGAGCGGGCGACGGAAACCGAGCGCCTGCGCCGCGAATTGGCGAGCCTGCGGGTCTCTGCGGGCCGCGATACCGATCTCACCGGCAGCTCGGGCGCCATCAACACCGTCCGCGCCACGCTGAAGCGGGTGGCCGCGACGGGAAGCCGTGTCATGATCGTCGGACCGGCAGGCGTGGGAAAGGAAGTGGCCGCGCGCCTGCTTCACGGCTGGAGCCAACGCGCCAGCAGCCCCTTTGTCGTGGTCAGCGCCGCCAACATGACCCCGGAACGTGTGGAGGAGGAGCTGTTCGGGGTTGAAGAGGGGGGTGATCTTGTTCGCCCGGGCCTCCTTGAACAGGCGCATGGCGGAACGTTGTTCCTCGATGAAATCGCTGACATGCCGATCACGACGCAGGGCCGCATCCTGCGCGTCCTCACGGATCAGAGCTTCACCCGGGTCGGCGGCACGCGCATCGTGAAGGTGGATGTTCGTGTCGTCTCGGCCACGGGGCGCGATCTGACACAGGAAATCGCCGAGGGACGGTTCCGCGAGGATCTCTACTATCGGCTCAACGTGGTGCCCGTTTCCATTCCGCCACTGTCGGAAAGGCGAGAAGACATTCCTGCGCTGGTCGAGCATTTCGTGGCGCATTATGCCGCCGAGCGGCGGGTCAGCACGCCCGAAGTCGCGACAGAGGCCATGGTCGCGCTGCAATCCTACGATTGGCCGGGTAATGTTCGCCAATTGCGCAACGTGGTGGAACGAACGATTATCCTGGCGCCCGGAGACCGGCTGGGCCGGATCGATGTGGACCTTCTGCCGGCCGAAGTTCTGGGTGATCAGGGCGGCGGGGGCGGTGGCAATGCCATCATGGGTGCGCCGCTTCGCGAGGCGCGCGAAACGTTCGAGCGCGAATATCTGAAGGTCCAGATCCGCCGGTTCTCGGGCAATATTTCCCGTACGGCGACGTTCATCGGGATGGAGCGTTCTGCCCTGCATCGCAAGCTGAAGCTGCTTGGCATTACGGACACCAAGGACGATTGAGCCGCTGGACCACGACCGAACGGCCTCCTACATAGCGCATAGCGCGCTGTATGGGCCGCAACCCGACGCCGGGCACCGGCGCATCGCGGAGCAAACTTCGCCAAAAACGAAAGGGCATCGACCTATGGCCGACAAGCAAAGCTCGCTGCAGGATCTTTTCCTCAACGCATTGCGTAAGTCCAAGACTCCCGTCACGCTGTTCCTTGTCAAAGGCGTCAAGCTGCAGGGAATTGTCACATGGTTCGACAATTTTTCTGTCCTGCTTCGTCGCGACGGGCAAAGCCAGCTGATTTACAAGCATGCGATTTCGACGATCATGCCGGGCGCGCAGATCGGCGTTCAGGCGATCGTCGACCAGCTTGGTGAACAGGGTCGCAAGCAGCCGCTGCTTCAGGAGATCTTCCTGAATGCCGTGCGGAAGTCGGAAGACTCGGTGACGATGTTCCTGGTGAACGGTGTGATGTTGCAGGGCCAGATCGCTGCATTTGATCTCTTCTGCATGCTGCTGCAGCGGGACGGCACGTCGCAGCTCGTCTACAAGCATGCAGTGTCGACGATCCAGCCGGCACGGCCGCTCAACTTGGCGGACGAGACTTCGGGTTCGGAGGACGATTGAGCAACGGCTTCGATCGCGATCGCGAGGAATTTGCACGCGGCGCGCGTGCGGTCATAGTCTATCCCGATCTGGGCGGCTCATCCCGCGACGCAGAGGCGCGTCTGGAGGAGACCGCCGGCCTCGCCGCGGCGATCGGGGTGGAGGTAGTTGGCCGCCAGGCCGTGCGCGTTCGCACGCCGCGCGCCGCGACGTTGATCGGCTCTGGCCAGATCGAGCAGCTTGGCGTCCTCGGCCGACAGGAGGAGGCGTCGTTGTACGTTTTCGACGCGGCGCTCTCGCCCATCCAGCAGCGGAACCTGGAGACTGCGCTCGAGGCCAAGGTGATCGATCGAACGGGATTGATCCTGGAGATTTTCGGCGAGCGCGCTGCGACGGCCGAAGGTCGCCTGCAAGTGGAGCTCGCGCACCTCGACTATCAGGCCGGCCGCCTGGTGCGCAGCTGGACTCACCTCGAGCGGCAACGCGGCGGTTTTGGCTTCCTCGGCGGTCCGGGCGAGACGCAGATCGAGGCGGATCGCCGGTTGATCCGGGATCGCATGGCACGGCTGCGGCGGGAGCTTGATCAAGTGACCCGGACCCGCGGTCTGCATCGCGAACGGCGGCAGCGGGCACCTTGGCCAGTTATCGCTCTGGTCGGCTATACCAATGCGGGAAAGTCCACCCTGTTCAATCGGTTGACCGGCGCGCACGTGATGGCGGAAGACCTGCTTTTCGCCACGCTTGATCCGACATTGCGCCAGATCAGCCTGCCCGGCATTGACAAGGCGATCCTGTCCGACACGGTCGGGTTCGTATCCGAACTGCCGACCCAATTGGTCGCGGCGTTCAAGGCCACCTTGGAAGAAGTGGTGTCTGCCGATCTGCTCGTCCACGTTCGTGATGTCGCGCACGCTGACACCGTGGCGCAGAAGGTGGACGTGGAGGGCGTACTTTCGGAACTTGGCGTTTCGGATACCACGCCGCGGATCGAGGTATGGAACAAAGTCGATCTTCTCGACGCGGAGGCGCGCGAGGAACTGCTCGGCGAGGCTGCCCGGCGCAGCGATGTCGTGGCCTTGTCAGCCCTGAGCGGGGAGGGAGTGGACACGTTTGTGCGGTCACTCGCCGACCAGCTTACAGCAGGGCATCAGAGGTTTTCCATCACGCTCGATCTGGGCGACGGGGCCAGCGCCGCCTGGTTGCACCAGCATGGGGAAGTGCTCGATCAGACAATCGAGGGTGATCAGGCCATCTATGAAGTAAGAATGTCCGCCAAGGACTTCGAAAGGTTCGCTGAGCGCAGGTCAGGCGGACAGGATTAGCAGGAAAGGCTTAGCCCGCCTTTTCCTGCTGCTTGACCGCAAGCCATAGCTCTTCCTGATCGCTCAGCGTGCGGTCGGCGATGGAACCTCCGGCGGCGACTTCCATGGCGGCGAAGCGACGTTCAAACTTCATATTGGCTTGCCGGAGCGCTGCCTCCGCATCGACGCCGAGATGGCGAGCCCAGTTCACGACGGCGAAGAGCAGATCGCCAACTTCCTCGGCCCGATCGCAAGTCGCTGCTGCCGCGACCTCGTCAAGCTCTTCGTCGATTTTCGCCCGAGGGCCCGCCGCGTCGGGCCAGTCGAAACCTACCCGGGCAGCGCGCTTCTGAAGCTTCTCGGCGCGGAGCAATGCGGGCAGGCCCAGCGCAACACCGCTCAGCGCACCGCCGTCCGCCTTGGCTGCCCGTTCCTGTGCCTTGATCGTTTCCCAGAGGTGGTGGCCACCTTCGTCGGCGTTGCCGAAGATGTGCGGATGACGGCGCTCCATCTTGTCCGAAATAGCGGTCGCGACATCATCGAAGTCGAATGCGCCTTGTTCCTCGGCGATCCGGGAGTGAAAGACGACTTGCAGCAGGAGATCGCCGAGCTCATCCTTCAGGTCGCCCAGATCATGACGCGCGCACGCGTCCGCCACCTCATAGGCCTCTTCAATGGTGTAGGGCGCGATCGTTTCGAATGTCTGCTGAACGTCCCATTCGCAGCCGCGCACCGGATCGCGCAATCGGGACATGACCGATCGGAGCCGAGTAATGGCGGAGGGTGCTGGCTGGCCCATGTGCGGTTATCCGATAATAAGCATTATGTTAAGCGACGCTGCCTTCGTGATTGGAGGCGGAGTTCCTCCCCCTCATCATCAGCCAATCCTCCAGGTCTGGAAAAGGAGGATTGCCGCGGTGGCAGCAGCGAAGATGAGGATCCAGATGGCGACGAGCCGGATCACCCTGCTGGCCGGAAGCCGCCGCGCCAACAGCGCAGATAGCGGTAGCACGAGCATGGTGAGTAGAAGCAGCGCCTCCGCACCATTGTTCATAAGACGAACTCCTGACCGTCGAAGCCGGGTTCAACGCCCGGCGGCAGTTCGGCCGCGAGTGTCGCATAATCCATCGACTGATCCATATGGGTCAGCGCTGCACGCCGAGGCGCCAGCTCGTCGATCCACGTCAGTGCCTGGTCGAGATGAGGATGAGTCGGGTGTGGTCGTCGCCGGAGAGCGTCGACAATCCAAAGGTCCAGCCCTCGATACAGGTTCATCATTCCGCCAGACATTCCGCTGATGTCAGTGGCATAGCCAAAGGATTTCCCATCAGCGTCGAAGCGCAGGCCGGCAGAGGTGATTGACCCGTGTGGCTGGTCTGTGACGCGTACCGTCATCGACCCAATGGTCAGCTCATCTGGTAATTCCTCCAGCGTGACGGTTGGCGGGTAACCGTCATGTCCTTGGAACACGTAGCTGAACATGCTTTCCAGCTGCGCCTTTGTCCGTGGGCGCGCATAGCCCTGCACCGGTCTGCCAAGCTGATGGAAGACTTGCCGCAGATCATCGATGCCGAACACATGATCCGCATGTTCGTGCGTCCAGATCACGGCATCAACCGTACCGACGTTCGCAGCCAGCAGCTGCTCACGCATGTCCGGGCCAGTATCGACCAGGATCCGGGTGTTCTCGTGCTCTACCAGCACGGAAACCCGCAGCCGCCGGTTGCGTGGATCGGATGGATCGCAGGCGCCCCAGTCATTGCCGATCCGCGGCACGCCAGAGGACGTCCCGCAACCGAGAACCCGGATCTTCACGCGGCCGTCTTGGCGAAGAGCCTGTGGAAGTTTCGTGCCGTAACCTGCTGAAGTTTTTCGACCTCTTCACCGCGCAGATTAGCAAGGAAGGCTGCGGTATCGGCAACATAGGCCGGTTCGCCAGTCTTGCCGCGGTGAGGCACCGGCGCAAGAAACGGCGCGTCCGTCTCGATCAACAAGCGATCCAGTGGCAGTTGCGCCGCCGTCTCCTGCAGATCGCGTGCGCTCTTGAAGGTCACGATGCCGGAAATCGAAATGTAGAAGCCGAGATCCAAGGCAATATCCGCAAACGTGCGGGTTCCGGTGAAACAATGGATGACGCCGGTGAAGGCGCCCTTCCCCAACTCCTCCCGCAGGATCTTTGCGGTATCCTCTTCCGCCTCTCGCGTGTGCACCACGATCGGCACGGCGGCTTCGCGTGCAGCGGCGATATGGGCGCGAAAGCTTGATTGCTGCTGTTCACGATCGGAATGGTCGTAGAAATAGTCGAGGCCGGTCTCACCGATCCCGACGATCCGCGAATGGCGGGCGCGCTCTACTAGCTTGGCCGTGTCGAGGTGCGGATGCTGATCGGCTTCATGCGGGTGAATACCCACGGTGGCCCAGACGTCCGGCTCGCGCTCCGCAGTGGCGAGTACGTCGTCCCACTCGCTTTCCCGTGTGGCGATGTTGAGCATCGCCGTAACCCCGCGCGCACGAGCGCGTTGAAGCACGGCCTGCTGTTCCTCAGCCAACCCCTTGTAATTCAGGTGGCAATGGCTGTCGGCCAGCATCAGTCGGTCTCCACGGGCAGTTCGAGCCGCGGGAACGCCGGCGTTGGCGGTTGCAACGGCGCTCCGCTTTCCGCCCGGCGCGCGTACCATCCATCATCGTCGATTGCGGCGTGATCGCGTTCGTTTTCCGCCACGCCGAGCTGATCGAGGATGGCCGCCGCGCCTGACGGGACGACGGGAAGGATGGCGATAGCAAGGATGCGGATCGCGCGAATGAGCGTGCGCAGGACAGCGTTCATCCGCTCGGGATCGGTCTTTCGCAGGCTCCAGGGCGCCTGGGCGTCGATATACTGATTGCAGGCGAACACGCCGCGCATCCACGCCTCGATACCCTGACTTAACATCAGATCTCCGAATGCAGCCTTAAGCCCTGCCGCTGCAACGAAGATCTCCTCCATCAAGACGCCATCCGCCTCATCCGCACGGCCAGCTTCCGGGAGCGTGCCCAGGTTCTTGGCGACAAAGGACAGGGTGCGCTGGGCGAGATTGCCGAACGAGTTCGCAAGCTCTGCATTCACCCGGGTGACAATGGCTTCTGCAGAATAGCTGCCATCCTGCCCGAAGCTGACTTCGCGCAGGAGGAAGTAGCGCAGTGGATCCACGCCGAAGGCCGAGACGAGGTCGGCGGGATCAACGACGTTGCCCAGGCTCTTCGACATCTTTTCACCGCGGTGAAGGACGAAGCCGTGTCCGAACACCGATCGAGGAAGCGGGAGCTGGGCAGACATCAGGAACGCCGGCCAGTAAACGGCGTGGAAGCGGACAATATCCTTGCCGATCAGGTGCAGATCGGCCGGCCAATGGCGCATTTCGGCCTCAGGATAGCCGGCACCGGTCAGGTAATTGGTAAGAGCGTCAACCCAGACGTACATCACGTGTCCCGGGCTGCCCGGAACGGGAACACCCCAGTCAAAGCTGGTACGCGAAACCGAGAGGTCGGACAGGCCACCTTCCACGAACCGCATGATTTCGTTCCGGCGCGATTCAGGCCGGATGAAATCGGGATTGGCTTGGTAAAGGTCGAGCAGCGGCTGCTGGTACTTCGATAGGCGGAAAAACCAGGTTTCCTCCGCCGTCCAGGTCACAGGCGTGCCCTGAGGCGAAAGCTTTACGCCCCCTTCCCCGTCGACGAGCTCCTTTTCGTCATAGAAGGCCTCGTCCCGAACCGAGTACCATCCCTCATACCGGTCGAGGTACAGGTCGCCGGCCGCTTCCATCGCCTTCCAGATTGCCTGACTGGCGCGATAATGATCGGCATCGGTCGTGCGGATGAACCGATCATAAGAGATGTTGAGGCCATCACACATCGCACGAAAATGAGACGACATCTCCGCTGCAAGATCTTCAACGGGAACGCCGCGATCGCGCGCGGTCTGAACCATCTTGAGGCCGTGTTCATCGGTTCCGGTCTGAAAGCGTACGTCGCGGCCGGACTGACGCTGAAACCGCGCGATGGCATCGGCGGCGATCGCTTCATATGCGTGACCGATATGCGGCTTGCCGTTGGGATAGCTGATCGCGGTGGTGATGTAGAAGGGGTCGCCCATAGGAAGCCGCCTCTACTATCGTGCGAGCCGCGCGACCACCCCCGCCAACTCAAACACGGTGGTTCCCGGATCCAGCGAAAGCCCGCGCGCGCTGGTGGCGATACGGCGGACTTCGTCATAGGCGTCGAGCGCCAGGCGCAGACCAGCACCCGAGCGATAGGGTGCCTGTTCCGCGACAAAGGTGGGCACGCGGTCCAGGAAAGCCTCGTAGCGCGGTTGTGCCGCCTTGAGCGACAAGGCGCGCATGAGCCTCACTCGTTCGGCATTGTCGCGATCCCCGTGGCGGGCAATCGCCGACAGCGCCGCATCGATCCGGTCGAGCTCCAGGCCTGCAAAGCGGAGCGCCCGTCCGGGGGATCCCCCGCCTACCCGCACCAGCGACTCACGCTCGTCATCCGTCGCGTCCGGCAGCAACCCGGCGAGCGCCGCCTGCATGTCCGCACGATCGAGCGGATCGAAGCGCAGGAGGCGGCAACGCGACCGGATCGTCGGGAGCAAACGCCCGGGCGCATGGCTGATCAGCAGGAAAACCGTTCCTGCGGGCGGCTCCTCCAAATTCTTGAGCAGTGCATTGGCACCCGACCGTTCCAGATCATCCACCGCATCGATGAGGACGACCCGCCTTGGCCCGAGCGAAGGCGTGGTGGCGAAGAGCGGCTGGAGCCCCCGCACCTGCGCAATGGTGATGCTGCGCGCGAGATCGCCGTCTGGCTTGCCGTCCTTAGCCAGCCGTTCCAGGACGCGAAAGTCGGGGTGGGACCCCGCCTCCACCAGCGCCCGCGTTCGATCCGCTCCAAGATCGCCAGCGGAGCGGGCCAGAAGATCGATGGCGGCTTCGCGGGCGAAGCTGCCTTTGCCGATCCCCTGCGGCCCGGCAAACAGCCATGCGTGGTGCATGGTACCGCCAGCCACCGCCGACTGAAATGCCCCACGCGCCGCCGCATTGCCGCGCAGCGACGTCACGGCAGAAGATCGCTCAGTTCAGCCAGCAACATCGCGGTGACATCGCCGGGAGAGCGGCTGGCGTCCACGATCCGGAAGCGACCGGGCTCCCGCGCAGCGAAGGTACGGAAGGCACGACCCACATCGGCATGGAAGTGTTCACTGCGCTTCGAAAAGCGGTCGATCATGCCACCATCGCGGATGCCCGCGCGGCGCACGCCTTCGGCTACCGGCAGGTCGAGAATGAAGGTACGATCCGGCAGCAGCCCGCGCGACCCAAAGCCGTGCAACGCCATGATCGCCGCATCATCAATGCCGCCCGCCGCCCCCTGATAGGCGCGGGTCGAATCGATGAAGCGATCCGTGATCACCCATTTGCCCGCTTCAAGCGCAGGACGGATCACCTGATCGACGTGATCCGAACGGGCAGCGGCGAAGAGCAATGATTCGGCGCGTGGCCCCCATCGAGTCACATCGCCCTGCATCAGCAACGTGCGGATCGCCTCGGCGCCTTCACTGCCGCCAGGCTCGCGGGTGACGAGCACGGACAGTCCACGCGATTCGAGCGCCGTCGCCAGCGCCCGAGCCTGCGTCGACTTCCCTGCCCCCTCCCCGCCCTCAAGCGAGAGGAAGCGTCCGTTCATCCGAACAATCCCGTGAGCCCCGCCCAGGCACGCCCGAAGAAGCCGGCTTCCTCCACGTCGCTTTCGGCGACGAGCGGCATCGTTTGCACAGGCAGGCCGGGCGAGGTGATCACCAGATCCGCGACATGCGCGCCGGCCTTGATCGGTGCCTTGATCGGGCCCTGATACACGACCTTTGCCGTCATGGCCGGCACCGCGCCGGAGGGCAGCGCCACCTTCAGATCGCGTGGTGCGACAAGGCCGACCGTGGCGGCATCGCCAAGCTGTACGTCCGCATCCGTGACCTTGCGGCCCTGCTTCACGACGGGCTTCGCCTGCCATGCGCGGAAACCCCAGTCCATGAAGCGGACGGACTCGCTGATACGCTGGTTGGAACTGGTGAGACCGGCAAGCACCATCACCAGGCGACGGCCATTCTGCTCGGCAGACCCGGTGAAGCCGTAACCTGCTTCCTCGGTATGCCCTGTCTTCAGACCGTCCGCACCGGCCACCCGGCCAAGCAGCGGATCGCGGTTTGCCTGCGTGATTGCATCGCCGGAGCCAAGCGTCTTGCCCCAGGTAAATTCCCGGCGCGAGTAGAACTGCTTGTAGAGCTTGGGATGATCCTCGATCGTGGCAGCGGCGAGCTTCGCCAAGTCGCGTGCCGTGACATAAGTCACGCCGTTGTCGGGCCAGCCGTTGGACGTGCCGAAGTGACTGTTCGAAAGCCCAAGCTTCTTGGCGGCTTCGTTCATCCGCTGCGTAAAGGCTTCCTCGGTGCCGGAAATGCCCTCAGCCAAAACGACGCATGCGTCATTCCCCGAAAGGACCACGATACCGTACAGCAGGTTCGCCACGGAGACGCGCTCTCCGGGAGACAGGAACATGGTCGAGCCAGCAGCCGGGCCATGCCACTTCTGCCAGGTTTCGGGGCGTACCTCCAATTCCTGGTCAAGCTTCAGCTCGCCGCGCTTGATGAGGTCGAACGCCACATAGGCGGTCATCATCTTCGCCATGGATGCCGGTGGCATCCGGCGGTCGGCGTCCTTGGCGAAGAGCACGGCGCCGGACGACAGATCCTTCAGGAACGCGACCGGAGCCACGGTCTGGAACTGCGGTGCAGAGGCAGCGGACGGATAGGCGACCGACAGGGCAATCGCCGGCACCGCGAGAAAGGACAAAAGCTTGGTCATGACGCTCTACTCGGTGCTTCTTCAGGGCTGAACAATGATCGTGGCACCGCCATAGCCGCGGCGTTGGGCTGCGTCACGTGCGCGTTGGGCGGATTTCGCATCGGCAAACGGACCGAGCCGAACACGGTGCAGCGAGCCGGCAGTTTCCACGAAGCCGCCGAGTGTGCGTGCGAGGCCCTGCGCACGCGCCGGGTGGGACAAGGCGGCGACCTGGACCAAATATTGTCCGCGCTGCGGCGGGGTGAGCGGTGTTGCAGCCGGGCGCGTGGGAGCAGGCGTAGGGTCGGGCAGTTTGCGCATCGACGTAGCCGCTACAGGCAGAGCGTTCGCGGGCGCGGCCGCGGACACCGATTGCGGCGGCGACAATTGTAGGCGGAGGGCGGCGAGCAGCGCCGGCGGTGCATCCAGCCGCCTTGCCGCGGCCTGCCCTCTCCTTAGCGCGTTCAGATCAGCCGGGCTGGCGATCGTGGTCCTCACACGAACCGGAGCGCTGGTCTCTCCGGAAAGGTCGAGCAGTCGGGCGGCGGCAGGCGACAGGGCGATCTCCGCCTTGTCTGTCGTGAGCGATGTCTTTTCGTCGATCAGGGCCAGGATCGTGCGTCCGGTAGCGAGCGCGGTGATCTCCGCCACTGATCCCGGCGGTAGCTGGCGATGTGCAGCGGTGACCGGATTGCCTGTCGATCCGGGTCGGGTTGGCTGCAGCACCGCCAGACCTACCGCGTCATAGCGAGGCTGACCCATGCCGGAGGTGCCCGCCGGGCCTGTTGGCGTACCAGCCTCAGGGGGCAGCTTAACCGCGCCTGAGCCGGGAGACTGCGCCGACGTGGCTGGCGCTGTCGTCAGCGAGGCTAAGGCAAGTCCGACCAGCGTCAGGGGCCGGTCAACGCTCCACGGCATCAGCCAACAGCCCGACCGACAGCGCGTAGAAGTTCGAGCAATTGTAATCCAGGATGACCCGGTAATTGCCGGTGAGCAGATACGCCGTCTGACCGGGGCCGTCCGGCTCCATCAGCGTGGCGAGCACATCGTCCGCCGGCCAGGCGCGGCCCTGAGGCACGATGCCGAGCGCGCGCCATTCCGCCATGGTACGCCAGGTGCTGTGCCGCTCGAACACGCGCGGGCACCGCGGCGACACCAGCCGGTTGCGCAGCCCCGATCGGTTGAAGCTGGATGGGACGGACACGGCAAAGCCCCAAGGCTGCCCGGGCCGCCATCCTGCATTGACGAAGTAGTTGCCGATCGATGCAAGCGTGTCGGCCTGGCTGTTCCAGATGTCCGCCCGCCCATCGCCATCGCCGTCCTTCGCCAGACGGAGGTAGATCGACGGCAGGAACTGCGGGTTACCCGTGGCCCCTGCCCAGCTTCCCTTCAACGTCTCACGCGAAATGCCGCGATCCATGATCTTGAGCGTGGCGATGAACTCACCCGCGAACAGCGACCGGCGCCGGCCTTCATAGGCGAGGGTGGCGAGGCTGCGCAGCAAATCGAAATTGCCAGTGTAGCCGCCATAGTTCGTCTCATGGCCCCAGATGGCGACCATGATCGACTCTGGCACGCCGGTCTCCGCCTCTACACGCGCCAGCCGGCTGCGGTTCGCCGTGTAAGCGGAACGACCGCGCGAGATCCGGGCCGCATCGACGTGGCGCGCCTTATACGGTGCAAAAGGCGGGATGGCCGTGGAGCCCGGGTTGCCGGGCTGCGCACGATCCAGCTCCACCACGCGGGCGCTGTACGTCAGCGTGGGCAGCACCGCGTCAACGGTCGACGGGCGCACGCCTTCCCGCAGCGCCTGGGCCCTTAACTCAGGCAGATAGGCTTGAAACCCTGCCTCATCCTGCGCCTGGGCCGCGCCCGCAAAGGCGAATCCGGCCGCCAGAGCAGTGGCGATACGAACGAAATAGCTGGTGATGTTGATGCCCCTCACCCCTTCTGTGTGACACAGCCGCCGCTTATTCGGAACCGTCAATCATCGTCGGGCTTGCACGTATCGCCGCACCACGCCACAGGGCGTGCGAGCCGGATGGGTGGCCGAGTGGTTTAAGGCAGCGGTCTTGAAAACCGCCGTGGGTTCACGCTCACCGTGGGTTCGAATCCCACCCCATCCGCCATCACGTGCTGGCATGGCTCCGGCAGTCGTCCGTGCGGTGACGGCACCTCTGCCCTGCTCATGACCGAGCGCCTGCGCGAGGCCGGATGGCAATTGTCCCTCGAAGAGGTACCTACCTTGGCGGCGATGCGGCGCTTCTGAGCGACCAATGGTGGCATTGCCTGTTGTGGTGAACTGGTGAACATCGGCGACCTACGATAAGCACGTGCTTTCAAAAGGTTCGCTGATATGACGATGACTCGCCGCAGCGTCCTTACCGGCATTGGCGCGACCTCTTTCCTTGCTGCTTGCGGTGGAGAGGATGGCTCGGGCGCGCCATCACCTGCTCCGGCTCCACCTACGGCTCCCGCTCCAACGCCCACACCCGTCCCGACGCCGGTGAGCGCCCTCCGCTCGGTCCTGACGCTTGGCATGTCGGTGTTTCTGGGGGCCGATCTCGTTGGAGGCAATTATCCGGACCGTGCAGCATTCATGCAGGCACGTGCGCCAGTCCGCTACTTCGTCGATCGCCTAGAGGCGCTTCGCGGCCAAGGGGGCGGCGGTACGATCAGCGAAGTTAATCGCGCAGTCGGCGGCTCGTTCGACAACGACACGCCCACCCAATATGCCGAGGTCGCGGGGCAGTCCTTCGACCTTGTGTTCCTCGGCCTGGGAATGAACAGCGGTAGCGCCTACGGCGTACACGGCCGGGGCCCCAATGCCGATTACACGCGACGCATTCTGCGAGACCTGATCCAGCAGATCAAGAAGGACAGAGCGCGGCCGATACTGTGCAACACGATCCATCCCTGGCCGGAGAAGATCACGCCAGTCTCGATCAACTCGGCGCTTCAGGAAGGCGTCGCCTGGCCGGCAAGTTCGGCGACATTGTATCAGCGCGTCCCCCTGCGGTTCGACCAGGGCGCGAATGACCTCGTCGCCCGCGACGGGAGCTTCAGTACCGGACCGGGGCGCTTTCTGAGCGCGGGTTCGCAGCTAAGGGTTCTGTCGGGCGGCGGCCTGAATGATGGACGAACTCTGCGTATTGCTGAGCGGCTGTCGCCAGAGCGGCTTCGAATCGAAGCCGGTGATATCCAGCAATCGGGCGACCTAGAGGCCGTTGTTCAGCATTACGCGCCGGACCTCGAGCCGGTCCTCGATCCTCCGCCATCGCGGCAAACACAAAGACGCGATTGGAACGGGTCGGGCGCGACCGTCGATGGGGTTGCCAGTTATCGTGTGTGGAATTCGATGCTGCAGGAGCTTTGCGCGGAGACCGACACTCTTCTCCTCGACATGGAATATCGCGGGTTTGCCTGGGTGGAGAAACGTGGCTGGGAATCGGTGTACACGTCCGTCTATGCGGGCGAGCGATTCGAGACCTTCAACCATCCACAGCTCGAGGCGCAGAGCGCGATCTATGGCGGGCTAATGCGACACCTGGCGGAGCTGGTCCACCAGAACGCCCTGCCACCGGGCTATGCCGTTTTGCGCGGCCCGGATGTCCATGCCGTTGCCGGCGCATAGCGGCGCAGCGACGTTTCGGACGAGACATTGCCCACTATCGGGCCAACAAAGTTTGTGTGAAACACGACGGCCCAGGCGGCGATGGATCGTCAGTCCTGCAGCGCGCGGAGCTGCTCTAGTATTTTCTGCTGAAGCGGCTTTTGGAAGCGGCAGCCGGCGCTGAAATCGTCGGCCCAGATGATTTCGGCCGCGACGGTGCCCACGACGGGCAAGGTGAGCCAGATCATGTTTCCGGCGCGCAGCGTGGAATGCGTTTTCATCCGAGCGCCGTCGACAGAAAGATCGACGATCCGGCACAAAGTTCGGCTGAAGGCATCGTCCCCCAGCCGCACATCAAACGATGCCGGCGCACGCGGGTTACGGCGCCGGCCAGTCGTATCCGCAGGTTCGAACTCCGCCGCGAACATCACGTACAAGTCATGTTCGCGGCGGCAATCCGGATGCTTACTTGCGAAGCGTGAGCCCGCCGAAACGCTTGTTGAAGCGTGCGACCTGACCACCCTGGTCGAGCATCTGACCGCGACCACCAGTCCACGCCGGGTGAGCGAGCGGATCGATCTCGAGCGTCATCGTGTCGCCTTCCTTGCCCCAGGTGGAGCGAGTTTCGTACACGGTGCCGTCCGTCATCTGCACCTTGATCATGTGGTAGTCGGGGTGGGTATCTTTCTTCACGTCTTCTTCTCCGAAATGGCTGGTTCCGACCAGCCTGAAGGAAGCGGCGCGCCTAGCAGACGAGCGCTTCCCCTGCAATGCAGACGTTGCGCCGTGGACCTGGGTCAGGCGGCAGGCGGATCCGCGATCATCGCGGTGAACTCACATTCAGCCGCGAGCTCATCGCCGATCAGCGCGCGACCAGCGAATTTGCACACCCGTGCCCGCTTCTGAACGAAGGAAACCTCCAGACGGAGCAGCACGCCCGGTTCCACCGGCTTGCGGAACTTCACGCCATCGATCGACATGAAATAGACCAGCTTGCCGGTTCCCGACAGGCCGAGGCTTTCGACCGCGAGGACGCCAGCGGCTTGCGCCAGCGCCTCCACGATCAGAACGCCTGGCATGATCGGACGCCCCGGGAAATGGCCCTGAAAAAACCCTTCGTTGATCGTCACCGCCTTGATCGCGGTGATCGACACGTCCGGCACCAGCTGTTCCACACGGTCCACGAGCAGCATCGGATACCGATGCGGCAGCGCCGCCATCACTTTGGTGACGTCAAAAGGCCCAAGCGCCGTCGAAGTGGGCGTATCCGTCATGACCGGGATCAGCGGCCCTGCGGCTGCGCGCGCTGCGCCGGCTGTGCCGCGGCAGCGGTCTGGCCCTGGCCACCCGGCTGCCAGTTGGCCGGCGGCGTGATGCCGACGCTGGGAACCAGCTTGTCGAGTTCAGCGGTGATTGACGAGGTGATGTCGGCTGCCGGCTGGGCGAACAGCGCGGCCTCCGGACGAAGCAGCAGCGTCACATTGCGTGCGCGCACGGCGGCCTGAACCGCGTCGGACAGCTTTGCGCTGATCTGCTCGATCGCATAGGTTTCCGCACGCTGCGCCGGCTGGGTCAGGCGGGCGAGTTCCTGCTGCGCTGCCTGCTGCTTGGTCTGAATCGCCTGTGCCTGCGGACGCAGCGATGCCTCGCTAGCACCCGGCGCGCGTGCCGCGGTCTGATATGCGGTCACGAGCGGCTGAAGCTCGGCCTGGATCGCCGTGCGGCGGGTGTTCGCCTGGTCGAGCTGCGCCTTGTACTGTGTCTGGATCTGCGAACGGGCCGCGGTCCACGCCTTGGAACTGGCGACCGCCTGCTCCGGATTGGCAACAGCGATCCCGGACACCTGCGCCGTGGCGGTGCCGGCGGTGAAAGCGGCAGGAGCCGCAAGCGCTGCGGCGAGCAGCATGTGCTTGAACTTGGTCATCAGAACTGAGTCCCTACGTTGAAGGTGATAAGCTTGTCGTCGTCGCCTTCCTGCTTGATCAGGGCGCGCGCGATGTCGATGCGAAGCGGGCCGAACGGCGACGTCCAGTTGACACCGAAGCCGACCGACAATCGAGGCTTGGCCGAATTGCCGAGGAAGCTTTCCTTGAACGGCTGCGACGCAATCTGCGCCGTGTTCGGGATGATGCCGTTGCAAGCGCCGCTGCCGTCGGGAATGCCCGCCGCACAAGTGGTGGAGATCACACTACCCGCCGGGTTGGTGTAATAATAGAGCGGATTGCCCGCAGTGTCCGTCTGCGGCAGCGGCAGGTAGATCGTGTTCCCGTTCGCGTCGGTCGTCGTCGGGAACACGGCCGTGGGCTGCGGCCGGGTGATGTTGAACAGGCTGCCCGCCTGCACATAGACCGAAGGACGCAGACCAAGTTCCCGCGCGCCGGAGCCAAGCGGGATCTCCAGCTCGAGACGGCCGAGGTAATATGCGGTGCCACCAAGCGCGTCATCGACGATCTGATCGCGATCGGTGACGAGCACCTGGGCGCCGGTCGCATCGGTCGTGTAATATTGACGCAGCACGCGCGGGCCGACGCCGCGAATGTCGAAACCACGGAACTGCGGCTCGCCGAGGTAGAAGCGGTCGGTGATCCGGATTGGATCAACGCCATCCCTGGGGCTGTCTTCCAGTGGGTGGATGTATCCACCTTCGGCCAGGGCCGAGAGGATGAATCCGCCGCCAATGCCCCAATATTTCGCCGCATCGGCACGCGTGCGCAGATACTTCACGTCGCCGCCGAGACCTGCGAAATCCTGGCTGAAGGTGAAGCGCTGGCCCGACGACGGCCGCAGACGGCTGTTCAGGCTATCGTAGATCAGCGAATAACCGACCGACGAGGTCAGGCGATTGCCGAGCGCGTCGCAGAGGTAGCGTCCGGCCAACAGCGGATCGCAGGCGCCGTCGCGGAAGAACTGGTCCTCGTCCAGGCTGACCTCGTCATAGGAGAGGCCATAACGAGCGGAAAGCGACCAATATTCGGTCAGCGGCACGCCCGCGCGGACCTGGAAGCCGGTGGAAACCTGGCTGTAGGTCGTTTCGCGATTGTTGTTGATGAAGTTGAACGCGTTATAGTCGCGACGGAACACGTCGACGCCAACCGCGATATTCTTGTCAAACAGATAAGGCTCGGTGAACCCTGCCTCCACCGACTTCGAATAACTCGAATAATTGACGCCGAAGCGCAGCTCCTGCCCCTTGCCGCGGAAGTTGCGCTGCGTGAGGTTGAACTGAAGGATAAACCGCTCAAGGCTCGAGAAACCGGCCGACAACTGAAGCTCGCCAGTGGCGCGCTCCTCGACATTGGCGCCCAGAACTACGCGGTCCGGACCGGAACCTGGCGTCTGCTTGATCTCGAACTTGTCCTGGAAATATCCCAGGCTGTTGATGCGATCCTGCGAGCGGCGCACCTGGAAGCTGTTGAACGCATCGCCCTCCGCCAGGCGGATTTCGCGACGGATCACCTTGTCCTGCGTCTGCGTGTTGCCGGTGATGTCGATCCGCTCAACGTACGTCCGCTTCGCTTCCGCGATGTGGAAGTTGATGGACATGGTGAGCGCTTCGCGATCGCGCTGGAACTCGGGATTGATCTCGGTGAAGGCATAGCCGAACAGGCCGGTCGTCTGGCTGAGGCCATCGACCGTGTCTTCCACCAGCTTGGCGTTGTACCAATCGCCCTTCTTCACGGCGAGCGTCTTGGCCAGCGCCTTGTCGTCGAAGTCACGGATGTCGCTGTCGACCGTGACGTCACCGAACTTATAACGAGGCCCTTCCTCCACCACGTAGGTGATGATGAAGTCTTCCTTGTCCGGCGTCAGCTCGGCCACCGCGCTCGTCACGCGGAAGTCGGCATACCCCTCCGTCAGGTAGAACTGACGCAGCTTCTGCTGGTCATAGGCCAGTCGATCCTGATCATAGGTCGTGTTGGACGACAGGATGCGGAACAAGCGGGCCTGCTTGGTCGCCATCTGCTCGCGCAGCTTGTCGTCATCGAACACCTCGTTGCCGATGATGTTGATCTGGCGGACCTTGGACTTCGGGCCTTCGCTGATCTCGAACACCACATCGACGCGGTTCTGATCCAGCGACACCATCTTGGGCTCGACGCTGGCAGCGAAGCGACCCTGGCGGCGGTACAGCTCGACGATACGCGCGACGTCCTGACGCACGGCGGAGCGGGTGAAGACCTGGCGCGGCTTCAGCCGGATTTCCTTGGTGATCTTGTCCTCTTTCAGGCGCTTGTTGCCCTCGAGGATCACCCGGTTGATGATCGGGTTTTCGCGCACCCGCAGGATGATGTCACCCGATTCCGCGCCGGACACCGTGACGTCCGCGAACAGGTCGCTGGCGTAGAGATCCTTGATCGCCTGATCGAGCGTCTCGTTGGTGTACGTCTGGCCGACACGCAGCTTGGTATAGCTCAGCGCCGTGTCAGGCTCGATGCGCTGCGAACCCTCGACCCGCAACGACCGAATGGTTCGCTCGACCAACGGAGCGATCGCAGGCGCGGCCGGCGTCTGCTGCGTCTGCTGCTGCTGTGCCGTCTGCTGCCGCGCCGCACGCTCCTGCGCTGCCGCCACCGACGGAACGCCAGCCAGCATCGTGCAGCCAAGCAGGAGCGCAGCCGCGCGCGGTCGAGCAAACGAAGTGTTCAATACAGTCACCAAATCCACCCCGGTAAGCCCAAACAAGCCCGTGAGCGCTGCGCCCTGCCCTTGAATCGTCAACCGATCAAGCGGGCGAGGCTGCGCCAAAGGCCGAAATTCCCAAGATCATTGAAGGTCACGAGCAGCATGAGGCCGAGGATGGCCGCAAGCCCGCCGCGAAACGCCCATTCCTGCGCTTGCGGGCCAACCGGCCGCCGGCGCAGCGCTTCGATCGCATAGAAGAGCAAGTGTCCGCCATCCAGCATGGGGACTGGCAGCAAGTTGATGAACCCCAGATTGATGGACACAAGCGCGATCAGAAACACGAAGGCTTCGGGGCCAAGCGTGATCTGCTCCCCCGACACCTTGGCAATCGAGAGCGGCCCGCCAAGCTCCTTCACCGAGCGACGGCCGGTGATGATCTGGCCAATCGTTTCCACCATCATGGACACGATCTCGCCCGTACGCTGGATCGCGACGCCCGGCGCCTCCGCGATGCTGACCGGCACGGTAACGCGCGCGCCGCGGGCGATCCCCAGCATCCCGATGCGATAGCTGTTGCCGAAGCGATCCGTCTGTTGCTGAACGCCGATGGTGACGGGCCTGGTCAGCCGCTCGGCGCCGCGCTGGAACGTCACCTGGGTCGCCTCACCCGGATGGATGCGCGTGTAGGAGAGCATGTCCTCGAAGATGGCGATGTCGCGATCGCCGAGCCGCATGATGCGGTCACCCGCCTGCAGCCCCGCCCGCTCAGCGGCGCTCCCCTCCACCACCGTACCGACAACCGGCGGGGTTCGTGTATCACCAAAGGCCACCGCAAAGCCGCCCAGGATGACGATTGCGACGATGAAGTTCACGACGGGCCCGGCCGCAACGATGATCGCCCTCTGCCACACCGGCTTTGCCTGAAAGGTCCGGTTGCGCTCCTCTGCCGGCAAGGCGAGCCATTCGGCCGAGGGCTGGCTTACCGCGTTCATGTCGCCGGCAAACCGGACATAGCCGCCCAGCGGTAGCCAACCGATCTTCCACCGGGTGCCGCGCTTGTCCGTCCAGCCGGCGATTTCCCGGCCGAAGCCGATCGAGAAGGCATCAGACTTCACGCCGAACCAGCGGGCAGCCAGATAATGGCCCATCTCATGCACGAACACGAGCGGACCAATGACCAGCACGAAGGCAAGCAGCGTCAGCGGCAGGCCAGGAGTTTCGATCAAGCGACGCGATCCTTCACACGCTCTTCCGCCAAAGCCCTCGCCTCACGATCCACCTCGAGCACCTCGTCCAGTGACAAGGGAGCGGGTGGATTACAGCGATCCAACGTATCAGCGACGATTGCGGCAATTTCGAGGTAGCCGACGCGGCCCTTCAGAAAGGCGCCTACTGCCACTTCATTAGCGGCGTTCAGGATCGCCGGCCGTGCTCCGCCAGCCTCCAAGGCCTCGCGCGCCAGGCGCAACGCGGGGAAACGCGCCGGATCGGGCGCTTCAAAATCCAGGCGTCCGACGCGCACGAGGTCGAGCCGCTCTCCCGGCGTCGCCATCCGATCCGGCCAGGCGAGCGCACAGGCGATCGGCGTGCGCATGTCCGGCGTACCGAGCTGGGCAAGCATGGAGCCATCGACATATTCAACCATCGAGTGGATGACCGACTGTCGATGCACGACGATCTCGATCTGGTCCGCTGAGACGGGGAACAGGTGAAAGGCCTCGATCAGCTCGAGCCCCTTGTTCATCATAGTGGCTGAATCGACGGAGATCTTTGCTCCCATCGACCAGTTCGGATGCGCGACCGCCTGCGCCGGCGTGATGCCACGCATCTCATTCAGCGTACGATCACGAAACGGACCGCCACTGGCCGTCAGGATGATACGCGAGACACGATGCGAAAGCTGGGCGTCAAGGCACTGGAATATCGCACTATGTTCGCTGTCGACGGGGAGCAGGATAGCGCCGCTTTGCTGAACGGCGGCATTCATCACCTCTCCGGCAGAGACAAGTGCCTCCTTGTTGGCAAGCGCAAGTGTGCCGCCATTTTTCACCGCAGCCATGGCCGGTTTCAGCCCGGCGCATCCCACAATGGCCGCGACCGTAACGTCTGCACCCAGTGCCGCTGCTTCGGTGACCGCTGCCTCTCCGCCGGCCGCTTCGATACCGCTTCCCACGAGCGCCTCACGCAATACGGGCAGGCAGCTTTCGTCCGCCACGACCGCCCGCTGCGCGCGTGTCCGCAGCGCAGCAGCGGCCAGCCGTGTCACGTCGCAATTTGCCGTGAGCGCCACGACGCGAAATGCCTCGGGCGAGCGTTCGACAAGGTCGAGCGTCGATGTACCGACCGAGCCGGTCGCGCCAAGTATCGTTACTGTTTTCATCGGAAAAGATATGGCGCCAATACGAGCAGGGCTGCGACGGGCGCGACCGGCACAACGCCGTCCAGCCGATCCAGAACGCCGCCGTGGCCTGGGAGAATGTTGCCCGAGTCCTTCACGCCAGCCTGCCGCTTCAACCAACTCTCATACAGGTCACCGCCCTGGGCCAGAACAGCCAGCAGCGGCGTGCCAATCGTCATGCGCCACGGCAAACCATAGCGGACATGCAGCAGAAGCGCGAGCACGCTTGCCGCCGCGACGCCCCCGATCAGCCCGGCCCAGGTCTTATTGGGCGAAAGCTTCGGCGCCAGCTTCGGACCACCGATCGTCCGTCCCGCGAAGAACGCGCCGATGTCGGTCGCCCAGACGAGCGCCAATGCCCAAAAGGCGAAGAGCAGGCCTTCTTCCTGCCGGCGCAGGAAGACGAGCGCGAGTACGGGCAATCCACAATAGACCACGCCCTTCCCCAACGCCGACCGGCCGGTGACGATCGCGACAAAGAAGGCCGCGCCGGCGATCAGCCCCAGCGAGAAGAAGTTGTGCTCTTCGAGCACCAGCGATGCGGGTGCCATGACGGCCAGCGGCACCGACAAGCCATATTGCGCAATGCGCTTATCCCGCGGCGCGACCTTCTGCAGGTCCGACCATTCCGCCATCATGAACAAGGCGATGACGACGGCCAGAAGCCAGAACGCAATGCCGCCAAACCAGAGCGCGGCGCTGGCCACTGCAATCATCGCCACGCTGGCGATCATCCGCAGGCGTAGGTTGGACGGCGTGCGGAACTTGGCGTCAGGCGGCGTCACAAGCCTCCGAACCGGCGATTGCGCGTGCCAAAGGCCGCTACTGCCTCGTCCAGATCGGCCTCGCCGAAATCCGGCCACAGCGTATCGACGAACAGCAATTCGGCATAAGCTGCCTGCCACAGAAGGAAGTTCGACAGGCGGTGCTCGCCCGACGTGCGAATGAGAAGATCGAGCGGCGGCATGTCCCGCGTCTCGAGTTCGCCCTCGATCGCCGCGGCATCGATCTGTTCAGGGGACAGCCGTTCGGCCAGCCGGCGCACGGCACGGACGAGTTCCGCCTGTGCGCCATAGTTGAGCGCGATTGCCAAGATCGGCCCAGTGTTCGCCGAACAGCGTGAGACGGCATCATCGATCAGGGTAACCACGTCACCGGGGAAACGGTGATAATCGCCAATGATCTTCAGGCGCACATTCTCTCGAACGAGCTCCGCGAGGTCGCTGCGGATGAACAGCCGCAGCAACCCCATCAGATCACCGATCTCTTCTTCGGGACGACGCCAATTCTCCGAAGAGAAAGCGTAGATCGTCAGCGCCTCGATCCCGATCGCGCGAGCATGGCGCGTGACGCGACGGACCGCATCGACGCCCGCCTTGTGCCCGGCCGCGCGCGGCAGCAACCGCTTCTTCGCCCAGCGGCCATTGCCGTCCATGATGATGGCGACATGGCGCGGCAGGTTCAGCGCACGCGTCTGAAGGGCCGGCGCGCCGCTCATCGCACGCTCCTCGACAGGAATGGCGCGGCGCCCGCTGCTGGCAGCGTGCAAAGGCAGGAAACGGGAGTTCCCGAGCTCACTTGCCCAGGATTTCCTTTTCCTTAGCGTTGGCGGCCAAGTCGATGTCCGCGATCGTGGCGTCGGTCAGCTTCTGGACCTCAACTTCGTGACGCTTACGATCGTCCTCTCCGAAGACGCCCTTCTTTTCGTCGATCTTCAGGCTGTCCATGCCGTCTCGACGCACGTTGCGTACGGCAACCTTCGCCTTTTCGGCGTAGGAGCCGGCGAGCTTCGCGAGCTCCTTGCGGCGCTCTTCCGTGAGGTCCGGAATGGGCAGGCGCAGCGTTTGGCCGTCGTTGATCGGGTTCAGCCCGAGACCAGCGGAACGGATCGCCTTTTCGACGGGGCCGATGTTGCTTTTGTCCCAGACCTGCACCGACAGCATTCGCGGTTCGGGCGCGGAGACCGTCGCAACCTGGTTCAGCGGCATGTGCGCGCCATAAACTTCAACCGTCACCGGATCGAGCAGCGCAGTGGACGCGCGGCCGGTGCGAAGACCAGCCAGATCGCTCTTCAGCGATTCCACCGCGCCGGCCATACGGCGCTCCAGATCCGCCTTGTCATACGCGGGCATCGATCATCTCCTGTTCGTTCATGACGACCGTCGATACGCCCTCACCGCGAAGCACGTCAGCGAAATTGCCGTGTTCGCGGATGTTGAAAACGACGATCGGGATGTTCGAATCGCGGCATAGCGCCACGGCACTCGCATCCATAACCTTGAGGTTCTTTGACAGCACAGTGTCATAGGAAATCGTTTCATAGCGGGTCGCCCCGGCTACTTTCTTGGGATCCGCGTCATAGATGCCGTCGACGCTGGTCCCCTTGAACAGCGCATCGCAATTCATTTCGGCGGCACGCAGGGCGGCGCCACTGTCCGTCGTGAAGAAGGGCGAGCCAACACCAGCCGCGAAGATCACCACCCGATCCTTCTCCAGATGGCGAACGGCGCGGCGGCGGATGAACGGTTCACACACCGACTGCATCGGAATGGCCGACTGGACCCGGGTATCGACGCCAATCTGCTCCAGCGCGTTTTGAACGGCGAGCGCGTTCATCACGGTCGCCAGCATGCCCATGTAATCCGCAGTCGCCCGCTCAAAGCCTTTGGCGGCAGCGGCAAGACCGCGGAAAATGTTGCCGCCACCAACGACGACACAAAGCTCATAGCCCTGGGCCTTTACGTCCGCGATCTCCTCCGCGACGCGCCCGGTCACGGCAGGGTCGATGGCCAAGCCATCCGGTCCCATCAGAACTTCGCCCGAAAGCTTCAGGAGAATGCGTTTGTAACGAGGGCTGGTCATCGGATCCGATACGGCTGAGGTCGGGCGGCGGGACCTTAGGGAACCCCTTCAACTGCCGCAACCACTACGTGGCGGGCGGTGTCAGGTCCAAGCGCCGACCGTTAAACAAAAATCATCCCGGCCTCGTGCCTTCACCCCAGATCAAGGCGGTGCAAAGACCACCTTGGACCAGAGTTCCGGCGAGACCGGGATGACGATATCAGAGCGACGCTGGCGCCGCCCAATCAGATCAGGCCGTCGGTTCGGCCTGCTTGTTCTGCGGAACGCCGGAGGCCGCGGCAACTTCAGCGGCGAAGTCGGACGCTTCCTTCTCGATCCCCTCGCCCAGCTGGAAGCGGACATAGTCCTTCAGCACGATCGGCGTACCGGCATCCTTGCCCGCCTTTGCCACGACGTCGCTGATCCGGGTCTTGCCGTCCATGACGAACAGCTGGCTGACCAGCGCGTGCTCCTTGCGGTACTTGGCGATCGAACCTTCGACCATCTTCGCGATGATATCGGCCGGCTTGCCGCTCTCACCAGCCTTTTCGGCGGCAATGGCACGCTCGCGCTCGATCTCGGCCTCGTCCAGATCTTCCTCGTTCAGCGCCTTGGGGAAGGCGGCTGCGACGTGCATGGCAAGCTGCTTGCCGAGACCCTGAAGCACCTCGTCCGAAGCCTCGCTCTCGAGTGCCACAAGCACGCCGATCTTGCCGAGACCCGGCGCCTGCTGATTGTGGACATAGCCCACGACAGCGCCCTTCGACACTTCGAGACGCTTTGAGCGACGCAGCGACTGATTTTCACCGATGGTGGCGATGTTCTTGGTCAGCACTTCCTCGACGGTCGTGCCCGACGGCATCGCTTCGGCCTTCAGCGCGTCAACATCACCGCCGGTCGCAAGAGCGATCTGGGTCACCTCACGGACGAACTGCTGGAACTGATCGTTCTTGGCGACGAAGTCGGTTTCCGAATTCACCTCGACCGCCGCACCCTTGGTGCCGCTGGTCGCGATGCCCACCAGGCCCTCGGCCGCGGTGCGGCTGGACTTCTTGGCGGCGGCCGCAAGGCCCTTGGTGCGCAGCCAGTCGAGCGCGGCGTCCATGTCGCCGCCCGTTTCGTTCAGCGCCTTCTTGCAGTCCATCATGCCTGCGCCGCTCTTCTCGCGCAGGTCCTTGACCATCGCTGCCGTGATATCGGCCATCGTACAATCCTTCCTGTGGATCCGGTGAGGTGGGATCAGCCCGTATAAAAACCGCGCGTGCCGAGCCTACCGAAGTACCGCCCTTCTCTCCGCGTCATTGCAGGAAAGAGACAGTGCTTCGACAAACTCGGCACGAATAAGGTGACTGGCTTGTCGAAGCCGCAGTCTTACGCGTCGATCTGGCGCGATTCCTCTGCACCTGCCTCGGCGACGACCGGGTCGCTGCCCAGCGCTTCCTCGGCAGGCGGCTCGGCCATTGCACCGAAGTCGACACCACCGCGGCGCTGCTGCTCCGCATTACCACGGGTCGCGGCAATCGCCACGGCTTCGCAATAGAGCCAGATCGCGCGGCTGGCGTCGTCGTTCGCGGGAACCGGGAACGCGATACCGTCCGGCGAAACGTTGGAGTCGAGGATCGCCACAACCGGGATGCCGAGCGTGTTGGCTTCCTTGATCGCCAGCTCTTCCTTGTTCGCGTCGATCACGAACATGATGTCGGGAATGCCGCCCATGTCGCGGATGCCGCCCAGGCTCATCTCGAGCTTGTCGCGCTCGCGTGTCAGCTGGAGAACTTCCTTCTTGGTGAGGCCGGCGGTGTTGCCCGACAGCTGCTCTTCCAGGGCCTTCAGGCGCTTGATCGAGTTGGAGATCGTCTTCCAGTTGGTGAGCATGCCGCCCAGCCAGCGATGGTTGACGAAGTGCTGGCCCGCACGACGCGCCGCATCAGCGACCGGCTCCTGCGCCTGACGCTTGGTGCCGACGAACAGCACCTTGCCGCCCGAGGCGACAGTGGAGCTGATGAACTCGAGCGCGCGCGCAAAGAGCGGAACGGTCTGCGACAGGTCGATGATGTGGACACCGTTGCGCTCGCCGAAGAGATACGGCTTCATCTTCGGGTTCCAGCGGTGGGTCTGGTGGCCGAAGTGCGCGCCGGTTTCGATAAGCTGCTGCATCGTGACGACAGGAGCCGCCATAGTCTTTATTCCTTCCGGTTAGGCCTCTGGGAAGCGGATGGCGCGAGCCTGAAAGGCCAGCGCACCGGTGGTTTATACTTCCCATGCGGAGTTGAGGCCCGCGCCCTTACAGGAATGCTTCAAGCCAGGCAAGCGCAACCTGCCCCCTTGACCCGCGCGAACATACATGGAACAAGCTTCGGAACAGAAGGGGAACCGGTCGTACAAACACCTGGTTGAGCCTGTTTTCTCCAGCAAATACCGCCACGTAGATGGCGGAGTTGGAACGACGGGCGTTTTCAGCGGTTTGCGCGTAATGGTTCGCAAGTGCCATGGAGGCATATCATGATGGCGATTGTGAGTTTCGCAGTTTTTGCCGGTGCGTTCGCAGCTTCAGCCTATGCTCTTGCGACCACGATTGGGCCGCGCGTTGACCGGATCATCGACGCCTTGTGCAAACGACCGGCCGCCGACCGCCAGCCTCTCGCAGCGTTGGTTCGCGCCGAACAGCGAATCGCCGTCAGGCGGTGGGCGGCGCAGGCACGGCCGGCGCCTGCATACCGGCCGCGCGCAGCCGCTTGACCCGCGCGTAGCTGGCGATGCTGAACGGCAGCGCCAGCAGATAGGCGATCCCCAGCACGCTAACCGTATGCCAGGGCGCAGTCACGGCAGCAGCGGCAACGATCACGACCAGCGCCAGCGCTTCAAAGCGGATGTTGCGGCGCAAGCGTAGTGAAGCCCATGACCAGGTCGCGAGGCTGGACACCATCAGCAAGGCGGCGAGCACCGTCCAAGGCGCCACGATATAGGGCGAGCGGAGCGCCGACGCCTCGGTCCAGAACCACAGGAACATCGGAAGCAGGGCAAGCCCCGCGCCAGCCGGCGCCGGGACGCCGGTGAGGAAACCGGCGGACTTGTGCGGCTGATCGTCGGCATCAATGTTGGCGTTGAAGCGGGCAAGGCGCAGCGCCGCGAACACCGCCAACATCAGGGCCGCCATCCATCCGAACCGTGGCAGCGATGACAGCGACCAAAGGTACAGGATCAAGGCAGGCGAGACCCCGAAGGAAATGGCGTCCGCCAGCGAGTCCAGCTCGGCCCCGAAGCGGCTTTCCCCATGCAGCAGCCGCGCGATGCGGCCATCAATCCCGTCGAGCAGCCCAGCGATGAGGACGAAGGCGACTGCAAGCTGCCAGTGAGTGGCGACCCGATCCGCCAAGGCGGCAAGCTCTGCCCCGCGCAATAACGGCAGATCGTTTTCCATCATGCGCGCCTTGACGGCGAACTGCACGCCGCTGAGGCCGGAGCAAAGCGCGAGCGCCGTGATCGCGTTGGGAGCGACCGCGCGGAGCGGAAGCCCCCGTCGCGGACGGATCGGGCGCCTCACTGAGCGACGCCCGTGGCCGGAACGGCTCCGGCGCGTGCCAGGACCGTTTCGCCAGCGATCGCGCGCTGACCGAGGGCGACCTGCGGCGCATAGCCGGCGGGAAGATACACGTCGACGCGGCTGCCGAAGCGGATCAGGCCCACGCGCTGACCGGCGGCGACCATGTCCCCGACCTTCACGAACCCCATGATGCGCCGCGCCACGAGACCGGCGATCTGGGTAAAGCCGACCTTTCGGCCGTCATGACCTTCAACGACGAAATGCTGGCGCTCGTTTTCCTCCGACGCCTTATCGAGATCGGCATTGAGGAACTTGCCCGAGATATAGACGACCTGCCGGATCGTTCCTGCAATCGGCGAGCGGTTGATGTGAACGTCAAACACACTCATGAACACCGACACGCGGGTGAGATGGGTGGCGCCCAGATCCGCTGCGAGTTCGCGCGGGACCGGCACCTCGGCGATCATCGTAACCAGACCGTCGGCCGGAGAGACGATCAGATCTTCACCGCGCGGCGTGGTGCGGATCGGATCGCGAAAGAAGGCGGCGACCCAGATGGTGATTCCCAGCAAAGGCCAGAAGAAGACGTTGTGGACGATGGTCATCAGCAGCGTGATGCCGAAGGCGATGGCAGTGAATTTCTGCCCCTCCGGATGAACGGCGGGGAAGCGCCACTTGACGGTGGTGGTGACGGGCAGACCCTGTTCTTCGGGTTTCGGTAGTGAAGGCATGTGGCCTCGTGTAGCGGGGGGAGCCGATGCGCACAACGCAGGCGCACCGATGGTTGATCCCCCGCCCCCTTACCCGTATCGACCGCGCCAGACCCTCCCTTAAAGGAAACGGACAATGGCGAAGATCAAGGTGAAAACGCCCGTCGTGGAGATCGACGGCGACGAAATGACGCGGATCATCTGGGAATGGATCCGTGAGCGCCTGATCAAGCCGTATCTCGATATCGAGCTCGACTATTACGACCTCGGCATGGAGCATCGCGACAACACCGACGACAAGGTGACGACCGACAGCGCCAAGGCCATCCAGAAGTATGGCGTGGGCGTGAAGTGCGCGACGATCACCCCTGACGAAGCACGCGTCGAGGAATTCGGCCTCAAGAAGATGTGGAAGTCGCCCAACGGCACGATCCGCAACATCCTGGGCGGCGTCGTGTTCCGCGAGCCGATCGTGATCAAGAACGTTCCCCGCCTGATTCCGGGCTGGACGCACCCGATCGTCGTCGGCCGTCACGCGTTCGGCGACCAGTATCGCGCGACCGACTTCAAGGTGCCGGGCGCCGGCAAGCTGACCATGAAGTGGACGGGCGAAGACGGTCAGGAGATCGAGCATGAGGTGTTCGATTTCCCGGGCGCCGGCGTCGCGATGGGCATGTACAACCTGGACGAGTCGATCCGCGATTTCGCGCGCGCCTCGCTGAACTATGGAATCAACCGCAACTGGCCGGTGTACCTCTCGACCAAGAACACGATCCTGAAGGCCTATGACGGCCGCTTCAAGGACATCTTCGCCGAGGTGTACGAGGCCGAGTTCGTCGAGAAGTTCAAGGAACTGGGCATCGTCTACGAGCACCGCCTGATCGACGACATGGTCGCATCGGCGCTGAAGTGGAACGGCGAGTTCGTCTGGGCCTGCAAGAACTATGACGGCGATGTGCAGTCCGACCAGGTCGCGCAGGGCTTTGGTTCGCTGGGTCTCATGACCTCCGTGCTGATGACGCCCGATGGCAAGACGATCGAGGCGGAAGCGGCGCACGGCACCGTTACGCGCCACTATCGCCAGCACCAGCAGGGCAAGGCGACGTCGACAAATCCGATCGCGTCGATCTTCGCCTGGACCGGCGGCCTGAAGTTCCGCGGCAAGTTCGACGGCACGCCCGACGTGACGCGCTTCGCCGAAACACTGGAGCAGGTCTGCATCGAGACGGTCGAGAACGGCGACATGACCAAGGATCTCGCGATCCTGATCGGGCCGGACCAGAAGTGGATGACGACCGAGCAGTTCTTCGAAGCGGTTCGCGTCAATCTCGAGAACAAGATGGCGAGCTGGGCATAAGCTCGGTCTCGTCAAACAACGGAGGTCCCGGCATCGCGCCGGGACCGACCATTGCCCGCGAGCCGCGCATCGACATCCTTCGCGGATGCGCGCTCGTTACCATCGTCGTGAACCACCTGAGCCAGATCGCCGAGGCTGGCGGGATCACGACATGGCTCGTTCCGACACCCACTCGCTACGGCTATTCCACCGCCGCGGAACTGTTCGTCATTCTGTCGGGCTATATGGTTGGGCTGGTTTATCTCGCACGACCTAGCCCTGCCCGCGCCGTGCTGCGTCGTGCGGCAACCTTGTGGGTCTATAATCTCGCGCTGCTCGCCGTGATCGCCCCGCTTGTGCTCGTCATGAGCCCGGCCGAGCTGGCTTTCTGGCGCTTGAGCGAGCTTGCCGATCATCCCGGCAAGGTGATCTTCCGCATGGCAACGCTTCAGGCCGCGCCGCGGCTGCTCGACATTCTGCTTCTCTACGTGACCTTGATGCTAAGTGCGCCGGTGGCGATCGCCATCCACCGACGATCGCCCACTGCCATGATCGCCGTGTCCGTTGCGCTATATGTCGCCGCGCAGATCTTCACGATCGCTCACGTCTCTGCATCCCCCACAGCGACGGACGATGGCATTCTGAAGCTGCTGAGCTGGCAGATATTGTTCTTCGTGCCCATGGCGCTTGGCGCGAGAAAGGTCCACGTCGGCCTGTTCTTTTGTTTAGAGCGCAAACGCGCCCCGCTGATCGCATTCGTGTCCATCTTTCTGATCGCAGCGGCAGCGAAGGTGACCGAATATGCGCTGCCGGCCTGGCTGATGCCGCGTTACGGCCTGCATGTTCTTCGGCTGGGGCACGCCGTCCTCGTGCTGATGCTTTATGCTGCACTCCTCGCAGCGGCCGGTCCGCTCCTTCGTGCGGCGCCGATGAGGGTTCTGGGCACGATCGGCCGCCACAGCCTGGACTGTTTCGCCGCAGGCGTCGTGGTGACCTATGTTTTTGGAGTCGCCTGGAATCGCGGAGGTGGTGGCTATCTTTCGTATTATCTGATGATCGTCGCGGCAATCGTCGTGACAGCGCTGGTCGGGTGGTATCGTGAGGAACAAAGGACCGGCCGAATGACAAGCGTTGCTGACAATCGGGTTGGATCGGGGCAAGGGAACTGAATGGCGATTGGTCTTGAGAATCCGCAATTTTCTGATGCACTAGTGATCCTCGGCGCTGCCGGCCTCGTCATTCCCGCCTTTGCCCGTTTCCGCATCAGCCCGGTAATCGGCTTCATCCTCGTCGGCCTGCTTGTCGGTCCTGCGGGCCTTGGCAGCCAGGTGGAACGCGCGCCGTGGCTCTATTACCTGACCATCTCGAACCCGGAGTCGATCGAACCCTTTGCAGAGTTCGGCATCGTTCTGCTGCTCTTCTCCATCGGGCTTGAGCTGTCGTTCCGGCGCTTGTGGGCGATGCGCCGACTGGTGTTCGGCATCGGGCCGGCGGAGTTGCTGGGCTCGGCATTGCTGATCGGCACGGCGCTGCACCTGCTGGGTCAGGGCTGGCCGGGTGCGATCGGGCTCGGTCTCGCATTGGCGCTCTCATCCACTGCCTTGGTGCTTCCACTCGTGGGCACAACAAGCGCGGTAGGCCGCGGCGCCTTCGCCATGCTCTTGTTCGAAGATCTCGCGCTGGTGCCTATCATCTTTGCTCTCGGCGCACTGGCGCCCTCAGCGGGGGATGGCGGGTTTGGCAACATCGGCATGGTGGCCTTGCGCGGCGGGATCACTGTGGTGGCGATCTACATCGGCGGTCGCATGGTCCTGCCGAGGTTGTTCGCTCAGGCCGCCCGAACGAAGAGCCCCGAGCTGTTTCTTGCCGCTTCGCTGCTGGTCGTCATCGTGGCGAGCGTTGCCACCACGGCCGCCGGCCTGTCGCCGATCGTCGGTGCGCTTCTTGCCGGACTGTTGATTGCGGAAACCGAGTATCACACCGAAGTTGAGGTGATCACTGCGCCCTTCAAGGGCCTCGCACTGGGCGTTTTTCTGATCAGCGTCGGTATGAGCCTCGACCTCAGGTTGATCGCAAAGAACTGGACGGACCTGCTGCTCGCCGTGGCGGGCGTGGTCGCGGTGAAGACGGTGGTCACCTACCTTTTCCTGCGCATCGCCAATGCCCGCCGTGGCGTAGCCGCGGAAACAGGCCTGCTTATGGGCAGCCCGTCGGAAACCACGCTGATCGTGCTCGCCACGGCCGCTCAGGCCCAGCTCATCCAAGCGTCCACGGCGGCATTCTGGCAGACCGTCACCGCGATCGGGCTGACCATCACGCCGGTTCTTGCCAAAACGGGCAGCGCTATTTCCAAGCGAATCGAGGGCGGAGACGACATCTCGGCCGGACCACCCGACGACGGCAAACACACCGTGATCATTGGTTTTGGGCGGGTTGGCCGGATGGTTGCAGAACTGCTGGACGTGCACCAGCAGCCCTATGTGGCGGTGGAGGCCGACATCGACGTCGTGAAGACGGCACGGCTGAGCGGACGATCGGTGATTTATGGCGATGTGATCCGTCCGCAACTGGTGGACAGGCTGAACCTTCCGGCGGCGCGGGCACTGGTGCTGACGATGGACGACCCCGTGCTTACCGTGCGACTTGCCCGCCGTGTACGGGCGCTCGCACCCGACCTGCCGATCATCGCGCGCGCCCGCGATGCAGCGCATGCGGCAGAGCTCTACCGCGCCGGGGTGACTGACGCCGTGCCGGAGACGCTGGAGAGTTCACTGCAGCTTTCGGAGGCGGTGCTGGTCGATCTTGGCGTCGCTATGGGTCCGGTCATCGCCTCCATCCACGAAAAGCGCGACGAGCTTCGCCAGACGATCCGTCAGCAATCCAAGCTTAGCCGCGAGCCGCGCATCCGGCGCGTGCCGCGCCAGAGCGAGATTGCTGCGCGCGAAGAATCTAATGGACGATCTGCCTAGCGATCGCCGCAATCGATTGTTACTCGGCCACGATCATGCAGCCGTCGGACCTTCGTGTCGCATTATTCAGCGGCAACTATAATTACACGCGAGACGGCGCGAATCAGGCGCTCAACCTGCTGGTCGGTCACCTTCTCAGCCGCGGCGTGCACGTGCGGGTCTATTCGCCAACGGTGTCGCAGCCGGCTTTTCCGGCCACTGGCGACCTTGTTGACGTTCCCGCCATACCGCTGCCGGGCGAACGCGGAGAATATCGGCTGGCGCGCGGCCTGCCCGCAAAGGTGCGCCGCGACTTGGCGACGTTCGCACCGAACCTGATCCACGTATCGGCGCCGGATATTCTCGGCCATCGCGCTGTCAGCTACGCACGGCGCCATGGCATCGCCCGCGTGGCGTCACTTCACACCCGCTTCGAAACCTATCCCCGTTATTACGGCATGGCGTTCATCGAGCCTCTTTTTGAACGCATGCTTGCCCGCTTCTACGACCGCGTCGACCGGGTACTGGTTCCAGGGCCGCTGATCGGTGAGATCCTGCACGACTGGGGGGTGCAAACGCCGACAACCGTCTGGTCTCGCGGCGTCAACCACGACCGCTTCTCGCCAGGGCGCCGCGATCTTGCGTGGCGGCGACAGCTGGGCATCGCCGATCATGAGGTGGCGATCGGTTTTCTTGGCAGGCTGGTGAAGGAGAAGGGGCTCGACGTCTTTGCCGCGGTGACGGCCGAGCTGAAGCGGCGCAACGTCTCGCACCGCGTTCTCGTCATCGGTGAAGGGCCAGCGCGGGACTGGTTTGCGGCGCAGGTTCCGGACGCGGCCTTCGCTGGCTTTCAGACCGGCGACGAGCTTGGCCGCGCCGTTGCTTCCATGGACATATTCTTCAATCCGAGCGTCACCGAGACGTTCGGAAACGTGACCCTGGAGGCGATGGCGGCGGGCGTGCCGGTTGTCGCGGCCAGGGCATCCGGCGCGGTCGGGCTGGTGGATGATGAAGTCACGGGCTTCCTTGTCGAACCTCGGGATATCGCCGGCTATGCGGACGCGCTGACGACGCTGATCGTGGATCCGGAGCGACGGAAGAAGATCGGCCGAGCAGGGAATGCGAAGGCCTCAACCTACCGCTGGGACGTCATCAACGAGGCGGTCCTGCAGACCTATTTGCGAGATGCAGTGGCCGGCGAGCGCTGTAGCGGCTCCGGCTCGTAGCGCGAGCGACGGAGCGGTAGATTTCGGAGCCAATCCGTTCATCGGACGTTCCGTCACCAACAGCTAAAAGCGATCTACTCCGCCGTTCCGGCGGATCTCGGAGACGTCATAATGAGAATTTTGCGTACCGGCCGCAGCCTGCTGATGGCCACGGCCGTTTCTGGTGCATTGCTGGTGACGGGGTGCGCGACGGAAACGCCGTATCGTCCCGCAACCGGATCGGGTTTCTACCGTACGGGTTTCAGCGAGCGCCAAGTTGAAGCCAATCGCTTCCTCGTGAACTTTGCGGGCAACACCGTCACTGATCGCGACACGGTGGAACGCTACCTGCTGTTCCGCGCCGCAGAGCTGACGCTTCAGAACGGTTTCGACTATTTCGTGACTGTCGATCGGCAGACCGACCGCCAGGCACGGACCTATTCCACCCCCGGCGCCGGATTTGGCCCAGGCTGGGGCTATGGCGGCTGGGGCGGATATTGGGGCCCGTCGTGGCGCTTCTACGGTCGGCCTTGGGGCGGCTGGGGCGGCTGGGGCCCATGGGGCGGCGGCTTCAACGACTTCGATGTTCGAACCGTGGATCGCTACGAGGCCTCTGCCGAGATCCTGATGGGCAAGGGCGCCCCGCCCGCTGGCGAGGTTCGCGCTTTCAACGCCCGCGATGTGGTGGAGCGGCTTGGCCCCACGATCATCCTGCCGGAACAGCAACGCCGCCGCTGATCTGCGCATTCGTACTCGATTTAGTGCGTTGCGGAAAACAGCCGCTACTTATCATGAAGATCGTCGCGCCGGCATGATCACCCACCGGCGCGCCGCCCTGCCCGTTCGATCAGACGGCGCCGTGGCAATGCTTGTACTTGCGCCCTGAACCGCATGGGCACGGAGAGTTACGGCTCACCTGACCGCGCCAGTTCTCCGGATCCTCCCCAAGTTCCGCGGCCGACGGCTGCGGGATCTGCATCGGGGGAACCTGGGTCTGAATGAGGCCAAGCGTGCCGCCATCGACATCGGCGGAATTATCCTCACCTGAGAACGGGTCAAAGTGGGTGGTGATAAAGTCCGGCAGATCGGGAAGCGGCGGCGGCGCCTGCAGCTGGAATTGTGCAAACGCGATCGTCTTCGTCACATCCTCCCGGATGTTATCGAGCATGCGTTGGAAGAGCGCGAAGGCCTCCTGCTTATATTCGTTGATCGGCGTCTTCTGAGCATAAGCACGCAGGTGAACCACCTGCCGCAACGCATCGAGCGTGGCCAAATGCTCCTTCCAGTGATGATCCAGGTTCTGGAGCAGGATGGACTTTTCGACCTGCGTCCAGGTCTCCGGCTCCAGTTCGGCCGCCTTGGCGGCTACCATGGTGTCGGCTTCGACGCGCACGCGCTCCGTCACCATTTCCGGGTCGATGGCGTCTTCCTTCAGCCAATCGTCGATCGCGGGCTGCACGTTGAGCACATCGGCGAGACGCGCCTTCATTCCCTCGACGTCCCATTGCTCCGGATAGGAGCCGACCGGGCAAGCCTCGCCGACAATCGTGTTGACGGTCTCGGCTCGCATGTCCTCCACCACGTCGCCTACGGTGTCAGCGTCCATGATATCGGCGCGCTGCTCGTAAATGACCTTCCGCTGATCGTTCATCACGTCATCATATTCGACGACCTGCTTACGGATGTCGTAGTTGCGCGCCTCAACCTTTTTCTGCGCGGTCTCGATCGCCTTGGTCAGCCACTTGCTGCCGATCGCCTCACCATCCTCGATGTTGTTGCGCATCATGCGCGCGAACAGCGTATCCGGACCAAAGATGCGCAGCAGATCGTCGTCCAGGCTGAGGTAGAAGCGGCTGAGCCCAGGGTCGCCCTGACGGCCGGAACGGCCGCGCAGCTGATTGTCGATGCGCCGGCTTTCGTGCCGTTCGGTACCCAGCACGAAGAGGCCGCCTGCCTCGAGCACGCGGGCCTTTTCCGCCGCGATCTCCGCCTTGATCTGTTCAACCGCCGCAACGCGCTCCGGTCCCTCGGGCATGCCCGCCAGTTCATCCTCGACGCGGAATTCCAGATTGCCGCCGAGCTGAATGTCGGTACCGCGGCCGGCCATGTTGGTGGCGATGGTCACCGCACCCAGGCGACCCGCCTGCGCCACGATATGCGCTTCCTGCTCGTGATAGCGAGCATTCAGCACCGAATGGTCGACGCCCTCCTGCCGCAGGAAATCGCTGAGCAGTTCCGACTTCTCGATCGACACGGTGCCGACGAGCACCGGCTGCCCCTTCTCGGCATGTTCACGGATGCGCTTGGCGATTGCACGGAACTTGTCGTGCGTGTCCTTGTAGAACTCATCCTCCTCGTCGATCCGCCGAATGGGATTGTTCGTGGGAATGGTGACAACGTTCATCTTGTAGATGTCGAAGAACTCCGCCGCTTCGGTGGCGGCGGTGCCGGTCATGCCAGCAAGCTTCGGGTACATACGGAAATAATTTTGGAAGGTGATCGAAGCCATCGTCTGGTTCTCGGGCTCGATCTGCACCCCTTCCTTCGCCTCGACGGCTTGGTGAAGGCCATCCGACCAGCGCCGGCCGTCCATCATACGGCCGGTGAACTCGTCGATGATGACGACCTTGCCATCCTTCACGATATAGTCGGTGTCACGCTTGAACATCACGTTCGCCCGCAGCGCCTGGTTCAGGTGGTGCACCACCTGGGTGTTCTCGAAATCGTAGAGATTTGCGCCTTCGAGAAGGCCTGCGCCTTCGAGCAGGCGCTCGATCCGCTCCGTGCCTTCTTCCGTCAGGACGATGGTCTTCTGCTTCTCGTCCTTCTCGTAATCGTCGGGGGTGATCTGCTTCACCACCGCATCGACCTTCATGTAGAGATCGCTCTTGTCGTCCGTCGGCCCGGAGATGATCAGCGGCGTCCGCGCCTCGTCGATCAGCACCGAATCGACCTCATCGACGATCGCCATCGCGAACGGGCGCTGCACCATCGAAGCACGGTCGTACTTCATATTGTCGCGCAGATAGTCGAACCCGAACTCGTTATTCGTGCCGTAGGTGATGTCCGCTGCATAGGCCTGGCGACGCTGTTCGTCGCTGAGGTTCGGGACGATCACGCCAACGGTAAGGCCAAGGAAGCGATACACCCGGCCCATCCAGTCTGCGTCGCGCGCGGCCAGATAGTCATTCACGGTGATGACGTGCACACCATCGCCCGGAAGCGCATTGAGATAGGTCGCGAGGGTCGCCACCAGCGTCTTGCCCTCACCGGTGCGCATCTCTGCGATTTCGCCGCGATGAAGCACGATGCCGCCGATCATCTGAACGTCGTAGTGCCGCTGCCCAAGCACGCGCTTCGCGGCCTCGCGGACGGTGGCGAACGCTTCGGGAAGAAGCGCGTCCAGCTTCTCGCCATTGGCCAGACGCTCACGGAAAAGCACCGTCTGGTTGGCGAGCGTGGCGTCGTCCATCGCCTGCAGCGACGTCTCAAAAGAGGCGATCTTGGCGAGGACGGGATTGAGCGAGCGGACGTAGCGATCGTTGGACGAGCCGAAGAGCGACTTGGCGATGTTGCCGAACATGGGGGAAATCCTGATATCGATGCGGCGCGGCAGCGAAGCGGCCGCGCGCCAGAGAAAGCGGTGCTGTTCCGACAGGGTCGGTCGGGCGAATCCTATTCCCGCCGGCGGGTGGCAAACGCCGGCTCACCCGGCATCAGCGAAAATGCAGGCGCGTCACTCGCGACTGCAGCTTCGACCAGTGTTGCCACACTGTTTTGCGGACGAAGCGTTGCGATGCGGGGTGCAAAGGCTACTCGCGAAGCGTTCAAAGCGCCTTCGGCAACCGCCTGTGCTCGGCCATCTGACCGCACGCTCCCACCGACGCCGGTCAGCGCCGACAGCAATGCGGAAAGGAGCAGCAGCAGGTTCACAGCGCGAGACATAGGGGTGGCTGACGGCGCGGCCAACCCCAAAGAGTCACGTGCCTCAATCACGCGGAAGTCGCCATACAATTCGCCGTGAGTACGTGCGTTGGCTGGTCAGCTTAGCCGGATCGTAGCAGCCCCGTCTGATGATCGCCTGGCAACCTGCGAGATCTAGCATGGCATGGCCGCTTGGCTCAATCACCTCACACGAACCGATGCGGCCATTGTCCTTAACCGTCCAGCTGATCCGAACGGTACCTTCGTAATCGTTGCGGATCGCCTCCATAGGATAATCATCGGCCGTGATCCATTCGGCCGGATTGTTGCAGGCAGCGCTCGAGGCCTGTCTGGACGGCGCTGAAATCGGCGAAACATCGTCGGCAACGCGTTCGCTCTCGGCAGCGGGGATCGACCAACTCGCGATCTGCTGCTCGATGAACATCATGACCAGCACGCATATGGCCAGTCCGATCATCCCACACGTGCTTACGACCAACCAGGCGATGCGATTGCGGCGGTCCATCGTCGTCAGGAGGGGCGCACCGAGCAACTGGCCACGCCATTTTCTGCCGTAACGACAGGCGCCCGGGAATCGGTGGCGCCAAACATCGCCTTCTTTCTATCCACCTTGACCGTCATGCGGCCAAGCTGGCTTGGTCGACCTTCCTGGTCAAGCACAGTGCTGCGTGACATTCCGCGTGGCTCGCGGCATGGCGAGCGCCATGTCGCACGCTACCTCTCCGCTTGCTCTGCCCTTTCCCGAGCTGCCGGTCATTGCCGGAGCCACGCCGCGCGTGGCGCGCGCTCGATACAAGGAGTGGGACCGTTGCGACCTGAGTTTCGTCACGCTTGACGCCGGCACCACCATCGCGGGCGTGCTGACCCAGTCGAAATGCCCCTCGCCCGAAGTGGAATGGTGCCGCAAGGCGCTGGTGCTGGGGCAAGCGAGGGCGTTGGTCGTCAATGCCGGCAACTCCAATGCCTTTACCGGTAACCGCGGACGCGCCGCCGTCGAAGCGATCGCCGCCCGTTCGGCCGCCCATCTGAATTGCCAGCCATCCGATGTGTTCGTTGCTTCGACCGGCGTGATCGGCGTGCCTCTGCCGGTCGACAAGGCAGAGGCCGGGCTTGATGCCGCCTTCGGTGCCGCACCCACCGACTGGCGCCAGATTGCTGAAGCTATCGGAACGACCGACACCTATCCGAAGGGCGCGGTTACCAAAGCGTTGGTCGATGGGCACGACATCACGCTTGTTGGCGTGATCAAGGGGTCGGGCATGATCGCGCCGGATATGGCAACTATGCTCGGGTTCATCTTTACCGATGCTGCGGTAGAGGCGCCCTTCCTTCAGGCGGCGCTGACTGCGGCGAATGATCGCACCTTTTCCTGTATTACCGTCGACGGCGACACGTCCACGAGCGACACCGTTCTCGCTTTTGCGACTGGCAAGGCCGGCAACACGCCCCTGGCGAGCGACGACAGTGCGGGTGCCGATGCGTTTCGGGCGGCGCTGGCCGATCTGTGCCACCAGCTGGCGCAGCTCGTCGTGCGAGACGGCGAAGGAGCGACAAAGCTGATCGAGATCAGCGTCGAAGGCGCAGAAAGCGACCGATCAGCGCATCGCATCGCCATGTCGGTTGCGAATTCTCCTCTGGTGAAAACGGCGATTGCGGGTGAGGACGCTAATTGGGGGCGCGTCGTGATGGCCGTTGGCAAAGCGGGAGAGCCGGCCGAGCGCGATAAACTGTCGATCCGCTTCGGGGAAACGCAGGTCGCGGTTCAGGGACTCGCCGTCGCGGACTATGATGAAGCGCCGGTGGCGGCGCATCTGCAAAGTCAGGAGATCGAGATCGGCGTTGACCTCGGACTGGGGGAAGGACGCGCGACGGTGTGGACGTGCGATCTGACGCACGGCTACATTTCCATCAACGCCGATTATCGCAGCTGAGTTGTCGCGCGATCTCGCGGCAGGCTAAAGCGCGCTGACCAAATGCGAAACGGGCCCGGTCAATGGCTGACCGGACCCGTGTCTTAACCAATCAACGGTCACCAGACCTCAGGCGAGCGCGCCCTCGAGCCAGGCCTTAATCCGCCCCTTCGGCTCGGCACCGACCTTGGTGGCAGCCGGATTGCCGCCCTTGAACAGGATCATGGTCGGGATCCCGCGAACGCCGTAACGACCCGGAGCATCCGGATTCTCGTCGATGTTGATCTTCGCGATGGTGACCTGCTCGCCAAGCTCCTCCGAGATCTCCTCAAGGCTCGGCCCGATCATCTTGCAAGGACCGCACCATTCCGCCCAGAAATCCACCAGGACTGGCTTGTCCGACTGGATGACGTCCGCGTGGAAGCTTTCGTCCGTGATCTGCTTGGTGGCCATTTCAACAATCTCCTTTGCGCACAATCTAGGTCCGCGGAACGAGACACTCAACGACCAGCGGCCAAGCTTTGCTCCGGGGCGGTCAAGCCGGGCTTGTGCGCGGCCAGCAGATCCGCAGGCAGCGGGATCAGCACGGGTGCCGACGTGTAAAGCAGTGAGGCCTCCACCGGGCGGTCCGGAAAGATGATCGAGAGAGCCGCGACGTAGGCGGCCATCTGCCGAAGATGATAGACCGGAACGGCATCCAGCCCCCCGGGCGCGAACCGACCCGTCTTGAAATCGACCACCTGCACGCGCTCAGGCGTCACCAGCAGTCGATCGACCGTACCTGCGATGACCAGGCCACCTTCAACGACCGCGCTGATCGGGGCCTCACCCAGTGATCCTGGGCCGAAGAGCGAGGCGGTGTGCGGGTTGGCTAGGATGCCGCAGACAGTTTCGGTCAGGCGGGCGCGCTCCGCTGCGTCAGTCACTTGCCCGACCTGCGCCAGCCAGCGATCCGCTGCCACCCGGCGGTCTTCTGCCGCGACCGCGGGCAAACGCTCGAACAGTCCGTGGATCAACCGTCCGCGCTCTGCCGCCGCACGCATCTCGGGCGTAGGCGGCGGGTCCGAGACCATGTCCTGCCCGATCGCAGACGGCGCCAGCGGGCGAGGAGGACGTGCCTCCGGCGGGGCAGGCAGGCGCGCCCAATCTGGCAGAGGATCCTGCTCCTGCGGGGTCGCAGTGTCAGCAGTTTTCGGCGCCACGGGCTCGCCCGGCGTCGTTCCGTGGAACGCCCGTACCTCGCCCGCAGGCACCGCCAGCAGGTCAAAGGCTCGTTGCGCAGCCGCGTACCAACTCGGCTCCGGCGGGCCAGCACGATATTTCGGGCTCAGCGAGCCCGTGATAACCAGTCGCTCCTCCGCCCGCGTCGCCGCGACGTAGAACAAGCGCCAATGCTCCTGCCGCTCACGGGTGGCGGCCTCGGACGCGACATCGGCAATCGGGCCGGCGCTTTCAGACGGATGAGGCGGAAACACCGGGATAGGATGGGTAAGCCCCTCCGGCGTCCACATCAACGTTCCGCCGCGGGTCGCGTCTGGATCTGCCGTCGCGTCGGCCAGGATCACGACCGGGGCCTGGAGGCCCTTGGCGCCATGTGCGGTCATGACCCTGACGGCGCTTAGGGCACCCTCCGCCTCGCGCTTCACCTCCACTTCGCCGCGATCGAACCAGTCGAGGAAGCGCTGCAACGAAGGGGTTGCCGTTGTTTCGAAATCGAGTGCCGCGCTGAGGAGTTCCTCGATGGGGTCGCGTGCTTCCTCCCCCAGGCGAGCAAGCAGCCGTCGACGACCCTGGAGAGGGCCCGAAAGTATTTCCTCCAGAAAGCGGTGTGGAGTCGTGAAGTCCGCACGGGCGAGCATCGCGTCGAGCGGTTGCAGGAGCGCGCGATGGTGCTCTGAAAGATGACGCCACAAGCTGCCGGCACGCGGAACGGCGCGGTCGAGCAGCTCGTCCTGGGTCCAACCGATCAGCGGAGACACCAGCAGGTTCGCCAGGCTGAGGTCATCCTCTGGCTGGAGAACGAAGCGGATTGCGGACAGCAGATCCTGCACGGCGAGCGGTGCATTCAACCGCAGCCGGTCCACACCCGCTACGGGAACGCCCTCGGCATAGAGGCGGGCCACCAGCAATTGGGCGATCTCTCCCCGCCGCTTGACCAGCACCATGATGTCTTCCGGGCGGATCGGGCGGCCCTTGCTTTCCAGCATGGTGCCATTGTCCAGCCACGTCCGGATCTGACGCGCGATCCGGGTGGCGTTTGCGCGGACCGCATCGTCGATCCATTCCTCGTCGCCAAGGTCGTCCTCGCCGCTACCAGCTGCGATCGGCGGCCACAGCTCAACGCAGCCCGGCCCAGGAACTTCGCTGGCATGGGGCGGCATGTCGGTGTCGAGCCCGAGTGCCTCGGCGCCCAGCGCTTCCACCGCCGCGTCCACGAACTCCAGAACTGGCCGCGTGGAGCGGAACGATGACACGAGCGACAGCTGTTCGAACGGCAAGCCGCGTTCGTCGTCGGGCATCCGATCGTCGCCAGCGACATCGGCAGCCTTGCGCGCGAAAAAGGTCTCTGCCGCTCGGAAGTTGACCGGATCGGTCCCTTGAAAGCCGAAAATGGCCTGTTTGTGATCGCCCACGGTGAACAGCGTACGCACCGAGGGCGCGTATACACCGCGGCCAACGAAATATTCGTCCACCAGCGCGCGCACGATGCGCCACTGAGATACGTTAGTGTCTTGCGCTTCGTCGATCAGGACGTGTTCGGTCGTCTGGTCCAGCTTGAACCGGACCCAATCGCCAATCCCCGGCACTTCGAGCAGCCGGACGGTGGCCGCAATCAGATCATCGAAATCAACAACCCCGCGTCGCCGCTTTGCCGCCGCATAGGCCCTCGCGTAGTCCCGACCAACGGTCAGCCCCTCGGCGAGCAGATCGGCGAACGCCGCCCGTACGCGCAATCCGAGCAGTTCTGCGCACGTCGTGTGCATCTGCATGGCAAGATCGGCATAATCGGGATCTGGCGGCGCCTGTCCCTTCACGAACGACCGGGGATCGCCATCGGTTTTCGCCCAGACCATATGCAGCTCTTCGAGCGCAGCTGCCCTCTCCTCCGCGCCTGCGCCAAGCCATGTCGCGATTGTCGCGGCTCGCGCGCTGCCCTTCTTTCCGCCCCAGGCCCTGTTCAACGCGCTAATGGTTTCCAGCGCGGTGAGATCTATCTCGTCATCACCGCAAGCATGCCGGATATGTTCTTCCACATCGCCAGACGGAAGATCCAGCTCACGGCGAAGCCACGGCTGGATACCCGTGGGCAGTTCCTCCAGCGCAAGCGCGGCTCGGGCGCAGTCATGCAAATAGCGCTCGGCACCGGCCTCTCCCAAGCGGATGCTCAGCTTGCCGATCGCCTCCAACGGCCCGGTGCGGCCTTCCGCCTCCGCGCTGACGAGAAGATCGGCCAGAGTGGCGCGCGCCAGAACGGCTTCCTCGCGCGCCTCGATCGGACGAAAGCCCGGGACGAGTTCGGCCTCGGCCGGAAAGGCGGCAAGCAACCCCTGACAAAAACCGTGGATGGTCTGAATACGAAGACCGCCGCCAGGTGCGTCCAGTACTTTGGCAAATAACGTCCGCGCACGGTCGCGCTGCTCGGGATCTCCTGTTTCGCCAAGCGCCGTCAGATCGGCGAACAGGTCGCGATCCTTCATCCGCACCCACGCGGCCAGCCGCTGGCTGACGCGGGCCGCCATTTCTGCCGCGCCCGCTTTGGTGAACGTGAGGCAGAGGATGGCTGAGGGATCGACGCCCCGCAGCAGCAAGCGGAAGACGCGCGCGGACAGCACCTGTGTTTTGCCGGTACCGGCAGACGCGGAGAGCCACACATGGGCATCGGGCGCGCTGGCACGGCGCTGCTCGCCCCGGAGCGGTGGAAGCGGGCGTGTCCCCGAGGAACTGCTCACCGGGGCCCCTGAAGACTATCAAAGACCTTAGTTGTCACGGCCGTACCATTCGTCTCGGCGCATCAGCTGATCATATTCCGCATAGGGTGCATATTCGGGATGCAGTTTGGCGACGAACGCCTCGTACCCGGTCAGCCAGCGTCCCGCCGCCTCCGCGAATACGGCACGAGCGCGGTCCACGAATTCGGCGGTCGGAATGCGATCGCTCTTGCCGGTCGGGTCGACCGGCGTGCTGACACTGCCAAACGACCGTTCGCGGTTCCTGGCGAGCGACCAATATTCGAAGCTGCCCGCTCGGCCACTGATTCCCGCGAATCCGCCGGCCTCGGCGATGGCGCCCAGCAGCCCCAGCTGCATGGAAAAGCCCGCGCGCACGGCCGCCGCGGAAGGCACCTTCCCGGTCTTGTAGTCCACGATCGCCAACGTGCCATCCGGCATGGAGTCGATCCGGTCGAAGCGGCCAGAAAGCTCGATGCCGGCGATTACGGTCCCGCCTTTGCCCTCCGCCGCCAGCACTTTGCGGCCAACGTCCTGCTCCGCAGCCATGCGCTGGGCAATCCATTCGACCGCCGCCAACAGCCTTGGCTGCCAGAGCGCGCGGACGAGTGGATGCGTGCCGGGATCGCCTAGCATTGACAGCGCGAGCGGTCGAAGCGCGTCCACTCGGCAGTCCTCGTCACGTGCCCAGGCCTCCAGCACGCCATGCACGGCCGTACCGCGCCAGGCAGCCGTCGGATCGGCATCGACGGGATCAAGCGCCGCCAACCGCAGGATGCGCTGAGCGTAAAAGGCGAACGGATCGGCCTTCAAACGATCAACTTGCGTCACGGACATGGCCTTGGGGCGCAACGCGGCGGCCGGATTGGGCGCCGGGCGCGCGACCGGTCGCGGCGTTCCGCCGTCATCGATCAGTCGGCTCCATCCTTCCAGCTTGCGATCGCGGGCGCGGTCGAACTCGTCGCCCGCCATGGCGGCGAGGCGGAGCCATAGTCGTGAAGGGATCGCCGGTGAGCGGGCATCCCGGCGTGACCGGGTAATCAACACTTCGGGCGCGCCCAGCCCCTGGCCGAAATCATGAGCGGCCACGCCGATCGCCCGCTCCAGCCCAGGCAGACCGAGGGCGACGCGAATACGCGGGGCGAGCCATGGATCTGACGCGGCGCTTCCCGGCCACACACCCTCATTCAGACCTGCGAGGATCATCAGGTCCGCAGATTGCAGGCGCGCCTCGATCAGGCCGTAAATCGCGATGCGCGGGTGCCCGCCCTGAGGCGGGCGAATGGCGACCTCATCCATCAGCAGCCGCAACATCGGCGCGAGTTCCTGCACCGCAACGTCGGGCGGGCCCAGGACGGCGTCGGCTTCCAGTTCGGCCAGCAAGTCGGCTGCCCCACGGCCCGCCGGGCCACGCCACGCGTCGTCTCCCGCGAGCGACGTTGCTGCATCTCGCAGGGCGGCGATCAGGGCAGGAAGCTGCGTGACCCCGCCCGCGAAGGCGCTGGCAAGCGGATCCAGTAATGCACGTACGTCTGCCCACCAGGCACCCGCGCGATCCCCCAGATGCACTTCGATCCCGTCCAAACCGGGTGCGGGCCTCGGCCCCCGCAGGCTGCGGTCAAGGCGGCGAACGCGCTCGAGCCATGCGCCGCGCTGCTCCCCCGCCCGCACGAGCGGGTGCTTGAGCAGCGTCAGCAGCGCGAGCGGCGCGAAGCGGTCAGTCGCCGCCTCCACGATGGCGGTGAGCAACGTTCCCGGTGGCGTGATGGAGAGAGGACGGCCTGCGCTGTCATCCACATCGAGGCCCCAGCGGGCGCAATGCGCCGAAACGCGCCGCGCCAGAGCCCGGTCCGGCGTGACCAGCGCGGCGGTGCGCTCCGGCTCCTCCACGGCTTGGCGCAAGGCCAGCGCTATCGCCTGCGCTTCCTCGGCAGGACTGGCGAGCTCCGCGACGCGGACGCCCCCAAGCTGGCGCTGCTGAGGTCGCAACTCAGTCCATCGCGCGGTATATTCAGCCGGGGCAAGCGCGTTGGCGATTGTTCGCCCTCGCGCGGCGGACGCCTGATGATCCTTCCCATCCGGCCATGGCGCGACATCGTCGCGGGCCATACCCATGCGCGATAGCAACTGCTTCAGGTGAAACTGCGGGTGCACCTCGATCGCACGCGGGGTGCGCCCCGTGATCGGATCGGGCTGATGCGGACCAAGCGAGTCCCACTCCGCCTGATCCATCACTCGGTCGAGACCCGCCAGGACAACCAGACCGTTGTCGAGCATGGCGACGCGGCCTAGCAGGGCGGCAACGGCAGGCGCCGCATCCGTGATGCCAGCGGCACAGACAAAGCCGGTGGGTGCCGTCTTACCCCATCGTTCCGCCAGGCGCCGCAGCAACAGCGTTCTGCGGGCGGCCGCGTCGATCCGGCCCATGCTCGCGAGTTCGCCGGGCCATTTATCCAGCACCACCTGGAACAGTTCAAGCGCTTGCCGCCAATGCTCAGTCAGGTCGCCCAGATCCAGCGCGGACAAGCGAGCCGGATCGACCTCTTCCACGACAAGCTGGTCAAGCGTAGCCGCCAGATTTCCCGCCAGCCGCACCGCCTCTGTCGCGTCCAGCGCCGGCTTTGCCTCCTTGACCAGTCGCGCCAGAATCATGCGTCTGCCGAGCGATCCGATAGCTGGCGGTGGCGGATCAGGCGCGTCAGCCGGGTCGAGCGCGGCGCCGATCGCCTCGCCAAGATCATCAGCCCCGATGGCAACCAGGCGCGGCAGCACCAGCGCACCGCCGCTGGCGCGGACGAAAGCGTTGGTGACGGCGAGCTTCGCACGATTGTTCGGCAGAAGCACCAAGCCGCGCGCCAGCCCGAGCGGCTCATCGCCGAACCGCCGGATCAATCCGGCAGCCAGCGCATCCGCAAACCCGCGGTGCGCGGGTATGGTAAAAAGCCGGGGTGTTGTGCGCTCACCCATCGATCAGCAAGGCTTCCGCTCTGGTGACGGCAGCAGGCGTGCCGACATCAACCCACAAGCCTTGATGCACGACACCGTAAGCGCGACCGGCCGCGATCGCACGCTCCCAGAACAGCATGGTGGAGAACGGCCCTTCCGGCGCATCGACGAGAATGGCGGGGTTCAGGATTTGCACGCCGATGAACACAAAGGGCGCAAGCCGGCCGGAGCGGCGTCGGCTGGTAATGCGTCCGTCCGCGGCAATGTGGAAGTCACCCTGCCCGCGATGGCAATGAGCCCGGGCAAGGGGAACCAGCAGCAGCAGGACGTCCATTTCCGCCGCGTTCCACCGCGCCGCCAGCAGCGACAAGGCATCGATCGGCCCATCCAGCCAGTAATTATCGCTGTTCACGACAAAGATGGGCGCCTCTCCGAGCAGAGGCTTTGCCTTCATCAGCCCGCCGCCTGTTTCCAGCAGTTGCGCGCGCTCGTCAGAAATCGTGATGTCGATCCCGTCGACAGCGCGAAGATGCCCTTCCAGCGTATCGGCAAGATAGTGGACGTTTACCACCGCGCGCTTCACGCCGGCGGTGCGAAGGTGATCCAGCGTGTGATCGAGCAGCGTCTTGCCCGCCACCTGGATCAGCGGCTTCGGACGGGTGGCCGTCAGGGGTCGCATCCGCTTCCCGAGGCCGGCTGCCATCACCATCGCCGTCTGCGGCATAAGCGCCGGAAGTTCCGGCCGCAAAACACGCGGTTTCGTCATTGTACGCTCAGCAGCAGAGGGTCACCACGGAGTTGGGCGGGGATGTTGGCATCGAACCAGCGCGCGACCGGGGCTAGCTCCGGACGGGCGAGATCGCGCTCCAAATAGGCCCAGACGCGCGGGCAAAGGCTTGGATAGCGTTCCTTGCCGTCGCGCTTCCACAATCGGGTGAAAATGCCGATGATCTTGGCATTCCGCTGCGCGCCGAGCACGTGATAGGCGCGCATGAACGCCTCGCCCTCTCCGGTTGCCGCGAGGTAGCGATCCAGCATCGCGCGTTCGAGCGCAGGATCCACGTCGCGCCGCGCATCCTGCAACAATGAAACCAGATCATAGGCTGCATGCCCGGCAAGCGCATCCTGGAAGTCTAGCAGCCCGAGTGACCGGGATGCGCCGACGAGCATCAGATTTTCGACGTGATAATCACGAAGAACCGTAACGGCGCGATCGTAGCGCGCGTGCTGCAGGACCTCGTCCCACGCCGTGACATAGCCTGCCGTGTCGACGTCAAGGCCGAGGGCGGGGCAATACCATTCCACCAGCAGCCCGGCCTCGCGCTGCAGCTCGGCTCGATCATATGGGCGCCAGGCGCCAGCCGGGTGATCGCGCAGGGCGACCAGAACATCGACGGCATTGGCATAAAGCCCCAAGGCGGCTTCGGGATCAGCATCGATTGCTTCCCGCATGCGATCGTTGCCAAAGTCCTCGATCAGCACCAGGCCGCGCGCTTCATCGATTGCATGGATCCTCGGCGCGCCGAAACCGCGTTCCGACAACCATTGTGCGACCGCGATGAACGGGCGCGGGTCCTCGTGCGGCGGAGGCGCGTCCATCAGCACGGCGCTGCGCCCCCCATCCACGATGCGAAAATAGCGTCGAAAGGAGGCGTCGCCGGCGAGAGGCAGCACTGTTGCTCCACCCCATCCGTGCGCAGCGAGGAAATCGGGCGCTTCGGCGGGCGGCGTCATGTCTAGGACCATCGGCGCTCCCATGCCGCCGGCGCTTCCCAAGTCAAGCGCCGCGCGCCATCCGGTTCGATCGCCAGCGCGAAGCGCAACGCCTGGGGCCACGCACTCGGCCCTGCCCGATCAGGCCATTCCACGACCAGCGCGGAATCGAACAGCGCTTCCGACAGCCCGAGTTCTTCCAGCTCCTCCGGCCCATCCAGCCGATAAAGATCGACGTGCAGCACCGGCAGCCGGACCTCCGGAGGGTCATAGGGTTGAACGATCGCGAAGCTGGGCGACGGAGCCTCACCCGCCAAACCGAGGCCGGCGAGCAGCCCGCGCGCGATACTGGTCTTGCCGGCGCCCAGCGGCCCGGTGAGCGTGACGATATCACCAGGCTGCAGCAGGTCGGCAAGCCGGGCACCCACCTCCTCGGTCTCGCGCGCATCGGCGAGGCGCAGGCTGCCGCTCGTCATCGGGGCAGTTCCGCCTTCACCAGCGTACCGATACCAAGTTCGCTGACGAGCGAGATCTGTCCACCGTGTGCTTCGACGAACTGCTTGGCAAGCGGCAACCCGAGATCGAGCGCACGCACTCCGCGCGTGGTGGTCGGCTGGGCGAAGCGGTCAAAGGCGTGCTTGGCCGCATCCTCGTCCATGCCGCCGCCGTCGTCCGACACGATGATGCGCGCCCTGTCGGCGTCGCCATCGACATGAAGCAGCACGCGCCCGCCAGCCATGGTGGCGTTAATGGCGTGTCGAAGCAGGTGCTCCATCGTTTCGCGGATGCGCCGCACGTCGCCGTTCACCTGTCCGGCGCTCGCGTCGATTTCCACGGCGAAGTCGATATTTCGCTCTGCCGCTGCCTGGTCCACTGCTTCTGCTGCGGCACGCGCCGCATCGGCAAGATCGACCAGTTCGCGCCTCAGAGGCATGTCCCGCTCGCCTTGCGTCAAGTCGAGCACTTCATCGATCAACACCCCCAGTCGGCTGACTGACGAGAGGATCGCAGTCACATACTGATCGGCCTGCTCGGTCAGCTTGCCCGCATAGCCTGCGTGCAGCATTTCCGCGAAGCCGCTGATCGACGTCAACGGCGTGCGCAGTTCGTAGCTCATGTTCGCGACAAAAGCCGTCTTCACCTTGTTAGCGGCCTCAAGCGCCGCTGCCCTATCCCGCAGCGCCTGTTCAGCGCGCCGGCTATCGCTGATGTCCAGCATCGTGAACAGCGCGTTGCCATCCGGCAGTGGAACGGCGGCGAAGGCGAAGTGGCGGCCGTCCGCCAACGCCACGCGCCCGCTGCGCTGCTGCCGATCGCTGGTCGCGGAACGGACCAGCTCGGTCACCAATGTCGCGCGATTGGGCGTCCGCAATTTGGGAGCAATCTTTTCGGCCACCGCGTCGACGCGCGGGTGACTGCTCAGGAACTCCTCCTCGAACTCCCACAAAGCGCGGAAGCGATTGTTCCATAGCTGAAGCCGACCATCCGCCGCGAACACGCCCAGCGCCTCGAACAGATTGTCGAACGTAGCGGTGCGTACGCGCAGCAGCGTATCCCGCGCAGAGGCGAGCTGAACTTCTTCCGTTCGATCCTCGAAGATCAGGAGCAAGCCGCCGTCCGGAAGCAATTGCGCCAGCACGCGGATATGGACACCGCCGGGCAAGTGCCACGTTTCCTCCGTGGCCGCATCGGTTCGGGTAAACCAGTCGCGCCGCTCCGCCTTCCAGCCGGGAAAGTCCCGCACCTCAGGCAGCCGGTTCGCCTCGCGCATGCGTTCCAGCACGCGATCAAATTCGGGGCGATCGACCATCCATTCACTGCGCATCGCAAACATGCGCCGGAAAGGCTGATTGCAGAACACCATGGAGCGATCGCGACCAAACTGCGCAACGCCGGCGGAAAGCCGGTCGAGCATGGCCCGCTGTGCCACGGCAAAGCGTTGTTCGCGGGCACGCGCCTCCTCCAGTTCCTCCACGTCGATGGCAAACCCGGCGACGCCGCCGCCGGGAAGAGGAACGTCGAACAACTGCATCGACCGTCGCGCGCCGCCGATCGTTGCAGGCAACACGCGGATTTCGGGCCGACCGGTCTGACGTGCAACTGTTGCGCCCGCGAGCGGACCACCCTGGCCGGAACCTTCGATCAGCTCGAGCCCGCGCGCCACCACATCGGCCGCATCCGCGCCTTCCACGGCCTGAACATAAGCGGTGTTGACCATCGACAGCCGCAAGTCAGGCCCGCGATACCACATCGGGAGGGGCGCTGCCTCGATCAGGGCCGTCAAAGCGTCGAACGCTTCTCGTACCTGCGTTTGCTCTGCGGCGAGGCGCTCCACCTCCTCCTGTGCCTCACTGGCGTCGTGCACCCAGATCACGACCTCGGCGCTGCCGGCGCCGACCGGCGCCCGCGCGCCGCGCAGCGTTAACGTGCGTGCGGCGCCCCGCGGCCGAACCTGCCGGATGAATGGCCTGCCGGACCGCTGAACGGAGATCACGTCGTTCAGAAGTTGCTCTGCATCGAGCGGGGTCAAGCCACCCCCGGCGGCACTCAGGCCGTCGAAGTCGGACGGCGGCTGCACCAGCCCGAAAAGGTCAGCGATACGTGCCGGCATGTCCAGCCGGTGGTTGGCCATCACCAGGATGGGCTGCATCGGCGCACCGGCGAGCAACCCTTCTGCGAGGTGCAGACGATCCCGCTGCTCGGCAGCCGCGGTAAGCGCCCGGAGACCACGGTTGAGCACCATGGTAGCCGCACCAATCAGCAACAACAAAACGGCGCCGGCGGCGATCAGCATGGGCGTGGTCAAGAAAGCGGCGAGTCCGTGGTGATGTTCGTCACTTCTACGCCCGCGCGCCGCAAAGTGAACAGCCTACATCTCTCCGCGCGCACGGCGGATCGCATACCATTTCGCCACATTCGCGTTGTGCTGATCGAGCGTGTCCGCGAACACATGCCCGCCGGTGCCATCGGCCACGAAGTAAAGCGCAGACGTCTTCGCGGGATCCAGCACGGCATCGATCGAGGCACGGCCGGGGTTTGCGATCGGGCCGATCGGCAGGCCGGCGCTCGCATAGGTGTTATAGCCGTTCTTCGCCTGCAGTTCGGATCGCTTGATCCGCCTCCCAAGCGGCTTCCCCTTGGTGATCGGATAGATGACGGTGGGATCGGCCTGCAGCGGCATGCCCGTCTTCAGACGGTTGGTATAGACCGCCGCCACCATTCGCCGTTCGGACGGCTTGCCCGTCTCCTTCTCGACGATCGACGCGAGGACGACGGCTTCCTGCGGGGTCGTGACCGCGATCCCCGGCTTGCGCCTCTTCCAGGCAGCCGCAAGATAATCCGCCATCGCCTTCTGCATCCGGCCGACAACGGCCGCTCGCGTGTCGTTCAACTGATAGGCGTAGCTGTCCGGCAGCACCGAGCCCTCGCGCGGAACCGACACCTCTCCCGTGAGCCCTTCCGCGCGCATCAGCGCCTCGTGCACCAGAACGGAAGGATAGCCCTCGGGTACTGGAACCAGACGCTGGCGGACCTTTCCATCCTCAAGCAACGCCAGGATGTCAGCCGCACTGGCGCGGGCCGGTATCGCATATTCGCCGGCTTTGATCGGCTTGCCGCCACCGAACACGCGCGCGTACCCGCGGAAACGCAATGCTGAGCGGATCGCACCCTGCTTCTCAAGCTCTCCGGCCGCTCGCGCCAGACTTGCACCTTCCGGAACGACTACTGCCAGCGGCTTGCTCGCCGGTCCCTCTCCGGACCAGTCCCGACCCACCCAGAATAACAGGGCAATCAGCACCAATCCGGCGATCAGTCCCAGGCAACCCGCCTTGCGCATCATCTTACCTCAGGCGTCGCTCCGCCCCAAAAACAAAGCGGGCCGGATGGACCGACCCGGTCGAGACCGGGCCGGACGATGGAATCAGAGGGCCTTCATGACCAGCGAAGCGTTGGTACCGCCAAAGCCGAAGCTGTTGTTCAGCACAGCGCGCACCTGACGCTTCTTGGCAACATGCGGGACGAGGTCGACTCCTGCGCAATTGTCACTCGGATTGTCGAGGTTCAGCGTCGGCGGGACGATCTGGTCACGCATGGCGAGAATGCAGAAGATGCTTTCGACTGCGCCCGCGCCGCCAAGAAGGTGGCCAATCGCCGACTTGGTCGACGACATGGACAGCGAGCCGATATTATCGCCGAACAGCCGGCGTACGGCGCCGAGCTCGAGTTCATCGCCGAGCGGCGTCGAGGTGCCGTGCGCATTGATGTAGTCGATATCGGAAAGCGATAGTCCGCTCTTGCGCATCGCCATTTCCATCGACCGAAACGCGCCCGAGCCTTCCGGGTGCGGCGCTGTGACGTGATAGGCGTCGCCGGAGAGGCCGTAGCCGATCACCTCGGCGTAGATCTTTGCGCCGCGCGCCTTTGCCCGCTCATATTCCTCAAGCACCACGACGCCGGCACCCTCGCCCATGACGAAGCCGTCGCGGTCCTTGTCATACGGACGGCTGCCCTTCTCCGGCGTGTCGTTGAAGTTGGTGCTGAGTGCCCGTGCCTGCGCGAAGCCGGCAATCCCCAGCGGGCAGATCGCACCCTCTGCGCCACCGGCCAGCATGACATCGGCATCGTCCATCGCGATCATGCGCGCTGCGTCGCCGATCGAATGCGCGCCGGTCGAGCAAGCGGTGACCACCGCATGGTTCGGCCCCATCAGGCCGTATTTGATGCTGACCTGCCCCGAGATGAGGTTGATCAGGCGCCCGTGCACGAAATGCGGGCTGACGCGCCCCGGCCCCTTCTCATGGCGAACGATCGATTCGCTCTCTATGCCGGGCAGGCCGCCGATGCCGGCCCCGATCGAGCAGCCGGCGCGATACCGCTCGGTTTCGCTCATCTCGGTCAGGCCCGCATCCTCGAGCGCTTGGCCCGCGGCATCGATGCCGTACACGATGAACGGATCGACCTGACGCTGGATCTTGTGGTCGACCCGCTTTGAAGCGTCGAAACCATATTCATGGTCTGCCGGCTTCACCTCGCAGGCGATGCGGCACTTATAGTCGGACGCGTCGAAGCGCGTGATCGGCCCGGCGCCTGATTTGCCGGCGATGATGTTGGCCCAAGCAGTTTCCACGTCCGCCCCAAGCGGGGTGACGAGGCCAAGACCGGTGACGACGACGCGGCGCATTGCGCTACTCCATGAACGTTACAACGAAACGGCTCCCCGCCCTCTAGCCGTGGACGGGGAGCCGCTCAAATCCGTGGCCGTGACAGCGGCAGGCTCAAGGCCTTTCCGCCGCGCTCACGCTCAGCCCTTGTGCTCGTCGATATAGGTGATCGCATCACGCACGGTGGTGATCTTCTCCGCGGCGTCGTCCGGAATCTCCACCCCGAACTCTTCCTCGAACGCCATCACCAGCTCGACGATGTCGAGGCTGTCCGCGCCGAGATCGTCGATGAAGCTCGCGTCCTCGGTCACCTTGTCGGCTTCGACGCCGAGATGCTCGACGACGATCTTCTTCACGCGGTCGGCGGTCTCGCTCATATAAATTCCCTTTGTTTCATTCGGGGGGTTGTTGAATTCTGAACGCAGGTAGAACGGGGTGCGCCCCGATACAAGTCTGCTTTAGACCATCGCCATGCCGCCATTCACGTGCAGTGTCTGCCCGGTGACATATCCGGCCTCTCGTGATGCCAGGTAGACAACGGCTGCCGCGACGTCTTCTCCCTTACCCAGGTCCCCTGCCGGGATCTTGGTGAGAAGCGCGGTTTTCTGCGCTTCCGGCAGCACATCCGTCATCGCGGATTGGATGAAGCCGGGGGCGACGCAATTAACCGTAACGTTACGGCTGGCAAGCTCCTGCGCGATCGCCTTGGACATGCCGACGAGGCCCGCTTTTGACGCCGCATAATTTGCCTGACCGGGATTTCCGGTCTGACCGACGACGGACGTGATGGACACAATCCGCCCAAACCGCTGCTTCATCATCGGCTTTGCAGCGGCGCGCATGAGCCGGAAAGCGGCCTCCAGATTGACGCGAATGACCTGGTCCCATTCGTCGTCCTTCATGCGCATGGTCAGGTTATCGCGCGTGACACCGGCGTTGTTCACCAAAATGTCGAGGCGGCCACCCAAAGCCTCGAGCGCTGCAGGAACAAGCCCGTCGACAGCGGACGCATCTGACAGGTTCGCCGGCACAGCGACATGGTCGCCACCGAGCTGCGAACAGAAAGCGCTGAGCTTTTCCGCGTTGGATCCGGAGACGGCAAGGCGAGCGCCCTGTGCGGCCAAAGCCTGCGCGATGGCAGAACCGATGCCCCCCGACGCTCCAGTCACCAGAGCCGTCATGCCAGTGAGGTCAAACATCCAATTCTCCTGAATTCACACGAACCACTGCCACTTTCAGCGTAGCCTCCAAACGATGGAAGCGGCATGCTGCCTGCATCACAGCTCCTTGAGCAGGCCTTCGACATCGTCCATCGTTACCAGGCTCACCGCCGTCGCATCGGGCGCGATCCGCTTCACCATCGGCGTTAGTACCTTGCCGCCGAACTCCACGAAGGTCGTGACCCCCGCATCGACCATCGCCAGCACGGACTCACGCCAACGCACCATGCCGGTGACTTGTTCGACCAGCAGGCGCCGGATCGTGTCAGGATCGCTCGCCGGTGCCGCCGTGACATTGGCGTACACAGGAACAAGCGGCGCGCTGAGCCGGGCCTCTGCCAGCGCCTTTTCCATCGCGTCAGCGGCGGGCTGCATCAGGGGACAGTGGAATGGGGCCGATACCGGAAGCGCCACGGCGCGCTTGGCGCCATGTTCCTTGGCCAGCGCGATGGCGCGATCAATGGCGGCCTTGGCACCCGAGATCACCACCTGACTGGGATCATTGTCATTGGCAACCGTGCAGACCTCGCCCTCGGCGGCGGCGGCGGCAATCGTTTCCGCTGTGGAAAGGTCCGCGCCGAGCAGTGCGGCCATGCCGCCCTCGCCCACCGGCACGGCGGCCTGCATCGCCTGCCCGCGCAGCTTCAGCAGCCGTGCCGCGGTGGAAAGATCGAATGCACCCGCCGCACATAAGGCGCTATACTCGCCAAGGCTGTGGCCGGCGACGAAATCTGCCTTCTCGGCCAGCCGAACGCCGCCTTCTCTTTCCAACACGCGCAGCGTCGCGATGGCGTTCGCCATAATGGCTGGCTGAGCGTTTTCGGTGAGCGTCAGTTCATCGGCGGGCCCTTCGGCCATCAGCCGGAACAGGTTCTGACCCAATGCTTCGTCGACCTCGCCGAAGACCTCGCGTGCATGGGAACTAGCGGCGGCCAGCGCCTGACCCATGCCAACGGCCTGACTGCCCTGACCCGGAAAGATGAACGCTCGCATCAGCCTCTCCCAATTCGAAGAGGGGCCCGGTAGGCGCGTCAGGGGCGCGGGGTCAACCGCCGTGCGGCCGAACCAACACCATGTCCGCATTTGGCGCGAACATGCGCCTGGATATCGCATTCGGGACAAAGGGTTCCAAACCGAGCCACTGGATCACCGCCCCAAGCCGCGTCGGCGGAGATGGGTATCGCGCGATCACCTGCCCGGCCGGCGCCGAATCGGTCGCTGCAAGAACGAGATCACCGGGACGGGCGGGGAGCGACCGGACATTGGCTTGTCGAAGAAACGCCATCGGGATGTCCGCGCGAGCTACGTCGTTCGCCGCCCCAGCGATCGTGGCTTCGGGATGTGCCTCCGCGGCCAGCATCAGCGCCTCCAGCGACCACCTTGGATGTGCATTCCCGACGCTGATCAGCAACAGATTGCTTGCGATCAGAGCGGCCAGGACCAGCATTCGTATCGTCCGTGCGGCACGATCAAGCCAGATCGCCAGCATCATCGAGGCGGCAAGAGCCAGCAGCATGAAGTACCGGGGATTGAGCACCAGCTTCGTGTAAAGCGCCGATACGAGCAGAAAGCTGCCGATCGCCATGGCGGCAAGAAGCAGGAACGGGACCTGACGATCCGGCAGCATCCGCTTCCAACCCTGACCCAGCCCAGCGACAACGATCGCCCAGAACAGCAGGCCAAAGTCATCGTTGACGAACAGGACGAGCAGCGGATCGATCGGTGGCCAGAGCAGGAAGTTCCCCTCATGATTTGCCGCGCGGTCGATATGCTCGTCGTGATGGAAGGCGATGGCGTAGCGCCGCAGCGGATCACCGGTGAGGGTATATTGGAAGGCCGCTTCTCCCAGCAGAACCAACATGGCGCCAAGGCCACAGGCCATTATTGCGCTGCGCGGCACCGGACGCCCCAACAGCATAAGCGGCCCGAGAACCGCCAGTGCGAGAACACTCGTCTCCCGACAAAGCACGGCAATCCCGAACATGACGCCGCCAAGGCCGGCTCGCAGCAGCCCTGCCCGGCTCTCACTCGCCGAACCCACAAGCCACGCTCCGACGACTAGGGCGGTCGCCTCCAGCAGGTCGACGCTGACGGTGCTGGCATGTGCGACCACTACCGGGAAAGTGGCGGTGAGCAGTGCGGCGATCCACCCGGCCCGCGGAGTGTCTATGGCGGCGATGATGCCGCCGACCACCACCACCAACAGGATGTAGAACAACAAGGCAGTAGCCGCGAATGCCGCGAAGTTGTTGCCCATCACTCTGATCACTGCCGCAAAGGTCAGCGTCAGCGGAAATCGCGTCGACCAATGATCGCTGCCGGGGAACGGCGGATCGGTAAGCCACCGTATCGCACCCGCATGGTAAAGCGAATCATCGGACGCCATGAAGCCGATCCAGCCGATGAAGAGCGCAGCCAGCATGGTTGCGCCGAGTACCGCGATCCAGCCAGCCAATCGCAACCACGACGATGCGCCTGCACGCCCGCTTCCCGCAGTCGTGTACCGATGAACTGGGATCGTCTCGGGCCTGGTCTTCATCAGCGATGCCATAGGCTGGTGCAGTATAGAAATGCTTGCCTTGCTGAACCGCCGTTCATCCTGGTGCTGCCAATGCGACAATCTGAGACGAAATGGCGCGCCTGCCGCCATTCGGCAGCGACAGTTGAGGCCCAGATAGGTTCTCGACGGCGCGGTTCTTCCGGCGCCGGTGAGAAGTCCAAAGGAGTTGACCCATGTTCAGCAAGATCGTTCAGGCTACCATTGCAGCCTCGCTGATCGCTACGCCGATGATCGGCACCAGCGCACAGGCGCAGTCGCGTCAGCAGGAGCGGCAGGTCACCACGATCAAGCAGCGCCCGAACGGCACCGTGGTAAAGAAGACGACGACCGTTCGCCGTGAGAGCAACAATCGCGCCTGGCGCAAGGGCCAGCGCTTCGATCGCCGCTACGCCGCCAATTATCGAGTCGTCGACTATCGCCAATATCGTGGCCGCCATCTTTACGCCCCGCCGCGCGGCCATCAGTGGGTGCGCTCCGGCAACGATGCCGTGCTGGTCGCGGTCGGCAGCGGCATCGTAGCCGCCGTCCTGGCGAATGCCCTGCGGTAAGACTTGCTTTTTCTCCAGATCTGAGTAGGGGATCCGGCAGCACGGGCGGGGAGCATGGCCTCCCCGCCTTCGCTGTTTTGGACGACAGTCGGAGGGGCATGGCACGGGGCCATGTCAGCGATCGGCCAACGAAGGAAAGCACATGGCTCTGTATGAGCACGTGTTCCTTGCGCGCCAGGATTTGGCACAGGCGCAGGTGGACGCGATGGCGGAAGCCGTCACCAAGATCGTAGAAGATCACAATGGCAAGGTCGTGAAGACCGAGACCTGGGGTCTGCGCAGCCTCGCCTATCGCATGGTGAAGAATCGCAAGGCTCACTATGTGATGATCGAGATCGACGCACCGGGCGACACTGTCGCAGAGATCGAGCGTCAGCACTCCATCAACGAGGACATCATCCGCTACATGACCGTCAAGGTCGATGCGCATGAGCAGGGCCCGTCGGTGATGATGCGCAAGCAGGAGCGGGATCGCGAGCGCGGTCGCCGTCGTGAAGAGGAGAACGCATAATGGCCCGTCCCTTCTTCCGCCGCCGCAAGAGCTGCCCCTTCTCCGCGAAGGACGCCCCCCGGATCGATTACAAGGACGTGCGTCTGCTGCAGGGCTTCGTGTCCGAGCGTGGCAAGATCGTCCCGTCGCGCATCACTTCGGTGAGCGCCAAGAAGCAGCGCGAGCTCGCCCAGGCGATCAAGCGCGCCCGTCACCTGGGCCTGCTGCCCTACGTCGTTAAGTAAGGAGAAGAGCAGATGGACGTCATTCTGCTTGAGCGCGTCGAGAAGCTCGGCGGCATCGGCGACGTGGTGAAGGTGAAGGACGGGTTCGCCCGCAACTTCCTGCTGCCGAACAAGAAGGCGCTGCGCGCCAATGAAGCCAACCGCAAGGTGTTTGAGGCGAACCGCGCCCGCATCGAAGCCGAGAACGCGAACCGCCGCGGCGAGGCCGAGAAGGAAGCCAAGAGCTTCAAGGACGCATCGGTCACGATCATCCGCCAGGCGTCGAACGCCGGCCAGCTGTACGGCTCGGTTGCTGTTCGTGATCTTGTCGAGGTGTTGAACGAAGCGGGTCACAAGGTCGCCAAGTCGGCCGTTGTGCTCGATCGCCCGATCAAGGCAATCGGCGTGTACGACGTGCGCGTCGCACTGCACCCGGAAGTCTCGGTTACCGTCAAGGTCAACATCGCTCGTTCGCCGGAAGAGGCTGAGCTGCAGTCGCAGGGCGTGGACGTGATGGCGCAGGTCTTCGAAGAAGGTCGCGACCAGGGCGGCTTCACCGAGGACTATGACGCGAACGCCGAGCCTGGCGCGAGCGCAGAGGCACGCGAGGAGTCGGCGCAGGGCTGATCGCCCGGCCTGTCGGCTTGAGAGACAAGGCCCGCCCGGCACCTTGCCGGGCGGGCTTTTCTCTGCCCCCATTCCCGTTTGCAATCAGTTACCTCAACGACAGGTCGTGAGCGAACCGCTTGCTTCGCCGCTCAGGGTTGATCCGGTGACTTGACTTGCGCTTCTGAGCTCAGGTCGTGGCGGAACGAGAGACGAAGAGAGCAAAGCGCCCGAGATCGTCTACCGCTTAGAAGCTGATTGCGGATCTTCCCCCCTGCACCTCGCGTGCATGGATCAGGGCCGGTCTGTCCTGCTCTGCCAGGCGCTGCGCACCATCTGCTGCACGCGCGCACGGCTTCGTTCCGAAAGCGCACGGAGGCGCTCCCCGGCCGCCGATATGCCGGAGGATCGATCCATTCCCTCGACCTGCATGACCCAGAGCTGCCGGAACGCTCCGCCCGGTCGGCGCAGCAGTTGCTGCGGCGGCCCGTCCTCGATGATACGACCTTCCGAAAGCACCACCACGCGGTCGAAGTTCGCGACGGTCGAAAGGCGATGCGCGACCGCGATGACCGTCCGGTTCTGGATCAGCGCCTCCAGCCCGTTCTGAACTTCAAGCTCCGATTCAGAATCAAGTGCCGACGTCGCCTCATCCAGCAGCACGATGCGTGCGTTCTTCAGGAAGGCACGTGCGATCCCAATCCGCTGTCGCTGCCCCCCGGATAGGTTGGTGCCCCGCTCGCCTACGATGCTGTCATAGCCGCGCGGGAGGCGGCGGATAAAATCATCGCATCCGGCCGCCTCCGCGGCGCGAAAGACCTCCTCGTCATCCGCCTCCGGATGGGCGAAGCGGATGTTCTCCATCACCGAGCGGTGGAACAGCAGAACCTCCTGCGGCACCACGGCGATCGCGTCGCGTAGGCTTTCCTGCGTCACCGAGTCGACGCGTTGACCGTCGATCGCAACATGGCCCGCCTGCGGATCGTGAAACCGTTGCGCGAGCTGAAGCAGCGATGATTTCCCGGCTCCCGACGGACCGACGATGCCCACTTTCTGCCCCGCCGGGATCTCGAGCGTGAGATCATGAAGGACGGGGTGGCGCGGATCATAGCCGAATGTGACATGGCTGAATTCCACTCTGCCCTCACCCACCCGGAGACGCGCTGCGCCGGGAGCGTCGTTCAGCGTTTGGGGCACGCCGATGATGTCGAGCGTTTCGCGCAAATAGCTGAACTGTTGGCTGACATCGATCAACGCCATTGCCAGATCGCGCGAACCATGAAGAATGCGGAAGGTCATCGTGCTGATGATCACGACATCGCCCGTGGTGATCGCGCCGCTTGACCATCGCCCAATGGCCCAGATCAGCGTGCCACCCACGAATATGGCCAGCGACAGATCGTGCAGACCGCGCATCCGCTCGACAAAGAACCAGCCGCGGCGCTGTGCCACCGCCTCATCATCCATGAACTCGCGCAGCCGCGAAATCTCACGCTCGCCCGCGGCGAATGCTTTTACGACCCAGATGTTGCCGATCAGGTCCACAAGTTCGCCGCCGACGGTGCCCGCGTGCTCTGCAAACGCCTTGTGGTGCACGTGCCCCCGGAATCCGAGCAGCACGAGACCGATCGTTACGAAAACAAAGATGCCGCCCAGCACTGCCGCCATGATCGGGTCGATCGCCACGAAGATGATCATGGCACCGACAAAGGCGATCAGCGGTGGTGTCACTTCCTGCAGCAGCCGATGAATGATCGCGCCGAAGATACCGGCAAGCCCGGAGATCCGATGGCCGAGCGAGCCAGCGCGCTGGTTCTGGAAGAACGGCATCTGATGGCCGGTCAGGTAATCCACCATGTCCAGTCGGATGCCGACCCCAGAGACAACGGTGGCATGTCCTAGGGTCATCGCGGCGAGGCGCTGGAGCAGGCTTTCCAGAACGACGAGGCTCAGGAACAGGGCCAAAGCAGTATAAACAAGCGAGCGAATGCGATCGGCGCTCGTCATCGCATCGATCAACAGCTTCATAGCATATTGTACGCCGATGGAACTCACCGAGGCGCCGGCGACTAGCAAGCCAAGAAGCAGGAATATCCAGGGCCGCGCGGCCACGTAATGCAGCAGAAACCGCGTCGGACTGATCAGGAAGGGCATGGCTCGTCAGGAAACTGCGTTGCTCAACCGCACGGAACGCACGTTCAAGAGATATGCTGCGTGATCTGGCAAATGGCGGAGCCACGGCAATTGAAAAGCGCCGCGCTCTTGCGAGCTCCGCTTGAGCAACGTTGAATGTGGCATCGCTGGCGCCGTTGCGTCAATTATCGCTCAAGCGCCATCCTCGGAACGTCCCCGTCCGTCATGTTGTGCCAGGATCGCGACGAGCGCTGTGACACGCTCACGCAATTCTTCCAGGCCCGCCGGATCATAGCCATCCGCCATCGTATCCGGCACATGAAGCGCAGTCTCACGCAAGGCGCGGCCCTTTTCGGTTAGCGTGATGAGGACACGTCGCTCGTCGGCAGCGTCCCGGCGCCTATCGAGGAGCCCGTTGCCTTCCATCCGCTTGAGCAAGGGGGTGAGCGTGCCGCTGTCGAGAAATAGTCGAGCACCAAGGGCACCTACGGTCTGCGGTTCTTCCTCCCACAGAACCAGGAGCACTAGGTACTGCGGATAGGTGAGCCCCAGATTACGCAAAACAGGCGTGTAGAGCCGATTGATGAGGTTGGTGGCGGCATAAAGGGGAAAGCATACTTGCCGATCCAACCGAAGCGGATCATTCCCATTAACCGCCACCTTGTCACTCATCGGATCGCGACGTTCAACGTGACGTCCACGTTGCCTGTCACTGCGTTCGAATATGGGCACACCGCATGCGCGGCCTTGACGATTTCTTCCGCCTTCGCCTGATCCACGCCGGCGATGGTGACGTCCAAAGTCACGGCCAGGTTGAAGCCGCCACCGCTACCCGGAAGCAGGCCAACCTCACCTACCACCTCGATGTCACCATCCCGCACCCGGTCTGCCTGAGCACGGGTCACGTGAATCACAGCGTTTTCGAAACAGGCAGCATATCCTGCTGCGAATAGCTGCTCCGGATTGGTTGCGCCACCCATGCCGCCCAACTCTTTCGGCATGGCGAGCGAGAGATCGAGAATGCCGTCTTCACTGCGGACGGATCCGCTGCGACCACCCGTTGCAGTTACCTTTGTCGAGTAAAGCGTGCTCATCGTGCATCTCCGGTCTGTACGATACGGAGAATAGGTTGCGCACAACCATATTGCAATGGGACCGCTTTAGATCCTGTCACAGCCTAATGCCAGGCGTCAGGGCACCGCCACACACGCACCCACCACCGCGGCGAGTGGAATAAGCGCAAGAACGAGGGGCACGATCTGCTTCATGAGAAAAACCCTGGAGACATGTTCAACATACAATGCCGGCCGACGTCGAAAGTTTCCCTTGGATGAACGCGGGGGCTTGCTTGACATCCCGTCCACGCGAATGCGCTACCAGGCCGACGCGGCGAGAAAGCGACGAACATGCGTCGGCTGCTCCGATCGCTGTTCATCGCTCCGCGCGTGAGCCCACAACGTCCAGCCCGTCACTCGCACTACCATCGCATCGCTGAAGCGGCGTCGCTCACTTCCTGCCGAAAAGCTTCTCGATCTGCTCCAGCGGCATTTTGACCCAGGTTGGCCGACCATGATTGCATTGCCCTGAGTGCGGCGTCACTTCCATCTCGCGAAGCAACGCGTTCATCTCGGCAATCGACAGGATCCGTCCGGCGCGGACAGAACCATGACACGCCATTGTTCCCGCGACTGCATCCAGGCGCTCGCGCAGCGACAGCGCCTCGTCGAAGGCGGCCAGTTCGTCCGCAAGGTCGCGCACCAACCCCGAGGGATCTCCGCTGCCGAGCAAGGCCGGGGTGGCACGAACCAGCATCGCACGGGGCCCGAACCGCTCAAGCTCAAGCCCCAATTCCGCCAGTTCCGCAATCCTGCCCTCCAGGCGGTCGCAACAGGTCTCGTCGAGTTCGACGACCTCCGGGATCAGCAATGCCTGCCCGCTCACCCGCCCGTTGGCCAGCGCGGCTCGCATCCGCTCCAGCACCAGCCGTTCGTGTGCCGCATGCTGGTCGACAATGACAAGCCCGTCCTCTGCCTCGGCGACGATATAGGTTTTCGCGACTTGCCCCCTCGCCACGCCTAAGGGATGCGCTTGCACATCGGGGGGCAGGGCCACGGCAGGCTCTCCGCGTGCCTGCGGCGGAGGGGAGAAGAAGGTCGGGCGCTGGTCCCGCACCATGCTGCCGGCAAATTGCTGACCGACCGGTTGCCCCGCCTCGCCAAAGGGATCTGCGGTCACCAAGCGCTGACCCACGCCCGCGCTCAACCCGGCGGCGAACCCCGCCAGCACGTCCTCGGGCGCGCGTTGGACCACTCGGTGTCCTGCTTCATCCAGCGCGCGTCGCAGGCCGGAAACGATCAATCCCCGGATCATCGCAGGATCGCGGAACCGCACCTCGGTCTTCGCGGGATGCACGTTCACGTCGACCTGATCAGAGGGCAGATCAAGGAATAGCGCAACGACAGCATGCCGATCGCGCGGCATCATCTCGGCATAGGCGCCGCGGATTGCACCAATAAGCAAACGGTCCTTCACAGGCCGGCCATTAACGAACAGGTACTGATGGTCGGCGACGCCCCGGTGGAAGGTGGGCAACCCGGCGACACCGCCAAGCACCACCCCTTCCCTAGCCATATCGATGGCGACGCTGTTCTCCTTCAGCGCCCGATCCGTCAGCGAAGCCACTCGCGCCGGACGATCCTCGGCCTGCAACGCGGCGAGCACCCGCCGCCCATCATGCTCCACGGTGAAGATGATGTCGGGGCGCGCCATCGCGAGCCGACGGACCACATCGAGGCATGCGGCATATTCGCTCCGGCCCGATCGCAGGAACTTGCGCCGTGCCGGAACACGTTCGAACAGGCCCTCCACTATGACGCGTGTACCCGGGGGGAGCGCGGCTGGGCCCTCGGCGGCGAGAACGCCATTGTCGATCGCGCGACTCCAACCGTCAGCCCCTCGCACCCGGCTTTCCAGTGTGAGCCGCGCAACACTCGCAATGGAGGGGAGTGCCTCCCCCCGAAACCCCATGGTAAGCACCTGATCGATGTCGTCTCCGGGCAACTTTGAAGTAGCATGGCGCTCCACCGCGAGCGCCATTTCGTCGGGTCGCATTCCGCATCCGTCGTCGGCCACTTCGACGCGGCCGATGCCGCCATCGGCCAGGCGAACGACGATCCGGCTCGCTCCAGCGTCGATGGCGTTCTCAACCAGCTCTTTCAACGCGCTGGCCGGTCTTTCCACCACTTCACCGGCGGCGATACGATTGATGAGATGTTCGGGCAGGCGGCGTATTGACACAGCCCCGCCCCTAGCCCAATCGACGCCCTCCCGCGACCCCGAGATAACAGCAATCAGCGCCCAAGAAGCGGCTTGCGGCCGTGGCCGCGGGATGAATGGTGCAAGTCGCATGTGCGACTCGGGGACGGAATCTAGCTGAACATGGCCTTCTCGCGTTTCTTCAAGTTCATGTCGCATGACATGGCCATCGACCTCGGGACCGCGAACACGGTCGTCTATCTGCGCGGCCGCGGCATTGTGCTCAACGAGCCGTCCGTGGTCGCGGTCGAGACGATCAACGGTATCAAGAAGGTGAAGGCGGTCGGCGAGGACGCCAAGCTGATGATGGGCAAGACGCCCGGCAACATCGAGGCGATCCGCCCGTTGCGGGACGGCGTGATCGCCGACATCGACGTCGCCGAACAGATGATCAAGAGCTTCATCTATAAGGTGCACGGACAGCGTAAGTTCATGCGTTGGCCCGAGATCGTGATCTGCGTTCCCTCGGGCTCGACCAAGGTTGAGCGTCGCGCGATCCGCGATGCCGCATCTAATGCGGGTGCCAGCCGCGTGTGGCTGATCGAGGAGACCATGGCGGCCGCGATCGGCGCGGACATGCCGGTGACCGAGCCGATCGGCAGCATGGTGGTGGACATCGGTGGCGGCACGACGGAAGTGGCCGTGCTGTCGCTCCGTGGACTTGCCTATACCACCAGCGTGCGCGTGGGCGGTGACAAGATGGACGAGGCTATCGTCAGCTATGTCCGTCGGAACCACAATCTCCTGATCGGCGAAGCGACGGCTGAGCGAATCAAGCAGGAGGTCGGCATCGCAAAGCCGCCGGTCGACGGCGTGGGCGTCACCATCCACATCAAGGGCCGTGATCTCGTGAACGGCGTGCCCAAGGAAATCCAGATCAACCAGGGCCAGATCGCCGAGGCGCTGAGCGAACCGGTCGCTACCATCGTGGAAGGCGTCCGCGTGGCACTGGAAAACACGGCGCCTGAGCTCGCGGCCGACATCGTCGATCAGGGCATCGTGCTGACCGGCGGCGGCGCCCTGCTTCAGGGGCTGGACGAGGTGCTTCGCGATGAGACGGGCCTTCCCGTCACTGTTGCCGAGGAGCCGCTCACCTGTGTGGCCTTGGGCACCGGCCGTGCGCTGGAGGATCCCATGTATCGCGGCGTGCTTCAGAACGGCTGATCGAAGAAGGGCTTAGCGCATGGCGGCGTCGCAGGACCGGCGCCCGGGATTCTCGCGGCGGGCGCAATATTCGCTCTTTCTGAGCTACATCCTGGCCGTCGCGGGGGCGCTGGTCGGGGTGGTGCTGCTCGTTCTGTCGCAATTCAATCCGCCCGCCTTTGCAGCCCTTCGTTCAACAGCGACGGAGATGACCGCTCCAGTCTCCTCTGGCATTTCTGCGGTGGTCCGCACCGTCGCGGCCGTGCCCCAGACCATTTCGACCTATTTTCGCGTCCACAACGAAAATGCTGCGCTGCGCGCTGAGGTGGCCCGCACGCATGAAGCATTGCTGCAGGCCCGCATCATTGTTCAGGACAATCGCCGCCTTCGAGGATTGCTCAAGCTCCGCGACGTGACCGACAATGCTGTTGTAACAGCCAGGATTGTCAGTTCGAGCGCAACCAGCACGCGCCGGTTCGGCATATTGAACGCTGGTCGATGGCAGGGCGTTCGCCCGGGCATGCCGGCCCGCGGCCCCGATGGGCTGATCGGGCGCGTTGTCGAGACGGGGCCGAACACCGCGCGCATCCTGCTCACAAGTGATCCCGAAAGTGTCGTTCCGGTCAGGCGGATCGGAGACGGGCTGCCCGCGCTTGCCGCGGGTCGCGGCGACGGGTTGATCGACATCCGCTCGGTAGGAACGACCAACGCGCGCCTGCAGCCGGGCGATCGTTTCGTGACCTCCGGCACCGGTGGCCTTTACCGACCAGGGGTGCTTGTGGCGCGCGTGCTGAAGCCCGGCTCGGACAGCGCATTGGCCGCGCCCTTCGCGCATCCGGACACGTTCGACTTCGTGATCGTGAGCGCACCATTTTTGCCGCCACCGCCGCCCGCAGTTGTGCCGCCGTCCGTTCCCGGCACTCCGACTCCGGCGCCTGCATCTGTTCCGACACCTGTCGCAGGGGCCCGGCAGTGACAGGCGCCTCAACGCCGTTCGAAACGCCACTTCCCCGATCGCGCGCACGCGCGCTGCCCTGGGCAACAGTCATGGCGGGTTCGCTGGTGACGATCTTCCCCGTCGCAGCGAGTTTGCCTTTGATGCCGCCGTGCGGCTTGCTGATGCTTCTAGCCTGGCGTCTGCTCGCACCATTGGCGCTGCGCCGCTGGGCACCGGCATTGCTCGGCTTATTCGACGATTGCCTTAGCGGGCAGCCCATGGGTAGCGCCACGCTGCTATGGACACTATCCTTCTTCCTCATCGATCTGTTTGATCAACGTACCATTTTTCGTGCGTTCGCTCAGGACTGGTTGATTGCCGCGACAGCCATCGCGCTGTGCCTGGTGGGAGGGCGCTTGCTCGCAACCCCTCTCGGCGGTCACGTGGATTCCGTGCTAGTTGCGCAAATCGCAGTGTCCATTCTTCTCTTCCCCTTTGCCGCCCGCATTGTTGCGTGGGTCGATCGTCGGCGCGTTGTTGAATGAACCGACCGCCGCGGATCGCAACTGAGGCCCAGCAGGGGTACACCTTCTCGCGCCGCGCATGGCTTCTGGGTGCGGCACAGATCGGCGTCGGCACGGTGCTGGCCGGGCGCATGGGTTGGCTCGCTATAGCTGAGAACGAGCGCTACAATCTCCTGAGCGAGAGCAACCGCGTCAACATGACGTTGATCCCTCCCCGGCGCGGCTGGCTGGTTGATCGTCATGGGCATGCGATAGCGGATAACCGGACGGACTTTCGTGTTGATCTCATCCCCGATCGCATCGTGGATGAGGAGCGCACGCTCGCCGCGCTGCGGGATCTTCTTGCGTTGTCCGAAGAAGATATGCTGCGCGTCAGGGCTGACCTGAAGCAGGCAGCGGGTTTTCAGCCGGTGAAGGTGGCGGAAAACGTCGGGTGGGAGCGGTTCGCGGCGGTTCAGGTGCGACAGCCGGAACTCCCCGGGGTCGCGCCGACGCGGGGCTTCGCGCGCCACTATCCAGCCGGTGCTGCCGTTGCCCATCTCACCGGCTATGTCGGCAGCGCGAGCGCGGAACAATATAAGGAAACCAAGAACCCCCTCCTCGTCACCCCCGGTTTTAAATTGGGCAAGGACGGCCTTGAAAAGACGCTGGAAACGGAGCTGAGGGGAAAGCCCGGGGCGAAGCGGATCGAGGTAACCGCACGGGGCAAGCTTGTCGCCGAACTGGAGACGCGGCCCGACGTACCCGGGGCGACACAACGCCTGACGATCGATGCGGGCTTGCAGGAATATGCCGCGCGGCGCCTCGGAACCAACTCGGGTTCGGCCGTGGTGTTCGACTGTCTGACCGGCGAGATGCTGTGCATGGTATCAATGCCGGCATACGATCCCAACAGCTTTTCCGATGGTATCAGCCATCTTGAGTGGAAGATGCTATCCGCCGACGATCACGTGCCGCTGATGAACAAGGTCACGCAGGGTCTTTACCCGCCCGGTTCGACCGTCAAGCCGATGAACGGGCTTGCGCTGCTGGAGGCTGGAGTCGATCCCGACGAGCGGGTGTTCTGCGGCGGCGCACTTCGCGTGGGCAGCGGCGTGTTCCATTGCCACAAGCGCCGAGGCCATGGCGCAATCGACCTTCGCGGTGCCATTGCACAAAGTTGCGATATCTACTTCTACGAGATGGTCCGCCGGCTCGGTTATGACCGGGTCGCGCCGGTCGCCAAGGCCGTCGGGCTGGGCGAGAAATATGATCTGCCCTTCGCCACGCAGCGTTACGGCACGGTGCCGGACAGCGCATGGAAAGAGCGGAAATACAACACCAAGTGGACGGTCGCAGACTCGCTCAATGCCTCGATCGGCCAAGGCTATGTGCTTGCCAACCCGATGCAGTTGGCCGTCATGGCGATGCGCATCGGGTCTGGCCGGATGCTCCAGCCCAGCCTGCTGATGGACAAGGTGGCGCGCAACGCTCCAGCCCTTCCATTCAGCGCGGATAACCTGCGCATCGTTCGCGAAGGCATGTGGCAGGTCGTAAACGGTGGCGGGACCGGCGGCGCATCGCGTCTGTACCTGCCCGGTATCGATCTGGCGGCGAAAACCGGCACAGCCCAGGTGCGCCGCATTACGATGGCGGAGCGGCGCTCCGGCGTGCTTAGCAATGCGCAACTGCCGTTCAAGCTGCGCGACCACGCGCTGTTCATCTGCTTCGCGCCCGCCGATAACCCGCGTTACGCGGCCGGAATCGTGCTTGAACATAACGGCCACACCATCCGCAACCTGGATACGCCGATGATCGGGCGGGACATCATGACCTATCTCTTCGACCGAGAGAAAGCGCTCAAGGCGCTCGCGGCGGTTGAGCCAACCTGGGGCGGCGACATTCGGACGCGGATGGCCGCGCAGGAGGCGGCCTACCGCGCCACCGCAGCCACGCCGCCGCCCGCACAGGCAGCCGCCACCGAAACCAATGTCCCCGCCCCCACACGAGCGCCTGCGGTGGAACAGGCGACCGACGCCTCCAACGCGGCACAGGAAGCCACGGTCAGCGATATCGCCAATGGCGCTGGCCCCGCGAGCGTCGGCACCACCGAGCCATCGGAGCCCCAGTGATCGGCCCCTCGATCGTTCCCGCCCCCGTCGCGCGCCTGCCCTGGCGGATGCTGATCCTCGTCATCGCCATCGCGAGCTTCGGCCTGGTGGTGCTGTATTCGGCGGCGGGCGGCAGCATCAGGCCATGGGCGTTGTCGCAGGGTGTCCGATTTGGCGTTTTCCTGTTTGGCGCGCTCATCATCGCGCGCGTGCCGGAAGAGGTCTGGCGGCAAGCCGCGCTGCCCGGCTACGCGCTCATTGTCATCCTGTTGTTCGCGGTTGAGTTGCTGGGGGCGGTGCGCGGCGGCAGTCAGAGATGGCTCGACTTCGGCTTTATTCGCCTGCAACCCTCCGAGTTAATGAAGCCGGCCATCGTGTTGGCATGTGCCCGTTTCTACGAAATGCTTCCGCCGAACGAGACGCGTCGGCTCGGCGGCATCTGGCCACCTGCATTGCTCATCGGCCTGCCGGCCGCCCTTGTCATGCTCCAGCCGGACCTTGGCACCGCCCTGATGATCACGGCCGGTGGTATCACCGTCATGTTCCTGGCCGGTGTGCCATTGCGCCTGTTCGTGGGCGGCGCGCTGGCGCTCGCAGTTGCGGCGCCCCTGGCGGTAAACTTCCTTTTGCACGATTATCAGCGCAACCGCGTGCTGATCTTCATGGATCCAGAAAGCGATCCGCTCGGCACCGGCTATCATATCAGCCAGTCCAAGATCGCCATCGGCTCGGGCGGGATCACCGGCAAGGGCTTCCTAAACGGTACGCAAAGCCACCTCGACTATCTTCCAGAAGGCCATACCGACTTCGTATTTGCCACCATGGCGGAGGAATGGGGTTTACTGGGCGGCCTTTTCATCATCTTCGCCTATTTGATGGTGATCCGCTGGGGTGTGAACGTGGGCGTTCAGGCGCAGAGCCGTTTCGCCAAGCTGACCGCCGCTGGGCTGGCCACTACCATCTTCTTCTACGTGGCCATCAACCTGGCGATGGTCATGGGCCTCGCGCCTGTCGTCGGCATTCCCCTGCCGCTCGTCAGCTTCGGCGGCTCGGCGCAAATGACCGTCTTCCTGTGCCTGGGCATTCTCATGTCCATCGATCGCAGCAATCGCCGGGAAAAAAATTGGTGATTTCGCGAAAAAGGGTTTGCGCTGCACAAAACCGATGCTAATGGCGCGCCTCCCGATCGGGGCACACGCCCAACACGATCACGGACGCATAGCTCAGTTGGTAGAGCAGCTGACTCTTAATCAGCGGGTCCTTGGTTCGAGCCCAAGTGCGTCCACCACTTTTCAAGTAGTTAGACGGTGAAGAGCGAGCGGTTAGCCGCCTGCTCTCCCGCCTCGATCGGGATCCTTTCTGAAAGCGCTGACCGACATGGTGGCCGAGCTCGCTATGTCTTGCTGAAATCTGCGGGTCCGGATCTGCAGGCCCGCACACTTCGTCAGCCAACCGGTTTAAGCCGTTCGAATGCGTTCGAGCACCGCACGACGATCCCCCATTGACTTGCCTGTCGGCGCGCTCATACCTGTCGGCTAATTAGGTCAATTGACTTAGTTGTCCGATCGCCCGCCCATGACGGCTGCCGACGGTAGGAGAGCGGGTATGGCATATGACATCATCATTGTAGGTGGTGGGATTGGCGGATCGGCACTTGCGACCGTAATGGCGCGTGCGGGTCGGTCCGTTCTCCTGCTCGAAAAGAGCCAGGTGTACGAAGACAAGGTTCGCGGCGAATGGATCGCGCCATGGGGCGTGACGGAGACAAGGCGCCTCGGCCTGTATGACACCCTGGTGAGTGCCGGGGGGCACCACCTCACCAGCCATGTCACTTATGATGAAACGCGCGATCCGGCCGAGGCCGAGGCACGCGCCTTGCCCCTTGGCATGTTCGCACCGGATGTTCCCGGCCCGCTATGCATCCGCCACCCGGTTCATTGCCAGGCTCTGTTCGATGCGGCGACCGCCGCAGGCGCTTTTGCCCTGCGCGGCGTGGACGTAAAGCAAGTCGAGATGGGCGATGCGCCGAGCGTCACTTACAGCCATGACGGAGAGCAGTTCACGGCACACGCACCTCTTATCGTCGGTGCGGAAGGTAGACAGTCCGTCGTTCGTCGCGCTGCGGGGCTGACCCTGCACCAGGACAAACCGCACCATTGGTTCGCCGGCCTGCTGGTCGATGGCGTCGAGGCTTGGGACGAGACGCGGCAAGCGATCGGCACAGAGGACGACTTCGCCTTTCTCGCCTTTCCGCAAGGCAACGGCCGGATGCGGGTATATGGCGGGTGGGATCTCGCAGCGAAGACCCGTTTTGCCGGCAAGGAGGGGCCGCAGCGCTTTCTGGAGGCCTTCCGCATGAAATCGGCCCCGCAAAATGCCGCCATCGCAGAAGGAACGCCTGCCAGTCCGCTGCTGGCCTATTACAACAATTGCAGCGCCGCGGATCAGCCCTATGCCCCCGGCGCCGTACTGGTCGGCGACGCGGCTGGCTGGAACGATCCGATCCTGGGTCTGGGCTTGTCGATCACCTACCGTGACGTTCGCCTGGTCAGCGATATTCTTAAGGAAACGCCCATCGGGCGCAGCCCTGACTTCCGCCCCTATGCGGAGGAACGTCAGGAGCGCATGCGCCGCCTCCGCATCGCCTCCGAGGTGCAGGCCAAGCTCGACATGGAGTTCGGCGAGGAGGCACGTGCCCGCAGGCGCCGCTATCATGAGGCGAGCGCGGCCGATCCGATGCTTGGCCTGCATGGCGTCGCGACGCTCGCCGGTCCTGAGGCGGTGCCGCCGGAAATCTTCGAGCCAGCCCATGTCGCTCGTGTGGTGGGGGCCTGATCGATGGACATCGCGCGCTACAACGCTGACTGGCTGGCCGCCTGGACAGCCAAGGACGTCGATGCTCTGCTCGGGTTCTACGCTGTGGATTGCACCTATTTCGATCCGCAGACCGCAGCCGGCATCTCGGGTCACGAAGCGCTGCGCGGCTATCTGACCCAGTTGTTCGGCGCCACGCCCGCCATGACCTACACGCCAGACGAGACCTGGCCGATCCCGGGCGGCTTCTGCGGCCGCTGGTATTGCGATGTTGCTGGCGGCGGACGCTTGCGGGGCTTCGACATGGTTCTGCTGACGGGCGATCGGATCGCCCACAACGAGGTTTACGTCCACCAGCTTCCATCGAATTAGGGGAGGGATCGATGCAGTTCGATTTCAACGAACAACAAAACGAATTCCGACAGGAGGCCCGTCGCTTCCTTGCGGCCGAATGCTCCACGGATCGCGTGCGCAAGGCACTGGAAGGCGGCGGGTTCGATCGCTCGCTGTGGCAGGGGGTCGCTGAGATGGGCTTTCTCGGCATTGCCATACCGGAGGAGCATGGCGGTCTCGGTCTCGGCTATCTGGAACTGTGCGCCGTTGCGGAGGAGTTCGGCCGAGCCCTTGCACCGCTGCCGATCCTCTCGTCCGTCTACCTCGCCGCAGAAGCGATCAAGTCGTTCGGCACGCCAGAACAGCAATCCGTATGGCTTCCAAAGATTGCCGCTGGCGCCGCGATCGGATGTCTCGCCAGCAGCGAGGGTGAACGCCTGACGGAGAAGGGCGTACGCGCCGCCTTTGCCAATGGCGCGATCACCGGCACCAAGGCCCCTGTTCTAGATGGGGACATTGCGGATGTCGCGATTGTCTTGGCCAAGGAAGGCGACGGGCTAAGCCTCGTTCTGGTGGACCTGTCGCAGCCGGCCGTCACCCGCAAGGCGCTCGACACGATCGATCCGACCCGCGGACAGGCGGCGCTGACGTTCGACACTGCGGCTGCCGAGCGCCTCGGTGAGCGCGGCGAAGGCTGGGCCAACCTGCAAAATTTGCTTGATCGGGCGGCAGTGCTGGTTGCGTTCGAGCAGATCGGCGGCGCCGATCGCGCCCTTGAGATGGGCCGCGACTATGCGCTGGAACGCATGGCGTTCGGGCGGCAGATCGGCAGCTTTCAGGCCATCAAGCACATGCTGGCCGACATGTACGTCTCGGCCACGCTCGCGCGTTCCAACGCTTATTACGGCGCCTGGGCGCTTTCTACGGGCGCAGCCGAGTTGCCGCGCGCGGCCGCGACGGCGCGGGTGTCCGCCACCAATGCGTTCCGCCACTGTGCCAAGAACAACATCCAGGTTCATGGCGGCATGGGCTTCACGTGGCAGATGGATTGCCACCTCTTTTACCGCCGCGCGAACCAGCTCGCGCTGGCTCTCGGCAGCCAGCCGGACTGGGAAGAGAAGCTGGTTACTCGCCTTGCCGCCGCCAACGAGCCGCTCGCGGCCTGATTTACGTCTGATGAGCCCCTCTTCCCCGCCGGGGTGGAACGGGATGGATTGAAGGATCTACGCTCATGAACTTTGACGACACACCTGAAGAGGCCGCCTTCCGCGCCGAAGCGCGTGCCTGGATCGACGCCAACGCGCCCAAGCACCTTCAGCCAATTCTTTCAGGATCTGGCCATGGCACGGCCGGCGACATCGCCGATGTCGACATGCTTGCCGAGAGCAAAGCGTGGCAGAAGAAGAAATATGATGCCGGTTGGGCATGCCTGCACTGGCCCAAGGAATATGGCGGGCGCGGCGCCACGCCGATGCAGCGCGTGATCTGGAACCAGGAAGAGGGCGTCTACGCCCAGCTTTCGTTCACCTTCATCATCGGCCAGGGCATGTGCGGCCCAACCGTCATGGCATGGGGCAGCGAAGAGGATAAGCAGGCACTTCTCCCTCCCCTCGCCGCCGGTGAGGATATCTGGTGCCAGATGTTCTCTGAACCATCGGCAGGTTCCGACCTTGCCGGCCTCCGCACCCGCGCGGTGATGGACGGCGATGAATGGGTGATCAACGGATCCAAGATCTGGACCTCGGCCGCCCATATTTCGCAGTATGGCATTCTGCTCACCCGCACGGATCCGAGCGTCGCGAAGCACAAGGGGCTGACCATGTTCTGGGTCGACATGCGTTCGCCCGGCATCGAGGTTCGACCCATTCTCCAGGCTCATGGTCAATCCGGCTTCAACGAGGTCTTCTTCACCGATCTGCGCATCCCGGACAGCCAGCGCCTCGGGGCGGTCGGTCAGGGGTGGACGGTGTCGCTCACCACTTTGATGAACGAACGCCTGTCGATCGGCTCGGGCATGTCTACGGGTTTCGAGACCCTGCTCGACTATGCCGTTCGCGCTCCCGGTCGCGATGGCGGACGATTGGTCGACGATCCCGCGATCCGATCCAAGCTCGCCGATTGGGCAACCAAGGCAAGCGGCCTTAAATACACCTCGATGCGGGCGCTAACCGCCTTGTCGAAGGGCCAGGAACCGGGGCCGGAAAATTCCATCGGCAAGCTGGTCGCAGGCGCAACCAGCCAGGACATCGCGACCTTCGCGATTGACCTTCAGGGGGAAGCCGGCGTCCTGACCGATCCGGCACAGGCAGCCCATGCGGCTCGTTTTCAGGCGACCCTGATGCGCAGCCCCGCCACCCGTATCGAAGGGGGTACGGACGAGATTCTGCGCAACATCATCGCCGAACGGGTGCTTGGCCTTCCCGGCGATGTGCGCGTCGACAAGGACGTGCCGTTTGAGAAGATTCCGACAAGGGCATGAACAAGTGCGCCTGCGGTGGATCAGCTCTTCTGATCCGCCGCAGGCAGTTCGTGACCGTCCTCGGCGGCACGACCCCGGTTGCTCTCGGCAGCCCGTCTGCGCCTCCCCTGAGCAGAATCCGGTTGCACGTGCACCAGGCTCGCGCGCATCCGGTGGACCTATATGGGCCGAAGCAGCGCTTCGCCCGTTTAGAAGGCCCACTGATCTCAGAAAGAGCTTCGATGCGATTTGTACCAGCCCTCGCCCTGCTCCTTGCCGCCGCCCCTGCCCAGGCGCAGGATCCCGCTAATGATCCCTCCTGCGCCAATGTACGGGTGGCGATCCCGGTGGAACTGACTGGTTGGAGCCAGCAGGCGCCTGTGGCGGCAGGTACGGAGGCTGGCGGCGGTGCCACTATCCGTCCCGGGCAGGCGGTCCTTGCCTCGCTGCATCCTGCGCAGCATTTGAAGCTCACCCCGGCTCCGGAAAAGGTTGGGCCGAACGGAGGCACGCTGACGCTGGTCGTGACTGAGGCTGGTACCTATCGCGTCGCGGTTGGCCAGCGCGCTTGGGTCGATCTTATCCGCGACGGCAAGGTGACGTCGTCCTCGGCGCATGGCCATGGGCCAAAATGCACGGGCATCCGCAAGATGGTGGATTTCGTGCTGTCGCCGGGCAATTACACGCTCCAGCTTTCCGGCAGCGAGGCAGAAAGTGTGGCGGTACTCGCGGTGAAGATCGCGTGATGCGCGCAGCCCTGATCATCGGCCTGTTCTTCGCTGCGCCCGCGGCGGCGCAGACCACAGGCGCGCCGCCTTCAGTGGCTCAGGTTCCACCCCTGGCACCTCAACCGGCGACCACCACACGCGTGACGCTGCAGACGCAGGTTGGGCCCATCGTGCTCGCTATCGAAACGGAAAAGGCGCCCGTGACGGCGGCGAATTTCCTGAAGTATGTTGACGGCAAAAGGCTGGACGGAACCGTCTTCTATCGAACGGTGAAGGTTCAGAACGAGCCTCGCTACGGCTTCATTCAGTTCGGTACGCAGAATGATCCAAAGCGCACGCTTCCGCCCATTCCGCATGAACCGACCAGCAAGACGGGGCTGAGCCATGTCGACGGGGCAATCTCCATGGCGATGGCGCAACCGGGGACCGCGCGGGGAGACTTCTTCATCATCGTCGGCAACACGCCGGCGATGGACGCTGATGGCGCCAATCCAGGCTACGCCGTGTTCGGCCGGGTGATTCAAGGGATGGATGTGGTGCACCGGATCATGGACATGCCGACGTCGCCATCCAAGGGAGAGGGGATCATGAAAGGTCAGATGCTGGAGCCAACCGTGCCGGTAAATGCCGCGCGTCGAACGCCCGTCGTCGTTGAAGGACCTGCCTCATGAGAGCGATGACCCTTACCGCACCAGGCGGCCTCGATCGGCTGCGCTTGACGGAACAACCCGACCCTGGCGAACCAAAAGCCGGTGAAATCCGCGTCGCTCTTCACGCCACCTCGCTCAACTTTCACGACTATCTTGTCTGTTCCGGCAAGTCGCCGGCGGCAGACGGGCGCGTGCCAATGGCCGATGGCGCGGGCATCATTGAGGCGATCGGCGAAGGGGTCTCTGACTTTGCGGTGGGCGACCATGTTGTTTCCTGCTTCTTCCCCGATTGGCATGCCGGCCCCCCGCGGGTAGGCGATTTCAAGAGGGTGCCCGGCGACGGCATCGACGGTTTCGCGCGTGACACCGTGGTTCTGCCGGCAACCGCCTTCACCAAGGCCCCCAATGGCTGGAGTCACAAGGAAGCGTCCACCATCACCACGGCCGGGCTTACCGCCTGGCGAGCGCTGGTGGTGGATGCTGGGCTGAAGCCGGGAGATACAGTTCTCGCGCTCGGCACGGGAGGTGTCTCGATCTACGCGCTTCAGATTGCTCACGCGATGGGCGCTGAGGTGATCGTCACCTCTTCGTCGGATGAGAAGCTCGCACGCGCCAAGGAAATGGGTGCCGCCCATGTCATCAACTATCGCCGCGAGCAGAATTGGGGCCGGAAGGTACTGGAGATTACCCAGGGCCGCGGAGTGGATGTCGTTGTCGAAGTTGGTGGACCGGAAACGCTGGGGCAATCTTTGCAGGCCGTGCGCATCGGCGGCCATGTCGCGCTTATCGGAGTGCTGACCGGCGTGAGCGGCGATGTGCCGACTGCGCTGCTCATGGCCAAGCAGGCCCGACTGCAAGGCTTGATCGTCGGCAGCCGGCAGGAGCAGGAGGAATTCGTCCGCGCGCTTGAGACCAGCGGTATCCGGCCCATCATTGACCGGACCTTCGGGCTCGAAGAGTTGGCTGATGCGTTTCGCCACCAGGAGACTGGCGATCACTTCGGTAAAATCGCGGTAAGCTGGTGAGCTAATCGAGCGAAGCGCTGCGTATCGGCTCGATGCGGGCTGGGCGATCGGCTCGCATCTGGTCGATGATCTTATGACGTTGCACGCTCCGCCCTTTGCGCTCAGGTCAGGCGAGGGGTAAGCTTGACCATCGAAAGGAATGCTCATGAACGCCCCTACCGCGCTTCAGGACTGGCGCCCGCTGGGTGAGGCCGCGCTGCCGGACACTATCGCGCTCCGCCGTGCTATCCACGCCGAACCCGAAATTGGGCTTCAATGCCCCAAGACGACTGCCAAGCTGAAGGCTGCTCTCGCGGGTCTGCCGCTTGAAATTCATGACAGCTCGTCCACGTCCGGGTTCATCGCCATTCTGCGCGGTAGTCGCGGTGAGGTCGGCGACAATGGTCGAACCGTGCTCCTGCGGGGTGACATGGATGCCCTGCCCCTCACCGAAGAAACCGGGCTGGATTTCGCATCCACTGTTCCTGGCGCCATGCACGCCTGCGGCCATGATGCGCATTCCGCGATGCTGGCTGGCGCGGCACGCGTATTGTGCGCCCGCAAGGACGAGCTTCCCGGAACGATCGTCTTCATGTTCCAGCCAGGCGAGGAAGGTCATCATGGTGCGCGCTGGATGATCGAAGATGGATTGCTGGACATCGCGCGGCCTGACGCCGCTTTCGCCCTTCACATCTCGCCCAATACGCCGACGGGTGTGTTCGTAGGGCGGGACGGCCCCCTGCTCGCCTCCACCGATACGTTGATCGCCAACATCAAGGGCAAGGGTGGCCACGCGGCGATGCCCCATGATTGCATCGATCCCATCCCAGTTGCGTGCGAAATCGTGACAGCGCTGCAGGCGTTCCTCGCGCGCCGCATTCCTGTCGCGGATCCCGCCGTGCTCACGATCACCCAGATCCATGCCGGGAGCAGCCACAACATCATCCCCGATGCAGTGCGCCTCATGGGCACGTTGCGCACCTTGTCGGATCACACGCGTGAAAAGGCGCGAGCGGCATTTCGCCAGATTGCGGAAAACATTTCGGCTGCACATGGCTGCACGGCCGAGATCAGCATCGACGAAGGGTATCCGGTCACGTTCTGCGATCCGCGGGCCACGGCGATGATGCGTGATCTCGCCACCTCGATTTCGGGCGAAAACGGCTGGTCCGTCATGCCTGCGCCAATGATGGGCGGCGAGGATTTCTCTTACGTCCTCCGCGAAGTGCCTGGGGCAATGGCTTTTGTCGGGGTGGCTTCACCCGACAGCGATCCGCGCACCAATCCGCCGCTTCACAATACCCGGATGACCATTGAGGAAAGCGTCATGGCGCGCGGCGTTGCCATGCATTGCGCCTTGGCAGAGCGGTTCCTCGAGCGCGGCTTCGATTAAGGGCCAGAGCGGCTACCGTGGCGGCGCCTGCGCCGCCAGGAAAGCTGTAAGGGCGGGCGCAGATCGGCATCGGCAAGCTGCCGCGCGGATCTCGCCCCGCCCTTGATTGGTGCTTATTCTACCGTAACGGACTTCGCGAGATTGCGCGGCTGATCCACATCCGTGCCCTTCGCGACGGCCACATGATATGCCAACAACTGCACCGGGACCGCGTAGACCATGGGTGCGATCAGCGGGTGTACCTTCGGCATCTCGATCGTGGCAATCGCATTCTCGCCAGCTTGTGCGATGCCGTCTGCATCGGAAATTAGAACGACCTGAGCGCCGCGCGCCTGCGCTTCCTGCATGTTGCTCACTGTCTTGTCGAACAGCGGGCCTGACGGTGCGATGACGATCAACGGCACCTGATCGTCAATCAGCGCGATCGGTCCGTGCTTCATTTCACCTGATGCGTAACCTTCCGCGTGGATGTAGCTGATTTCCTTCAATTTCAGCGCACCTTCCAGCGCGAGCGGAAACTCCGGACCGCGGCCCAGATACAGCACGTCGCGCGCCACGGCGATCTTGGGCGCCATGGCTTCGATTTCCGCGTCGTGGCTCAGCGCCTGGCTCATCGCCTCGGGCACCTGCTGCAATTGCTGCACCACGTTCGCTTCGTCATCCAGCCGGCCCTTTGCCCGCGCGAGATTGGTGGCGAGCGCAGCCATCACGGCGAGCTGACAGGTAAATGCCTTGGTGGATGCTACCCCGATCTCCGGCCCCGCATGGGTCGGCAACAGAAGATCGACCTCCCTCGCCATGGAGCTCGTCGGCACGTTGATGATGCCTGCAGTGGTGACACCCGCCGCACGCATATGGCGCAGCGCAGCCAAAGTATCCGCAGTTTCGCCGGACTGAGAAATGACGATGCCGAGCGTGTTTGGCAGCAGCACAGGATCCCGATACCGGTATTCGCTTGCCACATCGACCTCGACCGGCACGCGGGCGAGTTGTTCGATCCAGTATTTGCCGATCATCCCGACGTAGCTGGCCGTGCCGCACGCGACGACGGCGACCCGCTCGATGCTGGAAAGATCAAAGTCCATGTCCGGCAGCGCGACCTGCGCTTCGAGCGGCCGAAGGTACGACCGGAGCGTCTGCGCCACGACCACCGGCTGCTCGTAGATCTCCTTCTGCATGAAATGTCGGTGATTGCCCTTGTCGATCAGCTGCCCGGACGCACCGGAGTTCACGATCGGCCGCTCCACCGCCTTGTTGTCACGATCATAAATCTCGACGGCGTCGCGGGTGATCGCCACCCAGTCACCTTCTTCGAGGTAGGCGATGCGTTGGGTCAAAGGCGCAAGCGCAAGCGCGTCCGACCCGAGGTAGTTTTCCCCATCGCCGAAGCCGACGGTCAGCGGTGCGCCGAGGCGCGCGCCGAGCAGCAGGTCAGGATGCGTCCGCACCATCACGCCCAGGGCGAAGGCGCCATGCAGCCGCGGCAACACCGCCGCGAGCGCTGCTCGCGGTTCGGCGCCACCTTCCACCTCGCGCGCGATTAGATGCGCCACGACCTCCGTATCGGTCTGGCTGCGAAACTCGCGCCCTTCCGCGATGAGTTCATCACGCAACGGCTTGAAGTTCTCTATGATTCCGTTGTGTACGATGACCACGTCACCCACGATATGAGGGTGTGCATTGTCCTCGGTTGGGGCGCCATGCGTGGCCCAGCGCGTGTGCGCGATCCCGGCCATGCCGGGCAACGGGTCCTCAGCCAGGCGCTGCGCAAGGTTCTTGAGCTTGCCTGGCGCACGACGTCGGTCGAACTGATCGTCATGAATGGTGCAGATGCCGGCGGAATCGTAACCGCGGTACTCGAGCCGCTTCAGGCCGTCGAGCAAACGGTCCGCGACCGGTTCTCCGCCCAGAATGCCAACGATACCACACATTTACTTTGCTTCCTTCCGCGCGCGCATCAGGTTTCGAAATCGCTCGGCCCAGCCGGCCTTGCTGGTCTGTGGAGGACGAACAAGCGCCAGCGCATCGCCCGGAACATCCGCTGTAATGGTAGAGCCTGCCCCCACGATCGCTCCATCGCCAATTGTCACCGGCGCCACCAGCGCTGAATTGGAACCGATGAATGCACCTGTTCCAATAACGGTCTTGTACTTGAAGAAACCGTCATAGTTGCAGGTGATCGTCCCGGCACCGATGTTGGCGCCAGCACCGACCTCCGCATCCCCCAGATATGTCAGGTGGTTCGCCTTTGCGCCTTCGCCAAGGACAGCCTTCTTCATTTCGACAAAGTTCCCGACGCGGGAGCCTGCCTCCATCACCGCGCCCGGCCGCAGTCGCGCATAAGGTCCGACCGAAGCGCCTTCCGCAACGCGCGCACCCTCCAGATGGCTGAACGCATGTATCGTCACGCGGTCTGCGATGGACACGCCGGGACCGAAGACAACGTTGGGCTCGATCAAGACGTCCCGGCCCAGCAGGGTATCGTGGCTGAACCAGACGGTGTCTGGCGCGACAAGGCTGGCCCCGTCTGCCATCGCCTGCCGCCGTCGAACGCGCTGCCAGGATTGCTCCAGCGCGGCCAGTTCCTCTCGGCTGTTCACACCGGACACTTCGTCGGCCGCTGTCTCGATCACTGCCGATCCGCGACCATCGGCGGCTGCCAGCATTACGATATCCGGCAGGTAATATTCGCCCGCCGCATTGTCATTGCCGACGCGCTGAAGAAGCGAGAACAGATCCTCGCTCGCGACCGCCATAAGGCCAGAGTTGCAGAGGTTTACGGCTCGCTCTTCGGAAGATGCATCCTTGAACTCGACCATCTTCTGGATGCGTCCAGCCTCGTCGGCGATGATCCGGCCATAAGCTCCCCCATCTTCCGGCCGAAAGCCGAGCACCACCGCCGTCGGAGCGTCGGGGTCATGCAGCCGCGACACCATGCGCCGCATCGTGTTTGCCGGCACCAGCGGAACATCGCCGTAGAGGATCAGGACATCACCGGAAAAATCCTGCAAGGCTTCGGCCGCCTGGAGCACGGCGTGGCCCGTCCCAAGCTGTTCCGCCTGGTGTACGACACTGATGCCGAGTGGCGCCACGGCCGATTCAACCTGCTCCCGCCCCGCTCCGACGACAACGATGGTCTGGGCGGGCCCAAGTTCTGCGGCGCGATCAAGCAAATGGGCCAGCATGGGCTTACCGGCGATCGGGTGAAGCACCTTGTGCGTCGCGGATTTCATACGCGTGCCCTTGCCAGCGGCAAGCACGATTACGGCGAGAGGACGGCTCGTCATGGCGCGCCTGTGCCATCACATGCTTGCCATTTCCATAGCGACGCGCCACGCCGCTCGCACAATGCAGCCATTTCCCTTCGACATTGTCGGCTTCGACCTGGACGGCACGCTTCTCGATACCAGTGGCGATCTCGCCGCTGCTGTGAATCACGCGCTAGCGGAGGCCGGCCGTTCACCTTTACCGGTTGCCGCGATCAAGCCCATGATTGGTGGCGGTGCGCGGCACATGCTGTCGCAGGGGCTGGAAGCGACCGGCGGTTCCGACGAGGCCTTGCTCGATCGGCTGCACCGCATCCTCCTCGATCACTATGCACGCAACCTGTCGATCCATACGGCCCCCTTTCCCGGCGCCGTGGCCGCGCTGGACGCGCTTCAGGAGCGCGGGGTGAAAATAGCCGTGGTGACGAACAAGCTCGAGGGCTTCGCCCGCGAAGTGTTGCGCGACGTCGGCCTGCTGGACCGGCTCTCGTGCATGATCGGGGGCGACACGCTCGGCCCGGGCAGGAGCAAGCCGGCCGCCGATCCGATCCTCGCCATGATCGAACAATCGGGTGGCGGACGCGCGGCTTTCGTGGGCGATTCGATCTATGACGTGGCTGCCGCGCACGCAGCGGGCGTCCCGGCCATCGCCTGTCGCTTCGGCTTCCTCATGCAGCCGGTGGAGGAGCTTGGCGCCGAAGCGATCATCGATCATTTCGATGATCTCATTCCTGCGCTGGAGCGGCTCGGGTGACCCTTCGCGCCCCAACGTTCTGGCGTATCCTGCTGGTCGCCACGGCCGCGTTCGTCGTTACCATGGCGCTTCTTCCGCACCCGCCCAAGGTGCCGATCGAGGGTGACAAATACCAGCATATGCTGGCGTTCGGCACTCTGACGATCCTCTCCGTCACCGCTTATCCGCAGGGCTCGCTGTTCCGCATCGGCGAGCGGCTCGCCTTTCTCGGCGCCATGATCGAGGTGGTCCAGTCCATCCCTGCCCTGAACCGCACGTGCGACATCATGGACTGGGTCGCCGATACGGCGGTGATCGTCACAGTCCTGATGGTGGTGGCGCTGTTCCGCCGGCGCCCTTCCGCCACTTGATCCAAAGGTGGCGGGCAAGCATCAACGGCGGCATGCGCAGCCAGTGCGAGCGAATATAGAAGGTCAGGCGGGTGAAATGGTGCGTCGGCCGCCCCCAACCATCACGAGCGAGCAGCCGCCTGAGGTACCAACGGTCTGCCAGTCTCCTCTGCGTCCATGACGCAGGCGCGGGCGTCCCGAAAAGAATATGCGAAAGGCTGACGGCGCGCGCTACGACGCGTGCTGCGCCGTGGCAGGAAGCGGCATTAGTCAGCTGTGCCCAAAAGGTTTCGTCCTCGTCGCAGAACTCCCGCAGCAATCTGTCGATATCCCATAGATTGCGCAGGCCGCCGCTAAGATCTCCGTCGCCAAACAGGTGTATGGCCGCATGGACGACCATGTCTGAGGGGTGAAGTATGGCACAGTCGTTGCCGAGCGGCACCGCATCGGCGATCAGCTTCTCGGCGTCCGGCCTCATCCGTGCGGTTAGGGGCAGGATCGTGTGATGCACGTCAATCATCCGGTCGCGTTCGGGATGGATCAGCGGCGGCAGCTCGTGCATCCACCGGCGGTAGTAAGCATCATCATAGGGATCGGGCTTCACCCACATCCACCCGTTCGCCAACAGCGCCGTCTCCACTTCCGGCAGCCGCGCGCGCGGAACGAGGATGTCGAGATCACCGATGGACCGTCCCTGCCCAGCCGCGAGCCCGGCGGCCACAAAGGCGGTGCCTTTCAGGAGGATCAACGGCTCGGCCACTCCCTGCAGGGCTCGCCGCGCCATCTCGGCTTCCCAGAGTGCTTGCCGCCTCCCCTCGATCGCGGTCGATTTGGCATCGAGCAGCACCGAAGCGACCTGGGGGGGCATTGTCAGACCCTCAAGCCGTATGGCCAGCGTGCCGATCAGTTGCTCGGCACGGGCAACGGCAAGCACCGCCGTCCATCCCGGTAGATCAAGCGACTGGGCCAAGGCCGGGTCGGTTAGCAGGGCGGCGAGCGTACGAGCAGGATTCACCAGAGCGCCTCGATCATGGCGGCTGCTTCATCGGCACTCGAATAATCGATTGCGGCCCGCGTCACGTCGCTCACCAGCCGCGTCAAGGCGGTGAAACCACGCTCTCCCAGGATCACGTAATTGGTCGAGGCTTGGGTCAGCCGCACGAAGGCTTCGCCCGCTCCAACCGGCCGCTGGTCCGCCGCAAGGCCGTAACGCGGAAACAGCAGCAACACGGGCCGTGCGGGTTGCTCGGCGGCAGCAAGCGCGCATGGGGCCGGGATCAGGTGCCGGATCGTTCCCTTGGGCGTTTCGCTCATCAGCGGTCCCCAGCTTGCGTCAGGCAGAATTCTCGCGACAACATCTATCGCGTCGTTCTTCAAGCTGACCGGTCGGGGGAACGGATGCACAAGCCCGGATGCGGGATCCAGCAAGACGAACTCGTCCGCCATCAGCCGCCAACCTCGCGACTGAAGAAGCGCCGCAAGCGTGGACTTACCAGCGCCGGACTCGCCCGTCAGCACGATGGCCATTCCGTCACGTTCCACGGCGGCCGCATGGAGAAGCAGGAACCGCCGTTGTCCCAGCGCCATCTGCAGGTTCATGCCCATTTCCGCGGCGAGCAGGCTGTGCTGAAGAGGCAGCGGCGCAGCGTCGGGGATGATGAAGTCGCCTTCGATGGCTATGGTTGGCCGCAGCCACCGCCGCCAGGGCTTGGGAGGCGCAAGGCGGACCGTGAAGTCGGGAACGCCATCATCAATCGGATAGTCGCGATAGAGTGCGCGTAGTTCGGTAATCGGCCGGCTCCAGGCCGAACCGATCCGGAACGTCACCGGGCCCACGCGCACGCCGAACCTGTGTTTCATGCCTGCTCGATCAACCCGGCCACGGTCAGCTCATCCATGATCGCGCGAAGGCCGACCCGGTCGCCGTCGATCAGCTCAAACTCCTGCTCGATGCCGTGCAACGTCATCCACCGTCCCGCGAGCGCGGCCAGCAACTCGGGCACCGGTGTGGTGACGAGATGCGTGATGCCGGAGGCGCGATGGAAGATGGCGACCAGTTCGTCCAGATGAACGAACGACAGCTCGCCTGGCTGCGGCGCGCGATAGCGCGTCGCCGTCATCGATCAGCGCCGGGGCATCTGCAGTGACGCGAAGCAGGTAAAGCCGGTCGTTCCACTGCGCAGGTTTTGAACATATTTGAGGTAAGCGCGGCTGCGTTCGTAATCGACGCCGGGCAGGGTTCCCCCCGCCGCCAGTGCACGCCGGATGTCTTCACCCTTCAGTGGACGGCCGGGCGGTGCGAAGGCGCCCTTGGTTCCCGCCGGCACGACCTTCCCCGCCGCGTCGATATAGCTCCCCGCCCGACCAGGATCCGGCACCGGAACTTCACAGGTCAGCACCGAGCCATAAGCCTGAGCCATAGCTGGCCGGATCGAGACCACCGCAACAGCACCCACTGCCCCGATGCGCAGCGCGCGACGGCGCTGCGGCTGGCTTGGCTGATCATGATCGGCGGGGTCGCTCATCGGGCCTCTTTCGTCCACCACGCCCTTCCATAATCCTAACGGGCATACAAGAAGTGCGTCGGGCACGTACCGTCCTGGGACGCTGCCGGTAAGTTTGCCTGTAGGCGCGCACGGGATGGACAATCCCCCGTGCGGCATCTTACCCAGAAGGCTTCGCAACGATCGGCGCCACAGCAAGCACATGAGTCAGATACTCTCTCGTCGCGGCTGGATCGCGCTCGCAATCGTCGCTTTGACGGCAGTGATCCTCGGCTTTGTCGGCGCCAGTCAGGAGGCGATCATCGTCAGCATCGTCGGCGCGGTCGCGGCGATCTTTGCCAGCGCGGCAGGCCGCGCGCTCGAAGACGATCACCCCGTAGTGCCGACGATGCCGGAGCCGCCCTCCCCACTCGGACCGGTTCTGGATGCGCTCGGCGAGCCGGTGCTGATCCTCTCGGGACCGCGCATTGCCAGCGCCAATGGCGCCGCGCGTGCCCTGCTCGGCTCGCATATCGTCGGCGAGGACGCCCGCATCGCCATTCGACACCCGGCGGCCTCCGGGCTTCTGGCCAGCGAGGCGAGCGCCGGTCCGGTCGCGTTGACCGGCCTGGGATCGGCCGATCAGCGGTGGGAGATGCAGATCGCGCCGATCGGCGACGGTCGGCGACTTGTTCACCTGTCCGATCGCAGCGGCAGCCACGCTGCAGAGCGGATGCGGGTCGATTTTGTTGCGAATGCCAGCCACGAACTGCGCACGCCGCTTGCCTCGATCCTGGGCTATGTCGAAACACTTTCCGACACGGCGGGCGACGATCCGGCGATCAGGGCGCGCTTCCTCAAGATCGTGTTCGACGAGGCACGCCGCATGCAGCGGCTTGTCGATGATCTGATGAGCCTGTCCCGCATCGAGGCGGAGAAGTTCCGCGTTCCATCTGATGTGGTGGATCTGGGCGCATTGGTGGACGACACCCATGCCGAACTGGCCGAGGCGCACGATGGTCGCGGGCGGGACATCATTCTGGAGCATGACGCCGGCGCCATTCCGGTGCTTGGCGATCGCTTGCAGCTGTCGCAACTGCTGCACAACCTGATCGGCAACGCGATGAAATATGGTCAGCCGGGCACGCCCGTGCGCGTCTCGATCACGCGCGACAATGGCGCCATCCGCCTAATCGTGGCGGATCAGGGCGAAGGCATCGCGCCTGAGCATCTGCCGCGGCTGACGGAGCGATTTTATCGCGTCGATCCCGGGCGAAGCCGGTCGGTCGGGGGAACCGGGCTCGGGCTCGCGATCGTGAAACACATCGTAGAGCGTCATCGCGGGCGACTGGAGATATCCAGCCGGGTTGGCGAAGGTACGCGCGTCAGCGTCACGCTGCGGGCTCCTGGACAGGAATCGCCGAAGCCGGTGTCATGAAGCAGTAACGCGTGTGTCACAGAGGCGGCGCGTCGGGGGCAACACCTGTCGGGACTCAATGATTCGCGTCGCTACGCTCATTGCGCTGATCGCGCTCTGCTCGGCTTGCCATGATCAGGCCAGCGGGGGTGCAGGCGCCCGCGCGCAGATCAAGGCGGTGGGCTCCTCGACCGTCTATCCCTTCACGACGATCGTGGCCGAACAATATCTCGCCAATAGTCCCGGCGCCCGGCCGCCGGTGATCGAGTCGACCGGCACGGGCGCGGGGATGCGGCTGTTCTGCGCCGGGATCGGTGCGGCGCACCCGGATATCGTCAATGCCTCGCGGCGGATGAAGCGCAGCGAGTACGATACGTGCGCAAAGAATGGTGCTGAGCAAATCCTGGAGGTGCAGGTCGGCATCGACGGCGTGGCCTTCGCCGAAGCTCGGAACGGGCCCAAGATGGCGCTCACCCCCACCGAAATTTATCTGGCGCTCGCCGCCACGCCCAAGGGCAAGCCGAACACTGCACGCACCTGGCGCGATGTGAACCCGGCGCTCCCATCCATTCCGATCCAGGTCTATGGCCCGCCGTCCACCAGCGGCACGCGGGATGCGCTGTCCGAACTCATCCTGACGCGCGGTTGCCTGGAAAGTGACCCGGAAGCCGAAAAGCTCGAGGCGGACGATGCGGACGCCTTCAAGGCCCGGTGCCAGCGCGTCCGCGAAGACGGCGCCTATGTGGATGCGGGTGAGAACGACAATCTGATCGTCCAGAAGCTGACCGCCAATCCGAACGCCATCGGTGTCTTTGGCTATTCCTATCTCGAGGAGAATGCGGGGTCGGTGAACGGTGTGCCCATTGCTGGCGTCACTCCCAGCGAGGAGACGATTGCCAACGGTACATACCCGGGTGCGCGGCCACTTTATATCTATGTGAAGAAGGCGCACATGAACGCCGTTCCCGGCCTCCGCCAGTTTGTCCGGCAATATACCCGGCTATGGGGTGAAAATGGCCCGCTCGCCCGCCGCGGATTGATCCCGGCGCCTGCCGCCGTGCAGCAGCAGACGGCAACCATCGTCCGGGATGAGAAGGCACTGGCTGGGACAGCGCTGAAATGAGCATCGGTCCGCTGTTCTTCCTGGTCCTTGCCCTCGGTCTGATCGGCTGGTTCGTGGCACGCGCGCGCGCGCTTTCGCTGCGCCAAGGCGGTACCTCGCGCTTCAGTGCGCTTCCCGGTCATCACGGCTGGTTCGTGGCACTATGGACCGCGGTGCCACCCCTGCTCTTTCTCGCCGTGTGGTTCTTCGTGTCGCCAGCGATGGTGACTGATGCGGTACTGACCACGCCAATGGCGTCCGCACTCCCGTCACAAGGATTTGAGCGCTCGGCCATTCTCTCCGAAGCGCGCAACCTCGCGCGCGGAGAGGCATTTGGCGCCTTTCACGAGCTTTCGGAATCGCTCGCCCCGGCCTATGCCGCGGCTCAGCGCCGGTTTGACTGGATTGCCACCGGGCTTGCTTCTCTGCTCGCCTTTGCCGGCTTCGCTTTCTCCTTCGTCAGGGTGCATCCGCATTTCGCTGCCCGTACGCAGGTAGAGCGGATCGTGATGGTTCTTCTCCTGGCCGCCTCGCTTATCGCTATTCTGACGACCTTCGGCATCGTAGCGAGCCTGTTGTTCGAAAGCGCCCGCTTCTTCTCGATCGTTCCCATCACCGATTTTCTGTTCGGCACGCATTGGTCGCCGCAGGTGATCGACGCCCGCGACCCCGGCGCCAGCCTCGGCGCGGTGCCGCTGTTCTGGGGCACCTTCTTCATCGGCGCCGTGATCGCGATGATCGTCGCCATCCCCTTCGGTTTGATGAGCGCGATCTACCTGACCCAATATGCCCGCGCCTCCACCCGCCGTTGGGTGAAGCCGCTGCTCGAGGTGCTCGCCGGCGTGCCGACCGTGGTCTACGGCTATTTCGCCGCACTCACCGTTGCACCGGCTATTCGCGACTTCGCCGTGACGATCGGAATCCGCTGGGCGAGCAGCGAGAGCGCGCTTGCCGCGGGTCTCGTCATGGGCGTGATGATCATCCCCTTTGTCTCCTCCATGGCAGACGATTCACTGGCAGCCGTGCCCAGCTCGATGCGCGATGGCAGCCTCGCTATGGGCGCCACGCCCTCCGAAACCATTCGCAAGGTCCTGGTACCGGCGGCGCTCCCGGGTATCGTTGGCGGGGTCCTTCTGGCCGTCAGCCGCGCGATCGGTGAGACGATGATCGTCGTCATGGCGGCGTCCGGCGTGGCCACGTTGACGCTCAATCCGTTTGCCAGCACCACCACAGTGACCAAGCAGATCGTTGATTTGCTCACCGGAGAGGCGGAATTCGACAGTGCCAAGACACTGGCGGCGTTCGCGCTTGGGCTCACGCTGTTCGTCGTGACGCTGCTTCTCAACATCGTCGCACTGGTTGTCGTGAAAAGGTACCGCGAGGCTTATGATTGATCGCGCTCCTACGGACTGGCGCACCAGCACGATGCAGCGCCGCATCGCGCGGCGCTATGCGTCGGAGCGGCGGTTTCGTTTGCTCGGCCTGGGCGCCATCGTCCTCTCCGCGGCCTTCCTTGCCTTTCTGATCGTCACGATGGTGCTTCAGGGCGCGGCTGGTTTCCGCGAAACCCGCGTGGCGCTTCCGATCGACTTTCGGGCCGCCGAGCTCGAGGTCACGGCTGAACAGTTGCGCGGCGACCGTGCCGATCTGGCGTTGGCCGGCGCCGGGCTGGAGAATGTCGTGGAGGGAGCCGCCGGGTTGGCCTTCCCCACGCTCGGCGGTGCCGAGCTGCTGTCCGACGGCGCCTGGCTGCGCGTCCGTGAGGCCGTCAAATCCAACCCGTCGCTGCTGCGGCAGAACGCCGTGATCGACGTGCCGGTCGCCAGCGAAATCGACATGGCCTTCAAGGGCGAGGGAACGCCGGAGGCGGAGCGAACCGCCCGATCGCTGGGTGAGAAGCTGTCCGGCGGCTTCAATCAGGATTTCTTCGGTGGCGCGGACTCCTCCGACCCTACGCGCGCAGGCATCTGGGGCGCGCTGAAGGGTTCGTTGCTCACCATGCTTGTCACGCTGGTGATCGCTTTTCCGATCGGCGTTCTGTCCGCGCTCTACCTGGAGGAATATGCCCCGCGGAACCGCTGGACCGACCTGATCGAGGTGTCGATCAACAATCTGGCGGCGGTGCCGTCGATCATCTTCGGCCTGCTCGGGCTGGCGGTGTTCCTGAACACCTTCGGCCTGCCCCGCTCGGCACCGATCGTCGGCGGGCTGACGCTTGCCCTCATGACCATGCCGGTAATCGTCATCGCGGGGCGCAACGCGATCAAGGCGGTGCCGCCCTCGATCCGGGATGCAGCGCTAGGCGTCGGAGCAAGCCCGGTGCAGGTCGTGTTTCACCACGTGCTGCCGCTTGCCATGCCAGGCATTCTTACCGGCACGATCATCGGCATGGCGCGCGCGCTGGGGGAAACGGCGCCGTTGCTGATGATCGGCATGCGGGCGTTCATCGCGGCCCCGCCGGAAGGCCTGGCCGATCCCGCCACCGTGCTGCCGGTTCAGATCTTCCTCTGGTCGGATGAGGTCGCCCGCGGCTTCGTGGAAAAGACCTCCGCCGCCATCATCGTGTTGCTGATATTCCTGCTCGCGATGAACGGCCTCGCCATTTACCTCCGCAACCGCTTCGAGACCCGCTGGTGACCCAAAAGATCACGGCCCGCAACGTCAACGTCTTCTATGGCGACAAGCAGGCAATCCGAGACGTTTCGATCGATGTCGATCAGGAAGACGTGACTGCCTTCATCGGCCCGTCGGGCTGCGGCAAGTCCACCTTTCTTCGAACCCTCAACCGGATGAACGATACCGTCGCCTCCGCGCGGGTACAAGGTGACATCCGGCTCGACGGCGAGGACATCTATTCCCGGGAGATGGACGTGGTGCAGCTGCGCGCGCGCGTTGGCATGGTGTTCCAGAAGCCAAATCCGTTCCCCAAGTCGATCTATGAGAATGTGGCCTATGGCCCGCGCATTCACGGGCTGGCGAGCGGCAAGTCGGAACTGGACGGCATCGTCGAGCGCTCGCTGACCCGCGCCGGGTTGTGGAGCGAGGTAAAGGATCGACTGTCGGACAGCGGAACCGCTTTGTCCGGCGGTCAGCAACAGCGGCTGTGCATCGCCCGCGCCATTGCGGTCGACCCCGAGGTGATCCTGATGGATGAGCCATGCAGCGCGCTCGATCCGATCGCCACGGCGCGCATCGAGGAATTGATCCACGACCTGCGCGGCCGTTACGCGATCGTGATCGTCACGCATAATATGCAGCAGGCTGCGCGCGTCAGTCAGAAGACCGCCTTCTTCCACCTGGGTGAGCTGGTGGAATATGGCGATACCAACAACATCTTCACCAACCCGCGCGAGCAGCGCACGACCGACTATATCACTGGCCGGTACGGCTGAGAGGACAGGACATGGCGGAACATACCGTCAAGGCTTTCGACGAGGACATCGGCCGCCTGCGCGGACTTATCAGTCAGATGGGCGGGCTGGCCGAACAGGCGATCGAAGGCGCCATGCGCTCGCTCCATCGTGGTGATCTCGAACTCGCCAGCCAGATTCGCGCAGCCGACAAGCAGATCGACGCGATCGAATCAGAGGTGGAGCGCCTGGTCGTTCGCATTATCGCGTTGCGTGCGCCCATGGCCAATGATCTTCGCGAGGTGGTCGCCGCGCTGAAAATCGCTGCGGTGGTCGAACGCATTGGCGATTACGCCAAGAACATCGCCAAGCGCGTGCCGATGATCGAGAGCGAACACCGCATTGAGCCGATTTCGGTCATCCAGGCGATGGGTCGTATGGCCGCCGAAATGGTGCATGACGTTCTCGACGCATTTGCCGCCCGCAACGCGGAGGCTGCCGTCGAGATCTGTGAGCGCGACACGGCGCTGGATGACTTTTACGACGCGATCTTTCGCACGCTTGTCACGCACATGGTCGAGAATCCGAAGACGATCAGCGAGGTCGCGCACCTTCTGTTCGTTGCCAAGAACCTCGAACGCATCGGTGATCACGCGACCAACGTCGCGGAGATGGTCTATTTCGCAGCGACCGGCACGCAGCTTGCCGATCGTGAAAAGGGGGAATGATGGCACGGGCCCGAATGCTTCTGGTCGAGGATGATGCCGCGCTGGCGGAGCTACTCGTCTGGCACTTCAAGCGTGAGGACTTTGAAGTCATTCACACGATCGACGGGGAGGAAGCGCTGCTCCTGGCCCGTGAGAAGGTGCCGGACATCGTCCTGCTCGACTGGATGGTGGAGGGACTGTCGGGTATCGAGGTGTGCCGGCGCCTGCGCCGGACGGCGGAAACCGCAAACGTTCCGATTATCATGCTGACGGCGCGTGGCGAGGAAGCGGATCGCATCCGTGGCCTTGAAACCGGCGCGGACGATTATGTCACCAAGCCGTTCAGCCCGAGAGAGCTGGTCGCCCGCGTTTCCGCCGTTCTGCGCCGCGTTCGCCCGGCGCTCGCCGGCGAGGCGCTGACCTATGCCGATCTGGAAATGGACACCGTCGGGCACAAGGTCCGCCGCGGCGGCGAGGTGATCCCGCTCGGCCCCACCGAGTTCAGGCTCCTGAAGCACTTCCTGGAGCACCCCGGCCACGTCTTTTCCCGCGAGCGGCTGCTCGACAGCGTCTGGGGGCATGACAGCGATATCGAAAGCCGAACGGTGGACGTTCATATTCGACGGCTGCGCAAGGCAATCAATGAAGGCGGTCGCCCGGATATAATACGTACGGTTCGTTCTGCCGGTTACGCGCTCGACGCTGGTCACTAAGAACTTTCACTCCAGCAAACGTTGAACTTTCAATGCCTTGCTGCTGGCACTTGTTGATCAAGTGCCAGCAGACGACCTGTTGAATCGCCTGCGAAACGAAGGATACTTTGGACAACAAGCGCGTTGTCCCGGCGTTCTTGCACGCATTCGAGCGTATTCTGACAGGAGAATGGCAGATGAAATCGATCTTTCTTGCGGCCGCGGCTTTCATTGCTGTGCCGGCCATCGCGCAGGAGCAACCGGCCGGTACGGCTGATCAGACCGCGCCGGACACGTCGATGCAGGGAACCGGCACCATGACGCCCCCCGCTGATCCGGCTGCCCAGTCCCCCAGCACCGGCGGTACGATGAGTGCGCCCACGACAGGCTCGACGGGCGGCATGGCTGCGACGGGCGATCCTTCCGCTACGGATCCGGCCGGCGGCTATCAGCCGAGCGCGCCGCCGATCCAGGGCACGCCAGCACCGGGCGCTACCGTCCGCTTCCAGGCCGCCGCTGATCCGAACACGGCCTATCCCCCGCCGCCGCCTATGGACAAATATCCGGTGTGCAAGAAGGGTCAGTACGACAATTGCATTCAGCGCGGCGGCAAGTGATCATGTGATCGCATCATCGTGACGATGCGGGCAGTTGCGCCCGTTTGAATGTCCAGTATGGGAAGGCGCTCCAATTCACGAGAGGGAGCGCCTTTTCCATGTCCATCCGTTTCGACGACAAGGTAGCCATTGTCACTGGCGCTGGCGGCGGCCTTGGTCGCGAATATGCGCTTGAGCTCGCCCGTCGCGGCGCCAAGGTGGTCGTGAATGACCTCGGCGGTGATCGCACCGGCACCGGCGCGTCCGACGCCGCGCACAAGGTGGTTGAAGAGATCAAGGCTGCCGGCGGTGAAGCGATGGCGAACGGCGCCAGCGTCACCGAATATGAGCAGATGGTGGAGATGGTCGCAAAGGCCAAGGAAGCCTGGGGCGGCGTTCACGTTCTTATCAACAATGCCGGCGTCCTTCGCGACAAGTCGTTCACCAAGATGGATCCGGCCGACTTCGCCTTCGTCGTTCAGGTTCACCTGCTCGGTTCCGCCAATGCCACCAAGGCGGTTTGGGACACGATGCGCGAGCAGAATTATGGCCGCATCCTCATGACGGCCTCGTCAACCGGCCTGTACGGCAATTTCGGTCAGACGAACTATGGCGCCGCGAAGCTGGGTCTCGCCGGCTTCACCAAGTCGCTGTATCTTGAGGGCGCGAAGAACAACATCAAGGTCAACACGCTGGCGCCAGTGGCGGGCACCCGGATGACCGAAGATCTCTTCCCGGAGCAGCTTTTCCAGGCCTTCTCGCCTGACAAGGTTGTGCCGGCGGCTCTGTATCTCGTCAGCGAGGATGCGCCCACCAACCAGATCGTCGGCGCTGGCGCAGGCGTTTTCCAGGCGGCCTATGTCACCTTGACGCCGGGCGTCGCGCTCAGCGGCGAGGAGCTGTCGCCCGAAGGCATCGCCAAGCATTGGGCGGAAATCACTGATCGCACTGGCGAGATCGTTCCGGATTCGGGTGCCGGCCAGTCCATGATGATCGGCAAGAAGCTTCAGGGCGCCTGAAGACGGTTCGGGGCTGGTCCGCCAGCCCCGACACTCCGCTTGCCTGATAGAAGCGGCGGCCTCTGTCCTGCGCCGGCCTAAAGCTCCCCTCGCCGACCACTCACTGATGCATCAGCCCTGTGGCGGCAGGCACGCGACAGACATTAATCCTCGACCAGTTTCATAAGGCGCCGCTCCACTGGCGCCAGGACGGGGCCGAGCTCGTGACCACGTTTCACGACTTGCCCCGCTTCACCGACCAGGGCCCACATGCCCTGCCGGTTTCGCAGCGCCGGGCGCTTCTCGATGCGAAACTCGGGACGTTCGGCGGCCCGCCTGAACGCAGCGAAGATCGCCGCCTCTCGGCCAAGCTCGATCGCATAGTCGCGCCAATGCCCGGCCGCTACCATCCGGCCATATAGGTCCAGAATGCGGTTCAGTTCGATACGCTCGAAGCCAATTTGGCTGGGCCGCCCGGCCGAAGGAAAAGGTGTAACTACCCCCATCAGGCGCGGTCACGCGCCCGCTGTTCTCCGTCCTGCTCCGCCAACATTGCATCCAGGCGCTTCTTCATCGCCTCGAGTTCGCAACGAAGGATCTCCACCTTTTGCGTGGCCGGATCGAACATCTCGCTGCACGGCGTGCCATAGGCCATGAACGAGCGGTCCGGAGCGCGCCCACCCTCCACCATTGTGGGTCGTGCCGGGATACCCACCATGACCGCGCCTTCGGGCACATCACGCGTCACCACGGCGTTGGCGCCGACGCGCGCGCGTCGGCCAACGTTGATCGGCCCCAGCACCTGCGCCCCGGATCCGATGATCGCGCCGTCGCTGATGGTCGGGTGGCGCTTTCCGGCGACGCCATTGTCCGGGCTGGTCCCACCCAGCGTTACGCACTGGTAGATCGTCACGTCATCGCCAATCTCTGCCGTCTCGCCGATCACCACAAAACCATGATCGATGAAGAAGTTACGGCCGATCTTTGCGCCGGGATGAATATCGATGGCCGTCATGAACCGGGCAAAGTGGTTCACCATCCGCGCAAGCAAGAACAGCCGGGCACGGTACAGCCGATGGGCAATGCGATGGCACCCAAGCGCCCAAACGCCGGGATAGGTCAGGATTTCGAGCCGCGAATGCGGGGCCGGATCGCGGGCCCGAATCGAATCAAGGTAACTGGCCAATCGCGCCATCACGCGTCCCCTTCTCGTGAACGCGCGATCTAGGACCTCCGTTGGCGCTTTTCCAGCGCTGGCAAAGCCAAAGCTTCTGCGTGCAAAGCATAGCAAACTTGTAGGTTTTAGATTCCTGGGCCATGCATCGCCCCATCACCAGGGATCAGGGGCCCGTCCGTGGATTTTTCGCTGCTCTCCATTGAAACGTTGCTGCCGTTCATCCTCGTCGGATTTGGCGCCCAGATTGTCGACGGCGCGCTGGGCATGGCGTTCGGCGTCATCTGCAACACGCTGTTGGTGGCGGTGATGGGTCTTGCGCCGGCACGTGCCTCGGCCAACGTCCATATTGTCGAAACCTTCACCACCGCCGTCTCGGGCATCAGCCATGTCCTGCACGGCAATGTCGATCGGCGGCTCTTCTTCCGCCTTCTGATCCCCGGCATGATCGGCGGGGTCAGTGGCGCCTATCTCCTCACCAATGTCGATGGCGAAACGGTGAAGCCGTTCGTGCTGGGATATCTAATCGCGGTAGGCATCTATCTGCTCGTTCGCGGGCTTCTCTTCCCGCCTACGTCGCAGAAACCGAAGGTTGTGGAGCCCCTTGGCCTCGTCGGCGGTTTTCTTGACGCTGCGGGCGGCGGTGGCTGGGGTCCGATCGTCACCTCCAACCTCCTTGTTCAGGGCGTGGAGCCACGCCGCGTCGTCGGCACGGTGAATTCCGTCGAGTTCTTCCTGACGCTCAGCGTATCCGCCACGTTCATCGCTCATCTGGGATTGAAGGATTTCGCCACCGCCACGGTTGGCCTCTTGATCGGCGGCGTGCTGGCCGCGCCCCTTGGCGCCGTGATGGCGAAGCGCATTCCGACGAAGACGATGCTGATCCTGGTCGGCATCGTGCTGATGATCACCAGCACTTACGGATTCATTCGCGCCGTTCTGTAGAACCGTCCATCGCAACTGCTCGCATCATCGAACGTTTACCGCTAATCGACGCCCGGTGATCGAACGGAACGATTAATGGCGAACACGTACCTGCCCACGCTCAAGCAGCTGCAATATCTGATTGCGCTCCGCGATCATGGGCATTTCGGGCGCGCGGCCGATAGCTGTTTCGTGACTCAGTCCACGCTGTCGGCCGGCATTCGCGAGTTGGAGACGTTGATCGGCGTCACGCTGGTGGAACGCACCCGCCGCGTCGTTCGCTTCACCCCGCTGGGCGAGCAGATCGTCACCAAGGCACGCCGCGTTCTTCGCGAGGCGGAGGAGCTCGGCGATCTGGCGCGCGCGGCGGGACGGCCGCTGTCGGGCGAAATGCGCATGAGCGTCATCCCCACGATTGCGCCATTTCTTCTCCCACGTGCCCTTCCCCGGCTGCGCGCCGAATATCCCGATCTGAAGCTGTACTTGCGCGAGGAGCCGAGCGGTGCTGCGTGTGAATCGCTGCAGAACGGCCGTGCGGACTGTGTTCTCCTTGCCCTGCCTTATTCCTGCGGAGAGGTGACCACACAGGCGCTGTTCGACGATCGCCTGTTCCTCGCCTTTCCGACTGGGGAGCTGCCAGAAGAGGTGAAGCCGGTCTCCCCGAAAGACATTGACGAAACCCGGCTGCTCTTGCTGGAAGACGGCCATTGCCTGAAGGATCATGCGCTGGCGGCCTGCAATCGGCCGGAGCTGCGGGCGGAGGCGACCATGATGGGCACCTCTCTCCACACCATCGTTCAGATGGTGGACAATGGCCTTGGCGTGACCATGCTTCCCGAGATTGCGCTGAACGCGGGCATCCTGGACCACACCGGCATTGCCGCAAGGCCGCTGGGCGGTGACAATCCCAGGCGCACGATTGCGCTCGCCTGGCGCCGCGCCAGCCCCCGCGAGCGGGATTTCCGATTGCTTGCCGAAATTTTCTCAACTGTTCGGTAATCGTGCCGAAGTCTCTTCCAATCCGCCCGCGATTCCGCAAGGTGAGCGGCAAGTGACGGCCAGTCACACGCAAGGGAGAGGACGATGGCGGAAAAATCGTCGGCAGATATCATGGGTATGCGCGCATGAGCGGCGCACGGCTGACCCAAGTTGCATCGCGCCACCAGTTTGATGAAGCGCGCCTTGCGGCTTGGCTGAACCGCCATGTGGAAGGTTTCGGCGGAAATATGCAGGTTCGGCAGTTCGTCGGCGGCGCATCCAACCCGACGTTCATGCTTTCCACCGAGGCGGGCGATTACGTCCTACGCAAAAAACCGCCCGGTCAGCTCCTGGCCAGTGCGCATCAGGTCGATCGCGAATATCGCGTCATGGCCGCGCTCCGTGATACTGGTGTCCCGGTACCCGTCATGTGCGCCTTGTGCGACGATCCCGACGTGATCGGCACCGCCTTTTACGTCATGGATTATCTTGAAGGGCGCATCTTCCGCGACGCGACTTTGCCTGATCTGACCCCCGCCGAACGTAGCGCAGTGTACGATCAGTTGAACGCAACCTTGGCCGCCCTCCACTCGGTGGATCACCGCGCCGTCGGGCTGGAGGATTACGGCCGGCCCACTGGCTATTTCGAACGGCAGATCGCGCGCTGGACCAAGCAATATCGCGGTGCAGAGACCGAACCCGTTCCGGCGATGGAGGCATTGATCGCGGAACTGCCTGGGCGGATCCCGGCCGATGAAGCCGTGGCGATCGCTCATGGTGACTATCGGCTGGAGAACGTGATGTTCCACCCGACGGAGCCGCGCCTCATCGCCGTGCTTGACTGGGAGCTCTCCACGATCGGCCATCCGCTTGCAGATCTCGGCTACAACGGGTTCATGTGGCATTCGACTTCGCCATCCTGGGGCACACTGGCTGGCGTGGACTTTGCCACCAGCGGCATTCCTTCGGAGGAGGAATATGTCGCCGCTTATTGTCGGCGCACGGGGCGCAGCGGGATCGAGGACTGGAGCTTCTATCTCGGCTTCGCCGTCTTCCGCCTGGCCTCGATCAGCCAGGGTGTTTACGCTCGCGCGCTTGCCGGCACCACGCCCAATGCCGGTGAGGCGATCAACGGCTGCCCGGCGCTGGCCGAACAGGCGCTCGCGCTGCTGCGCCGCGACGGCTGAGGAGCGAATATGTCGAGCGATGCGATCCTTCCGTTCCACCTCGCAGTGCCGGAGGACGTACTGCAGGATCTGCGGGATCGCCTGTCCCGCACGCGCTGGCCGGAACGGGAGACTGTGCCGGGCTGGGAACAGGGCGTCCCGCTCGACCGCGCAAGGGCGCTCATCGATCATTGGCAGAACGACTATGATTGGCGCCGGTGCGAAGCGGCGCTGAACGCCATCGGCCAGTTCACGACAGAAATTGACGGACTGAACCTGCACTTCCTGCACCGGCGCTCGCCGCACCCCGACGCTCTTCCCATCATCATCACGCATGGTTGGCCGGGGTCCGTCGTGGAGTTCATGAAAGTGATCGGTCCCCTGTCCGACCCGGTCGCGCATGGCGGGAAGCCGGAGGATGCGTTTCACGTCATCTGCCCGTCTCTCCCCGGCTATGGCTTCTCGGAACGTCCCGAGCAGGGCTGGCCAGTCCCGCGGATCGCCAAGGCATGGATCGCGCTGATGAAGCGCCTGGGCTATGACCGCTTCGTCGCGCAGGGCGGAGATTGGGGCTCGGCCGTGACGACGGCCATTGGTGCCAGCGGGGATCCCTCCGTCGCCGGCATCCATCTCAACATGCTGGTCGTGCGTCCATCGCCCGAAGACATGGCGAACGCGACCGATCAGGAGAAGGCCTCGCTTGAGAGCCTGCAACGCTACATGCAGGACGGGAACGGCTATTCCCAGCAGCAGGCGACGCGCCCGCAGACCCTCGGCTACGGCCTGGTCGACTCGCCCGTTGGCCAGGCGATGTGGATCTACGAGAAGTTTCGCGAATGGTCCGATTGCGACGGCGAACCGGAAAATGCGCTTAGCCGTGACGAGATGCTCGACGACATCATGCTCTATTGGCTGACAGGTACCGGCGCCTCGTCCGCAAGGCTGTATTGGGAGAGCTTTCGATCGTTCGGCACGGACAAGGTAACTGTACCGACCGGTTACAGCATGTTCCCGAAGGAGATCTTCCGTGCCTCACGGCGCTCGGCGGAGCGGCAATATCCCAACATCATCCACTGGAATGAGCTGGACCGCGGCGGGCACTTCGCGGCCTTTGAGCAGCCCGAATTGTTCGTTCAGGAGGTCCGCACGGCCTTCCGGCCCTTGCGGTCTGCCTGATCAATCCCGAACCAGCGCGTCGATCGCCGCTTGGAGGATATGCGCCGCCGCCAGGCTGTCGATCCGCTCGGCACGTTTGGCCCTGCTCATATCCTGTTCGATCATCACCCGTTCCACCGCGACCGTGGACCAGCGCTCATCCCACAGCAGGATGGGCGCGAGATCGGCAATGTTGCGTGCAAAGGCGCGGGTGGATTGGCTGCGCGGGCTTTCCGTTCCGTCCAGATTGAGCGGCAGGCCGAGCACGATGCCGGCCACCTGCTGCGCCGCCATCATCTCGCTAAGTGCCGCCTTGTCCTGCGTGAACTTGCGGCGGCGGATCAGCGCTGCGGGGCTGGCGAAGCTCCAGCCCGCGTCACACAGCGCCGTCCCGATCGTCTTCGTCCCGAGGTCCAACCCGATCAGCCGCCCGCCGTTGGGCAACGCGCCGCGGAAATCCTGTGCCGATGCCGTAATCATTGCGCCGCCAGCCTCCGCGCCACATCGGCGCGTACGTTCGCCCAGAACAGGCTGTAGTCGTACACATGATAGTTGTTGCCGGGGAGCACGTAGGGCCCGACATCCGGCCCCCCGCCGATCAGCAGCAAGCCGCGCTCGCCGCACCGTGCCGGCACCTTCCCGCCCTCAATCTTCGCGCTGCCAAGATCCGCCGCGGGGAGAAGCGTACCAAGGTTGCCGCTCGCCGGAGCCTGGGCGTCGGCTGTGCCGGTAAGCGGGTTCGTGCAGACCAGGCGGGATCCACCACGCGGCTTCCCATCGAAACCGATCGACTTGTCATAGGTATCAAGCACCAAGGATGGATCGGCCGGCTCCGCAAACGTCTCCCATGAAAGGAGGCATCTTTGCTGATCCGCACGGGTACATTCCGGCAAGCCCATCGCCCGCAGATCATGCTCGCGGCTGACAGGCCAGCCCACGACATAAGCGGCAACCACGCGCCGGGCGATCGGCGTGCCCGCCACTTTGTCCTTCAGCAGATGCGTCAGATGGAGCGCACCCTGGCTATGCCCGGCCAGAATGATCGGCCGGTCTGCGCCGATCTGGCGCAGAAAGGCAGCGAAGGCGGACTGGATATCGCCATAAGCCAGATCAAGCGCACGTTCGGCGTCGCCCGCATCGGTCAGGAATGATCCGAATGTCGCCTGCCGATATCGCGGGGCCCAGATTTCGCCCGCCTCGTTGAAGACGCTGGCCTGTCCACGCAGGAACAGGGCGGCACGATCATTGGCCTCCTTGTTCTCCAGCGGCGCATTCCAGTGGTCGTCGCTCAGATATGACGTCGGATGGATGAAGAAGACCGCCGCGCCGCCCGCCGTCTTCCGCGGCTGGTAGCCCGCGGGGGTCCACAGCGCTGGATTGCCCGCAAGGTCCGGGCGCGCCAACCACATGTCGGCACGGTCGTACACGTCTTCGCGCACCTTAGCCTTTGCCTCGAACGGCCGGCCAGGCACGAAGGTCCAGCGGATCAGGTCATTGCCCCAAATCCGGTAAACGACCGCTCCGGCGATCACGAGCGCGATCAGGACGGCAATGACGTAAAGGAACTTGCGTGCCATGCCCGCCCGCCTGCCCCAGCGGCCGGCCCCGCGCAACCATGCTGCATGTGGCGATCGGCGCTGCCTGGCTCGCCGAACACGCGTTTGCCACGCCAAGCGCGCCGCCCTGTCGCTAGCGCTGTTGCCTTCGCACCGGCCACAGTGATAGCGCGCGCGCCATGTCCGTAGATATTGCCACCGTGAAGAAGGTTGCGAGCCTCGCCCGCATCGCGATCGACGATGCCCATGCCGAGCGGCTCGTGCCTGAGCTCAACAACATCCTTGGCTGGGTCGAGCAATTGGGAGAGGTGGACACCAGCGGCGTAGCCCCGATGACGGCCGTAATCCCCAACAAGTTGCGCCTGCGCGATGACGTGGTGAACGCTGATCCGCTCACCGGAGGCGGTCTGCGCGATGCGGTGCTGGCCAACGCGCCCCAGGCCGAACACGGCTTTTTCACCGTTCCCAAGGTGATCGAGTGATCATGCTGGCCGCGACTCGCTCCCCCTTCCTTTCTCTTGAAGCGCCGGCGCAGGCCGGTGTGACGGTGTTCTGATGACTGATCTGACCAGCCTTGGCATTCGCGAGATCCGCGACGGCGTCCGCGAAGGCACATTCACTGCGCGCGAGGTGGCCGAAGCGTTCAACGCCGCTGTCAGCAACGCGCGGCAACTTAATGCATTTCTGGTGGAAACGCCCGATCACGCGCTCGCCGCCGCCGATGCTGCTGATGCCGCACGCGCTGCCGGAGAGGCGCTGAAGCCGCTCGCGGGTGTGCCGATCGGCATGAAGGACCTGTTCTGCACCAGGGGCGTGGCCTCCACGGCGGCGAGCCACATTCTGGAAGGCTTCACGCCGCAGTATGAATCCACCGTGTCGCAGCGCCTGTGGGATGCAGGCGCGGGCATGCTGGGCAAGCTCAATATGGATCAGTTCGCCATGGGCTCGTCCAACGAGACCAGCGCGTTCGGCAACGTGATCTCGCCATGGCGCCGCAAGGACGGCGGCAATGCGGCGCTCGCACCCGGCGGCTCTTCTGGCGGCTCGTCGGCGGCCGTCTCGGCCCGCCTCTGCCCGGCGGCGACCGGCACCGACACTGGCGGCTCGATCCGCCAGCCCGCCGCCTTCACCGGCATCTCGGGCATCAAGCCCACCTATGGCCGCTGCTCGCGATGGGGCGTCATCGCCTTCGCCTCGTCACTCGATCAGGCCGGCCCGATGGCCCGTGACGTGCGCGATTGCGCGATCATGCTGGAGGCGATGAGCGGCTTCGATCCGAAGGACGCGACCTCGCTGGACATCCCCGTGCCGCAGTGGGAGCAGGGCCTGAATGCCAGCCTGGCCGGCAAGCGCGTCGGCATCCCGCGCGAGTATCGCGTGGACAACATGCCCGAAGAGATTGAGGCACTGTGGCAGCGTGGCATCGAATGGGTGAAGGACGCCGGGGCCGAGGTGGTCGAGGTATCGCTCCCGCACACCAAATATGCACTGCCGGCCTATTACATCATCGCCCCGGCCGAGGCCTCTTCCAACCTCGCCCGCTATGACGGCGTTCGCTACGGCCAGCGCGATCTGCCGGAGGGTGCAAACCTTCAGGCGATGTACGCCGCCACCCGGGCGGCCGGCTTCGGCGAGGAAGTGAAGCGGCGCATTCTGATCGGCACCTATGTGCTGTCGGCCGGCTTCTACGACGCTTATTTCACCCAGGCGTCGAAGGTCCGCACCCTGATCGCGCAAGACTTCGACAAGGCTTGGGAAAGCTGCGACGTGCTGCTGACGCCGACCGCTCCTTCGGCGGCGTTCGGCCTTGGCGAAAAAAGCGACGATCCGCTCGCCATGTACCTGAACGACGTATTCACGGTGCCATCGTCGCTCGCCGGCCTACCCGCGATGAGCGTACCTGGCGGCCTCGACAAGCATGGCCTGCCGCTCGGATTGCAGGTCATCGGCAAGGCGCTGGACGAGCAAGGCGTGCTCAACGCCGCGCTTGCGATTGAAGAGCGCGCCGGCTTCGTCGCGCGGCCACAGGCTTGGTGGTGAAAGACTCGTCACCGGGTTCGGAGGAGAGTAGCGACCCCACTATTCGCCTGATGGCCTACACCAATCTGGTCCGTCGTTTGTGGGACGAAATCAACTGCGAGATCAATCTCGCTCCCGTGATTATCGCCTACATACGAGGATTGAGGGCGTTTCCGGAATATCGGGATACGACAGTCATGTTTCTCGACACGATTGAAGTGCATGGGCACACGCACTTTGACCAGCTGATGAAGCGGGAGATGACTGCGGTGCTCGACGACTTGCTTGGATCCAACAATGACTGATTATCGCATCAAGGGTGCCACCGGCGATTGGGAGGTCGTGATCGGCCTCGAAGTGCACGCGCAGGTAACGTCCAACGCAAAGCTCTTCTCGGGCGCGGCGACTGCGTTCGGCGCAGAGCCGAACTCGCAGGTCAGCCTGATCGACGCGGCGATGCCCGGCATGCTTCCGGTTCCCAACCGCGAATGCATCCGTCAGGCGGTCCGCACCGGCATGGCGATCGACGCGCAGATCAACAAATGGTCGCGCTTCGATCGCAAGAATTATTTCTACGCCGATCTCCCGCAGGGCTATCAGATTTCGCAGCTTTATCATCCGCTTGTCGGCGAAGGCTCAGTCGAGATCGAAGATGGCGAGGCGGTCAAGACGATCGGTGTGGAGCGCATCCATGTCGAGCAGGACGCCGGCAAGCTGATGCATGATCAGCACCCCACCCGCTCCTATGTCGATCTCAACCGCTCCGGCGTCGCGCTGATGGAGATCGTCAGCCGGCCCGACATGCGTTCTCCGTCTGAGGCGGGCGCCTATCTGCGCAAGCTGCGCGCGATCCTGCGCTATGTTGGCTCGTGCGACGGCAACATGGAGGAAGGCTCCATGCGCGCCGACGTGAACGTAAGCGTGCGCAAGCCCGGCGAGGAGTTCGGCACCCGAACCGAGACGAAGAACGTCAACTCGGTCCGCTTCGTCATGGCCGCGATCGAGCATGAGGCGAACCGCCAGGTCGACGTGCTCGAATCCGGTGGCAAGATCGTTCAGGAAACCCGCCTGTTCAATCCCGACACCGGGACCACGCGCTCCATGCGGTCGAAGGAAGATGCGCATGATTACCGCTACTTTCCGGATCCTGATCTGCTGCCGCTCGAGCTCGATGACGCATTCCTGGATGAATGCCGCGCGTCTCTGCCGGAACTGCCGGATACCAAGCGCAAGCGGTACGAGGCACTCGGCATCACGGCTTACAATGCGGACGTGCTGACTGCGGAGGTCGAGACCGCCCGCTGGTTCGACACTCTGCTTGACGCGGGCGCCGCGCCGGTGGCCGCTTCCAACTGGGTGACTGGCGAGCTGTTCGGCGCGCTCAACCGCATCGGCAAGGACATCACCGAATCGCCCGTCACTCCGGGGCAGGCGGCCGAACTGCTCGCGCTGGTTGCAGATGGCACGCTGTCCGGCAGCCTCGCCAAGCAGGTGTTCGAAGTGATGCTCGAAACCGGCGATGCGCCCGGCAAGATCGTGGAAGAGCGCGGTCTGAAGCAGACCAGCGACACCGGAGCGATCGAGGCGGTGATCGCAGACGTTCTCGCGAAAAATCCGGGTCAGCTTGAGCAGTATCGCGGCGGCAAGCAGGCGCTGTTCGGCTTCTTCGTTGGTCAGACGATGAAGGCAATGGGCGGCAAGGCGAATCCGCAGGTGGTGAACGAACTGCTGAAGAAGGCGCTCGGCTGATCTGTCATCCGCACGGCGTTCCCAATCGTCATCCACCGCACAGAGGGTGATGGCGGGTATGCCGTGCGGCTTGCCACCCTCGCCTGCGCCGATTAACTGCCCATTCCGATGCCTGCCTCGGACCACCGCCCCGCCTCCCTCATTCCCGGCGGCGCCGTCTTTCCGCACCGCCATCTCACCGGGATCGAAGGGCTTCAGCCGCACGAGATCTCTTTCCTGCTCGATGAGGCGGAAGGCTGGATCACTGCCAACCGGCAGCGCGGCGTGCCCGACAAGCGGCTGGCGGGACTCACGCAAATCAATGCGTTTTTCGAGAATTCGACCCGAACGCTGCTGAGCTTTGAAATTGCCGGCAAGCGGCTCGGCGCAGACGTCGTGAACATGCACGCCGCGCAATCGAGCGTGAAGAAGGGCGAAACGCTGATCGACACGGCGATGACGCTGAATGCCATGCGCGCCGACGTGATCGTCATCCGCCAAATGTCCTCCGGCGCAGTCCGCCTGATCGCGGACAAGGTGGATTGCCCCGTGCTCAACGCGGGTGACGGCCGCCACGAACATCCGACCCAAGCCCTGCTCGACGCGCTGACCATCCGCCGCCGCCGCGGCACGATCCATAATCAGCGCGTGGTGATCTGCGGCGATCTCCTGCACAGCCGAGTCGCGCGGTCGAACATCCTCGCCCTGACGGCGCTGGCGGCAGAAGTGCGGGTCTGCGCACCGTCCACCCTCATGCCGCCCGCGATCGAGCGCATGGGAGTCACGCCCTTCACTGACTTTGACGCAGCGTTGGAAGGCGCGGATGTGGTCATGATGCTGCGCCTTCAGACCGAGCGCATGTCCGGCGGCTATGTGCCGTCGAGCCGCGAATACCACCTCCGCTACGGATTGACGCTGGAGCGGCTCGCCCGCGCGAAGCCGGACGCGCTGGTTATGCATCCCGGGCCGATGAACCGCGGGGTCGAGATCGACTCGAACGTCGCCGATCATGCGGAGCGATCCGCCATTACCGAACAGGTGGAGATGGGGGTCGCGGTGCGGATGGCCTGCCTTGACGTGCTGACGCGCCGGTCACGCGGGGTGGAGGGCTGGGCATGAGCGGCGCGCTACACTTCCGGGATGCCCGGATCATCTGTCCCGTTGCGGGCGAGCGGCGTGGCGACCTGTTCGTTGCCGGTGGACACATCGTCGATTCGGCGGCCGGGGCAACGGAGATCGACTGCCGCGGCGCATTGCTGGCACCGGCGATCGTCGATCTGGGCGTGGCAACTATCGATCGCGCTGCCTTCCGTGCCGGTGGGATCGTTCGGGTCGGCCTCATGCCTGATCAGAACCCGGTCTTGGACGAACCAGGCATCGTTCAGCGATCCGCGCTGATCGGCCGGCCGGACCTGTGGATCCACCCCATCGCCGCCGCAACTCGCGGCCTGACCGGAACCGATCTCGCTGAAATGGCGATCTGCGTTTCGGCCGGCGCGCGTGCCGTTGGTACCGGTCGGCGCTGGGTTGCGGACTCAGGCGTCATGGCGCGGGTCTTCGCCTATGCTCGCGATCTCGATCTCACGGTCGTCACCCATGCGGAAGACAGCGGGCTGGTGGGTGAAGCGGTGGCGACGGAGGGCGAAACCGCCACCCGGCTGGGCCTACCCGCCGCCCCAGCCCTTGCCGAACCGCTGGCGATCGCCCGCGATCTCATGCTCGCCGAGGCTGCCGGTGCCCGGCTCCACCTGCGTCAGGTTACCACCGCAGCCGGTTTCGACATGGTGCGCGCCGCCAAGCGTCGTGGCGTGCGCGTCACGTGCGGGATCACCCCCGCACACTTGCTACTGTCCGACAATGCGATGAGTGACTTCCGCACCTTCGCGCATCTCTCCCCGCCCTTGCGGTCGGAGGATGATCGGCGCGCGGCGCTGGCGGCGCTGGCCGACGGGACGATCGACGTGCTGTGCTCCGGCCATGATCCACGAGGACCGGAGGAGAAGCGCCTGCCCTTCGCCGATGCAACCGCTGGTGCAGCAGGCGCGGCAACCTTGCTCCCGCTGGCGCTCGGGCTGGCGCGCGACGGCCACGTCAGCCTGGAACGGCTCGCCGCTCTGCTGTCGCGCAATCCTGCGGCGGTACTTGGCCTGGAGGCCGGATCGCTCCAGCCCGGCGCCGAGGCGGATCTCATGCTGGTGGATCCGGACGCACCGTGGCAGATTTCAGCGGACACGCTGCCCGGCACCGCCGGCAACACGCCTTTTGACGGTCTTCCGGTCCAGGGCCGCGTGTTGCGCTTGTTCAAGGGTGGGCGCGAACTCGCCTGATCGTCCCGGCCGATCGGCCGGCGATGATCCAGCGTTCGCGCAGGCTCACCTTCCTGCGAACTGAACCCGGGACGGCTTCACCCAGGCAGCGGTCTGGTCGCCCGCACTGGTGCGAACGAAGCATGAGCCGCCGTTGGCGCGATAGCCGCGGCACAGCGCATTGGCCTCGCCACGGGAGTAGCCGCCCACCGACAGGCGGTAAAAGGACTTGAACGCCATGCCGCTCGGCGTCTCGCCGGCAAATCCGGCATAACGGCGCTGGGCGCGCTCCCACGCGTCCTTGGCAACGGCTGCCGAATCATAGGCGCCAAGTTGCACGAACCACTTGCCGGCTTGCCTGACCCTCGCCGAACCCTCGCTTTCCACTGCCGCAAGCCGCACCGGCGCGTTCACCCCAGCGCTTCGGGCAACCTGCGTACCGGCCGGCAGCGACTGAACCACCTCGCGGCGCTCTGCGAACACGATCCTGGGACCAGCCGGAACGTCTGCCGCAACGGCAGCCACTTGCGTCGGCTCAGGCTCGGCCACAAGGCTCGTCGCTGGCGCTTCGGCCAGAAGCTCAGCCGGGGCGTCGCGCGAGGGCATGAGCTTGTTCAGCGCCAGGGCGACCGGCTGGCCGGGATCCTTCACCGGCGTCACTCCCAGCAGCGCGGCCACCTGATCCGCGGCCCCGGTCGGCTTGGCAAAGGCAGCCCATTGCAGAACGCGCGCATCCGCATCCGTCGGCGCCATGTCGACGCCCGCCATCTGGCGAGCATCGGCCCAGCGGCCCGCCAGCGCCAGCGCCAGTGCCAGGTTCTGGCGGGTCTTGGCGTCCGCCTCCGGCGCGCGCGCAGCCGCGGTCAGCACCTCCACACCGCCAGCCGGATCGCCCGCCAGCGCGATGGCAAGGCCGCGATCGCTCGCCGGAACAATGGCGGCATTGCTCTCCAGCGCCTGCCGCGCCTCGTCCCATTGTCCCTCGGCGATCATGGCAAGCGCCAGGTTCAGCGCAGCCCTGCCGTTCTGCGGCGAAAGGGTCAGCACGTCAGCATAAGCGGCATGGGCGGAGGTGAAGCGGCCCGCCTTCAGATAGGCGGAGCCAAGCAAGGCGCGATAATCGGCATTGTTTGGCACCGCGGCGACCGCCGCTTCCGCAAAGCTCACGGCCTTCGCCGGATCGCCCTTCTGCAGCGCCTCGGCAGCCTTTTCGGCATTACGAGCGGCATGTTTCGCAAGGGTCGCCTCGCTGCGCGTGCTGGCGGTGGAGATGCCGCCCTGTGCGCAACCCACCATCGCTCCGCCCAGCATCAGCGCCGTAAGGCTGAAACCTGCAACTGCACGCTTGTTCATCGTCGATCCCCGGGCCATCGTCTTGGTCGAAGCCGTGCCGCGTCCCGTTGCGGGAACCCGCCGGCGACATGGGCTTCCCCATCTCCTGCGTTTGATGCCAATCCGATGATAAGGAATGGTAAACACCCCTCCCGTCCCGCAGCTTGGCCGGGTTAGCGATGGAGTAACCTCGGGCGTTCACATCACGCTCCATCGGCAGAAGGGTCGCGATCAATTCGGGGAAGACGAATGAAGAGTGCGTATTTTGCTGGAATGATCGCGGCGGCCTTGGTCGCTGGATCTGCCGGCGCTGATGTGAAGCAGGGTGTGGATGCCTGGAGCCGCGGCGACTATAAGGCGGCGGTCGAGATCTGGCGCCCGCTCGCTGCCAGTGGTGACGCGGATGCTCAATTCAACCTTGGTCAGGCGTACAAGCTTGGTCGCGGCATCCCGGCAAATCTGCCCAACGCGATTGAATGGTTCCGCAAGGCCGCCGCACAAGGCCACAGCCAGGCGATCGACAATTACGGCCTTGCCCTTTTCCAGGAAGGCAAGAAGGCCGAGGCGCTGCCGTGGCTGGAGAAGTCGGTCGCGCGCGGGGAGCGGCGTACGCAGCTCGTGCTCGGCACCATGTTGTTCAACGCCGATGCCGTTCCGCGCGATTGGGTGCGCGCTTATGCGCTGGTCACGCGCTCGTCGCAGCAGGGCCTGCCACAAGCATCGCAAACCCTGGCGCAGATGGATCAATATATCCCGGAAGCGCAGCGGCAGCAGGGGCTGACGCTCGCCCGCAAATATGAGGCTGAAGCGCGCGCCCTCGCCACGCGCTTGCCACCATCCACGCCCGGCGGCACCGTCTCCAGCGCGCCGTTGCCGCGGGTCGCCGCCACATCGCCGATCCCGACGGCTACCGCGACCGTCACGACTCCGCCGCGCCCGGCACAGGCAACCGCCGTCCGTGCCGCACCGCCGCCGGCGACTTTGGCGGCCTATGCGCCCGCGCGCCCCGCCGCATCGGCGCCCGCATCCTCCTCCGTCAGCGCCGGCGGGAGATGGCGGATCCAGCTTGGCGCCTTCCGCGATGAAGGCAATGCGCACAGCTTGTGGGCGAAGGTCGGCAGCCGTACCGGCGGCGGCGCCAGCTACGTCAAAGGCGGCGGGGTCACCCGGCTGCAGGCGACGGGCTTTGCATCAAAGGCCGCGGCACAGGCCGCGTGCGCGAAATCCGGCGTCAGCTGCGTCGTGGTTGCGCCCTGACGGCCCTGCCCGGCTCAGATGATCCCGCCACCCAGCATCAGCCGAAGCGCAAAGATGATGATCAGCACGATGTTGAGGTTACGCCCGCCATTGCTGCTGGAAAGCGCACCAACCGCCGCTCCGACGATGCCGATCGGGATCACTAGCCAGTTCATCCAGCCAAGCAGCGGCATGAACGCCACAAGACCGAGGACGAGGGTGACGAGGCCGATCAGGACCGAAACGATGTTGAGCATGGTTTCAACATGGAGAGCAAACGGGTGTGTTACAAGAGCGAGACACAGTCCAGCGCTTCCCATGGTTCGGCAGTAAGCGAATGACCCTGAAGAGCTTCAAATCCGTCCCCGACGGGCGCTTTCACTCCTTGGCCGTGGTCGCCGCCATGGCACTCGTCGTCGGCGCCTGTGGTCAACAATCGGACGCGCCGTTGAACGGGGCTGACGCTGCTCGAACTAAGCAGGACGTCAACGATGCCTCGGATCCGGTGCTCGAGTCCGCCCTGCGCGATCAGATCATGGTTGATCCGAAGCTGGTGCAGCAGGCGAATGCCGACGCGCTCCGCCCGCCCGCCCAGCCCGAGTCTTTGGCACTGCCGCCCGAGACCATCGCGGACGCTGCGCACAAGCCGGTCGCAGGCGCGCTTCGCACCGCACCGGCACCATCCGCCAATTGTCCGCAATGTGCCTCCGCCCGGCGTGCGCTCACCCTGGGCGCGCTCGCCGCCAGTCAGGGCGGGTCGGCCGACTGCGTCCGCAATGTGCGCTATTCCACCAGCTGGGCGAACCGCCTGCCCGATGCCGTGCCGCTCTATCCCGACGCGCGCGTGATCGAAGCGGCGGGTGCCGACGGGAACGGCTGCGCGCTGCGCGTGGTCAGCTTCGCCAGCGCCGCCCCCATGCAGCGCCTGCTCGACTGGTATTACACGCGGACGACCGATGCGGGCTATCGCGGAGGTCACGGCCAGGACGCTGGCGAGCATGTTCTTGCCGGTACGCGTGAGGCCGCCGCCTTCATGGTGCGGCTGCGCCCGCGCGCCGATGGCGGCACGAATGTCGATCTGATGGTGGACGCGCCGCGCTGACTGCCCTTCCGCCCTGACCTTCATGGGTCTAGGGGCGGTGGGATGAATGCATTGGTTCTGGTGATGGCTGGCGGCGCGCTTGGCGCTGGCCTGCGCCATCTCGTTGGTCGCGCGGCATTGTCCGCGCTGGGGGCCGCTTGGCCCTGGGGTACGCTTTTCGTCAACGTCAGCGGCGGATTGGCCATGGGGCTCCTCGCCGCTACCCTATCGCGGATGGTGAGCGGGGAGCCGTGGCGGCTGTTCCTGGGTGTCGGCGTGCTTGGCGGCTTCACCACATTTTCGGCTTTCTCGCTTGATGCCGTGATGATGATGGAGCGCGGCGCCTGGGCGCAGATGCTGGCTTATGTCGCCGCATCGGTGCTCGGTTCGATTGCCGCACTGGCGCTTGGTTTTGGTCTGGCGAGGTCGGCAGCATGAGCGAATCGGTTCGCCAGTTCACCGTTGGCTCGGACGACGATGGCATCCGCGTTGACCGTTGGTGCAAGCGGCACCTGCCGGACACCAGCTTCACCACCGTTGCGAAATGGGCCCGCACGGGTCAGCTGCGGCTGGACGGTGCACGCGTCGGCCCGGGCGACCGGGTCGCTGCCGGTCAGGTGCTCCGCCTGCCCCCACCCGAACCGGTTCGTGTCGATCCCAAGCCAAAGCGGGAGCGTCCGCCGCTCAGTGAGGACGAGGCGGCGTTCGCGCGTGAAATGGTGATCCACAAGGACCAGGCTGCGCTTGTCCTGAACAAGCCGCCAGGTCTTGCCACGCAGGGCGGCACGAAGACCACGGCGCATGTCGACGGCTTGCTGGACGCTCTGCAGTTCGAGGCAGAGGGGCGCCCGAAGCTGGTGCATCGTCTGGACAAGGACACGTCTGGCGCGCTGCTGGTTGCCCGTTCCGCTCGCGCGGCGGCGTTCTTCTCCAAGGCGTTTTCCAGCCGCTCGGCGAAGAAGGTCTATTGGGCACTCGTCGTCGGCGTTCCGTCGATCGATGATGGCACCGTCGATCTTCCGATCGCCAAGCAGCCGGGCACCGGCGGCGAGAAAATGCATGTCGATGAGGAAAACGGTCAGCCCTCGCGCAGCCGCTACCGCGTGATCGAGCGCGCCGGCAATCGCGCCTGCTGGGTCGAACTCCAGCCGTTCACCGGTCGAACCCACCAGTTGCGCGTCCACATGGCGGCGATCGGCCATCCGATCGTCGGCGATGGCAAATATGGCGGACCGGCCGCGTTCCTGACCGGCGGGATCAGTCGCAAGATGCACCTCCACGCGAGGCGGATCCGGGTGGATCATCCCGATGGCGGTGCCATCGACGTCACCGCTCCGCTGCCAACGCACTTCGCCGAAAGCCTCAAGGGGCTCGGGTTCGAGGAAATGGCAGGTGAAATGATGCCGATGGACACAAGGCCAGAGCCGACCCGAGAGGATCGCAAGGCCAGGGCGCGCGCCCATGCCAAGCAGGTCCGCAAGGCACGGCGCGGCGAACGGCGCGGCCGCGGGTCCGCGCAGTGACCCGCGACACCCCGATCAAAGACCCTGGCTGATGCTCGAATGGCGGGCCTGCCGCCGCAGGTCAGCAGCTGACTAAGATGCGAATCGGCTGCCGTTGAGCGGCCGCAGCCTGCTCAGGAACGAGCTCATCGTGCCGGGCCCGTCCCGGCATCCACCCGGCCGCAAACCGCGATCTACCGGGCCACGTGACGATCGCGTGGCGTGGGGGATCAAAGACCCACCGCCGCGCGCAGCGTTATCGCGGCGATCCGCGCACCTTCAGAAAAGGCGCGCCCTGCGTATCAGATCGCGAGTGCAATCAGGGGAAAGCCGGCCGACAGCCCAAGGGCATGGGCGAAGAGCAGCAACGAAGCGCCCGTGGTCACACCCACCAGTACATAGCCGACATAGGTCACGATCGGCGGGTTAGGCCGCTGCAACTTGGCGTTGCGCGACGCACCCGAGAAGATGAAGCTTACCAGCAAACCATAAACAAACACTGCCGCGCCGACCATCGCCGTACCATTCCTGATAGTGACATGTGAGGCTCGCCCCCCCGGGCCCGCTCTCGCTATTATCGGCAATAAACCATAAAGTGCATCTGTAACCAAGAGGTTGACGGCCGGCTGGGCTCGCGCCGCTGTCATCTGGTCGTGGCTGGCGCGCGTCATTCGCTTGCGTCATAGGCGAAGCATGGCAACTGACCCCGCCCGATCGCGCTGGCTTGTGCTGGTGCTCGTTCGCCTGGCCACCGCTGCCGCCGCGATCCTCGGCATCGTCCTGCTCGCGCGGGCGGTAGATACTCCAACGAAGATACTCGGCGGGGCGATCGTCCTGGTCGCCTTGTGGAGCATGGCCGTCCTTCCTCGATCGCTCGCGCGCCGCTGGCGGAGCCCACAACCGTGAAGCGTTTCTGGACCGAGGTTGCCGTCGATGAAGATGGCGGTATCCGGCTCGATGGCCGACCCGTGCGAACGCCCGGCCGCGCCGCCCTCGCGCTGCCCACCCCTGCCCTTGCAGCAGCCGTCGCCGCGGAGTGGCGCGCGGTTGGGGAGACGATCGATCCCCGCGTTATGCCGCTCACCGGGCTTGCCAATGCCGCGATCGACCGTGTCGCGCCCGACCCCGCAGCCTTCGCCGCGGGACTGGCCGCCTATGCGGAAAGCGATCTTCTCTATTACCGCGCCGAATCGCCGGCAGAACTCGTCGCGCGCGAGGAAGCGGCATGGGATCCGCTGCTCGCCTGGGCGCGCGATCGATACGACGTCCACTTCGAAACGATCAGCGGTGTGATGCACCGTCCGCAGCCGACCGCCACCGTTGCGCGTCTCGCCGAAGCGGTCGCCAGTCGTCCGCCGTTCGCCTTGGTGGCGCTCCAGCCGCTGGTTACGATCGCAGGCACGCTGGTCGGCGCGCTCGCGCTGGCGGAACGGGCCATAAGCGCGGATGACCTTTGGTCGGCCGCCATCGTCGACGAGGCATGGCAGGCCGAATTATGGGGCGAGGATCCCGAGGCCGAGAAGGCACGTGCGGTCCGCAGGCGAGATTTCGACTCGGCGGTGCGGTTCCTCGGCCTTCTTGGTTGACGCTCAGGCCGGATCAGTCGCCGGATCGTTCTTCAGAAGGCTGCGGATGAAGCCGATAATGCCTGTCTGCCGCGATCGCTTCAGCCGCTCCGCCGCCAGGATCATGCGGACGCACTCGAAACAATGTTCAAGGTCATCGTTGACCAGGACATAGTCATAGCCGTCCCAGTGGCTCACCTCATTGGCGGCCCGCGCCATGCGCGCGTCGATCACGTTCTGGCTGTCCGTCGCGCGCTTCTGCAACCGATCGCGCAAGGTTGCCATGGACGGCGGCAGGATGAACACCCGAACCACGTCGCCCCCGGCCAGCTGGTGCAATTGCTGCGCGCCTTGCCAGTCGATGTCGAACAGGATGTCGTGGCCCTCGCTCAGGGTATGGAACACATCGGCCTTGGGGGTCCCGTATCGGTTGTCGAACACGTGCGCCCATTCCAGGAACTCGTGGTTCGACACCATCGCGCGGAATTTCTCGAGCGAGACGAAGTTATAATCCTTGCCGTCCACTTCCCCCGGCCGGATCGGCCGCGTCGTATAGGATACCGACATGGTCAGCTCGGGCTCTGCGGCCAGCAACTTCCGAGCGATGGTGGATTTGCCGGCACCCGACGGCGAAGACAAAACGAACAGCACGCCGCGACGGCGCATGCCGTGCGGGTCGGTTGGAGAGGAAGCGGCCATGCGCGCTACTGCCGCGGCACGGGCGGAAGCGTCAAGGGCAAGCCCGCGTGTGGCCGAAATACTCCAATCTGTGCCAGATCCAGGCCGATCCGCTCTGGTCGTACACCGGGATCGGCCGTGCCATCGCTACGACATACCTCGCTTATCGGCTAGTGCGCGCCCCCATGCCCTTGCTCGCGCGCCGGCGATCATACATTTTCTTCGCCACGTAACCGCCACCAAGCAGCAGTCCCAGCGGACCGGTTCGCGTCACGGCGCGCGCCGCAAGCATGCCGATCGCCGCGCCCTTCAGGCCGCCGCGCCCATCCCGCTGGTCAATCTCCTTGCCAACAAGCGCGCCGATGATGGTGCGAAGCATATTCGTCCTTTCCGATACTTACCGTGATCAACCCGGGGCATGCCACTCAGGTTCCCAGCATCGCCTTGGGTCTGACAACCCGGTCGAACGTGGCTTCATCGACCAGGCCCAGCGCCATCCCGGCCTCCCGCAACGTGAGCCCCTCGGCATGGGCGTGCTTGGCGATCTTGGCTGCATTGTCGTAGCCGATCTCGGGCGCGAGCGCCGTCACCAGCATCAGCGAACGGTCGAGCAGATCGGCGATCCGCCCCTCGTCCGCCTCCAGGCCCTCCACGCATCGCTCGGCAAAACTCTCCATGCCAATCGCCAGCAAGTCCATCGAGCGCAACACAGCTGCGCCAATCAAGGGCTTGAAAACATTCAGTTCCAAGTGGCCCTGCATGCCACCGACCGTGATCGCCGCATGGTTCCCGATCACTTGTGCAGCGACCATCGTCAGCATCTCGACCTGGGTCGGATTGACCTTGCCCGGCATGATCGAGCTGCCCGGCTCGTTTGCAGGAAGGACAAGTTCGCCAATGCCGCAGCGCGGCCCCGAACCGAGCAGCCGGATGTCGTTCGCGATCTTCGTCAGCGCCACGGCAAGGGTGTTCAACCGCCCGGAAAGATCAACCAGCGTGTCATTGCTGGCCAGCGCCTCGAACTTGTTGAGCGCCGTCTTAAACGGAAAGCCGGTCAGATCCGCCAGCTCAGCCGCAACATCCTCCGCAAAGCCGGGCGGCGCGTTGAGGCCCGTTCCGACGGCCGTTCCCCCCTGCGCAAGGCGCGAAAGCCCTTCTTCGATCAGCGGCTGCAGTCGCCCCCGCGCGAGTTCGAGCTGAGTCGCATAACCGGAGAACTCGTCGCCCAGCGTCAGCGGTGTCGCGTCTTGCATGTGGGTGCGACCGATCTTCACGATCCCTTGCCACTTGTCCGCCTTTTCAGCCAATGCGCGCTGAAGATGCTCCAGCGCCGGCATCAGCCTGCGGCTGGCGGCGAGTGCGGCCGCGACATGAAGCGCAGTCGGAAAGGAGTCGTTGGAGGACTGGCCACGATTGACGTCATCGTTCGGGTGAACGGGCGTTTTACCTCCGCGCTCGCCCGTCAGCATCTCGTTGGCGCGTCCGGCAATCACCTCATTGACGTTCATATTGCTCTGGGTGCCGCTGCCGGTTTGCCAGATCACGAGCGGAAAATGATCGTCCAGACTGCCTGACGCCACCTCGGCGGCCGCGGCCTCGATGGCGTCGGCCTTCTCCGCCTCCAGCCCGTGCTGGCGGTTCACGCGAGATGCCGCCTGCTTTACCAGCGCGAGCGCGTGAACGATTGCCATCGGCATTCGCTCGGATGGCGGAAAGGGGAAGTTCTCGATCGAGCGCTGGGTCTGTGCGCCCCAATACGCATCGGCCGGCACCGCGATGGCGCCGATCGAGTCGGTTTCAGTCCGGTTGTTCATGGCTCATCCCCGCGGAAGACGGAAAAGAGAAGCAATGAACCCGTGCTTCGGTTGCATGCAGGCCCGGCATCGCGTGGCCGGGCCGCTGCTTACTTCTTGCGCTTGAAATCCACGCTGACGACGTTCGAACCATCCTCGCTGGAGGACGGCGGCCCGTCATTCTCTGCCGGATCGTGCGGTTCGGGGCCGTCACCCGGACCTTCCTGTGCCTGGAACCGCAGCTCGAAGTTCACCGCCGGATCGTGGAAGCCAGTGATCGCGGAATAGGGGATCACCAGCTTCGAAGGCACCTGGTTGAAACTGAGGCCAACCGAAAACCGCTCGCTGTCGACCATCAGATCCCAGAAGCGGTTCTGGAGAACGATCGTCATCTCGTCCGGGAAACGCTCGATCAGTCGCTGCGGGATATCGACTCCTGCGGCCTGGGTTTTGAACGTTATGTAGAAGTGATGCTCGCCCGGCAAACCGCCGCCGGTGGCCACGGAGCCAAGCACGCGCGCCACCACGGCGCGCAGTGCCTCCTGTACGATTTCATCATACGGAATCAGGCTGTCTGGTGCTTGGTCGTCCATTCTCGCCATGGGTAACGGTCGCAAACGGCTGGTCAAGATTGCATGACGCACAGGCCCCGCTATGTGCGCTCAATGCGCACCGCCACGATCCGCCGCGACACCAGCGAAACCAAGATTGCGGTCACCGTCAATCTCGACGGCACCGGCACCTACCGCATCTCGACGGGGGTCGGCTTTTTCGACCATATGCTCGAGCAACTGTCGCGCCATTCCCTGATCGATCTCGACGTGGAAACCCAGGGCGATCTGCACATCGATCAGCATCATACCGTGGAGGACACCGGCATTGCCATAGGCGAGGCGCTCGCCCGCGCGCTTGGCGATAAGCGCGGCATTCGGCGCTACGGCGATGCGCTTTCTCCGATGGATGAGACCCTTACGCGAGTCGCGCTCGATATCTCCGGCCGCCCATGGCTCGTGTGGAAGACGGATTTCAGCCAGAAGCGGCTCGGCGAGATGGATACCGAGCTGTTCAAACACTGGTTTCACAGCTTCGCGCAGGCCGCCGGCATCACGCTGCACGTCGAGACGCTGCACGGTGAAAACAACCACCACATCGCCGAAAGCGCGTTCAAGGGGCTTGCCCGGGCGCTGCGCCAGGCGATCGAGATCGATCCGCGCAAGGCCGACTCCATCCCCTCTACCAAGGGGGTTTTGTGAGCGTCCGCCCCACTGATCGCCCGGTTGCCCGATCACGGGTGCGCTGATGCTTGCGCTGGTGGATATTCAGTCCGGCAACCTGCACTCGGTCGAAAATGCTCTGCGCGCGGCCGGCGCGGCCGACATCTCAGTGACGGCCGATCCCGAACGCATCAGTCGCGCCGACCGCATCGTCCTGCCGGGCGTCGGTGCCTTTGGCGCGTGCGCCGCCAATCTGCGCGAGGTGGATGGACTTGAGGCCGCCTTGCGCCAGCGAGTTCTGAATGAGGGCGCTCCGTTTCTCGGCATTTGCGTCGGGATGCAGCTTCTGGCCGAACATGGCGAGGAACTGGGTCATCACCGTGGCCTCGGATGGTTTGCCGGCAGCGTCAGCCGGCTTGATCCAGCAGGCACCGACGCGAAGGTGCCTCACATGGGCTGGAACGATGTTCGCCCGCGCGGCGAGCATCCGTTGATCCCGGCCGGTGAAGCCTACTTCCTCCACAGCTATGCCTATGCTGGCGATGGCGTGATCGCGGAAACGTCGCATGCCGGGGCAGTCACGGCGGCGATCGGCCGGGACAACATTGTTGGCGTGCAATTTCACCCCGAGAAAAGTCAGCGCTATGGCCTCGATCTTCTCGCTCGTTTTCTGAAGTGGCGTCCATGAGCCTGATCGTATTTCCCGCAATTGACCTGAAGGGCGGCCAGGTGGTTCGTCTCGCCGAAGGAGATATGGATCGCGCCACCGTCTACGGCGACGATCCTGCCGCGCAGGCGATGCTGTTCGCGGAGGCTGGCGCCGGGCACCTTCACGTCGTTGATCTCGACGGTGCCTTTGCCGGGGAAAGCCGCAATGGCGAAGCGGTTCGCGCGATCGTCGAGCGATTTCCTGGGCGGGTGCAACTGGGTGGCGGCATCCGAACGCCTGAGAGCGTCAAGGCGTGGTTCGATGCAGGCGTATCGCGAGTGGTGATCGGCACCGCCGCGCTCGAGAACCCGCAGTTTGTGCGGGACATGGCTTCCGCTCATCCAGGCGGGATCGTGGTTGCGGTGGACGCCCGTGACGGCATGGTCGCTACCAAGGGCTGGGCCGAGGTTTCTACCACCAGCGCGGCCGATCTCGCTCGCCGTTTCGAAGACGCTGGCGTCGCCGCGCTCCTGTTCACCGACGTAGGGCGCGACGGCCTGCTCAAAGGGTGCAATGTCGAAGCCACGGTGGAGCTCGCGCGTGCCGTCGCGATTCCGGTGATTGCGAGCGGCGGGGTAAAGGCGATCGACGATATCGAGATTCTGGCGCGTCACGCCGTGGACGGGATCGAAGGGGTGATCACCGGTCGGGCTTTATATGACGGCCGACTGGATCTTTCCGCCGCCCTCCAGCTCGCGGCTGCGGCATGAGGTCAACGTGGCGTGCAGCAATATCGGCACAGAAGCCCCATCTGATGCGCTGCGACTGCAATGTCGGGCAGAACCGATGACGGTTCGGGCCAGGGTCATCCCCTGCCTGGACGTCGCCAATGGTCGCGTAGTCAAGGGCGTGAACTTCGTCGACCTGATCGATGCCGGCGATCCGGTGGAGCAAGCCCGCGCCTATGACGCGGCCGGGGCGGATGAGCTGTGCTTCCTGGACATCACGGCCAGCCATGAGGGCCGGGATACGATCTTGGACGTCGTGCGCCGCACCGCTGCGGTCTGTTTCATGCCGCTAACAGTCGGCGGCGGGGTCAGGAGCGCTGATGATGCGCGCGCCCTTCTCCTCGCGGGGGCCGATAAGGTGGCGGTGAACTCCGCCGCGGTGACCCGCCCGGAGGTCGTTGCCGACATCGCGGAGCGCTTCGGCAGCCAATGCTGCGTGGCAAGCGTCGACGCGCGGCGGACGGGCAGCGGCTGGGAGGTGTTCACCCACGGCGGGCGCCACGCCACCGGCATCGACGCGGTCGAACATGCCTTGCGCCTGGCCGATCTCGGTGCCGGAGAGATCCTTCTCACCTCCATGGATCGCGACGGAACACGCGACGGCTATGATCTCGAGCTTGTCCGGGCGGTGGCTGACCGCACGAGCGTGCCGGTGGTTGCTTCCGGCGGCGTGGGCAGCTTGAATGATCTGGTTCGGGGCATAACGGAAGGTCATGCATCCGCCGTTCTCGCGGCCTCGATCTTCCATTTCGGGGAAGCGACGATTGCCGAGGCACACGATGCGCTGGCGCAAGCCGGCGTGCCGGTGCGCTCGCATTAATCGGCGCATGGCCCCGGCGGCTCCAGCTGCGATGGGAGCCGATCGACAGTGCTGACACTCGCAAGTTCGGCAACAAACCAGGCCGCTGCAACGAACGTCGCCACCGTGTCCACGCCCCGCACCGGCCCCGAGCCGTCCGACGTTGCCTTGTTCCTCGTTGCCGCCGTCATCGTCTGGCTGGCACGGCGAAGCCTGCGCAATCGCGGTCGGAAAGGTTGACCTTAGCGCGCCTGCGCGGCACCTCGCGCGAATGGCCGACGACATTCTCGAGCGTCTTGAAGCGACGATCCGTACCCGCAAGGACAGCCCGGCGGTGCGTTCCTACACCGCCAGCCTGTTCTTCCAGGGACGGCACAAGATTGCACAGAAGGTCGGCGAAGAGGCCGTTGAAACGGTGATCGCGGCCTGTTCCGGCGACGATCAGAATATCGTGCCGGAGGCGGCTGACCTGATCTTCCACCTTCTGATCCTGCTCGCCGACGCGAACCTGAGCCTGGATGATGTCCGGCGCGAGCTCGCACGGCGCGAAGGGCAGTCAGGCCATGACGAGAAGGCCGGACGCCCCCTTTCCTTCCGCCCGGAATAAGGCAGAGCATATGCCCGTCGATGCAACCACGCCCTACGACGATCAGAACATCTTCGCTCGGATCCTGCGCGACGAGATACCGTCGAAGAAAGTTTATGAGGATGAATTCGCCCTGGCGTTTCATGACATCGCGCCTTGGTCACCCACGCATATCCTCGTCATCCCGAAGGGCCCTTACGTCAGCTGGGATGATTTCTCGGCAAAGGCCAGCGATGCCGAAATTGCTGGGTTCGTCCGCGCCGTCGGTCATGTCGCGCGGGAAATGGGCTTGGTGGAACCAGGATATCGGCTGCTCGCCAATGCCGGTCCGCACAGCCACCAGGAAGTGCCGCATCTCCACGTCCACATCCTTGCCGGGCGCCCGTTGGGGCCGATGCTGATCGAAAACGACAGTCGAAAGTGACATCGCGGACACGATCTGGCGCGGCGATGCGGTGAGGGATTGCGCCTGACCGATCTCCCGCTACTTTCACGCGATTCAATAATGGGCGGTCGGCAAGGCCGCGCCTCGTGGGGGAAAAGGGCCGCATGATCTTTGGCCGAGTAAAACCGCTCGACGCCATCTTGGCGACTGCCGAGAAGAAATCGCTTCATCGAACCTTGGGCTGGTTCCAGCTCACCTTGTTCGGCATCGGCTGCGTCATCGGCACGGGAATTTTCGTGCTGACCTCGGCGGGCGCACAAAAGGCCGGCCCCGGTCTTATGCTGGCTTTTGCCATCGCGGGGGCGATCTGCATCGTGGCCGCGCTGTGCTACGCTGAAATCGCCGCAATGATACCGGTCGCCGGCTCCGCTTATACCTACAGCTACGCCACCATGGGCGAAGTGATCGGGTGGACCGTCGGGTGGGCGTTGATCCTTGAATATGCCGTGGCGGCCAGCGCAGTCTCGGTCGGCTGGTCCGGATATTTCACCGGAACGATCCTCAACGAGTTCCTTGGCATATATCTGCCGCCATGGCTGTCCGGCGCCCCGCTCGCACTTGGCGGCGTCGAAGGCGGCTTCATCAATCTCCCTGCCGTTGTCATCTCGCTGCTGATCACGTGGCTGCTGATGGTGGGCACCACCGAAAGCGCGCGGGTCAATGCGATCCTCGTCGCGATCAAGGTCACCGCTCTGACGGCGTTCATCGTCCTGACCTTGCCGTCTGATGCCTTCAGCACCGATAGGTTCAATCCCTTCCTGCCCGCCGGCGTGTTCGGTGGCTTTGGCACCGGCGTTGGCGCGGTCGGCGCGGCCGCGACGATCTTCTTCGCCTATGTCGGCTTTGACGCGGTTTCCACCGCCGCAGAGGAGACCAAGAACCCGCAACGTAACGTGCCGATCGGCCTTGTCGGATCGCTGCTGTTCTGCACCGTATTCTACATTCTGGTCGCCGCGGGTGCGATTGGCACCGTCGGTGGTCAGCCGATCATGGGGCCGAACGGCGTGCCGTTCCCGGCCGGCTCTGAGGAACTTGCCCGGCAGTGCGCGACCTATGCCGCGAACGAATTGCCGCTTGTATGTTCGAACGAAGCCCTCGCCCATGTCCTTCGACAGATCGGCTGGTCAGGCGTCGGCAACATGCTGGGCATCGCTGCGTTCCTCGCGTTGCCGTCGGTCATCCTGATCCTGATGTTCGGCCAGACCCGCATCTTCTTCGTGATGAGCCGTGACGGTCTCTTGCCGGAGGCGCTGTCTGCGGTGCACCCGAAGTGGAAGACGCCGTATATCGTTACCGCAATCACCGGCGCAGCCGTGGCATTCGCAGCCGCGTTCCTGCCGGTGGGCAAGCTGGCGGACATCGCGAACGCGGGCACGCTGTACGCATTCATGATGGTCGCCTTCGCGGTGATGATCCTGCGCCGGACCGAAGCGAACCGCCAGCGCAGCTTTCGCACTCCTGTGCTGTGGCTGGTCGGCCCGCTGACGATCGTTGGCTGCGTCTTCCTGTTCTTCAACCTGCCGTTGGATGCGATGCTCGTGCTCCCGATCTGGGGCGCTGTCGGCCTCGTCATCTATTATGGCTATAGCTACCGCGCCTCGCACCTCGGCCGGGGCCTGGTCGAGGTGCACGAGGGCGAGTCGGTTCACACCATCGACCCGTCGGTGCCCGGTACACACTGACCTTCAAGGGTTGACGCAACAAACGAAGGCCGGGGCATCGCTCCGGCCTTTTGCGTTGGCTCAGCGACGGGTGCGCCGGCTTGGCGGCGCGCCTCCCCTCGCCTAACCAACGACCATGACCGCGATCCCGAACACCGAAGAAGCCGCTGCCGCCGAGCTGGAACAACTGGCTGCCGAGATCGGACGTCACAATCGGCTGTACCATAGCGATGACGCGCCCGAGATCTCGGATGCCGACTATGACGCGCTGGTACGGCGCAACAATGCGATCGAGGCGGCCTACCCGAACTTGGTCCGCAAGGATTCGCCATCGCAGCAGGTTGGCGCGGCGCCGGCCGGGCATCTCGCCAAGGTTGCGCACGCGCGCCCGATGACAAGCCTCGACAACGCCTTCTCGGACGAAGACGTCGAGGAGTTCGTCGCCCGTGTTCGTCGCTTCCTCCGCCTTCCAGACGCCGCTGACGTTGCGCTCACCGCCGAGCCGAAGATCGACGGCCTGTCCTGCTCGCTCCGCTACGAGAACCGCCGCCTCGTTCAGGCGCTGACCCGCGGGGACGGCACGACCGGCGAAGACGTGACCGCCAACGTACGCACCATCGCCGACATCCCCGCCGATCTCCCGAACGGTGTGCCGGAGATTTTCGAGGTTCGCGGCGAAGTTTACATGGCCAAGGCGGATTTTGCCGGGCTCAACCAGCGGCTGGCGGACGAGGCCGCTGCCGTCGGCAAGGAACCGCGGCAATTCGCCAATCCGCGCAACGCGGCAGCTGGCTCGTTGCGGCAGAAGGATGCGGCGATCACCGCCAGCCGGCCGCTCCGCTTTCTGGCGCACGGATGGGGCGAGGTCAGCTCGCTCCCCGGGGAAACGCAGTATGAGGTCGTCACCGCTTTGCGGCAGTGGGGTTTTCCGGTGGCGGACGACTTCGTCCGCGTTTCCAGCGCCTTGGAGGCACTCTCGCAGTATCGCCAGATCGAGGCGCAACGTGCGGATCTCCCGTTCGACATTGACGGTGTGGTGTACAAGGTTGATCGGCTGGACTGGCAGGAGCGGCTGGGTTTTGTCGCGCGGGCACCGCGTTGGGCCATCGCCCATAAGTTTCCTGCAGAACGGGCGCAGACCACCCTCAATGATATTGACGTACAGGTCGGCCGCACGGGCAAGCTCACTCCCGTCGCTAAGCTGGAGCCAGTCACCGTCGGCGGTGTGGTGGTGCGAAATGCGACCCTCCACAATGCGGACGAGATCGCACGGCTCGGCGTGCGGCCAGGCGACCGCGTCGTTCTGCAGCGTGCGGGGGACGTGATCCCGCAAATCGTTGAGAATTTGACGAGAGACGCGGAGCGGCCGGAATGGCACTTTCCCACCCATTGCCCCGAATGCGGATCGGAGGCGGTGCGCGAACCCGGCGAGGTTGACTGGCGCTGCTCGGGCGGGCTCGTCTGCCCCGCTCAGGCGATCGAGCGGCTGCGGCATTTCGCCTCGCGTCACGCGCTCGACATCGAGGGCCTGGGCATCACGAATATCGAGAACTTCTATGCCGATGGGCTGATCGCGCGGCCGGCCGACATCTTTCGCATTACGGAAGAACAGCTCCTCACCCGCGAACGCTGGGCCGAGATCTCGGCCCGTAATCTGGTGGCGGCGATCGACGCCAAGCGTCAGCCGCCGCTCGACCGGTTCCTCTTTGCACTTGGCATCCGCCACATTGGCGAAGTCACGGCGCGCGATCTCGCTCGGCGTTGGCAAAGCTGGCCCGCCTTTCGCAACATGGTGCAGACGGGAATCGACACGCGTGACGCCATGCTTCAGGCGATCGGAGAGAGCGACGACAAGCATCTGTCCCGTGCCGCCAAGGAGCTCGCCACCGTTGTTGACACCAAGCAGGTCGGGCCTGAAGTCGCGCTCGCGCTGATCGACTTCTTCGCCGAGGAGCGCAACGACGCTGCCATCGCCGATCTGCTGACGGAGGTGACACCCGCAGACGTGGTGCACGAAACCCGCGCGTCCGAGGTTTCGGGCAAGACCGTCGTCTTCACCGGAACACTGGAAACGATGAGCCGCGACGAGGCCAAGGCTCAGGCGGAAGCGCTCGGCGCGAAAGTCTCGGGATCTGTGTCGGGCAAGACCGATCTGGTGGTCGCAGGCCCCGGTGCCGGTTCGAAGGCGAAGAAGGCCGGGGATCTTGGGGTAAAGGTGATCGATGAAGCAGGCTGGCAAGCCATTGTCGCGGCGGCCAGCTGAGAAAACGCACCTGTCGCCTTTTTGCAACGCAGCATGATCGAATCCGGTTCCGTGCCGAATCCCACTTCGCATGTAACCGAAGAGAAATATTAGGGGCGCAACGGCGCGCCAGAAGGTTCGCCGAACGGTTCAGGACCGGACGTAACACAGCGGCGTTCGCTCAAGGGGAAAGTAGATGCGACATAACCTGTTTTTGGGCGTGGCTGCGGTCGCGCTCATCGCGCCGGCTGGCGCGATGGCACAGGAAACCACCTCCTCCATTCGTGGTGCGGTGACGAATAATGGTGCGCCGGTTGCCGGTGCCTCGATCGCCGTGATCGATACCGGCACGAACAGCCGTTCCACCGCCACGACGAACGCCAACGGCGCGTTCAACGTCGCCAACCTTCGCCCCGGCGGCCCCTACACCGTCGAAGTGACCAGCGCTGAGGGCAGCAAGACCGTCACCGACGTCTACACCGTTGTTGGCCAGCCCTATGACGTGACCGTCGAACTCGCCGCGGCCGAGGGCCAGGAGGGCGGCGATATCGTCGTCACCGCCTCGGCTCTGTCGCGCGCCGGCGTCACTTCGGACGGTCCGCAGACGGTTCTGACCCAGCGCGAGATCGGTCGTGTCGCCTCGATCAACCGCGACATTCGCGACCTCGCGCGCCGCGATCCGTTCGCCCGCTTCGAGGAAACCGCCAGCGGCGGCCGCTCGATCTCGTTCGCCGGCATCAACCCGCGCTACAATCGCTTCTCGATCGACGGCGTGGTCGTATCCGACAACTTCGGCCTGAACCCGGACGCGAACCCCACCCGCCGTGGCCCAGTGCCGCTCGACTCGGTCGGCCAGTTCAGCACCTCGGTCGCGCCTTATGACGTGCGCCAGGGCAACTTCCTCGGCGGCGCGATCGACGCGATCCTGACGACCGGCACGAACGAGTTCCACGGCAACGCCTTCTACAGCCAGAACACCGATGGTCTGACCGGCGAGCGGATCGGTCGCAACATCGACACCAACCTCGACTTCAAGAGCGAGACCTATGGTGCGACGCTGTCGGGCCCGATCATCAAGGACAAGCTGTTCTTCATGGTCTCGGCCGAAAAGAACACCGAGGGCAACCCGCTCTCGCCGACCCCGAGCCAGGTTCCCGGCCTGACCCAGGGCCTGATCGATACCGTCGTCGGCACCGCCGATTCGGTCTACGGCTTCGACGCCGGTGGCACGCTGCTGACCTCGACCGAGAAGGACGAGAAGATCGTCGGCAAGATCACCTGGAACATCAATGACGATCATCGCCTGTCGCTGAGCTACATCAACGCCTACGACGAAGCGAACTTCCTGCAGAACAGCGGCACCAGCTCGTCGAATCCGCAGTATGGCCTGTCGTCGAACGCCTACAAGGCTACCGAGCTGCTGCGTGCGGGCATCGCGCAGCTGAACTCGCAGTGGACCGAAGTCTTCTCGACCGAAGCTCGCTTCCTCTACAAGAGCTACGAGCGCGGCGCGCTTTCGCTCAACGGCAACCAGTTCGCTCAGTTCGGCGTCTGCACCGACGCCACGTCGCGTGGCACGCTGAACCAGTGCACGGCACCGACAGGCGGCGGCGCTACCCAGCCGACCCTGTTCTTCGGTCCGGACAGCTCGCGTCAGTCGAACGAGTTCTACACCGACACCTATTCGGGCTCGGTTCTCGCGCGCCTGAACATGAACGGGCATGACTTGAAGGTTTTCGGTCAGTATGACGAAATCCGCGTCTTCAACCTGTTCCTGCAGAACACCACCGGCAACTATTACTTCGACTCGCTGGCCGACTTCCAGGCCCGCCGTGCGAATTCGGTGACGTTCCAGCGTCCGGCTTCGGGCAACGTCAACGATGCGGCTGCTGACTTCAAATATCGTCAGTATGCCTTTGGTATCCAGGACGACTGGCAGATCACCGATCGCCTGAACGTTTCGCTCGGCATGCGCTACGACCTGTTCGACAGTGCGAACGACATTCCGTTCAACCAGGGCTTCCAGGACCGCTACGGCTTCCCGAACACCAAGAACTTCAAGGGCCTTGGCCTGTTCCAGCCGCGCATCGGCGTGAACTGGGAACCGATCGACGATGTGAAGCTGCGCGGTGGCTTCGGCATCTTCGGCGGCGGTACGCCGGACGTGTACCTGTCCAACAGCTACTCGAATGCCGGTGCGGGTCGCGGCGGGGTTGGCATCAACTCGGTCAACATCCAGCGCGTGCCGGTAACGGCGGCGAACCCGACCGGGTTCACCGTGAACGGCGCCGTCCTCGACGCGGCGACGGGTGCCGCGATCCTCAACAATGTGTCGGGCAACAGCATCCCGGCCCAGCTGCAGGCGCTGATCCCGAATACGGGCGCCAACCCGACGGCGAACATCAACGCGCTGGATCGCGACTTCAACATTCCGTCGGTGTACAAGGCGACCCTGTCGGCCGACTGGACTCCGCGCGACCTCCTCGGCGGTGGCTGGCGTTTCGGTGCGGACTATTACTTCAGCCGCACCAAGGACTCGCTCCAGTTCGTCGATTATCGCTCGGTCCAGATCGGCGTTCTGCCGGATGGTCGTCCGCGCTTCGGCCCGCTGGTCGGCACGAACACCAACACCGATATCGTCCTGCGTAACGGTGATCGTGGCCGCAGCCACGTCGGTGTGGTCCGCGTCGACAAGACGTTCGACTTCGGCCTGATGCTGAACTTCGCCTACTCGCTGCAGGACGTGAAGGACGAGACCCCGGCGACGTCGTCGACCGCGGGCTCGAACTACGCGAACGGCGCGTTCCTTGGCGATCGCGCAGCCTATGGCACGTCGAATGATCAGGTGGCGTGGTCGTTCAAGTATGGCGTCGGTTTCGATCGCGCCCTGTTCGGCGACGCCCGCACCATTGTTCAGCTGTTCGGCGAAACCCAGGCGGGCCGTCCGTACAGCTACACGATGGAAGACGCCGGCAGCACGACGCGCAGCTCGGTCTTCGGCCTGACCGGTCGTGACGACCGCTTCCTGTTCTACGTGCCGACGTCGGGCAGCGATGCGCTCGTGACCTACGACACCCCCGAGACGCAGGCGCAGGTCGAGCAGATCATCGAAGGGTCGGTGCTGAAGAACTATCGCGGCAAGATCGCACCGCGCAACGTGGCTCGCTCGCGCGCCTACACCCGCATCGATCTCCACCTGGAGCAGGAGGTTCCGACCTTCCTCGGCAATTCGAAGCTGTCGGTGTTCGCCGACATCCAGAACGTGCCGAACCTGCTCAACAAGAACTGGGGTGGCTTCCGCCAGGCGGTCTTCCCATACCTGGAGGACGTGGTTCGCGTCTCTTGCGTGCCGTCGGCAACCAACCCGTGCGCGCAGTACCTCTACACGCAGGCACGCCCTGCCAACGACAGCGTCGCGGAAATTCGTCCGTCGCTGTATTTCATCCGCCTGGGTGCGCGCTTCAAGTTCTGATCCGCGCCTAGTCACCTCCGTTTCGGGGCCGCCGCTTCCTTTCAGGGAGCGGCGGCCCTTCCTTTTTGCGCGGCGGTGAACAGCCGTGTACAGGAGCCGGGATGGCGACCACCCTTCCCGCGCCCGCTTCTACGTCGACCCCGATCCGGCCAAGCAACTTGGCCGTGAGACCCTTTTTCGAGGACAAGGCTCGCGCGTTCTGGGTTCTTCAGGCAGCCGGCTGGACCGGCTATCTCGTTCTCAGAACCGTTTCATCGATCTCGAACGGCTTCACCATCCAGGGCGTGATCAGCACGATCGTCGAAACGATCGTCGGCTATTGCATCACGTTGCTGCTGTCGGTGCTCTACGGCTTTTACCGGGGGCTTCCGCGGATCACCGCGATCATCCTGACCGTGCTGACGCTCGGCGCAGCGACGTTCATCTATGCCTTGCTGGACACATTCTCGTTCAGCTTCATCAAGCTTTCCGCGCCAGGCGTTGACGTAAAACTGCTGATCGGCGCGCTTTTCCTGAACTTCACCGTGCTTGCCGGCTGGTCGGCGCTCTATTTCGGAATCAACTTCTATCTGATCGTCGAGGAGCAGATTGATCAGCTCCAGCATCTCGAAACGCAGGCCTCGTCCGCGCAGCTGGCGATGCTCCGCTATCAGCTGAACCCGCACTTTCTGTTCAACACGCTGAATTCGATCTCGACGCTCGTGCTGCTGAAGCAGACGGAGCGGGCGAACGCGATGCTCAGCCGCCTGTCGAGCTTCCTTCGATATACGCTGGTCAATGAACCCACCGCGCACGTCACGTTGGCGCAGGAGGTTGAAACGCTGAAGCTGTATCTCGAAATCGAGAAGATGCGTTTCGAGGATCGGCTGCGTCCCAAGTTCGAGATTGATCCGGCCGCCGAACGGGCGCGCCTCCCCTCCCTGCTGCTGCAGCCGTTGGTCGAGAATGCGATCAAATATGCGGTTACGCCCAAGGAGGAAGGTGCGGAAATCTGCGTCACCGCGCGGCTCAACGGCGATCGAGTACGGATCGGCGTATCGGATACCGGGCCGGGCTTGCAGCCAACAAAGAACAAGCCGAGCCTTTCCACCGGCGTCGGCATTGCCAATATCAGGGAGCGACTACAGCAATCCTTTGGAGCGGATCACCGGTTTGAGCTGCGCGCCATGCCCACAGGCGGGTTCGGCGTCGAGCTCGAGATACCGTTCCAGGTAGAATAACGGGGTGCAAACGGGGGTAGTGAAGTTTGATGACCGTCAGTCCGGAACAGCACGGGCCGGCGGCATTCGCATCGGAGATCGACCAGACCATGACCATCCGCACCATTCTCGTCGACGACGAGCCGCTCGCAATCCAGGGGCTTGAGCTCCGGTTGCAGGCGCACGACGACGTCGAGATCATCGCCAAGTGCCAGAACGGCCGCGAAGCGATCAGCGCGATCAAGACCCACAAGCCAGACCTGGTCTTCCTCGACATCCAAATGCCCGGTTTCGACGGGTTCTCGGTGGTTCAGGGATTGATGGAGGTGGAGCCGCCGCTCTTCGTCTTCGTCACCGCTTATTCGGATCACGCCTTGCGCGCCTTTGAAGCACAGGCGGTGGATTATCTCATGAAGCCCGTCGAAGAAGCGCGGCTGGGGGATACGCTGGACCGCGTGCGCCAGCGCTTGGCCGAGAAGTCGAGCGTGAACGAGGCGGAAAAGCTGAAGGAAGCGCTGGCCGAACATGCACCCGAGGCCGCGGCCGAGATCGTCGACGGCGGGGATGGTCCGACGGCGAACCGCTTCGAGAAGCTGATCAACGTCAAGGATCGCGGGCAGATCTTCCGCGTCGATGTCGACACGATCGAGATCGTCGAGGCCGCGGGCGATTACATGTGCATTAAGACGGCGGATAACACGCTGATCCTGCGTGAGACGATGAAGGATCTGGAAAAGCGGCTCGATCCGCGCCGGTTCCAGCGCGTCCATCGGTCAACCATCGTCAACCTTGATCAGGTTCGACAGGTAAAGCCGCACACCAACGGCGAATGCTTCCTGGTGCTGGACTCCGGCGCTCAGGTGAAAGTCAGTCGCAGCTATCGCGACGTGGTGGCACGCTTCGTCCACTGACACGGCGTTCGACAGCCGTACGCCGTCCAAAAGGAACTGGAGCAGGGCATTCGTCGCCCTGCTCCATCTTCTCTCAGCGTGACTTGATCGCGAACGAGACGCCCAGAATGCGCGGCTCGTTATAGACTGCGGCGTTGTAGTTCTCGATCACGCCCTTCAGGTTCTTTTCGCCCGTGATGTTCCGCGCGAACGCTGCAATTTCATAACGGTCACTTGGATCGGTATAGCCCACCTTCAGACCGGCCTCGAAGTTGCCGTCTGAATAGAACTCCCGCGTCCGGTACAGCACGAAATTGGTGTAGCCCTGTGCGTTGAAATCGCCGGAAACGAACAACGCTCCGTCATTCCACAGCGGAATGTCATAGCGGACCGCAGCGTTGATCTGCCACTTGGGAGCATTGGGCAGCGGATTGCCGTCGATCTGCGCAAGCACCGCCGGCGCGCCAAAGATGGTGCGTGTGATCGTCGGATCCAGCACCGTGCAGGTGACCTGCCCGTTCAGCGCGCAGACCTGCGCATAGACGCGGTCGTCCTTGACCTCGGTCTTCAGGACGTTGCCGCCCAGCGAGAAGCTGATGTTGCGGATCGGCCGCCATTCCACCTCAGCCTCCACGCCCCAGGCATCGGCCTTGTCGGCGTTGAACAGCACGCCGTTGCCATCCGCGTCATTGCCGTTGAGCTGAATGTCGTCGACCTGCCAGTGGAAGGCAGAGGCATTCAAGCGCAGGTTGGAGAAGGGCTCGCTCTTGAAGCCCAGTTCATAGGACATGATCGTTTCGGAATCGGCGGTCGTGAATGCCGAACCGAAGACAGCCGATCGGCCCTGGATGGTCGGACCGCGGAAGCCGCGCGCCACCCGCGCATAGACGTTCAGGTCGGGTGCGACTTCATACAGAGCCGACAGGTCCCAGCTCGGTTCCTTGCCAACCAGGCGCACGTCACGCGGCGCGGTCGCCGGGAAATTCACCGTGGCGCCCGTCATCGCGGGCTTGAGCAGCGTGGTGCGTTTGCGATCCTCGGTATAGCGGGCGCCAGCCGTCAACGTCAGCCGGTCGCCCAACTCATAGCTTGCCTGTCCGAACACCGCCCATGACGTGTTCACATTGCGCAGGCGAACCCAATTGTCGGGATTGTTGGTGTTGCCGTTGGACGCGACGAAGGGCGCCGTCAGGAAGAAGCGTCGCTGATAGAATTCCGTCGTGTCGCGGCTGTCGAAATAATATCCGCCGACCTGCCATTTGAACGGCCCTTGGCCGTCGCTCGCCAGGCGCAGCTCCTGCGTCCACTGGTCCAGATCGCGAATGTTGCCTTGGCTCTGGCCATAGCCGTTCGGCACGTTGTTGACCGGATAATTCACCGCGGCGCCGCCATCGGTGTCGCCGCGGCTGTACCCCGATGTCGTCTCGTAGCCGGTGATCGACGTAACGGTGAGACCGCCAAAGTCCCAGGCGATGTTCGCCGAGCCGCCGTAGGTGGTATAGCCCTGCGGGTTGTCGAACGCTTCGTCCTGCACGATGACGTCGCGGCGCTTGTTCGGGTTGTTCGATCCGCGGGGCAGCGCGTTGCGATAAAAGATCGTGGACGTGCCGTCATAATCGCGCACGTGCCCTGACAGGTTGATCGACAAGGTCTCGGTCGGCGTGAACAGCAGTTGCAGGCGGGCGTTCCGATCCTCGAAACCGCCCATCACGTCTTCGCCGCCGCGAGTTCCGTCGAGACCGACACCCGTGAACGCATTGTCGATCCAGTCGTCACGGCGCTGGTAGAGCCCGGACACGCGGAAAGCGATCTTGTCCGGGACGATCGGCCCGCCGACACCAACGTCAGCCGTGACGGTGTTGTAGCTGCCGTAGGAGAAATTGCCGCGCGCCTCGAAGTCCATCGACGGACGGATCGTGTCGAACTTGATGATGCCCGCGGTCGTGTTGCGCCCGAAGAGCGAACCCTGCGGTCCGCGCAGAACCTCCACCTGCGCGACGTCGAACACCGGGTTCGACTTCAGCACCACGTGTTCCAGAACGATGTCGTCCTGAATGATGGAGACTGGCTGCGAGGCGCCGAGGTAGAAGTCGATATTGCCCAGGCCCCGAATGTAGAATCGGGGGAAGATACGGCCGGTGGTCGTCTCCGCGTACAAGCCCGGCACCCGGCCCGCGAGCGCAACGATGTCCTCGCCGCCGGACTGGAACTGGCGAAGCGCGTCGCCCTGAACTGCCGTAAGCGACACCGGCACGCGCTGGAGGTTTTCCTCGCGGCGCTCGGCCGTGACGACGATCTCTTCAAGGCCACCGTCGGCCTGGGGCGCATCTGCTGCGGCAGATGTTTGCGCGATCGACGTTCCGGGAAGGGCGATTGTGGCAGCGGCAGTAAGGAACAGCGCGCAGCGTGCGGCACGGAAGGACACGAATTTTCCCCTTTGTACAGACAAGTCCGGCCACGTCTTCGTCCGCACGGGAGTCTGAGGGTCGGCCCCACTCACGCCGCTACGAACCAATTGCGTCCGGTTAATGACGAACCCGTTCGTTTGCATCCGCGCAGAAAAGTTACCCCCGCGCGCCGGACCTGCTAGGGGCCCGCCATGCTTACGATCAACGGCATCACCGTGCGCCTGGGCGGGCGCGCGATCCTCGACAGCGCTTCGGCATCCCTGCCCCCCGGCAGCCGCGTCGGGCTGATCGGGCGCAATGGCGCGGGCAAGTCGACGATGGTGAAGGTCATCGCCGGGCAGATCGAGCCGGACGGTGGCTCGATCGACATGCCTCGGGGCGCCCGCATCGGCTATATCGCCCAAGAGGCTCCGGCCGGAGACGCCACGCCGTTCGAAACGGTGCTGGCCGCCGATACCGAGCGCGCGCGCCTCATGGAGCAGAGCGAGACGGAAGCCGATCCGGAGAAACTCGGCGACATCTATGAACGCCTGATCGCCATCGACGCCTATACGGCGCCGGCCCGCGCGTCACAGATCCTGCTGGGCCTCGGCTTTGACGAGGAGGCCCAGAACAAGCCGCTCGACAGTTTTTCCGGCGGATGGAAGATGCGCGTCGCGCTGGCAGCCCTCCTGTTCTCGCAACCGGACCTGCTGCTGCTCGACGAGCCGTCAAACCACCTCGACCTTGAAGCGGTCATGTGGCTGGAAGACTTTCTTCGCTCCTATCGTGCCACGATCGTCGTCGTCAGCCACGAGCGCGATTTCCTGAACAACGTGGTGGATCACATCCTCCATCTGCAGGGCGGGAAGACCACCCTGTACGTCGGCGGCTATGATGCGTTCGAGCGGCAACGGGCGGAGCGCATGGCGCAGATCGCTGCCGCCAAGGCCAATCAGGAGGCGCAGCGGGCCAAGCTCCAGGACTATATCGCGCGCAATTCCGCGCGTGCGTCGACGGCCAAGCAGGCGCAGAGCCGGGCCAAGATGCTGTCGAGAATGCAGCCGATCGCCGAACTTGCGAACGATCCCTCGCTTTCCTTCGCCTTCCCCGATCCCGAGCCGCTGCGTCCGCCTTTGGTCACCCTGGATCATGCGAGCGTCGGCTATGGCGAGACGCCGATCTTGAGGCGGCTGAACCTGCGCATGGATCCGGATGACCGGATCGCGCTGCTCGGGCGTAACGGCAACGGCAAGACTACGCTCGCCCGCCTCGTCGCGGCGCAACTGGCGCCGATGGACGGCTCCATGGCGGCCAGCAATCGCATGCGGGTCGGTTACTTCACGCAATATCAGGTGGAGGAACTGGATTCGGACGATACGCCGCTTGCCCATATGACCCGCGTGATGCCTGGCGCCACACCCGCCGCGGTGCGCGCCCAGCTCGGCCGGTTCGGCTTCTCGGGCGATCGCGCTACGTCAAAGGTCGGCAAGATGTCGGGTGGCGAACGCGCCCGCCTTGCACTTGCGCTGATCACACGAGAGGCGCCGCACCTGCTAATCCTCGACGAGCCGACCAACCACCTTGATGTGGATGCCCGCGAGGCGCTGGTTCACGCGCTAAACGATTATAAGGGCGCGGTGCTCATCGTCAGCCACGATCGCCACATGGTGGAGCTGACCGCAGACCGGCTGGTCCTGGTCGATGCGGGTACCGCGCGCGAGTTCGACGGAAGCCTGGACGATTACGTCTCGCTTGTTCTGGCGAAGGAGCCGAAATCCGAGGGCAAGGTCCGCAAGGAAGATCGCAAGGCTGCGGCCGAAAAGCGGGAGAGCGACAAGCTCTGGCGCAAGGCGGCAAAGGACGCCGAGGCAGAAATCGCGAAGCTGGGCACTGAGCGATCAGCGGTGGACCGCGCCATGTTCGACCCTTCCAGCGCCGAAAAGTCGCTCGCCGGATTGACCATGACAGAACTGATGAAGCGGCGCGCTACGCTCATCGAGCAGATCGAGGCCGCTGAGGCGCGCTGGCTCGAGGCGACCGAGGCACTGGAGGCGGCCTGATTGCACCTCCGGTGACGGCCGCATCATCGCAGGCCATCACCGGAACAGTCGTACGCTCCCCCGCAGGTCTTGGCCCCGCGTAATGGCTCAGAACGACAGCGCGAGTCGCTGGAACATCTGCCGCGCCGGGCTCTCGTCGCTAACGACGGCCTTCTGAGCTTCATCGAGCCTTGCGACGCGGCGGTGAAGGTCCGCGCTCGCATGCACGAGCCGGCGGGCACGCTCCGGCAGCTCGAGGGCGACCTCCTCGTTGGTCACCGGCGCTTCTCCCAGCCGACGCGAATGGTCGAGCGCGTCGGCCGCGCGCAGCTCTCCTGCGAATACCGCCCGCTGCGTCAGCAGCCAGGCGATCACGTGCATCAGCCGAGTTGTCACCTTCAGCGACTCGCAGCTGAACGTCACGCGCGCCATGGTCGAAAGGGAATCGCGCTCGTCCCGATTGCCATCGTCGAAATAGCTTCGCGCGTCGTCGGCGAGCACCATCGCCTCGACATACAAAGAGTCGATCAACCGTCGCTGCACCGACGAATCCTTCGTGCCCGCATACATGAGCCTCTGTTACCCCTGGGCAGGGATGAGGACAGCCGCCTGCTCACCGCCAGCCCGGTCGAGCCGTCCCAAAGCGATACTTACGCGATAATGTCCGGGATCAGCTGATCCTCGATCATGGCGATTTCATCGCGAAGCAGCAGCTTGCGCTTCTTCAGCCGCGCGATCTGCAACTGGTCGGAAGGCCCGTCGCTGGAAAGCGCCGCAATCGCGGCGTCGAGATCGCGGTGTTCGACCCGAAGCACACCAAGCCTAGCGATCAACTGATTATCGTCCACCACCTGGCTCCCTTATTCGGCATCCTAGCAGAGACTCCGCTTCCCGTCGCAGATTGTCGTTACACCCGCGAGACGTCCTGCAACATGGTCGATCGGTCGCGCATTAACCCTTTTCGTCCGGGACTTTTGGCGCCGTTGGTGATTTACTCCTGAGTCCCGTCAAGCAAGCAAGGAGGTTCCTGATATGCAGACTGCGCATCGTTCGGCTTTGGAGGCCAAGCATGCCGTGCTCGATCAGCGCATCGACGACGAACGGCATCGGCCGATGCCCGATACCATGTTGATTGCGGACCTCAAGAAGCAGAAATTGCGCCTCAAGGAAGAGATTTCAGCGCACTGACGATATGCCGGGTTCGGCGCGGTCATCCCGCGCCGAGCTCCCTTGAACCTCTCGCCTCAGCCGCCGATCTGGCGCGCGACAGCCTTGCGGGTAGCCGGGCCATAGGGCGGCTTCAGACCCGCAATCTTCGCTACGTCGAACTTCGACTGCTGGAACACCGCCTTGGCGTGGCTGAACGTGCGGAAGCCATCAAGCCCATGGTACGAGCCCATGCCCGACGGGCCCACCCCGCCGAACGGCAAGTCCTCCATCGAAACGTGAAAGATCACATCATCCAGCGTCACGCCGCCGGAGATCGTTCGATCCAGCACGCGGCGCCGCTCCGCTTCGTTCTTGCCGAAATAGTACAGGCCCAGCGGGCGATCACGCCGGTTCACTTCGGCGATCGCGCCATCGATGGTGTCGTAGCGGCGTACCGGCAGAACGGGCCCGAAGATCTCTTCCTGCATCAGCGTCATGTCGTCGGTAACATCACGAACGATGTGGAGCGGCATCTTGCGGCTGTTGGTGCTGCCGAAATCCTCGTTCGCCGGATTGATCACCTCGACCTTCGCGCCCTTGGCCTGGGCATCCGCGATCCAGTCGTTGAGCCGTTGATAATGCCGGTCGTTCACCACGCTGGTGTAATCGGGATTGGACAGCAGAGTCGGGTACATGGCGGTGGCGGCCGACTTTAGCTCTTCCACAACGGCGCTCTCCTGATTGGAAGGCACCAGCACATAGTCGGGCGCGAGACAGATCTGGCCGGCGTTCAACATCTTGCCCACAACGACTCGTTCGGCGACCTGGGCGGTGTCCGCATCTGTTCCCACGATCACCGGGGATTTGCCGCCAAGCTCCAGCGTCACCGGTGTGAGGTTATCGGCGGCAGCATGGAGGATGTGACGGCCGATACCGGTCGCCCCAGTGAACAACAGATGGTCGAACGGCAGTTCGGCGAATTCCTTGCCGATCTCCGGCCCGCCGGAAACAAAGGCAAGCTCGGTCGGGTCGAAATAGCGGCCGGCAAGTTCCTCGAACAGGGCAGCCGTCGCCGGGGTATATTCGCTCGTCTTCACCATCGCCCGGTTCCCGGCGGCGAACACACCTGCCAGAGGCGACATCACGAGGTTCACCGGGAAGTTCCAGGGCGCAATGATGCCGATCACCCCTTTCGGCTGATATTCGACCCAGGCCTTCGCGCCCAGCAGACCAAGCGGGAACTGCACGCCACGCTTCTCAGGCTTGGCCCACTTATCCAGGTTCTTCAGCGCGTGGTTGATGGGGGAGATCGATCCGCCGATGTCCGTGATCATCGACTGCTCGCGGCTGCGATGGCCAAAATCCTCGCTGAGCGCGTCGCAGAATCGATCCGCATGATCGCGGATCATCGCCGACGCGCGCTTCAGCCGATCTTTTCGAATGGAGAATGGTTCCGGCAATGCCGCCATGAAGCTTTCACGCTGAGCGGCCAATATCCCCTTCATTTATCCTCTCCCCTCCTTTTAGGATGTCTGGGTTGCGCATCCGATCAGGCCTGCAAGCGGCAGAATGATACTGTCTTCCCCGGGCCGATCCACGCGCAAAGTACCACGATCGACGATCGCGCCCTGCGTCAAGTCCCGCCGCGTCTGGATCTCGAGGTCAAGCCGGGCCGACATCTGCTCCGCGGCATAGTCGGTCGTCAGTGCGAAGCCGTAGCCGGCGCTTCCCGCCTGATTGCTGCGCGCAAGATCGATCGTCCTGCCGCCCATGGACAGCCGAAGAGAACCCGGCTCAGCACCCGCGACCGCCACCAGCGCGCGGGTCTTCCCCGTGCTGAACAGATAAGCCGCGCAACCGCGCGCGGGGAGGGATTGCGGCGGCAAGCCTCCGAGCGGCAGACCGTCGATCGAAGTCGGCGTCTTGGGCGGGTCGGCAGCCGCAAGGGCAAGGAGCAACGCCATCATGTCTCGAGATGTACCATGAGCAGCAACGCCGGGTAAGCCGCCGCGGCCAGATAGGCGCCGAAGGGAACGGCCTCGTCGCGCGCAACCGCGCGGCCCGCCGCAAGGCGCAGCGCCACCATCCCGAGCCCGATCATCGCTGCGAACAGCAGGACGGCCGGAAGCAGCCGCCATCCCAGCCACAATCCGATCGCACCGAACAGCTTGGGATCAGCGCCGCCCAATCCCTCCTGCCCTCGCAGACGCAGATAGGCAAAACCGATCAGCCAGAGCGAGCCGAAGCCGGCGGCACCGCCGATCAGCCGATCGGAAACCGGCGGCGGCAGTAGAACAGCGGTCGCCAGCCCTGTCACCGCGACGACCGCGATGAGCGGATCCGGTATCCACAACTCCGTTGCGTCCAGCGCCGCGACGAGCACGAGCAGCCAGCCGAAGGCCGCGATCACCAGGCTCGTCACGTCACTCGCCACCAGTCCGGCCGTCAGGCCACATATGGCGCAGGCGATCTCGACGGCAGAATGCAGCCTGCTTATCCGCCCGCCGCAGCAACGCGCCCGTCCCCGCAGGAGCAGCGCGCTAAGGACCGGGACGAGATCGCGCGCGGCGACAGGTCTGCCGCACCCGTCGCACAACGAGCGGCCGGACAGCGCAGAGCGCCCCGCCGGCCAGCGGATCGCTACCGTCGCGAGGAAGCTGCCGAAAATCGCGCCGAGAATAGAAAGCCCGAGCGGCCAGAAGAAGTCAGACACCCTTCTTGCGTATCAGATATCGATAGACACCGAACAGGTTGATCCCGAACAGCACGGCATTCTGCGTGCCCAGCGCCCAGTCTCCGGTCAGCGCCGAGCCGCTAATCCAGCAGATCGACGAGCCGACGAAGAGCACGAAGCCCCATCCTGTCACTCGGCGCCCGAGGTCGAGCGATACCATGAAGGCGGCGATCATCCCGCTGATCGAGGCGGACCATTTCAATATGTCGGTAAGCGTGTCCATCGCCCCCCAACGCCAATCTGTGGCCTTTGTATTCGAGATTGTTCGTGACTAGATCGGGACAAACAAAAATTCCCGCGGAGCAATATTCCCATGGCAACCGACCCCGTCGTCATCCTTTCCTATGCCCGCACCCCCATGGGGGGCATGCAAGGCGCGCTTGCCGATGTTTCCGCGACCGATCTTGGCGCCACGGCGGTGAAGGCTGCCGTTGAGCGCGCCGGGATCGACGGTGCCGATGTGGAGCGGATCTACATGGGCTGCGTCCTGCCCGCTGGCCTTGGTCAGGCGCCCGCGCGCCAGGCGGCGATCAAGGCTGGTCTACCCAAGTCGGTCGAGGCGACGACGGTTAACAAGGTTTGCGGCTCCGGCATGCAAACGGTGATCATGGGCGCGGAGGCGATTTCTGCCGGCTCCGCCGATCTGATCGTGGCGGGTGGTATGGAGAGCATGACCAATGCGCCGTACATTCTGAAGAAGCACCGCTCGGGCGCGCGGATCGGCCACGACACGGCTTATGACCACATGTTCCTCGACGGGCTTGAAGATGCCTATGAACAGGGTCGGGCGATGGGCACCTTCGCGCAGGATACCGCCAACGAATATCAGCTGACCCGTCAGGCGCAGGACGATTATTCGATTGAGTCGCTCCGTCGCGCCCAGGAAGCGATCAAGTCCGGTGCATTCGCGGAAGAAATCGTCCCTGTGACGGTTGCGACCCGAAAGGGCGAGATCGTGGTCGACACGGATGAGCAGCCCGGGCGCGGCATGCCGGACAAGATCCCGTCGCTGCGGCCGGCTTTCGCCAAGGATGGCACGATTACGGCCGCGACCAGCTCGTCCATCTCTGACGGGGCGGCCGCGCTGGTGCTCAGCAAGGCCAGCGTGGCAGAGGCGAAGGGACAGAAGCCGGTCGCGCGCATCGTTGCTCATTCGGCTCATGCGCAGGAACCCGCCGCCTTCACCACCGCTCCCGTCGGCGCGATCGAAAAGCTGCTGAAGAAGGCCGGCTGGTCGATCGACGACGTCGATCTGTTTGAAATCAACGAGGCTTTTGCCTGTGTCGCAATGTTTGCGATGCGCGATCTCGGCATCCCGCACGAGAAGATCAACGTGAACGGCGGCGCAACCGCGCTTGGCCATCCCATCGGGGCGTCCGGCGCGCGGATCATCACGACGCTCATCGCGGCGCTGAAGCATCGCGGCAAGACCCGCGGGGTCGCCAGCCTGTGCATCGGCGGGGGCGAGGCGACGGCGATCGCGGTGGAGTTGATCTGAGCCATGGGAGCGGATCACGAGAAGGAGGACCACGATCTTCAGGTCGCGTTGGTCCGCTACCAGAGCTGGGCTGCAACGTCCGGCTCACGCGCCGTTGTTGTGTTCGAAGGTCGCGATTCGGCCGGCAAGGACGGCGCGATAAGAACCATCACCCGTCACTTGGCGGTACGGCAAACGCGCGTCGTGGCCCTGCCCAAGCCTTCCGCGCATGAGCGATCGCAATGGTTCTTTCAGCGATATGTGGCCCACCTGCCGGCCGCCGGTGAACTCGTGATCTTTAATCGCAGCTGGTACAATCGTGCCGGTGTGGAGGTAGTGAACGGCTTCTCCACGGCGGAGCAGCAGGCGCGCTTCCTTGATGAAGTGCCCGCGTTCGAGGCAATGCTGGCGGCCGATGGGATCAAGTTGGTCAAGGTCTGGCTCGACATCTCGCGCGAAGAGCAGGCAAGCCGGCTGGACTCGCGTCGCAGCGATCCGTTGAAGGCATTGAAGGTCTCCGCGCTTGATGCCGTCGCGCAAGCGAAATGGGACGATTACACCGCCGCCCGCGATACGATGCTGACACGAACCAGCACGCCGGTCGCACCCTGGACCTGCGTGCGCGCCGATCACAAGAAGCGCGCACGCCGGGCGATCATCCAGCATCTGTTGCGCGAACTGGCCCCCTCGGAAATTGGCGCCAAGGCAGACGCGCCGGACCCTGACACGCTGTTCACGTTTGAGGCGTCCGCAATCGGCGACGGACGGCTGGAGCGTTAACGGCGCATAATCGGGCTACCTCTCCGTCCGACACTAAGTCATAATGCGTTCCAGAAAATAGGAACGAGGAGAGGCGAATGACACTCGAGTCGCAGGCTGTGCACAGCGCGCCTGACAGCCAGTTCAATTTCGATCCCCAGGCGCTGAAGGCCAAATATCTGTCGGAACGCGACAAACGGCTGCGCGCCGATGCCAACGAACAATATGTCGAGATGACCGGCAAGTTCGCGCACTATCTCGAAGATCCGTACATCGAACAGCCGATTGAGCGCCCCGCGCTCTCTGACGAGAAGGACGTGGTCGTCATCGGTGGCGGGTTTGGCGGGCTGCTCGCGGGGGCGAAGCTTCGCGAGGCAGGCGTTGATGATATCCGGCTGATTGAAAAGGGCGGCGAATTCGGCGGAACCTGGTACTGGAACCGATACCCTGGCGCTGCCTGCGATATCGAAAGCTACGTCTATCTTCCCCTTCTCGAGGAGACGGGGTTCATGCCGGAGCGCAAGTACAGCCAGGGGCCGGAGATCCGCGCCTATTCGCGCCGCATCGCCGAACAATATGATCTGTACCGCGACGTCCTGTTCCAGACCGAAGTCACGGACATGCAATGGGATGAGGACCAACGTCGCTGGACGGTGTTCACCAACCGGGGTGATGCGATCCGCGCGCGCTTCGTAGTCATGGCGAATGGACCGCTGCACCGACCCAAGCTTCCCGGCATCCCCGGCATTGAGGATTTCCAGGGGCATACGTTCCACACCAGCCGGTGGGACTATGCCTATACCGGTGGCGACCAGAACGGCGGTCTCGACAAGCTGGGCGACAAGGTCGTCGGTATCATCGGCACCGGCGCCACGGCGGTGCAGTGCGTGCCTCACCTAGGCGCCGCAGCGAAGGAACTGTTCGTCTTCCAGCGCACCCCATCCTCGATCGACGTGCGCGGCGATCGCCCGACGGACCAGAGCTGGGCGCAGTCGCTCACCCCCGGGTGGCACCGGCACCGGATGGAAAACTTCAACACGCTCGTCTCGGGCGGCTGGGCCGACGAGGATCTGGTGAATGACGGGTGGACGGACATCATCCGCAACCTGGGCGTCATCGCGCGGATGAAGGCCGTGAAGGAAGGCGCTGAAAACCCTGACGAACTGGTGCAGCTCGCCGATTTTCAGAAGATGGAATCGATCCGATCCCGCGTGGATCAGGTGGTCGAGGACAAGGGAACCGCTGACGCGCTCAAGCCGTGGTACAACCAGTTCTGCAAAAGGCCCTGCTTCCACGACGATTATCTGGCGACGTTCAACAGGCCCAACGTGCGGCTCGTCGACACGCAGGGTCAGGGCGTGGAGCGGATCACGCGAGACGGTGTCGTGGTAGCGGGCAAGGAATACAAGCTGGATTGCCTGATCTTTGGCACTGGGTTCGAAGTCGGGACCAGCTATGCCCGGCGGGCTGGCTATGATGTCCGGGGGGTCGGCGGGCGCACCCTTGAGGAAAAGTGGGCTGATGGTGGCCGCACCCTGCACGGGATGACGGTCAACGGTTTTCCCAACATGTTCATCTTCTCGGTCATCCAGTCGGGCTTCACCGCCAATTATCCACACGCCCTGCTCGAACAGGCCGGCCATGCAGCGCACATCATCGGTGAAGCCATGCGATCGCAGAAATCGCGCGTGGAGCCGACCGAAGAAGCGGAGAATGCCTGGACCGAGCAGATTCTCTCTGCGGTGCTCGACCGCCGCAAGTTCCTGGAGGAATGTACGCCAGGTTATTACAATGGCGAGGGTCAGCTTAGCCCCAAGGCCGCCAGCTTCTCCAGTTATGGCAAGGGCCCCAATGCGTTCTTCGCCATCATCAAGGACTGGCGTGAAGAAGGCACCATGAAGGGTCTTGAGCTGGCCTGACCACGCGCCGGTTCAAGGTGGCTGACCTTCTCTCCCGCACGACCCATGTCGAGATGAACTAGCCCTGCGCTAATTGTCTCGACATCGCGCCCTGCGGGCGAGATGGACGGCAGGCGTGACAATCGTCTCATTCAGGAGCCGCCATGACAGATCTGCCCGATAGCTTTCGTCGTCTCGTGTCGACGGTGACCCCCGAGGGTCAGGTGAAGCTCGCCCTGCAGGACGCCCCCATTCCGTCATTGAACGATGACGACGTTCTCGTTCGCGTCGAGGCAACCCCGATCAACCCGTCTGATCTGGCAGTCCTGCTTGCGCTCACCGACGGAACCGAGTTCAAGCGCGAAGGCGACGCATCGGTCGCGCCGCTCAACCCGGCAGTGCAGCGTGCGCTCTCCGCGCGCGCCGGAGTCGATCTTCCGGTCGGCAACGAAGGCGCTGGCAAGGTCGTCGCGGCTGGCGCGTCGGCGGCGGCACAAGCGCTGCTGGGCAAGACGGTGGCGCTCGCGGGGGGCGGCTTCTACGCCCAGTACCGCAAGGTTCGCGCCGCCGATTGCATGATCGTGCCGGAGGGCACCAGCGCCGAAGAGGCTGCCTCCTCCTATGTCAATCCGCTCACCGCGCTGGGCATGGTCGGCACGCTGAAACGCGAGGGATATCAGGGGCTCGTGCATACCGCCGCGGCCTCCAACCTCGGCCAGATGCTGGTTAAGCTGTGCGCTGCCGATGGCATTCCGCTCGTGAACATCGTGCGCAGCGACGCGCAGGCGCAACTGTTGCGGAGCCTCGGTGCCGAGCATGTCGTGAACATGACGGCAGACGACTTCCTGCCCAGCCTGATTGACGCGATCGCAGCCACCAACGCTTTTCTCGCCTTTGATGCCGTTGGTGGCGGGAAGCTCGCCGGGCAGATCCTGACCGCAATGGAGCAGGCGGCGCTCCGCACGCAGCGCGTGGACGGGCCGTACGGGTCGCGGCAGATGAAGCAGGTCTATGTTTATGGTGGACTCTCGCCCGCTCCCACCGAGTTCAACCGCGGCTTCGGGATGCGCTGGCGCATGGGCGGGTGGCTGCTGACCTATTTCCTTGAAGATATCGGCCCGGACAGTGCGAAGAACCTGCGTGACCGCGTTGCTAAGGAACTGAAGACGACTTTCGCCAGCAACTATACCAAGCGCATCACGCTATCCGAGATGCTCGATCCGGCTGTGATCGCCGCCTATGGTAAGCGCGCCACCGGCGAGAAGTATCTCGTACTGCCGCAGGCTTGATCCAAAGCTCCGCCCTGGGCTTACGCCCGGGGTGGAGGCAGCAGGTCCACGATCCGGCTGGCGCGATCGATCCTGATGCCGGCACCCTCGGGTAGTTCCATCACCAATCCATACGAAGCTTCCCAGTCGGCGGCGTTCATCGCGCCGCCCCTGATCGTCGACCATGTAAGATCGTGCCGGATCCCCGGCGCGCCGATGCCGGCGTTCGCACGCCGCCAGGCGGCGAGACCTGCCACATAGCGCTCCAGGTCGCGATCGCGGGCGCTCCAGTTCAGCCAGGACGTGGCATTATCCTGGGCATAAGCATTGTTGTTGCCGCCCTGGGTGCGTCCGAATTCGTCCCCGGCGGTCAGCATGATCGTGCCCCGCGCCGCGAAAAGGCTGGCGAGCAGCGCGCGCACGTCCTCACCCCTGCCCTCCCCTTCCGAGCCTGCGTTCCAACTCACCTCGTCGGCGTGACCATCGCGGTTCTGTTCGCCATTCGCGTGATTGTGCCGCGCGGCATAGGCCACGGTGTCGGCAAGGGTGAATCCATCATGGGCAGCAACGAAATTCACGCTGCGCGTCCGTTCAGTCCCGAAGATGTCCGTAGATCCAGCCAGGCGCGTCGCCAGCGCCCCCGCACTTCCGTCACCACGCCAGAAACGGCGGACGTCGTCCCTGAAACGGTCATTCCACTCAAGCCAGGTCGAGGGAAAGGCGCCAAGCTGATACCCTCCCGGCCCGACGTCCCAGGGCTCGGCGATCATGATCCTGTCGGCAAGAAGCGGGTCCGCCGCGATCTCCGCAAAGATCGCAGCATTCGGATCGAAACCGGGTGACCGCGCAAGCACGGGTGCGAGATCGAAGCGGAAACCGTCGACGCCTGCCTGAGTGACGAAGTGTCGCAGGGTCGCAAGCGTCATTTCTCGAACATGTGGTTGCCCGAAGTCCAGGATATTGCCCGTGCCCGCATCGTTGATGAGGGCGCCGTCCGGTGCGCGCGCATAGACCTGATCATCCAGCCCCCTGAACGATAGCGTGGGCCCATGCAGGTCGCTTTCACCGCTATGGTTGAACACGAGATCCAGGATGGTGCCGATCCCCTCCTGCCGCAGCGCCTCCACGGTCGCGCGCAGCTCTGCCATGCCGCCTGGGCAGAGCCTGGGGTCGAGTGCCATCGGCACCACCGGGTTATATCCCCAGGCATTGCGCAAGCCGAGTGGCGGAAGGTGCCGCTCGTCGATCCAGGCGACCACCGGCATCAGCTCGACCGCATCCACTCCCAAGCGCCTCAGGTGTGCGATCACCGCAGGGTGGGCGAGTGCAGCCACGGTGCCACGCAGCTCCTCCGGCACGTCCGGGTGCAGCATGGTGAACCCACGAACATTCACTTCATAGATAAGTCCGCCGGCCTTGAAGACCGGCGCTCGCGGCGGAAGCGGCGGCAACGGCCTGGTCACGACCGCCTTTGGCACCAGCGCCGCCGTATCCAGGCCCGGCTCGCACAGTTCGGGATGGTAGGTGAACGGGCCATCGAGGTGCGTGGCGCCCGGATCGACGAGCAGCTTGCTGCAATCAAACGGAGGCGGGCCAGCTGCGCGCAGCCCGTATCGCGTTCCTTGCGCCAGCGTCAGATCGCAGCACCAATGCTCACCGTCTCTGACCATCGGCAGGCGCGTCTCACCCGCGGCATCGAACAGGCAGAGCCACAGCTGGTTCGCCTTAGGCGCCCTGACGCGAAACACGTGCGTCATCACCGGGTGTGATGTCGTCTCTTCATCGGCGCTGGCGTTCACCATTCGGCCCCCGGCCAATCCAGCGACAGGAGTACCGGCATAGCTGACACAGACGAGCTATCGAGCGGCTTGATCACCCAGGATCACGTGACGACGTCTGGGCGAGCGCGTCCGGTATGCCGCACGATGCCTGCCACCTCATCCGCCGCCGCCGCGATGCCGGAAAGCATCTCGGTCGTATCTGCATCGAGCTGGCCACCAGCCGGCTCATATCGCTCTAGATACACGCGCAGCGTCGCACCTGATGTTCCGGTGCCGGACAGGCGAAATACGACCCGGCTCCCACCCACGAATAGAATTCGGATGCCCTGGTTCTCGCTCACTGATCCATCCGTTGGGTCATGATAAGCGAAATTGTCGGCCGTCTCGACGGTAAGATCGCCGATCACGCGCCCCGGCAGATCGGCAAGCTTCTCGCGCAATCCCGCCATCAGGGCATCTGCCGCCGCGCTCTCGACGCCCTCATAGTCATGACGCGCATAGAAGTTGCGGCCATAGTCCGCCCAGTGATCCTGCGCGATCTGCTTTACCGTCTTGCCAGTCGCCGCCAGGATATTCAGCCATAGCAGTACCGCCCACAACCCATCCTTTTCACGGACGTGGTCAGACCCGGTACCGGCGCTCTCCTCGCCGCAGATCGTTGCCTTGCCCGCGTCGAGCAGGTTGCCAAAAAATTTCCAGCCGGTTGGCGTTTCGAAGGCCGGAATGCCGAGTGCTGCAGCTACTCGGTCTGCCGCCGCGCTGGTCGGCATGGATCGGGCGATACCCTTCAGGCCCCCGGCATACGCCGGCGCCAGATGGGCATTGGCTGCCAGCATCGCGAGACTGTCAGATGGCGTGATGAAGATCCCGCGCCCGATGATGAGGTTCCGGTCGCCATCTCCGTCGGAGGCGGCACCGAAATCAGGCGCATCAGGCGACATCATGAGGTCGTGGAGCTCGCGCGCATGGACGAGATTGGGATCGGGGTGATGACCGCCGAAATCCTCCAGCGGCGTACCATTGCGGACCGTGCCCTGCGCAAAGCCGAGGCGCCGCTCCAGGATCTCCTTCGCATAAGGCCCCGTCACGGCATGCATCGCATCGAAGGCCATGGTCAGCCCTGCCCCGCGAATGGCGGTGAAGTCGAACAAGGTCTCCATCAGATCCGCGTAGAGCGAGACCGGATCAACGATCTCGATTTTCATCCCGCCCAGTTCCTGCGGATCAGCCCGATCAAGATCGATCGTACCATCCCTTACGATACGATACTCGTCGATCGCTCGCGTTCGCGCATAGATCGCATCGGTGATCTTCTCGGGTGCCGGCCCTCCGTTTTCGGCATTGTACTTGATGCCGAAATCCTCGTCGGGGCCGCCGGGATTATGGCTCGCCGACAGGACGAGCCCGCCGATCGCGCCCGAACTGCGGATCAAGTGGGAGGCGGCGGGGGTGGAAAGGATGCCGCCTTTTCCGACCAGCACGCGGGCGAAGCCATTGGCCGCCGCCATGCGGATCGCCTTGTCGATGACCTCTCGGTTCAGATACCGGCCGTCGCCCCCGATGACCAGGGTCGCACCCGATCGATCCTCCACCACGTCGAAAACCGACTGGATGAAATTCTCCGCGTAGTTCGGCAGCTGGAAGACCTTCACTTTTTTGCGAAGGCCGGACGTGCCGGGCTTCTGGTCCTGAAAGGGCGCAGTGGCCACCGTCTCGATCATGCGTCGATCAATCCCCGATACAGCGCGGCATAGGCAGCCCCGCTCTTCCCCCACGAAAAATCGGCCTTCATGCCGCAGCGCTGAATGCCCTGCCAGCAACGCCGATCCGCGAACAGCTGACATGCGCGCCGCATCGCATGCAACAGGCTGTCCCGCGTGACACCGTCGAACTGGATCCCGGTCGCGACCTGTGCATCCATTGCGGCGATATTCGCGTCGATGATCGTATCCGCGAGGCCGCCTGTTCTCGCGACGATCGGAACGCACCCGTAAGCAAGACCGTATAGCTGCGTCAGCCCGCAGGGCTCGAAGCGGGACGGGATCAGGATCGCATCGGCACCACCCTGCAGAAGATGCGACAGCGGCTCATCATAGCCGATGCGCACACCCACGCGTCCGGCATGGCGCGCCGCGGCGGCGAGAAAATTATTCTCCAGTCCGGGATCACCCGAGCCAAGCATGGCAAGCCGCGCGCCCATTTCAACGAGTTCGTCAAGGCAGCTGGCGAGAACGTCCATGCCCTTCTGCCACGTCAGGCGGCTGACCACCGTGAAGATCGGCCCGTCGCCCGGCGCCAGGCCGAACTCGCGCTCTACCGCCCGCTTATTCGCCGATCGCCGCGCCAGCGTCTTGGCCGAGTAACGGGCTGGCAACGCGGCATCATGCTCGGGATTCCATATCGCCTTGTCGATACCGTTCACGATGCCCGACACCCGCGCCGCGCGCTGGGCAACCAGGCCCTCAAGCCCCATGCCGAAGTCCGGGCGAAGGATTTCGCGCGCGTAGGTCGGGCTGACCGTCGTCACCGCGTCTGCCGCTTCGAGCCCCGCCTTCAGGAAGCCGACACCGCCATAATATTCGACCCCGTCGATCGCCCATGCGTCCTCCGGCAGGCCAAGTTCGCCGAAGATGTCGGCGCCGAAGCGTCCCTGAAAGGCGATATTGTGGATCGTCATGACGGATTTGATCGGCGAACCTGCGTAGCGCAGATAGGCAGGCGCAAGCCCCGCTTGCCAGTCATGGGCATGGAGCAGGTCGAAGGACAGGCCCTTCACCCCGCCCCGCCCGATCTCCGCAGCCGCCCGCGCGAAGGCGGCGAACCGGCGCCAGTTGTCCGGCCAGTCTGCACCCGTGGCGTCGCCATATAATCCGCCCTCGCGCATGAAGAACGCAGGCGCATCTAGGATGATCAGCGGCTGGCCTGCGATCTCACCCCGCAACAGCCGCGCGGTGCCCCCGCCGAGCAGGTCACGCCAGGTGTGAACCACGCGCCCGGCTGCAGCCTCCATGACCGCCGGATAGCCGGGCAGCATCGTCGTCGTTGTGATCCCATGAGCGGCCAGCGCCTGCGGCAACGCGCCTACCACGTCTGCAAGGCCACCCGTTTTGACCAGCGGGAAGGCCTCAGAAGCGACCGCGAGGACTTTCATCCCCTCTCCTCGGCGGAACGCAAAGCGACCATGTGATCGTTAGCCGCATCGCGCGGCCGCTGCCCGCTGATCAATCGTACCGCCGTCACCCTCATACTAGCCGATCGATCATCGGCTTTGTGATGAGACAGATCCCTTCATCCGTGCGCCGGAAGCGCCGAGCATCAAGTTGCGGATCGTCCCCCACGACCAGCCCGTCGGGGATCTGAACCCCTCGATCGATCACCACCTTGCGAAGCCGAGCGCCGCGCCCGACCTTCACATAGGGCAGGACCACCGCTTCATCGAGCATGGCGAAACTGTGCGTGCGGACGCCGGTGAACAGCAGCGACCGATAGATGGAGGAACCCGAGACGATACAATCACCCGAAACCAGGCTTGCGACTGCCGATCCACGCCGCCCGTCAATATCATGGACGAACTTTGCTGGAGGCGTAAGCTCCGAATAGGTGGAGATCGGCCATGATCGATCATACAGATCCAGCGCCGGCACCACATCGGTAAGATCGATGTTGGCCTTCCAATAGGCATCCACCGTCCCGACATCGCGCCAATAGGCGGACGCTTCGTTGGAGGAGCGAACGCACGACGTGCTGAACTGATGGGCCACGGCTTTGCCGTTCTTCACCAACCACGGCACGATATCGCGGCCGAAATCCCGGTTCGATCCCGGGGTTTCCGCATCCCGTCGCAACTGATCGATCAACAGCGACGTCTTGAAAACGTAGATCCCCATGGATGCGAGCGCCACGTCCGGCTTGCCCGGCATGGCGGGGGGATCGGCGGGCTTCTCGACAAAGTCGATGATCCGGCCGGTCTCGTCTATGTGCATGACGCCAAAGGCGACCGCTTCCATCCGCGGCACTTCCATGCACGCGACCGTCACATCGGCTTCCTGCTCGCAATGCTGCTGCAGCATCAGCTCGTAATCCATCTTGTAGATGTGATCACCAGCCAGGATCACCATATATTCGGGATCGTAGCTTTCGATGATGTCGATGTTCTGGAACACGGCATCGGCCGTGCCCTCATACCATTGAAATTCACTCACGCGCTGCGACGCGGGCAGGATATCGAAGCTTTCGTTTCGCTCGGGGCGAAGGAAGTTCCACCCGCGCTGAAGATGCCGGATTAGCGAGTGCGCCTTGTATTGCGTGGCGACACCGATCCGCCGAATGCCGGAGTTGATGGCGTTCGACAGCGCGAAGTCGATGATCCGGCTCTTGCCACCGAAATATACCGCCGGCTTTGCGCGCGTATCGGTCAGCTCCGCCAGACGGCTGCCGCGTCCCCCCGCAAGCACATAAGCCATGGCGTCACGCGCGAGCGGCTGTCCCTTCCGGTGTTCCATCCTCGTCTTCTTTCTCCCCTCATTTCGAGAGGGTTCGTGGAGGTAGTCCCTCCGGCATGGCATCTCTGGAGGACAGCCCCTCCACCAACAATCATCTACATCAAGCGTCTGCCGCTCACTCCGCAAACTCGAACATGATCGTGGCAAGCGGCGGCAGTGTCACCATGGCGAACCCATCCTTGGCCTCCACTCCACCAAGATTGCCAAGGCCGGATCCCCAATAGTCGTGCGCATCCGAATTGAGGATTTCGCGCCACTTTCCCGCTTTGGGCAGCGGCAGGCGATATGGCGCCCGCGCCACGGGCGTCATGTTGCACACCACCGCGATGGGCGGCGCGCCCGGCGCCTTGCGAAGCCAGACGAACACAGAATTCTGGGCATCGTCAGCCACCAGCCATTCGAACCCGTCGGGTTCGCAATCGAGCGCATGAAGCGCCGGTTTCTGACGGTACAGAAGGTTCAGATCGCGAACGAGCTTGCGAACACCTTCATGCGCGGTCGATTGGCACAGATCCCAGTCGAGCGCGCGATCCTCGCTCCATTCGCGCCGCTGGGCAAATTCCTGCCCCATGAACAGCAGCTTCTTGCCCGGATAGCCCCACATCATCGCGTAGAAAGCACGCAGATTGGCGAATTGCTGCCAATCGTCGCCGCTCATCTTGGTGAGCAGCGATCCTTTGCCGTGCACCACTTCGTCATGGCTGAGCGGCAGCACGTAATTTTCGCTGAACGCGTACACCAGGCCAAAGGTGATGTCGTGGTGATGATGCCTGCGATGCACCGGCTCGCGCGCCATGTACTTCAGCGTATCGTGCATGAAGCCCATGTTCCACTTGAACCCGAACCCCAGCCCGCCGCTATGCGCCGGATGCGTGACGCCCGGCCACGCCGTGGACTCCTCGGCAACCGTGAAGAAGCCGGGATGCGCGCCATAAACCGCGCGGTTCATGGACTGCAGGAAAGACGCCGCTTCCCAGTTTTCCCGGCCGCCTTCGGTATTGGGGACCCATTCGCCCGCCTTGCGGCTGTAATCGCGGTACAGCATCGACGCCACCGCATCGACCCGCAAGCCATCGACGTGGTACCGTTCGGCCCAGAAAAGCGCGTTGTTCACCAGAAAGGCAGATACTTCGCGCCGCCCGAAATTGTAGATCGCCGTGTTCCAGTCCGGGTGATAGCCCAGCCTTGGATCCTCATGTTCGTACAGCGCCGTGCCATCGAACCGGGCAAGCCCATGCGCATCGGTCGGGAAGTGGGCCGGCACCCAATCCAGCAGGACGCCGACGCCCGCGCGATGCGCACCATCCACGAAGCGGGCGAATCCTTCGATATCGCCGAATCGCGCCGATGGCGCGTACAGCCCGGTCGTCTGATACCCCCAGGAGGGATCATAGGGATGCTCGGAGATGGGAAGGAACTCGATATGGGTGAACCCCATATCGACGACATAGGGGATCAGCCGATCGGCCAGATCGTCCCAGCTTAGAAACCAACCGGTCTCGTCGCGATCCCACGAGCCCGCATGCACTTCGTAGATACTGATCGGCACGCGACGGGGATCGACACTGGCCCAATGCGCGCGGTGATCATCGTCGCCCCATTCATGCGCGAGGGGCGTGGCGGTAATGGACGCGGTCGCCGGCCTCAGCTCTGACGCAAAGGCATAAGGGTCAGCCTTCAGCGGTTGCAGCTGGCCGTCAGGGCCAACGATCTCATATTTGTAATGCCGGCCGTCGCCGAGATCGGGGATGAAGATCTCCCAGACGCCGACATCGGTGCGCCGGCGCATCGGGTGGCGCCTGCCATCCCAATCGTTGAAGTCACCCACCACTGATACGCGCTGCGCGTTGGGCGTCCAGACGGCGAAGTGAACCCCACTCGCCCCTTCATGCTCGATGAGGTGCGCGCCAAGCTTGTCGTGCAGCCGAAAGTGCGTGCCTTCCGCCATCAGCAGATCGTCAACCGGGCCTAGGACCGGACCGAACGTGTAAGGATCGGTCACAAACCAATCCGATCCGGAAGCCGTGGCGCGATATCGGAGCGGTTGCGGCTCGCCGCTAACATTTCCCTCGAACAGACCGCGCGGATCGACTTGCTCAAGCGTGCCGAGCCGCTCGCCGGAAAGGCTGAACGCCTCCAGTGTTTCCGCACCGGGCACCAGCGCTCTCGCGAAAGTACCCGCAGGGCCGGCATGAGTGCCTAGCAGGGCAAAGGGATCATCGTGACGCCCCCTGAGCAATGCCTCGATAGCGCCGGCCGGTGGCTTCACATCACGCCCCAGATCTCACGTGCATATTCGCTGATCGTCCGGTCGGAGGAGAACCAGCCCACCCGGGCGACATTCCTGATCGCAGACGCCCGCCAGCTGGCCTGATCCGCCCATCGGGCGTCAACCGTTCGCTGCGCGGCCGCATAGCTGTCGAAATCAGCCGCAACCATGAACCAGTCATGGTCGTAGAGGCCGTTCATCAGGTCCCGATAACGGTCGGGATCGTCCGGAGAGAAGACACCGGACGCAATGGCATTCACCGCCTGGGACAATTCGCGGCTGCCCTCGATCACCTCGCGCGGCCGGTACTCTCCTGCGCGCTTCGCCGCCACCTCATCCGCCGTGAGCCCGAAGATCACGATGTTGTCGTTACCGACATGGTCCTTGATCTCGATATTGGCGCCGTCGAGCGTCCCGATGGTGAGTGCACCGTTCAGCGCGAACTTCATGTTGCCGGTACCGGAGGCTTCCATCCCGGCCGTGGAGATCTGCTCCGAAAGGTCTGCGGCGGGAATGATGCGTTCCGCCAGGCTGACGTTGTAATTGGGAATGAACGCCACCTTCAGCAGCCCGCCCACCGACGGATCGCTGTTGATGCGTTTCGCAACATCATTGGCCAGTTTGATGATCAGTTTGGCATTGTGGTAACTGGACGCTGCCTTGCCGGCGAACAGCTTCACCCGCGGGATCCAGTCCTTTTCCGGGTGGCTGCGGATCTGATCGTAAAGCGCCACCGTCTCGATGATGTTGAGCAATTGGCGCTTATATTCGTGGATGCGCTTGATCTGCACGTCGAACAATGCCGCCGGATCGACGCGCAAACCGGTGTTTTCCTTGATGAAGTTCGACAGCGCCACCTTGTTTGAACGCTTCACCGCGGCAAAACGCTCCCGGAACGAAGCATCGTCTGCAAAAGAATCCAGCGCGTTGAGCTTGGCCGCGTCATCGTAGAAGTCGGGCCCGATCGCGTCGCGGATCAGGGCCGTCAGCCCCTGGTTGCAATCCATCAGCCAGCGGCGCGGCGTTATGCCATTGGTCTTGTTGTTGATGCGGTCGGGGTAAAGGCGGTGGAGATCCGCGAACACCGTCTGCTTCATCAGATCGGTGTGCAACGCCGCAACGCCGTTGACGCTGTGGCTGCCGGCGAACGCCAGATTGGCCATGCGCACCCGACGTTCGCCATTCTCGTCAATCAGGCTGATCGCCGCCACCGAATGATCGGTCGTGCCCTCCGCCTTTCGCGCTTCCCGAAGCACCCGCCCGTTGATCGCATAGACGAGTTGCATGTGCCGCGGCAGCAGCCGCTCGAACAGCGGCAGCGGCCAGCTTTCCAGCGCTTCCGGCAACAGCGTGTGATTGGTGTAGCCGAATGTCTTGCGCGTGACCTCCCACGCTTCTTCGAACGGCAGGTCATGATGATCGATCAGCAGCCGCATCAACTCGGCCACCGAAACGGCCGGATGCGTGTCGTTCAGCTGGATCGCCGCCTTGTCGGGCAAGGTCCGCACATCGCCGAAATACTGAACATGGCGACGGACAATGTCCTGGATCGACGCCGAGGAGAAGAAATACTCCTGCCGCAGCCGCAGTTCCTGGCCCGCAGCGCTGGAATCGGAGGGGTAAAGCACACGCACCAGGCTTTCCGCCCGCGCCTGGCCGGCCAACGCGCCGATGTGATCACCGGCATTGAACGCATCGAGACGGATGGGATCAAACGCGCGGGCGCTCCACAGGCGAAGGGTGTTCACCCGCTTGCCACGCCATCCCACCACCGGCGTGTCATAGGCAACGGCCTCGACCGCCTCGGCCGGCTTCCAGTGAACATGGCCCACCTCATTCCCGGTGACCTCGCCACCAAAGCCGACGAAATAGGCGCTTTCCCGCCGTTCGAACTCCCAAGGGTTGCCATGCGCCAGCCAGGTTTCCGGAAGCTCGACCTGCCAGCCGTCGTCGATCCGCTGCCGGAACATACCGTTCACATAACGGATGCCATAGCCGTAGGCGGGCAGTTCAAGCGTCGCCATGCTCTCCATGAAGCAGGCAGCAAGACGCCCGAGCCCGCCGTTGCCCAGTGCCGCGTCAGGCTCGATCTCCTCGATCTCGGCGAGGTCCACGCCCAGCGACGCCAGCGCCTCCGCCACCTCGGCGTTACGCCCCAGGTTGAACAGCGCATCGCGCAACAGGCGCCCGATCAGGAATTCAAGGCTCAAATAATAGACGCGCTTCGCACCTGCGGCATGGGCTTGCCGGGTCGATGCCATCCATTTGTCGATGATCTCGTCCCGCAGCGTCAGGATCGTCGCGGCAAGCCAGTCATGCTTGCGCGCCGCGCGTTCGTCCTTGCCGATGCGGTGAATGAGGGTGTCGACGATGCGGGCAGCGAGCGGCGAGCGGGCATCGACGGGCGCGGTTTCGGGCGAAGTCATCACCCGTCGAGCTTAGCGCCCGCCGCGCAGGAGTCACGTGGGATGCTGCAGCGCAGCTTGTCCCGGATCAGACCGTGAAGCTCTCTCCACAACCACAGGCACCCTTGGCGTTAGGGTTGTTGAAAACGAAGCCGGCGGTGAAATCGTCCTCGACCCAGTCCATGGTCGACCCGATCAGATACAGGATCGATCCGCCATCGACGAATAGCGTGCCGCCCTCGGTTACGATCCGCTCGTCAAATGGCTGGGCTTCGGTGACATAGTCGACCGAATAGGCGAGCCCCGAACAGCCGCGTCGCGGCGTCGAGAGCTTCACGCCGATTGCGCCTTCAGGCGCGCTGGCCATCAGCGCGGCGATGCGGGCTTTGGCTGTGTCGGTGAGGATCAGCGCCGCAGGGCGCTCACGAACGCTCGTTGCCATCACAACATCCCCAATTCGAGCCGTGCCTCGTCCGACATTTTCGCCGGATCCCACGGCGGATCCCACACGAGGTTCACGTCGACGATGGCGATCCCGGGAACCGAGCCGACGCGCAGCTCCACCTCCGCCGGCATGGACTCGGCGACCGGGCAATGCGGCGTCGTCAGCGTCATGGTGACTACGGCGTGGCCCCCCTCCGTCACCTCGACGTTATAGATCAGCCCCAGCTCATAGATGTTCACCGGGATTTCGGGATCGTAGATCTCCTTCAGCGCATCGATCACCGCCTCGTACAGCGCGCCACCAGGCTCATGCGCTGCATCGCCCTGCGGCTGTTGCTTCAGGAAACCATCCAGATAGTCCCGCTGGCGACCCGAAGTCTCCACCGCATCCTCGACGCGCGCGCGCGGCGGCTTGGTCTCCGCTTCCACTTCCTCGATCCGGATCGGCTCGCTCATCCGAAAATCCTCGTTACTCTTTCTATGCCCTTGGCCAGTGCCTCGACATCGGCCGGGCCGTTGTAAACGCCGAAGCTCGCCCGCGCCGTCGCCTCGACGCCAAGCATCTCCATCAGCGGCTGCGCACAATGGTGGCCGGCGCGGATCGCAACCTTCGCCTCGTCCAAGATGGTGCCGATGTCGTGCGGATGCACCCCCTCGATCGAGAAGGAGACGATACCGGCGCTGTCATCGGGGCCGAACAGTCGCACCGAGTTGATTGAGGACAGCGCCTCGCGCGCCTGGCTCACCAGGGCGGTTTCATGCGCATGGATGCGTTCGAGGCCGATACCCTCGACATAATCGATCGCGGCATGGAGGCCGAGCACCCCAACAATATGCGGCGTCCCCGCCTCGAACCGCGTCGGCGCGGGGGCATAGGTCGTCCTGGCGAAGCTGACACGATCGATCATCGAGCCGCCGCCCTGATAGGGCGGCATGGCATCGAGCAGGTCCGCCCTGCCCCACAACACGCCAAGCCCGGTCGGTCCGTACAGCTTGTGCGCGGAAAAGACGTAAAAGTCGCAATCCAGATCAGCGACATTGACCGGCAGGCGTGGAACCGCTTGGCATCCGTCGATCAGGATCTTAGCGCCGACTCCATGCGCCAGCTCCGCTGCGCGTTTGGCGTCCAGCACCGATCCCAGCACGTTCGACACATGGGCAAGCGCCACCAGCTTGTGCGCCGGGGTCAGCATAGCGGCCATCGCGACCAGATCGATGCGGTGATCCTCGGTCAGCGGCACGACATCGATCGCGGCGCCGACCCGCTCGGCAACCATCTGCCACGGCACGATGTTCGAATGATGCTCCAGCGCAGACAGCAGGATGCGGTCGCCCACCTTCAACTGCGTCCCGGCCCAGCTTTGCGCGACGAGGTTGATCCCCTCCGTTGCACCACGAACGAACACCACCTCATCTTCCGCGCCGCCGATGAAGCCAGCGACGCGGCGACGCGCGGCCTCATAGGCGAGCGTCATGTCCGCCGATCGCTGGTAAACGCCGCGGTGTACGGTGGCGTAGGTAGTATCATAGCCGCGCGTGATCGCATCGATCACCGGCCGCGGCTTCTGCGCCGTGGCGGCCGTATCGAGATACGCCCATTCGGCCGGGATCGCCGGGAAATCGGCAACCACATCAAGCGGGCGGGCAGCGGCGAGAACGGTCATGCGACCTCGCATCTGTTGAGGATGAGGCTCCACCGTCGCGCAGGGCAGGCCGGTCCGTGCGCTCCGAGCATCGTCCAGGAACGCGTGACAAGCGATGCGCCTGCGGCCAGTCCTTCGACTGCGTTCGGGGCGAACGAGGTGGGCGACCGGTTCATCAATCCAGCGCCGCCTCGAGCCAAGCGTCTGCGTCCGCCTCGAATGCGTCGCGCACGGTCTCGTCACCGATCCGCTCCAGCGCGTCGGCAACGAACGCGCGGGTCAGGATCGCCTCGGCGCGGGCGCGCGGGATGCCGCGGCTCTGCATGTAGAACAGCGCCCGGGAATCAAGCTCACCGACCGTCGCGCCATGCGCGCACTTCACGTCGTCGGCGAAGATCTCCAGCTCGGGCTTCAAATTCACCGTCGCGGTGCGATCGAGCAGCAGCCCGCGCAGGCTCTGCTCGCCATCGGTCTTCTGCGCATGGCGCGCCACCTCGACCGCCGCGGCAAGGCTGACCTGCGAGCGATCCGCCGCTACCGCGCGCCACACCTGGCGCGAGGAGCCGTTGGGATGCGCATGATTCACGCGAACCGCGCATTCCTGCTTCTGATCGGCGGAGGTGAGCAGCGCGCCGCCATATTCGGCAAAGGCTCCGTCGCCCGCCATCGTCAGCTGTGCGTCGATCCGGCTCCCCTGGCCGCCAGCGCCGAGGAACACGGTAACGAGGCTCGCCGCTTCGCCGATCTCTGCCGCCTCGCGCAGCGACACGAAGCCAGCCGGCTGCAGCAGCCGCACCGAGCGCATCAGCCGCGCGCCCTTGCCCAGCCGCGTGCGAGTGAAGCGGTTCTGCCAGCCGGCGCCGACGAACGTTTCCACCACCTCGGCCGCCGCATCGTCCGCAAGCACGATCTCTGCCGGCACATGGTTCTGCCGCCCGGTGGCGACATGAACGATCTGCACCGGGTGAGTCACCGCCTGCGCATCAAGACGAAGCGTCCAGCCGGTGCCGCCGGCGCGCCGCCCCAGCGGGTGATCGTCCGCTGCGAGCGCGCCAATCGTCACGCGGTGAAGATCACTGCGCGCTTCGTCCAGCACGCCATCGACGAACAGCAGCTTCGCACCCGGCAGGTCGAGGAAATCGGCCTCTGGCGCCGCGATCGGCGCAAGCGCCGCCGCAGCGGCCAACCCACCGAGGTCAGCCCAGCGCCACGCCTCCTCGCGGCTGGAGGGCAGATCGAGCACGGCGTCGCTCACGCCGCGACCTCCGCATAGCCCTCACGCTCGAGCTGATGCGCGAGTTCCGCGCCGCCCGAGCGGGTGATGCGGCCATCGGCGAGCACGTGGACGAAGTCCGGCTTCACGTAATCGAGCAGGCGCTGATAATGGGTGATGAGCAGCACGGCCTTTTCGGGCTTGCGCATGATACGATTGATCCCGTCGCCAACGATGCGCAGCGCGTCGATGTCGAGGCCGCTGTCGGTCTCGTCGAGGATTGCGAACTTGGGATCGATGATCCCCATCTGCACCATCTCGTTGCGCTTCTTCTCGCCGCCCGAGAAGCCGACGTTGACCGGGCGCTTCAGCATGTCCTGGTCGAGGCCCAGCGCATCGGCCTGCGCGCGCGCCAGCTTCAGGAACTCGCCGCCCGACAGCGGCTTCTCGCCACGCCCGGCACGCTGCGCGTTCAGGCTCTCGCGCAGGAACTGGACGTTCGACACGCCCGGGATCTCGACCGGATATTGGAAGCCAAGGAACAGCCCCGCCGCGGCGCGCTCATTCGGCTCCAGCTCGAGCAGGTCGACCCCGTCAAAGGTCACGCTGCCCTCGGTCACTTCATAGCCCGGCCGACCGCCAAGAACATAACCGAGCGTCGATTTGCCAGCGCCATTCGGCCCCATGATCGCGTGGATCTCGCCCGCATTCACGGAAAGGCTGAGGCCCTTGAGGATTGGCTTGCCGTCGATCTCGGCGTGGAGGTTTTCAATCTTTAGCATCTAAAACCGACTTCCTGAAATTTGCGTCGATCATCTGGAATCGCGGCTGGTAAAATGGGAGCGACTTCACTCCGGCAGCCCGCAATCGCGAACAACTACGTAACTGCGCCTCAACGGCCGCGCCCCGCGCTCGTCTCCCGTTCTTCGTCAAGAGCTGGCGGATCTCGGTGCCGTTGTAGAGGCAGTCGACATAATCATTGAGCTCGGCAGGCTCCACGTCGGACCACCCGGCCACGAGTGCGAACGCAAGCGCGATCATCCCACCGAACCCTCAAGGCTGATGCCGAGCAGCTTCTGCGCCTCGACGGCAAATTCCATCGGCAGTTGCTGAAGCACCTCGCGCGCAAAGCCGTTGACGATCAGCGCCACGGCGGCTTCCTGATCCAGCCCGCGGCTCATCGCATAGAACAGCTGGTCCTCGCTGATCTTGGACGTCGTCGCCTCATGCTCGATCTGCGCGCTCGGGTTGCGCACCTCGATATAGGGCACGGTATGCGCGCCGCACTGGTCACCCAGCAGCAGGCTGTCGCACTGCGTGAAGTTGCGCACGCCCTCTGCGGTCGGCGCGACCCGCACCAGCCCGCGATAGGTATTGTCCGAACGGCCGGCGCTGATCCCCTTCGACACGATGGTCGAGCGGGTGTTCTTGCCCAGGTGGATCATCTTGGTGCCGGTATCCGCCTGCTGGCGATTGTTGGTCACCGCGACCGAATAGAACTCACCGACGCTGCCATCGCCCGCAAGGACGCAGCTCGGATACTTCCACGTCACCGCAGAACCAGTCTCGACCTGAGTCCAGCTGACCTTGCTGTTCTTGCCTTGGCAGAGCGCGCGCTTGGTAACGAAATTGTAGATCCCGCCCAGGCCGTTCTCGTCGCCGGGATACCAGTTCTGCACGGTCGAATATTTGATCTCGGCATCGTCGAGCGCGACCAGCTCCACCACCGCGGCATGGAGCTGGTTCTCGTCGCGCATCGGCGCGGTGCAGCCCTCAAGGTACGAGACGTACGCGCCCTTGTCGGCGACGATCAACGTGCGCTCGAACTGGCCGGTATTCTCGGCATTGATGCGGAAATACGTCGACAGCTCCATCGGGCAGCGCACGCCCTCCGGAATGTACACGAACGTGCCATCGGAGAAGACCGCGCTGTTGAGCGTGGCGAAGTAATTGTCATGCTGCGGCACGACCTTGCCGAGCCACTTCTTCACCAGCTCGGGATATTCGCGGATCGCTTCCGAGATCGACAGGAAGATGACGCCCGCGGCCTTCAGCTCCTCACGGAACGTGGTCGCCACGGAGACGCTGTCGAATACCGCGTCGACCGCGACCTTGCGCGCGCCCTCGACGCCGGCGAGCACTTCCTGCTCGGCGATCGGGATGCCCAGCTTCTCATAGGTCCGGCGAATTTCCGGATCGAGCTCGTCAAGCGACGCGATGGTCTTCTTCTGCTTGGGCTCCGCGTAATAATAAGCGTCCTGATAGTCGATCGGCGGAATGTCGAGCTTCGCCCAGTCCGGCGATTCCATCGTCAGCCACTTGCGAAACGCCTTCAGCCGCCAGTCGAGCATCCACTCGGGCTCGCCCTTCTTGGCGGAGATGTAGCGAACGGTGTCCTCGTTCAGCCCCTTGGGCGCGAAGTCCTGCTCCACCTCGGTGGCGAAGCCCCATTCGTACTTCTTGGATACCGCGGCGAGCGCCTCGGCGTTCTTGGTGGCCATGTCAGGCGTCCACTTTCATGTCGGTCATGGTTCGTGCCTCGGTCGGAGGAACGATCGGCGTGGTGGCGGTGAGCTGGGTCAGCGTAATGCCGGCGAGCGCGCCGCGCACCGCATTGTTCACCACCGCCCAATGCGGCTTTACGCGGCAACTGCCGTCCAGCGCGCAATCATGCTGCGCCGTATCGACACAGGTGGTGAGCGCGATCGGCCCCTCCACCGCCTCGATGATGTCAGCCAGCGTGATCGTCGCCGGCGGGCGCGACAGGCGGAAGCCGCCGCCGGTGCCGCGCGTGCTTTCAATCAGTCCGGCGGAGGACAGCCTGCTCACCAGCTTCTGCGCGGTGGGAAGCGGCACGCCCGTCTCCTGCGCCAGACTGGTCGCATTGACACGCGCCAGCCCGCCGCAATGGCGCGCCGCGGCCGTCATCATGACGACGGCATAATCGGCAAGGCTGGACAGGCGCATATTGCGAGCGGTTCTCAAATCGGACTAAATCGTTCTGATTGCCAAATGGGCGTGAGAGGCCGGGAAATCAACCCGCGATTTTGGCCGTTCTCCCTGCGCCAGCCCCCTTGATCTTCGCGCCCGATCATGGGCACCGGACCGCAATGACCTTTCCGATGCGCCCCGCCCTGTTCGCGCTCGATGCCGAGCGTGCCCACCGCCTCACGATCCGCGGCCTTGCGCTCTGGGGCCGTCTGGGCACGCCGGGCGCTCGCGAGGTCGCCGATCCGGCGCTCGCCACGACCGTGGCCGGTATCCGCTTCGCCAACCCACTTGGGCTCGCCGCCGGTGTGGACAAGGACGGCGAGGCGGTCGCTGGGCTGCACGCGCTCGGCTTCGGCGCTGTGGAAGTCGGCACGCTCACGCCTTTGCCCCAGCCCGGCAATCCAAAGCCTCGCCTGTTCCGGCTGATCGAAGACGAGGCGGTGATCAACCGCATGGGCTTCAACAATGGCGGCCTCCAAGCGGCGCTTGGGCGATTGCCGGTCAGCCGGCGCGGCGTGCTGGGCCTGAATGTCGGCGCGAACAAGGACGCGGGCGACCGCATCGCCGATTACGTGACCGGGGTAACCGCCGCAGCCAAGGTCGCCGATTACGTCACGATCAACATCAGCTCCCCCAACACGCCAGGACTGCGCGATCTGCAACATGGCAGCGCGCTGCGCGATCTGCTCGCCGCCACGCGTGCCGCGGCGGGCACCCGACCCTTGTTCCTGAAGGTCGCACCCGATCTGGATGGCCCCGCGATCGATGACATCGCCCGCGCGGTGATCGACAACAGGCTGGATGCGCTCATCATCGGCAACACGACGATTTCTCGCCCTCCGCTCGCCTCAACCAATGCAAGCGAAAGCGGCGGCCTCTCCGGTGCGCCTCTCGCCACATTGGCACGCCAGAAGCTCCGGGATTTCCGCGTCGCGACCGGCGCTGCCGTTCCGCTGATCGCCGTTGGCGGCATCGGCAGCGGGGCGGAGGCGTATGAACGAATTCGCGCCGGCGCCAGCCTCGTTCAGCTCTACAGCGCCATGGTCTATGCCGGGCCCGGCCTGCCCACCCGCATCCTTCGCGATCTCGCCGCGCTGCTTCGGCGTGACGGCTATGGGTCGATAACCGAGGCCGTCGGCGCCGGTTGACGCAGGGAAAGGCGCCGATAGGGTCCGCGGCCATGAAAAACCTGTTGGCGCTCACCGCTCTGCTCGCCCCCATCGCCCTCATCGCACCGGACGTTGCGGAGGCGCAGGGGGTGGTGACTTCCGCCGATCCGCGCGCCACCGAGGCCGGGCTCGAGATTCTGAACGCCGGCGGTTCCGCCGCGGACGCCGCCGTCGCGATGATGCTCGCGCTCACCGTGGTGGAGCCGCAATCGAGCGGCATCGGCGGCGGCGGTTTCATGCTGCACCAGACGGCGAACGGCCCGCTGGAGACGATCGATGGCCGCGAAAAGGCGCCCGCCGCCGCCACGCCGCAGCGGTTCGTGGGCGCGGACGGCAAGCCGCTGCCCTTCATTCAGGCGTTTCCGGGCGGCAAGTCGGTCGGCGTTCCCGGCAATGTTAGGCTGGCGGCATTGGCCAACAAGAAGTGGGGCAAGCTGCGCTGGAAAGCGCTGTTCGCCCCCGCCATCCGCCTTGCCGAGGGCGGCTACAAGGTGACGCGCCCGCTCGCCGCCGCCAGCACGAACCTGGCGCCATTGTGGGGCGGCGGCAGCACCGCTGTGGCCGGGCCCGAGGGTGGCACGTCCACCGGCACCGGCGCGGCGGGCGGGCGCTTTCCGGAGGCGGCCGCGCTTTACACCAGAAACGGCAAGCCGCTGGTCGAGGGCGAAACCGTTACCAACCCCGCGTTGGGCAAGTTGCTGCGCAAGATCGCGGCCGATGGTCCCGACGCCTTCTACACGGGGCAGAATGCCAAGGCCCTGATCAACGCCGTCACGGCCACCAGGATCGCGCCCAGCGACATGACGGCGGCCGATCTTGCCGCCTATCAGGCCAAGGAGCGCCCGCCGGTCTGTGGCACGTACCGCGACTACAAGATCTGCGGCATGGCACCGCCCTCGTCGGGCGCGACAACCGTACTCCAGATGCTGGGCATGCTCGAGCGGTTCGACCTCGCCAGGCTGGGCAAGGACTCGCCGGTCGCCTGGCATCTGATCGGCGAAGCGATGCAGCTCGCTTATGCCGATCGTGAGTTGTACCTCGGCGACACCGACTTCGTGGACGTGCCGGTCGCCGGGCTGATCGACAAGGGCTATATCGCCCAGCGGTCGGGTCTGATCTCCGAGACACGCGCGCTCGGCACATACGAACCCGGCACGCCGCCGGGCGCCAAGCCGCGTACCTATGCGCCGCAGCAGGAAGTGCCCGGCACCACGCATTTTGTCGCGATCGACGCCAAGGGTGACATCGCCACCATGACCTCGACGATCGAAGGCCCGTTCGGCAGCCAGCTGATCGCCAACGGCTTCGCGCTCAACAACGAGCTGACCGATTTCAGCCTCGCGCCCGAAAAGAACGGCGCGCCCGTCGCCAACCGCGTGGAGGGCGGAAAGCGGCCGCTTTCGTCCATGGCCCCGACGATCGTGTATGATGGAAGCGGCGCGCCGATCTTCACCGTTGGCGCCGCAGGCGGCAAGACGATCCTGATGCAGGTGACGAAGGCGATCATCGCCCATCTCGACTGGAAGCTGCCGGCGAAGGAAGCCCTTGGTCTTGGCCTCATCTATTTCAACAAGGACGGGCTGGTTCTCGAACAGGGCACCAGCTTGCCGGCCATGAAGCCCGCGCTGGAGGCGATGGGGCACAAGGTGTCGGTCGGGCGTCTCGGCCTCAAGGCCAATGCCGCAGAAAAGACCGCGGCTGGATGGATCGGCGCGCCCGATCCGCGCAGCGTCGGAACGGCGCTGCGCCAGTAAACCGTACAAGAAGAAAAGAAGCGGAGAGGAACATGGCGCCACGCCAGCTCGAACATTTCCCGAATCTGGTGACGATGTTCTTCACCCGTGCGGAGCAAAAGGGCGATGTGCCCTTCCTCTGGGCGAAGCGGGACGGCGCGTGGCAGCCGATCAGCTGGTCTGAGGCCGCCCGGCAAGTGGCAAGCTTGGCGACCGCGCTCAAGTCGATCGGCCTTAGCCGGGGCGATCGGGTGATGCTGGTCAGCGAGAACCGGCCGGAATGGTGCATCAGCGATCTCGCCATCATGGCGGCGGGGTGCATCACCGTGCCGACCTACATCACCAACACTGAACGCGATCACGCCCATATCATCGAGAATTCGGGTGCGCGCGCGGTGATCGTCTCGACGCAGAAGCTCGCCGATACGCTGCTGAAGGCAGTGCTGCGCACCACGCACGTCGAAACGGTGATCGCCTTTGATCAGCTTCGCCCCCGCCCCTCCGGCGTGCGCAGTTGCAGCTGGGCTGGCCTCATCAAGGAACATGACACGCCGCCTGCGGTGATCGCGGCCGGCGCAGGCTTCGGCCGGGACGATACCGCCTGCATCATCTACACCTCGGGCACAGGCGGCGCGCCGCGCGGCGTGATGCAGCACCATGGCGCGATCCTCCACAACATCGCCGGTTGCGCCAATGTCATTTCGGAGGATCTGGGCTGGGGCGAGGAGGTGTTCCTCTCCTTCCTCCCCTTGAGCCACGCCTATGAACATACCGGCGGACAGATGCTGCCGATCGCCATGGGTGGTCAGATCTACTACGCCGAAGGGCTGGAGAAGCTCGCCGCGAACATGGAGGAGGTTCGCCCCACCATCATGTTCGTCGTGCCGCGCCTGTTCGAGGTGCTTCGCGTGCGGATCAGCAAGGCGATCGACAAACAGGGCGGCCTGTCGCAGCGCCTGCTCGGCGCGGCGCTGGACATCGGGGCCAAGCGTGCCGCCGGTACGTTGCGGCTCAGCGATCGGCCAAAGGCGCTGCTGGTCGATGCCGTGTTCAAGCCGAAGATCGCGAAGAAGTTCGGCGGCCGCATGAAGGCGATGGTTTCCGGCGGCGCACCGCTCACCCCGGAAGTCGGCATCTTCTTCCAGTCGCTGGGCGTCACCTTTCTCCAGGGCTACGGCCAGACGGAGGCAGGGCCCGTCATCTCCTGCAACCGTCCCAAGGTCGGCGTCACCGTCGACAGCGTCGGCCCGCCATTGCCCATGACGGAAGTGCGCCTTGCCGAGGATGGCGAGATCCTCGTACGCGGTGAACTGGTGATGCACGGTTATTGGCGCAACCCCAGCGAAACCGCACGGGTGTTGCAGGACGGATGGCTGCACACCGGCGACATCGGGGTGATCGATACGGCCGGCAGGATCAAGATCACGGACCGCAAGAAGGACCTGATCATCAACGACAAGGGCGACAATGTCGCGCCGCAAAAGGTCGAGGGCATGCTGACGCTGCAGCCCGAGATCATGCAGGCGATGATCGCCGGCGATCGCAAGCCGCATATGGTGGCCGTCATCGTGCCCGATCCGGACTGGACGCGCGAATTCTGTACGACCAACGGGATCAGCAATGATCCATCGGCGCTCGCCGCGAATGCCGCTTACCGTTCCGCCATCGGGCAGGCGGTTGAGCGTACGAACAAGGATCTGTCGGTAACGGAGCGTGTCCGGCGCTTCATGCTCGCCGACGAGCCCTTCACCATTGAGAACGAGCAGCTGACGCCCAGCCTGAAGATCCGTCGCCATGTGCTGCGCAAGATCTATGGCGAGCGTCTCGAAGCACTCTACAAGGGCTGAACGAACCAGGCGCGCGCCCGGACTCGTCGAAGACCGATCGCCGTCGCGCCCGGCCACCCTGTCATGCGGGGCGGCCGGGCTCGTTGATTACTTGGCCTTGTCTTTCGGCAGAACCGTGAGCGTCCAGTCCCGCTCCGGCCGCAGGTATTTGGCAGCCGTGGCCTGCAACGTCTGCGGAGTGATCGACATATAGTCGCTGACCAAGGTTCGCGCGCCCGCTAGGCGGTTCGCGTCATAAGCGCCGCCACTCACCTGCAGCAGCCAGAACTGGTTGCCCGAGGATGCGCGCGCCAGATACTGCATCATCGGCCCGATCGCCCGGCGCAGCTCATCCTCCGTCACCGGCGTGGTGACGAGTTCGGCCGCGATCTCCCGGCTCAGCTTGAAGAACAGGTCGACGTTCTCCGGTGCGACCTGGCCGACGGCGAGCACGCGCCCGCCGCTGTTCAGCCCGAGCGGCCACTGGCTGAGCGCACTGGGGCTGTAGCTGGCACCCGCGACCGAACGAAGGCGATCGAACAGGCGATCGCCAAAGATCGCGGCGAGGATCTCCAGCCGGCGGCTTTCGGCAATCCCCTGCGTGCCGCCACCCGTGGGCCAGGCGATCACGGCAGCAGCCTGGGTGTCCGCGCCTTCGTGGGTCAACGCCTCGGGGCGGTCGTTATGGGCCGGGAAGGCCACATCCGATGCGACCAGCGGCGCTTCGGTACGCGGCTTGAGCGCGCCGAAGGTTCGGGCGACCGCGGCGACTGCCTCGTCCGCCTTCACGTCTCCGAACACGTCCACCTCGATCGGGCCCGTCGCCAGCAACGGCTCCCAAAGCTTACGGAACGCTTCCGGCGTCAGCGCCTCGATCTCCTCGCGCGTCGGCGGCCCCCAACGCGGATCCCCGGCGCGCAGCTTGCGCTCGAGATCGCGCGAAAGAACGCCATCGGGCGAGGAGTCAAACCCGGCATAGCCCGCCAGCGCACCGGCCTTGGCGCGCAGCACCGGCGCCGCATCCCAGCGCGGCGCGGCAAGCTTCGCCGCCATCAGCGCCAGATTGTCCGCATAGTCTCCCGGCGTGGTGATGGCGTTCAGGACGAACGCGTCGTCAGTGATGTCGAAGCCCAGCCCCATGCGACGGCCAGTGGTCAGCACGTCCAGGTCGCCCTGGTCCCATTTGCCGATCCCGCTCTGCACCAGCGCGCTCTCCGCGGCCCAGGCAGCCGTGGCCTTGTCGGCCGGCAGCGCGCCATAGCCCCGGCCAAAGCGCACGCGCAGATACACCCGCCCGGTCTCCGATCCGTTGGCGTACATCAGCATGCGCACGCCGTTCGAGAAAGTCACCTTCTCGACGCCCGGATCTGCGATCGCCTCTCGCGTGGCCACCGTGCCCGGCGTCCCCAGCTTGGGCAGGTCCTTGAAGTTGACCTTCGTTTGCCGCGTGCGGCGGCCGGCGAGCTTGGACACGTCGGCGGTCAGCGCGGCCGCCAGCTTCGCCGCCGCGCCCGGATCCGCCGCACGGGTGTTCACCAAAGCGCGCTCGGCATCACCCTGGAACACCCGGCGGGTCGACTCCAACGCTGCCGAAGCGGAAAACATCCCCTTCTTCTTGGCGTCGAGGAAGATGTTGTAGGATTCCTGCGGCCCCGCGACCGTCTCGCGGATGTCGAGCGCCTGCACCATGTCGTCGGCCTGTTTTGCACCGGCCTCGACCCGCGCCGTCTCGACATCATTGCGCATCGCGCCTTCGAACTCGGCCGTCTCGCGGTCCATCTCCGCCTGGCTGGGCGCCGTGGTCATCGCGTCGGCGATGACCGCGCGCACATCCTTCAGCGCCGCCTCCCAATCATCTCCGATCGGCAGGATGCTGACGAAGGTGCCGTTTGCCGACCGTGCGACATCCTCAAGATTCACGCTGGCCTGAAGGAAGCTGCCGCCCTGCCGCGCGCGGTTTTCCAGCCGGCGATTGATCACGCGCATCGCGACGAGATCGACCAGCCGCTTCTGATTGAAGATGATCGTATCATCACGATAGGTCCACGGGCGAAGGACCGCAGTGACGACCAATGGCGGAATGGACGGCTCGTTGATCGCCGCCGTCGGCGTCCCCTTCGGATCAGGCTTTCCAAAGTCCGGCTCTGCCGGATCGGCGCCGACACCCTCCCAGCCCCCGAAATTCTTAACGACGAGGCGGGCGGCCGTGGCCGGATCGATGTCGCCGGAGATGATCACCACGGTACGTGCCGGGCGATACCAACGCCGGTGGAAAGCCAGCACGCTCGCCGGCGTCGCGGCCTCCAGCGTCTTGACGTTCCCGATCGGAGACCGGTCGGCAAGCGGCTGTCCGGCGAAGAACAGGGCGTTGCGCGCATCGGACAGCCGCACCTGAGGCCCCGGTGCCTCGCGCTGTTCGGCCAGGACCGCCGGCCGCTCGGCCGCGAGGCCCTGCGCGTTGATGCCCGGTTCGGACATCATGCCGGCGAAGATCTTGAGGCTTTCGTCGAGGTTTGCCTCGGTCGCCGCCGGCAGATCGAGCTTGTAGACGGTCTGCGTCGGCGTGGTCTGAGCGTTCGAGTCCGAGCCGAACGTGGCGCCGAACCGTTGCCATACGCGCTTTGCCTCTCCGTCGGGCACGTACTTCGAACCGCGGAACGACAGATGCTCGATCAAATGCGCATAACCGCGCTCGTCATCGGTCTCGTTCAAAGATCCCGCGTCGATCCGCACGCGAACGGCGACCTGCCCGGGTGGCACGCCGTTCTTGCGCACGGCATAACGCAGCCCGTTCGGCAGAGCGCCGAAGTTCCAGGCTCGATCGGGCGGAATGTCCGATCCCTTGAATAGCCATGGCGCGGTATCGACCGTGATCGTCGCGGGATCGACGATCGTGCCCTGCGCGGGCGGTGTCGGCGTGGGCGGTTTCGGCGAGGTACGGGCGACGGCAGCGACGGCGCCGGCCTTTGGCGCAGCCTGCTGGCCGATGGCCGGAACGGCAACGATGGCAAGGAGCGGAAGAGCGGCGAACGGCGCAGAAAGTGCGCGCGGGAAGCGGATCATGGCCCGGCTTCTAGCCTGCTCGAAGCATCGCCGCCACACCCGGCGGCGATCTTTCGATCACCGTCTAAATGCCATGTTTTAGACCCGAATCGCCCCTAGGATCGCGGCCCGAGCGGTTGAATTGCACCAGCAAGATGCAAGCGGCCTTGAGGAAAAGAGCGGGAAAGCGACGTGGGGACCATCATCCAGACCCGGAACGAGATGCGTCAGGATTATGGCGTGCGATCCGCAATGATGGCAGGCGCCATCCTCGGCGATCCGCCCCGCGGCTTTGCCGATCGCCCGGGCGCCGACACACCGATATTGGGCAAGCTGCCACCGGAGATGAAGGCAGAGCCGAACCGCCCGCTCATCATCCGGCTGGGCAAGCACCTGCGCGGTGTGTTCGACAGCCTGATCGCCTCATCCTCGCTCGTTCCCAACGATCCAGTGCTGGACGTGCGCACCTTTCCCTGGACGCAGCTCCTGCGCGATCACTGGCAGGACATTCGGGCGGAGGCCATGCAGGTGGCGTTGCAGGGCGATGCGTCCCCCAGCCTCGCCACGATATCGCCCGATCACCGCTCCATCGCGCAACTGGGCATGTGGCGCTCGTTCTTCCTCTGGGGCTACGGCTACCGCATCGACGACAATGCCGCACGTTGCCCGGTGACGAGCGCGCTGGTGAAGCAGATTCCGGGGCTGAACAGCGCCTTTTTCTCGATCCTCGCGCCGGGCACGCACATTCCGGCGCATCGCGGCGTCTCCAAGGGGCTGATCACCTGTCACCTCGGCCTGATCGTGCCGCGTGATGGCGACGTGCGCATGCGCGTCGATCGGCGCGTGGTCCGCTGGAGCGAAGGCGAAACCCTGGTCTTCGACGACACCTATGATCACGAGGTGTGGAACGAGACGGATGGTACCCGCGTGGTCCTGCTGATCCAGTTCGAACGGCCGCTCCGCAACCCGGGCAAGTGGATTGCGGACATGTTTCTGGGCATCGTCCGTCGCTCTGCCTTCGTGCAGGAAGCGCGCGACAACATCGCCGCCTGGAATGCCGCCATCAAGCAAATGGACTTCTGAAAGCCGGGCACGCGCCTGGCCTGGCGCCCGCCCCGCGTCAGCGCGCCACCACATCCAGGCCGAGCCATGTCGCCATGGTCTGCAACTCTTCCTCCAGCCGGTCCATCGCGGTGCCCGGCGCGCCCGGTTCAATATGGCAGGCCCGCACCAGCAGCCGGCCCCCGTCGCGATCCGCCTTCAGGTCGACACGCGCCACGATCTGCTCGTTCAGCAGGAAGGGCAGCACGTAATAACCCCAGCGGCGCTTCTCCGCCGGCACGTAGATCTCGATCCGGTATCGAAATCCGAACAGCCTTTCCGTACGGGCCCGCTCCCAGATCAGCGGGTCGAACGGCGCGAGCAGCGCCTGCGTTTCGATCCGGCGCGGGCGCTTCGCGGCGTGATGCAGGTACGCCGCCGGCCAGCCCTCCACGGTTACCGGGCGGAACACACCCTCCTCCACCAACCGCGCGATGGCGGCGGACGCATCGGCCGGCGTCAGGCGGAAGTAATCGCGCAACTCCCCCGCGGTGGCGATCCCAAGTGCGCGACCCGCGCGTTCCACCAAGGCTGCATGAGCGCTCGCTTCGTCCAGGGTCGGCAGGTCAAGCACGGCGCTCGGCAGCACGCGCTCGGGAACGTCATACACCCGCTCGAACCCGCGTCGCCGGGTGGCCGTCGTGACATGGCCGGCATAGAACAGCCACTCGAGCGCGGTCTTCGCCCCGCTCCATTCCCACCATCCCGTCCGGCTGCTTTCCACGTCGGACGCCGCCATCGCGCCCTCGCTGCGGATGCGCGCCAGCAACGCCATCGCCTCGGGCCGCCGCTCCGTCGCAAACCGCCGCATGGCCTCGGACCGGAGCAGCCCGCGATCGGCGCGCGCCATGCGCCAGCGAAGCAGGGGATGAAGGTTCAGCGGCAGCAGCGACGCCTCATGCGCCCAATATTCGAACATGCGCCGCTGCGATCGTGCGCCCCATGCCGCTTTGTCGAACAGATCGCGGTCATAGCCGCCCAGGCGCGAAAAGGCCGGCAGATAATGGGCGCGCGCAAGGACGTTGACGCTGTCGATCTGGTGCAGCGCCAGCCGGTCGAGCGTACGCCGCAGATGGACGGGGGAGACATGATCCGGGCGACGTGCGCCAAATCCTTGCGCCGCAAGAGCGATGCGGCGCGCGGCCGCTGGCGAAATCCGGTCAGGCTCCATGGCGCTCACCGCTATCGAACGCAGGGAGATTGCGCGACCGGAAACCTTTCCTTTCCGTGCGCCCGCTTGATCGGTCCAGTCCCGCACGCCACATGCAGTTTATGTTGATCGAGACCGAACCGACGCCGAACCCGGCCACCCTTAAATTCCTGCCGGGCCGCATCGTCATGGATGCCGGCACGCGGGACTTCGCCAATCCGGAGGAGGCAGAGGCTTCGCCGCTCGCGACCGCGCTGTTCGATCTGGGCGATGTCAGCGGCGTATTCTTCGGTCGGGACTTCATCTCGGTGACGATCGCACCGGGAAGCGACTGGCGGGACGTGAAGCCCGACGTGCTTGCCATTCTGATGGATCATTTCACCGCACAGATGCCGCTGTTCCGTCAGGCATCGGCCGGCTTCTCCGTGCCGCCCGCCGAGGAGCATTACGACGATGATCCCGCCGACGCGGAAATCGTCGCCCAGATCAAGGAATTGATCGACACGCGCGTGCGCCCGGCGGTGGCGAACGATGGCGGTGACATCGTTTATCGCGGGTTCGACAAGGGCAAGGTCTATCTGCGGATGCAGGGCGCCTGCTCGGGCTGCCCCTCTTCCACGGCAACGCTGAAGAACGGCATCGAACAGCTGCTGCGCTATTACGTGCCGGAAGTCACCGAGGTTCGGGCGATCTGATCGGGCGCCGCAGCGGGTGCGCCTAGCACGCGCCCGTTCGGCGGATTGATGTCCTCACCAACACCTGATCCCCACGGTCGACACCCTCAAACCGACATCCTGCAATCGAGACAAGGACTGAAGATGGCCGCCCCGCTTGACGATGCCGCGCTGGACCAGCTGTTCCGTGCCGGCCGCACCTACAACGGCTTCACCGATCAGCCGGTCGGCGAAGATCAGCTGCGCGCCATCTGGGATCTGATGAAAATGGGGCCGACCAGCGCCAATCAGCTTCCCGCCCGGCTGGTCTGGTGCGTCAGCGACGAAGCGAAGGAGAAGCTTGCCGCCTGCGCCAGCGACAGCAATGCGGACAAGATCCGCAAGGCGCCTGTCTCGGTTGTCATCGGCATGGACGTGAACTTCCACGAACACCTGCCGGAGCTGTTTCCGCATACCGATGCCAAGAGCTGGTTCGACGGCAATAATGAACTGCGGGAAGCGTCGGCGTTCCGCAATTCCTCGCTTCAGGGCGGCTATTTCATCCTCGCCGCGCGTGCGCTCGGGCTGGATACCGGCCCGATGAGCGGGTTTGACGCAGGTCAGGTGGACAAGGCCTTCTTTGCCGATCAGCCCGGTGTCCGCACCAACTTCATCTCCACCCTCGGCTATGGCGATCCGTCGACCATCTTCGCCCGCAGCCCGCGCCCGGCGTTCGAAAAGTTCAACCGCATCGCGTGATGCTCGGCTGATTTAGGGGTTGAGCCGCATCGCGGCGGTGGCAAAGGGGCGCGATGCCGCGCACGCTAGTTATCGACACCGCCACTGCCGCCTGTTCCGTCGCCCTGCGGGAGGGCGGACAGGTCATCGCGGCCATTCACGATGTGGTCGGGCGGGGTCATGCCGAGCGACTGGTGCCGATGATCGCGCAGCTTCCAGGCGGTGGCCGGGCTGACGAGATCATGGTTGATGTGGGGCCCGGCAGCTTCACGGGCATCCGCGTGGGGATCGCCGCCGCGCGGGCTCTGGGCGTGGGCTGGAATGCTTCGGTGCGTGGCTATTCGTCGCTGTCCCTGATCGCTGCGGCCGCCTTTGCTGCTGGCGAAAATGCCCCGCTTGCGGTCGTGCTTGAAGGCGGGCACGGTGAGGTCTTCATGCAAGGGTTCACCGCCTCGCCCCTGATGCCTACCGAGCCGCTGGCCTCGCTACGGCCCGATGTGGCACTCGCGGCGCTCAATGGGCGAACTGCAGTGGGAAACGGCGTTCGCTGGCTCACCCAACTGGACCCCTCCGTTGCGGCGCGGGAGGCATTGCCCGAGGCCGCGAACGCCATCCTCCTGCCCGTTGATCTCGCCACTCTGCCCGCACGTCCGCTGTACGGCCGCGCACCGGACGCGAAACTTCCCTCATGAGCACCCGCCTCCACATGGTGGAATTGGTGACTGGGACGGCCGCAGACCTTGGCGCTGTCGAGCAGGTGATGGCCAGCGCGTTCGATCCGCGGTTCGGAGAAGCGTGGACGCGCAGCCAGCTCCTTGGGATCCTCGGCATGCCGGGCGTGTGGCTGACGCTTGCGCGGGTCGACGGCGAGGCGGCCGGCTTTGCCCTTGCCCGCGCGATCGTGGACGAGGCTGAATTGCTGTTGCTGGCCACTGCGCCCGCCTTCCGTCGCCAAGGCGTCGGCTCGGCCCTGGTGCGCAGTATTCTCGCCGACGCTCGGGAGCGCGGTGCCGTCCGTGTCCACCTGGAGGTTCGCGCCGGCAACAATGCGGTGGAGCTCTATCGCGGCACCGGCTTCGCCAAATGTGGTGAGCGTCGGGGCTATTACCGGGGCAAGGGCGGCCAGGTCTATGACGCTCACAGCTACTCAATCGCGCTAAGCTGAGGTTGTTGCGAGTCGTTTACGCTTTTCGCAACAGGCTCTCGGCACTACATGGGCAACATGCCACGCAAGATCGATCTTGAAGCGCTCTGCCAGGAAAAGGGCTTGCGCATCACCGAACAGCGGCGGGTGATCGCCCGCGTTCTCTCCGAAGCCGATGACCATCCCGATGTGGAGAAGGTCTATGAGCGTGCTTCCGCCATCGACCCCGGCATTTCCATTGCCACCGTATATCGCACGGTCCGTCTGTTCGAAGAGGCCGGCATCCTCGACCGGCACGATTTCGGTGATGGTCGCGCCCGGTACGAACCTTCGCCGGAGGCACACCACGATCATTTGATCGATGTGGAAACCGGCAAGGTGATTGAATTCGTCGATCCGGAACTCGAGCTGCTGCAAAAGCAGATTGCGGAGCGTCTCGGCTTCCGCCTGGTCGATCACCGCATGGAGCTTTACGGTGTCAGCCTTGCTCGCAAGGATTGATACGTCAGCGCCGCGTCACTGACCCGGTACGATATGAGCGGTGATGAAGGGGCTGGCCGAAAGGCACAGCCCCTTTCTCATTCACGACGGCTGGAACACGCCGCATGCGACACGGCCGCCGCTGTTCCCTGAAGGGTCGGTCTTCAGATCGTCCGGTCCGGCATGAACAATGAATGCGGCTCCGTCCGTGTCCAGCAATCCCGTCATGGTCGCGTTCGGAATGGTCGCTGCGACCGTGCCGCGGCCGCCTGAATCGATGATCAAATTGGGGATGTCGCCCTGGTGCGGGCCCTGCGGGTTCATCGTTCCGTGCTTCATGCTGGTCGGGTTCCAATGCCCGCCTGCCGTTTCGAAGCCCGGCGCATCGCACCTGCCAGTCGTATGGATATGGGCGCCATGCGTACCCGCCGGCATATCTTTCACGTCCACCGTGATACGCAGGCCGCCCGACACTTCGGTGGCAGTCGCGCGTCCCACGTCGGCGCCCGCTGCGGTGCGCATCATCGCCACCGCGCTGGCACCGCCAGCGACCGGCGCGCCCGTTTCCAGCTTGCCTTCGTCGCAAGCTCCCAGCGCCAGCGCACAGGTCGCCACGCCAGCCGTCGCCATTAACCGAATCATACGTCGTCTCCCGTTTCGTATTCGAAACGGCAACCGCGCTTGCCGGTTCCGGGTCAAGCAGGCTTTGCCAGCATCAGCGCGGCCCGTGTGGTGCGGCAAACGATTTCGTCGCGCTGATTGATGCCAATATGCTCGAACGTCACGATCCCCTGCCCCGGCCGCGACGATGACGGGCGCAGGCCCTTCACTTCGGTTTCGACGCGGATGGTATCTCCCGCGAACACCGGCTTGGGGAACACCGTCTCGCTCATCCCCAGATTGGCAACCGTCGTACCGAAGGTGGTGTCCTGCACGCTGAGTCCGATCACCAGCCCAAGGGTGAAGAGCGAATTCACCAGCGGCTTTCCGAACTCCGTCGTGGCGGCATAGGCATGGTCGATGTGCAGCGCCGCCGGATTATAGGTCAGTGCGGAAAAGAGCATGTTGTCCGCCTCGATGACGGTGCGGCGGATCTCATGAACAAATCGCTGCCCAATCGAGAACTCCTCGAACCACAGGCCGGCCATCAGTAGCGCCCCCGGCCGATCAGATCGACGAGACGGCGGCATTGCGCATGCTGGCGCGCAACACCCATGACGAGCAACAGGTTGAACAAGCTGATCTCCACAAGAAAGAACCACAACGGGCTGCCCGCCAGCATGCTGAGCCCCAGAATGATGGTGCGCGGATTGGCGCCAAGCATTCCCGGCAGCAGCAGGAACGACGGCCCCACTTCCCGCGCCAGTCGCGCGATCCGCTGGCGTTCCGCCTGATCGAACTCGGCGCTGGTGACCAGTGCGTTGATGCGGCTGGTCGCCCCGGTCAGGACGCCGGACACCGCCAGATACGCTCTGCCCAGCGCACCGCCGACACCTTTTGGCGCGCTGCGATCATGCTGAAGCCATGGCACGCCATAGGCCCACCATTGATAACTGCGCCGGGAGCTTTCGGCGAAGATGGACTGAGCGACGCGCGATAGCCCCGCTCCGATCACGATCAGCCAGGCGGCCGCACCGAATGCATCGTCAAGGACGCTGCCGAGCAGAACGTACAGCGCGACGTGCCCGCCATAATCGCAAAGGCCGTCGACCACTTCACCATTGGCGCTTGCCCGTCCGGTCAGCCGGGCAAGGTCGCCGTCCGCACCATCCACGACATGCCACAACAGGTGGATCGCGAAGCCGGCGAGGATCGCCGCCGTGGTGCCGACGCGCGCGTAAAGGATCCCCGCCGCGATCACCATCAGCGCGCCGAAAACCGATACCATGTTGGGCGTCACCGGAGTCGGCACCAGCGCCCGCGCCAGCCGCTTGGCGGCGGGGTGATAAACCGTGCGGTTCAGAAAGCCTTGCAGCTCGCGCGGCTTTCCCGTCACTGTCGGCCCCACATCCATCGTCGTCACTTTTTGCGTCCCCTTGCGTTCCCCTTAGCAGCCGCACGGGTCGCTTGACAGAAGTCGCGCATCTGTCACGACGCTGCAAATCAATTGTCATGGCCAGGGCTTACCTCTGGTCCTTTGGGGTTTCACAGAATGGCGACGATCAAGGTGGCGGTTATCGGGATCGGCAACTGCGCATCCAGTCTGGTTCAGGGTAAATATCATTACGCCGCCAGCAACACCGCGCACGGCCTGATCCATGAGGAGATCGGCGGCTACCGCGTTTCGGATCTGGAATTCGTCGCCGCGTTCGACGTCGATTCCCGCAAGGTCGGGCTCGATCTGGGCAAGGCCATTTTCGCCAAGCCGAATTGCACCAAGGTGTTCCACGCCGACGTGCCGGAAACCGGCACGGTCGTGCAGATGGGCGTGCGGCTGGACGGCGTCGCCCCGCACATGCTCACCGCGGCCAATGATCGCGGGTTCGAGATGGACGAGACGCGCGATGCCACCAAGGCGGAAATCGTGCAGGCGCTGAAGGATTCGGGCGCGGAGGTTCTCGTGAACTTCCTGCCCGTCGGCAGCCAGGAGGCGACCGAATTCTACATGGAATGCGCGCTTGAGGCGCGTGTCGGCGTGGTCAACTGCATGCCCGTCTTCATCGCCAGCCGCCCGGAGTGGGAGAAGAAGTTCGCAGACGCTGGTCTGCCGATCATCGGGGATGACGTAAAGGCGCAGGTTGGCGCCACGATCGTCCACCGCGTTCTTTCGAACCTGTTCGCCCAGCGCGGCGTCACGGTGGATCACACCTATCAGCTGAACACCGGCGGCAACACCGACTTCATGAACATGCTCGATCGCAATCGGCTGTCGAGCAAGAAGGAGTCCAAGACCGAAGCGGTGCAGGCCGTCCTTTCCGAGCGTCTGGCCGACGAGAACATCCATGTCGGCCCGTCGGACTACATTCCGTGGCTGCACGACAACAAGCTGTGCTTCCTCCGCCTGGAGGGCAATCTGTTCGGCGACGTGCCGATGAACCTTGAGCTGCGTCTGTCGGTGGAAGACTCGCCGAACTCCGCCGCCGTGGTGGTGGACGCGATCCGCTGCGTGAAGGTCGGCCTGGAGCGCGGCGCCGCAGGGGCGCTCACCGGCCCATCGGCCTTCTTCTGCAAGCACCCGCCCGAGCAGTTTACGGATGATATCGCCGCGCAGATGACGGACGATTTCATCCACGCGGACGCGCGGCTCGCCGCCGAGTAAGCAGGGACCGCATTGTCTTGAAAGCCCTGATCGTCGCAGCCGGCTTTGGCAGCCGGCTGCGCGAGGTTTCACCCTCAAAGCCTCTGACCAGTGTGGCGGGCATGCCGCTCATTGCCCGGGTGATCGCTGCTGCGCGTGAAGGCGGCGCCACCAGCTTTGTCGTGGTGACGGGGCATGAAAGCGCCCGGCTGACCAGCTTCCTCCACGCCCTTGATCCCGCGATCACCTGTGTGGTCACGCAGGACTGGGCATTGCCAAACGGCCATTCCGTCCTCACGGGCGCCGATGCGATCGGGCCGGAGCGCCACCTGCTGATGATGGCGGATCACCTGTTCGACCCGGCAATCGTCGCACGCATGATCGCGGCGCCACCGGCTCCGCTGGCGCTGGCGGTCGACCGGCGGCTCGACAACCGGCTGGTGGATCTGGACGACGTCACCCGCGTCCGCACCAGCGGCGATCGCATCGTCGCCATCGGAAAGCATCTGCCGGACTATGACGCGTTCGACTGCGGCGTCTTCACCGTGGACGGCCGCTTCCACGCCGCCCTCCGGCACGTGATCGCCACCGGCGGAACCGGCTCGATCTCTGCCGGGGTTGAGGCACTTGCCGATACCGGCGGGGCTGTCGCCGTCGACATTGGTGACACCTGGTGGCTCGACGTGGACGATGCCCGCGCGCTCGCCCAGGCGGAGGCCGCGATGCAAGGTGCTCAGCCGGACGTTCGGCGGACTGCGCTCACCGCCTGAAAACAGATCGCAACAGCAACCTGCACTCCCCTCGCCGGTTCTCCCGAGCATAGCGAGGAGCGCCACCATGTCCGAACCGCAGATCTATCGCGACCTGAAGGCCGATCACGACAAGCAGCGCGCGATGCTGAAGCAATTGTCCGAACAGTCCGGCGACACGTCGGAGCGCCGCACCCTGTTTGAAACATTCCGCCTTGAATTGCAGAGCCATGCCGCTGCCGAGGAGGAGTCGCTCTATGCCGTGATGCTTGGCAACCCGGATCTGCGCGATGACGCGCGGCATTCCGTCTCCGAACATAAGGAGGTCGACGACCTGCTCGGCGAGATGATGGATCTCCCTTTCGGGTCTGGTGAGTGGGAGGAGCGTTTCGCCCATATGCGGCATCGCTACGAACATCACATCGACGAGGAAGAGGAGGAGATGTTCCCCGCCGCGGACAAGGAACTGGATGACGCCACCGAGCAGGAGATGGCGGCCACCTACGAGGAGCGCAAACCCGCCGAGCTGGAGATCGCGCGCGATAATCCGCCGGGCAGCGACGAGCGCGACTGAACGGTCACTACGCCACCATGCGGCTCGTCACGCTTTCCGAACCGGACGATTTCGAAACATGGCGCGATGCAGCGCGGGGGCTGATCGGCGCCCGCGTTCCGCCCGATGATGTGGTGTGGCAGGTCGGCGGTCAGCCAGCCGATCTGTTCGCCACCACCGCCACGCCGCGCAATGATCCGGTCGATGCGGGCTTCAAGGTACCACGATCGTTCCTCGACCTCGCGCGGAACGCGATCCTGCATCGCGATCCGGAACGGTTCTCCCTCCTCTATACCCTGCTCGCACGGCTACGGCGCCAGCCCGGCCTGATCGAGGACCACGCCGATCCCCTGGTCCGCCGTCTGGAGGGGCTCGCCAAGCATGTCCGGCGAGACATTCACAAGATGCGCGCCTTTCTCCGCTTCCGGGAGGTGCAGGAGGGCGATGCCAGCCGCTATGTCGCCTGGTTCGAGCCGGAGCATCATATCGTCCGCGCCAATGCGGCCTTTTTCGTCAACCGCTTCGCCAGCATGCGCTGGTCGATCCTCACCCCTGAGGTATCGCTTCACTGGGACGGCAGCACGCTCAGCGAAGGCCCGGGCGCCACCAAGGCGGATGCGCCGGAGGGGGATCCGACGGAGGAGGTTTGGAAAACCTATTACGCCTCCATCTTCAATCCGGCGCGGGTGAAGGTCGGCGCGATGCTGAAGGAGATGCCGCGCAAATACTGGAAAAACATGCCGGAGACCGCGTTGGTGCCGGAATTGCTGGCAACGGCCCAGGCACGGGAGAGCGGGATGATCGCCAAGGCACGGGTTGCGCCGGGCGGAAACAGCGAGATCGCCTGGCAGGCGCTTCGGGATGAGGCAATGAGCTGCACCCGCTGTCACCTCTACAAGCATGCGACCCAGACCGTATTCGGCGAAGGCCCCGTCTCCGCCAGCATCATGTTTGTGGGCGAGCAGCCCGGCGATCAGGAAGACCTGTCAGGTCACCCCTTTGTCGGCCCGGCTGGGCAATTGTTCGATCGCGCCTTGAACGAGGCCGGCATCGATCGCTCTCAGACCTATGTCACCAATGCCGTGAAGCACTTTAAGTTCGAGCCGCGCGGCAAGCGGCGGATCCACGCCAAGCCGGACGGGGGCGAGATCGAAGCCTGTCGCTGGTGGATCGAGCAGGAACAGATGCTGGTACGGCCCAAAGTCACTGTCGCGCTGGGAGCGACCGCCGCACGCTCGCTGTTCGGCAAGGTCATGACGATCAGCCGCGAGCGCGGCCAAGCCAAGCGGCTGCCCGGCGACGCCGGCGAGGCGTGGATCACGGTCCACCCAAGCTATCTGCTGCGCCTCCCCGACGAAGCAGCGCGCACGAGTGAATTCTCCCGCTTTGTCGAAGATCTGCGGTCGGCCAAGGCTGCGGCGGCGTAACGTCCCGTCAAAAGGATTGCAGCACGAGGTCTGTGGCGCCGGTCCGGCCATGGCCGGAGACTTTCGCGAGATCCGATAAGTCGCCGCACAAGCTGCGTCACCGCGGCCTTTCTGAGAGCACCTTGGCGCCCCGCCGCAAGCTGCATCTTTACGGCCCTGTGCGGGACCGCTGCGGCTCCCCCACAAGCTTCGTCATCCCGGCCTTGCGCCGGGATCCAATGCTCCACGAACGCAACGGCTTGAGGTTTGCGGCTTGGCAAACTTCGGGATGTGCCTGGCATGACGAGGGGGAATTACACAGAGCTCTCGCGTTGCGCCGGGATCCCGGGCGGGCGAACTCGCCAGCTTGGACTACCAGTTCCACGCCGCGCAGCGGAAGCCTCTCTCAAAGAGCCCACCTACCCCGGGGAAGAAGAATCAGCCCGAGTCGATCACCATCGCACGTCGCATCAGCAATCCAGCTCAGCCAACGGCGGCGACGCTCAGCGCAATCCCAACATTTTATGCGTCTGCAGCGACAGCCGCCAGCGCGGCCGCTCCATTACCAGCGCCATCGCCGCATCCTGATTGGCCGCGGCGTTTGGATCATCCAGCGGCTGGATCAGGAAGTGGCGGAAATCCCAGCCTTCCATCGCGACCACGTCGCTGCCCGGCTGCGGCCACACCAGTTTCAACTCGTCTCCGGCACGCTGCACCGTCTCGCTCCCAGCCTTGGGGCTGATACACACCCAGTCGATGCGCGGGTGAACCGGAAGCGTGCCGTTGCTCTCGATGGCGATGAAAAAGCCGGCATCGTGCAGGGCGTCGATGAGCGCATCGTCCACCTGCAACATAGGCTCGCCACCGGTCAGCACGACGAAACGATCCGTCTCGCCGCCGTCCCACATCTGGACCACCGCTTCGGCCAGCGCTGCCGCGTCAGCAAATCGCCCGCCGCCAAGCCCGTCCATGCCGACGAAATCGGTGTCGCAGAACCGGCAGATGGCGCTTGCCCGATCCTGCTCCCGGCCGGACCACAGATTACACCCGGCGAAGCGCACGAACACGGCGCGCCGCCCCGCCTGAACGCCCTCACCTTGCAGCGTCAGGAACATTTCTTTGACGGCGTAGCTCATGTCAGGGCGCCGGCGGGGTCACCGCATAGACCGTCGGGTCGGGGATCCCGGCATCCGCGAAGCCTTTGTGGCGAAGCCGGCAGCTGTCGCACAATCCGCAATGCGTGCCAGCCGGCGTCGGATCGTAACACGACCAGCTCAGCCCCAGATCGAGGCCCAGCCGATTGCCTTCGCGCACGATATCCGCCTTGGTCATATGCTGCAGCGGCGCGTGGATGCGGAAAGCCTCGCCTTCCACCCCGGCTTTGGTGGCGAGTTCCGCCAGGCGCTCGAACCCAGCGATGAACTCCGGGCGGCAATCGGGGTATCCTGAATAATCGAGCGCATTGACGCCGATGAAGAGCGAGCGGGCGCCCGCCGCCTCCGCCCAGGCCAGCGCCAGGCTGAGAAACACCGTGTTGCGCGCCGGAACATAGGTGACCGGCACGCCTGCGCCGACACCGTCTTTGGGCACGTCGATATCGGCCGTCAGCGCCGACCCGCCGAAAGCTGAAAGATCGATCGGAAGAATGACATGGCGCACGGCGCCCAATGCGCTGGCGATCCGACGTGCGGCCGCCAGTTCCACGTGATGACGCTGGTTGTAGTCGACCGAAAGAGCGAAGACGCGATATCCGGCCTCACGCGCAAGCGCGGCCGAAATCATCGAGTCGAGGCCGCCCGAAACGAGGACGACGGCAGAAGGTTGATCGCTGGACATGATCGCGCGCCCGCTAGGCGCATCGGCCGCCGGATGCAAGGAATTGGGCAAAGAAAATGGCCGTTCGCATCACCGAACGGCCAAGGTCGCCCTGGCTAGAGGGCAGAAAAACTAGGGAGAGAAGTGCTCGGCTAGAAGCACGGGCTGTTTCTACCCACGCGAAGGTAAAGAACAGGTGAATGCGACGAACGCGCGCCCGCCCGCCCCCGCGCTGACGCACGCCGCTTCACAGCCAGCGGCTATTCACTTCACGAGCAGTCACGGCGAAGGCTCCGCTGGCCCCCGGCCCGAGAAACGAAACGCTCAAAACCGGTCGGCACCCAGGAGCGGCAATTTGCACCATCTCGAACGGCGCCGTTGACGCGCTCCACATCCGCCCGGTGCGCAACAACGACCCCGCCTATCAGGGCAAGCCCTCGACAGCCCACCTACCCCGCCTCGCGAGGCCACGGCAGCGGCCCGACATGCCCGCAACCCGAACGAGCATCGCTGGCCTACCCGCCGTCGCCCACCGGCGGGTGCTCGTTCATCTCGCGCAATCACCGGCGCAGGGAATGGTGGGGCAACAGGCCGGTCGCAGCGCGACGCCAGCAATCAACCCTGAAGAGCACAGCCCCGATCACGCCGATCGCACATGTCGATCAGTCCAGTCCCGTCGCCGCGCCGGCCCATCTCACGCAATCACGGCACCGGGGTTGGCGGCGCAACCGCCACGTCGCGGCACGACGCCAGCAACCAACCCCGAAGAACACAGCCGCGACCACGTCGATCACGCATGTCGATCAGTTCAGCCCCGTCACCGCGCCGGGTGCGCCTGTTAGGTCAGATCGCGACAAGCACACCAGGCCCGTTGATGGGCGCCCCGGCTGATCAGCGGCCAGCGATCTCGGTGCCGCCCAGGCTGTCCAGCCCGCGCTGTGCGACGATGTGGGACGAGGATACATTCCCATCCGGCAGCGCCATATCAACCGCGGCACTGTTCAGCGCGGTGCGGTACAGGGCCGCGGCCTCCGCCTTGCGCCCGGTGCGCGCGTAAACCGCCGCGAGATTGATCATCAGCTCTGGCCGGCGGGGGAAAATGCGGCGCTCGACGAGCAGCTCCTCTTCCGCCTTCTGGTAATCGCCCGTGGCAATCGCCTGATAGCCGGTGCGGTCGCTGGCGATGGCGGGGGCGGCGAGGCCTGCTGCCAGGCCGAGAAAAAGCAGGGTGCGCAACGTCCGTCTCCTACGTTACAGCTTCGCTTCATTTGCGTTACTGTTCTGTGACACTGGTATGACACCAACTGTCACATGGCGCAACGGGAACTTGGCAGGACTTGTAAGAGATCGGCCACATTTTCGAGGCGATGCCGATCGCAGCCGGCGAGCGACAGGCACAAAAAAAGGGCGGCCCTTGCGGACCGCCCGTCATGCTTCCAATCGCCTGCGCGATCAGAATTCGCGGTAATATTGCTCGTTGCCGATGAAACCCAGCTTGGTCACGTTGGACCGGCGGATCACCGCAAGAGTCTGGTCGACCACGTCGTAGCGAACCTGCGGGTCGGGCTGGAAGTGCAGCTCCGGTTCCGGGTTCATGGCCGCCGCCACGTCGAGATACTGGCGCAGGCGCACCGCATCCACGGGGACGCCATTCCAGCTGGTCGTGCCATCCACGCCGATGGTGATCTTGTTCTTCTGCGGATCAACCGGGGACTTCGGCGCGTCCGGGTTGTTGACCGGCAGATCGACCTTCACCGCGTGAGTCTGGATCGGAATGGTGATGATGAACATGATGAGGAGAACGAGCATGACGTCGATCAACGGCGTCGTGTTCATCTCCATCATCGGCTCGCCATCGTCCTTGCCGCCACTCATTGCCATATCGATTACTCCTGGTGGCTTTGCTTACAGACGCTCGACGCCAGAGCCCGGCGGCGGTTCGGAAATGAAGCCGACGCGCGCGAAGCCTGCCATCTGCATGTTGTAGATCGCGCCTGCCACGCACTTCCAAGGCACGTTCACGTCACCGCGAACATGGGCTTCCGGAAGCTCGAGCCCCGGAGCGTTCGGGCCGCCCTGACGCTCGATCTCGGCCTTCAGCTTGGCCACTGCACGGTCGAGCAGCTCCTCGTGCGTCACCGCCGTCATGCCCCAGTAAACGGCGCAGGCGCCGTCCGGCTTGGTCGTGATCGAGAGGGAAACGTTCTCGGGCTTGGTGGTGGTCGGGTCGAAGCGCACGCTTGGCAGCTTCACCGGAACCGATTGGATCACGACCGGCACCGCGATCAGGAAGATGATGAGGAGCACCAGCATGACGTCCACGAGAGGCGTCGTGTTGATGTCCGACATCGGGGTTTCTGCGGCGGAGTCTCCACCAACGCTCATCGCCATAAGTCAGGCTATCCTATGTCTTCGTTCCCGCCGGTGATCCGGCCGGGAAAGGTAGCGGGGCTGCCGGTGCGGCAGCCCCGTTTTCCCCATTACGAGCGGGTCTGCACGCCACCGGCCTGACCGGCCGTGGTGGTGGCAGCCGGCTTGGCAGCAACCGGCTTTGCCGCACCGGCGACGGTCGGACGAACCGCACCGTTCGACGCCAGGTAGCCGAGCACGTCGTTCGAGAAGGCCGACAGGTCTTCCGCGATCGACTTGTTGCGACGCTGCAGCCAGTTGTAGCCGAGCACCGCCGGAACGGCGACGGCGAGACCCAGAGCGGTCATGATAAGCGCCTCACCGACCGGACCGGCGACCGCGTCGATCGACGCCTGGCCAGCCGCACCGATCTTGATGAGCGCGCGGTAGATGCCGATAACCGTACCGAACAGGCCGATGAACGGCGCCGTCGCACCCACGGTGGCGAGGAACGCGAGGCCCGTGCCGAGCTTCGAGTTGATCATCGCTTCCGAGCGCGCCAGCGAGCCGTGCAGCCAGTCATGCGCTTCGACCGGATCGGTCAGCTTCGAGTGCTGCTCCTGCGCCTGCAGGCCGTCGTCGACGATCTGCTTGTAGGCCGAGTTCTTCTCCAGCTTCGCCGAACCCTCGCGCAGCGAGTTCGTCTGCCAGAACGAGCCGCGGACGCGCTTCGCCTGGTTGATGATCTTCTGCTGCTCGAAGAGCTTGGTGAACATGATGTAGAACGAGACAACCGACATCAGCACGAGGATGCCGAACACGGTCTGGGCGATGATGCCGCCCTGCTCGAGCGCGGCGGCCAGGCCGTACGGGTTTTCGCCTTCGGCAGCTGCCGGCGCTGCGGCGGCAGCGGCGAGGATGGTGGTGATCATTCGATGTGTTTCCCTCTGAAAAGCGCGATTCTGTTAAGCCTGGATCAGTCCCGGGGCAGCTTCCACACGACGCGGCGCGTCTGCGTGGTTGCGATCGGGTTGCCTGCTGCGTCCGACGCCGGCGTGTAGCGGGCACGGCGCGTCAGCGCACGGCAAGCTGCCTGATCAAGCGCATTGGAGCCGCTCGACTGAGTCGTGACGCAATTCTCCACGCGACCCTGGGCATTGATTGTCCACTTGATCACGGTCGTGCCTTCTTCCTCGGCACGGATCGAGCTCGGCGGATAATCGTCGGTCGTGATCCAGTCCGCAGGATTGCCCTTTGCACCCGCAGCCTTGCTGACGACCGGCGGTGCCGGCGGAGCAGGAGGCGGAGGCGCAGGCGGCGCAACCGGCGTCGGCACGTAGACCGGCGGCGGCGTAGGCACGGTGGCGATCGTCACCGGAGCCGATGGCGCGGACACGATGGGCGGCGGCGCCACAACGGGCGGCGGCGTCATCGGAACGTCAGGCGGCGGTGGTGGCGGCTCGTCCGGCGGCGGGGGCGGTGGTTCCTCAACGTCGAACGTATTCAGCTTCTCCGACACCTTTTTCACGTACTGGAACGCGAGGCCGGTGACGAAGGCGTAGCCGAGAGCAGCATGGATGAGCGCCACGATCACAATCGCGACGATCTTGCTCCCGCTCATCTTCTGGTCAGAGTAGGCCATTCAGCAAAAGCACTCCCTAATCCCTATGGCCCGAAGGGGCCGGGCGGCCTGCCGCGGCCCCCGCATGGGCGGAGTGGGCGTGCCGGTCCGTTGGCAAGGGCTAAACGGAACCCTTGCACAGCGCGACTCCTAACTTGCGCCTTAACGACACGCAAACGCTTTGTCGGACGCAACAAACGTACAATCGTCCTAAAGGAGATTTATTTCTGTATCAGCACGGCGCGATCGGATAACCGAAAGGCATGGCCTTTCGTACAATTCGTAACTCTGCGCTCGTCTGCGCGCTGATCACCGTTTCACCTGCAGCCATCCATGCGCAGCAGCCCGCGCCGGGCACCATCTCAGCGCCGGCGCCATCCTATGTAGAGATGGTCGATCTGGTGATCGACGCTCCCTTGGTGGTAGATGCCACAATTGCCAGCACCACCCGCATCAAGGGGGCGGAGGCCGCGAATGTTCCGCCCGGATTCGTCCGTTATTATGTGGAAGCCGACGTCACCGCCCTGATCCGCGGCCCGCGGGCCATTCCGCCGCGCATCGGCTATGTTCTGGATGCGCCGCTTGGTCCGGACGGCCGGCAGCCCCGCTACAAGAAGGCCCGCGTCCTCCTGTTCGCACGGTCTGTCGCCGGCAGTGCCAATCAGGTGCAGCTGGTCGGCCCCGAGGCGCAGCGCGGCTGGTCTCCGGAACTTGACGCCCTCACCCGACGCATTGCCGGCGAGATACTGGCCGGGGATGCACCCCCTATCGTCACCGGAGTAGGCAATGCCTTTCACGTCCCGGGGTCGCTTCCCGGGGAGGGCGAAACCCAGGTGTTCCTGACCACCCAGGACAACCGGCCGGTGTCGCTCAGCATTCTGCGGCGCCCGGGCGAACAGCCGCGCTGGGCGGTCGCCCTGTCCGAGATCGTCGACGATTCCGCCGGGCCGCCGCCGCGCGACACGCTGCTGTGGTATCGCCTCGCGTGCAGCCTGCCACGGCAGTTGCCGGCCCGCAGCACCCAGGCGATGGAGCCGGCGGATGCCGCCGTCGCGCAGGAGGATTATCGCTTCGTGCTGGAGCAGCTCGGCCCGTGCCGGCGGGCCGCCCCGCCGGTCGCCTGAGTCCCGCGAGAGATCCCTCCCGCGCGTTCAAGGATGTGCCCGGCGTCGACCGGGCGTCAGGTCGTCAGGCGTTCAGCGACGATGCCGAAGCAGGGTGATCCCGATCGATTCGCCCTCTTCGGCGATCGCCAGCTTGACGATCTTCACCTTCACCCGCCGAACGCGCGAATCCTGCAGGAATAGTGTTTCGGCGATATGATCGGCCACGCCTTCGATCAGCGTGAAGTGAACCCCCGGCGGCAGGGCGGCAGTCGCCGCATGTTTCAGGTCCAGATAGTTTTTCGAAGCGGCAAGCGGCGTATCCGGCGCGAAACGCGCGGGCGCATCGAGCAGAACCGTCAGCGAGATTCGCAGCGGCTGCGGCAGGTGCGTCTCCTCGGAATAGACGCCGGTCAGCACCGGCACTTCCAGGTCGTGCACTTCAAGTTCGAGCATGTCTTCCACGCCGCGCGCTTAGCCGGACATTGCCGTTCGCGCCATGCCACTTGCGTTACCACTGCGACTCGGTAGAGCGCGCCACCCCTCGATCTTGGGGGCGGGAGGTGCGGGTGATCGAACTGATCGGTCTTGAACAGGTGGAAAACGGCGCGGTGGAGCAGCTGCTCGACCGTGCCTTTGGGACGGATCGGCATGGCCGAACCGCCTATCGCCTGCGCGCTGGCGTACCCGCACTGCTCGGCCCCAGTCTCGCGGCGGTGGAAGACGGCGCGTTGCTCGGAACGATCCAGCTCTGGCCCGTCCTGTTCAGCGGCGATGACGGCCGCCGTGTGCCCATGGCGCTCGTCGGCCCCGTGGCGGTGGTGCCGGAGCGGCAGCGCGACGGCATTGGACGCCTGTTGGTCGCGGGGGCATTGGCGCGAGTCTCCGGCATCCCGCTGATGCTGATCGGCGACCCGGAATATTATGGCCGCTTCTTCGGGTTCAGCGCGCAGGACACCGCAGGATGGCGCTTGCCGGGCCCGGTGGAGCGCCGCCGCCTGCTCGCGAAGGGTGAGGGCGTTCCGGCCGGTGACGGGTCGATCGGCCCGCACGTTTGCGCGGCCGGCTGATCCTTTACGGGAGCCTTGCCCTCCCCTAGGTCGTTGCCATGCCGATGGCACCTTCACCTGATTTCGATACGCTGACGATCGCCGACATCGCCCGCCTGGCGGAGGCGGATCGACTGCCGCCGGTCGAGCGGTGGAACCCCGATCACTGCGGCCATAGCGATATGCGCATCGCGCGCGACGGCACCTGGTATCACCAGGGATCGCCGATCGGCCGTATCGCCATGGTGCGCGCGTTCAGTCGCATCCTGCGGCGCGAGCCGGACGGCGGCTTTGTGCTCGTCACCCCGGTGGAAAAGCTCGACATCGATGTGGAGGATGCCCCCTTCGTGGCGGTGGAGCTGAAGGCGGAAGGGGACGGCCAGGACGCGTCGCTCGCCTTCCGGCTCAACACGGGTGAGGTGGTGACCGCATCCGCGGATCACCCGCTCCGCTTCGTGGAGCATGAAGACGGCCCGCACCCCTATGTGCATGTGCGCGGCGGGCTGGAGGCGTTGATCGCGCGCCCGCTCTATTACGAGCTCGCCGAACGTGCGCTTGCCGGTGACGAGAGCCCGCCGGGCGTATGGAGCGCCGGCGCCTTTTTCCCGATCGCGCCATGACGTCGCTGGTGGACCGGCTTGGCCGGGCGCTGACGGAGGGGATGGCGCAGCAGACCATCCTCCTCGCGGGCGATCACGGCGATCTGGCGCTTGCCACCGGCGGCACGCTGAAGCCGGCGGCGGTTCTCGTGCCCGTCACCGATCGGCCGCGGCCGGGCGTGATCCTCACGCAGCGCACCGAAACGCTTCGCCGCCACGCGGGACAGGTGGCATTTCCTGGCGGCCGCCTCGATCCGGGGGAGGACGCCATCACCGCCGCGCTGCGCGAAGCGGATGAGGAGATCGCCCTGCCCCCCTCCGCCGTCACCGTGGTGGGAGAGGCCGATCGCTATCAGACGGTAACCGGCTATACCGTCACGCCCGTGGTCGGCGTCGTGCCGCCCGATCTGACGCTCCGCCCGTCGGAGGCGGAGGTCGCCAGCGTCTTCGAAGTGCCGCTCGACTTCCTTTTGGACAGCGCCAACCATGTCGAGGCCCGCACCCAATGGGAGGGTCGCGAGCGGCGCTATTACGAGATCATGTGGGATGATCGCCGGATCTGGGGCGCGACCGCGGCCATGATCGTCAACCTCGCCCGGCGCCTGCGATGGAGCGACTGACCCTGCCGCCGGCATCCTGGCGCACGCGCCCCGGACTGGATGCCCTCGCCACGGCACTCGGTGCTGAGGAAGGCGCGGCGCGCTATGTCGGGGGGGCGGTGCGCGACACGCTCCTTGGCCTGCCGGTCGCCGACATCGACATCGCCACCGCCCATCCGCCGCAACAGGTGATCACGCGCCTGGCGTCCGCCGGGATCAAGGCGATCCCGACCGGGCTGGCACACGGCACGATCACGGCGGTTTCCGCCGGCACTGTCGTGGAAGTCACCACCTTGCGGCGCGACGTCGCGACCGACGGGCGCCACGCGCAAGTGGCGTTCACCGACGATTGGCAGGAGGATGCCGCCCGGCGCGACTTCACGATGAACGCCCTGTACGCCGATCCGGTCTCCGGAACGCTGTTCGACTGGTTCGGCGGGCTGGACGATCTTGCCGCGCGGCGGGTGCGGTTCATCGGCGATCCGTACCGTCGCATTGCGGAGGATCACCTGCGCATCCTGCGGTTCTTCCGCTTCCATGCGCGCTTCGGCGACACGCCCGATTCCGCCGGCCTGGACGCCTGCACCGATCGCGCCAATGACCTGATGGCATTGTCGCGGGAGCGGATCGCTGCCGAACTGCTGAAGCTGCTGGTGGCAAAAGGTGCGGTGCCGGTCGTCGCGCTGATGGTGGAGCGCGGTATCTTCCGGCCGGTACTGCCGGAGATCGTGGACGTGCCCGCGCTGACGGCCCTGGCCGAGGCGGAGGCGGCGGCAGGCGTCGCACCCGATGCGATTCGGCGGCTGGCGGCGCTGATCCCCCCGGCAACGGCCGAAGCGGTCGGCTCCCGGCTTCGCCTGTCGAACGCCGATCGAAAGCGCCTGATCGCCGCCCATGACGGGCCTGGATCAGAAGGCGCGCGCGGTCTCGCCTATCGCGTGGGGCGCGAAATCGCGCTCGATCGACTGTTGCTGGCCGGCGCGGACGTTGAGGAATTGCAGGATTGGTCGCCCCCTCGCCTGCCGGTCGGCGGCGGGGATCTTGTCACCCGCGGCATCGCACGCGGGCCGGAGGTGGCCCGCGCGTTGCGGGAGATCGAGACGCGCTGGATCGCGGAGGGCTTCCCCGACGCGTCCCGCACCGCTCAGATCGCGGACATGGTCACGGGTCAGTTGCTCGGCGCCGACAGCAACTCATAGGCCTGCGCCGCCGTCAGCGGGCGCGAGAAGTGATAGCCTTGCCCGTAGGTGCAGCCGAGCGCGGACAGCGTCTGCGCCACGGCCGAACTTTCGATCCCCTCCGCCACGGTCGCCATGCCCAGCGCCGCCGCCAGGCTCAGCACCGCACGCACGATGGCGATCTTGTCCCGATCCGCCATCATGTCGGTAACGAAGCTGCGGTCGATCTTCAGCGTGTCGATCGGCAGTTTCTGGAGATAGGCGAGGTTTGAATAGCCGGTGCCGAAATCGTCCATGGCGATGGTCGCGCCGGTGGCCTTCAGCGCCCGCAGGATCTCGGCATTGCCGTCTGGGTCGGCGATCAGCGCGCTTTCCGTGATTTCCAACTTCAGGCGGCTCCCTGCCAGGCCATGGCTCGCCAAAGCGGCCGTCACCATCGGGGGGATGAGATCGCGCTGCAACTGGATCGGGGAGATGTTTACCGCCATCTGCACGTCGAGCGGGCGGCCTGCTCGAACGTCCCATGCGGCGAGGGTGCGCAGCGCCTGATCGACCACCCAGCGGCCGAGCGGCACGATCAGGCCGGATTCCTCCGCCACCGGAATGAAATCGGCCGGTGCGATCTCGCTCCCGTCTTCTGCCGTCCACCGCGCCAGCGCTTCGAAGGCCACGATTCGGCCGGTCGCCAGGTCGCAGATCGGCTGATAGTGCAGCCTGAGCTGCTCCGCCTCGATCGCTCGGCGCAGCGCCGTTTCCATCGAAAACCGTTCGCGCGCACGATCAAGCGCGCGCGTGTCATACGCCTCGGCCTGGCCCGTTTCCTTGGACCGGCGCACGGCGAACTGCGCGTGCCGGATCACGTCCTCCGCATCATCGGTCGTCTCGGCGCCGAATGCCATGCCGATCGCACAGGTGATTCGGATCTCGAAGTCGCTCAGCCGAATCGGGGTGGCCAGCACGTCCTGGATCCGCCGCGCCGCATGGTCGGCCTCCGCCCGTTCCCCGCGCGTCTGGAGCAGCACGCCGAACTCGTCGCCGCCGATCCGGCCGAGCACGTCGCCGGCACGCAGCGAGCCCTTGATACGCCGCGCGACAGTGATCAGCATCTCGTCGCCGGCCATGCTGCCAAGGCATGAATTCACCCGGCCGAACCGGTCAAGATCGATCACCAGCACGGCGTAATTGGTCAGCCCGGTGGCAATACGCGCCTCCAGAAGGTCGCCGAACCCGGCCCTGTTCGGCAGGCCTGTCAGGCTGTCGGTGTTCATCTCGCGCCGCAGACTGGCCTCGGTGCGCATTCCCCGTGTCTGGTCGACCAGCGTCACCAGGCAGCGTGGCGAATGATCGCTGTCGATCCGGGCAAAGGTGACGTCGAACCACCTTTGCTCCACCGCATCTCCGGTGCGCCAGCTACGCTGCTCGCGCGGGCTGTTTCCGTTCAGAAAGGCTGCAAGCGCACCGCCCAGGTCGCGCGTAAGGGCGCAATTCGCCGGATCGGTCGTCAGGCCCAAGCGGCGGAACGCGACATTGGACAGCCTGATCTGCAAGCTGCCCGAGTCCAGCGCGACGATCACAGCCGCAATGGGCAGCAGATCCATCGCTACTTCGGCCGCCGTCCTGTCGAATGCAGGGGGGCTTGGCTCTTCAGCTACTCTCAACGCGGCGACCAACGGCATTGTGCTGGTCCTAGCGCCAGCTCGTTAACTTTCCTTGAACTTGCAACGGCTTTCAGGCGAACCGGTTGTTCCGCGGGAAGCCCGTGGGCGGCATCCGGCCGGCTGCCCCCCGCGCTGCGCGCCACGCGGAAACATCAGCCTCGGTTCGCGTGCGCCCGGTGTCGCCCCCCATGGGCCAGCTGATCCCGTCCGAATAGCGGAACGTGATCGCATCGCTAAGCCCGCCGTCGCGATACCGCTGCAACTGGGCGCCCTGCCCCCTCGTCATCTCCGGCAGTTCGTTCAGCGGAAAGACCACCATCTTCCGGTTGTCGCCGACTGCCGCGACATAATCGTCGTCCGTGGCGACGGGCCGGACCACGGCCAGCTTGGCGCCGGCCCTCGGAGTCACCACCGTCTTGCCCTTGCGCGTTTCCGCCAGCACGTCGTTCACCGGCACGATGAAGCCGCGACCGTCGCTGGCCGCCACCAGCAGCTTGGAATCCCGGTCCGCGCGCAACAGCCGGACGATGCCAAGGTTGCCATCCAGATCGATCGTCGCCCGCACCGGCTCGCCGAACCCGCGCCCGCCCGGCAGCTTGTCCGCCGCCAGCGTGTAGAAACGGCCATTCTCCGCCGCCAGCAGCAGCTTGTCGGTTGTTTGCGCATGAAAGGCGAAGGCTGGGCCGTCGCCTTCCTTGAACTTCAGCGTCTCGGCAGAGGCAAGGTCCACATGCCCCTTCATGGCGCGGATCCAACCGCGCTGCGACAGGATCACCGTGATCGGCTCCCGCTCGATCATCGCCTCCAGCGGGATCTCGCGTGCCGGTGCCGCTTCCTCGATCGTCGTACGTCGCTTGCCCAGCGCCGTTTCCGGGCCGTACCGGTCGCGGACCTTCTTCAGGTCCTTCTTCATCCGCGTCCGCTGCCGCGCATCGGATCCCAGCAGCAGTTGAAGGTCGGCCTGCTCCTTCTCCAGCGCGTCCTGCTCGCGCTTCAGCTCCATTTCCTCCAGCCGCCGCAAGCTGCGCAGCCGCATGTTGAGGATCGCTTCCGCCTGCCGGTCGGTCAGGGCGAACTCCGCCATCATCACCGCCTTGGGCTCGTCCTCGGTACGGATGATCTCGATCACCCGGTCCAGGTTGAGGAAGGCAATGATATAGCCCTTCACCAGCTCCAGCCGGTCGGCGATCTTGGCCAGCCGATGCTCGGTACGCCGGCGCAGCACCACGAACTGATGCTCCACCCAGGCGGCCAGCGCCTCGGCCAGGCTCATCACGCGGGGCGTGCGACGCGCGTCCAGCACGTTCAGGTTCAACGGGACGCGCGTTTCCAGGTCCGACAGGCGGTACAGCCCGTCCATCAGCACCTGCGGATCGACCGTCCGGCTGCGCGGCTCCAGCACCAGGCGGATCTCGGCATCCGATTCATCGCGCACATCGGCCAGGATCGGCAGCTTCTTGTCGTTCACCAGGCCAGCGATCTGCTCGATCAGCTTGCCCTTCTGGACGCCATAGGGAATTTCGCTGACCACGATCTGCCAGCCGCCGCCCTTTTCGCGCTCCACGGTCCAGCGACAGCGCACCCGAAAGGCGCCGCGCCCGGTCGCATAGGCTTCGCGGATGATCGCAGGCGGATCCACCAGCAGCCCGCCAGTGGGGAAGTCCGGCCCGGCCACGAACGCCAGCGGATCGGCCAACGGATCATCGACCAGCGCGATGGCGGCGTCCAGCAGCTCGGCCGCATTGTGCGGCGGAATGCTCGTCGCCATGCCCACGGCGATGCCGCTCGCCCCATTCGCGAGCAGGTTCGGGAACAGCCCGGGGAACAGTTCGGGTTCCTGCTCCTCGCCGTTATAGGTCGGACGGAAGAGGACCGCATCCTCGTCCAGCCCGTCCATCAGGTCGATCGCGACCTGGGTCAGCCGCGCCTCGGTGTAGCGATAGGCCGCGGCGTTATCGCCATCGATGTTGCCGAAATTGCCCTGCCCGTCGACCAGCGGATAACGCAGCGCAAAATCCTGTGCGAGCCGGACCATCGCGTCATAGACCGACTGATCGCCATGCGGGTGATATTTGCCGATCACGTCGCCAACGACGCGCGCGCATTTCTTATACCCTTGGCTGGGATCGAGCCGCAGCAGCCGCATCGCCCACAGCAAGCGGCGATGCACCGGCTTCAGCCCGTCGCGCACATCCGGCAGCGACCGCGCGGTGATCGTCGACAAGGCATAGACCAGATACCGCTCCGACAGCGCGGAATCGAACGGCGCATCGAATACGCCCACGGGCGGATTGTCGGGCGGCAACACGGTCGCATCGGTCGGCATGGCGTGCGTGCTAGCAGGGAGCGCCCTTGTTCCACAACCGTTCCGCTCACTGTCCTACAGGCGCAGTGCGTGCCACAAGGGGCCGACGCTGATCACCAGAATGTCACCCCGGGCTTGATCCAAAATCCAAGGCTCCGCAGTCGAGGTCGCTAGAACTCTGGCCTTCACCTTCGCGGCACACTGGATCCCCGATCACGGCGGGATGACAAGCTGAACCGCCTCGACCGTTTAATCCCGCAGGTAGCCGCAATGCCGACCTTTTCTGAAACCTTGCCCCCTCGAAAACACCTACACATGGGCAACTTTCGAGAATTTTCCCGCCGTCCCCTCCTTGCCGCCGCCCTGCTCGCTGCCTCATGCGCTCCGGTCACGATGACCAGCTCAGCCCCCTCTTTCACGCCCCTCACCTGGGACGACCTCACCGCCCGCCCGCGCGAGAAGCCGAATGCAACGATCGCGTATGGCAGCGACAACATGCAAAAGGTCGACGTCTGGCTTCCCGCCGGCGCCGGCCCGCATCCGGTCGTGCTGATGGTCCATGGCGGCTGCTGGCAGACCAGCATCGCCGATCGCTCGATCATGGACTGGGTTGCCGCCGACCTTCGCCGCGACCGCATAGCGGTATGGAACATCGACTATCGCGGTGTCGATCGCACCGGCGGCGGCTATCCCGGCACCTTCATGGACGCTGCGAAGGCTGCTGACGAACTTGCGAGAAACGCGAGCAAATATAATCTCGACCTCACTCGCGTGGTCGCCGTCGGCCACTCCGCCGGTGGCCACCTGGCCCTGTGGCTCGCCGCCCGTCACAATCTTGCCGCCTCGAGCTCGCTTCACAGTCCAGCGCCGGTGAAGATCTCCCATGTCGTCAGCCTCGGCGGCCTGCCCGATCTGGAGGCGACCGCCGCCAGCCCCGACAATGGTTGCGGCGTCGATGTTGTCGCCAAGCTCGTCGGCACCGACCGTTCGGATCCCTATGCCGACACCTCGGTCCCCCGCCTCCTTCCCCTGAACACCTCCCAGACCCTCATCAACGGCCGCGAGGATCGCATCATCCCCTATCGCATGGCCACCGACTATGTTGCACGAGCGATGGCGGCCGGCGACGAGGCAGACCTCATCACCGTTCCGAACACCGGCCATGTGGAGCTGGTCACGCCGGACGCGGCCGCGTGGCTCGAAGCGAAAAAGACGATCCGTGCCGCACTCGGCAGGAAGGCAGCGCCATGAACAGCCCATACCGCGGGCTTAAGCTTCTCCACAGAGGCGGACGCGCCGCATGATTGCGCCACGGACCCCCGTCCCCTATATGGCGGGCGATTCCCGCCCCGGCCGCGCCGATCCGTCGCGTCGCCGGGGCTGTCCATTTCAGGGGTGATGCGATGGCGCGGCGCCGGCAAATCTACGAAGGCAAGGCCAAGATCCTGTACGAGGGGCCCGAGCCCGGCACCTTGATTCAGTATTTCAAGGACGACGCGACTGCCTTCAACGCTCAGAAGAAGGGCACGATCAACGGCAAGGGCGTCCTGAACAACCGCATTTCGGAGCATATCTTCACGCTCCTGGGCAATATCGGCGTGCCGACCCACTTCATCCGCCGCCTCAACATGCGCGAGCAGTTGATCCGGCAGGTGGAAATCGTGCCGATCGAGGTGATCGTGCGCAATGTCGCGGCCGGCTCGCTCAGCAAGCGCCTCGGCATCGAAGAAGGCACCCAGCTGCCCCGCACGATCCTTGAATATTGCTACAAGGACGATGCGCTGGGCGATCCGATGATCTCGGACGAACATATCGCCGCCTTCGGGTGGGCCAGCCAGGACGAGATGCACGACATCGCCGACCTGGCGATCCGGGTGAACGACTTCCTGTCGGGCCTGTTCGCTGGCATCGGCATCCGTCTGGTGGACTTCAAGCTCGAGTTCGGGCGCATCTGGGACAATGATTACGGCCGGATCATCCTCGCCGACGAAATCAGCCCCGATGGCTGCCGACTGTGGGACATGACCACCAACGAGAAGCTTGACAAGGATCGCTTCCGCCGGGACCTGGGCGGCGAGGTAGAGGCTTATCAAGAGGTTGCTCGTCGCCTCGGGCTTCTGCCCGAAGGTGGCGAAACGGCCATCCTCGACATGGCCGAGCATCGCGAACGTCGCGGAAAATGACAGCCACGTCGCCCGCGACGCCCCTCCTCGACCTGCGAGGAGGTTGCGATCCGCGGGCGGTTCGAATAGCGGGCACCACCATGAAGCTGCGCATCTACGTCACGCTAAAGCCCGGTGTCCTTGATCCCCAGGGGAAGGCCATCGAGCACGCTCTCTCCGGCCTCGGCTTCAACGGGGTCGAAGGGGCTCGTGTCGGCAAGCTGATCGAGCTGGAAGTCGCCGAGTCGATCGACGACGCGCAGATCGATGCCATGTGCCGCCAGTTGCTGGCGAACACGGTGATCGAGAACTATCGGGTCGAGCGCGCATGAAGACGGCGGTTGTCGTCTTCCCCGGCTCCAACTGCGACCGCGATCTCGCCGTGGCGCTGGAGGAAGTCACTGGCACGAAGCCGGCGATGGTGTGGCATGGCGACACCGAGCTGCCAGACGGCATCGGCCTGATCGCCGTGCCGGGCGGCTTTTCCTACGGTGATTATCTTCGTTCCGGCGCCATGGCGGCGCGCTCTCCGATCATGCGCGCGGTGTCCGAAAAGGCGGCCGCTGGCGTGTCCGTACTGGGCGTCTGCAACGGATTTCAGATCCTGACCGAATCGGGTCTGCTGCCCGGCGCACTCATGCGCAATGCGGGTCTCAATTTCGTCTGCCGCGATGTCGCCCTGACCGTAGAGAATGCGCAGAGCGCGTTCACCAGCCGCTATTCGGCCGGAGAGACGATCAAGATCCCGGTTGCGCATCACGACGGCAATTATGTCGCCGATCAGGAAACGCTCGATCGCCTCGAAGGCGAAGGCCGCGTCGCCTTCCGCTATGCCGAGGACGTCAACGGCTCTGCCCGCGGCATCGCTGGCATTCTGAATGATGCCGGCAATGTTCTTGGCATGATGCCGCACCCGGAACGCCGGATCGAGGCCGCTCATGGTGGCGTGGAAGGGCGGCGATTGTTTGAAGGGTTGCTGGATCTCGTCAACTGATCGCGATCACTGCAGTTCTTCGCGCGAGGATCACAACCGATCGCTCCATCGGCAGCGATACGTCAGTTATTGCATTTGACTCAGCCCTCTCGGCGAGCCGCCTCAGACGCGGGTGCCGAAGGGATTGAAGTCCGTCTCCTCGTCAAACACATCCATGCCCTCCGCCCGCTTCAACCACCCGACCACGACATAGGTGAACGGGGTCAGCAGCGCCTCCCAGGACACTTTCAGAATCCACTGTGTGAACAGCACGGTAAGGACGAGCCCGGTAGTCCAGCCCTCCGCGCCAAGAAAGGCTAGCGGATAGAAGATCAGGCTGTCGATCCCTTGCCCCGCGATCGTTGAACCGATCGTGCGCATCCAAAGATGTCGCCCTCCCGTCGCGACCTTCAGCCTGGCAAGAACATATGAATTGACGAACTCGCCCGCCCAAAAGGCGCACATGCTCGCGAAAACTATCCTGGGCACTTGGCCGAACACAGCCTCATAGGAAGCTTGGTTGGTCCAGTCCGGCGCCGGTGGCAGAGCCACCACCACCCAGGCCATCAGCGCCATGAACACCGTGGCGGCGAAGCCAGCCCAGATCACGCGTCGCGCGCGCGCGTAGCCGTACACTTCCGTCAATACATCGCCGATGACGTAGCTGACGGGGAAAAACAGGATCCCCGCGCCGAACGGCCAGAAGCCAACGCCCGGCAACCAGATCTGGGCTACCTTCCCCGCGCCGAGCACATTGGAGAGCAACAGCACGGCAACAAACGCCGCCATGACGAAATCGTAATATCTCAGGCTCTGCCCATGCAACTTGGTTGCCGAAACTCGGTACGGTGTTGCCCCCTCGGTCATGCGAGGATCATGCCGATGGTTTCACTCTCCCGCAATCCACGCTAACAGACCCCGGTGCGCGCCCGTAGCTCAGTTGGATAGAGCACGAGCCTTCTAAGCTTGGGGCCGCAGGTTCGATTCCTGCCGGGCGCGCCATGTGCGGCTGCAGCGTTGTTTGCGTTTCCTTCCTCGATGGCTTCGCATTCAGCTCTTGCACAAGAGATCGGCGTCCGTCAGTCTCGTGACAATAAGGACCGGCAAGCCGGCGTTTTCAGGAGAGGGTTATGGAAGCAGCTAATACCGTTCTGTTCGCTGCGGCGAGCATTGGCGCCGTCGCTACAATGAGCAGCATTCTGTTTCTCGCGCGCCGTGCCAAGTGAGGTGACAGGCGGATATCGTTCCACCTGTCAGTTCAGTTAGCATTGCGCTCGCATCATCGCTTCAGGTGCAATCAAACAGCACGCACAGAAATCGCACGGTAAGATTGTCTCCTGCCAACGGGCTTCGGCGACGCCCCAAAGTGCGAAAAGCTGCGTGGTCAACAGGTTACGGATCGTCGCAGTCTTCGCGATCAGACGAACCAGTCACCGCCGTCCACCGCTGGCGTCAGGTCGAGCATGTCGCGGCGCATTCGGGGCGGCAAAGCCGGATCGTCTGTCAGCCAGTCGCCCCACCGCGCTAGAAATAGCGCCAGCTGATCTCCGGGGGATGCGATCTCGCCACGGGATTTCTTTTCGGAATGAATGAGTTCGGCGACAGGATTGTAGATGATATGAAAGCCCTGCTGCCGAATCTTCAAACATAGATCGACGTCGTTGAACTCCAGGCTGAACCGCTCGTCAAAGCCGCCAACCAGCTCAAGAACGCTCCGGCGGGTCGCCAGGACAGCACCCGTGACGACGGACACTTCGCGCTGAGTGATGGCCCAATTCTGATAGGTCGGCTCTCCAGCCTTAGCGCCGAGCCACGCATGGACGCAGGTCCCGTGGATGCCACCGTAGATGCCGGCGTGCTGGATCGTTCCGTCATCGTACAACAGGCGCGGCCCCACCGCACCGACATCGCGATCCGCCGCGAAGCCAATGAGAGCACGTAGCCACTCTTGATCAAGCGCGACGACATCGTCGTTCAGTAGAACGATCAGCTCGCTCTCCGCAGACTGCCATAGCAGGTTCATCTTGGCTGCAAAGTTGAAGGGCTCGCCCGCTGCTCGCCCGGTCTCGATCCTTCGCAAGCGGAAGGGCCAATCGGCGTCAGCCCAAGCCGCCTCGCCAGCGACATCGTCCCCGATCAGCACAGTCAGGCGGTCGGCCGGCCAGTCGACTTGCGCGAGACTGCGCAGCAACCGTTCGATGTAGGTGCCCTCGTCACCGTCCACCGACGTACGGCGAGTGGGAATGCACAACGTTACGTGAGGCAGCTCCGCACCGAACCGAGCGGAGAGTTGCAGGGCACCTGCCGCCTGCCCCTCCGAAACTTCATAGCCCGCATAAAGTGGCGAACGCTGGAGCAGGGCACGGCGGTCGTCCACGGGCGCAAGGATGCGACGGCCGCTTTGAACCAGCATCACTTCGGGAATGCCGCCGATCGAAAAGCCCCGTTCCGCGCACCGCAGCACGAGATCAAACAATGCCGCATTTCCCAACTCCGGCCGCAAACCGCCAGCGTCGTGCAAAGCAGATCCGCGGACGAACAGCGGCGCTCCGACATAATCCTGCGCTGCCAGCAGCGTCCGATTGAACTGCGGCTTCAAGCGCACCTGTTGCAGCAACGTGTCTTCACCAAACGCGACATCGTCTGCGTAGAAGAGCGCTACGTCCGGGCGGGCGGCCGCGTATCGAGCCAGAATGGTCGCCGTCATCGGGTGGATACGTGCGTCTTCCGGAGCGATCAGCAGCCAGTCTTCCGGTTCGTTCGCGACGTCGACAAGACCCGTGCGCGTCGGCACGAGCGATCCCGCTGCGAGCGGCAGCACCTTCAAGGCCACGGATTGCCGATCGATGATTGTACCGGCGCTGGATAACGGAACGCCCATTCCGCCGTCCTCGATCCTTGGAACAATATGCCGCACCCTCTCCCGGTCAGAGAACAGCGCATCCAGGCTTGCAGCGATGCCCGAGCCGACCGCCTCGATTGATAACTTTTCAGCCACTCGGGCGCGGGCGGCAGCGCCAATCGTCTCATCACCGGCCTCGACCCGCTCGGCAGCGGCGACAAGCGCCTCCGCCAGCGCGGCTTGATCGATGCGAGCCCATGTTCCGCCGCGGAAGTAATGACCGAAGTCTTCCTCCAGCGTCCACGGCTGTGCCGCCACCGGAAAACCACAACTATGGTCAAGGAACTGACGGGTCCCGCCGTAATCGGTGGCCAGTACCACGCGACCGGCCGCCATCGCCTCGGCAACGGTAAGGCCGAACCCTTCTGAGCAATGGGGAGAGGCGTAGATGTCGCACGACGACACAAGGTCCGACACTTCGTGGCTGCTGAGCGAGCGATTGAGCAGCAGAACGCCCTCGGTCTGCTCGGCAAGCAAGGCGAGAGCCCTGCCCTCTCCCGGACGATCCAGAAGGTGCTTGGTTTTAAGAACCAAAGTCCAGCCCCGCTGGGCCAGACCGGAGGCTGCAAATGCGTGGATCAACGCCGCGGGATTCTTACGCACCAGATAGCTGGCGCCGTCGAAGATGTAGAGGATCATGCGGCGATCGCCAGGAAGATCCAGCGCCTCGCGGATCGAGGATCCGCTGCCAAGCAGATCGCTGGCGACCGGTACCACATGCGGAATGACGTCCACAGGGGCTCGCCCCTCGGCCGCAAACACGTCCGCGTTATAGCTGCTCGGCGCCCAGATTCGGTCAACGGATGCAAACTCGCGTTGCCAATCGGGCGGCAGCTGCTCCATTTCCCACACCCAATAGCCGATGCGTCGGCGCGCCTGACTAATCTGCGCTCGTTGATCCTCGGTCAGCAGGTGCCAGGAATCGGGGTTCAGATGAACGATTGCCACATCGGCAGCCCCGTCGAAGTCAATGACATCGTGCGGCGGAACGAGCGGCTTGTGAACGTGGAACGGCTTGCGGATCGGATGCAGGTTCAGTCGCACGCCGGCCTTTCTGATGGCGGCAATGATGCCCCGGCTGGCAGCCCCCAAGCCGTTGTCGAAGTTCCACGGGCCGTAAAAGGCAACCTTATAGGGCTTGGCTGGCAACCCTTCCGCAGCGTTGCTGGGCAGCGGACGGGCAAGCAGCGAATACCCTGGTGCGGGAAGAGGCTCGCTCGTGAAATAGTCACGCGTGGCATCGCGCAGGTCCGGGTCGAACCGAGCGCGGCGCAATTCCCTGTCCAGTCCTTTGGTGCTGACATAGCCAAAGCTATTCCGAAGGAGCGACGTCTTCACGAACGGAAAGCCCGCCGTGAGGAGACGTTTCCACGCGAACAACGTCGGGTTGCGCGCCTCATCGACCTTGAAGATGCTGTCCGCCGTGAAACCGGCTTCGCAGACGCGCTCCGTCAAAGGCACTTCATATCTGTTGATGATGGCGTCCTTGTCCGTAATCACCTGAACTGAATTGACGAACAAGTGAAAGGCGTAGGAGGCAAGCAGATCCGCGCTCACGCGAAAGAAGTAACTTTGCAGATGCCAGCCACGCTCAAGTGATTCGGTCAGGCCGACAAGATCCGCATCGTTCTTCCGGATCCGGCTGATCAGCTCAGAGAAGGCGGCCGAGCTGCTTGGGCCGAAGATGCTGTCGTTTATGACATAGAGGCAGTCGGCCGAATAAAGCCGTGGCTCCAGACGCAACATATGTGCCCAGGCACCGAAGTCGTACCCCTTGTTCTCGCGGACGACGGCACTGGAAACGATATCCAGCAGTTCATCGTCAAGCATCACTGGTCGGTCCGCGTTAACGACCAGGGACACCGAAATGCCTTCTTCAGTCAGCAGCCGCAGAAAGTTCCTGACGAATGGCTGAAGCACTCCTGTGTCGGCATAAGCCACGAAAATGGCGTGCTCACCGCCAACCTTTGCGAGCGGCTTGGCGAACATGTGGCGCGCCGCTGTAACCCGCCGCGCTGCCTCCGCATCCGCTGAACTCGGTATGGCTATCGTCAGTGGCGATCCATCGAGAACGTCTCCAGTGGACCGCAGCCGGACATCAGCCCGCACCGTCTCACCCGCAAGATCCTCCGCATCGACGAACAGCGTGAACCCGGTCGGAGCCTTGGTATAGCCGGCCTTGGCGACGTCCGGGCGCAACTGCGTTGCCGTGCCTGAGCCGATGATCCGTCCGTCCGCGGTCACGATCTCGATTTCAGCAGGCCCCTCCGATGGGTCGGGTTCAACCGCCCAGCCGCGCACGACCCGACCATCCACCCTATCCACGCTGCCGACCAATTGTCGGTCGCTTCGCACCCGTCGCGCCGAAAGATCACGCTCGGGGACCTTTCCCAGCGATTCCAGTTCAGCACGAGCAGCAAGGTTGCCGTCGATGTCAAAGCTGCGTGCATAATAGCGCTCCGCCTCCGACCGCCGACGCATGAACTTCATCAAATGACCCAGGTTCAGGGCGAGATCAGAATCCTCCGGGTCGAGCTTCGCTGCATGAAGGTATGCGTCCTCGGCTCCTTCCGGGTCGCCAGACTCCTTCAATGCATGGCCCAACTGAACCCAGATCGCGAAGGATGAGGGGTCGGTTTGCAGGTACGTTCGATATTGCTCCGCCGCGCCCGCCCAGTCGCCTGCGTCGCGTGCTCTGTCGCCAAGAAGGCGGTACCTGCCGCTTGACGCTGAGTAGCCGCCCGGAAGCCCAAGCGTCGCTGCCGCTCGCGCGAAAAAGCTCCGGACCATCTTACCCCCGTTTGCGACGCCTGCCCCGCTTTAGCGGCTAATCGATATAAGACACGGTGTTAAGCCATGTGCCCACGGCCGCACGGTCAGACTTGTTCATGATGGGTCAGAACGACTTGGCATCCATGGGTAATCGCTGGCGCTCCGGTCGATCTGCGCCAGGATTTCCCGCGTCGTCGGCTCCCGAAGCAGATCAAACGGCCGTTCACCGCGCTGCCAATACGGGCTGATGCCAGGATCTTCGGCCAACGCTGCTCCCCAGCGCTCAAGCAGATCCATGCGCTCGCCTTCGTCCCAGGCAATCGCCACCTTTGTCTGGTTGCGTCCCCGCGTGGCGCCTTCGTGATGGATCGCCTCGATCTCAGGGCAGTAAAGGATGGTTCGGCCGAGTTCGCGGAGGCGCAGGCAGAAATCAACGTCGCTATGCGCGATCATCAGCCGACCTGCATCGAATCCGTTGACCTGGTAAAAATCTCCCCGCCTCACCGCCAGAAATGCGCCCGTCAGCGCGGACACCGCATGTCTGATGGCATAGCGCCGACCGGGGCCAGGATCCACGGCCGGGATGCCGCGCCCCTCATGCTCCGCGCCGCCAGGCCCGAAGCCGAAGGCGATGCCGGCGTGCTGGATCGTTTGGTCGGGATAAAGCAGCCGTGCGCCGACCGCGCCGACCTGAGCCGCGCTCAAAGCGTCAGCGACCGCATCGTCCCAATCTGGCGAGAGCATCTCCACATCATTGTTGGCGAAGACGATCAACGGCGCATCGCTTGAAGCAGCGCCCAGGTTCGATGCCAGCGACCAGTTGAACGGCGCGTCGAACGGCACAATCCGTGCTGTGCGTTCCTTCTCCAGTCGGCGGAATAGAGTAGCGGTATCGGCGGCGATGCTTCGATTATCGACCACCACAATGTCCAGCCGCTCGGGCTGCCGCGCCGTCGCACGGAGCGCCGCGATCGCTCGCGATAGCAGGCCGGCCCCGTCTCGCGTGGGGATCACCACCGCGATCCGATCGTCTCGCGGCACAGACGGGATCGACAGGGGCTCGGGTAGGACCAGCGGTGCCAGGCGACCTGGTTCTGCATCATCCGGCTCTGCTCGCCCGGTTCTAGCGACAAGTGGCAGGCTGAGCTGCGTGGCCAGCAGTCGCGGCACATGTGCCACGCTGCCCCGCCGACCTGCATCGATCAGCATCGCCCGCCGATCGCGCACTCCATTCTCGCTGATCTTCTCAATGGCGCCGGGCACGGCAATCACTGCCGGCGCAGGACCCGCGGCAATGAGCGCCTCGTCGAAAGTGCCGTACAAGACCGGATCGGCGCGCAATATGCGAAAGGCCGGATCTGCCACGCCGTAGTCATGGTCGGCATAGGCTGCTCCGGCACCGGTCCGAAGCAGGGCAAAGGACAGCCACGCAAGCGTCTCGGGATCGAGCACCGTGCCCGCGTCCAGCAGGATCGCGATCCCCTCGCCCGCACCCTGTTCCAAGTCCCAAGGCGCGAACGCAACGCGCTCGTCGGTCTGGGCGAACGAAGCAACGGGCGCGACGCGCAGCTCCTCGGAGGCAAGCACAGTGGCGGTCCAGTCACTGATCGACTGATCCTGCAGGCTCCGCAGGGTTGCCCGCAGAAGGAACGGCGCCGCCCGCCTGGCGTCCACCAGCACCCTGATCGGCGGAGATGGCTGCACCGGGGCCGGCGGCGGACGTATCGCCACGTCACGGCGGAACTGATCATACGCATCCAGCGGATAGACAAGCCCAGCGGCGATGGCTTCACCAGTCCCGCGTTCATGGGCAAAGGCTTCGGCCAGCGCCCGAATTTTCCTCCAGCGTTCCGTCGGGCGGAGCTGTTCCTCTGTCAGCGTCGGTCGAGCATGGCGCGGCGGTTCGACATCGCGCAGCGCCATCGCTTCGTTTGGCCCGCTCTGGAGTGGCTCCAACGGTGGCACGACGGGCCGCTGACCTGCCCGAGGATCTCGCCGCATCCTGCGTGTCATGATCGCCCCCGCATGCATCGTGAATGGCGTCTTCGTTGCCGGGTGACAAGGCGGCTCGCACGATTGCCACGTGCGCGCACACTCGCCTAGGGTTTGCGAATGACCGTCCAAACGCTTGATCCCTTTGGCTACTGGCCGGCTCAGCGGAGCCGCATCCGCTCGCTTGGCGGACCTGAGCGAAGCACGGACGCCAATTACGTCTTTCACAGCGCTTATGTCGCGGTTCCGGCGGGCCCCGCGCTTGCGGAAATCGCGTTTGACGATCTGGTCGCCAGTGTCGGGATGATCGCGGTGCGGATCTTCCAGCACTTGCCGGACGGGCAGCCGCCAATTACGGAGCGGGGAAAGCTTACCGCTCTCCTGCCCTCGTTGGCGGCGGCACCGCGGAGCATCAAGCTGCCGTTCGATGCCGTGCCAGGCGCAACCTATGCGGTGACCGGCTATGTCTTTGGCGAGTGCGAGGCGCACGCGCGCGGGCTCAGCATAACGGTCTCGGGGCGCGTCGCCGAGCTTGAGGATCCTGCCCGCATGCGCAGCCTCTTCGGCCGCCTCAAGGCGCGCCGGGCAGGAGCGATGGTGAGCAGCGATTCGCCGCAACTCGCCTGGCCAGTGTCCCAAGGGTTCACAACGGATCAGATCCACGAACCGGACTTCGCCCGCCTCGGCGCGCAGCTACCGGCCGGCGCATCGCCGGTTGAAACCTGGGAAGCGGCCTATATTCTCCGTGTTTTGGAGCAATATGGCCGGCTGGAGGCCGGTGCGCGGGGGCTGGCGCTGTCCGCCGGTGCGGAGCCCGTCGCTCGGATCGCCACCGAGGCGGGATGCAATATTCAATCCATCTTTGTCGCACCGGGTGGAACCATGGATGCTGCATGTTCAGCGCATTTCAGCACGACGGGAGAAGGAATTGGCTTCGATTTCATCTATACGCGCAGTGATCTGTTCGGATCGGCCGACGCCGGACGAGCTGCAAAGATGATCGATGATCTGCTCGGACGCGTTCGGCCGGGCGGCCTGGTCATCCTGCTTGCCACTACCGGCCCGAACCTGGACAGGCATGGTCTGAACCGGATCGTTTTGGAACTTGCCGCTCAAGGCCATATTGCGGCTCAGGTGCGTCATGCCGATCTAGAACGGGCACCCGGCCCGTTCGGCATCGTCGTTCGCGCCTCAACCGAGGCGACGATCGCGTAACATCGGGCGCGACACGCCAGGTTTCCGAACGGCTACCTGCGGGCTAAGGATGAACAATGCGCTTCCTGGATCATCAAGCAACCCCCGCGGACATTCGCCGCCAGGGCGAGGCACAGGGCGCGATTTTTGACATATGGGCGCTCAGGTCCGGCGATCGCTGGCGGCATGAGGCCGTCATCCGCGGGCTGTGCCAAACGGCCTATCTCGGGGATCATACCGCGATCTGCCGCGTGCTCGGCCGTTACAAGATGTTCGTCGACACCAAGGACATCGGCGTCGCCAGCCACCTCATGCTGGATGGCTATTGGGAGATGTGGAACACGGAGGCGATCGTCGGCCTGATCAAGCCCGGCATGACCGCCATGGATGTCGGTGCCCATTGCGGGTACTTTTCGCTTCTTCTGGCGGATCTCGTCGGGCCGGAGGGAAAGGTTCTTTCCTTTGAGCCCAACCCGCCCATCGCGGAACTGCTGCGTCGCTCGGTTGCGGTCAACGGCTTCGACGGACGCACCAGCGTCTATGAAGTTGCGTTGGGGGACCAAGGCGGCTCGGCCATACTCGACGTGCCCCGGAACGAACCGAAGAACGCCCATGTCGTGCAAGGCGTCGCCGGCCCCGGAATGGTGGAAGTTCCCCTGCAACGGGCCGATCGGATCGCCGGCGCATCTGAGGCAGATTTTATCAAGATCGACGCGGAGGGGGCCGAGCAGGCCATCTGGAAAGGTCTTGAAGGCATTCTGCAGCAGCAGCGACCGCTGACGATCCTGCTGGAGTTTGCCGGCGTTCGATACGCCGATCCTGCCAGCTTCCTCGACGAAATCCTGGCCTATGGTTTCAATCTTGCCGAGGTTGATCTGGTCGGCGGGATACAGGATCGCACCCGCGATCAGGTCCTGAACGCATCTCCCGTGATCGATCAGATGCTGCTTCTGGAGCGGACGTGATCCGCTAGCGGACTACCGCCGTTGATCGGCGACCGCCTCGACCACATCGAGCACGATGTCCATATGACGGGCCCAACTCATGGGCGACCACCCGCGCATCCGTTCACATTGCGCCGCTCGCATCGCAGACACTGGGCTCGCATAATCCAGGATCGTCCGAAGCCAGCCGATACCGTCGAGTGGATCGAGATAGTCGGGCATGTCGCCGCCCGCCTCGCGCAACGCACTGATGTCGCTGCAAATCACCGGGACACCGGCAGCAAGCGCCTCCGCTACCGGCATCCCGTAACCCTCCGCGAAGGAAGGCAACAGCACCGCCCGTGCGCCGCCAAGCAATCGCGTGAGCTGTCGATCATCTACGTCCGGCTGCTCCACCACATGGCCGCGCAGCGCCACCGATCGCTCCAGCAAGTCGATGACGTTCTCATTTTCCCACCCGCGCCGGCCGACGAGGATCAGGCGCGGCGCCGTCTCTCCCATGTTCTCCGCCATGCGCCGCCACACATTGAGCAACAGCAGATGGTTCTTCCGCGGCTCGATCGTGCCGATGCAAAGAAAATACGGCCGCTCGCTACCCTCGCCATCGATCATTGGCACAGGATCGCTCCACTCGCAGCCCAGATGAGCAACGCGGGTCGGCCGACCTGCCCGCGGCGTCAGATGCGGCTGCAACTCATCCAGTGTGGCCTGGGAATTGGCGACTATCCCGTCGGCGAAGCGGTCGATCGTGCGGATGCGCCGCGTGTGGAGCGCAGCGCCATTCGCACGGGCGAATTCCGGATAGGCAAGCGGGATCACGTCGTGAACCAGGTTCACGAAGCGGGCGCGCTCGGTCTGCAGGATACTGCGCACGAGCTTGCCGTCTTCGAGGTGATGCGGCGAGGCCTGGAGGTACACGCGCTGCCCTAACGGCACAGGAACCGCTCGGGGGCGAAGCGCGAAAAGGTGCCGGATCGCTTGCGCCCTTACTGCTTCAGCCTGTGCCTCGCCCCGTGTCTGCCAGCGTGCCTGGGTGAAAGCGAGAAACTGTCTCACCGCGCCTATTTCGAGCCGTCCGTAATAGCCGCCCGCCGGATGCACCGCCGCGAAGCGCAGCCGGTCGGGAACTCGTTTCAACAGTTCGACGGCATAGGCATATTCCACCCGATCGATGCCGGTTGGCGTCAGATGATAGGCACGGCTGAGCAAGCGCGAGAGATCGAATACGATCGGCCGGCGCGCACGACGACTATGCCGGCCGGTGCCGGGCAGTCCCTTGCTGAACAGCATCTGCGCCGGCGCGCGAAACGGTTTCAGCGCCAATGGGCAATCCGAGTCACGTTATCGGCGCTCGCCGGCGACATCTCCGGTGCGGTCAGACGCGGGATGGCGTTCTCCACCAGCATGGCCAGACCTTCTTCGCTCAAGAAGCCGCCGTGCACCAGCGATCGATCAACGAACACCCTGCGCACGGCCGCCCAAAGATCGGCGTCAGGCTGAGGGGGGTTAGGCCAGAAATCGTCCAGCGCGCCGCGATGAACCACGCCATCCACGTCATAAACGGCGTGTCCGAGCACCGCGACCGGGACGCCGTGGTTCAGCGCCAGCGTTCCCACCGTGCTGTTGACCATCACGGCGCCGACCATGATCGGCAGCAGCATCGCGATATCGCCATCGGAAATGTAGAAGACCCGGTCTTCCACTCCGTAATGCCGCGCCAGATTCCGGGTAATCCGGCGCCATGGAACGAGGCCATTATCGAGGGGATGGCGCTTCACGAGCAGACGACTGCCGGACGGGGCGCCGCGTGCAAAGCTCTTGATGATGAAGCGCAGCGCGGCACGCATGTCGCCAAAGGGCGAATGAACGCGAAGCTGATAGTCCGAATTCAGCTGCAAAGGCGCAAGAAAGATCGGATGATCTTCCCATTCCGGCAGCACCTGCTCCAGTGTTCGCCGTGACAACTTGCGCTCACGTTTATTGTTGGCCGCCCACAGCCCCCAACCCGCCGCTTCGACAAGAGGATTATGCGGCCGATGCGTCCGGTAGAATGGGTAAGCCGGGGTCAGCAGCATCGTTGCCAGCAGATGGCTGATCGTCTCTTCCGCCCGACGACGAAAGCTGGATGGCACGGGATCATGTTCCGGCTCGGGCGGCAATCGCCGTGCCTCTGCACGGAACCACAAGGGATCTCGCGACATTCGGGAGTGTCCGTTCACGCCGCCCTCTTCCAGCGTGACGTAGTCGGGGCGGATATACCCTTCCTCCAGCACGTGGACCCGGAGGCCTCGGACTTTCGCCATTCCGTGCGCGCTGGAATGATGCGGCCGGCAGTCGCCGAAAAGCACGACATCCGTGATGCCGTGATCAACGATGAAATCATCGAAGAAGACCGGCCAATTTCGCAGAGTTCCGCGGTAATCGACCGCCGCACTTGGCCAGTCCAGCCGATCACCGCCGCACAGGTTGATCCGAAACACGCTGTGGCCAAGTGCCGACAGGGCGCCGCCCAGACGAGCGAAATACGAACCATGCGGTCCTTGCAGGAAGAGGAAGCGACGCTGCTCCGGCGCAGTCATCTCTGCCTCCTCACTGCCGGCCGCATCGCCAGGCGTGCTGCGCCATAGGCGCGTCGGAAGCCGGTCAATACATTGTACGGCCGCCGGCTCGTTCGGCCGAGCCGTTCTACGATCACCTCTGGAGGACAGGGCAACTCAGTCTCGGGATCAAGGTAGCGTGGCGCCAGGATCAAGGCGCCGGCAACCAGCGCGTCGAGCGACAGCGGACGGCCTCTGCGCGCCGGAACCGGGCAAAGGTCCCGGGTCAAACCCCAGCCGGCATAAAAGGGCATGCCGTGTACCGTCACCTCCACGCCGCGCAGCAAGGCTTCGAATCCGGTGAGCGAGGAGAAGACATGAACGGCATGGGCCTTCTCCAATAGGGCGAGCAGCGATCCGCTACCAAGCACAAGATCGGCATCCTCGGCCCCCGGGACCGTACCATTGCGCAGACCGGCCATGACGTCGGGATGCGGCCGATAGATGATGAAAGCGTCTGGCTCGCATTGGCGAACACGGCACATGAAATCGCTCATGCCGGATTGCCCGTTGCGGGTTACCGCCAGGTCATCGGCAACCTGCCCGATCGCCAGGACAATCTTTCTGCCGGTCGGTAGCGGCGGCGGCGGTGCACCCTCGTCGATACCGTATTTGCCCAGGCGCGCCGCAACGATCTGTTCGCGCAATGCCTTTGCCCGGCACAGCAGCGGCTCGGTGAATTCTCCGTTGGCGAGAATATGCTCGAGTTCGCTCGCTCGGTCGGGGTCGTAGTGGATACCGCCAAGCCGATCGACCAGGATCGACAATGGCGGCCGGCACTCGGCACCCAACCCAGCCGAGCGCAGAAAACCATCCTCAACCTGCCACGCCGCCACGCCTGCCCGCTCTGCCTGTGCAGGAAAATGCGCCGGTGTGCGGGAGGGCCAATAGGCGACGGCTTGCCCTGGTTCGGCGAGCGCGAGTGCCCGCTCGGCGGACAAGAACGGCGGTTGCTTCTCGCCATCCCAAAGAAAGCGGCCAATCGCCTCCCGCTTCCAGCCACTCATGCCAATCGCAGCGACGATCTTTTGGTTGGCGATAAGGGTCGATTGCCACAACGAAAGGATGTGAACGGCCTCATGCGCGTCGCATGGGGCGCCGGTGAACGGATTGCGATAACTGGCTTCCTCGATTGCCCGGATCGCGTCGGCGCGACAATCCTCGCCCTCGCCCTCGCCCTCGCCCTCTCCCGCAATCCAGCGCAAAATGGCGCGCTCGCGCTCATTCTTTCCGGCCACTCGCCTGGTCGCGCCGAGCCAGAACGCGCCGCCCACGCCACTTTTCCGCATTGCCTCGAACAGCCGATCGGGATCGTCAAGACGGGAGCGGCCGGGGCATGACACGGCAGCAACCTCCCTCCCTACCCACGGGAAGGGGGGAGACCGTAGCAGAAGTGGGGCGGCCGATGGCACGACCACAACGCCTCTCCCGATCAGGCCGCGTGCTCGCGCACGCCCGCCGCGATCAGCCAGCCGATCGCGTAAACGACAAGCAATGCGCAAAATACCGTCAGCAAGGTCAGCGCCCGCTTCGGGTACAGCGACTTCACCGGCATGTTCGGCTCGACAACACGCGCCACATACAATTGCTGGCGCACAGCATTCTGCCGCGCCTGCTGATATGTGGCGGCCGCCGCCTCGTAACGCTTGGCGAGCAGCTCCTGCTGGATTCGCAGCCGCTCATAGCCGCCCAGTCCCTCGGCAATGGTGCTGGCGCCGCCGGCGAGACGACTGTTCTGCGCCGCAAGCTGGCCCTCCAGGCTCCGGATCTGCTGCTTCAGCGCCTGTACCTGCGGACTTTCCGAGCCGATCAGCGACTGGGTGGTGGAAAGCTGCGCCCTTGCGGCGGACAATTCCTGCGACAGTCGGGAGACCAGCGCGATCTGCGCCTGCGCCGTGCCTGCCGGATCGACATCCCGCCCGGTCTGCCGGAACCGCGTAAGCTGCGTCTGCACGTCGCCTAATGCGCGCTCCGCCTCGTCCAGCTGCCGGCGCGACAATGCGACCGCATCGGAGAAGCCGCGAATGTTCATTTCGTTGACGCGCTGCTCGCCCAGGCTGAGCAGCGCACGCGAAAGGTTATAGGCATCGCCCGGCCGGAACGCGCGCGCCTTCAGCGTCGTGATGCCATTGTCGGTATCGAAATAGACGTCGACCTGCTGCTGATAGTAGCGCAGTAGAAACTCCGGCGTCGGCTCCGCCACCATCAGGCGGCTGAGCAGATCGGCCTCGGGGCGCCGGAACAGCGCAACCAGGTTCAACCGCTTCTGTAGCGCCGCGACAACGTCGTGGGATGTCAGATAGTCGGCAACACTCTGTGCCTCGGTCGAGGCCGCGCCCGCGCCGCTACCCGCGCCAAAACCAAGCGCGGCGGTGATTCCGCCCATCGATGGCGAGGGATCACTGCCGCCCTGTGTGCGGACGATGAAGTGCGCTTCAGACACATATTGGTCCGACGCCATCGCATAAAGATAGGTCGCCAGCAGCAGGGTCGGCGCGACCACCACTAGGATGAACCACTTATACCGCTTCCACAGGCGGTGCGCGCGCGTGCTCAGTGGCGGTGCGGCTTTAACCTCCGCATCGGCCGGCGTCATGAAACCGTGCACGCGTAACTCCCCCTCATCGTGCGACCAGCGGCGCTTTGCCCGGCTCCGCCCCTCACGGCATCTGAATACGCTTTCGTGCAACCGAAAGCAAAAGAAGGCCCAATAGGATTAGCCCTAAAATCCAAGCGCTCAGATAAGCAAGGTCGATATAGACGGTCTTGGCCGATTTAAACCAGCCATACCGCATGATCTCGTAGCAATGCGCCAGCGGGATCGTGAGAAGAATGTCGCGAACTTGCCTGGGCAGCGCGTGCATTGTGAAGAAGGCGCCCGACAGCGGCATCAGCACATAGATGATCGGATGGATGATCCGCCCCAGCGAGCGACGCTCGTGCGTGATGGCGCACACCACCATGGAGAAGCCCCAGGACAGGAGGAACATCGCGAGGACGCCCAGCCCGTAAATCAGGGGCCGTTCCGGCAGGTTGGCAATCCCGGTCGCTACCGCCAGCCCCATCAGCACGCAAAAGGCGAGCAGCGTCCCTGCCTGTTCCAGAAGGCCCCGAGCCAGCAGGACGTCGAATGGAGTGATGGTCCGGTGATAGAAGAGCGAGACGTTGCTCTCCAGCGCTCCCTCCGCACGGCTCAACATCGAGCGGAACGTCATGAAGTTGCAATAGCCGATCAGCGCGGCGGGCACCGGCTTGATGTCCCCACCGAAGTGATTGGGCGCGCGCGCATGGATCAGGCCCACCGCCGTCGCCAGGAACAACGGCTCCAGGATCAGCCAGAGATAGCCGATATTCTCCCGGCCATACCTTGTGTGCAGTTCGCGCATCATCAACGCGCCGATCACACGCGTCTGGATGCGCAGCCCTTCCCGCATCACGCCCCGCCGTCGCGGCAATTCCTCGCTGACGCTTGCCATGGTCCCGCCCCGATTAATCAGGGGTCGCTAGCGTAAAGCGCGGAGCACGTCGAGGCAGCCGCGCGATCAACGCGGCGGCGACGCCAGCACGCTGGTATAAAGGGCGTGGAGCTTGCGCCGATGCTCGCTCAGGGAAAAGCGTGAGGCCTGCTGAAGCCCGGCCTGGGAAAGCAACGCGCGCATTTCCGCGTCACGATCGACGCGCGCGATGGCTCGCGCGAGCGCCGACACATCATACGGATCCACGATCAGCGCGGCATCGCCGGCGACCTCGGGCAGCGAGCCTCGGTTTGATGTCACCACGGGCGTGCCAAGCTGCATGGCCTCAAGCACCGGAAGGCCAAAACCTTCGTACAGAGATGGAAACAGAACCGCGCGAGCATGCCGGGCGAGATGCATCAGCAACCGCCGCGGCAGATATTCCAGCTGGATGATGCGCGCGCCCGATTTGCCACCACGACGAACCATGGCGTCGACAAGCCGCAGTTCCCCGTCCTTCTGCCACCCGCTAGCACCGACGAGCACCAGCGGATGCGGCGTATCGGTGGATAGATATGCCTCGACCATCCGGGCCACGTTCTTCTTCGGTTCGATGGCGCCGAAGAACAGGAAATAGCCCTGCGGTTTGACGCCGAAGATCGCCTCCACGTCGACTGGCTCGTGGACGAGGCCGTCGGGAATGGGCGTATGTTGATAGGTGTTGGTGACCTGATCCTCACCTGCGCCGAGCAGGTCGATGATATCCCGGCGGCTCGACTCAGATACCGTGACGATGTGATCGCCTTCACGCACGCATCGCTCCACCAGCCGATGATAGTAGCGCTTGCGATCCAGCGTTGCGAAGGGCAGCTTCAGCGGCACGAGATCATGCAACGTGTAGAGGTTGCGTGAACCCATCAGACGTACAGGGATCGGGTACGTCCAGTGCATGATCGCCGGTGGATCGGGAATGTTCAGTTCGAGGAACCGCCGAGTCCGCCGGAAGTGGCGCTCGGCCCGCTCGAACAAATGCGCACCGCTCAGCAAGCGGTCAAAACGGGGCAGCTTGTCGGCAAATCCGGCGCGTTCGATTCGCGACGTTTCCGGCACCTCCGACACGCGCAACCCGCGCATCACGGTTGCCCGATCAAGCATCGGCCGGAGCCAGGCGGGTCCCCGCCGCGGCGGCATTCCTCGGCCAAGCGCCTCGTAAAACAAAACCTCACGCAGGCTCTCGTCACGTCCGACGGGTATGGCGAACAAGCCTTCGACCGGCATGCCGAGCGACCGGACCGCTTCGGCCAGCGCAAAACCATAAGTCGCAACCCCGGTGCCGTGTGGCAGCGCCAGGTTGAACCCGTCGATGCCGACGCTTGCGATGGTCGTGCGCTCGTCCCCCATGCCGCCGAACGACTAAACGTCGAAGCGAGAATCGCTAGTGAATTCGTCGTGCAGGCGGCGAAGGCGCTCGCCAAACCGTTCAGGGGTGTAATCACCCGCCCGCTCACGACCGCGCAAACTCAGCCGGGCACGCAGCTCGTCATCCCCGTCCAGGCGCCTGATCCCGTCGGCAATCGCATCTTGGCTCATCGGGTCGACCAGCAGCGCAGCTTCACCCGCTACCTCCGCTAGCGCGCCACTCCGCGACGTCAGCACGGGTGTTCCAAGCGCCATGGCCTCTATCACCGGAAGGCCGAAACCTTCCGCCAGAGAGGGAAACAGTAGGCCGCGCGCATGCTGGATCAGGTCGATCAGCGCAGCTCTTTCCTGATACGGCAGGATGATAAGGCCTGGCTCGCCATGCGCAGCGTCATGATCGGGGCCGGTCAGAACAAGTGGATGGGTCGTACCACTCGCACGCCACGCCGCTATCAATCGCGGCAAGTTCTTGCGTGGTTCGGCAAGTCCGCAGAACAGGAAGTATCGTTGCGGCTTCAGCCCGCTGGGCAAGGGCGCGTTCGCCGGTGTCAGACCGGTGGTCGCCGTTCCGCCATTCACCACGGCGCGGGCCGGCAAGTCGAACGCGGCAAGGATCTCATGGCGCGCCGCATCGGAAACGGTCAGGAACCGGTCCGCGACTTCTGCCAGCGCTCCTACGCGCCGCCGCAGGGCGACAGGCTGCACCTGAGACAGGCTCGGCGCAACCAGCGGGATGGCGTCGTGAATCGTGTAAAGATTGATCCAGCCGTCGATCCACGCGGGTATCGGATAGGTCCAGTGCATGATCCCCGGCGCGCCCGGCGCATCCAGCCTGAGGAGCTTGCCCGTAGTGGCGAACCGCACGTGCGCCAGGCGAAAGATGTCGGCTGCACGCAGCGCGCACGTATCTCGGACCAGCGGGACTGGCTTGGGCAGTCGAGCGCGCACCCGTCGCCCGATTACTTGCATTGAAGGGTTCGGGGTGCCGAATCGCCCGCGCTGGTCGTCGGTGAGCACCAGCGGCGCGGGTCCGGTCGCGGCGAGCCCCTCCTTCATCGCCCTCGCATAGGATGCGACACCCGTCGCTTCCGCGTCCGCCAGCCGCCCATCAATGCAAACTGGCACCTGTCGCACCGGGTTTCGATCCTCTAACACGCTCACGACACTGGCACGGGGTGGGAATGATTGTCCTCGACAATGTTTCAAAGGTCTATCGCGGTCACAACGTGGACAATGAGGTTCTGCGCGCGGTTCACCTGACAATCCCTCGCGGCGACTCGATCGGGGTCTGCGGTGCCAACGGGGCTGGGAAATCCACGCTGATGAAGCTGATCGCCGGAATCGAGCGCCCGACGACCGGTAAGGTGACGCGACACATGAGCGTATCGTGGCCGATCGGCTATTCCACCGCGTTCCACCCGCATCTCACCGGCGCCGACAATGCCAGGTTCGTTGCCCGCATCTATGGCGCGGACGAACGCGAGTTGCTCGCCTTTGTCGAGGATTTCGCGCAACTCGGCTCCTATCTCCACGAACCGATCCGAACCTATTCGGCAGGCATGGCTGCGCGCCTCGCTTTTGGCGTGTCGCTCGCGATCAGATTCGATTGCTATCTGGTGGATGAGGTGACGGGTGCTGGCGACGAACGCTTCAAGGTTCGCGCCGAGGAGGCTCTGTACGACCGGCGGGATAGCGGAACATTGGTGATGGTTTCGCACGATACGAGCACGCTGTTCCGATACTGCAAGCGCGGCGCGGTGGTCTACGGCGGCAGCGTGACGCTCTATGATACGATTGCGGAAGCGGCGGACGTTCATCATCGCCTCCAGGCCATTGGCGCACGCGCCGGGCAGGCCGCTTAAGGGCAGCGACGGATTTCGATCAGTCTGTTGGATTGTCTTGCCCTGCTTGACGCGATAACCGGCGGGCACGCACCGGCTTTTTCGGGGCGCTTCCCGGGGGGGGAAAGTATGCGGAAGGGCGTTAGCGGATCGTCGCGGCTGATCGCGGCGGCGATGATCGGAAGTGCACTTGCCGGCTGCTCGACGCTGCCAAGCGCGGGTCCCACGGCGGCGCAGATCAACGACGCGCTGCGCAAGGACAATCAGACCGGCTTTACCATTGTCGACATTGATGCCGGCACCGCGCCGGCTCTTGCCTTCACACCGCCGCCGGTGGGTGGTCTTGCCAAGCTGGAGCGCGCCGGGCGCATCGATACGGTCGGATCCGGAGACCTGCTGGAGATCAGCATCTTCGAGGTCGGCGTCACCCTTTTCACCGGGGTCAGCGCCAGCCCGGCCCAGGGCGGCACGTTCAACCCCTCCGCACGCGGGACTCAGCTAGGCACCGTGAAGGTCGATGGCGCTGGCGATATCCAGCTGCCGTACATCGGCCGGCTCGCCGTGGCCGGCAAGACGACCAGCGAGATCGAGCGCATGATTGAACAGGGCCTGCGCGGTCTTTCCCAGCGACCGCAGGCGCTCGTGTCGGTAAAGGAGAATGCGCACAACATCTTCTATGTCTCCGGCGATGTGCGTCAGCCCGGGCGCTATACGCTGGCGCTGCCGCGCGAACGGCTGCTCGATTCGCTTGCGCGCGCGGGCGGCACGGTGAACCAGCCGGACGATATGGTGGTGCGCGTCACCCGCGGCGGCATCTTCGAGGAAAGTCGCCTTTCAGCGGTGGAGGCTTCCGGGCCGCAGAATATCGCGCTGCTGCCGGGCGATCGTATCGAGCTGTTCAATCGCCCGCGCACCTATCTGGTGTTCGGCGCGAGCGACAAGGTGAGCCAGGTGAACTTCGGCGCAAACAACGTGTCGCTGGCGGAGGCACTGGCGCGTACCGGCGGGCCGAGCGAGCGGCTCGCCGATCCCGCCGCCGTGTACCTGTTCCGCTACAACGCTGCGCCGGGCGACGCACCGGGGGCGCAGCCCGTGATCTACCGGCTCAACATGATGCGTCCGGACAGCTATTTTCTGGCGCAGCGCATCGGGATGCACGACAAGGACGTGATCTATATCGCGACGGCACGGGCCAATGCCCCCGGCAAGCTTGCCCAGATCCTGGGGCAGTTGTTCGCGCCCATCGTCGCCGTACGCGCCGTCAGCCGATAACGCCTCGCACTGCCCCGCTGCGGCGGTTAAGCAGGATCAATCCGGTTTCAGTTGGTTGAGCCGGCCAACTCGCCTACGGTAAAGGACCTAGGGAAGGCACCGCGCCGCGACCAATGCCGCGGCCGAACCTTTCCGCGCAAAGGCGATGACATGACCACACGGCCCGGCGAAATCATCACCCTTCCGCTGCGTACGTCGACGAAGTCGGTTGCCGCACGTGCTGTCGCCCTCGCGGGCGAGGGCATCGCCGCGCTGAACGCATGTTTCGACGATCCGGGCTTCTGCTCCGATTTTGACCGGCTCGTGCGACTGATCGCCGGTTCACGTGGGCGCGTCATCCTCGCCGGCATGGGCAAGAGCGGCATCATCGCACGCAAGATCACGGCAACGCTGACGTCCACCGGCGTTCCCGCCACGTTCCTGCATCCTGCCGAAGCCGGCCATGGCGACATGGGGATGATCACCCAAAACGATGTGGTCTTGGTCATCTCCCACTCCGGCGAAAGCAGCGAACTCGCCGCGATCTTCAGCTACTGCAAACGCTTCGCCATTCCGATCGTGACGATCACGACCCAGGCCGGATCCACCGCGGCACGGGCAGCCGACTTCCACATCCGCTTGCCCGACGTGCGTGAGGCGTGCCCGATCCAGCTCAGCCCAACCACGTCCACGACCGTGCAACTGGTGTTTGGCGACGCGCTGGCGATGACCCTCATGGCCGATTGCGGCTTCTCCGCGGACGATTTCCACCGATTGCATCCGAACGGTCGCCTCGGCGCGCGCCTGCTCAAGGTGCGCGATGTCATGGCGCGGGGTGCTGACGTGCCGCGCGTCACGCCCGACGCGTCGTTGCTCGACGCGACCATCGAAATGACGCGAACCCGGCTGGGCGGCACTGCCGTCGTGGATTCCGACGGCCGCCTCATAGGCGCCTTCACCGATGGCGACCTGCGCCGCACCGTCACCGTGGAACGCACCCTGACCGATCCGGTCGGTCAATATATGAGCCGGTCTCCCCTGTGCATCGGTCCGGCCGAGCTTGCCTCGGAAGCAGTTCGGCTGATGCATGAAAGCAACGTGATGTTGCTCTTCGTTCGCGAAGGCGAGCAGCTCGTCGGCGTCGTTCACATGCACGATGTCCTTCGCGCGGGCGTGGTCTGACGCTATTCTGCCCGGTGTCGCTGCTCATCGTCATTCCCGCTCGGGCCGGATCGACCCGGCTACCACTGAAGCCCTTGCTGCCGATTGCCGGTACTTCCCTGCTCCACCGCACGATCGCCTATGCGCGAGGAGCGCTGTCGAAAATGCCAGGCGCCCGGCTGGTGGTCGCAACGGACGACGAGCGCATCGCGCTCCATGCGGCTGAAACGGGCTGCGACGTCATGATCACGGATACGGGGCTCACTTCAGGCTCCGGCCGGGCGCTCGCCGCGGCGTGTATGCTGCCGGACAAGCCTGATGTGATCGTTAACCTGCAGGGCGATTCCCCCTTTCAACCACTTGAGGCACCGGCAGCGATCATCCAGGCGCTGTCTTCGGCATCGGCCGACGTGGCAACGCCAGTCGTGCGCCTAAGCTGGCAAGCGCTGGACGCGCTCCGTGCTCACAAGACCGTCGCACCGTTCAGCGGCACCACCTGCGCCCGTGCCGCCGATGGACGCGCGCTCTGGTTCTCCAAAGCAATCATCCCGGCAATCCGCGACGAGGCTAGGCTGCGCGCCGCCGGCCGCCCCTGCCCCGTGTTCCGCCACATCGGCATCTATGGCTATCGGCGTCTCGCGCTGGAGGCATTCGAATCGACCCCGCCCAGCGCGCTCGAAGAGCTCGAAGGCCTTGAACAGCTCCGGCTGCTGGAACTCGGCCTGCATGTGCAGACGGTCGAGGTCGCTCCCGCCCTGTTCGACATATCCGGCATCGACACCGCGGCGGATATCGCCCGCGCGGAGGCTCTGATCGCCGCCCATGGCGATCCCTATCGTTGATGCGCGCGATCATCGTTCGCCACGGCAACACGTTCGCGCCAGGAGAACCACCACGTCGCATCGGTGCGCGAACCGACCTACCGCTCGTCGAAAGCGGCAGGCTTCAAGCGCAAGCACTCGCCGAGTGCTTCAACGGTATGCAATTTGATCGCTGCCTCGCATCGCCGCTGCGCCGGACACAGGAGACCGCCGCCATCATCGCTCCCAACCTTCGCCCCGAACCGGCGATCTGGCTTCGCGAGATCGACCACGGGCCGGACGAAGGCCTGAGCGAAACCGAAGTCATCGCCCGTGTCGGAGCAAGGGCGCTGGCCGATTGGGACGTTCACGCGCTTCCACCCCCCGGCTGGATAGTGGATGCGTCGGCTCGCGTTGCCGCCTGGCGCGCCTTTTTCGCGGGAATGACCGGCACCGTCCTCCTCGTGACGAGCAATGGCGCGGCGCGGTTCGCCCGGATCGCGCTTGGTCTCGGCCCGGCCCGCTTGCGCACCGGCGCTTATGCTGAAATCACCGCTGGCGCGGTTACGGCGTGGGACGTGCGTCCCTAAGACGGCTCAGCGTCGATCCTTCACGATCTCATCGATCCGGCGCAGGTCATCGAGCATCGCGGGCACCGCGCCCAGCGGCAGCATGACTGGCCCATCGGAGGGCGCTGCTTCCGGATCATCATGCGCTTCCGCAAAGATCGCCGCAGCCCCCACGGCCAGCGCCGCGCGTGCGAGTGCCGGTGCGAACCGCCGGTCGCCACCAGACGACGCTCCAAGCCCGCCGGGCGCCTGCACTGAATGGGTCGCATCGAACATTACGGGAAAACCCGTTTCCCCCATGATCGGGAGGGCGCGGAAGTCACTTACCAGGGTATTGTAGCCGAAGCTTGTTCCGCGGTCGGTCAGAATGATCCGGTCATTGCCCGTCGACTGAACCTTCGCGGCGACCGCTGCCATGTCCCAAGGCGCCAGAAACTGACCCTTCTTGATGTTCACGGCCGCGCCTGTCTCGCCCGCTGCGATGAGAAGATCGGTCTGGCGGCACAGGAACGCAGGTATCTGGAGGATGTCCACGGCCTGTGCCGCCGCCTTCGCCTGATCCGGCGCATGGATGTCGGTCAATACCGGGCAACCGATCGCGGATTTAACGTCGGCAAGCGTTCTCAGCCCGTCATCGATCCCGACCCCCCGCCGCCCGGTTACGGAGGTGCGATTTGCCTTGTCGAAAGATGATTTGAACACGAACGGCACGCCCGCGGACTGCGCCATGCCCGCCAGGGCATCGGCCAGCCGCAGGCAATGGTCACGGCTTTCGATCTGACACGGCCCGCTGACCAGCACGAACGGCTGATCATTGCCAAAGGTAATCGTTCCAACCTGGACGTTCATCGCGGCGCCTTCACGAACCGCCGCAGCAACTGTCCTCGCCACGGCCAGACGCCCGAATGATAGTTCCAGAAAAACCAACCAAAGATCAGGCACGCCAGAAAGGCAGGCACCGCCATCGGATCACCTTGCGCCCGCATCGTGCGGTAGAATTCGCGGTCAACGGCCCAGCGTCGGCGCTCCGGTCCTCCGCCGGCAATCCCGTAAAGATTGTCATGGCGCCGACAGCCGACGTTCCGGTTGTATTTGCGGTGATCCAAGAAAAGACAGTAATTCCGTTCCCGATCGGCCATCCCATCGTGTAGGCAGTCGCCATGGCGGGGTTCAAGCGGAAAGTCTTCTATGTCGGCGGCTTCGATCCGCGGGGCGCCCGCTTTTATCACGCGCTGGCCGCCGAACAGGTCGCCCGCTTCGCCCAACTGACGGGGGAGCCGGCGTCGGTGTCCCCGCGGCGTCGTGCCGGAGCGTTTCGGACCGACTGGTCCATCCTCAATTCAACACACGACGTATCGACCGAATACAGCTTCCTTCGCTGGGACGATATCGTCCGCAAGGCCTGGATCCGTAGTCCGTTCGCCTTGGCCGCCCGCGCGTGGCGAGCCTATCGCGCGTATATCGCCCACCTCGATTTCGAAACCGGAAAGAGGTTGGGCAAAGGGCCGCTGATTACCCTCTTCTATCCCCCGATCCTGTCCATCGCTCTGCCCCTGCTGCTCACCCTGATCATCGGTGGGCTGGCAGCGATCTGGCTGCCAGGGTCCGTCGCTTTCGCAATCGGCCTTGTGGCCGCCATCCTGATATCCGCACCGTTGCTGAAGAAGTGGCATGCGCCTTGGCTGTTGCGCTTCTTTGTGTTCAACAGCGAACTGAGCGGGGGCGAGGCCGATCCGGAAATCGAGGCGCGGCTGGACAATTTCGCCGAGGAAATCTGCGCCAGCCTCGATCAAGACTGGGATGAAATCATTCTTCTCACGCACAGCAACGGCTCGATCCTGTCCGTTCCGCTGATGGTGCGCGTGCTTGAACGTCGCGGCGACCAGATGCCGCCGAACTTCACACTCGTCACCATGGGTCATTGCATTCCGCTCGTTGCTTGCCGGCGCGATGCGACCCACTTCCACGATCAGCTTCGCCGGCTCGCAACCGCTGATTTCCGCTGGGTCGATATCGGGTCGCCGCCCGATGGCGCGGCCTATTTCGGGGTTAACCCCATGGCGATCGTCGCCCCGGACCCGCGGCCGCGGATGGATCTGCTCAGCCCCCGCTTTCACCTGTTCTACAACCCGGAAACCTACCACAAGGGCTATGCGAACAAGTACGAGATCCATTTCGACTATCTTCGCATGGGCGATCGTCGCTCCCCGCTCGACTTTCCCAGCCTGATGACCGCGGCAAGGCCGATCGACGCCTCGGTGGCCGAGTTCCGGGCGATCTGATGGGCTTGCCGAATATCGGCGGCAAGCACGTCGACGGGCTGTTCGTACCGCCCTTCCCTGATCCACATTCGAAGAAATCGTCGCTGTTCTGGCGTTTCGTTCGGGGATGGAATTCCTGGATTCATGTGCTCTTTGACAAGAGCTACACGATGAAGATGGGGGAGATCCGCACGCCGGGTCTCCACATGTATATCGCCAATGAACTGCCGCTGGTGAAGCGGATCATGAGCAACTGGCGTGAGTTTCCCAAGCACCATCTGCTCGTGCGCACGCTGGAGCCGGCGATCGGGAACAGTGTGTTTTCCGCTAACGGCGATGATTGGGCCACCCAGCGCGAGATGATCAATCCCGCGTTTCAGCAGGCCGCACTGGCGCGAACGCTGCCGATGATGCGGGATGCGGCCGACGCGCTCGTCTCCCGGATAGGCGATCTGGATCTCTCCCACCCGATCAACATCGATCCGCTGATGACGCATGTCGCCGCCGATGTGATCTTTCGCACTCTGTTCTCGCAGGCGCTAGGCGACGCGGACGCGCGCCGGATCCACCATGCCTTCAACCGCTTCCAGCGCCACGCCCAGTCCGCCTCCATGTTGCGCTTCTATCGGATGCCGACGTTCGGCTTCGTTGGGCGGTCGCGCCGCGCTGCGGAGGACATACACTCGGTGTTCGCATCAATCGTTCAGCAGCGACTTGATGCCTATCGCGCAGGCGGGGATCGCGGGCCTGACGACATCCTGGCGTCACTGATGGAGGCCCGTCATCCGCAAACGGGTCAGCCATTCTCGTTCACGGATCTGATGGGTCAGGTTTCCACCATCTTCCTGGCCGGGCACGAAACGTCGGCGAGCGCCCTCAGCTGGGCGCTATATTGCCTGGCAGGTGATCCGGAAACGCAGCGGATCGGGCGTGAGGAGGTTCTGTCCGTGGCCGAAAACAGGCCAATTGCGGCCGAATCGCTCCGGCGCATGCCCGTGATCCGCAACGTGTTTCGCGAAACGCTTCGTTTGTACCCTCCGGTCGCTTTCATGCCACGGGAGGTGAGCTGTCCATCGCAAATGCGTGACAAGCAACTGGAAACCGGCGCGATGATCGTCGTTTCGCCCTGGCTGATCCAGCGCAACCCCGAACACTGGCCCTGCCCCCACGCTTTCCACCCCGCCCGCTTCGATGATCCATCAGCAAAGGCGAAAAGTCGCGAGGCGTGGCTGCCCTTTGGCGCGGGGCCACGGATCTGCGTGGGCGCCGGATTTGCGACTCAGGAGGCCATTGTGGTCTTGGCCACGCTGCTGCGCGCGTTCACCATCGATCCCGCACCGGGCGCGGTTCCCGAGCCGGTTGCGCGGCTGACGCTGCGGCCGAAGCGCGGCATCAAGTTGCTCTTCTCACGTCGATAAAAGGGCGGCGACGAACGCCACTCAAAGCGTCAGCGTGCCTCCAGCGCTTGTTGACCAAGCACGATCGCGCCAAGTGGGCCGGCATTGTGCCCGAGCATCGGCGGCACAACGAACGTCTCCGTGTCCTCGATTTCGGCAATAGCGACGTAGCCGTTCAGCGAACGGCGCAAAGCTTGCCGAATGCGTGGGAAGAGGAACTGGCTGCCCACCATCACACCTCCCCCCATGACGATACGGCGCGGCACGCCGGTCAGTGTAACGGTGTGCAGGAGTTGCGCGAGTGCCTGCACCACATTTTCCCACGCCGGGTGATCGGGCGGCAGATCCTGACCTTTTACTCCCGTCCTTGCGGCAATCGCTGGGCCCGAGGCGAGCCCTTCGACACATGCGCCGTGAAACGGGCAGACGCCGGTCCACTCGTCACCGGCGAGGCGCTGCGGTCGGATATGCCCGAGCTCACTATGGGTCAGCCCATCCACCGCGCGCCCATGCGCGATGAGCCCGACACCGATGCCAGTGCCCACAGTGACATAGGCCAGATCTGAAAGCCCCTCCGCCGCGCCCCAGCGCGCCTCGCCAAGCGCTGCGCCGATGACGTCGCTGTGAAAGGCAGTCGGCACCGAATATCGTGCGGCCAGACGTCTCGCGACGTCAGTGCCGGCCCAGCCCGGCTTTGGCGTAGAAGTGATGTAGCCATAATCGGCAGCAGCTGCATCGATGGACACCGGCCCGAAACTCGCAATCCCCAATGCGGCAAATCCGGCCCACCCATCGATCACGCGCTCTATCGACCCAAGCGTTTCGTCAGGCGACGTTGTAGGGATTTCGATACGCTCGTGAATGGCGTCCGGGCCTTGCGCCAGAATAATCACGCATTTCGTCCCTCCAAGCTCCAGCCCAGCAATCAACGGCATGTTTGACATTCAAGCCTCCAGCGCGGCCGAATCGATCCGCCGCAGCATCGCAACGAAGTCGTTCAACTCCTGCTGCGAAAATCGGGCAAAGATTTTGCTTTCTAATTCCAGCGCCTTGGGAGCAACGCTCGCGTAGAGATCGCGGCCGGAGGGCGTCAGCGACAGATGATGAGACCGCTTGTCACCAGGGTTGGGCGCCCGCATCAGCAAGCCCCGCTCAACCAGCGCGATCGCCGCCCGACTGACGGTCACCTTGTCCATCCGCGTGCGCTCGCCAATGTCAGCCTGCGTGATCGCCTCTACCTCCGCGATGACAGCGATGAGGCGCCATTCCGGAATGGTCAGCCCGAACAGCGACTCATAAGCGCGGGCAATACGATCGCTGACGAGATTGGACGTAATCGACAGCCGATACGGCAGGAACCGGTCGAGCACGAGATGGTTCGTCATGCGGACAGTGGTAGCATTTGACACGAATGCCTCAAGCCGCGATGATAGTATCAAATGTTACTGGATGAGGAATTACTCATGTCGACCGACAATCCCCTGGGCCTGGACGGTTTCGAGTTCGTCGAGTTCACCTCTCCCGATCCCGACGCGATGGCGAAGCAATTCGAGCAGCTTGGCTTCGTACCGACACACCGGCATCCGACGAAGAACATCACGCGGTACAAGCAGGGACGCATCAATCTGATGCTGAACCGGGATGAAGCCGGACGCGTAAAGCAGTTCCGGAACGAACACGGAGCATCTGCAAGTGCCATGGCCTTTCGCGTTGCAGACCCGAAGAAGGCGCTGGAATGGGCCATCGCGCATGGTGCCGAACTGACGGAAGAGGATGATACTGTCATCAAGGGGATTGGTGGATCGTATCTGTATTTCGTGCCGTCGGATGTTGATCTGTATGCCGGTTGGGCCGAGTTCGACGGCTGGCGAGAGGCTGAGGCAAAGAACAACGTCGGCCTGGATCTACTCGACCACCTGACCCATAACGTCCGCCGCGGCCAGATGCGGGTGTGGAGCCACTTCTACCGTACGCTCTTTAACTTCGAAGAACAGAAATACTTCGACATCAAGGGCAAGGCGACAGGCCTTTTCAGCCAAGCGATGATCGCACCTGATAAGGCGATCCGCATTCCGCTGAACGAAAGCCAGGACGATAATTCCCAGATCGAGGAATTCATCCGCGAATATCAGGGCGAAGGCATTCAGCACCTCGCGCTGACTACCGATGACATTTACGACACGGTGGAGCGGCTCCGAGCACGCGGCGTGCGCCTGCAGGACACGATCGAGACCTATTACGAGTTGGTCGACAAGCGCGTGCCTGGCCACAGCGAGGATCTGGAGCGACTGAAGAAGAACCGCATCCTCATCGACGGTTCGGTGGAGAATGACGAGGGCATTCTGCTCCAGATTTTCACCGAGAACATGTTTGGCCCGATCTTCTTCGAGATCATCCAGCGTAAGGGCAATGAGGGTTTCGGTAACGGAAATTTCCAGGCGCTGTTCGAGAGCATCGAGCTGGACCAGATCCGCCGCGGCGTCATCAAGGTCGACGCGTAACGGTGAAGCCGGCGCAGGTCAGGGCCGGTTGCGTCGGAGCCGGCCTTGATCGGGGTAGGATTGCTGCTGGCGATGAGAAAAGGTCAGGACATCTGGCGATTTCTTCAGCACGAGACATAAGGTGAGGATGCAGATGTCCGAAAGCACTGGCAAATATATTCCGGGCTTCGGCAATCATGTCTCGACTGAAGCGGTGGATGGCGCCCTTCCGATTGGGCGCAATTCGCCGCAGCGCCCCGCATTCGGCCTCTATGCCGAGCAACTCTCAGGAACGGCGTTCACCGCTCCGCGGCACGAGAACCGCCGCTCTTGGCTTTATCGATTGAGGCCCTCGGCAGAGCACCCCCCTTTTACCCGTTACGACGGTGCACCGGCCTTCGCCCCGGGAACGACCAGAGAGCCGCTTGCGCCAAACCGGTTGCGCTGGGATCCCGTTGAGCCGCGCTCCGGCGTAGATCTGATCGACGGGATGACAACCATGCTCGCCAACCGCGACCCGGCTGATCTGGAAGGCGTGGCGATTCACCTTTACGGCGCGGACCGCAACATGGAGGGTCGCGCCTTCGTCAATGCCGACGGCGAGTTGTTGTTCGTGCCCCAGCAGGGGCGCCTCGAACTGCTGACGGAATTGGGTCGCATCGAGCTGTCCCCCGGCCAGATCGCCCTGGTGCCGCGCGGCGTGCGCTTCCGCGCGCTGCTGCCGGACGGCAGCGCCTCTGGCTACGCCTTGGAAAACCACGGCGCCATGTTTCGCCTGCCGGATCTAGGACCGATCGGCGCCAACGGTCTGGCCAATGCGCGCGACTTCGAAACCCCGGTCGCCTGGTTTGAGGACCGGGAAAAGCCGTGCGAGATCATCCAGAAATATCTTGGTAGCCTGTGGCATACAAAGCTTCACCATTCGCCGCTCGATGTCGTCGCCTGGCACGGCAATCTGGCTCCCTGGCGCTATGACCTCGCTCGGTTCAACACCATCAACACGGTAAGCTTCGACCATCCCGACCCGTCGATCTTCACCGTGCTGACCAGCCCCAGCGACGTGCCTGGGCGGGCGAACGCGGACTTCGTGATCTTTCCTCCACGCTGGATGGTGGCGGAGGACACGTTCCGGCCGCCATGGTTTCATCGCAACATCATGTCAGAGGCGATGGGCCTGATTACCGGCGCCTATGATGCGAAGGCGGAAGGATTCCAGCCGGGCGGCCTGTCCCTTCACAACATGCTGAGCGGTCACGGGCCCGACAAGGCAAGCTGGGAAGCGGCCAGTCAGGCCGAGCTGAAACCGCACCAGATCACCGGAACAATGGCCTTCATGCTGGAAAGCTGCTGGCCGTATCGCCCGACCCGCTTCGCGCTGGATCATGCGCAGACCGATTACGATGCCTGTTGGGCTGACTTTCCCAAGGCCCGGCTTCCGTGAACCGGTTCGTCGCTGGTCGCTTCTGAATGGAACGACTCTCTGCAACGCCGGCCGGTATCGCGCTGGGCCCACTTGATCAGATCCTCGATGGCCAGGCGCGCAACTTCGTCATCGAGCTGCGCGCCGGCCGCTTTCACGGGTTCATCGTCCGGCGCGCGGACCAGGCCTTCGGCTATGTTGACCGCTGCCCCCATATGGGGCTGCCGCTCGCGCGAAAGCTAGATGACTATGTCAGCGCCGGCCACATCGCCTGTAGTTGGCACGGCGCGCTGTTTGACATCACCTCCGGCGCGTGCGTCGGCGGCCCCTGTCCGGGCACAGCCTTGACGACATGGCCAGTGCGGGTGGAGGCTGGGGCGATCATCACGGCATAGGAGAGATCACCATGCGCACATTGCGGATCGACATCGTCTCCGACATCGTGTGTCCCTGGTGCTATATCGGGCTGGCGAACCTTCAAAAGGCGCTGGAGGCGGTTGGCGACGAAATTTCGGTCACGATCGACTTCCACCCGCTTCAGCTGAACCCTGGCCTTCCCCCTGAGGGAGAGCTTTCCGCCGACAATATCGCTCGAAAATACGGCATGACGCCAGAGCAGGCCCGCTCGCGAGGTGGCGGGGTTCGCGCCGCAGCCGCCGAGGCCGGGCTTGCCATGGCCGGACGTCCCGACCGGCTGTATGACACGTTCGATGCTCATCGACTGCTCGCCTGGGCGCGGGAACAGGGCCGCCAACAAGAAATGAAGCGCGCCTTGTTCGACGCCTATTTCGAACGTGGGGGCAACATATCGTCAGCGGACATCCTCGTCGAGGCGGCGACCGAGGCCGGTCTCGACGCAGCCGCCGCGAAACAGGTGCTGGCGCGAGGCGACTTTGCAGCGCAGGTGCATGACGATGAGATCGAGTGGCGATCGGAGGGTATTGCCTCCGTTCCCACAATGGTCGTGGATGGCGAGTTCGTTATCAACGGTGCGCAGGCGCCCGATCGGATTGAACGGGCGCTGCGCAAGTTGGCCGCGCGCTAATCGATCAGATCAGCCCGACTTCTGAGCATCCTTTGCGCGCCCGAAGCCTTCACGGCCCTTCAATCGCTGCCAATAGGCCGCAACCTGGGGCGGAAAGCCATCGTCGATCTTCAGGCTCTTCGCCAAGAGAAGCGCGTAACCGACGGATATATCAGCCATTGTGAAACGGTCGGCGACCAGCCATTTGCGATCGCCCAAGGCGCGCTCGACGTGCCGCAAGCGCGAATGAAACCATTGGGCATAATCGTCGGCCGCCTGTGGCAAACGACGTTCCGGCGGCTCCAGCATTCGGTATCGCAGCACCAGCGTCTGCGGGAAGGTCAGCGTTGCCTCTCCGAAATGCAGCCAGTTAAGCCATGCGCCATAGTCTGCCTCTTCGGGGCCGACCGCGAGCGGCGTGGGCCCGTATTTCACCGCCAGATATTGCACGATCGCCGCTGACTCGGTGAGCCGCGCATCGCCGTCGATCAGCAACGGGATCGTACCAAGCGGGTTTGCGTCCAGGTAGGACGGCTCGCGCACGCGCGGCGGGAATGGCAGCAGGTGCAGCTGGTAGGGAAGCTTCAGTTCCTCCAGCGCCCAGAGGGCACGGAAGGAACGCGCGTCAGCACAATGATAAAGCTGGATCATCTTCTCTCACCAAGTGTCGACATAGCGGCCGGAGCGCCGCGAAGGGGTGGAGGCAAGGCCACGAAGCAACCATTTGCGCGTATCGGCAGGATCGATCACGGCATCGATCTCTAAATATTGCGCCACGGACACGGCCTTCCCACGCTCATAGGAATTGGCGACAAGCTCCTGGTAACGCGCTTCTCTTTGCGCGGGATCGGTGATCGCCTCGAGTTCTTTGCGATAGCCGAGGCGAACCGCGCCTTCGAGCCCCATCCCGCCGAACTCACCGGTCGGCCATGCCACGGTAAAGGGGCCGGCGTGCAGCGACCCTCCCGCCATCGCCTGCGCGCCCAGGCCATAGGCCTTGCGGATGACGACGGTGAAGACCGGAACAGACAGCGCCGAGCCCACGATGAACATGCGCGCGCCGCGGCGGATCGGCGCCGTCTTCTCTGCGTCCGGGCCCACCATGAAACCGGGCGTGTCGCAAAGGGAAACGATAGGAATGCCAAAGGCGTCGCAAAGCTGGAAGAAGCGCGCCGCCTTGTCAGAGCCTTCCGCATCGACGGCGCCCGACAGGAACTTGCAATCATTTGCGATAATGCCAATCGCCCGGCCATCGATGCGCGCCAGCCCGGCAATCATGCCTTTGGCGTAGCCACCCCGCAGCTCGACGAATGAGCCCTGATCGAACAAGCCCGCGATCACCGCCCGCATGTCGAAGACGCGTAGCCGGTTCTCCGGCACGACGTGACGGAGCAGGCGCTGGTCCGGCACCTCACCGCCGCTCACGCGGCCTTGGAAGAAAGAGAGTAAACGACGCGCCAGATCGGTTGCGTCCGCTTCATCTTCCGCGAGCACGTCGACTGCCCCGCTTTGCCAGTGAACCTCGACGGGGCCGACCTCCTTGGGGGAATAGACGCCAAGGCCCCCCCCCTCGATCATGGCGGGGCCGCCAACGCCAATATGCGCGTCCCGCGTCGCGATCGTGATGTCGCAGCTGCCGAAAAGTACCGCATTTCCGGCAAAGGAATAGCCTGAGGTGATGCCGATTCGTGGCGCCGTGCCGGAAAGCGCAGCGAAGCTGCGGAACGTCGGCACATCCAGTCCCGTCGCGCCGACGGAATCCACATCTCCCGGCCGTCCTCCACCACCTTCGGTATAGAAAACGATCGGGAGCTTCAGGTCAGCGGCGATGCCGAAAAGGCGATCGGTCTTGCGATGGTTGTTATGGCCCTGCGTTCCGGCAAGAACAGTATAGTCATAGGCCAGGCCCAGGCACTTCGCCGCCTCCTCCCCATGATCCTGCGCATTGACGGTGCCGATCCCCCCGACGAGTCCATCCGCCGGCGTGTTGCGCATCAGATCGTCCAGGGTGCGTCGCCGGCGCTGCGCCGCAATCGTCAGTGCGCCATATTCAACAAAGCTGTCCGGGTCGAAGAGGTGGTCGAGGTTCTCACGGGCGCTGCGCTGGCCGGTCCGGCGCCGACGGGCCATGGCGTCCGGACGATATTCATCCAGTCCCAGGGCGTGGCGGGCATGAACTTCGGCCAAGTCAGGGCGGACCAAGTCGAGGTCCAGCTCCTGCACGGCCGTCGCCTCCCCGATTGCATCGTCAGTCGGTTCGATGCTGAGGAAAAGGCCACCCTCCTCGATCACCTTTCCCTTCACGGCTGCAATGGCTGTCACTAACCCGCTGCGCGAAGCGACAACGGCATGCTGCATCTTCAATGCCTCAACGGTGCCCACCTCCATCCCGGCATGGATGCTGTCACCCACCGACACGTCGATACCGACGACGACGCCCGACAAAGGGGCAACGATCGCTTGCGCATCCTGCGTCGCCTGCGCCGGCATCGTGGGGGAAATGAGATCTGCGACGTATCGATCGAACCATGCGGTGTCGATGCTGACGTCAGAGACCTCCGGTCGCTCGAGCAGTCGCGCGAGCAACGGAAGGTTCGTGCCTAATCCCATGATGCGGTATTCGGAAAGTGCGCGTCTGGCTCGGGCGAGCGCGCCCTCCCAATCGGGCGCGTGCACGATCAATTTGGCGAGCAGCGGGTCGAACCGCGGATTGGCCGCGACGCCAGCTTGCGCTGCGCCGTCGATGCGAATGCCTGGACCTCCAGGAAGAGAAAGATCGGTAATGGTTCCCGCCGATCCGCGCGGTGTTCCGTCGCTTCCGATCGTCTCTGCGTTGATCCGCAGCTGCATCGCGACGCCGCGAGGCTCTGGCACAGCAAGCGGCAGCGCTTTCCCCTGAGCAAGGCGGAGCTGAAGGGCAACAAGGTCGAGGCCAGTGACTTCCTCTGTCACCGTGTGCTCCACCTGTAGCCGAGGATTAACTTCAAGGAAGGCGAACGCTTCCGGATGATCAGGCGATAGGTCCCGATCTACCAGGAACTCGGCAGTGGCCACGCCGACATATCCCGTGCCATCCAACAGCTTGACGGCGGCGGCCTGGATGCGATCGGCGAGCGCCGGATCCAGTGCCTGAGCCGGCGCGATCTCGATCAGCTTCTGGTGCCGGCGCTGCAGCGTGCAATCACGCGTGCCGAGCGCCAGAACCCGCCCGTGAGCGTCAGCCGCCAGTTGCACCTCGATATGCCGTGCGGAAGGAATGTAGCGCTCCACCATCACGGCGTCAGAGCCGAACGCCGCAAGCGCCTCCGCCCCAGCTGCCGCCAGTTGCGCGGCTAGCGTCGATCGGTCCTGGACCACGCGGATGCCGCGCCCGCCGCCACCCGCAACGGCCTTCACGATGACGGGGCCCGCACCATCCTTGCCTTCCGCCAGAACCGGCACGCCGACGCTGCGCGCGTGGTGCTTGGCCGCTGCCTTGTCGCCAAACAGCTTCAACAAATCCGCATGCGGCCCGACGAACGTGAGCCCCGCTTCGCTGCACGCCTGCGCCAGTCCGGCATTTTCACTGAGGAAGCCATAGCCAGGGTGAATCGCCGTACATGCCTCAGCTCGGGCGGCGGCGATAATGCCCTCGATGGACAGATAGGCAGGCGCGCCCTCGCCGGTGAGCGCAACCGCGCAATCTGCTGCTGCAACATGGGGCGCGGCCTCGTCATCCTCGGAGTAAACCGCAACGGTTCTCAACCCGATTGCCGACGCTGCCCTTGCGATCCGGATCGCGATTTCGCCGCGGTTGGCGATCAACAGGCTTTCGATGGCCCCTCTCCCTTTATCATCAAACTCCTTCAGGCGAGCCGCGCCGCGCATCAACCCCTTTTCGCCATGCCGTTCCTGTGGCTAAGCCCACGATCGACCACGCCAGCGTGGATCATCGCTCAGGTGAAGAATGATGGCAGCATGAACCCACGACTGAAATCGATCATCGGAGGCTCCACCGGCAACCTGGTGGAATGGTACGATTGGTATGCCTATTCTGCCTTCACGCTATACTTCGCTCCGCACTTCTTCCGAGCGGAGGATCGCACCGCGCAATTGCTGAGCGCCGCGGCGGTGTTCGCCGTTGGGTTCGTCATGCGACCGATCGGCGCCTGGATCATGGGGATCTACGCCGATCGGCGGGGGCGAAAGGCCGGGCTGACGCTCTCGGTTACGCTGATGTGCGCTGGCTCCTTCCTGATCGCCGTGACACCGGGGTATGAGACAATCGGCGTCCTCGCCCCAGCCCTGCTTGTGTTCGCGCGGCTGATGCAGGGGCTGTCGGTCGGCGGGGAATATGGCGCCAGCGCGACCTATCTGTCGGAGATGGCTGGTCGCGATCGCCGCGGTTTCTTTTCGAGCTTCCAATATGTTACCTTGATCGCCGGTCAGCTGACCGCGCTCCTAGTGCTGCTGGTGCTGCAATCCACCATGAGCGAGGCAGCGCTGGACGCCTGGGGCTGGCGCATCCCGTTCGCGATCGGCGGCGTACTGGCGATCGTCGTCTTCCGCATCCGTCGCGGCCTCGCCGAAACGGAAAGCTTCAAGCGCGCGGACGGACCGAAATCCGGCTTCTGGACGCTCGTCACTCAACACCCGCGCGAAACGGCAACCGTCATGTTGCTGACCGCCGGCGGCACGCTCGCCTTCTATGCCTATTCGATCTACATGCAGAAGTTCCTGGTCAACACCAGCGGCTTCGACCGGAAAACGGCGAGCCAAATCAACGCCGCAACGCTGTTTCTTTTCATGTGTTTGCAACCACTTGTCGGTGGACTTAGCGATCGTATCGGAAGAAAGCCGCTGATGGTCGGCTTTGGAATTCTGGGCGTGCTCGCCACCTATCCAATCTTCACGACGCTGGAGACGGTGGGCAGCCCATTGATCGCGGGGTTGCTGGTCATGGCGGCGCTGGTGATCGTGACCGGCTATACCTCGATCAATGCGGTGGTAAAGGCAGAGCTTTTCCCCGCCAACATCCGCGCGCTTGGCGTCGCGTTGCCCTATGCGCTGGCGAACACGCTCTTCGGCGGCACGGCGGAATATGTCGCCCTGTCGTTCAAGGATGCCGGGTGGGAACGCGGGTTCTACTGGTATGTCAGTGCGATGATCGCCGTTTCTCTGATCGTCTATGTCCGTATGCGCGACACACGCACGACCAGCCGGATCAGCGAGGACTAAGCGCGGGGATGCTGCGCGCCGCCTCGGCCGGGTCAATGCCCGGTCGCGTGGTGGCGGGCAGCGTTTCGTCGCCGCGAGCGGCCCGCGCCGCACGCTGAATGGCCTCCACCAGACGGGGATAGATGCCGCAGCGGCATATATTGGTGATGGTCTGGCGAATCTTGGCCTCGGACGGATCGCGATCATTCTTGATCAGCACCGCCGCCGCCATGACGAGTCCCGGAAGGCAGAAGCCGCATTGCACGACATTGCCGGCGAGCAGCGCGGCCTGCACCGGATGCGCCCGATCGCGCGACAATCCCTCCACGGTGGTGACGAAGCTGCCCTCCACCTGGGACAGCGTCACCCGGCAGGAGCGGACGGCGCGCCCGTCGATATCGACGGTGCACGCCCCGCAGCTTCCCGTGCCACAGCCATATTTCGCGCCCGTCAGGTTGGACGCGTCGCGCAGCGCCCATAGCAGCGGCGTGGCCGGGTCGAGGCGATATTCGATCGCCTCGTTGTTCACGGTAAGTCTTGGCATCCCGGCTCAATAGCCGAGCGCGGCGACCTCCGCATCATCGAAGCCGAGGTCACGGAGCACCGCCGCATCCTGCCGATCGGCGCCGAGCGACGGGGTCACGGTACCGCTCTTCGAATAGCGCGGCGCGGGTGCTGGCTGCTTGATCCCTCCCGCCTCGACAAAGGTGCCGCGCGCCTTGTTGTGCACATCGTCATAAGCCTCGTCGAAGCCGAGCACCGGCGCGAAGCACACGTCATGCCCCTTGAACGCGGCAACCCACTCGTCACGCGACTTGCTCTTGAACAGCCCGGTCAGTTCCTCCTTCAACGCCGGCCATTGGCGCTGATCCATCTGTGCCGCCCATTTGTCGTCCGACAGGCCCATCACTTGGCGGAACTCGGCATAGAATTGCGGCTCGATCGCGCCGAGCGAGATGAACTTGCCATCGCCCGTCTCGTAGGTGTCGTAGAAATGCGCGGCAGTATCGAGCAGGTTCGTGCCCCGCTCGTCGCTCCAGCGGCCCATCCCGCGAAAGCCCCACATCATGGTCATCAGGACCGCCGAGCCATCGGTCATCGCTGCATCGACCACCTGACCCTCGCCAGTGCGCGCGGCATGGAGCAGCGCCGCGAGCATGCCATAGGCCAGGAACATGCCGCCACCGCCGAAGTCGCCAACCATGTTGATCGGCGGGGTCGGCTTCTCACCCTTGCGCCCGAACGCATGAAGCGCCCCGGAAATGGCGATATAGTTGATGTCGTGGCCAGGCTCTGGCGCCATCGGGCCGTACTGGCCCCAGCCGGTCATGCGACCGTAGACGAGCTTGGGATTGTCGGCGAGCAGCACATCCGGGCCGAGCCCCAGCCGCTCCATCACACCGGGCCGGAACCCCTCGATGATCGCGTCAGCGCCCTTCACGATCTTGCGCACCGCTGCGATGGCGTTCGGGTCCTTCAGATCCATGCCGACCGACTTGCGACTGCGCAGCAAGGGGTCCTTTTCCGCCACGCCATTGCCCTGCGTCTTTCCGGGCCGATCGATTCGGATCACCTCCGCCCCGTGATCGGCCAGCATCATGCCGGCGAACGGGCCCGGGCCGATACCGGCGAATTCAACGATACGGATGCCGGCGAGGGGTGGCGTGCTCACGGATGCTCTCTCCTGACTAGATTTGCGGGAGGGGTATCGCGGCGGCGGCGCGAGCACAACAAAAGTTATGCTGGGCGACGCTTGCTTTCCTCGTCTTCACGCGGACCCGAAATGCTGAAGCGCCGACCTCGCGAATTCCTTCCCAAGCCGGCGGTTATGGATCCCGGCCTTCCCGGGGACGACAAAACGAAAGTGGCTAGTCGCTCCGGAGAGCTGGCGCGCCTTTGCTCAACGACAGTTCGGCATCAGAAAATCGGATCGGCGTCCGCAAGCCAGCGATCGGCCTCGTCTCGTTCGCCGGCAGCACCATACCGCGTGCCACGACCTGTGGATCGTTCAATGCCTGCTCCACCGTGTTGATCGGCCCGGCCGGCACCCCCGCCGCTTCCAGCTTTGCCAGAAGATCGTCACGTGCGAACGTGCGACAGCGTTCCTCGATCAACGCGAACAAGGGCGCGCGATGCGCGATGCGGCCGGCGTTGGTGTCCCAGCGCGGATCCGGGCCGATCCCGACAATCGCGGCAAAGCGGTGGTATTGCGCGTCATTGCCCACCGCGAGGATGAACCAGCCGTCGCTTGTCGGGAACACGGCATAGGGGCTGACATTGGCATGGGCATTGCCCATCCGCGCGGGGTTCTCGCCGCTCGCGAAATAGTTCGCCGCTTGATTGGCGAGCACCCCCACCATCGTGTCGAGAAGCGCGCAGTCGACCTGCTGCCCCCTGCCCGTTCGCGCCCGCATCATCAGCGCGGCCTGAATGCCGATGGTGGCGTAGAGCCCGGTCATGATGTCGGCAAAGGCGACGCCGATCTTCTGCGGTGCGCCGTCCGGCTCTCCGGTCAGCGACATGATCCCGCCCAGCCCCTGGATGATGAAATCATAGCCAGCGCGATGGGCATACGGCCCGGTCTGGCCAAAGCCGGTGATCGAGCAATAGACCAGCCGCGGATGATCGGCGGCCAGGCTCGCATAATCGAGGCCGTATTTGGCGAGCCCGCCCACCTTGAAGTTTTCGATCACCACGTCGGCGTCGGCGATCAGCGCCTTCACCCGCGCCACGTCTTCGGGATTGGTGAAGTTCGCGACGATGCTCGTCTTGCCGCGGTTGCACGCGTGATAATAAGCGGCCGCCTGGTCGCCGTCATGCTCCACGAAAGGCGGGCCCCAGGTGCGCGTGTCGTCACCCCCTGGGCTCTGCACCTTGATGACCTCGGCACCGAGATCGGCAAGGATCTGCCCCGCCCAAGGACCTGCGAGGATACGGGCAAGCTCGACGACCTTGATGCCGGCGAGAGGATGACGCCCCTCCCCTGATGAGGAGGGATGAGCGTCGGTCAAAACGCCGCAATCCCGGTGATGGCGCGCCCGAGGATCAGCGCGTGGACGTCGTGCGCGCCTTCATAGGTGTTCACCGTTTCCAGGTTCATCACGTGGCGCATCACCTGATACTCGCCCGAGATCCCGTTGCCGCCATGCATGTCACGCGCGACGCGGGCGATGTCGAGCGCCTTGCCGACATTGTTGCGCTTGACGATCGAGACCATCTCCGGCGCGAAGCGGCCCTCGTCCATCAGGCGACCGACACGCAAGCTCGCCTGGAGGCCAAGCGCGATCTCCGTCTCCATGTCGGCGAGCTTCTTCTGGTAAAGCTGCGTCGCGGCGAGCGGCCGGCCGAACTGCTGGCGGTCAAGGCCGTACTGCCGCGCGGCATGCATGCAGAATTCCGCCGCACCCATGCTGCCCCAGCTGATCCCGTAGCGGGCACGATTGAGGCAGCCGAACGGGCCCTTCAGCCCCTGCACCTCGGGGAGCAACGCCTCCTCGCCAACCTCGACATCCTCCAGCACGATCATGCCGGTGATCGACGCGCGGAGCGACAGCTTGCCCTCGATCTTGGGCGCGGACAGCCCCTTCATTCCCTTTTCGAGGACGAACCCGCGAATGCCGCCGCCATGCGCGTCGCTCTTCGCCCAGACAACGAACACGTCGGCGATGGGAGAGTTGGAGATCCACGTCTTCGCGCCGTTCAGGACATAGCCGCCGTCGGTCTTGACCGCGCGGGTCTTCATGCCGCCGGGATCGGAGCCGGCGTCGGGCTCGGTGAGGCCGAAGCAGCCGATCCATTCGCCGCTGGCGAGCCTGGGCAGGTACTTCCGCTTCTGCTCCTCCGATCCGTACGCATGGATCGGGTACATGACGAGGCTCGACTGAACGCTCATCATCGAGCGATAGCCCGAGTCGATCCGCTCCACCTCGCGCGCGACGAGGCCGTAGGCGACATAGCTCGCGCCGACGCCGCCATATTCTTCGGGAATGGTCGGGCCGAGCAGGCCCAGTTCGCCCATCTCGCGGAAGATCGCCGGGTCGGTAACCTCGTTGGCGAACGCGTCGATGATCCGGGGCGCGAGCTTTTCCTGCGCATAGGCGCGCGCGGTATCGCGCACCATCCGCTCGTCCTCGCTCAACTGCTCGTCGAGGAGGAAGGGATCAGCCCAGTCGAACGCGCCCATGCCGGCCATAATCTACTCCGCTTGTCCTCGGCCGCCCCCTCCCGTTCGCCCTGAACCGATCGAAGGGCGTGTTCCGGGCACGGGCTTCGACAAGCTCAGCCCGAACGGGCGTGGAGGATAGGGCCTTTGCAAACCCTGTGGACCGGCGCGCGAGGATCGACAAGCGCAAGCCGCTGCGGTTCAGCCAAGCGTGTGCGCATATTTCGGCTGGTCGATCGCGATCGTGTCCAGCGCGGTTGCCTTGAGGTGAGCCACCAGCGCGGGGTCGTCAGGCGTGATGGCGCCGCTGCGGATCGCCTCCACCAGCGCGGCGTCCAGCTCGTCGCGCGTGCCGTCGCGGCTCAGGAGCGCGCGCATCCGCTCCACCGCGCGCGTATCCGCCGCCGGGCTCAACGCCATGTCACGCGCCGCGATCTCCAGCGCGTTGCGCGCCACGCGCAGGCCAAAGACGCTCGCGCTGCCGTCCACCGGCAGCCAATGCGCGACGCCGGCGACCAGTTCGTGCGCCGTGGGATGGGTGATCATGCCGCGTTCCTCTCGATGATCGCCACGATATCTGCCTCTGTTTCGGACAGCCGCCGACCGATCACGCCGCGCTCCGGCCCGGCGCTCGGATCGGAGGCAAAGCTCGCATACATGCCCATGGTCATCACGCCCCATTTCAAGCTGCCGAGCATGGACCAGAAATCGACTCGAGCCGCGCTGATCGGCTCGCCACCAGCCTCGGCATAGCCGTCGAGCAGGTCCTGCACGTCACCGAAGCCGCCAACGTAGCGATCGGGCCGACCGAATTTCCAGCTGTTGGTGCACAGCCAACCCATGTCCTCCGCCGGATCGCCGACATGCACCAGCTCCCAGTCGAGCACCGCGACGAGCCCCTTGTCGGGATCGACCATGATGTTGCCGTTGCGGAAGTCGCCGTGGACGAAGCGCGACGTCACCTTTTCCCTGGGCAGCCGCTTCTCCAGCCAGCGGAACGCCGCCTCGATCGTAGGCCGCACCGCGCCAGTCGCGCGCCAGGTCGCCTCATAATTGGCGAGCGTAGTGGCGGCATCGGTCTGATCCAGCCCCGACAGCGGCTCGACCGAGTGGATGCGCGCCAGCGCCGCGCCGCATTGCCGGGCAAGCTTGCCGCGCGCCGGCGCGAAGGCCGGATCGCTAGTGATCCGCTTGCCAAGCGTCTCGCCGGCGACGCGGTGCATGACATAGGCTTCGTCGAGCCCGTCCGCCTCCTCGTCACACACATAGGTCACGACCGGCGCCGGTACGCCCGCCTCCACCGCGCGCGCAATCGCCTCGGCCTCGCGGCGCAGCGGCGGCTTTGACACGGCGGAATTCTCCACCATTCGCGTGCGACGGCGAAGGATCAGCGGGGTCGCCGCCCCATCCTCTCCCATTGCGTCGAACGCCCATGTCTCCATGCTCGCTCCGCCGGTCAGCCGTACCAGATTATCGACCCGCGTGGCCCCGGGGGCCATGCATGGTGCAAGCGCCGACAGCCGCCGCGCCAACTCGTCTTTCGAAAGCCTCTCCGCCATCGCCCCTCGGCTTGTTTGATTTAGGGGCTTTAAAATCTCTGGCGGGCCGCTACGCAAGTTAAAAGAGTCGACTTAATTCGGGAGAGGGCCATGGATTTCGGATTGCCGCAGGATCTGCTCGACTATCTCAAGGAGCTGGACGCCTTCATCGAGGCGGAGATCAAGCCGCTGGAGGATGCGGACGACAACATCCGCTTCTTCGACCACCGCCGTGAGTATGCGCGCACCGACTTCGAGGCCGGCGGCTTGCCGCGTCACGAATGGGAAGAGCTGATGCGGGAGGCGAAGAAGCGCGCGGACAAGGCCGGCCATTTGCGATTCGCCATGGATCCCAAGTTCGGCGGAAAGGGCGGATCGAACCTGTGGATGTGTGTCATCCGTGAATATCTCGCCGCCAAGGGGCTCGGCCTCCACAACGACCTGCAGACCGAGCATTCGATCGTGGCGAACAACCCGTTCGCCAAGATGTTCGACGATTTCGGCACGCCGGAGCAGCGCGATGAGTTCATCAACGGCACGCTGAACGGCACGCGCCGCGTCACGTTCGGCCTAACCGAGCCGTATCACGGATCCGACGCGACCCACATGGAAACGCGTGCCGTGCCAGAGTCGCGCAACGGCGTGCCGGGCTATGTCATCAACGGCGAGAAGATGTGGACGACGGGCATGCACGTGGCGACCCACTGCGCCCTGTTCGCCCGCACGACGGGCGATGATGGCGCGGCGCGTGGCATCACCTGCTTCCTGGTTCCCACCGACGATGAGGGCGTGAAGGTCGAGGAATATCTCTGGACCTTCAACATGCCGACCGATCACCCGCGCGTCAGCTTCAAGGACGTGTGGGTGCCCGAGACCACGATCTTCGGCGAGCCGGAGAATGGCCTGCCGGTCGCGCAGGCGTTCGTGCACGAGAACCGCATCCGGCAGGCCGCGTCATCGCTGGGCGCCGCCACCTACTGCATCGAGGAATCGATCCGCTACGCGCGTCAGCGCAAGCCCTTCGGCGAGGATCTCGCGCGCAACCAGGCGATCCAGTTCCCGCTGGTCGAGCTGGCGACCCAGGCCGAGATGCTGCGCCTGCTGATCCGCAAGACGGCCTGGGAAATGGACCAGATGCCGCACCATGAGGTGGAGAAGCGGCTCTCGGACAAGGTCTCCATGTGCAATTACTGGGGCAACCGCCTCTGCTGCGAGGCGGCGGATCGCGCGATGCAGGTGCATGGCGGGATCGGATATTCGCGGCACAAGGCGTTCGAGCACATCTATCGCCATCACCGCCGTTACCGCATCACCGAGGGCGCGGAAGAGATCCAGATGCGCAAGGTGGCCGCATTCCTGTTCGGCTATCTCGGCCCCCGGCGGCAGGAGTTCAAGGAACTGGACTGGAGCGACGTTGACTATCGCAACAGCCAGATCCGGCCCCGATCGGGCAAGCAGGCGCTCGGGTCGGTGTTCTGAGTCGCTATGTCATCCCGGCCTTGCGCCGGGATCCAAGGTACCGCGAGCGCTGCGCGACGTATAAAAACGCAGCGTGCGCGGACTGATGGATCCCGGATCAAGTCCGGGATGACGTGGTGAGTGGGGGAACCGTCGCCCATCCGTCATGCCGACCATGTGCCGGCATCCAGGGAGCCGCCCGTTCAAAGCCTGAGGATGCGCGGCGGACTGGATGTCAGCACGTGGCCGGCATGGCAGAGTGAGTGCGGGACGACTTGCCCCCACCGACAAACCGGCATAACATCTGTTACGTTACCCCGCCGTACAGCGGCGCGGATAGGGAGAGGGAAATGCTCAAGACGCGGTTCACCGAGGCGTTCGGGGTTGAATATCCGATCGCGCAGGGCGGCATGCAGTGGGTCGGAAAGGCGAAGCTCGTCGCCGCCGTCGCCAATGCCGGTGCGCTCGGCTTTGTCACGGCGCTGACTCAGCCGACGCCGGAGGATCTGGCCAAGGAAATCCAGCGCACCAAGGATCTCACCGACAAGCCGTTCGGCGTAAACCTGACGATCCTGCCGACCATCACCCCCCCGCCCTACGCCGAATATCGCCGCGCGATCATCGAAGGCGGGATCAAGGTGGTCGAGACCGCCGGCTACAAGCCGCAGGAACATATCGACGATTTCAAGGCGCACGGGATCAAGGTGATTCACAAGTGCACCGCCGTTCGCCATGCCGTCTCGGCCGAGCGGATGGGCGCCGATGCGATCTCGATCGACGGCTTTGAATGCGCCGGCCATCCGGGCGAGGACGACATCCCCGGTCTGATCCTGATCCCCGCCGCCGCAAACAAGATCAAGGTGCCGATGCTCGCCTCGGGCGGCTTTGGTGACGGCCGCGGCCTCGTCGCCGCGCTCGCGCTGGGCGCCGACGGCATCAACATGGGTACGCGCTTCTGCGTGACGCAGGAGGCGGAGATCGCCGACAGCTTCAAGCAGCAGATGGTTGAGAATGACGAGCGCGCCACCGATCTCATCTTCCGCACGCTGCACAACACCGCGCGCGTGATGAAGAACCGCGTCAGCCAGGAAGTGGTCGCGATCGAGCGCAAGGGCGGTGCGGAGTTCAAGGACGTCCAGCACCTCGTTGCCGGCGCGCGCGGCCGCGCCGCCATGGAAAATGGCGATACCGAGGACGGCATCTGGTCCGCTGGCATGGTCCAGGGCCTGATCAACGACGTTCCGACGGTAAAGGAACTTGTCGACCGGATCGTCGCCGAAGCGGAAGAGATCATCGAGGGCCGTCTGCAATCGATGATCAGCCGCTACGCCCAAGCGGCGGAGTGAACGACTGCCCTGACATCAAATAGTTGCGCGGCTCGATCTTCTGCGCCATGCCCCCTCCTTCAGTCGCACTGAGGGAGGGCTATGGCGAGCCTGAACGAGCGGGCCGCGCCCGACCTGACCGAATGCGATCGCGAGCCCATTCACGTTCCGGGCGCGATCCAGCCTCACGGATTGCTCCTGGTCGCTGATCCAGGCACGTTTTTGGTGGAAGCCGGAGCGGGGTCGTTGGAACAGACCTTCGGCCCGGATTGGCTCGGCAAACCGCTGTCCGAACTACTGGACCAGGATGTCGCTGAACGGCTGGGATCTCGCCTCGCGGGTCCGGGCGGCTCGGTACGGGCAGCTTCGGTCGAGCTTTCCGGACGCTCCTACGACATCACGCTTCATCGCACCGGCGATCGTCTTGTCGCTGAACTGGAGCCTGCCTCGGACGATCCTCTGCTGGCGGGCGAGATGCTCAGCTGGATGGACGTTATCGCTGCCGGTTTCGAACGGGCACCGAACCTTCATACCCTATGCGCCCGCGCTGCGACCGCCTTTCAGACCCTGACCGGCTTCGATCGGGTGATGGTCTATCGCTTCCTCGATGACGAGGCTGGCCGTGTCGTCGCCGAGGCGCGCGACCCGTCGCTCGACAGTTTCATGCACCATCATTTCCCGGCCGGTGACATTCCGCGGCAGGCGCGCGCCTTGTACGTGCGCAATCGCACCCGGGTGATCCCTGATGTGCAATACCAGCCGGCCCCGATCCGCCCGGCGCACTATCAGTCGCTCGACCTGAGCGATGTCGCGCTGCGCAGTGTTTCGCCGGTCCATCTGCAATATTTGCGTAACATGGATGTTGGCGCATCGGCTTCGATCTCGATCGTCAAGGACGGGATGCTGTGGGGCCTGATTGCCTGTCATCACCGTAGTGCCAAGGCCATGACGCTCGACATCCGTCTTGCCGCGGCGGCGCTTGCCGGCGGCCTCGCGCGACAGATCCGTGCGCGCGAGGAAGCGGAAAGCTATCGTGAGCGGCTGTCGCTGCGCGCGGCCGAGGATTCGCTGGTGCCCGCATTCAGGCCCCCGCTGACCAGCGCGGTGGCGAGCCGCCATGACGATCTGCAGCGCATGATGGACAGCGATGGCGTGGCGGTGATCCATCCCGACGGCATCGATCGCTATGGTCGGTGCCCGGGCGAAGACGCCATTGCCCGTATCGGCACGTGGCTGGCGGAGCGCAACACCACCGATGCGTTCGTGACCCATCATCTCGCGGGCCAGCTTGGCCCGGCGACCGCGTTCGCGGAAACGGCAAGCGGCATCCTCGCCCTGCCGGTGCCGGAAGAACAGGCGATACTTTTGTGGTTTCGCGCCGAGCAGGTGGAGGAAATCGAATGGGCGGGCAATCCGCACAAGGGGGTCGAGCATGATCCCGCGGCCGTCCTGACACCCCGGACGTCGTTCGAGACATGGCGCGAAACCGTTCGCTGTCGCTCACGTCGCTGGACGCTGGAGCAGACCGAATCGGCACACCGGCTGCGCCGCGCATTTCGGGAGGCGAATGAGGTGCGCGAGCGGCAGCGCCTGTTCCGCGAACTGGAACGGGCGGTGGCCGATAAGGATCTCGCCCTGGCGCAGAAGGATGTGCTGATGAAGGAGGTGGACCATCGCGTCCAAAACAGCCTCCAGCTCGTATCGGCGTTTCTGTCGCTTCAGGCGCGTGAGGCCGGTCCCGGGCCGATTGCAGATCAGCTCATCGAGGCTCGCTCCCGGCTTTCTTCGGTCGCGCTGGTGCATCGCCGGCTTTACCGGGATGACCAGATCGAGGCGATTGATCTGGCGCGTTATCTCGAGGAGCTGATGGAGGATCTGAAGGGCTCGCTCGGAGAGGAATGGTCATCGCAGATGACGGTCGACCTCACGCCGATGCTGATCCCCACCGATCGGGCGGTCAGCATTGGGCTGATCGCTTCGGAACTCGTGATCAATGCGACCAAATATGCCTATCCCGGCCGCACCGGGCCGATCGACATTGCGCTGGAGCAATATCGCAATCGCTTGCGGCTGATCGTCGCGGATCATGGCGCCGGCGTCACCGGAACGCGGAGCGGCTTCGGCAGCCGCATGATGCAGGCGGTGATGGCGCGGATCAGCGGGACGCTCGATCACGCGGATAACAGCCCCGGTCTGCGGGCGATCCTCACCGCACCGATCGAGGACAAGCCGCGCTGAGGAGACGCGGGAGTCGGGTAGGTGATACCGCAACGCCCACGTCGGTGCTGGTATGCGGCGGCAAGGCGCGCCGCTCAAACGGCCCGTTCGTCGCGCGCCGCTGCCGCATATAGCGCGAAAGTGGCCTGCGCACCCGCCACCATCTCTTCCAGCCAGCCCTTGTCCTGCCCATCGGCAGCCCGATCGATCGCCTGGCGCATCGCGCGCCATTCGCCAGGCTCATGGACTGCGGAAAGATAGGCGACGGGCAGGCCCTGACCCACGCGCTTCGCCAGAAGGCCACCACCCAGGCGCGATCCTTCGACCACGTACAGTGCGCCCCAGTGCGCCGGCGTTCCTTCTCCGCCGGAGTCGACCGCAAGCTCGGCAGGCAAGCCAAGCGCGTCGAGGTCGGCAGCGAGAAGCGGCGTACGTCGCCGAAGTGCAGGCCAGACCGACACAGCCATCGCCTCCGCCTGTGGAAGCGCGCGTGCATGCGCCTGCAGGAAGCGCCCGTAGGCAGCCGCATCACCAAGATCATGAGTGCCGAAGATGAAGTCCACCGCCTCGTGCGAAGCCGCGGTTTTCGAGCGAAGCAGAGCGATTGCCGACATCAGGAGATGCGATGCCCTATCACCGGGCCGCCGTCGACCCCATGACATTGGCCTTCACTACGCCGAAGACTGGTACGGGTGGTCGGACTCGAACCGACAATCTGTTGCCAGAGGCGGATTTTGAGAGACCCCAGATGCCCTATCCTTTGTGTATCCGGGGGTATCCGTTTTCCCGATAACCGACTGTCAGCACTAGCTTTTTTCGGATATCGAGTCACCCATACCTAACCGGATGTACGCCACGGTTGGCTTTCTAGGTGCACCTATGTTGCACCTGAAATCCGACCTCATCGGAGGTTAGGAATGCCCAAAATCAAACTCACCAAGACCGCTGTAGACGCCGCAACCCCGCAGGAGCGCGATTACGAACTCCGGGATACGACGATACCCGGCTTCCTTGTCAAGGTCACCCCGGCCGGTCGCAAGATTTTCATGGTGGCCTATGTCGCCCATAACGGGCAGCGCCGAAAGCCCGCTATTGGCCGCTACGGCGAGATCACCGTCGAGCAGGCCCGCGGGATCGCTCAGGACTGGCTGGCCGAGGTTCGCCGCGGCCTCGATCCCAGCGCCGAGCGGGCCACAGCTCGGCAGGCACCCACGGTCAAAGAACTCTTCGACCGCTTCATCACCGACTACTCGGAGAGCCGCAACAAGCCGTCCACCGTTCATTCGAACCGCGGCTACGGCAAGCGCTACATTATCCCGGTGCTCGGCCAACTGAAGGTGCCCGACGTCACCCGCGCCGACATCTCGAATCTGATGAAGAAGATGTCGCACAAGCCCACGAACGCGAACCGCGTCCTGGCGGCCGTGCGGAAGATGTTCAACATGGCCGAGGTCTGGGGCATGCGCGCCGACGGGTCGAACCCATGCCGCCACGTCCCGAAGTACCCGGAACGGGGAAAGACCCGGCTGATCACCGACAGCGAGATGAAGAAGCTCTTCGCCTACCTTGCGCGCGCCGAGGCGGAGGGCCTTGAGCATCCCTTCATCCTCCTCGCGATCCGGCTCCAGTTCGAATTCGCGGCGCGCATGTCGGAGATCATCCAGCTCGAATGGTCGTGGGTCGATTACGACAACCGGCGCGTCGTCTGGCCCGACAGCAAGACCGGCGGCATGTCCAAACCCATGAGTGCCGAAGCGCAGCGGCTGTTCGAGACCGCTCCTCTCCTTGAGGAATCGCCTTTCGTCTGCCCGTCCGTCTTCGACCCCGACCTGCCGATGTCGAAGCACACCTATTATCAGGGCTGGCGACGCATCCTTGAGCGTGCAGGCCTCCCGCATATCGGAACTCACGGCATCCGGCATCGCTCGGCGACCGACATTGCAAACTCCGGCATCCCGGTGAAAGTCGGCATGGCGCTCACCGCCCACAAGACGGTGACTATGTTCATGAAGTACGTCCACACCGAGGACGACCCGGTGCGAGCCGCAGCGGAGGCGGTGAACCAGCGACGGCAGGCTCTGCTTGGCGGTCACTCGGCGAGCCCGCCTCCCACACCTACGCGGGCGCCGGTTGTGGAAGTGCCTTCGGTTGCGCCCGAAGTCGAGGTTATCGAGCCGGTGTTGACCGCGACCGGCAAACCCCTCGGCTACGAGGACGGCCAGTATGGTTCGCGCACCAAGCTCGGAAACTATCGGCCGTTCCGTCATCGCTCCGGCGACAATCGCGCCGTTCCGCCCGGCACCAAGCACGACGAGCCAAAGGAGGCGAGCCATGCGTAAGGACGCCAACCAGCGGCGCCGGTGGCCTACGGCGGACATCCTGCGTCGCGCGAGGTTTGTCGATGACGCAGGCCCGATCCGCTTCGTCGATACCGAGGCGGCCGCCCGCTACCTCGCCCTCGAAGGGCATACGCTGGAATGCTACCGCTCGCTGGGTGGCGGACCCGTATTTCACAAGTTTGGAAAATGGGTCCGCTACGCGGTCGATGATCTCGATGTTTGGGCCGAAAGTTGCCGTCGCGTGACCACGGCGTCGCCGGCCGCTCCGCGCATCCTTCCCATTGACCCGACATAGCCCGGAGGCTATATGAAGTGGGAAGTCCAAATCCACCCGGCCTTTGAGGGCGAGGTTTTGGCCTTTGAGCGCGATGTCCGCGAGGCGTTGCTCGCGGTTGCCAAGCTGCTGTCGGATTACGGCCCGCAGCTTGGTCGGCCCCATGCCGATACGCTCAAGGGGTCTAGCCATGCCAATATGAAGGAGCTGCGGTTCGAAGTGGCCGACGGCGAATGGCGCGCAGCCTTCGCCTTCGATCCAGAACGAAGAGCAATCCTGCTGGTAGCAGGAGACAAGTCGGGCGGAAGCCAGAAACGCTTCTATAGGAAGCTGATAGCAAAAGCGGATTTCCGGTTTTCCGAGCATCTGGAAAGCCTGAAAGCCGTAAAGAAGGGAAAGTGAGATGGGCCGGAACCTGAACGACTTCATCGCAACGCTGCCTCCGGGGGAGCAGGTCGCGATCGATACGCGCTATCAGGAGCTCAAGCAGGAGGTCGAAGGCCTGCGCGAGTTGCGCCAGATAGCGGGTAAGGCCCAGGCCGATATCGCCTCCGCGCTCAATATCAAGCAGCCTTCGGTCTCTAAAATTGAGAAGCAGACCGACATGTATCTCTCGACGCTTCGCAGCTATGTCGAGGCGGTGGGGGGTAAGCTCGAATTGACCGTCAAACTGCCGGAGCGTCCTGCTCTGCGAATTCACCATCTCGGCGATGACGGTGCCGCACCGCAGAAATCGGCTCGTCGGCCGCGCATCGGCGCGCAGATCGGCGGTGCCCGTGGGCGCTAGTTACCCGGATCGAGGATCCTTGTGAGCGATTTGGCATGAGAAAGAACTTTGACTGACGATCTGCGTCAGCGGCCTGGGGGCAGGAATGCGCATCGTCTATCTGGAGGTCCAGAACTTCCGTGGAATCAAATCTCTGGTTTGGGCACCTGCGGCGGGCATGAACTGCCTGATCGGCCCCGGCGACTCCACAAAAACGACCATCCTCGATGCCATCGAGCTGTGTCTAAATCCCCGCTCGTATAGCTTCGCCGATGATTGCGACTTCTTCGACCTCGATATCGAGAAGCCGTTGCGGATCACTGTAACGTTGGCCGGGCTACCCGGCGACTTCAAAGCCGAGGACCGATACGGTTTACACCTTCGGGGCTGGAACCAGGCAGCTACGAAAATCGAGGACGAGTCCGGCGCGGGTTTGGAAGACGCGCTATCCATCACCGTAGTTATCGATCAATCGCTAGAGGCGCGATGGTCGATCCACAATGATCGTATCGATGCCATCGACAAGGACCCACCGACCGTACGTTACAAAGACGCCAAGCGGATGGGCACCAATCGCTTGGGACCGTATGCCGAACGACATCTCGGCTGGGGCCGAACCTCCGTCCTGACACGCATCGGCGAGGCTGGTGAGGGATATAGCCTTCAACTGGCGGAAGCCGGCCGGGCGGCCCGCACAGCCTTCAAGGCCGGCGATCAAGGTATCTTCAAAAAAGCCGTCGACCGGGCAGAGGAGCTGAGCAAGCTATTCGCCGTGCCCGTCCGAGGGAAATTCACAGCCGAACTGGACGTTCAAGGGGTCAGCATCACCTCTGGCGGGATTGCATTGCATGACGGCAACCTTCCACTCCGCCGACTTGGAACTGGGTCCTCTCGCCTTCTCGTGTCCGCGCTTCAGCACGACGCCGGCCCGCCTCATATCGCTATCGTCGACGAAATCGAACATGGTCTGGAACCGCATCGCGTCGCCCGGCTGCTCAAGTATCTGAAAACGCCCAAGGGCGGGGAAGGTGCCGTCCAGCCGCAGATGTTCGTGACGACACACTCGCCAGTCGTCATCCGCGAGCTAACCGCCTCGGATATTTTTGCCGTTCGATCGTCAGCGGGTGTGACGACCGTGGCGTCAGTTTCGGGACTGGCCAGAGACCTCGACACGGCGCAGCGTCACCTTCGCGGAACGCCTGAGGCCTTCCTCGCGCGCAAGGTTCTTGTTGGCGAGGGGCGAACGGAACAGGGCCTTATGCGCGGGCTAGATGGATGGTGGCATACTAGCGGCCGAGATTCGTTCGCATTGCAGGGAGCGGTCCCGATCGATGGCGGGGGCAAGGATAAGGCCCCACTTATCGCCGAGCATCTTCGCGATCTTGGATACGAGGTCTGGCTTCTTCTGGACTCCGACCAGCCGCCAAACGCGGAGGCCTTGCGCAGAGCGACCGACAAAGGCGCGGCCTTCTGGCAATGGCCTGACAACTGCTCGACCGAGCAACGGCTGTTTCTCGACCTACCCTGGGCCGGAGTACGCGCACTGATTGCCCTCGCAATCGAGTGCGTCGGACAGGACAGCGTCATCGCCGTCCTCGACAATGCCTTGAACGCCGCCGGCCTTCCGACCGTTTCCGCCGCCAAGCTGGGACCGGAGCGCGACACCGTGGATTTGCGTCGGCTGATTGGTAAGGTCGCGAACGACAAGAGTTGGTTCAAGGACATTTCACGCGGCGAAGGGTTGGCATCAGTTGTCGGCCCCCATTTGGCCAACGTGGCTGCAACTCCACTCGCCCAAGGGCTCGATGCCATGCGGACATGGATCGATGGCTCCTGAGGTAGACGCAGATATTGCGCGATTGGCGGCCGGCGTTCGACGGGGGAGCATCATTGCGGCCGCTGGCTGCGGGAAAACCGAGCAAATTGCCCGTGCGGTGGGCGTGTCCGAACATCGCCGGCTCATTCTTACGCACACGCATGCCGGCGTCGACGCGCTCACGCGACGCCTCAAGAAACTTCAAATTCCTAGCGGTAAGTATCGCATCGACACGATCGCCGGCTGGTGCCTCCGGTTTGCGGCTTCCTTTCCTCGGCGCTCCGGCATCCTTTCGACCGCCCCCAACTCCACGGCGGAGTGGGACGCAGTTTATGCCGCCGGAGCCTGCCTACTCGATAGTGGCGCCGTGGATGGGGTGATCAATTCTTCATATGGTGGCTGCTTCGTTGACGAGTACCAAGATTGCACCCTGCAGCAGCACGATGTGATCCGACGGCTCGCCAATCATTTGCCGACGTGCGTTTTTGGCGACCCGCTTCAGGCCATCTTCGACTTCCGGGGCCAAACGCCGGTTAGCTGGGAGAAGGATGTCTTTCCAAACTTTGGACAAGCAGCCGAACTGGCAACTCCATGGCGATGGAAGAACGCCGGGAACGAGGATCTCGCCGAATGGCTTCGAGCCGTGCGGCTGGCGCTTCAGAAGGGCGAAATTCTTGATCTCAGCAATCGTCCAAGTTGCGTAACCTGGACCGCCTTGCCCGCCGATCCGCGCCATCAGCAGGCTACAGTAGTCCGGCAATGCCTCGAATCGATGCGCGATGACCTGCTTGGAAACCTCATAGTCATCGGCGACAGCACTAGCGAAAACCGTCGATCGGCGCTGGCGCAGAAGCTCGCACAGCAAGGGTTCGTCAATATCGAGGCGGTCGGCTGCAAGACGCTTTTCGCCACGGCCAGAGCCATTGATGGGTCGGTCGGACAAGCGCGTTTCAAGATGCTCCTGGCTTTCGCCGCCAAATGTATGATCGGGGCCGACAAGGCAGAACTCCAGCGCGCCGTTGACGCCCGCCAACAGGGCCGCCGCTTGGGCCAGGCTAAATTCGGCGATCTTTTGCAGCTCACCGATGCGATCATCCAGGACGGTGGCGATGACTCGATGCTCGCCTTCCTCCAGGCGCTGCGAGATCGGCCGGGCGTCCGCATCTACCGCCGCGAAATGTACTTTGCGATGCAATCGGCCCTCCAGACCACGACGAAGACCCAACCCCCGAGCCTCCACGCGTCGATCTGGGAGGTTCAAAATCGAAGTCGTCACGCCGGTCGCCGATTGGGAATCCGCAGTATTGGAAGCACGCTCTTGGTGAAAGGTTTGGAGTTCGACCGAGCCATCGTGACATCAACCGACGCAATGAGCGGCAAGGATTTGTATGTAGCGCTCACGCGCGCGACGAAAACTATAAGAATTATATCGCCGAGCGTCCGCTTCACGCCTGCGGCGTAGAGCGCGCTTCTCACTCAGAACAACAACTCGGTGGAAGCATTGCGCCAAGACAAATGGCAACACGTCCAACGAACATAGAAGGTCATTCTAGGAGGATTTATGGCAACCACTGCTTACTCGCAACACTACGCTCGCGAGATCGACGTCGAGCAACTCGCATGGTTGCTGAGCGGAAGGCAGCCCATTGCCGCCGAGCAGGTTCCCGAAATAGATCCCAAATGGAGCGACTGGATTCGCTCGGACGTTCGATGTTCGTCGTGCGGCAGCACCGGCGCTCATGTCGTGCGTTCGGCTCGCGCCCGCGCAACGCAAAAGCTGATCAGGCAATCTCACTTCCGGTTCGTCGGGCAGGACGGCAACGACGCGCATCATCCTTTCTGTGAATTCTATGGCGAAGACGATGGCGTGCTGGCATTCGACGGCGTCAAGGGGTCGACTTGGCAGCCACGTTTTTATCAGACTTGTGCGATCCTCCTGACATCAATGGGAGTGACGCTCCCAGAGTTCGTAGGTGAAGACGAAGCGGAGGTTGCAAAAAAGCTTATCGACGCAGCCGACGACGAAAGCGCGAAGGCCGTAAAGGGCGATGTAGAGGCGCACAAAAAGGTCTGGAACGCCAAGCTCGATGACGACCGCTCGACGCTACAAACCCAGGCCGCAGTGTGGGCCACCCGTCAGAACGGCCACCGAGTCGACTGCCCATCGTGCGGCTCGGCGGCTCTTGTCCTGGGGGAGCCAGTTTCTGCTCCAACACAGAAGCTCGACGACGACGAAATCATCGAAACCCAAGAGTATCTTCCGACCCACTTCGAATGCGTCGCATGCGGTCTCAAGATCGCCGGTCTCTCAAGACTCGCTGTCGTGGGTCTCAGCGATCGCTACAAGAAAACCCAGACCTACGACGCGGCAGAATATTATGCGCCTGCCGACGATTGGTCCAACTATGAAGACGACAATAACGAACGCTGATCGACAGCATCGCAAACACGTCCACGCGCGGCCATCGGCCGGGAAGCGATCGCAGCCGTCACCCGGTTCCTGTTCCTAACGAAACGAGGCTTTGACCTGCACCTGCCGCCAGGTCTTCGCCTGTAAACTGCCTCCGCACGTCCGCGACTTCGTCGGTTACACCTTTGATCCCGAAATCCTCGACCTGTCTCGTCCCGATCCCGACTACGCGCTGTTCGTCAACTCTCCCAAAATTCCTTGAGCGCTGCCGTGAAGTCATCGAAGCTAGCCGTCGACCAGCAGACCGAGGAACCATCCCTTACGAGCCAATGGAGTTGGCTCGCGGTCGTCAACTTCGTCCGATCCGCGTTCACGACCCAATTGAAGCACTCGACGAACATATCCTGATAGCTGCCCACGAATTTGTCGTTCGGCACATTCGAAAGCATCCCCTCGATGAAGTATGAGGGCGCGATCTTGTCGGCGAGCAACCCCTTGCCGATCATCGTGTTGCGCATGTTCTTGAAGATCCGGACCACACGCTTGAAGTTCTGGTTCGTGGCCTGATGCTTTGCGGTGCAGTTGTCCGAGTGTTGCTTCGGAAAATTCTCGATCCGTGATCCGTTCACGTAAAACGCTACCCCGGAATGGTAGCCGTGAACGCCGGATTGATAGGAATAGTAACGCCGGAATTGCTGGCAGATGAGTATGTCCGCGTTGCGGCGACCATTATTTCCCGGAACATGCAGCGCCTTTCCGCCCGCAACGACACCGTTGTACAGTTGATTGATGTACCTCTCGGCATCGCCTTTGAACTCGTTATAACCGTATGCGGCATTTGCTGAAAAGACGCCCTTGAAGGCATCCTGTTCGGCTTGGCTCATCGCGGAAATATCGTAGTAGAACGCGCCATTGTGGCAGAGGACGACGTCCACGTCGCTGTCCGCCCACACGTTCGTATCGTTGCCGTAAGAGCCCTGCAGGTGAACTTCTATGTCCTTCACCGGATAGAAGGCCGACCCGTCGAGAAGATTCCCCCTAATTGAATTATAGGTGTCCGTGAACTGGCCCGTCTTGCCTTGCTGAGACCACGTCTCGAGTTGCGCTTCCGCGATCGCCATAATTCCCCCCGTTTAAGCCAAATACGACTTCAGTTCCTCCTCCGCCTCGCGCGCGCAATCGCGCCCGCGCTGCCACAGCAAGCCAAGCTTTTCCAAATCGACTTCCAACATGTCCGTCGCCATCTCTGGCTGGGTATATCGGGCGTGAACCCGAACCGTCGCAACATCTCGAAACATCACGCGCCGCAACTGATCCATCGACTGGGCGCTGATCTCCATCGTCTTTTGAAGGAAGACCATCGTCGGCAGCTTGCTTGCCCATTTTCGAACGCTCCAGGTCGGAAGCTTCGGTGACGGATATTCGCCAACGCCGATGCTCACCACGCGAACATCGCTCCTCGCGATCCCCAACGATTCAATCGCGTCAACGATTGCGTAGAGCGTAGGATTGTTCGCGACAAAACCGCCGTCCCGGACCTCGATCCTCTCACCTGCGGAGGTAGTTACAAATTTCTTCTCGAAGAATGGATACGCCGAGCACGACCCGATCACCGCGTCGGCGATCGTACAACCAAAGCCGGGCTCAAACGTCGCCTTGCCACGAAAAGCCTGACGCCGGTTCGTCTTGAAGATGATGGGACGCTCCTCCTTCCATCTCGTGCCAACAATGCCGATGTCCGTCTTGAAGGCGTCGAAACGCAGCTCCCGGAAAACATCTGCTGCGAGCGCATCGAGTGCCGCGGTCTTTTGGCTCGGGCGCCAAGCCGACATGACGGTCACCACATGCTTGCGGTAGAGCGCCTCAATTTCGTCCACCGATTTCCCAAGGCCTAGTAGCGCGGCGATGATGGAGCCAGTCGAAGTCCCGTAGATCAGGTCGAATTTCTCGCACAATCTACAACCCGCGAGCGCTTCAATCTCCTTCAGCGCGCCCAGTGTGTAGAAGCCCTTTGCGCCTCCGCCATCTAAGCTGAGCACCCGGAAAGTTTCTTTCTCGGTTGAAACGTCGCCCACCTGTTTTCCTTTGCGATCGCACTAACTCTTCCAATACACGATTCTTCACTATCCGACTTGCTCGACATGAAACGTGCCCAGAGTAGGCATCTCTACTCCGGACTAGACCTTGAGGGGAAAGCCTTCCCCTGCGCCCGAGCCCGCTGGTCTCGACCGACCCCTTCTGCGGGGCGGCTGCCCCGCAACGCCCTGCTGAGAGTGAGAGAGTGGACTGATTTCCGTGACGGGTTGAGGACTGGAGAAGAGGTCTCCGGCGCCCGTCATGGAGATTGTTCCCATGTCCCAAGATTCAGTCCTCGACGCCCGCCGCGACACAAACGGCGGTTACAAGGTCGATGTCAGCCGGGGGGAGTGGATCGGCCGCGTCTCGTCGGAATGGTTCTCGCGTCCGGCCGACGAGCGCTATCTCTCCCTGTCGGAACTGGCCCACACGGTTCGCGACCGCACCGAACGAAGCCGGACGCGGGTGGTGGAAAGCGCGCTCATCCACGTCGAGGCGAACCGCAACGATTCGGAGCGGCTGGCGCTGATCCTGCCAGGCACCGATGCGTCAATCGCGCCGACGCACTGGTCCTTCGGCCAGCTCGCCAGCCTGGTCGGCGCACCAGCCGCCTATTTGCGACAGCTCCCGGCCGCGCTCGCCGCCATCAACCTGCAATACGGCCTGACCTCCAGTCGGGCCGAGCAGATCAAGACGCTGGAAACCGATACTGGCCGCGTCGAACTGCGCGCCGTCACCGGCCCGGATTACGGCCGGATCTTCGACCACGAACTGGTCGAGGCGGTGCAGCGTATCGCGGGCAATGGCACGGGCGACACCCGCTGGAAGGTGCCGGGCGTGCTCGATTGGTCGACCGGCATCTACAATCCGCGGGTCGACATCACCAAGGATACGACCACGCTCTATGCCTCCGACCGCGACGTCTTCCTGTTCCTGGTCGACGACCTGAATCCGATCGAAGCTGGCCGCCTGCCTGACGGCTCGCCGGATCTCTATTTCCGCGGATTCTATTGTTGGAATTCCGAGGTTGGCGCCAAGACGCTCGGCATGGCGAGCTTCTATCTCCGGGCGGTCTGCCAGAATCGCAATTTGTGGGGCGTGGAGGATTTCGAGGAAATCACCATCCGCCACTCCAAATATGCCGCCAACCGCTTCGCGCACGAGGCGGCCCCGGCGCTGCTGAACTTCGCGAATTCCTCACCCCTGCCGTTCGTCAACGGCATCAGGGCCGCCCGCGAGCGGATCGTCGCCAGGACCGACGAAGACCGCACCGACTTCCTGCGTCGGCGCGGCTTCTCCAAGGCCGAGACTGGCAAGATCATCGACAGAGTGCTGGCCGAGGAAGGCCGCCCTCCGGAGTCCATCTTCGATTTCGTGCAGGGCATCACCGCCGTCGCGCGCGACAAGCCCCATCAGGACGCCCGCCTCGACATGGAGGGCAAGGCGAAGAAGCTGCTCGATCGAGCCGCCTGATTTCCGCGAAGCCGGGGATGCGGTTTTCCGTATCTCCGGCTTTGCGCTTCCGTGCCTTTCTGGTTCGCCGGTCCGTTGCGCTGCCCCCTTTAGAGGAAGAGGGCGGCGCTTCGCTTCGTGACGGGTTGGAGGTTGGGCGTGGGAGGTGATGATGGCGAAGGCCGGCTTTGGAGGGGGATGCCATTGGTGCACAGAAGGAGTGTTCCAGGCGTTGCGCGGCGTCGCCCAGGTCGACCAGGGCTTTGTCCAGTCGGACGCGCCGGCAGATACCTGGTCAGAAGGGGTGATCGTCACCTTCGATCCATCGGTTGTTCCGTTGGCGACGCTGTCCGAGGTGCATCTCAGAACGCATTCCGCTGCCAGGGCCCGCTCACCTCGCAGCAAGTACCGCAGCGCGATCTACATCTTTGAAGAGAGCCAGCGGCCGGAGGCCGAACTGGCGATCGACCGCTTCACCGACGCGTCGGGCAAGCCGGTGCACACCCTGGTCCTCCCGTTTAAAGGTTTCAGGGCGTCGGACGAGCGTTACCAGAACTACTATCGAACCGACCCGAGCAGGCCCTTCTGCCGCCGCTACATCGATCCCAAGCTGGATCATATCCGACGGCACTTTTCGGAACTGGCGCTCCCTGAAGCGAAGCCGACTGTCGGGGAGATCGACATGAAGTCGGAGCCGGGGCCTGTCAGGGCTTCACGAACCGATAGGCGAAGCGATCGGTTTTGCCCTTGATCGAGGGATCGAACACCTTGATCGAGTGCGGATCGTCCTCGTTCGCGAGTATGGTGCTTACCGCGTCCAGCACGAAGCCGGCCGCCTCGACCTCCTCGCGGACGGACGCGGGATCGATCCGATGCAGCGACTGGGCGTCGCTCGTGCCCGACCCAGCGGCGGCGGCGTGGTCGACGATGACGTAGGACCCACCCGGCTTAAGCCGCTCGTAGACGGCTCGATTGAAGTTGGCCGCCGTCGCGCCCTTGTCCTGGATCAGCGCGGTGTGGAGATCGTGGTAAAACAGGTGCAGCCACAGGACATCCGCGGGCTGCGTGGCCTTCGGCATCGCCACGAGGTCCGCCGAGACGGCCTCGACGTTCTCTCGGCCCGGCTCCTTCGCAAGCGTCCGCATGCTGCCGACCGGATCGTTCTTGAAGTGGGCGACTTCGGCCGGCACGAAGCTGTAGACCCGTCCTTCGGGTCCCACGACGTCGGAGAAGAGGCGGGTCCAGTCGCCGTCGCCTGGGTAAACGTCGATGACGGTGCAGCCCGCATCGACGCGTGCGAACCGGATTAATTCGGATAGCTTGGATTGGTCGTACATCGGGCTCTCCTTTACGTTTGAGCAGTCGACGAGGGCGCGCGGGGTGCGAGAGGCGATGCAAGGCTGATCCACCGTATGCTCCGATGCGATGGCCGCAGATGGTCAGCGCTATGCCGGCCCGGACGCGTCCACCTGCGCGGCCCGAGCCAGTGCCTGCGTATCGACATATTCCCGGATGCTGGTCAGCCTGCCGTTTCGGACCGTGATGGCGAAGATCCAGTCATCCTCGAACGTTCTGTTCGTGGCCTTGATCTTCCCCCTGGCGAAACCGACGACCAGGACTCGATCTCCCTGCGCCACGAACTCTCGCGGTTCTGTGGACGTTTCTATCGACTTGGATGAGGTCTCAAGCAAATCCGCCAGCCCCGCATGTCCGCGGTGTATGCCGGCCAGCGGCCAGTCTTCGCCCGGGATGATCCACTCGATGTCTTCGGCGACTAGTGCCAGCAGTGCCTTCCTGTCGCCGCGGCCGATCGCGGCGAAGAAGTCCTTCACGGTCTGAACGTTCTTCTCAATGCTCATGGGAATTTCTCCATTTCGCACGGACCGCATCGCGCTCGATCCGATCCGTGCATCGTGCCCCTGCCGGTGGGTACGTCCTGTTCGTCAGCCGAACTTGACCAGGTCCTTGAAGATCAGATGACCCCAGCTATTTCCGTGCGCCTGGACGAGCAGCCCGCCTTCCGAAAGCCCGCCAAGCTTGATCGGTGCGAAGCCGAGATTTTCCGCGAGCGTACCGATTTGCGATGCAGCATTGTCGTCGTCGCTCGCCAGGAATACGACTCTTCTGCCACCATGTACGGCCGGGGACTGGTCGAGGACGGCCGCAACCAGATGGTTGAAGCCCTTGACCACTTTTGCTCCAGTGAAGGCCCGCGCGACGACCCTTGCGGACGGCTGACCGCCGCGTAGAGCCGGTCGAGGTCGGCCTCATCGGAGACCGAGCCCGCCACCGCGCGGGCATTGGGCCCAAGCTCGGCTACAGCGGCGTCGAGCGCTTCCTGCCGGCGGCCGAATAGGAAGACGAAGGCGCCTTCCTCGATGAAGCGCTTCGCTGCGGCGCGGCCGATGCCAGTAGCGCCGCCGGTGATCACGGCGGTCTTTCCATTCAGTCTGTTCATGTCATGCATCCTTCGTTTCGCCGTGTCGGGTCTATGGCTGTGCGGGGAGGTTCCCCCAGACCCACAACATGGGTTCGCCGGAGGTAGGCGGTGAGTGCGGAATCGCGCACATCGGTGGTGCGAAAACGATCCGGCTAGCCCATAAAGCGCCACGACGATCGCGCGCCCTCTAGCTTACTGTGTTAGAATGAACTTCGGAAGCCGCGCCACGCGGCGCGGAAATGCACCATGATCGACTGGGATGACGTTCGCTACTTTCTTGCCGCCGCGCGCGGAGGCTCAGTGCGCGCCGCCGCCAAGCACCTGGGGGTGAACCACGCGACGGTGTTGCGACGCATCGCCCAGCTTGAGGGACGCCTGGGGGCGCAGATGTTCGAAAAGCTGCCTTCGGGCTACCGGTTGACGGAAGCGGGCGAGGAGGTCCTCGAACTCGCGGAGCAGATGGAAGCGTCGTCGAACCGGCTGGAGACGCGCGTCTTCGGTCGTGACCAGAGCGCGCGCGGGCTTTTGCGGGTGACGCTTCCACCGTTCGTCGCCACACACCTGCTCATGCCGGATCTCGCCGACTTCGCGCGTATGCATCCTGACATCGAGATGGAGATCTCGTCGTCCGGCGAGCTTGCAAACCTGACCAACCGAGAGGCCGACGTCGCGATCCGGATTGTCGCCGACCGCAAGACCCTGCCGCTCAATCTTCACGGCCTGAAGGGACCGGAGCTGTTCAGCGGCGTCTACATGTCTCGCGATCGACTAGCCGCGTGGCGTGCGGGCGCGCCGGATCCCATGCGGTGGATCGTCATAGACAATCATGGACTCCCGGTCTGGGCGCGCGAGGGAGAGGTTCACACCACGGGAGTTCCGTTCAGGACGCCGGACGCCGAGACGCAGATCGTAGCCGCGCAGCAAGGGATCGGGATGACGAAACTGCCGTGCTTCGTCGGCGATGCCGACGCTCTATTGGTGAGAGTGCCGGGCACCGACCTGCCCATGCACGGGACGCTCTGGCTTCTCACACAGGGGGAGACGCGCAAGACGAAGCGCGTGCGGCTCTTCACTGAGTTCGTATCCCGCAGGCTCGCCGCCTACGCGCCGCTTCTCGCGGGGCTCATATCGCACGATTGATACCCGGCAGGTCTCCGTCGAACGCGAACGACCCACCGCCGCCGGTCCGCCGCGATAGCCTGCTGAGTTTGACCTGATTTAAGAATGGTGCGGGTGGTCGGAATCGAACCGACACTCCTTTCGGAACCGGATTTTGAATCCGGCGCGTCTACCAGTTCCACCACACCCGCACATTTGCCGCCGATTCTAGCCGACGCTCTCTGCACCTATACTGCACCTAGAGCGAAAACCGAATATCGCCAGCCACTTTTCCTTCCTTCTCAAACCCCTGAAAACACGACGTTTTCAATTCATCGTGTTTTTCTGTGGATTGGTAGACAAACCACTTTTTGAGTCCGCTGCGTCTACCAATTCCGCCACACCCGCGTGATCGGAAGCGGGCATTGGCACAAACAGGGTCCGCGCGTCCAGCCCGCAAGACGCGCAAAGGCTTAAACCTTGTCGCTATCCGGAAAACCGAGCGAATGATGGGCCGGGAGGTCGGGCGTCCGCTGCTGCTGCCCGGCGGACTTGTGCACCCGTTGCGGATCGATGGCGGTGTCAAAGGCGATGCCTGCCCGTCCCTCCGTCTGCCAAGCCACGCGGCCCTCCAGCCAGCCCAGTTCGCCCAGTTCGATCTGCACCGCCGAATCTGGCGTCACCGGCTCGGGCAGCTCGGCCATCAACCCGCCACTGGAAAGATTGCGGACCCGCACGGTGAACGTTGCGTCCGCCCCCAAGACCTTCAGGCGAGCCAGCAGTGACAGACTGTCGCGGCCGCGATCGTCCGGGCCAGTGGATTTCGGATCCAGGAATACGCTGGCGGCAGAGTCCATGCTCGTCAAAGTACGTCTCAAATCTTGTCGAATTACGAACGAGCCCTGCCGACCGGCCAGGCGCGATCAATCCTCGCGAGAGATCTTCTCGTTCCGCTCGTGGCGCTCCTGCGCCTCGACGGTCATGGTCGCGATCGGACGCGCCTCCAGCCGGCCAAGGCTGATCGGCTCGCCAGTCACCTCGCAATAGCCATATTCGCCCTCATCGATGCGGCGCAGCGCCGCCTCGATCTTGCCGATCAGCTTGCGCTGCCGATCGCGCGTGCGCAGTTCGATCGACCAGTCCGTCTCGCTCGAGGCGCGATCATTGAGATCTGATTCCCGCAATGAATCGAGCTGCAATTGTGACAAGGTACCCAGCGATTCCCGCAGGATCGCGTCCTTCCACGCCAAAAGCTTGGCACGGAAATATTCCTGCTGCCGAGCGTTCATGAAAGGCTCGTCCGGATGCGGACGGTAACCGTCGTCGTTCGCAGCCCCGAGATCTTTGGGACTTATCTCATCCACGCGATTGTAAGCCGTCGCCATCAACCCGTCTCCCCGCCCGCGTCAGGGTGTCGCTGTTCCCCAAGGGCCCCGTGGCGCGCCTATAAACGCGGGCCGGGAAACTCACAAGCATTCGCGAGCGTGGAAAAGTGGGTAATCGATCGGGCATTGCGCGGTCGTGAACGGATCGATCGTTTCAACATGTCCCGCCATGGCACGTTAAGCAAGAAACGGTGGACCTGCGAGTTATCCATAACGAAAAACCCGTGGCACGATGGTCATTCCGGTTGAGTTTAAGAGTTTGTTCTGCACGTTGGCGGCAAGCAGACGCTGAAAAGAACAGGCGGGCCGCTCTAGTGCGGCTCAGGAATGGAAGAGTGACATCATGTCGGTGCGGATGGCTTTGGCGAAACTGTGCGCATGCACCGTTGGGGGAGCGGTGATCGGCGGCGGTGCGGTGCATGTCGCCGAAACGCAGAAGGCGCGTACTTCCTATACAAAGGTGGCAAAGGTGACGCCGCGGCGCGTTGTCCGGCACACACCGCCGCGTCGCACGGTTGTACGCCGCGTAGCCGCGGCTCCTGCTGCCTGCGCGCCGCGCGTGGTGACCGTGGCAGCGCCGGCCGCCCCTGTTCCCGTGCCATTGCCCGTTGCGCCACTGGTGGCGAGCCGCGGTGCCGACGTGGCACCCGTGGTCAGCAGCGGCTGGGGCCGTAGCGGCATTGGCGGCGGCGGCTTCTTTGCCGGTGGCTTCTTCGGCGGCTCGGGCGGTGTCAGCGGGTCGAGCGGGATCGTGATCTCGTCTACCTCGAGTTCAAGCGGCGGCTCCACGTCGACGGGTGGTTCGTCCACCTCCACGGGAGGCTCGTCCACCTCAACTGGCGGGTCCTCGACCTCGACCGGGGGATCCTCCACCTCGACGTCGACGGGTGGCTCCTCCACCTCCACGGGAGGATCATCGACATCCACCTCCACCGGCGGCTCGTCGACCTCATCGTCCACCTCCACGTCGTCGTCGACGTCTAGCTCCTCCTATGGCTCATCGTCCCAGGGCTGGAGCTCGAACGGTGGCCACTGGTCGTCGAACGGTGGCTGGTCGTCCAATGGCGGCCACGGCGGCAACAGCAGCGGGAACCCTTCGCCGGTGCCTGCGCCGCCGATGATGATCCTGTTCGGTGCGGCGGCCGCCGGTCTCGTCGCCCGTTTCCGCTTTGCCAAAAAGGCTTCAACCAAGGCCTGACCAAATGTGAAAGGCGACCGCGCGCCGAACAAGCGGCGCGCGGCTGCCCGGATCAGGCGTTCAGCAGTGCCTGTTCGATGTCCGGGATCGGGTGGCCGGTCAGATCCTTGGAAAGCTCGCCGGCGAGACGATCACTCACTTCCTTGTGGTAATGCTTGCGCAATTCCCCAAGCGTCTTGGGCGGCGCGACCACGATCAGCTTTTCATAATCGTTGGACAGCGCACGCGTCTTCAGCAGTTCCGCGGCGTCGGCCGCGAAGCGGTCTTCTTCCAACTGGTGGAAGTCCGTCTCTCCCAGTGTACCGCGCGATGGCGCGAACTGCGCACCGCCACCTTGCGCGTGATTCGATCCATTGCGGGCGATGGAAGGCGCTCCCGGGCCCGACTGGGTGGAGGAGGCACTGCCGGCCTTGTCGGTCTTCTGATCCAGGTCCGACGGGTTGGGCCGCTCCTCGGCATGTTCCACCGTCAGGTTCGGATGCACATCGTCGCCCTCGTTGCGCAGGAACAGCAGCTTGCGGCCGTCCGCCACCAGAACGACGGAATTGTGCGGGACTTGCATGTTGGTACCTCCTTGCATGCCGTGTTGTTCGACCAACGCGCCGCCGCCCGCACGGGTTGCCTCCCCTCGCGACGCCCGGCATAGCCCGCGCCATGCTAGACCTTCGCCTGATCCGAGATGATCCCGCCGCTTTTGACGCAGCCATGGCGCGCCGTGGCAAACCATCGGATGCAGCGACGATCCTTGATCTCGACCGCCGCCGCCGCGAGGTGGTGACCGAGCTTCAGGTCGGCCAGGCCCGTCGCAACGAGGCGTCAAAGGCGATCGGTGCCGCCAAGGCGAAGAAGGACGAGGAAACGGCCGCCGCGCTGATGGCCGAAGTCGCGACGCTGAAACAGCGCCTGCCCGAGCTGGAAACCGAGGAGGCCCGGCTTGGCGGGGAGCTTGACAGCCTGCTCGCCACTCTGCCGAACCTTCCGCTCGCCGACGTGCCGGACGGTGCAGACGAGGACGACAATCAGCTGATCCATGAACGCGGCCAGCGCCCGTCATTCGACTTTCCGATCCGCGAGCATGACGCGATCGGCCCGGCCATGGGACTCGATTTCGAAACCGGCGCGCTGCTGTCGGGCGCTCGCTTCACCCTGGTGCGCGGCCATGTCGCGAAGCTCGCCCGCGCGCTTGGCCAGTTCGGGCTGGACGTGCTGACGCGCGACTATGGCTATGAAGAAGTGATCCCGCCACTGCTGGTGCGGGACGAAACGATGTTCGGCACCGGGCAGCTTCCCAAGTTTGCGGAGGATCTGTTCCGCACCACCGACGGCCGCTGGTTGATCCCGACCAGCGAGGTCAGCCTGACCAACATCGTGCGCGAGAAGATCCTGTCCGCCACCGATCTGCCGCTGCGATTCACCGCGCTCACCCCCTGCTTCCGTTCGGAAGCAGGCGCGGCCGGCCGCGACACGCGCGGCTTCATCCGCCAGCATCAGTTCGACAAGGCCGAGATGGTCTCGATCGTAGAGCCCGATCAGTCCGAAGCGGAGCATGAGCGGATGACGGCCGCTGCCGAGGATGTGCTGACCCGGCTGGAGTTGCCGTTCCGCCGCATGAAGCTGTGCACCGGCGACATGGGCTTTTCCGCCGCGCGTACCTTCGACATCGAGGTGTGGCTGCCGGGGCAGGATCGCTATCGCGAAGTATCGTCCTGCTCGACCTGCACCGACTTTCAGGCGCGCCGTATGAACGCCCGCTTTCGTCCGGATGCGGAGAAGGCGACCCGCTTCGTTCATACGCTGAACGGGTCGGGCCTGGTGATCGGCCGCACGATCGTCGCCATCCTGGAGAACTACCAGCAGGAGGACGGCTCGGTAGCGGTGCCGGCAGCGCTTCAGCCATATCTCGGCGGCCTGAACCGGCTGGAGCCGCGGTAATCCTGGGGCTGATGCGCCGATCATGACGAACAGGATCCCGCTTGCGCTGCCGCTCGCAATCGCGCTGGCGGGATGCATCCCGTCGGTGGAGCGCCCGGCGCGGCCTGCGCCGCCCCGGTCCGATCCGTCGGGGGCTCGGCCACCGTTCGAGGATGGTCAGCGGCCGGCGGAGGATGTGGATCAGCTGCCCGCCCCGCCCCCCGCCTGGGAGTCGCGCGGCGCGGTGGCAGATGCGCGCGAGGTCGCCGAGCAGAGCTACCTGGTCCGCTCAGGCGATTCGCTGCGCGCCATTGCCGAGCGAACCGGCGCAGGATCGGAAGCGATCGCTCGCACCAACGGCCTGTCCGCCCCCTTTGTCATCTACGCCGGCCAGCGGCTGCGCATTCCCGGCGGCCGCTATCATCTCGTCCGCTCCGGCCAGACGGGCATCGCGATCGCCCGCGCTTATGGTGTGCAATGGTCGAACATCGTCGCCGCCAACGATCTCGATGAGCCATATATTCTGCGCACCGGCCAGCGTATCCTGATCCCCGGTGATGCTGCCATGCCCAGCGCAGCCGAACGCGCGGCTGCCTTCCAGCTCGATATCGATGACATCCTGACCGGCGGCGAGCCGGCGATCGCCGAGAATCAGGCGCCGGTGAGGCCAGTCGCGACGGCCCGCCGCGTGCTGCCGGCCACGGCCGCAGTCGTCGCGCCGAGTTCGAGCCCAGGTCGCTTCATCTGGCCCGTGGAGGGGCGGATCGTCAGCCGCTTCGGTGCGGGGGCGAGCGGGGAACGGAACAACGGCATCAAGATCGCCGCACCGATCGAAACGCCGGTAAAGGCGGCGGCAGACGGCACCGTGGCGTATGTTGGTGATGGGATCGCCGCGCTCGGCGGCCTTATAATCGTGCGCCATGGCGAGAACTGGACTAGCGTCTACGGCCACGCGTCCAAACTGATGGTGCAACGCGGCCAGGCAGTGAAGAAGGGGCAGACGATCGCTCTGTCCGGCGACACCGGATTCGCCGATCGTCCCGAACTCCATTTCGAACTGCGCAAGGGCCGAACTCCGGTGGACCCTGCCTCCCAACTCCCGCGCCGCTGACCTCCAATCCTCCCCATCATTGATGGAAAGGAGCCAGCGAAGCTGGTGAAGCGGCTGGCTCGGCGGAAGCGCGCCCCGTAGCCAGCCACTCCACCACTCACCTGCGCCGAACGGTCACGCTCCCCAAGCTTTGCTCAGGCAGGTTTGGCGTGTAACGCCGCCCGCATCATGACCGACCATCAGTCCGATCTCCTCCGCGTTCTCACCGATCGCGGCTACATCCACCAGACGACCGACGCCGCCGCCCTCGATGCGCTGGCCACGAAGCAGGTGGTGCCGGGCTATATCGGCTTCGATCCCACCGCGCCCTCGCTCCACGTCGGCAGCCTCGTCCAGATCATGCTGCTGCGCCGCCTCCAGGAGACCGGCCACAAGCCGATCGTCCTGATGGGCGGCGGCACCGGCAAGATCGGCGACCCGAGCTTCAAGGAGGAATCGCGCCAGCTCCTCACCACGGATCGCATCGCCGACAACGTCGCCTCGATCCGCCGCATCTTCGAACGTTTCCTGACCTTCGGAGACGGCCCGACCGACGCGGTCATGGTCGACAATGCCGACTGGCTCGACAAGCTCGAATACATCCCCTTCCTGCGCGAGGTCGGCCAGCATTTCTCGGTCAACCGCATGCTCTCGTTCGATTCGGTGAAGCTCCGGCTCGATCGCGAGCAATCGCTCAGCTTCCTCGAATTCAACTACATGATCCTGCAGGCCTATGACTTCCGCGAGCTCGCGCTGCGCCATGGCGTGCGGCTGCAGATGGGCGGCAGCGATCAATGGGGCAATATCGTCAACGGCATCGAGCTCGCCCGCCGCATGGACGGCACCGAGGTGTTCGGCGTGACGACCCCGCTGCTCACCACCGCCGACGGCACCAAGATGGGCAAGACCGTCGCCGGCGCGGTGTGGCTTCACGAGGACCAACTGCCGCACTTCGATTACTGGCAATTCTGGCGCAACACCGACGACCGCGACGTCGGCCGCTTCCTGCGCCTCTACACCGACCTGCCGCTCGACGAGATCGCCCGGCTGGAGGCGCTGGAAGGCGCCGAGATCAACGAGGCGAAGAAGATCCTCGCCAACGAAGCCACCGCCATGTGCCGCGGCCGCGAGGCGGCGGAGCAGGCAGCAGAAACCGCGCGCCGCACCTTCGAGGAAGGCACGAGCGGCGACGCGCTGCCAACGTTCGCGGCGAACGGCGAGGTGCCGCTGGTCGACGTGCTGGTCGGCCTCGGCTTCTGCGCCTCGAAGGGCGAGGCCCGCCGCCTGATCAAGCAGGGCGGCGCGCGCGTGGGCGTGGACAAAGTGACCGATGAGACCGCGACGGTAGCGGTCGGCGCGGAGCCGGTGCGCGTGTCGGCGGGCAAGAAGAACCACGGGTTGCTCGTGGCGGGGTAACCCGCCCCTCTCACCGCCAAGCGACCCTCGGCGTTACTCGGAAAGCTTGTAGTCGATGATCGCAAGATTGCCGACGATCGAGAACGACCGACTATCGCGGCCGAACCTCAGATCAAAATCAAACGATTCCGGTTTGTTGAACCGTTGGATCTCGCGTCCGTCGCTCATTGAGATAAGCGCGATCGTGTCTTCACGCGACGTCTTGTCCGGTGGCATCGAGACCAGCGCGAGACGTCCATCGGGGCTGATCGCGGGCTTCCAGCTACTCGAAAAGCCATAAGCCGTACCGTCGATGCTCCACAATTTGCGACCCGTTTCAATATCCCACAGGGCTGCGACTGTACCGCTCTGGGGCGTTCGCTTCTCACATTCAGGTCTGCGGGGTGGTGGGTTGTAATGCTCGCAAATCCAGCCCTTCGCGCTCAGTCCTGCCATAATCAGAATGCGTTTCAGATCCGGGGACAACGCAAATTTCGCGGAACCACGCGGACCAATTTCTAGCCGCATCTCCCGCAAGGGCATGCCTTGTCGCCACTCGAACCAGCGATCGTCGCTGACCTTGAACACCGCATGCACCTTCCCGCGCCGATCCAGCCTCGCGTCGATGAGGCCGACCAACGTCCGGGGTTTCGTCCCAAGCGCAAGCGGCAGGGGCACAGCCTGCAACACCTTGCCACGGCGCGCATTGATGATGCCGAGCGTTGGTGTCGGATCATCGTGTTCGGGCCGGTAATAGCCCCCTTTCGTACCAAACTCCGCCACGGCCAGCCCGCTATTCCCAACCCAGAAGACGCCGTCGAGGCCTCCTGCCGGATACGTCATCGGGCGCAAAGAGTATGGCTCTCCCTCGATCGGGATAGCGATCGGAGAAAGCGGGCCACGCGCAAAGCCGCTCGGCTCAACCGTATCTCGCCTTACCCCTAGAACGGTTTTCGAATCCTGCGCCCATGCGAATGGCGGCACGTTGCTGTAACCGAGGCTAGCGATGCCCTCTCGCGTCTCGATCATGCGTGGTAGGGTGGATGATCCGATCGACCCGATCCACAGTCGCTTATAGCCAGAAACCAGATAGTGGCGCCCGTCCGGCGAGAGGGCAGGCGCGGACATCGACGTAGAAGAGTTCAAGCGGGGCGGGCAATAGACATTTGCCAGCCGATAGGGCCCGCCAGAAATCGGAACGGCGCGCGCCATAATGGTGTGATGACACTCGACCGGCGTCGGTTCTGGGTCCGACCCAACCTCCTGAGCCGAAACCGCGGCAGCCGCGAGCGCCACCCCGATCAGCCCGGCGGAAACTGCCCTCTTCATGCGCGAAACTCGTCATCGATTGATCGTTATGGGTCAGTCTGGCTGTCAGCTTCGGCGCGCGCAAGCGCGCGCAAGAAGGTATGCCGCCAAGTTGATCGTACTGACTGTCGAACGTCACCGCCGCACCAAGAAAACCCCCGCCACTACCAGCGCCAATCCCGCCAGCCGCGTCACGCTCACCGGCTCCTGCTTCAACCCCAGCAGTCCGAAGTGATCCAGCACCACCGCCATCGATAATTGTGCCGCCAGCGTCACGGTCAGCGTCACCGCCAGCCCCAGCCGTGGCGTGGCATAAGCCACCGCCGCCACGAACACGACGCCATACAGCCCGCCCACCCACGCCCAAGGCGGCGCGTTGCGGATCGCCGCCACCGGCGTCCGGTCGAACAGCGCCCAGATCGCCAGCAACAAACTCACCCCGCCGGTGAACGACACCAAAGAGGCGAACCACACCGATCCGGTCGATCGCGCCAGCATCGCGTTGGTCGGCGACTGCACCGCCACGCACAGCCCGGCAAATACGGCGAACAGCATCGGCAGCAGCGCATTCATGCCGGCGTGGCTATCACCCGGACCGCAGCAGCGCCACGCCCGCATCCCGCTCGAACAGATACAGCGCCACTCGCGCCGCCTGCCCCCGCGCCCCCGCCAGCCCGCCGTCGCGATCGATCAGCAGCCGCGCATCGTCCGCCGCGATCGGCAGCAGCTCGCCGAGCAGCTCCGGCGTCGCCAGCCGGAACGCCGCCTCGCCCGACTGCCGCGTGCCCAGCAACTCGCCCCCGCCGCGCAGCCGCAGGTCCTCCTCCGCGATCCGGAACCCGTCGTTGGTCTCGCGCATCAGCGCCAGCCTTGCCCGCGACGTCTCGCTCAGCGATCCGCCGCGCATCAGCAGGCAGCGCGACTGCCCCCCGCCGCGCCCCACGCGCCCGCGCAACTGGTGGAGCTGCGCCAGCCCGAAGCGATCGGCATGTTCGATCACGATCAGCGTCGCATTGGGCACGTTGACGCCCACCTCGATCACCGTCGTCGCCACCAGCACGCCAAGCTCGCCGGCGGAGAAGCGCGCCATCACCGCATCCTTCTCCGGCCCGCGCATCTTGCCGTGCACTAACCCGACACGATCCCCGAACCGCGCCGCCAGCGCCGTCGCCCGCGCCTCCGCCGCGGCAAGATCGCTCTTCTCGCTCTCCTCCACCAGCGGGCACACCCAATAGGCCTGCTTGCCGTCCGCGAGATGTCGGCCGAGTGCATTGACCACCTCGTCCAGCCGCTCTTCGCTGATCACCAAAGTCTCCACCGGCTCGCGCCCCGGCGGCATTTCATCGAGCCGGCTCTGGTCCATCTCCCCATGCTGCGCGAGGACGAGCGTGCGCGGGATCGGCGTCGCGGTCATCGCCAGCAGATGCGGCGTGGTCTTGCCCTTGGCTGACAGCGCCAACCGCTCGGCGACGCCGAAGCGATGCTGCTCGTCCACCACCACCAGCCCCAGATCGCGATAGGTCACCGCCTCCTGGAAGATCGCATGCGTCCCGATCAGCACATCGATCGAGCCATCCGCCAGCCCCATCAGCACGCCCTCCCGCGCCCGCCCCTTGTCGCGCCCGGTCAGCACCGCGATGTTGATCGGCAGGCCCGCCAGCGTCTCGCGCAATGTCTCATAATGCTGTCGCGCGAGGATCTCTGTCGGTGCCAACAAGGCCCCCTGGGCGCCCGCTTCCACCGCGATCAGCAGCGCCAGCGCCGCGACCAAAGTCTTGCCAGACCCCACATCACCTTGCAGCAGCCGCAGCATCGGCGCGTCCTGCGCCAGATCGCCTTCTATCTCGCGAACCGTCCGCGCCTGCGCCCCCGTCAGCGCATATGGTAAGTTCAGCCGATCGCGAAGTCGTCCATCCCCGCGCAGCCCCCGTCCGCGCCGCTTCCGCGTATCCTGCCGCACCAGCGCCAGCGCCAGCTGGTTGGCGAACACCTCGTCATAAGCGATCCTCGCCCGCGCCACCGCATCGGACGGATCGGCGTGGATGCGCGCCAGCGCGTCCTTCCACGCGGGCCAATCTCGCTGCGCCAGCAGGCCCGGCTCGATCCACTCGGGCAGCTCGGGCGCACGCTCGATCGCCTGCGCAACCAGCCCCGCAACCCGGCGGGAGGTGATCCCTTCCGACAAAGGATAGATCGCTTCCCGCTCGCGAAACGCGTCCTCGCCGTCGATGACCTCGGGGTGGATGATCTGCAGCTCCTGCCCATACATCTCCAGCTTGCCGGAAATGCGCACGGCTTCGCCAACCGTGTAGAGCTTACGCACCATGCCGCTCGACCGACCGAAATAGACGAGGCTGACATAGTTCCCCAACGCGTCGGTCGCTTGCACCCGCGTCGGCCCGCGTGGGGAGGAGGACACGCGAATGTCGCGGGGGATCAGCGTGATCGCAATCGTCCGGCCGGCGTCCTGCATCATCAGCTCGTCACGCGGCAGGCGATCGATCCACCCGCTCGGCAGGTGAAAAGCCACGTCTACAACACGCGCGAGGCCCAACCGGTCGAGCGGCTTGGCGAGCGTCGCCCCCACCCCTTTTAACGCGGTGACTTCGGCGAACAGCGGATTGAGGATATCGGGTCGCATGACTATCTGGTTGTCAGCCCTACCCGTTCGGGCTGAGCCTGTCGAAGCCCGTGCCGCGGAATACATGCTTCGACAAGCTCAGGACGAACGGTGTTCGAATTCGCAGCCGACCGCGCGAAACCGCGGCCGGCCATCTGCCGTTGGAGCCCGCATGGATCAAGACACCCGCCTGAAGCGCACCCGCTTCCGCGCCTGGCACCGCGGCACCCGCGAAGCCGATTTCATGATCGGCGGCTTCTTCGACGCGCATCACGCCGGCTGGAGCGAAGACCAGCTCGCATGGTTCGAGCGGCTGCTGGAGGAGCAGGACGTCGACATCATGGGCTGGGCGATCGGCTCGATCCCCTGCCCGGCCGAGTGGGACGGCGAGATGATGCAGACGATGCGCAAGGTGGATTTCGCCGTAGCGCTACCCGGCACCAGATCCGGGGTGTGAACAAGTCTCCCTCTCCCCGCCAGCGGGGAGAGGGTCGGGGAGAGGGGCAGTCAAAAGCCTCATCTCCCGAACACTGCCCCTCTCCCCTGCCCTCTCCCCACAAGTGGGGAGAGGGAGAAGGACGTAGATGCCAGACCTCAAGACGATCCTCACCGCCACTACCCCCCTCACCCTCGCGGGCGTGCCGAGCGGTTTCCTCCCCAGCCTTCTCGCCGATCTCGCCCGCGCCGCGAAGACCCGCGCCGTCTTCATCGCGCCCGACGAAGCCGCGATGCGCGCCATCGCCGCCACCGCGCATTATTTCGCGCCCGAGATCGAGATCGTCGAATATCCGGCGTGGGACTGCCTGCCCTATGACCGCGCCTCCCCCACGTTGCGCGTCATGGCCGAACGCATCGGCGCCCTCCACAAGCTCCAGAGCAAGCCGAAAACCCCGCAGCTCGTCCTCACCACCGTCAACGCCGCCACCCAGCGCACGCTCACCCCGTTCCGCATCCGCCAGCTCGTCGCCAACCTGAAACCCGGCGAGCGCATCGCCCGCGACAAGCTCGCCGCGCTGCTCTCCGCCAACGGCTATGTCCGGACCGACACGGTCCACGACGCCGGCGAATATGCCGTCCGCGGCGGCCTGGTCGATCTCTTCCCCTCCGGCGAAACCCAGGCCCTCCGCCTCGATTTCTTCGGCGACGAGATCGAGAGCGTCCGCACCTTCGACCCCGCCGACCAGCGCACCACCGGCAACATCAAGGGCTTCACCCTCCTCCCCGCCTCCGAGGCGCTGCTGGACGAGGAGAGCATCAAGCGCTTCCGCAGCCGCTACCGCGAAACCTTCGGCGCCACCGCGACGGGCGACCCGCTTTACCAGGCGGTCAGCGAAGGCCGCCGCCTCGCCGGCATGGAGCATTGGCTCCCGCTGTTCGAGGAGCGCCTCGAAACCCTCTTCGACCATCTCGGCGACGACGCGCTGATTGTCCGCGACGGCGGCGTGAAGGCGGCCGGCGAGGCACGCTTCGAGGCCGTCGCCGACTATTACGAGAACCGGAAACGCGCTGAGGCCGCCCAGCCCGGCAGCTACCGCGCGCTCCCGGCCAAGACGCTCTACATGCCGCCGAAGGAGTGGGAGGAAGCGCTCACCGCCGCCACCGCCCACGTCACCACTCCGTTCCACGAGCCCGAGTCAGCCACGGTGATCGACTTCAACGTCGACGGCCCGCGTGATTTCGCGCCCGAGCGCGCCGCGAACACCAACGTCTACGAAGCCGTCGTCGATCACCTCAAGGCGCTGCGCAAAGACGGCCGCACCCCTGTCCTCGCAAGCTATTCTCCCGGTGCTCGTGACCGCCTCGCCAACCTCCTCAAGGACCACGGCCTCACCGGCGCCAAGGCGGTCGAGACCTGGCAGGAGGCACAGGGCGTCGGGGAAACGCAGACCGCCCTTATCGTCCTCCCCCTCGACCATGGCTTCACCGCGCCCAGGGTCGCCGTCCTCACCGAGCAGGACATGCTCGGCGACCGCCTCGTGCGCCGCGCCAAGCGCCGCAAGTCCGCCGACGCCTTCCTCGCCGAACTCGCTACGCTCTCCCCCGGCGATCTCGTCGTCCACACCGATCACGGCATCGGCCGCTATGTCGGCCTCACGCAGGTGCCCGTCGCCAAGGCCCCGCACGATTGCGTGCAGCTGGAGTACGCCGGCGGCGACAAGCTCTACGTCCCCGTCGAAAACCTCGAAGTCCTCAGCCGCTACGGCTCCGGCGAGGAGGGCGCGAGCTTGGACCGGCTCGGCGGCGAAGCATGGCAGCGCCGCAAGTCCAAGATGAAGGAGCGCATCCGCGAGATCGCGGGTGAACTCATCGCCACCGCCGCGCTGCGCGCGCTCCGCCAGGGTGAAGTCGCCGAGCCCGATTCCAGCGGCTACCCCAGCTTCGTCGACCGCTTCCCCTATCAGGAAACCGACGATCAGGATCGCGCGATCGAGGAAACGCTCGCCGACCTGTCCGCCGGCAAGCCGATGGACCGCCTCATCGTCGGCGACGTCGGCTTCGGCAAGACCGAGGTCGCGCTGCGCGCCGCCTTCGTCGCGGCGATGGCGGGGATGCAGGTCGCGGTCGTCTGCCCCACCACGCTTCTCGCGCGCCAGCACTATCAGAATTTCATGGCCCGCTTCGAAGGCTTCCCGATCCAGATGGGCCGCCTCTCGCGCCTCGTCACCGCGGCGGAGACCAAGCGCGTCAAGGAAGGCCTTGCCGACGGAACGATCGACGTCGTCATCGGCACCCACGCGCTCCTCGCCAAGAACGTCGACTTCAAGCGCCTCGGCCTCGTCATCGTCGACGAGGAACAGCGCTTCGGCGTCACCCACAAGGAACGCCTCAAGACGCTCCGCGCCGACGTCCACATCCTCACCCTCACCGCAACGCCGATCCCGCGCACGCTGCAGATGGCGATGAGCGGCCTGCGCGAACTCTCCGTCATCCAGACGCCCCCGGTCGACCGCCTCGCGGTGCGCACCTATGTGATGCCTTGGGATCCCGTCGTCCTGCGCGAGGCGCTGCTGCGCGAACATTATCGCGGCGGCCAGAGCTTCCTCGTCACCCCGCGCGTCGCCGACCTGCCCGACATCGAGGAATATCTCCGCAAGGAAGTCCCCGAGATCCGCTACGTCATCGCCCATGGCCAGATGGCGGCAAGCGAGGTCGAGGAGCGGATGAGCGCCTTCTACGACAAGAAGTTTGAAGTGCTCGTCTCCACCACGATCATCGAGAGCGGCATCGACATCCCCTCGGCCAACACGATGATCGTCAACCGCGCTGACCGCTTCGGCCTCGCCCAGCTTTACCAGCTGCGCGGCCGCGTCGGCCGCTCCAAGACGCGCGCCTATGCCTATATGGTCACGCCCCCCGAGCGGCAGATGACCGAAGCCGCGGAAAAGCGCCTTAAGGTGCTGAGCGACTTGGATTCATTGGGCGCCGGCTTCCAGCTGGCGAGCCACGATCTCGACATCCGCGGCGCTGGCAATCTGCTCGGCGACGAACAGTCCGGCCATATCAAGGAGGTGGGATACGAACTCTACCAGTCGATGCTCGAAGAAGCGATCATGGATGCCAAGGCCGGCGGCCTCGCCAGCCGCCCGCGCGACTTCTCGCCGCAGATCACGGTGGATGCGCCGATCCTGATCCCGGAAGAATACGTCCCCGATCTGGACCTGCGCATGGCACTCTACCGCCGCCTCAACGAACTCGACGAGAAGCGCGAGCTGGAGGCCTTCGCGGCGGAAATGATCGATCGCTTCGGGCCTTTGCCGGAAGCGACCGACAATCTCGTCAAGGTCATTGAGATCAAGATGAACGCCAAGACGGCCTGCGTCGCGAAAATGGACGTCGGCCCCAAGGGCGCGTTGGTCAGCTTCCACGATGATACACCGCCAAACGTCGCTGGCCTGTTGGCCTATGTCGACAAGCTTGGCCCGATTGCGAAGCTGCGCCCCGACTCGAAACTCGCGTTGCAGCGCAACTGGGCCGATCCGGCCGCGCGGCTTCACGGCGCGCTGCAGCTGTCGAAGGGGCTGGCGAAGGCAGCTGGTTGAGTCGCCTGTGCCGCGCGGCACAGGCATCTTCCTTGTCTCCCGTTCCTCTTCTACTGGCGGCCGATGAGGACCGGGGCAAACCAATGAGTCACGTGATCGGCGCGCGGCGATCCGTCGTGGGTGAACGATGGCCGATGTTCTGGGTCGGGTGCGCTGCCATCAGCCTGGGGGTTCTGCTTCACCTGCCGATGCTGGCGATGGCGCACTCGATGGGCAATCATCTGTCGGGAATGCCGATGGACGGCTGGATGTACCTTGGCATGGCGCTGATCGGGGTTGGCGTTCCGGCTGCCCTGTACGGCGCATTGCCCAAGACGCGCCCTGATCCGCGCGCCGGCGCAGACATTGTGTTCGAGGCATCCAATGATACCCCGCTCACCCGCACTCATGCGGCGGTCATTGTCGTCCTTACTTTGGGGCTCGTGATCGACACGATGAAGCCTGCGACGCTCGGCTTCGTGCTGCCCGGGCTGCGGCTGGAATATGGCATCGAGCGATCGACTGCCGCGCTGCTGCCATTTGTCGCGCTCTGCGGCACCACCGTCGGATCTTTCCTCTGGGGCTGGCTGGCCGACGTTTACGGCCGGCGGGTCTCGATCCTGCTGTCCACCATCCTTTTCGTATCCACCTCGATCTGCGGCGCGATGCCGTCCTACGAGTGGAACTTGGTGATGTGCTTCCTCATGGGATGCTCGGCCGGTGGCATGCTGCCGGTCGTCTACACCTTGCTGGCGGAAGTCATGCCGCCCCGGCATCGCAGCTGGGTACTCGTTCTGGTTGGCGGCACCGGCCTCGTCGGCGGCTATCTTGCGGCCAGTGGCGCGGCGCGCCTTTTGGAGCCGTCCTATGGCTGGCGAAGCCTCTGGCTGCAGGGTTTCCCAACTGGCCTGCTGCTGCTTGCGATGGCGCGCTGGATTCCGGAATCGCCTCGCTTTCTCCTCGTCCGGGGATTGCAGGACGAGCTGGCCATGATGACGCGGCGGTTCGGCATCGTCCGGCGCAAACTTCCTGTCGGCGGCTCGCCCGAGCTGGCGCAGCATGGAAGCCAGACCAGGCTGACGCTCTCGCTGGTCGTCACCGCTCTTTCGTGGAGCTTCGTCAACTTCGGCCTGTTGCTGTGGCTACCCTCCGACCTGCGCGACCGCGGGTTCAGCGCGGAACTTGCCAGCGGCATCATCGCCAGTTCGGCCCTCGTGGCGTTGCCAACCATCCTGCTCGCGGCGCTGCTCTACAGCCGCTGGAGCAGCAAGCGCACGCTGATCGGCACCATTCTCCTGACCTTCATCGGCCTTGCCGGCGCACTCCTGCCCGCGCCAATCCTCTCCGATCCACCAGTGCTGATCGCCGTGCTTGCGCTGCTCGTGATCGGCACCAACGGCCTGATCGCCGTGCTGCTTCCTTATGCCGCTGAAAGCTACGCCATGTCGGTACGTGGCCGTGCGACAGGGCTGATCGCGGGGAGCAGCAAGTTCGGCGGCGTCGCGGTCCAGCTTGGCGCCTTCGCGGGATTGATCCCGACACTCGGCGGCGCCGCCATCGCGCTGATCGTGCCGGTGGGGCTATCGGCCGTCCTGGTCGCGCGGGCGGGCCGGGAAACGCACGGCCGCAGCTTGCAGGAGCTGGAAGCCGAAATTTGACGTGGTGCGCCAGGACATCGGCGCCGCGTTGGTCGTCCCATGGTCAACGTCCTCGGACGATCACCGGTTGAGTGCGCGACATCGGTCCTGCCCGTTTCCTTCCCGCTCTCGCCCGGCTATCGCGCGACGAATGACCCACGACATCCACGTTATCGGCGGCGGGCTCGCCGGGAGCGAGGCCGCCTGGCAGCTTGCCGAAGCCGGCCACAAGGTTCGCCTTTCCGAAATGCGCGGCTCGGGAGAGAACACCCCCGCGCACCATACCGATCACCTCGCCGAGCTCGTCTGCTCGAACAGCTTTCGCTCCGACGATCCCGACAGCAACGCGGTCGGCCTGATCCATCAGGAAATGCGCGCGCTCGGCTCGCTGATCCTACGCGAGGGTGACAGGCACAAGGTGCCCGCCGGATCCGCGCTGGCGGTCGACCGAGACGGCTTCTCCGCCGGCGTCACCGCCGCGCTCGAGGCGCATCCGAACATCACCATCGTGCGCGAACGGATCGACACGCTCCCCGACGGCCCGGCGATCATCGCCACCGGTCCGCTCACCGCGCCCGGCCTGTCAGAGGCGATCGCCGGTGAGACGGGCAAGGACGCCCTCGCCTTCTTCGACGCCATCGCGCCGATCGTCCACCGCGATACGATCGACATGGACAAGGCTTGGTTCCAGTCGCGCTGGAACAAGGGCGACGGCACCGATTACATCAATTGCCCGCTCACCCGCGAGCAGTACGACGCTTTCGTCGAAGGCCTGCTCGCCGGCGAGAAGAGCGTGCCGCGCGAGTGGGAGAACGTCCCTTATTTCGAAGGCTGCATGCCGATCGAGGTGATGGCGGAGCGCGGGCGCGAGACGTTGCGCTTCGGCCCGATGAAGGGCGTCGGCCTCGACCAGCCCGGCACGGAATCGCCCGAGCATCCGCAAGGTCGCTGGCCCTATGCCTGCGTTCAGCTGCGGCAGGACAATGCCGCAGGCACGCTTTGGAACATCGTCGGCTTTCAGACCAAGTTGAAGCACGCCGAGCAGGTCCGCCTGTTCCGCACCATTCCCGGGCTGGAGAATGCCGAGTTCGCGCGGCTCGGCGGCCTCCACCGCAACACCTTCCTCCGCTCGCCCGAGCTGCTCGATCCCGAGCTGCGGCTGAAGTCGCGTCCGAACGTCCGCTTCGCTGGTCAGATCACAGGCTGTGAGGGCTATGTCGAAAGCGCCGCGATCGGCTTGCTGGCGGGTCGCTTCGCCGCGGCTGAGCTGGCCAACGGGACGATGGCCCCGCCCCCGGTCGAGACGGCGCTTGGCGCGCTCCTCAATCACATCACCGGTGCTGCGGTGGCGGAGACCTATCAACCGATGAACGTCAATTTCGGCCTCTTCCCGCCGATCGAAGGCCGCACCAGAAAGGCCGATCGCAAGAAGATGTACACCGATCGCGCCCGCGCCGCGCTGGCGGCATGGATGGCTGCCTAATTATCCTCGTCCCTGCCTGCCGGACAGGCGCACTTCGGCTTGGCGGAGCGCTTGACGGCGGTGGTGGCGAATTCGGCGCGGTCCATGCTCCCGGACTTATCGCGATCGGCGGTGGCGAACTTGGTGGTTGTCTTCACCGCCCATTCGTCAAAGGTCAGCCGCCCATCGCTGTTCGCGTCCAGTTTCGCATAGGCCTTGCGACGGGACACCAGATATTCCTCGCGCCCGATCCGATCGTCGCGATCCTTGTCGTACCGGTCGAACCGTTTCTCCTCGCGTGTCCGCTCGCTCGCCTCCGGTACGGGAGGATCGCCCGGAGCGTCATCTTGAAGCACGCTTGTCGCGCCCGACGACGGCGGAGCCGGCGGAAGCACGGGATCGGTACGCGCCCGGCCGGAAAACAACGTCCAGCCGGCCGCCACCATCAACAATGCCGCAAGTCCGCCGGCCAGATACCGCCACATGCCCCGCTCTCCCCCGGCGGCCATGCTAGCGGCTTCATCCGCATCGGCAAGCCTAGCGGCCGCTCAGCCGGTGCCAGGCAAGGCGTAACACCCGGCCCGGCGCACCCACCGGCCGCTCGCCGGCCAGATCGGCTGCAGCGACATGGAGCAGCGCGCCGATGAACCGCCCCGCCGGGCTCCATCGCTGCGCCGATGCTTGCTGGACAAGCGGCCGCGCCAGCGCCGCCGCGCGTGCGGAAAGATCCGTATCGACTGTCAGCCGCGACAGATCGGCGAGCGCCCAGCCCGCGCCGGCCGCAGTCGCATCGTCCGCTGCGCCGGCAAGCCGTGCCGCCTCGGTGAACAGCATGCCGCGCTCCTCACCGAACGCGATCAGCGCCTCCTCATCCGGCGTTTGCAGCAAGCGCTCCCATCCGATCTCCATCCGGGCCAGCGCTGCGCCATCCACCCTCGCCGCCGCCAGCGTGCGCAGGATCGGCTGTGCCGGCGGCTCGCTTTGCCCCAGCGCCAACAGCGCCTCATGCCACCAAGTCAGCCGCAACTGCGCGACCATCGCGTCCCGCGTCCCGATCGCCAGCTTGGCCAAGGTGGCGTCCAGCGCGAACAACGCGCTGATCGCGGGCCGAACCGCCTCCGGCGCATAGCCCAGCGCCAGCGCGCGCTCGGGATGGCCGGCAGCAGGGTCGATCCCGAAGGTATCTGTGTCGTTAACCATGTCGTTTGATGCGGGTTTAGCGGCTGAGCGCCTAGAGCGGCTCCGGGACAATTAGCTTCAACTGGGGCGAAATGCGAGTGGGACGCAAATTTACTGGGCGACTGCCCAGCCTATTGTGGCGCGACAAACGCGGGGCGGCCTTGCCAATCCTGGCCGCCTTTACCATTCCGGCGATCGGCGCGATCGGCAGTGGCATCGACGCCGCCCGCATCTACATGACGAAAAGCCAGTTGCAGGCCGGCGTCGACGCGGCGGCGCTGGCAGGTGCGCGTGCCTTTGCCGTGACGGACACGAGCGCCAAGGGCCGATCGAAACAGGTCGAGGCCTATTTCTTCGGCAACTTTCCGCTCGGCTACATGCATTCTCAGAACCTGCAGGTCACGCCGACCTTCACGACTGACAAAGGCATCAACATCACGACGGTGGAAGCATCCGCCGACCTGCCGTTGACCTTCATGAGCGTGCTGGGTTTCGACAAGCAACCCGTGCGGGCGGTAGCGCGCGCCGAACTCCAGCCACGTCCGTTGGAAGTGATGGTCGTGCTCGACAACACCGGGTCCATGAAGGACAACCTTCCAAGAGACGCGAACGGCGTGGTGAAGACCCGCATGACTGCGACGAAGGATGCCGCTAAGAGCTTCGTCGAAATCCTTTATCAAGGCGCCGAGACCCGAAAGGAGCTCGCGCTTGGCTTTGTGATGTATGACATCACGGTGAACGTCGGTCACTTGCTGACCAAGTGGCGGTCCTCGTCCGTACGCACGCTGCCCGGCTTCAACGACAGCTACATGCAGTCTTTCGGAAGCTGGCCCAGCAACCCGATGGCCTGGAAGGGCTGCGTTCTTGCCGATGACAGTGTGAAGGACATCAATACCAACTACTCCACGCCCGAAACGGGCGCATGGGACGTTGTTCGTTCACTCCCGGGTGAAAACAATCACCCGCCGGTCACACCCTATTTCATCCCGCCCTTCTGGGTGCCGAAGATGCAGGCGGGAAATGTCACCGCAGACAAGACCGGCGATCCGACACATGATTACTATCAGGTCGCCAATGTAGAACCTGGCTTCAACCTGTACAAGATCACCGACATGGACGCGAACGTGATCAATTACGCGTTCAACAACATTCCGGCCTTGTCCTCTTCGCCATACCGGCGATGGATGTATTATTATTATCTCGGCCTCAACGACACGGCCGCCAACAATGCCAATGACGTAATCACGCTGAAGGGTGGCGGTTTCTACGATCCCAAGATGTATTCGTGGAACTTCACCACTCAGAGCGGCACGCCGTTCGAGGTTCACTATGATCGTATTCCGAACTTCGGAGCTTGGAAACCTGCTACTGCCTACACGATCAACCCGAAGGGCGGCAGCACGAACAGTGGTTCTCAGAACAAGACGGAACCGCCAAGCCCCAATTGGCAATGTCCGGAGGAGGCCGAACCGATCGTATACGGCAAGGCGAAATCCTATTGGGTAGACACGGTGATCGGCCAGAAGAATGGCGCGATTTATCCGGCGAATGGCACATTGCACCATGCGGGCCTGCTGTGGGGCTATCGCCTCCTGGTGCGCGACGACGTGTTCACGCGCAGTAACCCGACCAACGAGGAGGCGAAGCGCGCGCTGGTGTTCATGACCGATGGTGAAACGGCGCTCGGCGCGGCGCAAAACGGCTTCACCGATCGTACGTTCACCTTCTACGGAAACTATGCCGACGCGCCGATCAGCGCCAGTGCCGGCGGTCTGACGACGCAGTCCGAACGACGCTTCTCCAAGACGTGCGCGTCGCTTCAGGCGGAGACCAACGCGCCCAAGGTGTACATCATCGCGCTGACGACCACCAACGCCAACACGCTCGCCATGTTCGAGCGGTGCGCACCGGGACGCGTCTATCGAACATCCGATACGGCGTCGCTCAAGTCCGCATTTGACGACATCGCCACCGAACTCGTCGACCTGCACCTCACGAAATGAAGACGATGATATCAGCCCTTCGCCGCGACCGGCGCGGCGTGACCGTGGTCGAATTCGCCCTCATATCGCCAGTGATGCTGGCGATGATCTGCGGCACGCTTGAAGTCGGACACATGATGTTCGCCCGCGCCGCGCTGGAAGGCGCTGTCGTGGAGGCTGCGCGCGCTGCGACGGCCACGCTGGAAAGCAGCGAGGACGCGCGCGAAACGGTGACCCGCGCAAGCATCATCAATGCCATGAGCGGCTTCCCCACGGCGCCCAATCGGACGGTGACGATCACCACCAAGGTGTTTCACGACTTCTCGTCCGCAACGCCCGAGAACTTCACCGACGCGAACCGCAATGGCGTGTACGACGTTGGGGAGGATTACATCGACCGTAACCGTAATGGCGTCTGGGATCCGGCAGTGCAGATCCCCGGCAAGCTTGGCGGACCAGGCGATGTCGTGTCCTACACCGCCGTTTTCCCCAAAAGGATGCTGTTCGGCGGGCTGACGTCGTGGATCGGCATTCCCAATGAGACAACACTCACCGCGACCACCGTGGTGCGCAACGAAGCGGTTGTGAGGAAGGCGGCGTGAAGCTCCGATCCTTCAGGTCCTTGATCGCCGACAAATCCGGCGTGGCAATGCTCGAATTCGCCTTGTTCGCCCCGCTTCTGCTGGCGGTGATCATGAGCGGCTTTGAACTTGGCAATTATGCGATGGCGCACAATCGCGTGCAGCGTCTTGCGGCAATGACCGCCGACCTTGTCGCGCAGAGCGGCACGGGAAGCGTTGGCGCGACCGAGGGGCAGATCTACGACCTGTTCAGCGCGATCGAGCTGACGGCGCAGCCATTCGATCTGGCCGATCACGGCCGCGTCATCATCACCGCGGTGAAGGGGACCGACAACGACAATAATGGCGATGTCGAGAACCGCATCCTGTGGCAGCGCTTCGATGGCGCCTATACGACAGCGGCGCCGACGCTCGGCTGCAACCTGACCACCGCTTTGGCGACACTGCCGAACAGCCGCATGCTGCCGCTGGATGAGATCCTCTTCCACGTGCAGGTGACATACAATTACCAGCCGCTGCTCAGCAGCTATCCCATGCAATGGCTGCGGCTCGAAGAAAGCTTCACCCGGACAGCGATGTTCCGTGCGCGTAACAAGGATTTCCAAAGCCCGACGCCGAGCAGCCGCTTTCCCCCCAAGAAGAACTGCAACACGGCAACCGGCTTGTAGCCCTACCCGCCCCTCTCTCACCGGCGATGGCGAGGTGCTTTGCCCCTCTCTGCTAAACGCCCCCTTCAACAACCTTCCCGTCAGGCGAGGAGGTCGGTAGCGCGCGGCCCTGACCATTAACCACGTTACCTTACAATAGCTTAGGGCATTACCGGGCAAGGCGTCGCGGTTACGCGATTATGTCTGTGCTAGGCTTGAAGCGAGAAGAGAAACACGGGGCTGCGCAGTTCCTCGCACGTCTGCGCCGCGATGTTCGGGGTAACACGCTGGCGATCATGGCGGCAGCGATGATCCCTCTGCTCGCGCTGATCGGATCGGGCGTCGACATGACGCGCGCCTATATGGCGCAGAACCGCCTTCGTCAGGCGTGCGACGCCGGCGCGCTGGCGGGACGTCGACTGCTGACGGGCACGACCGTCACCACGGCGCTGCGTACGGAAACGCTGAAATACTTTGATTTCAATTTTCCGCGTTCGCCGGTCCCCTTCTTCGAAGCCGCCAACTTCGAACCGGCCATCACCATTCCGCAGCAGGGAACCCTCCGGGTGACGGCGGCCACCAGCATCCCGACGACGATCATGAAGATGTTCGGCTTCAACACGCTCGGCATCTCGGCGACCTGTTCTGCAACCCAGGACTTTGTCGGCACGGACATCATGCTTGTTCTGGACATGTCGGGGTCGATGAATTGCGCTCCGGGCGTTTCCGGCAACTGCAACGAGGTTGAAGCGTCCAATTCGAAAATGAGCGCACTGCGCTCCGCAGCAACCTCTCTTTACGACACCCTCAAGTCCGCTCAGGATCAGTTACATTCCAATAACCTGAGGCTGCGCTACGGGTTTGTCCCCTACAACGCCACGATCAATGTCGGGCGCCTGGTATATGCCAAGAACCCGACATACATCCGGAGCGGTAACTACCTTTACAACACCCGGGTTACTCCGACACAAACAAATACGTCGACTGAACAGCGTTACACGAGCAAGTCGCAGTGCGACGCGGCGAATGGCTCTTACCAGGCGATCATCGGAAATTTGCTCGGTATCTGCACGATCACGACGACGACAACCACAAATGGCAGCCCGACGTGGGGCAAGTTTCCGATCGACATATCGCAATACGTCACCGGATCTTCCGTGAGCACGCCAACGGCTCCAGGAACACGATCCAGTTGGGCGGGCTGCATCGAAGAGAGAATTACCAACAATGTCCTGATCAATGGCGGCAGCAGCACCAGCGCGCCGAGCGACGCATGGGACCTCGACATCAATCGCATCCCGAACTCTGACGAAAGTCGCTGGGCGCCGTGGTGGCCGGAAGTCGTGTACAGGGTGAACGAGAACTCCCAGGCAACAGAAACCCGCTACTGCGCCAGTCAGGCGTCTCGCCTGCGGGAATATTACAACGACAAGGCATCCTTCACGAGCTACCTCAACTCGCTCGATCCTCAAGGATCTACCTATCACGACATTGGAATGATCTGGGGCGCCCGCTTCATTTCGCCCTACGGGATCTTCGCTTCCTCGACACCGGAAACGAACAATCCCAACGATCCGGACAACCCGGTGAAGTTGCGCGGCTTCAACGTGCGCAAGTACATCATCTTCATGACGGATGGCGACCTGTCGCCCAATATGAACGAGTACACCACCTATGGCGTGGAAAGCCTGGACAAGCGTGTTCTTGGCACCGCCAGCGGCAGCACCGCTCAACTCAACCGCCATCTTCAGCGCTTCCGTATGGCGTGCAACGCGGCCAAGAGCCAGAATACCGAAGTCTGGGTGATCGCATTCGCGACCACGCTTACGGACGACATGCGGAAGTGTGCGTCTGATGACAGCAAGGCGGCGGGTATCTCGTCTTCTGCCGATCTGATCGCCAAATTCCAGGAAATCGGATCCAAGATCGGATCGCTGAGGCTCAGCCAATGATACAAGCGCTTCGGTCCGATCGCCGCGGCGCTACGATCGTCGAATTCGCGCTCATCATCCCGGTAATCTGCATGATCCTGGCTGCTGGCATTGAGATCGGCTATCGAGCGTACCTCACCGCGATCGTTCAAGGCGCATTGCTGGAGGCGTCACGTCTCGCGACGGTCGGCGACCAATCCGGCGAGACCATCGACAACGTGATCAAGGAACGTGTCGCGATGCTCTCCGACGCGAGCAACGTCAAAAGCATCCAGAAGGAAAGCTTCTTCAACTTCTCCAACGTCGGAAAGCCGGAAAAGATCACGTCGGATACGGATCCAGTCGGCAGATATAATGTCGGGGATTGCTATGAAGACGCCAACAACAATGGCGTGTACGATCTCGAATACAATACTGGCATCGGTACGGCGGACGACATCGTTCGCTATACGGTGACGGTGGAATATCCTAATATCATGCCGGTGAACAAGATACTCGGCTGGGGGTCGGCGCAGAAGATCGTGGCTTCCACTGTTCTGCGGAACCAGCCGTTTACGTCGCGCGCGCAGCCCACGATCCGGTGCAACTGATGCCACATCTGCTTCGCCGCCTCCATCGCGACCAGCGAGGGCTGGCGTTGCTGGAGTTCGCCTTCACGCTGCCGATCGTACTGACCATTGCCCTTTATGGCGTGGAGATCGCCAATTATGGCATCTCCATCCTGCGCGTGCATCAGATCGCGGCCACCGCTGCCGATAATGCAGCGCGCGTTCGTGAATCGATCAGTGAGGCAGACGTCAACGAAGTGCTGCTCGGCGGCAAGATCGTGGGCGAAGCGATGAACTTCGCCACCCGAGGCCGGATCGTTCTGAGCGATGTCATGCCCAACGGGAAGACGGGGTCGCTCGCTGGACAGACCATCCTCTGGCAGCGCTGTAGCGGAACGCTCAACCGAACTGAATCGCAGCCGCAATATGGCACGCAGGGGAAAGGTGCCAATGATGCTTCGCTTCAGGCCATGGGCGCCACCGGGCGTCAGATCGCCGCATCGGCCGGTTCCGCGATGATCTTCGCCGAAGTCACCTATGTGTACGAACCGATTTTTTCGACCGTCGTCCTTGGCACGCCGGTGATCCGGTCGGAAGCGTCGTTCACCGTTCGCGAACGCGCCTCCGAAACGCTGAATGCCGCAACGGGAAGCACGCCAAGCGTCTGCACCCGTTACGATCTCTGAGCATCGAGCGCGCTCCGCCCGCCCACCAAATGAGCGGGCGGAGCCTGCACTTACTCCTTGTACGTCACCTTCTTCACCGCCTCGACGATCTTGTCGGACGAGATCAGCGCCAGCTTCTCGAGGTTCGCGGCATAAGGCAGCGGCACGTCCTCGTTGCACACGCGCACGACCGGGGCGTCGAGATCGTCGAAGCCCTCCTCCATGCAGATCGCGATGATCTCGCTGGCGATCGAGCAGGTCGGCCAGCCTTCTTCGGCCACGACCATGCGGTTGGTTTTGGCTAGGCTCTTGAGCACCGTTTCCTTGTCGAGCGGGCGCAGCGTGCGCAGGTCGATCACCTCCGCCTCGACGCCTTCCTCGGCCAGCTTGTCGGCGGCTTCCAGCGCCAGGCCCACGCCGATCGAATAGCTGACGATCGTCACGTCCTTGCCCTCGCGCATGATGCGCGCCTTGCCGATCGGCAGGATCCAATCGTCCAGCTTCGGCACCTCGAACGAGCGGCCGTAGAGCAGCTCGTTCTCGAGGAACACAACAGGGTCGGTGGAGCGGATCGCGGCCTTCAGCAGGCCCTTGGCATCCGCCGCGTCATAGGGCGCGATCACGATGAGGCCCGGCACGCTGGCATACCACGGGCCATAGTTCTGCGAGTGCTGCGCGCCGACGCGGCTCGCGGCGCCGTTCGGGCCGCGGAACACGATCGGGCAGCGCATCTGGCCGCCGGACATATAGTTCGTCTTCGCGGCCGAGTTCACGATGTGATCGATCGCCTGCATCGCGAAGTTGAACGTCATGAACTCGACGATGGGCTTGAGCCCGCCCATCGCCGCGCCCGTGCCGACACCGGCGAAGCCATATTCGGTGATCGGCGTGTCGATGACCCGGCGGTCGCCGAATTCATCGAGCAGGCCCTGCGTGACCTTGTACGCGCCCTGATATTGCGCGACTTCCTCACCCATCACGAACACGCGCTCGTCCGCGCGCATTTCCTCGGCCATCGCATCGCGCAGCGCCTCGCGGACGGTCGTCTTGACCATCTCGGTGCCCGCGGGGATCGCCGGGTCGGCAACCTCCGCGTCGTGCTTCGCGGCCTCGAACATCTGGCGCGCGCCGGTTTCCACCTTTTCCTGCGCCGGATGAGCCGAATCTTCGACGCCATCGTCCTTCTTGGCGTCGGCCTTTGCCTTGGGCTCGGGCTCGTCGTCCTTGGTTTCAGCCGGCGCCTTGTCGGCGTTACCGGCTTCTTCGCCCTCGCCCTGCAGCTGCATGATGACGGTGCCGACCTTCACATTGTCGGTGCCCTCGGCGACCAGGATCTTGCCCACGGTGCCCTCGTCGACCGCTTCGAACTCCATCGTTGCCTTGTCGGTCTCGATCTCGGCCATGATGTCGCCGGACTTCACCGTGTCGCCTTCCTTGACGAGCCACTTGGCGAGCGTGCCCTCCTCCATGGTGGGGGAGAGCGCCGGCATCTTGATGTCGATCGCCATCTCAATACTTCTCCACCAGCACGTCGGTATACAGTTCCTTGGGATCGGGTTCGGGGGTGCTCTCGGCGAAGTCCGCGGACTCGTTCACGACCTTGCGGATCTCGCTCTCGATTGCCTTCAGCTCGTCTTCCTTGACGCCCTTGGCATCCAGCAGCCTCTTCACGTGTTCGATCGGATCGGACTTGTCGCGCACCGCCTGCACTTCCTCACGGCTGCGATATTTGGCCGGATCGGACATCGAGTGGCCGCGGTAGCGATAGGTCTTCATCTCCAGGATGATCGGCCCCTTGCCGGCGCGCACCCATTCGAGCGCCGCCTCGGCCGCACCACGCGCCGCCAGCACGTCCATGCCGTCAACCTGGATGCCGGGAATGCGGAAGCTCTCGCCGCGGCGATACAGCTGATCCTCGGCAGAAGCGCGATTCACGCTCGTGCCCATGGCATATTGATTGTTCTCGATGACGAAGATGACGGGCAGCTTCCACAGCTCCGCCATGTTGAAGCTTTCGTACACCTGGCCCTGGTTGGCCGCGCCGTCGCCAAAATAGGCCAGGCACACGCCGCCATCATTGTTGTACTTGTGCGCAAAGCCAAGTCCGGCGCCCAGTGACACCTGGGCACCGACGATGCCGTGCCCGCCATAGAACTTATGCTCCACGCTGAACATGTGCATGGAGCCGCCCTTGCCCTTGGAGATGCCGGCCTGACGGCCGGTCAGCTCCGCCATCACGTCCTTGGGCGGGATGCCGCACAACAGCATGTGGCCATGGTCGCGATAGCCGGTGATCACGCTGTCCTTCTCGGTCAGCGCGGACTGCAACCCGACGGCCACGGCTTCCTGGCCGATGTACAAATGGCAGAAGCCGCCGATCAGGCCCAGGCCATAAAGCTGGCCCGCCTTCTCTTCGAAGCGGCGGATAAGGAGCATGTCCTTGTAGAATTGCAGCAGTTCGTCCTTGGACGCCTCATAAGGCTGCGGCTCGTTGGGACGTTCACGATTGGGTACGGGCGGTTCGGCGCTCTTGGCGCGGGCTGTTCTTGCCACGGGGCTGGACCTCGCAGGTTCCTAGGGGAAAGGGAGAATGCGGCCTATAGGCCCCAACCCGAGCCGCGCGCAACGCTGTGGCATTGCCCGTTGTGTCGGTAAGGAGCGCGACCTAAGTCCGCAGCCGCATGTCAGCCGCCATTCACCCGCTTCGCATCGCCAATTACCGCAGCTACTGGCTGGCCCGCCTCGCCAGCACGATTGCGCAATCGGCGCTCGCCATCGTCCTCGGCTGGCAGGTGTACAGCATGGCGCGCGAGACGATGGACATACGCGACGCCGCGTTCCTTCTCGGCATGATCGGCCTGGCGCAGTTCGTTCCGCTTTTCCTCCTGACGCCGATCGTCGGATTAATCGCGGATTCGGTCGACCGCCGCTGGATCGTGCGCGGCACCACCACCCTGCTCGCCGCAAATGTGATGCTGCTCGGCCTGGCGACTTGGGAAGGCTGGATCAGCCTGCCGGTGCTGTTCGGTGCCGCGGTCCTCGTCGGCGTCGCGCGCGCGTTCGCCGGCCCGGCCTATGGGGCGCTGGCGCCAAACCTCGTCCCGCGGGAAAGCCTGCCCACCGCCATAGCGCTCGGCTCCATTGCCATGCAGGTCGGCTTCATCGCCGGCCCCAGCGTCGGCGGCCTCCTGTTCGCTATCGGGCCGATCACCGCTTACGCCGGCATGGCAACGATGTTCCTCCTGGCCTTGGTCATGTTGCTGACGATCCGCCGCGTGCCACAGCCGGCGGCGCAGAAGGACCGTCGACCGCTGGCGCGGATTATTGACGGCTTTTCCTATGTGAAGCGCAACCGGCTGGTGCAGGCGGCAATCACGCTGGACCTGTTCGCCGTGCTGCTCGCCGGTTCCACGGCGCTGCTGCCGATCTATGCGCGTGACATCCTTCATGTCGGCCCGACCGGCCTTGGCCTGCTCGCCGCGGGGATGGGGATCGGCGCGTCGCTCACCGGCATCTTTCTCTCCTTCCGCCCGATGAAAACGGACGTCGGCCGGAAGATGCTGATCGCGGTTGTGATCTTCGGCCTCGCCATCCTGACGTTCGGCATATCCACCAGCTTCGCGCTCAGCCTCGCCGCGCTGATCGTCGCGGGGAGCGCGGACATGGTGTCGATGTACGTGCGCGGCTCGCTGATCCAGCTTCACACCCCCGATGAGATGCGCGGCCGCGTCAGCGCCGTCAGCCAGCTCACCATTTCCGCCTCGAACGAACTGGGCGAGGCGGAAAGCGGCCTCATGGCGTCGCTCCTCGGGCCGGTCGGCGCCGTGGTGGTCGGGGGCGTCGGCGCGATCGGCATCACGCTCCTCTGGTCGCGGTTGTTTCCGGAACTGAAGCAGGCCAAGACCTTTGATCCGCCCGAGGAACCGCTCTCGGTCATCCCGCCCGAAACACAGCATGGAGTATCTCAGCCATGAAGGCGAACACGATCCTCGACACGATCGGCAACACCCCGCACATCCGGATGCAGCGGCTGTTTCCGGGATCCGAAGTCTGGATCAAGTCGGAGCGGTCGAACCCCGGCGGCTCGATCAAGGACCGGATCGCGCTCGCCATGATCGAGGCGGCAGAGGCCTCCGGCGACCTGAAGGCGGGCGGCACGATCATCGAGCCGACCAGCGGCAACACCGGCATCGGCCTAGCGATGGTGGCCGCGGTGAAGGGATACAAGCTCGTCCTCGTCATGCCCGAAAGCATGTCGCTGGAGCGCCGTCGCCTAATGCTCGCTTATGGCGCCACCTTTGATCTGACGCCGCGCGAGAAGGGGATGAAGGGCGCCATCGAGCGCGCGCTTGAGCTGGTCGAGACCACGCCCGGTGCCTGGATGCCGCAGCAGTTCGAAAACCCTGCCAACATCGACGTTCACGTGAAGACCACGTCGCAGGAGATCCTGAACGACTTCCGCGATTCGCCGATCGACGTGCTGATCACCGGCGTCGGCACCGGCGGCCACATCACGGGCGTTGCCGAAACGCTGAAGAAGGAATGGCCGAACCTGAAGGTCTTCGCCGTCGAGCCGGCGGCATCCCCCGTCATCGGTGGCGGCCAGCCCGGCCCGCACCCGATCCAGGGCATCGGCGCTGGCTTCATCCCCGCGAACCTCCACACCCAGGCGCTGGACGGCGTGATCGAGGTGGACGCGAACGTCGCCAAGGACATGGCGCGCCGCGCGGCCAGCGAAGAAGGCATGCTGGTCGGCATTTCGTCCGGCGCGACGCTGGCGGCGATCCTGCAGAAGCTGCCCGACCTTCCCGATGGCGCACGCGTCCTGGGCTTCAACTATGACACCGGCGAGCGGTATTTGTCGGTGCCCGAGTTCCTGCCCGAGGCGTAAGCCGCCGCGCGACGGGTGACCTAATCGCGGAACAGCCGGCCGGGAGCACTTTCCTCGCCGCCTGTTCCGCCGATGTCGCAGCCAGGGACACGCTTGGTGTCGCGTGCCAGCTTCGCCGCGCCGGCAAATTAGGTTAAGCGCCCCCGCGTGCCGACCGTTCGACCGCTTCACCTGATCCTTGCCCTGATCGCGCTCATCGCGATCGCCTTGCCGCTGATCGTCACAAATCTGGTGCCGCAGCCGATCGTCGAGGTCGGCCGGCCGATCATCTTGCGCCAGCCGCGCGTCCTGCCCCGGGCCGCACCGCCGCCGGTCGAGCCGGTGGAATATGCCGAGATCGCGCCGGAGGACGCGCGCGCGATCAATGCCGCCGTTCCCTTCGTGAAAGGCCCGGTCCCGCCCGCCCGCCCGTTCCGCTTCGTCGGCGATGCGAGTGCCTTCGCCCGCGCCACCGACTGTCTCGCCGCCGCCGCTTACTACGAGGCCGGCGACGATGCGGTCGGCGAGCGCGCGGTCGTGCAGGTGGTGCTGAACCGGCTGCGCCACCCCGCCTTCCCCAAGACGGTTTGCGGCGTCGTGTTTCAGGGCGCGGAGCGGAGCACCGGCTGCCAGTTCACCTTCACCTGCGACGGCGCGCTTCGGCGCACGCCTTCGGAGGTCGCCTGGACTCGCGCGCGGGAGATCGCGACCAAGGCTTTGCGCGGCGCGGTGTACAAGCCGGTCGGCTGGGCAACGCACTACCACACCGATTGGGTGGTGCCGTACTGGAGCTCCAGCCTCGACAAGATTGCCGAGGTCCATACGCATCTGTTCTTCCGCTGGGAGGGCTGGTGGGGCACCGGCCCTGCCTTCAACCGTGGCCAGCAGCCCGGCGAAGCCACGATCACCCAGCTCGCCGCCATTTCCGAACATCATCGCGGCGGCGATCCGCTGGCTGATGAAAGTCAGCTTGCCGAGACGGTCCCCTTCTTCGGCCGCACGCCCGCGCCGCTAGCCGGCGATCGCGACACGTTCCTGACGATGCTCAATCCCGCGCAGGCCGATACCTTTCACGGCATGGCGATAGCCTCCTGTGGTGATCGGGCGCGCTGCAAGTTCATGGGCTGGACGGAGCCGGATGCCATGGCCTTCACCCTGCCCCTCACGCCCGAGCAGATGAACGCCATGTCGTTCAGCTACATCCGCGATCGCGCTAGCAATCTCGAACGCGCCTTGTGGAACTGCGACGAGTTCAAGACGCGCTCGCCCTGCATGAAGCGCCTCGCCCTCCGCGCCGCCCCCGTCCCGCGCGACAACGCCCGCGGCCCTGCCGAGCTCGACGGCATACGCCGCAAGGGGGACATGGCTGAACCAGTGCCGGGGAATGCGGCCGGGGTTGAGTAGAGATCGGAGCCGTGGGGGGCCGGCGAAATTTGAAGGGCCGCTGCCGCCGCGAGCTGGAGGTTGATCCCGCCGATTTATCCGCCTCCCGGGCAAAGCGGCGCCGTTCGAAACCCCTTTGCCTACCTCACAAGCCCGTCATTCCAGCCTCGTGCCGGGATCCACTGTTCCCCCAAACTCAATGGCGTGAGGCTTCCGAAGCGTTGGTTGCGGTGACGAGGCCGGCGTGAGGAGAATTTGCAGGTGTCTCGCGCGGGCAAGTACCCTGTTCATGCGGCACACCTCGCTGAACCGAGCGATCAAGCGCGGATCGTTAGCCAAGCGAAAAAGACCATGCCGGAAAGCGCGAACGCTCCCCGGCATGGTTAACCAGTCAATTACCGGATCGTTCGACCCGAACGATCCTGTGCGCGGCGATCAGGCCGCGCGGAACATCTCCGGCGGAAGTGCCATCAGTGCCTCTGCCCCGCCTTCGATCTGGCGGCGATAGGCGCCGGCCTCCGGCAGCACCCGCTCCGCAAAGAAGCGCGCCGTCACCAGTTTCGCCTCGAGGAAGGCGGCGTCGCCCTCGCCCGTGTCCTTCAGCGCCGCCGCGGCAACCGCCATGCGCAACCACATCAGGCCGACCGACACGACGCCCAGCAGGTGCATGTACGGCACCGCGCCCGCACCGATGTTGTTCGGGTTGGAAATGTTGCCCATGAACCACATGGTCGCCGCCTGAAGCTCACCCAGCGCCTTCTCTAGCCGGGTTGCGAGATCGGCCGCCGGCCCGCTCTTCGCCGCCGCGCATTCCTGCGCCACGATCTTGAAGAACAGCTGGATCGCACGGCCACCGTTCATCGCCAGCTTGCGACCGACGAGGTCCATCGCCTGCACGCCGTTGGTGCCCTCGTAGATCATCGCGATCCGGGCATCGCGCACATATTGCTCCATGCCCCATTCCTGGATGTAGCCATGGCCGCCATAGACCTGCTGCGCATCGGTCGCGATCTGATAGCCCTTGTCGGTGCCGACGCCCTTGATCACCGGGGTCAGCAGTCCGATCAGGTCGGCCGCTTCCTGCCGTGCCGCCTCGTCCTCGGCATTATGCTCCAGATCCACCTGAAGCGCGCCCCACAGGCACAAGGCGCGCAGGCCCTCCAGCCATGCCTTGCCGTTCATCAGCATGCGGCGCACGTCCGGGTGGACGAACAGCGTGTCGGCCTTTTCCTCGGGCTCGGCTGCACCGGTCAGCGCACGCCCCTGGCGGCGATCCTCGGCATATTGCACCGCGTTCTGGAACGCCGTCTCACCGACCGCCAGGCCCTGCAGGCCGACACCCAGGCGCGCCGCGTTCATCATGATGAACATCGCGGCAAGGCCTTTCATCTCCTCGCCGACCAGCCAGCCGGTCGCCCCGTCATAGTTGAGGACGCAGGTGGCGTTGCCGTGAATACCCATCTTGTGCTCGATCGAGCCGCAGGAAACGGCATTGCGCTCACCCAGCGAGCCATCGTCGTTCACCATCACCTTTGGCACCACGAACAGGCTGATGCCCTTTGAGCTGTCCGGCGCGCCCGGCGTCTTCGCCAGGACGAGGTGGATGATATTGTCGGTCAAGTCATGCTCACCGGCTGAAATGAAGATCTTGGTGCCGGTGATCTTGTAGGAGCCATCCCCCTGCGGCTCGGCGCGAGTGCGGATCAGGCCCAGGTCGGTGCCGCACTGCGGCTCCGTCAGGTTCATGGTGCCGCCCCACTCGCCCGACACCATCTTGGGCAGATACTTTTCCTGCTGCTCGGGCGATCCCTTCGCCACCAGTGCCGCGATCGCGCCATGGGCCAGGCCGGGATACATGGCGAACGCCATATTGGCGGAGATCATATATTCCTGGAACGCCGTGGAAATGACGTGCGGCATCCCCTGGCCGCCGAACTGCTCCGGCGCGGAAAGCGTTCCCCAGCCGGATTCCACGAACTGCTTATACGCTTCCTTGAAGCCGGCCGGCGTCGTCACCGATCCGTCCTCATGCCGCGTGCAGCCTTCCTGATCGCCGGACTGGTTGATCGGGAACAGCACCTCGGCAACGAAGCGGCCACCCTCCTCCAGAACGGCATCCACCGTATCGGGCGTAGCGGCGGCGAAACCGGGGACGTTGGCGTGGCGCGACAGGCCAACGACATGCTCCAGGACGAAGCGGGTGTCGCGCACTGGCGGGGTATATTGCGGCATGAAGGCTCAGTCCTTGTGTTCGGGATAGTCGATCAGGGAAACGAAATCTTCGAGTTCGGCGATCGCCGCATCGATGTCCGCCTTTTGCGCGGTCAGCGCATCGATCCGGGCACGGCAGCGCGCAATGGTCACCGCGCGCTGGGTGTGTCGCCCGTCGCCGATGTCATACAGGTCGATCATCTCGCGAATTTCGGCCAGGCTGAAGCCGACGCGCTTCCCCCGCAGGATCCAGGCGAGCCGCGCGCGATCGCGATGCGAATAGATGCGGGCCGTGCCGCGCCGCTCCGGCGCGATCAGTCCCTCGTCCTCGTAGAAGCGCAGGGCGCGCGGCGTCACGTCGAACTCCGCCGCGAGATCACTGATACTGAAATGGGAGCGATCCGTTCGGGGCGGAAGCGAGTCAAAGACGCCAGCAATCGACATGCCGGCGCCAGTACGTTCCGCTTACGTGAACGTCAACCGCAAAGCGGCTGCCCGTCCGGCCCGCGCATGGCGCGGGCCTCGGCCTCGGCGCTGCTCAGCCGGCTGGCGTTTACCGCGGTCAGCGTCGCGCGGCCGGTGCACCGGCTGTCGCATGCTCGCGGCAGGGTCGCGGGAAAGGTGATGCGCGCGCCGTCGAATGCCGCCTCGAAGGTGCATTCCTCCCCGAACGTCAGCCGCAGCCGGTCGCGTCCGGTCGCAGTGCCGCGCGCGACACAGCTTTGCCGATCGCCATAATCGACACTCGCGCCCACCCGGTAATTGTCACCCTGCGGAACGATGCAGATCTTGTCGGTGGCCGACCCGAAGGCGCCGACAGGATCGCGCCTCGCCGGATCGATCACGATGCCAGCGCGGATTGCCGCCTCCTCTAGGCCCGCTCCCGGGGCATCATCGGGCGACGCCTTGCGCTCCTGTTGCCCGCATCCGGCCAGCACCAATCCGATCGCCAGCGCGACTGTGCCGCGCATCTGCCCTGCCCTCAATCAACGCGCTCCAGCCCGCCCGATACGATCCGGCGATAGAAGCAGGACCGCGCGCCCGTGTGACAGGCGGGGCCAGCGGGCTCGGCGATGACCCATATCGCGTCCTGGTCACAATCCACGCGCAACTCGCGCACGGTCAGAACGTGACCGGAGGTTTCGCCCTTCACCCACAACGCCTGGCGGCTGCGCGACCAGAAGGTCGCCTTGCCAGTCTCCCGAGTCGCCGCCAATGCCTCCGCATTCATATGCGCGACCATCAACATCTCGCCGCTGTTCGCATCGGTGACAACGGCGGTCACCAGCCCTGCGGAGTCATATTTCGGGTCAAGGGCCAGGCCCTGTTCGCGCGCATCGGTCATGCCGCATTCTTATCCGCGCGGCGGTGCGAATCGCCAGCCCGCTTGACCGCCCTCACTTATGGTTGCGAATGGCATCCACCAGCTCGGCCTTGTTCATCTTGGATCGCCCCTCGATCCCGATCTCCTGCGCCTCTTCGTAGAGGTCGTCCTTGGTGCGGTCCTCCAGCCTGTCGCCGCGGTGATCCAGCGATCCGTTCGCCTTGGCATTGGCGATCCGCGCCGCCTTTTCCTTCGATTCGCCCTTCTTGCGCAGCTCCTCGTAGAGCGCATCGTCCTTGATCTGCGCGCCATGATCCTTGGCCATCGCCGGGTCTCCTCTCGCGTGCGAACAACCCATTGATGCTCCGATCGCTCCACCCCCCCATGACAAATCCGAGACAAGCGCTATATGGGCCGCGCACGACGCGAGCCCCCACCGCCATGCTGACCACCAATCCTTTCGACGACGACCATCTGCACGAGGAGTGCGGCATCTTTGGAGTTTCCGGCTCCGATGGCGCTGCTGCCCTGGTTGCGCTTGGGCTCCATGCCCTGCAACACCGCGGCCAGGAGGCCGCCGGCATCACCTCCTTTGACGGCACCCATTTCCACACCAAGAAGGCGATGGGCCATGTCGCCGGCAATTTCGACAGCGAGGCCGTGATCGGCGCGCTGCCGGGCACCGTTGCCTGCGGCCACGTCCGTTACTCCACCACCGGAGAGACGGCGCTGCGCAACGTCCAGCCGCTCTATGCAGAGCTGGCCAGCGGCGGATTCGCCGTGGCGCACAACGGCAACATCTCCAATGCGATGAAGCTCCGCCGGGAGCTGATCCGCCGTGGTTCGATCTTCCAGTCGACCAGCGACACCGAGACGATCATTCACCTCGTCGCCACCTCCAACTATCGCACGCTGCTCGATCGCTTCATCGACGCGCTGAAGCAGGTGGAGGGCGCCTATGCGCTGATCGTGATGACGCCGGAGGGCATGATCGCCTGCCGCGATCCGCTCGGCATTCGCCCGCTCGTCATGGGCAAGCTCAACGGGTCCATCATCTTCGCCAGCGAGACGGTCGCGCTCGACGTGGTCGGTGCCGAGTTCGTCCGCGTGGTAGAGCCCGGCGAACTCGTGATCGTCCAGGGTACCGAGATGCGCTCGATCCATCCGTTCGGCCCGGTCGCGCCCCGCCCGTGCATCTTCGAATGGGTCTATTTCTCCCGCCCGGATTCGATCGTGGACGATCACTCGGTCTATTCGGTCCGCAAGTCGATCGGCCAGCAGCTGGCGATCGAGGCGCCGGTCGATGCCGATCTGGTCATCCCGGTGCCCGACTCGGGTGTACCGGCGGCGATCGGCTATGCGCAGGAAAGCGGCATCCCGTTCGAACTCGGCATCATCCGCTCGCATTATGTCGGCCGCACCTTCATTCAGCCGGGCGACAAGGTCCGCCATCTCGGCGTCAAGCTGAAGCACAACGCCAATCGCGCGCTGATCGCCGGCAAGCGGGTCGTTTTGATCGACGATTCGATCGTTCGCGGCACCACCAGCCTGAAGATCGTGCAGATGATGCGGGAGGCCGGCGCGGCAGAGGTGCACATGCGCATCGCCAGTCCGCCGACCAAGCACAGCTGCTTCTACGGCGTCGACACGCCCGAACGCGCGAAGCTGCTCGCCGCCACGCATGATCTCGGCGCGATGACCGATTTCATCCATGCCGACAGTCTCGCCTTCGTGTCGATCGACGGCCTGTACAAGGCGTTGGGGCAGAAGAGCCGGTCGCAGTTCCGTCCAGGTTATTGCGACGCCTGCTTCACGGGCGACTATCCGACCACGCTGACCGACCATGACGATACTGCCGCCGTGGATCAGTTCGCGATGCTCGAGGAGCGCGTCGCCTAAACCTTGCCGCGCGCCCTCGCTTGACGAGGGCGCGTCTCGGGCCCTCTCGCCCGTGCGCAACCGTCTGCCTTGGGATTCTGGATGAACAAGCCGCTTGAGAATAAGCTCGCCCTCGTCACTGGCGCGAGCCGCGGAATCGGCGCCGCCACTGCCATCGCTCTGGCGGCACAGGGCGCGCATGTCGTCGTCACCGCGCGCACGGCAAAGGCGCTGGAGGAAGTGGAGCAGCAGATCTTCGACGCCGGCGGCTCGGCGACGATTGCGCCGCTGGATCTGACAGAGAAGGATTCGATCGCACGGCTTGCCGCGGCCGTCGCTGAGCGGTGGCAGGCGCTCGATGTGATGGTGTTGAACGCCGCCACACTCGGCTCGCTCGCCGCCGTGCCCGCAATCGACGCCAAGGAACTTGCCGCCGTGCTGACGCTCAACGTCTCAGCTCAGGCAGCGCTGATCCAGGCGTTCGATCCGCTGCTGCGCCAGTCGGAAGCCGGCAAGGTGATCGGGATTACCTCCTCGGTCGGGCGCAAGCCGCGCGCTTATTGGGGTGCTTATGGCGCGTCCAAGGCCGCGTTCGAAACGCTGCTGGGCGCTTATGGAGACGAAGTGTCCGAGATCAGCCGCGTGCGCACCGCGATCATCGATCCCGGCGCCACCCGCACGAAGATGCGCGCCCGCGCCTATCCCGGCGAGGATCCCGCATCGGTGAAGCCGCCCGAAGCGGTGGCCGATCACATCACGTCGCTCGTCCTGAACGGCTTCGAAACCGGCCTTTGGGAGCGGGTGCCGGGCTAAGTTCCGGACCAGCCGCCTCGCGTCTGTTCCGCACACTCACTCCGGTCCCGAGCACTCCGCTACGGTGCCGTTTGATCCAGCGCGGGCAAGCTGCGCAGTAGTCGCGCGCCGAGTTCCATCACTGCCGCGCTGCCGCGAACAATCGCTCCATGAAGGTCATGCGCGCCTGCGACAGGTCTGATCCGGTCGCCTTGGGCCAGGCGGATACCATTGCGATCACCGTCCGGCTCGCCGGATCGACCGTAATGCTCTGGCCGAAGATCCCCTGTCCGCCGAACCGGTCCTGCGGATAGACCCACCATTGATAGCCATAGCCGAAGCCCGGCCGTCCGATCGAGGCATGGGCACGGGTGGCGTCGGCAAACCAGCCCGGCGGCACGATGCCCTTGCCGCCTTCCAGCGCCAGCAGACCCATCCGCGCGTAATCGCGCAGCGATACCGAAAGGCAGCATCCCGCCACTTCGCGGCCGCTCGCATCGACCATCCAGAAGGCGTCGCTTTCCATCCCGTACGGGCGCCACACCTTTTCGCTAAGATATGTCGCCAGTGGTTTCTTCACGGCGTTGGCGACCAGCACGCCGATCAGGTTCGTCTCTCCGGTCTTGTAGACCCACTTCGCACCCGGCTCCGCCTCGCGCGAAAGCGTGCGCATATAGGCGACGGTCGGGTCCATGCCGGTGGGCACCGGGATGGAAAACATCCGCGCGACGTCGGACTTGGGATCGGTGTAATCCTCGTTCCACTTCACGCCCGACGTCATGGTCAGCAACTGGCCGATCGACACGCCATCATAGGCGCTGCCGGCAAGGTCCGGAATATACCGGGTCACCGGCTCGTCCACCGAACCGATGAAGCCGTCCTTGATCGCCGCTCCCACCAGGGTGGAGGTGAAGGATTTCGCCACCGAGAAGCTCGTCCACCGCCCATCGCGCGTCAGCCCGCGCGCATATCGTTCCAGCCGCACCTTGCCGTCCTGAACCACGATCAGGCCGGCGACGTTCTGATCCCGAACATAAGCGTCGATCTCGGCCGCCGGCACCGGCAGCGGCACGCCCTGGGGCAGGTCGCGCAGCTTGCCTCCCGCCTTCACGACATGGACTGGAAAGTGATCTTCCATATGCGGGAAGTTCTGGTCGCGCTCCTGCTGGGACCAGAACAGAACGGCCGCACCCACCTGCTTCAGCTGATCGCGATTGGCGGCGGTGATCGGCACCCCGGCAGCGATCGCCTGCGCGCTGCCCTCAGCAGCCGACACCGGCTGCGCGGCTGCGTTGCTCTGCGGTGGTTGCTGGGCCGCACATCCGCAAAGCAGCATCGCGGCCAGCGCCGCGCCAAAGGCAAACCGCTTCATGCCCCCTCCTTGACCAGCGTGATCTGCACGACATCGATGCCGCCGCCGCGAAACCCGCCTTCGCAATACATCAGGTAGAAGCGCCACAAGTCAACGAAGCCACGATCGAACCGCGCCGGCAGGCGCCCTTGCGCCACCGCATTGTCGAACCGCACCCGCCATTGCCGCAGCGTTTCGGCATAATCCTCACCAAAGGCATGTCGCCCCCGCCATGTCAGCCCGTTTGCCTCGGCCAGCGCTTGGAACTGCGGCTCATGGATCAGCATGCCGCCGGGAAAGACGCAGGCCTGGATGAAGTCGACGTTGCTGGAATAGGCGGGCCAAACGTCTTCGGCGATCTTGATGAACTGGATTGCCGCGCGGCCGCCCGGCTTCAGCGCGCGGGAAATCGCCGCCAGATAATCGTTCCAGTAACGCTCCCCCACCGCCTCGACCATCTCGATTGAAGCAATGCCGTCATATTGCCCTTTGACGTCGCGATAATCGGTCAGTGACACGGCCACCGGCAGGTCGCGGGTGCGCACCGCCACATGCCGCTGCTGCTCCTCCGCCAGCGTTATCGCACGCACCTTGATGCCCCGCTTGCCGGCCGCTTCCGCCAGCGATCCCCAGCCGCAGCCGATCTCCAGCATCGTCCCGCCGGTGGGCACGTCCAGTCGGTCGAGAATGGCGGAAAGCTTGCGATGCTGCCCGGCCTCCAGCGTATCGCCAGCGGCGAACAAGGCGCTGGAATAGGTCAGCGTCGGGTCCAGCCACGCTTCGTAGAAATCGTTGCCTAGATCGTAATGCGCAGCAATGTTGCGCCGGGCGTTGCGCCGGTCATTGTGGCGAAGGGCATGGATCAGCCGGGCGGCGACACGCGCTCCGCGCTTCGCCCGCGCCACATTGCCCAGCGTGCCCCGGTTACGCATGAACAGAACGAAGATCGGCACCAGATCCGGGCTGGTCCAGTCGCCATGCGCCCAGCCTTCGTACCAGCCGATCGAGCCGCCGGTCACCAGTCGCCGCAACGCGCGCCAGCGCACCACCGTGACATGCGCAATCGGGCCCGGCCCTCTTCCGCCGAGCAGCCTGCGTGTTCCGTCGGGCAGGCTTGCCTCGATCGCTCCTTGCTCCAACCCGGCATCGATCCGATCGAGAATGCGATGATAAAGCGGCGCGACGCTGCGCGCCCAGCGGTTATGTGACCGCGCCAGTTCGACCTTCCCGTGCATGGCGCGCTCATGCACCGGCGGGGCACGCGGCGGAAGAGGCGAAGATGATGGCGGTCAGCGTACTTTGCGGCCCGCCGCCAGTGCGCGTTCGCGCGCTTCGCGATGGCCGATGATCTTCGGCGGGTAATCGGCGGGGCGACAGCCTGCCTCGTCCGGGTCGTGGATCGTTTCGTTGGATAGCCCGCGCAGCTCCGGCACCCAGCGCCGGATATAGTCGCCCGCCTCGAACTTCTCCGATTGGCTCAGCGGCGCCATGATCCGGCCGAACATGTTGGCGTCGATCCCGGTCCCCGCCACCCACTGCCAGTTCACGCTGTTGTTGCCGTAATCGGCATCAACCAGCGTGTCCCAGAACCAGCGCTCGCCCGCGCGCCAGTCGATCAGCAGATGCTTCACGAGGAAGCTCGCGGTGATCATGCGCACCCGGTTGTGCATCCATCCGGTTGCCCACAATTGCCGCATCCCGGCGTCGACGATGGGATAGCCGGTCCGCCCCTGCTGCCACGCCTTCAGGTCCGCCGGCGCCTCTCGCCATGGTAGTCGATCGAACTGCCTGCGCCCGTTCTCACGCGCATAATCGGGCAGCGCCAGGATCAGCCCCGCGGTGAAATCCCGCCATGCCAGCTCTCGCCGAAACGCGGCCCCACCCTCGCCCCCGTCGCTCAGCTTATGCCACACCTGGCGCGGTGAGATCTCGCCATGGTGAAGGTGCGGCGACAGCCGGGACGTGCCTTCCTCGGACGGCATGTTGCGCCCGGTCGAATAGTGCCGGATCGCATCCGCGAAGGTTTCGAGGGCCCCGCGTGCCCCCGCCTCTCCTGGCGCCCACTCCTCGAAGCCGCTTGCCCAGTTCGGCCGGGTTGGCAGGAGATTCCAGTCCGCGAGATCGTCGCTCGCGGGCCAGTGCTCGGGCGCGGTTAACACGTCCGGGGCGCCGCACGGGGGCTCGGGCGGCAGCGAGGCCGAAAGACTCCGGAAGAAGGCCGAGAAAATCCGGAAGCGGCCGCCGCTTGCCGTTGTCACGCTCTCCGGCGGCCGCAGATGCCCCCCCTCGTGCAAGCAAAGCCCTTCGCCAATGGCCGCTTCCGCTGCCCGCCACCATGGTTCGTAATGGCGGATGGCGTGGATGGCGTCGGCGCCGGTTTCCTCCGCCAGTGCCAACAGGGTTGCCGCCGCAGGGCCCTGCCGCAGGATCAGTCGGCTGCCTTTCTCCCGCAGCGATGCGTCCAGCGTGGCTAGGCTGTGGTGCAGCCACCAGCGCTGCGCACCGCCGATCCGCCACTCACCCGGTCCTTCGTTATCAAGCACATAGACGGGAATGATCGCGCCCGATGCAGCGGCCGATAGCAGCGCTGGGTGGTCGTGGAGGCGGAGGTCCTGGCGAAACCAGACGATGGTGGTCATCGCCGCTCTACGCGGCTGGGGTCAGCCGGGTTCCTGCCTGCCATCGCTCGGCATAGGCCCGGCCCAGCCGCAGGATGACATCAACATGCCGCCGCGCGATGGCCAGCACGTCATCGCCATACCCACCCCCCACCGTGCTCGCCATCGGCAGCCCGCGCTCAAGCGCCATGTTCGCGACCAGCAGGTCACGTTTCCCCAATCCGTCCTCTGTCAGCGAGAGGCGCCCCAGCCGGTCGCCGCTGAACGGATCGACCCCGCCCTGATACAGGATCAAATCGGGCGCGAACTCCTGAAGCAGCGGCGGCAATGTCGATCGCAGCGCATCCAGATAGCCCCCGTCGTCCACGCCGTCGGGCAAAGGCACATCCACGGTAGACCTCGCCTTTCTTGCCGGGAAGTTCTTTTCCGCGTGAATCGAATAGGTTGCGATGGCTGGGTGGCCGGCGGTCAGCGCGGCCGTGCCATCGCCCTGATGCACGTCCACATCGACAATTAGGACGCGGCGGCCTTCGCGTGCGAGTTGCAGTGCTGCGATCGCCAGATCGTTGAACACGCAATAGCCAGCACCCGTCGCCGCTAGCGCGTGATGGCTGCCCCCTGCCGTGTTCGCGGCAAAGCCATGGGCCATCGCAAGCCGCGCCGCCTGGTATGTGCCGCCAGGCACCACCTGCGCTCGCCGCGCCACCACCGCCGTCACAGGAAAGCCGATCCGCCGTTCCTTGTCCCGTGGAACGCGAACCTCCAGCACCTCCGCGACATAGCCGGGATCATGCGCCGCTTCGAGCCACGAGCGCAGCGCCAGATCCGGCTCGTGCCAGCAAATCGCCGCCCCCTCGGCGCGCAGGAGATCACGAATTGCGCCGTTCTTGCCCCAGCGATAACTGCTCCTGCCGGGCGCTTCCGCGACATAATCGGGGTGATGGACGACAGCGATCATCTGCGCCAAGATAGGTAGCAAAAGCGAACCTGAGGAGAGAGGAATGACTGATACGCTGATCCGCGACACGCAGGGTGGCGCCGCTTCGTCGAACGATGGGCCCTATGTGCGCCCCGACGTGCGCGGCTTCCTCGATTTTCTGAACAGCACGCCCGGCCCCAAGACGCATGAAGGCACCGCCGAGGCTGCGCGCCAGATGTATCTCGCGATGAAGGACGTTGCTGATACGCCCGTCGGGGAGCTCGCAACGGTCAAGGACCTCATCATCCCCGGGCCCGCCGGTGACATTCCGGCGCGCCTGTTCGACGTACGCGCCACGCGGGAACCGGGCCCGGTTGTTGTCTTCTTCCACGGCGGCGGCTTCGTGATCGGCAACATCGATACCCATGCCAGCTTCACCGCGGAAATGTCGCGCCAGCTCGATCTGCCGGTGGTCTCGGTAGATTATCGCCTCGCGCCGGAGCATCGCTGGCCAGCCGCCCCGGCGGACTGCGAAGCGGCGGCACGCTGGATCGCCTCCAGCCCGTCGGAACTGGGCCGGACCGCCACCGGGTTGGTCCTGTCGGGCGACAGCGCCGGCGGGACGCTGACGATCACCACGGCGATGAGCCTGCGGGACAATGCCGCCGACGTGCCGGTCATCGTTCAGGCGCCAATGTATCCGGCCGCCGACATGAACAGGGAATATCCCTCGTTCAACGACTTCGCCGATGGTTACCTCCTCACCCGCGAGACGATGATCTGGTTCGCGGAACATTATCAGGCGGACTTTACCGATTTCCGCGGATCGCCGATGATCGGCAACCTGGTCGGCCTTCCGCCGGCGGTGGTCATCACGGCGAGCCTGGATCCGATCCGCGATCAGGGACGCGCTTATGCCGCCGCGTTGATCCTGGCGGGCGTGCCAGTCACGTTCCGTGAGGCGATCGGCAACATCCACGGCTTCATCACGTTGCGACAGGCCGTGCCGTCCAGCGCCGGTGACGTTGCCGGCTATCTCGCCGCCGTGAAGGACGCGGTGGTCCAGGCGGAAGGCCAGCGGGTGATGAAGCAGGCAGCAGGCTGATCGCCGCTCTTCACTCATCGAACACGCAAAAGGGGGGCTGGAACGGATGTGCGTTCCAGCCCCCCTCCGATTCAAGCAGGCGACCCGATCAGAAGATCGAGTCGAGCGCCAGCCGCGCGCCGGCATAGAAGTACCGGCCTATAGGCGAATAGGGATAACGAATGCTCGCTACGTCGCCGACCTTGTTGGTCAGATTGTTGACGCCGAAGTAGATGTTGAACCTGTCGCTAGCGGCGATGGACGCCTGAACATCATGCTCCCAGCGTTCGCGGTAGAAGATGTATTGCGGATCCGAGATGTCCGGGTTCGCGACAACCTCGTCCTCCGTGTACCGGCGAAGCTTGCTGAAATAGTTCAGGCCATAGTTCAGCGTCAGCGCGTCCTTGGTCCAGGTAAGGTCGAAGGTTCCGCTATATTTCGGCGCCAGCCGGGTCACGCTGGCACGCAGCAACTCGTTCTCGCGCTCGGCACCTGGCGTCGGCACAAAGTCCAGGCGATCGAGATAATTGCCCACCAGCTTGAGGTTGAACACACCGGCCGAACCAGCGTCGATCCGGTAATTGGCCGTCACGTCCAGTCCCTGCGTGCGGAACTCGGCGACATTCTGCGGACGCACGAAATAGTCGGACACATAACCCGTGGTGGAAGAGCGGGTCACGTTGGCACAATAGATGTTGTCGAGCGTCGGCTGATCGACGCACAGGTCGACAAGCTGCTGCGCCTCGGGCGTGTTGATCGCATCCCTAAGCTTAATGTTGAACCAGTCCGCGGTGATCTGCAGCCCCGGCACGAAGCGCGGCTGGACGACGACGCCGACCGTCCATGTCTCCGCGGTTTCCTCACCCAAAGCGTTGTTACCGCCGGAACGGCCCGGCAATGTGGCGGTCGCCTGCGGGTCGTTCACCGGGTTGAAGGCGGAGATCTGGGCGGGCGAAAGGCCGGCCGCGGTCAGCGCCGCCTGGCAATTGGCGACGCGATATTGCGTGCCCTCCGGCAGATTCTCCGGATCGCACGGATCATCAATAAAGGAGAAGGCCCCGTTCTGCGGCGCGAACAGCTCCGTCACGTTCGGTGCGCGCACCGCTTCCGAATACCCGCCGCGGAACCGCACGTCGCGCACGGGAGCGTAGATCCCGCTGACCTGCCAGGTCGTGGTGCTGCCCACCGTGGAATAATCGGACAGGCGAAGGGCGGCATTGAATTCCAGCGTGTCGGCAAACGGCAGGTCGCGCAGCACGGGAACGCGCAGTTCTCCGAACGCTTCCTTGACATCGAAGCTGCCGCGCTCCGGCAGGATCTGCGCCAAATCGGCCAGGGCACCTTGCTGTGACAGCGGGTCCGACACGAAGGAGCTGATTTCCTTGCGGTATTCACCGCCAATCGCGAAATCGACCGGCCCGCCAGGCAGCTCAAAGAACTGGCCGAAGTCGCCCGAGATCGATCCCGACACCACATGCTGCTGCACGCGATAGGTGTTGATCAGATCGGCATTGATGAAGTTGAGCGCCGCGGCACTCGCAACATTCTCACCCAGGATGTTCAGCGGCTGACACCCGCTGCTTGCCCCCGGCGTGAAGGTGGTTGCCGGCGCATCGAAGTTGTTCGGGTCGATGTTGGCGGTGGGATCCAGATCCGAACGACACACGATCTGCCCGCTGGTCGGATCGCGCACCGCATCAAGCGCCGCGAAATAGCGGTCCGCAATGCGATAGTTGGTGCTCAGGAACCGGCTGTCGGTCCGCCCATAGACATAGGAAATTTCATATCGGGCATGGTCGCTGATCCGCCCGTCCGCGCCGATGACGGCACGATAGGTTTCACGCTTGTTCGATTCACCCCGCACGCCAAGATCGAAATTGTCGCGCGAGACCAGCGCGCCGGCCGGTGCAGCGCCACCGAAGCGATCCAGGAGAAAGGCATTGTCCGGCGCGAGATAGGTGAAGAAGTCGAAACTCGGCTGCGCGACGCTGAAGCTCTTGGTGTTGGTGTATTTGCCCTGCGCGAACAGTCGCAGCGCCGGTGACACTTCGAAGCTGGTCAGCAGATTGATGTTGTGAATGCGGTTCTGCGGCTGGAGATCGCCCTGATAGCCCGCCTGTGGCGTGCTGTCGCCGCCCTGCGTCAGGCCGGTGCCCGGCAGGAGGCGGCCGCGATCATATACCCGTCCGCTGCCCGTGAAGTCTGGCGTCCCGGTAAATTCGAGTTCTCCGGTTTCGGGGTTCAGCACCTGGCGCACGTTCACCGCGCCATCGCGCGAACTGTCGGCATAGCGCAGGTTGTTGGTCAGCACGCGGTCGAAGCGGCTCGGATCGTCCGGGATGTCGCCCGGATCGCGAACCAGTCCGAACAACTGCTGCGGATCGCCGGTGCGGCTGCGGCTGAAGCTGCTGAGCCGGTCGTCTTCCCGGAACTCATACGACAGGGCCACATTGCCGCGACCACCGGAAAAGTTCTTGCCTGCGGTGATCGAGATATAGCGGTTGCCCGCATCGCCCTCGTCCGAAATGCCGGTCTGGGCACGGGCGAGCAGCCCCTCGAAATTGCGCTTCAGGACGAAGTTGACGACGCCCGACACGCCATCCGCACCGTACACTGCTGATGCGCCGCCCGTGGTCACGTCGATTCGATCGATCAGGTCGACAGGGATGGTGTTGATGTCCACCGATGCCGAGCCGGGCAATCCCGCAACGTGGCGGCGACCGTCGACCAGCACCAGCGTACGATCCGTTCCCAGATTGCGCAGGTTCAGGAGGTTGGTGCCCGTTGCGCCGAACCCTCCGGTCGACCCCGACTGTGTACCGCTGGTGGATGAACCAAGCAGGGCGGGGTTTTGCGCCAGGAAATCGGTTACGTTCACACGGCCCGATTGTTGAAGCGTCGCGGCCGAGAAGCTTGTCACCGGGGTGGGAGCATCGACTTCGGGGCGGGCGATGCGCGAACCGGTGACGACGATGTCGGCGTCCCCGCTGGCATCGTCGGTCACTGTTGCGACATTGTCGGCGGTCGGCACCTCTGCGGTCTGGCTCTGCACGGTCGGTTCGACCTGCGCGGCAGCGGGAAGAGCGATCATGCCGCTCAGGAGAGAAGATGCCAGTAGCGTGCGGCGCAACGTAGTCATGACTAAGCCCTTTTACTGATCGGGGCGCCCGTTTCGGCGCTCTTGATTTTGGGGGGCTCAACTCTTCGTACTGCGCCTTGGATGCAAGCTTTCCGTAGCGTTAACTACATTGCCTTGGAACGTGTTGCACCAGGGTTACACGGAGCCGAAACGAAAACGGCGGCCGCTCTCGCGAGCGACCGCCGTTTGCACCGTGGATCAGCGCATCAGTAGCGATAGTGATCCGGCTTGAACGGCCCCTCGACCGGCACGCCGATGTAGCCCGCCTGCTTAGCTGTCAGCTTCGACAGCTGCACGCCCAGCTTCTCGAGGTGCAGCGCCGCAACCTTCTCGTCGAGGTGCTTGGGCAGGACGTACACTTCATTCTTGTAGTTCTCGCCCTTGGTCCACAACTCGATCTGCGCCAGCGTCTGATTGGTGAACGACGCGCTCATCACGAACGACGGGTGACCGGTCGCACAGCCCAAATTCACCAGACGACCCTTGGCGAGGATGATGATCTGCTTGCCGTCCGGGAACTTCACCAGGTCGGTTCCCGGCTTCACTTCGGTCCACTCGTAATTGTCGAGCGCGGCGATCTGGATCTCACTGTCGAAGTGGCCGATGTTGCACACGATCGACATCGGCTTCATCGCCTTCATGTGATCGGCGGTGATCACATCAGCGTTGCCGGTCGCGGTGACGAAGATGTCGGCGCGCTTCACCGCCTCGTCCATCGTCACGACTTCGAAGCCTTCCATTGCCGCCTGCAACGCGCAGATCGGGTCGATCTCGGTAACGAGCACGCGCGCGCCGCCATTACGCAGCGACTGCGCGGAGCCCTTTCCAACATCGCCAAAGCCGGCGACGCAGGCGACCTTGCCGGCGAGCATCACGTCGGTGGCACGGCGGATCGCGTCGACGAGCGATTCCTTGCAGCCGTAAAGATTATCGAACTTCGACTTGGTCACCGAGTCATTGACGTTGATCGCGGGGAACGGCAGCTCGCCCTTCTTGGCGATCTCGTACAGGCGGTGGACGCCGGTGGTGGTCTCTTCCGAAACGCCCTTCAGGTTCTTGACCGTCTCGGTGAGATAGCCCGGCTTCTTGGCGATGAACGCCTTGAGCGCGCGCTGGAACTCGACCTCTTCAGCATTCTCCGGCTCGCCAAAGGAAGCGCCGGCTTCGAGCTTGGCGCCCCAGAGCGCGAACATCGTCGCGTCGCCGCCATCGTCGAGGATGATGTTGGCGGTCTGGCCGTTGCCGTCATCCCAATCGAAGATGCTGCCGACATAGTCCCAGTAATCGGCCAGGCTCTCGCCCTTTACCGCGAACACCGGGATGCCGGCTGCGGCGATCGCGGCCGCGGCATGGTCCTGCGTCGAGAAGATGTTGCACGTCGCCCAGCGGACGTCGGCACCCAGCGCCGTCAGCGTCTCGATCAGCACCGCGGTCTGGATCGTCATGTGCAGCGAGCCGGTGATGCGCGCGCCCTTCAGCGGCTGCGACGCGCCATATTCCTCGCGCAGCGCCATCAGGCCCGGCATCTCCGTCTCGGCGATGTTGATCTCGGCGCGGCCGAAATCGGCAAGGCCGATGTCCTTGATGACATAGTCGGTGGTGGTGGGACGATCGAGAACGGTGGCCACTACGGGTCTCCAGGAAAGTGACGCCGGCCAAGGCCTATCACCGGCCGGCATACCGCCAGACATAACGCCCGCCCCTCCTGATTACAAATATAAAGATATCTTTATATCTCAGCCGAAGCCGGTCTGTGTAGCTGCGCTCCTCACCCGTTGGAGGAATTGACATAGCCCCTTTGTACCCAGGTCTGACATAATCACCCTGCGGGGTTGGCGTGCTCAGTTCAGCAACAATCCCATCCCCATGCCTCCATCCTTAGCTCAAGAGGCACTGTCGCTGGATGGTGCGGCGGTGCGTACGATCGCTCCATGCTTGTTTCCCTTGAAGAGATCGCGCCGCTGTTGCGCTCGCCGGTGACGGGCGGGCCACTGACACGTTGCGAAACAAGCCTGGTGGACGAAGCGGATACGTCCACTAGGTTCAGCTTCGTCGGCCACGCGCCGGTACTCGTGGATTTCAGCCGCTCCATCTTCTCGCAGGAAGCCCTGCTCGCCAACCAAGCGGAGAGCCAGGTGCGCCGACCGCGCTTCGATGGGCTGCGCTCGCAGGTGAAACGCCTCCTTTCGCCGCCAAAGAAAATCACCAGCGAGAACGTTCAGGAATTCATCCGGCTGCTGCTGAGGGACAACGACCGTCCGGTGGTGCTTGTCGTCGGGGGTGGCACGATCGGACAAGGAATGGCGCCGCTCTACGAACATCCCACCATTCGCGTGGTAGCGCTGGACGTATATGCGTCTCCCTTGGCACAGCTCGTCGCGGATGCGCACCAAATCCCATTAGCCGACGCCAGCGTCGACGGCGTGGTGGTTCAGGCCGTTCTCGAACATGTGCTGGAACCACAGGTCGTCGTGGACGAGATATGGCGCGTCCTGCGGCCAGGGGGTATCGCTTATGCTGAAACGCCGTTCCTTCAGCATGTGCACGAAGGTGCCTATGACTTCCTCCGCTTCACGGCGAGCGGGCATCGCTGGCTGTTCCGCCGGTTTGAGGCGATCCGCACCGGCGTTTGCGGCGGCGCCGGCACGCAGATGCTCTGGTCCATCGACTATTTCGTTCGTGGGCTGTTTCGCTCCGTCGCTGCCGGGAAGGTCGCCAAGCTGTCGTTCTTCTGGCTGGCGGCGTTCGATCCGCTCATCCCCGCAGCCTATGCGAGCGATGCCGCAAGCGGCTTCTACCTCATGGGCCGCAAAAGCGAGACGGGTCTGACGCCTCAGCAAATGCCCGCGGTCTATCATGGCGCACAGGGTTGACCGTCCTCACCGCGCAGGTCTCGCGCATACAGATCGTTCAGGCGTGCCCGCTCTCACTGCCGAGCAGCCTGGGGTCGATGCCGGCGGCGCTGAACCCGCGGCTCCATCGGTCCGCCGTGCCCGTGTCGAACAACATGCCCTCGTCGTCGTTCACGTTCAGCCAGCCATGCCGCGTCATCTCGTCATCGAGCTGACCTGCGCCCCATCCGGCGTAGCCAAGAGCGACCAGCCAGCGCCCCGGCCCCTTGCCCGAAGCGATCGCGCGCAAGGCGTCGAGCGTTCCGGAAAGCGCCCATTTGCCGGCCACGTCGATAGTGTCCTGGCCGCTCCAGTCACGCGAATGCAGAACAAAGCCGCGGCGCGTCTCGACAGGACCACCGAAATGAATGGGCGCATTCGGCGTCTCGCCGGGATCGATGCTCACCTGCTCCAGCACGTCGTGCAGTCCGAGCCCGGCGAGTTGAGCGCCGATTCCGATGCCGATCGCCCCCTTTGTGTCATGCGCGCAAACGGCGATCACCGCTTGCTGAAATCGCGGATCGCCGATCCCGGGCATGGCGAGGAGGAACTGGCCGGTGAGAAAGGTCGCTGTCTCCATAGAGTTACTCTAAGCCGAGCGACGCCGGGTCGTCACGCTTGAAAAGAAGCCACGGCATTGCGAGGAGAGGCTGACCGCAACAAGCGGCTGCAGGAGAATTCGAATGACGATCAAGGTCGGGGACAAGCTGCCCGGGACTACTCTTGTGAAAGCGACGGAAAACGGCCCTGAAGCGATTGACGCGCAGGATTATTTCGCTGGTCGTCGAATTGCCCTGTTCGCGGTTCCGGGCGCCTTCACCCCGACTTGCTCCGCGAAGCACCTGCCCGGCTTCGTCGAAAAGGCCGCCGAGCTGAAGGCGAAGGGGATCGACGAGATTGCCTGCACCTCCGTGAATGATCCGTTCGTGCTTGGCGCATGGTCGAAGTCAGCCGGCGCTTCCGACGTGACCATGCTCGCCGATGGCAACGGAGACTTTGCCGAAGCGCTCGGCCTGTCCATGGATGGGTCGAAGTTCGGCATGGGCAAGCGTAGCCAACGCTATGCCATGATCGTCAACGACGGCGTGGTGGAGCAACTCCATGTCGAGGCGCCGGGCGAGTTCAAGGTCAGCTCGGCGGATCACCTTCTCGGCAACCTCTGATCAAGGCACGCGTTGGTCGGCTATCTTCGAAGGAGGAATGGCATGACCAACGCAACCCACACCGATGCGGGCCAGAAGGACTCAGCCACCCTGGCGGAGCGCGCACGTAACGCTGCCGGTGACGCTCAGGCGCGGATGAACTCCGCCACCACCGCGACCGTGGATGCTGCCAAGGAGCATCCCTATGCGACAGCGGGCATCATCGCCGGTGTCGCTGCCGCCGTGGGCGGTGCCGCTTACGCCGCCAGCCGGCGCAGCCAGCCGGAAACCGGCAAGGGCAAAACCAAACACTGATGAACCAGGGCCGCTCCGCGCACGCAGCGGAGCGGCGTCTTGCCAGTGTCACCGCCGCGGCGTAACAATCCGCGATGACTGCACAAGAGATCGTTGCCGAACTAGACCGGCTCTACACCGACGCTGTTGCCCGCTTACAAGCCGCACTGAACCTTTACCTGACCAAGGGTGTGGCGCCCTCGCCCGAATCGCGCCGTGACGGCTCGTTTGCTTATCCGGAAATTCGTCTGAGGTTCCTGGGTGGCATCGATCGCCCTGCCCCGCTGCGCTCGTTCGGCCGGCTGGTCACGCCCGGCGAATACCGCATCTCCGTAACAAAGCCCGGCTTGTTCGCCGAATACCTGATCGAGCAGCTTACCCTGCTGATCGAGGATTATGAGGTTTCGGTCGAAGCGGTTCCGGGCGCAACGGAGATCCCCTTCCCCTACGTGCTTGATGCGGGTCACGCGCTCAGCCTGGACGAAGTCTCCGCGGCCGAACTCGCCCGGCATTTCCCGGCAACCGAACTTGCCCATATCGGTGACGAGATTGCGGATGGATTGTGGGCGTCGATCGACGGAACGCGCCCGCTCGCCCTCTTCGACGGGCTTCGCACCGATTTCAGCCTCGCCCGCCTGCGGCACTATACCGGCACGGCGCCGGAGCATGTCCAGCGGTATGTGCTGTTCACCAACTATCACCGCTACGTCGACGAATTCGTCCGCTGGGCCACGGCGCAGGTAGATGGCGACAGCCGCTTCACCGCACTGGCCGGCCCCGGCGGCGTGATGTTCCGTCCCGGGGATGATCCCGCGATGCTGGATGACACGGCATGGCGGCGGCTCCAAATGCCGGCCTACCACCTCATGGCGCCGGATCGCGCCGGCATCACCCTGGTCAACATCGGCGTCGGCCCGTCCAACGCGAAGACGATCACCGATCATTTGGCCGTGACCCGGCCGGATGCCTGGATGATGATCGGCCACTGCGGCGGGCTGCGGCCGTCGCAGCGCATCGGGGACTATGTCCTGGCGCACGCCTATCTCCGCGACGACCATGTGCTGGATGATATGCTGCCGCCCGAGATCCCTGTCCCCGCCATCGCGGAGGTGCAGCAGGCGCTGGCACGAGCCGCCGAAACAGTCTCCGGTCAATCCGGCGAGGAACTGAAGCGGCGCCTGCGCACCGGCACGATCGTCACGACGGACGATCGCAACTGGGAGCTTCGCTACAGCCGGTCGGCGCTACGCTTCTCGCTCAGCCGCGCAGTCGGGATCGACATGGAATCGGCAACAATCGCGGCGCAGGGCTTCCGCTTCCGCGTTCCATACGGAACCCTGCTGTGCGTGTCCGACAAGCCGTTGCACGGCGAGCTCAAATTGCCGGGCCAGGCCAACCGCTTCTACGAGCGGGCGATTTCCGAACATATGCGGATCGGGATCGAGACTTGCGAAGAGCTGCGCCGCGAGGGGCAGAAGCTGCACAGCCGCAAGCTGCGCGCCTTCAACGAGCCGCCATTCCGCTAAGCGACGTTGCGGTGAGGAAACGTTTCATCGGGTCGCTGCGTTACGCTCCCCATTCATGCAGTATGGGGAGCTGACCTTGGCCGACAACGAAGAAACGCCGCCTGCCGCTGCGCCCAAGCCGCCCGCCCGGCGGGCTCCGCGCAAGAGCTCCACGGCGAAGTCGGCCGCAGACAAGCCGGCTGCCAAGCCGCGCCGGAAGCCTGCGGCGGAAGCGAGTGAAAGCGCCGCAAAGCCCGCGCCGGCCAGAAAGTCACCGGCCCCGCCGAAGCCGCGCTCGACCAAACGTGCGACGCCGCCACCCAAACGGCCTGCGAAGCCGAAGGCACAGTCGAGCGCCGAGACGGACAAGCCACCCGTCTGGAAGAGCAAGGCCGCCATTGCAGGCGGGCTCGCCGCCGTTGGTGCCGCGGCGACGGCCGCATTGCTGTCGCTACGCGGTTCGACACCGAAGAAGCAGGCCGACGATCAGCCCGCCTCCGCAACAAGCGAGAAGCCGGCCGGCACGAGCAGCTCGCCCGATGATAAGGCGAAGAAGGCGCACATGCCTGACGGCGAGGATGCATCGAAATCCTTCGAAGCCGGCATCGCAGACGAGAACGTCATACCCGAATAGCGACGCCTAAAGCGCTTGCCGAATCAATCACGTGAACACCGCTTCATGTCGCATGAAGCGGTGTTCATTGTTTCTGGCTATTACCAGCCGCTCGGCTTTCCCTTGTTCTGCTGATCGAGCCACTTCTTCAGCGGGGCGAAATAGGCGACCATCGCCTTCCCCGACATGTCGCGCATGCCCGTGAAGGCCTGAAGCGCGTCCGGCCAGGGCTTGGACTGACCCATCTTCAGCATCGCATCGAGCTTCGCGCCCACGTCCTTGTCGCCGTAGAAGGAACAACGGTGGAGCGGCCCCTTCCAGCCAGCCTGCTTGCACGCTGCCTCGTAGAACTGGAACTGGAGAATGCGCGCCAGGAAGTAGCGCGTGTACGGCACTCCCGCCGCAACGTGATACTTGGCGCCGGCATCGAACTTGGTTTCGTCACGTGCGACCGGGGGAACGATGCCCTGGTACTGTAGGCGCAGCTTGTCCCAGCCCGCCTGCATCTGGCCAGCGGGGATCTCGCCCGAGAACAGCTGCCAGCGGTATTTGTCCACCATCAGCCCGAAAGGCAGGAACGCCACCTTGTCCATCGCTTGGCGCAGCAGCAGACCGACATCCTTGTCCGCCGCCGGCACCTTCGCCTGATCGAGCAGGTTGATCTTCACCAGATAGTCCGGCGTGATCGACAGTGCGACGAAGTCGCCGATCGCCTCGTGGAAGCCGTCATTCGCACCGTTCTTGTACAGGAACGGCTGCTGATTGTAGGCGCGCTGATAGTAATTGTGGCCGAGCTCGTGGTGGATGGTGACGAAGTCATCCGAATTCACCTTGGTGCACATCTTGATGCGCAGGTCGTCGACATTGTCGACGTCCCAGGCACTGGCGTGACAGATCACCTCGCGATCCTGCGGCTTCACGATCTGCGACCGCTTCCAGAACGTCTCGGGCAGAGGCGCAAAGCCGAGCGAGGAATAGAAACCCTCACCGGTCTTCACCATCTTCACCGGATCGTACTGCTTCGCCTTGAGCAGATCGCCGATGTCATAGCCTAAGTCGCCCGCACCGGCCGGCGCCACGACGTCATAGATGTTGCCCCATTCCTGTGCCCACATGTTGCCGAGCAGGTCGGCGCGGATCGGGCCGGTCTTGGGCTGCACGGCGTCGCCGTACTTCTCATTGAGCTTCCAGCGAACATAGGTGTGCAGCGCCTGGTACAGCGGCTCCACCTCACCCCAGAGCTTATCGGTGAGCGCGGCGAATTCGTCAGGCTTCATGTCATAGCCGGACCGCCACAGCGCGCCTGCGTCCTTGAAGCCCAACCCAACCGCGCCCTCGTTGGTCAGCTTGGTCGCGGCGACATAATCCTGGCGCATCGGCGCGCCGACATTGTCGTGCCAGCTGACCCACATTTCCTTCAGCTTGGCGGGATCACGCTCATCGCCCATCGCCGCCTCGATGTCCGAGCCGTTGATCGGCTGGCCGTTCAGCGTTCCGCGGCCCTTGCCGTAGCTGGAGCCCATCTTGGTGAAGAGCGTGGACAGCTCCTCCGCTGCCCCTGCGCGGGTGGGCGCCGGCAGGGTGATCCCGCCGACCAGAAGATCGAGCTTGCGGCGGGTGTCCGCCGACAGGCCGGGCAGCGCGCGATATTTGGCGGCTTGCGTCGCGAGCTTCACCTGAAGCTCGGTATATTCGCCACCGGCCTTGGCGGCGAGCGCGTCGGTATCGTCGGTGATATAGGTCGCGTTCACCCAGGCGATCCGCGCGCCATCCACGCTGGCATCCGCAAGCTTCTTTTCTGCCGCCGCGACAAACGCATCTGCCTGAGCAGGCGTGACTGCGGGCGAGGTCGCCTGCTGGGCCGCCACGGGAACGGCGACAAGCGTCGCCGCGAGGGCGGCGAGCGATACGATCTGACGATTCATGCTGTGTCCTGATGTGTCGTTATGGTGTGAAACTGCGCGCCGGGCGCAGCACGGTCAACCCGCCAGGAACTCTGCGATAGCTTGGCCAAGCTCCGGTTTTGTCACCGAACTCATGTGATTGCCCGGCACCTCCACCAACCGGCCGTGCGGGAGCAGATCGGCCAGCGCCGCCGCGGACCCATTGTCGTCGTCTTCTCGGCCATTCACCACAACGGCCGGCCACTCGAACGCTGCTACCGCCCCGCGCGGGGTCGATACGAACGTATCGAGAATGCCCAGCAACGCTACCGGATCACCACCAGTCGTCTTGAGGAATGCCTCCGCGAGCCAGGCCGGGCTTCCTCGCTCGTGCTTGCCGAGATTGGTGAGGATATGGCGAAAATGATCCTGCCGGCGCTCCGCATGAATGATGCCCTCCAACCCCATGCCGGAAAAGACGACGCGACCTGGCGTCGCGCCGGTTGCAAGCATCCGGCCGGTCGTGCGGGCTCCAAGAGAATAGCCGCCCAGATCATAATCGGTGAGGCCCAGGTGCGCGATCAGCGCATGACCATCCTGCGCCAGCGCGTCAGGCGGATAAGCGGCCGACCCATGAGGCTTGTCGCTGTCGCCATGCGCGCGAAGGTCCGGCATGATGACGCGATAGCCCTTGGCGGCGATCGCGTCGGCATGACCGTAGCGGATCCAGTTGGTATTCGCGTCTGAGAAATAGCCGTGGATCAGGACAATTGGGCGGCCAGCCCCCATCTCATGCCAGGCCAGCTTGGTGCCATCGAAACTGGCGAAGTGATGCGTCTCAATCGGGTGTTTTGCCACAAGCGTCCATCCAGCGTTTCACGACATTCTCATTCTCTTCGCTACGCGTGCGTGGCAAGTCCCCCGTATCGAGCCACGCTTCATGCATACTTTCGACTGCGTAATGATGTTTCGGTTTGAACCGTTGGGGATCGTCGAAGCTGCCGATCGTCACGTCGACGTTCTCCGCATCCTGGAGAAATGCGAAGCCAAGCGGCGTACCGCAGCCCGAGCAAAACGGCCGATGCGCGATCGCCGACGAGCGATACCAGTCGGGGCCACTCTCCCATCGCAACTTGCCCGCCGGCACGTTCACATATGCGATGGAGACGCCGCCGGTCGCCCGCTGACACATGCGGCAATGGCATAGGTAGGCGTCGTCACTCTCGATCTCGGCTGCATAGCGGACACGCCCGCACTGGCAGCCTCCCGTCATCAGCGTCATTCACCGGCTCCTCGGCAGGACCAACGCCTGAGGCTCAGGTCTGCTGCACGGCTATTTAATCCGGCACTGTGCGACAACACTTCCATTATATAAGCCTGCTTATTATGTGTGCGCATATGACAGACACGTTTGGCTTCCTGCTCAGCGACACGGCGCGAATGCTGCGCAAGCGCTTTGATGAGCGGGCGCGGCAGCATGGCGCCACACGCGCCCAGTGGAAGGCACTGCTGGCCATCAGCAGGAATGAAGGGATCAACCAGGGCAATCTCGCCGATCTGCTCGAGGTGGAACCGATCACCTTGTGTCGGCTCATCGATCGCATGCAGGAAAGCGGCCTCGTCGAGCGGCGGCGCGATCCCAACGACCGCCGTGCTTGGCAATTGTTCCTTACCGAGAAAGCCGGCCCGGTGCTCGAGGAACTGCACGAAACTGCCGATGAGCTGATGTCGCAGGCCCTTTTGGAAATTTCAGAAACACAGATCGACACGATGACAGAGCTACTCAACCGTATTCGCCACAATCTTTCCGCCAGCGAAACTCGGGAGGTCGCCCATGGCTGATGCCGATCCGAAGCCGGGCGCCGAGGCGCAGGTCGCCATGGGCACGCCCGTGGCGGAGCCCTCCGCCAAACGTCGCGGGCTGATCCGCCCCGTGCTGATGTTCGGCCTGCCGCTGCTGATCGCTGTGGTCGCCGGCTATTTCTATCTCACCGCCGGCCGCTACATTTCTACCGATAACGCCTATGTGCGGCAGGACGTGATTTCGATCAGCCCCGACGTGTCTGGGCGCATCGTGGCGGTGAACGTCAAGGAGAACCAGCGCGTCAAGGCTGGCGATATCCTGTTCCGGATCGATCCGGAGCCTTACCGGATCGCCCTGGCACAAGCGAATGCGGATCTCGCCTCGGCGCGGGTTCAGGTCGCCACCATGGCCACTGACAGCGGCAGCGCCGCGGCCGACATCGCGAGCGCACGTGCCGAGCTTACGTTGGCGGAGGCGACGTATCAGCGGCAAAACGAATTGATGAAGCGTGGCTTCACCACCCGCGCCAGCCTCGACGCGGCCACGCAGGATGTCGCCGCCGCGCGGGCGAAGATCGCGACCGGTCAGGCGGCAGCCGCTCGGGCACAGCAGCAGGTCGGCTCGGGGGGAGGCTCCGGCCAGCCCGCCGCCATTCAGGTGGCCTTGGCCAAGCGCGCGCAGGCAGAACTCAACCTTCAGCGGACCACCGTTCGCGCACCGGCTGACGGTGTCGTCAGTCAGACAAGCCGGCTGCAGGTCGGAAACATCACTCCATCCGGGGTGCCTGCCCTCAGCCTCGTGGTCAGCGATCAGACCTGGGTCGAGGCCAATTTCAAGGAAACGGATCTCGATCACATGCGTGTCGGCCAGCCCGCCGAACTGGGTTTCGACGCCTATCCCGACCTGAAGGTTACCGGCCGGGTACAATCGATCGGCGCCGGCACGGGCAGCGAGTTTTCCGTGCTTCCGGCACAGAATGCGAATGGCAATTGGGTGAAGGTGACGCAGCGCGTTCCCGTGCGCATCGCGATCGACGGCACGCCGCCGCGCGCGATGATCGCGGGCCTTTCGACCGACGTCAGCATCGACACCGGAGCACATTGAGATGGCCTCGCAGGCGGCGCCGGCTTCCGCGCCGCGAGCCGGTGCAGCGGCGGCAGGCCCTCCCGCTGCCGGCAAGCCATTGCTGGAGACCAATCACCGCGGCTTGCTGACCGTCGGCATCATGGGCGCCATGATCATGCAGATCCTGGACACCACGATCGCCAACGTGGCGCTGCCGCACATGATGACCAGCCTCGGCGCGACGGTCGACACCGTCACCTGGGTGCTGACAAGCTATATCGTGGCAACGGCGATCGCGCTGCCCGCCACTGGCTGGCTCTCCGACCGGTTGGGGAGCCGCAATCTCTTCCTCATTGCCGTTGGCGGGTTCATCGTCGCCTCCATGCTCTGCGGCATCGCGACCAGCCTGGAAGAGATGGTGATCTTCCGCGTGTTTCAGGGGATCTTCGCGGCCTTCATCAACCCGCTGTCGCAGACCTCGATGCTGGACATCAATCCGCCGGACAAGGCGGCCAAGGCGATGAGCGTCTGGGGCATGGGCGTAATGGTCGGCCCGATCATGGGTCCGGTGCTCGGCGGATGGCTGACGGAAAGCTACAATTGGCGCTGGGTCTTCTACGTCAACGTGCCGGTGGGCGCCCTCACCTTCGCGATCCTGTGGTTCCTCCTGCCCAGCCGTCCCAAGGCGGTCAGGTCGTTCGATTTCGCCGGCTTCGTCTATCTCGGCGTGGCGGTGGCGGCGTTTCAGCTGATGCTGGATCGCGGACAGAGCGAGGATTGGTTCGACAGTTGGGAAGTGATCATCGAGGCGCTCGCCACCGTGGCGTTCACCTGGATGGCGATCTTCCACTTCGCCACCGCGAAGAAGCCGCTGTTCGATCGCGCGCTCTTTCACAATCGCAATCTCGTCACCGGACTGTTCTTCATGCTGGTGGTCGGGATCTCGACCATGGCGCCGATGGCGCTTCTGCCGCCGATGCTGCAGAACCTGTTCGGCTATCCCGTGATCGACACGGGCGTGATGATGGCGCCCCGCGGCGTGGGCGTGCTGGCCACCATGTGGCTGGCGGGGCAGATGATGGGCAAGGTCGATACCCGCATCGTCATCATGGTGGGACTGGTGATCTTCGGCGTTTCGCTGCGCCAGATGTCCCAGTTTTCGCTGGAGCAAGATTTCTGGCCGGTGATCACGGCGGGCTTCGTTCAGGGGCTTGGCATGGGGCTGGTCTTCATGCCGCTGAACGCGCTCGCCTTTGCCACGCTGGATGGGCGCTACCGCACGGATGGCTCAAGCCTGCTGAACCTGTTCCGCTCGATCGGCCAGTCGGCCGGCATCTCCATGGTTACCGTGCTGCTCGCGCGCAACACCCAGATCAGCCACGCGGACCTGGCGCAGCATGTCACACGAAACGCCATTGCGGGCTTTGACGTGGCGCGGCTGAGTGGTTTCGGCTCGCTGTCTGACGCCGCTATGTCCATGGTCGACGGCATGGTGAACAAGCAGGCGGCAATGATCGCCTATCTCGACGATTTCTATTTGATGAGCTGGATTTCGTTCGGCGCGATCCCCCTAGTGCTGCTGTTGCAGAAGCCGAAGGGCAAGATCGAGGTGGTGCACAGCGAATAGGTGGGAGCAGGCGCCCTTCCGCACCCTGTGTTATAATGAAAACGGGGGCGCCTCTGGATGGAGGCGCCCCCGATTTACTTTGATTGAAGCGCGTAGGAGCGTCAGGCCGCCTTCTTCAGGTGCCGCCGCCCGAGAAGCTCGGCGATCTGCACCGCGTTCAGCGCAGCGCCTTTGCGCAGATTGTCGCTGACGCACCAGAGCGACAGGCCGTTATCGACCGTCGAATCCTCGCGCACGCGGCTGATGAAGGTCGCATAATCGCCGACGCACTCCACCGGCGTGACATAGCCGCCGTCCTCGCGCTTATCGACGAGCATAACGCCGGGCGCCTCGCGCAGGATCTTCTGGGCCTCCTCCGCCGAGATCTCATTCTCGAATTCGATGTTGATGGCTTCAGAATGGCCCACGAACACCGGAACGCGAACGCAGGTTGCGGTCACCTTCACCTTGGGGTCGAGGATCTTCTTGGTTTCCACCACCATCTTCCACTCTTCCTTGGTGGAGCCATCCTCCAGGAAGCTGTCGATGTGCGGGATCACGTTGAAGGCAATCTGCTTGGTGAACTTCTTTGCTTCGGCCTGATCACCGACGAAGATGTTCCGGCTCTGCTCGAACAGTTCGTCCATGCCCTGCTTGCCGGCCCCCGAAACCGACTGGTAAGTCGCCACCACGACGCGCTTGATCTTGGCGACATCATGCAGCGGCTTCAGCGCCACCACCATCTGCGCCGTCGAACAGTTCGGGTTCGCGATGATGTTCTTCTTGGTATAACCGTCGATGTCGCCCGGGTTCACTTCCGGCACGATCAGCGGCACGTCCGGATCCATGCGATACAGCGAGGAATTGTCGATCACCGTGCATCCGGCCGCGGCGAACTTCGGCGCATAGACCTTGGTCGCCTCGCTTCCGATCGCGAACAGCGCAAAGTCCCAGCCGGCCGGATCGAAATGCTCGATGTTCTTGACCGTCAGCATCTGGCCGGTCTCGCCATATTCGATCTGGTCGCCAACCGAGCGCGAAGAGGCGAGCACGGCGATCTCATCGGCCGGAAACTCGCGCTCGGCGAGAATGTTGATCATCTCGCGCCCGACATTGCCCGTCGCCCCAGCAACCACCACCCGGTAACCCATAAACCAGTCCTTCAACTCGTAACCGCGCGGCCCTTAGCGCCGCGCGAAACAAAGTGCCAACAAAGGTTTACTTTACGTCATTTTTCGTCACGTGACGATCAAGGAAGGCGAGTATCGTCGTCCACGGATGAATGTCGCGCACCGCGCCATGCGCCTTCCCGGGGTAAAGCATCATTTCGAACCGCCGATTGGCGGCCTGCATCCGGGCAGCAAAGGCAGTCGCATTGTCCAGAAAGACATTGTCGTCGGCCATTCCGTGCATCAGCAGCAGTGGATCGCTGATCCGCTCGGCCGTCTCAAGCGCGCCTGCAGCCCGATAGGCGGCCGCGTCGCGCGTCGGATCGCCCATGTACCGCTCGGTGTAATGCGTGTCGTACAATGACCAATCGGTGACCGGCGCGCCCGAAATGCCGGCGGCGAACACCCCCGGATGCGCCTCCATCATCTTCAGCGTGAGATAGCCGCCGTAAGACCAGCCGTAGATCGCGATCTTGTCCGCATCCACGAACGGAAGCGATTTGAGGTAGGCCGCGCCAGCGAGCTGATCATCCACCTCGACCGTCCCCATCGCGTGCCAGATCGCATCCTCGTACGCCTTGCCGCGATTGTCTGAACCGCGATTGTCGATCTGGAAGACGATCCAGCCCTGCTGCACCAGGAACTGGCGCAGCGGCATGTTGCCCGGCCAGTCGCGCCACACGTCCTGGCTGCCGGGGCCGCCATAATGCATGAAGAACACCGGATAGCGCCTGCCCTTCTCCAGCACAGGCGTAATCATCTGCCAGTGGAGCGGCGTGCCATCGGCCGCCTTGATCGTCCCGAACTCGGTCGGGCGATGACTGGCAAGATACGGCGCATAAGGGTGATCGCCGCTCACGGCATTCTCGTTCACCCAGGCGATCCGCTTGCCATTCGCGTCAGCCAGGAACGTCTGCTTCGGCTGGGTGGGGCTCGAGCGACTGATGATGAAGCGGGTTCCCGTGTCGTCGCCTGACGCCCCGCTCAGCGACCAGCCTGCCTCGGTCACCCGGGTGATCTCGCCCGGACGCGAGAGGTCCAGCGCGTAAAGGTGCCGTTCGAGCACCCCATCGCGATTTGCCGTGAAGAACAGACGGCCTTCCGCCTCATTCACCGAGACCAGCGAATCGACCACCCATGCACCCTTGGTCAGCTGGGTCCAGGCGCCCGCCTTCCAGCGGTAGAGATGCCCGTACCCGTCGCGCTCGGAACGCCAGATGAGGCTGCCGTCTTTCAGCGCGCGATAGGCATCCGACAGGTTGACCCAGCTCTTCTCGCCAGCGCGTTCGCTGAACAGCACGGTAGACTTGCCCGTCGCCGGGTCCACCCGAAGCATATCGAGCGTGCGCTGATCGCGCGATTGGCGCTGGACCAGCAGCGCCGAACCGTCTGGCAACCAATCAACGCGCGCGAGATAGATGTCGCGATCCGCGCCAAGATCCACCTTCACCTTGCCGGACCCATCCGGCTTCATGATGAACAGGTCCACCAGCACGTTGGGCGTGCCCGCCGCCGGATACTTCTGCTCGTAAATGCTCGTGCCGGTGGCGCCGATCGACGCGCGCGTGAAGACACGCACCGGCGCCTCGTCAAACCGTTCGACCGCGATCAGACGATCGTCAGGCGACCACCAATAACCCGTCCGCCGATGCATCTCCTCTTGGGCGACGAACTCGGCCTCGCCGAAATGGACGGTGCCGCTGCCTTCACTGGTCAGCTGGCGTGCCACGCCGGCGCCCGCCGGGCGGACCCACAGGTTCTGGTCGCGCACGAAGCTGACGTAGCGGCCGCGCGGAGAGACGACGGGGTTCAGCGCGCCCCGGCTTCCCTCCAGCCGTTGAACATTGCCGTCGAGCGTGGCGACGAACAGTTCGCCATCCACCGGCACCAGGATCGATTTGCCGTCCGGTGCCCAGTCGTAGTCGAGAATGCCCGTTTTGCCGGTCTTCGAGCGATCGCGCTCTCGCTGCATCTTTTCCGCCTCGGAAAGCTCAGCACCGCTGCCGACCTTTCGCGAATCCACCAGCATCCGGGACTGCCCGGTTCGGGTGTCCATCGCCCACAGATCGAAGCGGTTGCGCTCATCATCACGCGGGCGCACCGACGTCAGCAACGTACCATCCGGGGAAAGGCGCAGCGCCTGCGGCTGGCCGCCGCCGAGATCGGGGCTGGCGAAAACACGCTGAAGCGTCAGCTTCTCCGGTGGCGTCGTCGACTTAGCCATTGCGGTGCCCGCCCAGATCGTCAGCCCGGCTCCGATCGCCGCCATCCATATGCGCATTCACTCTTCCCAACTGCTTCGAACCGGCGGGTTAGCCCGGCCGCCCGGGAAGAGCAAAAGCCAAGCCACTTCATATCGGTCCAGCCATTCCCGCGCCGAGTGTCCGATCCGCCTCCGAACCTCGTGGCACATCGCAACGCTCCTGAACGCTCCTGAACCATTGGCCTCTCCGGGGCCTCGACTTTGCACGCGTTGCGCGCTTAGGTCGCGGCGATGCGTCTCAACAAGCACGTCAAGGATCTGCACCTGAGGCGCCGCAGCGCCTTGCCCGAATGGGCCAGCCTGGGGCTGCGGGTGCTGTTGGCGCTGTCGCTGATCAGCGTTGCGCTGGGCGGCCACTGGCTCGATCGCGACGGTCTGCGGGACAATATCGACGGTGCGATCAGCTTCACGGACGTTCTGTATTTCACCATGATCACCGTCACGACGGTGGGCTACGGCGATATCGTTCCGGTCACCGACAGCGCACGGCTGTTCGACACTTTCGTCGTCACGCCCATTCGCCTGTTCGTGTGGTTGATTTTCCTGGGGACCGCTTATGATTTCCTGTTGCGACGCACGTGGCAGAGGTGGCGCATGAAGGTGATTCAGCGGCAATTGAGCGGCCATGTCGTGATCGCCGGCTATGGCACCAGCGGCAACGAAGCGCTTCGCGAACTCATCCGGCGCGAGGTGGACTCCTCCAGCATCGTCGTGATCGATCGCGACGAACGGGCGCTGGCACATGCCGAGGAATGCGGGGCGGTGGTGCTGGACGGCGATGCTACGCGGGATGCGACCTTGCAGATCGCTCGGATCGACCAGGCGGCGACGTTGATGGTGTCGGCGGGCCGGGACGACACGACAATCCTGATCGTGCTGACGGCGCGCCGCCTTTCGGAACGCGTGCGGATCAGCGCGGTGATCCGGTCGGACGACAATGAGCCACTCGCCCGACAAGCGGGCGCGGATGTGGTGATCAATCCGGCAAGTTTCGCCGGGCTGTTGCTGGCGGGATCCTCAAACGGCCCGCATGTCGCCGAATATCTGACCGATCTCGCCGCCGCTTACGGCCGCGTTGCCCTGCATGAGCGCGATGCCACGCCGGAAGACGTGGGTCGGCCGCTCACCGGCCTTTCCACCGGCCTGGGCGTTCGCATGTTCCGCAATGGCCTGTGCATCGGCTTCGACCAGCCGGAGGCCGCCGCGGTTCAACTGGGCGATCGCATCGTGGAAATCGTGCGTGGCGGCGCTGACCTGCAATGCGGTGCACCGGCAAACGGCAGGCGCGCCTGACGCCCTGCGTCATTTGTATATGCTGATGACGCCGGAAGCGGCCCGACCGGCGGGCAAGAAAAAGGGCGCCGGTGGATCCCACCGACGCCCTCTCATCTGATCGCTTCGGCGGATTACTCCGCGGCGGCAGCGGCCGGACGGTTGTCGCGACGCTCGGCGATACGTGCCGACTTGCCGGTACGACCGCGCAGGTAATAGAGCTTCGCGCGACGCACGGCGCCCTTGCGCACCACCTCGATCGAATCGACGTTGGGCGAATACAGCGGGAAGACGCGCTCCACACCCTCACCGAACGAGATCTTGCGGACGGTGAACGACGAACCCATGCCCTTGTTCGAACGCGCGATGCACACGCCTTCGTAGTTCTGGACGCGGGTGCGCTCGCCTTCAACGACCTTCACGCCAACCTTGAGCGTGTCACCCGGGCGGAATTCCGGGATCTTCTTGTTCGCGGTCAGCTTGGCAATCTGCTCGGCTTCGAGCTGCTGAATCAGGTTCATGACTTCATTCCTGTTCGTCGCCGCGCGCCAGAGGGCGGTTGACCCGAGCGCCGACATGGCGCTCCCACAGGTCCGGCCGCCGTAGCCGTGTATCTTCCTCCGCCCGGCGATGGCGCCAGGCGGCGATTTTCGCATGATCCCCCGATCGCAGCACTTCAGGGATCGTGCGCCCTTCCCATTCCTGAGGTCGGGTATAATGCGGATATTCCAGAAGGCCGCTTTCGTGGCTTTCCTCGACTCCGCTTGAAGCCGCGCCCATTACGCCGGGAAGCAGCCTGACGCAAGCGTCAAGAAGCACCAGCGCCGCCGTCTCGCCGCCGGACAGCACATAGTCGCCGATCGACACCTCCTCGATGTCGCGCCCATCGAACAGCCGCTCGTCGAAGCCCTCGAACCGGCCACACAGGATCACGGCGCCCGGCCCCGCCGCAAGCTCTCTAACCCGCGCTTGGGTCAATGGCTTGCCACGAGGCGTCATCGCCAGCACCGGCCTGCCCTCCCCCTGCGCGTCCAGCGCGGCGGCGAGCACGTCGACGCGCAACACCATGCCCGCGCCTCCCCCGGCCGGCGTATCATCCACCGTCCGGTGCCGGTCGGTGGCGAAGTCGCGAATGTTGACGGCCTCCACCGACCAGCGCCCCTCCGACAGGGCGCGGCCGGCGATCGCATGGCCCAGCGGCCCGGGAAACATCTCGGGGTAGAGCGTCAGAACGGTGGCAGAAAAGGTCACGGGTTGGCGGCGGTAAAGCTCAGAACCTGAAGGCTCAAGGCCGGAGTTGGCGCACGCTGCACCCGGCCAGCGACATTGCCGCTCGCGCAGGTCCAGGTGAAATGCCCTTCCATCGCCGAAATGGCCGTGATCGGGGCGTCTGTGCGGCAGGCGCCGACCTTGCGCTTCAGGTCCGCAATGTCCGTACGGCGGCGTTTGAGATCCCGATCGAGCAGCACATTGTTCGCCAGCGGCGCGCGGGCCGGATCGCCGCTCTTCCACACAGTTCGGGCAAGGTCATAGGCGCGCGCCAGATCCGCTGACACGGGCACCGGCCGCTCGTCCGCCAGCCCGGCCTGGCGAAGCGCATGGAGCGCCTGTGCAGCCGGTCGGCTCGGCCCGGCATAGGTGCGATTGGCGAAGGCGAAGACGCCGACACCGGCGTCGGGCAGCATCATCACAATGGAGCCATAGCCCGGATAGCCGCCGCTGTGCGTCACGATACGACCCACGTCGCAATCGTTCACCACGGACCAGCCCATGGCATAAGCCGTGGCGACGCGACACATCTGCCCCGAAGCGCTTGGCCGTTCCACCGTGCTGACGAAATTGGATCCTTCGACAATCTCGCGAACGGTGGCACGCTTCACCGGCCCCGCATCGGCGCCGTCACGCGCTGGCCAGGCGGACAGCAGGAATGAGACCCAGCGCCAATAATCATTGGCGGTCGTCTGCACGCCGCCCATTGCCCCGAATGCGCCATCCGCCATGTCGGGCTCGCGCACCCAGGCGTCATCCTGCCAGCGATAGCCGAGCGCGCGCCGCTCCTGCGGCCCATTCAGCACATCATATCCCGTCACGGTCATGCCCAGCGGCGCCATGATCTCGCGACGGATATAGTCCTGGTAGCGCTGGCCTGAGACGTTGCTGACAATGCGGCCGAGCGTGGCATAGCCGAAGTTGGAATATTCCATCCGCTGTCCGGGGGCCTGAGCGAACGGCACGCCGGCCTTCAGCATGGCCGTGAACGCCGGTTCGGACAGCGGCTGCTGCCGATCACCCCAGGGATTGTCTTCCACGAAGCCGGCGGTGTGATGCAGCAGATCCTCCACCCGGATGCGGCGGCTGTCCGCGCTGGGATAGCTCCAGCCGCGCATCTCGGGCACGTAGCGTTCGGCCGGCGCGCTCAGCGACAGCCGATCCTCATCACGCAGCTTCAGGATCGCCATGGCGGTGAACGCCTTGGACATGGAGGCGATGCGAAACAGGCTGTCCGCCGTCACCGGCTGCTTGGTGGCGACGTCCTGCACGCCCAACCCACGGACGATGACGAGCCTGCCATCCTTGACCACGCCATAGACAAGGCCAGGAACGTGGGATTGTTTCATCCAGGCATCGAAGATGCTGGTGAGCTGCGGCTCCAACGCCGTGACATCAGGCGCGGCGGGTTGCGCTGCTGGCGCCTGGTCAACTGCCTGGGCGGAAGCAACGGTCGGCGAGGCGAGCAGCAAGGCAGCAGATAGCGCACGGATCATGATCAACCCCCGTTGAAAGCAGGACCAAGCGTTACCGCCCGCCTTTCGCTCGTCAACTATGGCCGGTCGCGCTTCTCGGAGAAGCCGCGTTCCGGACCGCAGCGCCTTGGAAGCGCGGCGGGCCTCTGGAACCCCTCAAGGGCATTGCCGCCCGCCAGTTCCGTTTCGGTCATGGAACCACCTGCGCCCTCGATCGCTCCGCTGCCCATGCACGATTGCATCATCATCGGGGGCGGCCCCGCCGGGCTGACGGCGGCTATCTATCTCGCCCGGTTTCACCTCGACATTCTGCTGTTCGACAATGGATCGAGCCGCGCTTCCCTGATCCCGTGCACGCACAATCATGCGGGCTTCCCCGATGGCATCAGCGGCAAGGAATTGCTCGCGCGGATGCGGACCCAGGCAGCTTCGTTCGGCGTCCGCTGCCAGTCGGCAACTGTCACCGCGATCGAGCCGCAGGATGATGTTTTCCTCGTTCGCAGCGCCGATCATGAAGTCCGCGCGAGAACCGTCCTGCTGGCCACGGGCGTGGTGAACAACCGCCCCGACATGGATCACGCGCTCCATGACAGCGCGCTTGAACAAGGCCTGCTGCGCTATTGTCCGATCTGCGACGGCTATGAAGTCACCGACAAGCGCGTCGGCGTGATCGGCACAGGCACTCACGGGATGCGGGAGGCTCTGTTCCTGCGCGGCTATTCCAAGGACGTGACGCTGATCGCGCCCGACGCAGAACATATGCTCGACAAGGATTGCGCCGCCGCGCTCGACCGCGCCGGCGTGTCCCGCATCGACGGCCCTTGTGGAGGCTATGCGATCGAAGATGATAAGCTGGCGCTGGATACCGCGGCCGGCCGGCTCTCGTTCGACAGCGTCTATCCCGCTTTAGGCTCCCAGATCCGATCCGACCTGGCATTGGCGGCGGGCGCCCGGGGAACGGACGATGGCTGCATCGTCACAGACGAACATCAACGCACGACGCTGCCGGGCCTGTATGCGGCAGGCGATGTGGTGCGCGGGCTGGACCAGATCAGCCATGCCATGGGGCAAGCAGGCGTAGCCGCCACCACGATCCGTAATGAGTTGAACGAGCGACAGCCGCTCCGCCGCTAATTTCAGAAGGCTCCGGAATATCGCCTTGGATGCCGGCCGGATCCGATCAGTCGGCGGCGAATGCCTCGGCCACAACCAGGAGCTCGCCGCTCCATTCGGGAACAGCGCGCTCGTTCATGGGCACCATGAAGCGTTTCCCGTTGGGACGCTCGATCTCGATCACGTCGCCCGCCCCGAAATTCTCCACCCCGACGATATGCCCCAGCGGGGTGCCCGTCTCGGATGAAGCCGGCAGTCCAATCAGATCTGCGTGGTAATATTCGCCCTCGTCCAGCGGAGGCAAAGCGGATCGCGGTACCACCAGTTGGGTGCCGCGTAGAGCTTCGGCCGCATTGCGATCCGAAACCTCGGCAAACCGCGCGATGTTGCCGCGCAAGGACCGCAACGTCAGCGTGCCGCCGTTGAAAGAGGTGAAAGCCGCAACATCGTCGGCGAAAAGCTTCAGCTTCACTTCGCCGGCGATGCCGTGCGGCCCCGTCACGGCCGCCATGACGACGACAGGCTCACCCGTTGGGCGAGCCTTCGTCGCCAGCGGGGGCGTCGTCACGTCCTTCTGCTGGGTCGGGGGCGGAGACCCCTTCGTTGCTGGCGACCTTTTCGTCGTCATCGCTGGCGGTCCGGGGGTCTGGATCGGCAATCATGGCGAGCTCCTTTCAACCGAAAGGAACGCGCCATGATCGGATCGGATGCTTACTCGGCGGTCGCTTCGGCGGCTTCGGTCTCGCCCGAACCGGCGTTCGCCGCTTCTGCTTCGGCCTCCTGCTGCGCCTTCAGCTTCTCGGCACGCTCCTCGGCGCGCTCCTTGGCCTTCTCGCCCGGCTCCGCCTTCTTCGGGTTGTTGCGGGCTTCACGCTCGCGCACACCGGCGAGGTCGAGGAAGCGGGCAACGCGGTCGGTCGGCTGCGCTCCGTTGCTCAGCCAGTGCTTCGCACGCTCTGCGTCCAGCACCACGCGCTTCTCGTCGTCCTTGGCGAGCAGCGGATTGTAGTTGCCGATCTTCTCGATGAAGCGGCCGTCACGCGGGCTGCGCGCATCGGCAACGACGATGCGGTAATACGGACGCTTCTTCGAACCGCCACGCGACAGGCGAATGCTCAGTGCCATTGGTACTTCTTCCTTCTAGATATCTGAAAACGTTACTTCTTGAACTTCGGAAATCCTGGCGGCAGGGCGCCGCCACCACCAAGGCCAGGCAGGCCGGGCAAACCGCCGCCGCCAGCCTTGCCCAGCATGTCGCCCAGCTCCGGCCCGCCCAGCGCATTGCCGAGGCCTGCCATGCCGCCTCCCGGGCCACCCTTGCCAAGCATGGACAGCATCCCCTTGATGCCGCCCATCTTGCGTATCTTCTTCATCGCGGTGGACATTTCCTGGTGCATCTTCAGGAGCTTGTTCACGTCCTGCACGGTCGTGCCGCTGCCCTTGGCGATGCGGATCTTGCGCTTGGCGTTGATCAGCTCAGGCTTCACGCGCTCCTTCGGCGTCATGGACGTGATCATCGCGTCCATGCGCAACAGGATGCGCTCGTCCACGGCGCCATTGGCCATCGCCGCTTGCGCCTTCTTCATGCCCGGGATCATGCCGGCGAGTGCGCCAAGGCCGCCCATGCGTCGCATCTGCGCCAGCTGCCCACGCAGGTCGTTCATGTCGAACTGGCCCTTGGCCAGCTTCGCCGCCATGCGCTCGGCGTCTTCCGCTTGGATCGACTCCGCCGCCTTCTCGACCAGGCTGACGACATCGCCCATGCCGAGGATCCGGCCGGCCACGCGCTCGGCATGGAATGCCTCCAGCGCATCCATCTTCTCGCCAACGCCGGCGAACTTGATCGGCTTGCCCGTCACGGCACGCATCGAGAGCGCTGCGCCGCCGCGCGCATCGCCGTCCATGCGGGTCAGCACCACGCCGGTCAGCGGCACCTGCTCAGAGAAGCTCTGCGCGACATTGACCGCGTCCTGGCCGGTCAGCGAGTCGACGACGAGCAGGATTTCCTGCGGCGTGGCAATGTCCGCCACCGCCTTCATCTCGTCCATCAGCGCCTGATCGACGTGGAGGCGACCTGCCGTGTCGAGCATCAGCACGTCGAAGCCCTGCAGCTTCGCCGCCTGCAGCGCGCGACGGGCGATCTCGACCGGCTGCTGCCCGGCGACGATCGGCAGCGTCTGCACCTCGACCTGCGTGCCCAACGTGGCGAGCTGTTCCTGCGCCGCCGGGCGGTTGACGTCCAGCGACGCCATCAGCACCTTCTTGCGGTCACGACCCATTTGGCCGCCCGACAGGCGCTTGGCGATCTTCGCGGTCGTGGTCGTCTTGCCCGAGCCCTGGAGGCCGACCATCATCACCACCGCCGGGGGCGTGACGTCGATCTTCAGCTCGGCCGCCTGCGGATCATCCCCGCCCAGCATCGCGACCAGCGCATCATGGACGATCTTGACGACCTGCTGCCCCGGCGTGACCGAGCGCAGCACGTTCTGGCCAATCGCCTTTTCGGTGGCATCATCGACAAACTGTCGAGCCACCGGCAGCGCGACGTCCGCCTCGAGCAGCGCGACGCGCACTTCGCGCATCGCCTGGCGCACGTCCGCCTCGGTCAGCGCGCCACGACCGCGCAGGCGGTCAAATACGCCGCCAAGACGATCGCTCAGACTGTCGAACATCGCGCCAAAACTCCCTTCTTCCGGCCCAAACGCAAAAGCGCCGGCGGGCGAAACCTCGCCGGCCAGCGTGCACCACATGGGCGCTTGTCTTCAGCGTTCAACAACGGAACGTGCGCGGCCTGTAGCGGAAGCACTCCTCCAGCGCAAGCCGGACAGCCATTAACGCCTTCTACATACTATCGCCGCAAAATGGGGCGACATGGATGGATCGATCGCCCACGAGCCTGCGCGCCAAGACGGGCGCGATATGCGCACACTGCCGATCGGCCTCGTCACGATGGCCGCGGTTGCGCTGTGCGTCATCGTCATGGGGGCGGTGATCGTAGTCGTCACCCGCAACGGGCCAGCCGCCGCCGGCCCGCTGGTCTGGCCACTCACCATCGCCCTGCTCCTGAACCTCGCCGTGATCCTGGAGGGTCGCCGGCGACACCGCGAGCTCGCCAGGCGCCTCCGGCATCAGCTGGACAGCACGGAGGGTGCGCGCCGACTGTCGATCAAGGATCCGCTCACCGGCTTTCTGAACCGCCGCGCGCTTGTCGAGGAGGGCGCCGCGATGATCCAGGACGCCGCCCAGCGCCGCCTCGCCGTCGCCATGCTGATGATCGACCTCGACCGGTTCAAGACGATCAACGATCTTCACGGCCATGCCGTGGGCGACTCGCTCCTCGCCCGGGTAGCGGCGGAGATCAGCAGCGAGTTGCCTCCCCTGTCGCTGGCCGCTCGAGTCGGCGGTGACGAATTCGGCTGCATCTTCGCCTTCAATCCGGCGGATCCGCAGACCGTGCAGCGGATTGCGGAGCGGCTGGTCAGCCGGCTGGCATGCCCGATCGACCTTGGCGATACCTCGATTCACGTCTCCGCTTCGATCGGCATTGCCCGCTCGGACCAGGAGCGCGCCTCCATCGAAACGCTGATCCGCGCCGCTGACATTGCCATGTATGCGGCAAAGGAAGCCGGCAGGAACCGCTTCAGTTGGTTCGACCCTGAAATGGCGCGCGCCCTGCACGCCCGCAATGAGCTGGAAAGCGCCTTGCGCGCCGCCATTCCCGCCGGGCAGATCGTTCCTCATTTCGATCCGCAGATCGACCTCGCCACCGGCCAGCTCCTCGGCTTCGAGGTGCTCGCCCGCTGGCAGCATCCGCTGCAAGGCCAGATCAGCCCCGATCGTTTCATCCCGATCGCCGAGCGGACGGGCATGATCGCCGATCTGTCCAAGTCCGTGATGCGGCAAGCGTTTCATGCGGCACGGGACTGGGATTCTGCCCTGACGCTCTCGATCAATGTGTCGGCGGTGCAGCTGCGCGATGCCTGGTTACCGCAGAAGATCATCAAGCTGCTGCTCGAAACCGGCTTTCCAGCGCACCGGTTGGAAATCGAGATTACCGAGCGCGCCTTGCTGGAAAATCTCGCGCTGGCGCAGTCGATCATCGGCAGCCTGAAGAATCAGGGCATCCGCGTGGCGCTCGATGATTTCGGCACCGGTTATTCCAGCCTCGGCCACCTGCGCGCGTTGCCTTTCGACCGGATCAAGATCGACCGCAGCTTCGTGCAGGCGATTGCCGCCGATCCGGACAGCGCAGCCCTGGTGGGCGCCGTGGCGAGCATCGGCGCCAGCCTGAATTTGCCGGTCACGGCGGAGGGGATCGAGGATCTGGCGGCCGAGACGAGAATGCGTGCGCTCGGCTGCGCCCGGGGCCAAGGCTATCTGTACGGGCGACCGACGGATGCCGCCAATACTCGGCGGCTGCTGGCGGAGCGCCGGCTGCTGTCCGCCGGCACTGTCGCGGCGCCAGCAGAGCGCCGCCTCGCCAGCTGAATACGCCAACGGCGCTCAATTTCGCGGCGGCTGCCGGCGGTAGCTGAGCGCTTCCGCGACATGGATCCGCCCGACGCTGGCGCTGCCCGCCATGTCGGCAATGGTGCGCGCCACCCGCAAGATCCGCGTGTACCCGCGCGCCGAGAGCCGCATCGCTTCCGCTGCCTGGGCAAGAAGCGCGCGACCACCGTCATCCGGCGTGGCGAAGCGCTCTAGCAGGTCTCCATCGATGTCCGCGTTCGTGCGAGCCGGATGGTCACGATACCGCTCAGTCTGGATCGCGCGCACCTGTGCAACGCGCGCCGCGACCTCCGCCGACCCCTCGGATGGGGGCGGCAGCATCAGGTCCGCCGCGCTCACCGCCTGCACCTCCACGTGCAGATCGATGCGGTCGAGCAGCGGCCCGGACACCTTCGCCTGATAATCGCCTGCGCATTTCGGCGCCCGCGCGCATGCGAGCCCGGCATCTCCCAGATAGCCGCAACGGCACGGGTTCATCGCCGCGACCAGCTGCACCCGCGCCGGGAACGTCACATGCGCATTCGCTCGCGCTACGCTTACCGTTCCGGACTCTAATGGCTGGCGCAACGAGTCGAGAACCGCGCGCTGGAACTCGGGAAGCTCGTCCAGGAACAGCACGCCCAGATGGGCCATGCTCACCTCGCCCGGCCGCACCTTGAGCCCGCCACCCGTCAGCGCCGCCATGGATGCCGAATGATGCGGTGCGCGGAAGGGTCGCGTGCGGGTCAGCCGCCCGCCCTCCAGCGTGCCTGCCACCGATTGCACCATGGAAACTTCCAGCGCTTCGCCAGGGTCCAGCGGCGGGAGGATGCCGGGCAGACAGGACGCCATCAGCGACTTGCCAGACCCGGGCGGGCCAACCATCAGCAGGTTGTGATTGCCGGCCGCGGCAATCTCCAGCGCCCGCTTCGCCGTCTCCTGCCCGCGTACTTGCCGTAGATCCGGCCCACTCCCCGCCGCCTCCACCTCGCCTGTCCGGGGTGCAGGCAAAAGCCCGTGGCCCTTCAGGTGATTGATCAGCGACAACAGGTCCGGTGCCGCCACCACCTGGATCGAGCCGCTCCACGCCGCCTCGGCGCCCTGCGCCGCGGGACAGATCAGCCCTTTCCCGATTTCGGCCGCATGGAGCGCGGCCAGCAGCACACCCGGAGAGGGCGCGATCCGGCCATCCAGCGCCAACTCACCGACGATCACGAACTCCGCAATCGCCTCGGCGTCCACCACGCCCATCGCCGCCAACAGACCAAGCGCGATCGGCAGGTCGAAGTGCGATCCTTCCTTCGGCAGGTCCGCCGGCGACAGATTGACCGCTATTCTCTTGGGCGGCAGCGCCAGGCCCATTGCCGCGATTGCCCCGCGCACCCGCTCGCGGCTTTCGCCGACCGCCTTGTCGGCAAGGCCCACCAGGTTGAACGCCGGCAGTCCCGCGATCAGTTGAACCTGAACCTCAACGGCGCGCGCCTCCAGCCCCAGATACGCCACCGTCGCGACAATCGCCGCCATAGATCCCCCCTGCTCCCCATCCTGTTCATACCTGCTTTGCCGGCGCTGCGAAGCTCTCTCGCGCCGTCTTGCCAATGCAACACACCCTCGCCACATGGGCGGCATGCGTGATCGCCACCCCGCCATGCGTATCCTGCAACTGATCCTGGGCTGCCTGCTCCTGCTGGGCGCGGCAGTGATGGGCCCGCTGCCCGGGCCCGGTGGGATCTTCCTCTTCGCTGGCGGCATGGTCCTCATCCTGCGCAACTCGCGTTGGGCGCAGGTGCGCTGGGCCCGGTTGAAGCGTCGCTGGCCGCGGATCGGTGGGCTCGCTGATCGCGCCATGCGCCGCCCCAGTGAACGGCGTCGCCGCGCGCGAAGTCGGGCGCTAGGCTCGCGTTGACTTGCCGCGCGCCTTCGCTTATGCCGCGCACCATTCGGGCCGTCCCTCGTGGCGGCCTTTATTTTTCAGATTCGGGAATGAACGATGAAGCGGACCTTTCAGCCGAGCAACCTGGTGCGGGCACGCCGTCACGGCTTCCGTGCACGGATGGCGACGGTCGGCGGTCGCGCCGTGATCCGTGCGCGCCGCGCACGCGGCCGCAAGAAGCTGTCGGCCTAACCGTCTTTCAGGACAAGACGGATACAAGCTTGACCATGCTAACTCGCCGCCGGGATTTCCTGGCGGCGAATGCTGGACGGCGCGCGCCGATGCCCGGTTTCGTGCTTCTGGTGCGCCCACGGGATGACGGCGACCCGACGATACGCGTCGGCTATACTGTCACCAAGAAGATCGGCAACGCTGTTGTACGTAACCGGATGAAACGCCGGTTGCGCGCTTTGGCGCGTGATCTGTTGCCAGGCGAAGGTGTATCCGGTGCCGATCATGTGCTGATCGGGCGGATGGGCGGCATCGAGCGCGATTACGCCAGCCTGCGCGCGGAACTCAGCAAGGCGCTGCGCAAGGTCAGCCGATGATCGCGCGGCTGCTGATCCTCATCGCGCGTGGATGGCAACTCGGCCCATCGCTGATCCTGCCGTCGTCGTGCCGGTATCAGCCAAGCTGTTCGGCCTATGCAATCGAGGCGTTGCGCCGCTATGGGGCCGCACGTGGCGGCTGGCTGGCGGCGAAGCGCATCGCCCGTTGTCATCCGTGGGGCGGGCACGGCTATGATCCAGTGCCGTAAGGGAATTGGGCGCTCGTGAAGCAAGATAACAAGAATTTCGTCCTGTTCGCGGTGCTCGCGGCGCTGATCCTGTTCGGCTGGCCGCTGATCCAGAATCGGTTCTTTCCGACGGCCAATCCCCCGGTGACGAAGATCGAGGACGGCAAGACCAAGGTCCTGCCCAAGCCCGAGGCTGATCCCACCGCTGATTCACCCGCCGCGATCCGCGATCGGACGGCGGTGCTGCGCGAGAGCCCACGCGTCCAGATCGACACGCCGACCATGCACGGCTCGATCAACCTCAAGGGCGCGCGCATCGACGATCTCGTGCTCAAGAACTACAAGGAAACGGTGGCGAAGGACTCGCCGCCGGTTCGCCTGCTCTCCCCCGCCGGTGCGCCCGACGCCTATTTCGCCGGCTTCGGCTGGCGCGACGACGGCCTGTCGCCGCCTGCGGCAGACGCCGTCTGGACTGCTTCGTCACAGCTGCTCGCCCCCGGCAAGCCCGTTACCCTCACGGCAGCCAACGCACAGGGCCAGCGCTTCGCGATCGAGCTGTCGGTCGATGACGGCTATATGTTCAGCGTGAAGCAGACGGTGGCGAACGGTGGCGCCGGCGCCGTGCCGGTCGCGGCTTATGGTCTCGTCAACCGTGCCGGCGTGTCCAAGGATCCGGACAGCTGGACGATCCACGTCGGCCCAATGTCGGTCCACAACGACAAGGCCGATTACGACGCCGACTATAAGGACGTGGACGAGGCAGCGCAGAAGTTCACGACCACGGGGGGCTGGCTCGGCTTCGTCGACAAATACTGGCTGACGGCGCTGATCCCCGATCAGTCGCGCGCCTTCGATGGCCAGTTCCGCGCCGGCGCGAACAAGGCTTATCAGGGCGACTACACCTCCAACGCTCAGCTGCTTCAGCCCGGACGCCAGGTCAGTCAGACCAGCCGCTTCTTCGCCGGTGCCAAGGAAGTGCGCCTGCTCGACAAATATACGGACAGCGGCATCGCCCCGCGGCTCGATTATGCGCTCGATTGGGGCTGGTTCCGCCTGATCGAGAAGCCGATCTTCTATTATCTCGACTGGCTGTTCACGCACCTCGGCAACTTTGGCGTCGCGATCATCCTGCTCACGCTGACGATCCGTCTCCTCATGTTCCCAATCGCGCAGCGGCAGTTCGCCTCCATGGCCAACATGCGGGCCGTGCAGCCGAAGATGAAGGCGATCCAGGAGCGCTACAAGGACGACAAGGCGCGGATGCAGCAGGAGATCATGGCGCTGTACAAGGCGGAGAAGGTCAATCCTCTCGCCGGCTGCGCCCCCACGCTGCTTCAGATCCCGATCTTCTACGCCCTGTACAAGATGCTGATGCTGACGATCGAAATGCGTCACCAGCCGTTCGTGGGCTGGATCAAGGATCTGTCCGCGCCCGATCCGCTCACCCCGGTGAACCTGTTCGGCCTGCTCGCCTTCACCCCGCCCTCGTTCCTGGCGATCGGCGTCGTCCCGATCCTGCTCGGCATCAGCATGTATTTCCAGTTCAAGCTGAACCCGGCGCCGATGGACGAGGCGCAGAAGCAGATCTTCGCGCTGATGCCCTGGGTCCTGATGTTCGTCATGGCGCCGTTCGCGGTCGGTCTGCAGATCTACTGGATCACGTCCAACGTGCTCACCATCCTGCAGCAGAAGCTGCTCTACGCCCGCCACCCCGGCCTCAAGGAAGCGCCCGCGAAATGACCGATCCATCCCAGCCTGCGGAGGAACACCAGCCGCAGGCTGGCGCGGAAGCGATGACGCAGGATCATGATCCGGCCCGCTCGCCCGAGGCGATCGAATCCGCCCGCAAGATCTTTGCCGGCCCGATCACCTTCCTGAAGTCCGCACCCTCGCTCCAGTTTCTTCCCGGCGCTGACGTTCCCGAAGTCGCCTTCGCCGGCCGCTCCAACGTCGGCAAGTCGTCCCTGATCAACGCGCTCACCGGTCGCAAGACACTCGCGCGTACGTCGGTGACACCCGGCCGAACGCAGGAGCTGAACTTCTTCGACGTGGGCGACCCGCTGACGTTCCGCCTGGTCGACATGCCCGGCTACGGCTTTGCCAAGGCGCCGAAGGACATGGTGAAGAAGTGGCGCTTCCTGGTGAATGATTTCCTGCGCGGGCGTCAGGTGCTGAAGCGCGCCCTGGTGCTCATCGATGCGCGCCACGGGATCAAGGACGTCGATCGCGAGATCCTCGAGATGCTCGACAAGGCTGCCGTCAGCTACCGCATGGTCCTGACCAAGGCTGACAAGATCAAGGCGACCGAACTTGCCGAAGTGACGGAGCGCACGATCGCCGAGGCACGCAAGCATCCGGCCGCGCACCCCGACATCATCGCCACCTCGTCGGAAAAGGGCATGGGCATCCCCGAACTCCGCGCCGCGGTGATTGAAGCCATCGGTTGATCGGGCGGAGCGCGGGAGCACACCTCCCCCGTTCCGATTGAGCTTGTCGAAGAACCGCCCCAAGCACCCCGCCCGAGACACGCCCGCGGATAGGCTCAGGGCGATACGGGGCAGGTGCGCGGATCTCCTGCACCCCGTTGCCTCACGCCCTGCCAACCTCTACCCCTCTCGCCCATGAAGCTTATCATCGGCAACAAGGCCTATTCCTCCTGGTCGCTGCGCGGCTGGCTGGCGTGCAAACAGTCAGGCATTCCCTTCGAGGAAGTGGTCGTGCCGATGTACGATCAGGATTGGGACAAGCGCCGAGAGGGCGCCGAATTTGCCCCCTCGTCGGGCAAGGTGCCGATCCTGTGGGACGGCGAGACGGTGGTTTGGGACAGCCTCGCCATCGTCGAATTTCTCGCCGACAAGGCTGGCCGCGACCTGTTCTGGCCCAAGGACGAGGCGCCGCGCGCCATGGCCCGCTCGATGGCGGCGGAAATGCACTCCAGCTTCGTGGCGCTGCGCCGCGAGCACAGCATGAACGTGCGCCAGATCTACCCGCCACAGCCCCCGTCGGAGGCGGTGACGGCGGATCTCACCCGCATCATGGAACTGTGGGCGCAGGCCCGCGCCCGCTGGGGCGGCGACGGCGAGTTCCTGTTCGGAGAGTTCGGCGCGGCGGACATCATGTTCGCACCCGTCTGCACCCGCATCGTCACCTATTCGCTGCCGATCGCGCGCTTCGCCGGCCCGTACATCGCAGCGGTCCTCGCCCATCCCTTCATGCAGGACTGGATCGCCGGCGCGCAGGAGGAGGAATGGGTGCTCGAACAATATGAGCGCCCGGCTTCATCTCCCCAATCCGCGCCATGACGGACGTCGTCGCGCTGGCTGAGGCGCTGCTCGCCTGCGAAAGCGTCACGCCCGCGCGCGGCGAAGTGTTTGACGTGCTGGAGGCGGCGCTCGTACCGCTTGGCTTCGCGGTCGACCGCTTCGTCGCCGGGGAGGCGCCGGACGGCCCGGTCGAGAATCTTCTCGCCGTCCGCGGCACCTCCGGTCCGCACGTCGCCTTCGCCGGCCACGTCGATGTGGTGCCGCCGGGCGAAGGCTGGACCAGCGCCCCCTTCAAGCCCGAAGTGCGCGGCGACCTGTTGTACGGTCGCGGCGCGGTGGACATGAAGGGCGCGATCGCTGCCTTCGTCGCTGCCGCCGCCCGTGTGGATGGTCCCGGCACCACCAGCCTGATCATCACCGGCGACGAGGAAGGCCCCGCAATCTACGGCACCCGAGCCTTGATGGACCGGATGGCAGCACGCGGCCTCACCCCCGACGCTTGCCTTGTCGGCGAACCGACCTCCACGGCGCGTCTTGGCGACATGATCAAGATTGGGCGGCGCGGCTCGGTCAACATCTGGATCGACGTGCCGGGCCGTCAGGGCCATGTCGCCTATCCCCATCTCGCCGACAATCCGATCCCGCGCCTGATCGCCGCGCTGGCGGAGATCGACGCGGTCGTGCTGGACCAGGGCAACGCCTGGTTCCAGCCGTCGAACATCGAAGTGACCGATATTACAGTCGGCAATCCCGCCACCAACGTGATCCCGGCCAAGGCCTCGTCCCGCCTCTCGATCCGCTTCAACGACGCGCACCGCGGCGATGATCTCGCCACGCGCATCGCGGCAATCGTCCACCGCCACGCGCCGGAGGCGATCGTCACGCCAAAGGTTTCCGGTGAGGCGTTCCTCACCCAGCCCGGCGCGCTCTCCGCCACGTTGTCCGCAGCCATCGAGGCGCAAACCGGCATCGTCCCGGAGCTGTCCACCACCGGCGGCACGTCCGACGCACGCTTCTTATCGGCGCTCTGCCCTGTGGTCGAGTTCGGCCTGCTCAACGCAACGATGCACAAGCTGGACGAGGCGGTCGCGGTCGCTGACCTGCACCTGCTGACCGACATTTACGCCGACTTCCTGCGCCGCAGCTTCGCGCAGAGTGGTTCTTGATCGGATCGGCCCCCACCCGCCGTTCGTACTGAGCCCGTCGAAGTACGTGCCCGGAACACGCCCTTCGACAGGCTCAGGGCGAACGGCTGAAGGTGCTTGGGCTTCACTGCAACGCGGCGCGCCTCATCCTTCCCCCGTTCGTGCCAGGCGAAGTTTAGGGGCAAGCCACCAGCGTCACAGTGCCTCGCCAGTGCCTCAACTCCGCACGGCATGAGCGGCGAGAGGGAAGCCAGTCCGACATGGCGAAGGAAGAACAAAAGAAAAAGCGCGCCCGCCCCTCGGCGACCGCGCTTCCTCACTACCAACGGCGACGCGAAGTCAGCCGGCGTGTTCCGCCAGCACCGTCAGCCCGTTAGCGTTCACTTCCGCAAATCCGCCACGGATCGCGATCGTCTCCGGCGCAGCGCCCTGGGTCTTGTGGACCAGCAGATCGCCGTCGCGGACGGTCGACATCAATGGCGCATGGCCCTCCAGCACGCCGAAGTCGCCCTCGGTGCCGGGAACGGTGACCATATACACGTCCTCGCTGCGGACGAGGCGTTCAGGCGTAACGAGTTCGAAATGGAGCATGTCTTCTTCTCTTCTCCCTCTCCCCGCTTGCGGGGAGAGGGTCGGGGAGGGGGGCAGTCAAGAGCCGTGGCACACTGCCCCTCTCCCGACCTCGCTGCGCTCGGCCACCCTCTCCCCACAGATGGGGAGAGGGAGAACCAATTACGCCTCCTGCGCCAGCTTCTCGGCCTTGGCGACGACTTCATCGATGCCGCCGACCATGTAGAAGGCCGCTTCCGGCAGGTGATCATACTCGCCGTTCACCACCGCCTTGAACGAGCGGACGGTATCCTCAAGCTGCACGAACTTGCCCGGGATGTTGGTGAACACCTCGGCGACGTGGAACGGCTGCGACAGGAAGCGCTGGATCTTGCGCGCGCGGCTGACGGTCAGCTTATCCTCTTCGGAAAGCTCGTCCATGCCGAGAATGGCGATGATGTCCTGCAGCGACTTGTACTTCTGCAGGATGGTCTGCACCGCACGGGCCGTCTCGTAATGCTCCTGGCCGACGACGCGCGGCTCGAGAACGCGGCTGGTCGAGTCCAGCGGATCCACCGCCGGATAGATGCCGAGCTCGGAGATCGCACGGCTGAGCACCGTCGTCGCGTCAAGGTGCGCGAACGACGTTGCCGGCGCCGGGTCGGTAAGGTCGTCCGCCGGCACGTACACGGCCTGCACCGAGGTGATCGAGCCCTTGTTGGTCGACGTGATGCGCTCCTGCAGCGCGCCCATGTCGGTCGACAGCGTCGGCTGATAGCCCACCGCCGACGGAATACGGCCCAGCAGTGCGGACACTTCCGCGCCCGCCTGGGTGAAGCGGAAGATGTTGTCCACGAAGAACAGCACGTCCTGGCCTTCCTGGTCGCGGAAATATTCGGCGATCGTCAGGCCCGACAGTGCGACGCGTGCGCGGGCGCCCGGCGGCTCGTTCATCTGGCCGAATACCAGCGCCACCTTGGAACCCTCGCTCGTCGGGTTGCCATCGGCGTCCTTGGCGATAACGCCAGCGTCGAGGAACTCGTGGTACAGGTCGTTGCCCTCGCGGGTACGCTCACCGACGCCCGCGAACACCGACGTGCCGCCATGGCCCTTCGCGATGTTGTTGATCAGTTCCTGGATGAGCACGGTCTTGCCCACGCCGGCGCCTCCGAACAGGCCGATCTTGCCGCCCTTCGCATACGGCGCGAGCAGGTCGATGACCTTGATGCCCGTCACGAGGATCGCGCTTTCGGTCGACTGGTCGACGAACAGCGGCGCCGAAGCGTGGATCGGGGCATGATGCGCCGAGTTCACCGGACCGCGCTCGTCGATCGGCTCGCCGACCACGTTCAGGATGCGGCCGAGCGTCGCCGGACCGACCGGCACGGTGATCTGCGCACCGGTGTCGGTCACGTTCTGGCCGCGGGTCAGGCCCTCGGTTGAGTCCATCGCGATCGTGCGGACGGTGTTCTCACCCAGGTGCTGGGCAACTTCGAGAACCAGCCGCTGGCCGTTGTTCTCGGTCTCCAGCGCCGACAGGATCGCCGGCAGGTGGTTGTCGAACGTCACGTCAACGACGGCGCCGATCACCTGGCTGATGCGGCCCACATTGTTGCTGCCCGAAGTGGTCGGGCGATCCTCGAGGACGGTGGCCATCTTGCTTCTACCTTCTTCGTCGTACCTGCGATGAGCAGGAGGTGTCTTTACATGCAACTTCGGGTCGTCCCAGCGTCAAGTCGCCGCCGGGCCGTTCCCATTCAATTTAGGCGTGGGGCGCGAAAAGGTCACGGCCACACGGCGGTCTGCCGGCGTTGTCTCGCGTGTCACTGCGTAATCAGCACCACCCTTGAGCGAACCGGCAAGCCGCTTCTGCCCATGGATCGCCGCCACGGCGGTGTCCCCGCCCGTGACGCCAAGCTGCGACAAGGCCTGCTTCACCCAGGCCTCGAACTGGTCCCGCGCCTGCTGGTCGTTCGCGGCAAGCGGCTCCACCAGCGTGAAGGTCACGCGGTCGAGCGCCGCCTCGCTGCCTGTCGCGGTGAACAAGGCCTGGACCGTGTTCGGCGCCGAAGGATCAGTCATCGCGACCGGCACCGCATCCGCACGCCAGACGTCGCCCTTTTGCGCATAGGGCCCAACGCGCAGGCCGAGGCGGTTGAACTTGTCGATCGAGGCCTGGGGATCGGCGAACACACCGTCCCACGATCCACCCGCCAGGTTGGCGGACGCAAAACTGCTGTTCGCCTCAGCCAGCGCATTGCCGGCCTCCGCCGCCTGATCGTTCCCGCCGGGCGCACCGCCGCACCCCGCCGCGGCACACGCCGCCAGCAGCAGGATGCCCGTCCGGATCACAGCGCTTCCGCGCCCGAGATGATCTCGACCAGCTCGGTCGTGATCGCCGCCTGACGGGCGCGGTTATACTGAATCGAGAGCCGCTTGATCATGTCACCGGCATTGCGCGTCGCATTGTCCATCGCGGTCATGCGGCTGCCCTGCTCGGACGCAGCATTCTCCTGCATCGCGCGGAAGATCTGGATCGCGACGTTGCGCGGCAGCAGCTCGGCGAGGATCGCTTCCTCGTCCGGCTCATATTCCACCGCTGCGCCGCCGTCGTTCGCGGTCGAGATTTCGCCGGCAGGCACCGCCACCGGGATGATCTGCTGGCCGGTCGGGATCTGCACCAGCGCCGACTGGAACTTGGCGAAGAACAGATGCGCCACGTCGAACTCGCCCGCCTCGTAGCGCGCGATCAGATCGTCGGCGATCTCACGCGCCTGATCGAAGCCGAGCACCTTGTGCTGGCCAAGCTCGTGATCCACCGCGATCCCGGTCGGATAGAAGCGGCGCAGCACGCGGCCCTTCTTGCCGGCGAGATAGAAGCGCACCGTCTTGCCCGCACGCTCCAGCTCCTCGGCCTTCCGGCGCGCGGCGCGAACGATATTGGTGTTGAACGCACCCGCCAGGCCGCGTTCCGACGTGGCGACCACCAGCAGGTGAACCTGGTCCTTGCCCGTGCCGGCAAGCAGCTTCGGGCTGTTCTCGCTCACGGTCACCTTGGAAGCGAGGCTGGCCATCACTGCCTCCAGCCGCTCGGCATAGGGGCGGCCGGCCATGGCCGCTTCCTGCGCCCGGCGCAGCTTGGCGGCGGCGACCATCTTCATCGCCTTGGTGATCTTCTGCGTCGACTTCACCGAGCCGATGCGGATCTTGAGGGCCTTTAGGCTTGCCATTCTAGTCCTCTAACTCCCTCTCCCCCGAGAGAGGGCGAGCCCGTCCTTCTTCTCCCTCTCCCCACTTGTGGAGAGAGGGCCGGGGAGAGGGGCAGTGCCAGAGCGCGACGCCCTTGACTGCCCCTCTCCCCTACCCTCTCCCCGCCGGCGGGGAGAGGGAGTATTCAGTTACGCAAACGTCTTCGCGAACGCGTCGAGCGCCGCCACGACCTTGCCCTTGGCCTCATCGCCAAGGTCACGGCTGTCGCGGATCAGCTTCAGCGTGTCGCTATGCTGGTCGCGCATGAAGGCCAGCATCGCCGCCTCGTAGCGGACCACGTCCTGCACCGGCACGCCGTCGAGATAGCCGTTGGTGCCGGCGAAGATCGACACCGTCTGCTCCTCGAACGGCAGCGGCGAGAACTGCGGCTGCTTCAAGAGCTCGGTCAGGCGCGCACCGCGGTTCAGCAGCTTCTGCGTCGAGGCGTCGAGGTCCGAGCCGAACTGCGCGAACGCCGCCATCTCGCGATACTGCGCCAGCTCCAGCTTGATCGAGCCCGACACCTTCTTCATCGCCTTGGTCTGTGCCGACGAACCCACGCGGCTCACCGACAGACCCACGTTGATCGCCGGGCGGATGCCCGCGAAGAACAGGTCGGTCTCGAGGAAGATCTGGCCGTCGGTGATCGAGATCACGTTGGTCGGGATGTAGGCCGACACGTCGCCCGCCTGCGTCTCGATGATCGGCAGCGCGGTCAGCGAGCCGTTGCCATTGGCGTCGTTCATCTTCGCCGCGCGCTCCAGCAGGCGCGAGTGGAGATAGAACACGTCACCCGGATAGGCTTCGCGGCCCGGCGGACGGCGCAGCAGCAGCGACATCTGGCGGTACGCAACGGCCTGCTTGGAAAGATCGTCATAGACGATCACGGCGTGCATTGCATTGTCGCGGAAGAACTCACCCATCGCGCAGCCGGTGTAGGGCGCGAGGAACTGCAGCGGCGCGGGGTCGGACGCGGTCGCCGCGACGATGATGGAATATTCCATCGCGCCATTCTCTTCCAGCGTGCGGACGAGCTGGGCGACGGTGGAGCGCTTCTGACCGACGGCGACGTAGATGCAGTACAGCTTCTTCGATTCGTCGTCGCCCGCGTTCACCTGCTTCTGGTTGATGAACGTGTCGATCGCGACGGCCGACTTGCCGGTCTGACGGTCACCGATGATCAGCTCGCGCTGGCCACGGCCGACCGGCACCAGCGCGTCGATCGCCTTCAGGCCGGTCTGCACCGGCTCGTGCACCGACTTGCGCGGGATGATGCCCGGCGCCTTCACCTCGACGCGACGACGCTCGGTCGACACGATCGGGCCCTTGCCGTCGATCGGGTTGCCGAGGCCATCGACCACGCGGCCGAGCAGCCCCTTGCCGACCGGCACGTCCACGATGGTGCCGGTGCGCTTGACGGTGTCGCCTTCCTTGATCTCGGCGTCCGAGCCGAAGATCACGACGCCGACATTGTCGGCCTCGAGGTTCAGCGCCATGCCCTGCACGCCATTGGCGAACTCGACCATTTCGCCCGCCTGGACGTTGTCGAGGCCATAGATGCGGGCGATGCCGTCACCGACGCTGAGCACCTGGCCGGTCTCGCTGACCTGGGCCTCGGTGCCGAAATTGGCGATCTGATCCTTGATGACCTTGGAGATTTCTGCGGCGCGGATATCCATTGTTCTTAGCCCTTCATCGCGCTGGCAAGCGCATTCAAGCGGGTACGGATCGACGAATCGATCATCTGGGAGCCGATGCGGACGACAAGCCCGCCAAGCAGCGCCGGGTCAACTGACAGGTCAACCGAAACCTCGCGGCCGACACGCTGGCGCAGCTGCTGCTTCAGCTCGGCAACCTGATCGTCGGTCAGCGCATGGGCGCTGGTCACTTCGGCGGTGACTTCGCCGCGGTGGCGCGCGGCGAGGGAGCGAAAAGCGCGGATGATCGCGGGAAGCTGCGCCAGACGGCGGTTCTGCGCCAGCACGCCCAGGAACTTGCGGGTCGTCGGATCGACGCCCAGCTCGTCCGCCGTGCCGAGCACGGCCTTGCTCGCGGCGTCGCGCGCCACCACCGGCGATGTCGTCAGCGCCTTGAAATCGTCGGATTGATCAAGCGCGGCGCGGACCTTTGCCAGGCTCGCCTCCACCGCATCGATCGTCTTCGCCTGTTCGGCGAGGTCGAACAGCGCGGTCGCATAACGCCCGCCCAGGCTCGCCTGGATGCTGCTGCCTAGATTACCGCTGGAACCATCCACGCGATTCGATCCCCGTTCGCACTAAGAGTAAGCCCCCATGCGAAAACACGACGCGCGAGTGGCGCCGTCGCTTGGGTTGGCCGGCGCGTAGCAAAGGGGTAGCGTTGATGCAACAAGCTGTAACGAGGACATCACAATGGGCGAAACGGTCCGGATGACGATGAGCGACGGCGCGACGATCGCCGTTTATCATGCCTCTCCCGAGAGGGTGCGCCGCGGCGGCGTGGTGCTGGTGCAGGAGATCTTCGGCGTCACCGATCACATCCGGGAAATGGCCGACGATTACGCCAGCGAGGGGTATGAAGTCCTGTCCCCTGCCCTGTTCGATCGTGAGCATCCCGGATTCGAAGCGAGCTACACCGGCCCCGATTTCGACCGCGCGGTTGAACTCGCCCGCACGCTCCACCCGTTCGATCTGTCGCTCAAGGATACGCAAACCTGCATCGATGCCCTGCGCGGCAAGGGCCCGGTGTTCGTCGTCGGCTATTGCTATGGCGGCTCGATCGCCTGGGCGGCTGCGACGAAGCTGGGCGGGGTGGCCGCGGCCTCGGCCTATTATGGCAGCATGATCCCATCCTTCGCGGAAGAGGCGCCGCCGCGCGTGCCGGTGATCGCCCATTTCGGGCGCTACGATCGCGGCATTCCGATGGAGGGCGTGGAGGCGGTGATCGCGAAGGACTTCCCGCTCGCCGAGATCCACGTTTATGAAGCAGGGCACGGCTTCAACTCGGATCGCCGCAAGGATTATCACGAGCCTTCCGCCGAGCTGGCACGAGACCGCACGCTGACGCTGTTTCGCGAGAATGGCGGCTGACCGCGCGGCGACACTGCCTTCCCGCCCCGGCTCCGCCACACCGTATCAGTCCTGCGCCGCCGTCGCGCGCTCCTCCTCCTCGTTCGCCTCAAGCCCGGCGGAGATCGCTTCCGTCCCCTTCTTCCCGGCGTCCAGCGCCGCCAGCACGCGACTCGCGGCGTTGTTCGCCGGCGCGTGCGGATGGAAGGCAAGCGGCCGCAGCAGGCGCTGCGCGGCCGGGATCTCGCCCGCCTCGATCCGCGCCAGGGCGGCGGCAAAGCGCACGTCATTGTCCTGTGGCGCAAGCTCCTGTGCGCGGTGCAGCCCCTTGAGCGCCGACGGCGTTGGCGCGATCCCCTGAAGTTTGAAGGTCTGCCAGAACCACCACAAGGGCTCCGCATCATCGGGGTCGACCCGGTTTGCCTTCACGATGCTGGCACGCACGCCTGCCCACGCTTTGGCGTCGGTCGATTTGGCGAGACGAACCTGGCGCAGCTTGACGAAGCCCTGATAGAGTAACGCCTGCACGGATGCGGGATCGCGCGCGATCGCCTTGTCGGCCGCCGCAAGCGCCGCCTCATCATGCCCGGCATCATAGGCCATCTCGGCCATCCAGCCCTGCACCACGGGATCGTTCTGGTAACGCGCCCCAATGGGTGCCGCCTTGGCATAAAGTTTGGCAGCGCTGTCGTTATCGACTCCACGCAGCGATTGCATGCGCAGGTCGATCATGTCGGCCTCTCCGTCGGTCAGCCGCCTGATGGCAACGGGCGGCACCGGCTGGCCGGCCAGCGGCATGGTCATGCCAAGCAGCCGACGCTGCCCCAGATAAGAGGAAAGTTTCCTATCCAGCAGCTTCAGATCGCCGAACGCTTCTTCGGCGGCGGTGATCGCCGGCGTACCCCGGTTGATCGCAGACAGATAGGCCAGGAACTGCGTATTCCGCGCCCGATCGAAGCTGAAATAATGCGTCATCAGCCAGCCGCGCCCGTAAAAGGCATCCATCTGCGATCCGGCGAGCTGCGTGGCCGGATCGAGCATCTGGCGCGCCGTCAGACGCTCGCCCGAGAGCAGCCCGTAGGCGCGGTGCTGCGCGGCATGGCCGATGGTCGCGCTTTCCTCCGTGATCCGCATGGTTGAGGCGAATTCGGCAAAGCCTTCCGAATACCAGGCGGGAAAGGCGATATTGTAGGTGCCGAGCAGGAAGTGGTGGGCGTATTCGTGGAACAGGACGATGCGGCCCCAATCGTTGCCCTCGGTCCACCCGCCCTTGGCACCAAAGGCGATCGAACCGCTGACGCGAGAGAAATAGAAGCCGGCGGCGTTGGTGCATCGGCAGAGCCGCCGCACATCGCCATCATCGACCATGAACACCGTCACCTTGCGCGACGCGATGTCCGGCTCGTCCGGCACGTTCAGGAACCGGCGTAACCCCCAGTCGAGCCGCTCCAGCGCCTCTGACTGGCGCCGCAGCGCCTTCTCGCTGCTGTCCGAATATAAGGTGAAGTGCCTGGATTTCGCCTCCAGCCACTCAGCCTGAGCGGCCGGCGCCATCGCCAGCCCGCATAGAAGGGCCAGCAGCCCGCGCCAGTTCATGATCCTCTTCCCCCCGGATGTCCCCGGGGCGAGACTAGCGCGGGATCGGCCGAATCAAAGCATCATTGTGAACGTCCGCGCGCCTGCACGGCGGCCCTGCGCGCTTCCACCGCCTCGGGCGTCACCGCCCGGTTGGCAGCCGACGATCGTTCGTGCTCCAGCTCCATCGCTGCGCCGAACGGCCGGGCAAAGCCGTCATCGATCAGTTTCTTGTACGCCGCGATGAACGCCGCGTCGGCAGAAGCGATGTCGCTCGCGAGCTTGCGCGCGGTCGCCAGCAGCTCGCCCGCAGGAACCACCCGGTTGACCAGCCCCCAGCGTTCCGCCGTCACCGCATCAAGGAAATTGCCGCTGAGCGACAGCTCCTTTGCGCGACTGATCCCGATCAGCCGTGACAGCTTCTGGCTGAGCCCCCAGCCCGGCATCACCCCGACCCGCGCGTGCGTATCGGCGAACCGGGCGTTCTCGCTGGCGACCAGGATATCGCAGGCAAGCGCGACCTCGAAGCCGCCGGTGATGGCGACGCCGTTGATCGCACCGATCACCGGCTTGCGACAAAGTTCGATCGCCTTCACCGGATTCTCATTGGCGCCGGTCGCATTGGCGGATCCCAGCGCGCCCGCCTGCGAGCCCAGCTCCTTCAGGTCAAGCCCGGCGGTGAACGCCCGCTCGCCCGCGCCGGTAAGCACGACCGCCCGGACGGACTCATCGCCGTCCACCTCGGTCATCACGCGGTAAAGCTGTGATCGCAGCGCCGTGGACAGGGCGTTCATCGCCTCTGGCCGGTTCAGCGTTACCGTGGCGACGCCATCGTCCACCTCGAGCAGCACCAGATCAGTCATCCCTCGCCTTTCTCTTGTTTGTTTGCGCGCATCGTAGCGCCGGTGAAGCAAGCGTCCACTCCATCTCTGGAACGCTGCCGTAATCATGCTACGGACGGCGTCGGGGGGATTGCTGATGCTGAAGATGTTGACGGCTGCCGTATTGCTTGCGGGTGCCTCGAGCGCCGCCGCTGAGCCATCATCCGCAGCATCTGCGGAGCTGCAGAAAGCCACCGCCGCCTATGACAAACAGGATTGCCCGACGGTGCTCGCGTCGGTGACACGCCTGAAGAAGATGCCCGATTACCAGCAGGATGACTTCGTTCGCCGGGTGACGCTGGAATTCTCCGCGCTTTGTCTTGCAGAAGCTGGCGACAAGGACGCAGCTTATGCGGACGCGCTGCGGGCGACGGAGATGGCCGGCACCGGCAACGGTGTCTGGGGCGTGCGGCTCGACGGAGAGTCTCGGGCGAAAAACTGGCCTGCGCTGGTCACCTCCTTCGAAGCGGTCGCCAGGGAGCGGCCGCTGATGCTCAACCAGATTTCCTTGGGGTGGCTGAACTACGTCGACCTGGAACTGCGCCGCGCCAACGAAACGGCATTGCGCCGCCGCTACCTCGCCCTGCTGGCGGATGGCAGCTACTGGCCCGAAGAGCCCGGCGGCAGCACCGAGGGCTTTCGTATGCGCTACGCCCTGCTGCTCGCCGACGCGGGGGAGCAGGACAAGGCAGATGCCATTGCGCGTCTCCTCACCAATCCATCGTTGCTCATCTCGCTCAGCCTCGATCCCCGCTTCCGCCCTGTCTTTGGCGAAACACTCGATCTGCGCGCCACGACGGAGCGGCACCTTGCACAGGCGCGCACCCAGATCGGCCGTTTTCCCAATGCGATCCGGCCGGTGATCGACGTCGCGCAAGATCTGCGCCTGCTCGGCCGCCCAAAGGAAGCGCTGGCCGCCCTCCATGCGATCGAGCCGGCGATCAAGAGTGACGCGCCACTCAGCGACCGCGAAGATAACGTGATCTGGTGGTGGGATCAGATCTCGCGTGCGCACTACACCAACGGCGATGTCCCCGCCGCGCTCGCCGCCTTGCGCACCGCGAGTGCGATCAAGGAAGACGACGCGCCGAACGTCAGCCAGACGATCAACCTTGCCAACCTGCAACTGACGACCGGCGATTCCGCCGGGGCGATCCAGACGCTTGCATCGCTTGATACAAGTGACGGTGCGGCAAGCCCTTACGGCATCATGCAAGTGGTCGGCGTCCGCGGGTGCGCCAACCATCGCCTCGGCAATCAGCCGGCCGCCGACGAAGATCTCGCTTATGCGCGGGCCCATACCAAGGACTCGTCCAGCACGCTGACCAGCCTCCTGCTATGCCGTGGCGATCTGGAGGGCGCGGCGGCCGACATGATCGCGCGGCTGGAGAATGCCGATCAGCGACATGGCGCGCTGGAAGAGCTCAGCACCTTCGAAGCGCCGCCCAACGCCCTACCCCGCGACCCCGTCGTTGCCGCCTATGGCAAGTTGCGGGCGCGCTCCGATGTCCAGGCAGCGGCGCGCAAGGCCGGCGGCACGCGCCACTTCAACATTCAGGAGTCCGGCTTTTAGCCTCCACGAACATTGCCCCGCTTTGATCGCAAGCCGCGGGATGTGCCCGGCGGGCGGACGGACTACATCGGCTGGCATGAGCGACACGATCGACAGCCAGTCCGCATGGGACGCCTTCGCGGCGCGCGATCGCAGCGCCGACGGCCGCTTCGTGGTCGCCGTCCGCACCACCGGCATCTATTGCAAGCCCAGCTGTCCGGCGCGCCATCCGCGCCGCGAGAACGTCACTTTCTACGTCGATCCGCCGACCGCGCGCGCGGCCGGATATCGCGCCTGCCTGCGCTGCCGCCCCGATGAGGAAGGGCGGGATCGGGTCGCGGTGGCACGCGCGATCGCGTTGATGGAGGCCGCCGAAGCCGCGCCGCGCCTTGAAGAGCTCGCGGCAACCGTGGGCTATGCCCCACATCACTTCCACCGCCTGTTCAAGCGGGCGACCGGCGTCACTCCGGCGGCCTATGCCCGCGCGTTGAAATCGCAGCGCGCGGCAGTCGCGCTGAGCGATGGCGCGACCATTACCCAGGCGATCTATGAGGCCGGTTATTCTGCCCCCAGCCGCTTCTACGCGCATGGGGCGCCGCGGCTCGGCATGGCACCCAGCGCCTGGGCGCGCGGCGGCGCCGGCGTCACGATCCGCTGGGCCATCGCACCAACCAGCCTCGGGTCGATGCTGGTGGCCGCGACAGATCGCGGAATCTGCCGCATCGCCTTTGACGAAGATGACCAGGCCCTGCGCGCGCGCTTTCCGGCGGCCGAGATCGTGCCCGGCGGCGAGCCGCTCGCAGCGCTGGCAACACAAGTGGTCGCGATCGTGGAAAGCCCCGGCCGGGACCACAGCCTGCCGCTCGACGTGCGCGGCACGGCCTTTCAGGAGGCGATCTGGCAGGCGTTGCGCACCATCCCACCCGGCGAAACTCGTTCCTATGCCCAGCTCGCCGCACTCGCCGGCCGCCCCGGCGCCGTGCGCGCCGCCGGCACGGCATGTGGCGCCAATCACGTTCCCGTGCTGATCCCCTGCCACCGGGTGACGAAAAGCGACGGCTCGACCGGCGGCTACGCCTATGGCCCCGAACGAAAGCGTATGCTGCTGGACCGGGAGCGAGACCAGACCGGCTGACGCCTCGCGGCCGTGCCCTCCACCGTCTTCTTGCTCGGCGATAGTTAAGCCCGCCGGCCCCTGAGGCTGGCGAAACACCCGTTACGAACCGCGAATTTAGGTAAATCTAAAGCCTTCGCGCTTAGTTTGGGGGTGGAGATAAGCAGGATTGTGGGTCAAATGAACGCATTCGGTCGTCGTAGTGGTACGGGCGCGGGCTCACGGCCGGGCTTCGGCGTGGCGCGCCCGATGCAGGGCGGCGCGCCGCGCCCGGACACGGGTGGTGATCAGTTCCCGTCGCTGGACTCGCTTCCCCTTCCCGGCGAAATCGCGACTCCCGACGATTTCGGCTCCGTCGCCGGCATGCAGATGGACGCCATGCAGCGCCTTGCCGATCGTCAGGCGGCATCGGGCGAGGCCGGCAACAGCCGCGTCGAAGGGTTCGAATCCTCGATCCACAAGATCAAGGAGCAGGTGCTCCCGCGCCTGCTCGAACGCGTCGATCCGGAGGCCGCCGCCACGCTCGGCAAGGACGAGCTAGCCGAAGAATTCCGCCCGATCATCGGCGAGGTGCTCGCCGAGCTGAAGCTCACCCTCAACCGCCGCGAGCAGTTCGCGCTGGAAAAGGTGCTGGTCGACGAGCTGCTCGGCCTCGGCCCGCTCGAGGAGCTGCTGGCCGATCCCGAAATCTCGGACATCATGGTCAACGGGCCCGACCAGACGTTCATCGAAAAGAAGGGCAAGCTCCAGCTCGCGCAGATCCAGTTCCGCGACGAGGAGCATCTGTTCCAGATTGCGCAGCGCATCTGCAACTCGGTCGGCCGCCGCGTCGACCAGACCACGCCGCTCGCCGACGCCCGCCTGAAGGACGGCTCCCGCGTCAACGTGATCGTGCCCCCGCTCAGCTTGCGCGGCACCGCCATCTCGATCCGTAAGTTTTCCGCCAAGCCGATCACGCTCGACATGATGGCCGGCTTCGGCAGCATGTCGCCCAAGATGGCCACCGCGCTGAAGATCGCCGGCGCCTGCCGCTTCAACATCGTGATCTCCGGCGGCACTGGCTCGGGCAAGACGACGATGCTCAACGCCTTGTCGAAGATGATTGACCCCGGCGAGCGCGTGCTGACGATCGAGGACGCGGCCGAACTCCGCCTCCAGCAGCCGCACTGGCTCCCGCTCGAAACACGCCCCGCCAACCTCGAGGGTCAGGGCGAGATCTCGATCCGCGATCTCGTCAAGAACGCCCTGCGTATGCGCCCGGATCGCATCATTCTGGGCGAAATTCGTGGCGCGGAATGTTTCGACATGCTCTCCGCCATGAACACCGGTCACGACGGCTCGATGTGTACGCTCCACTCCAACTCCCCGCGCGAGGCACTGGCGCGTATGGAGAACATGGTGATGATGTCGGACATCAAGGTGCCCAAGGAAGCGATCAGCCGCCAGATCGCCGATTCAGTCGACATGATCATTCAGGTGAAGCGCCTGCGCGATGGCTCGCGCCGAGTGACGAACGTCACCGAGGTGATCGGCATGGAAGGCCCGGTGATCGTGACACAGGAGCTCTTCAAGTTCGAATATCTGGACGAGACCGCCGACGGCAAGATCATCGGCGAATATCGCGCCATGGGCCTGCGCCCCTATACGATTGACAAGGCCAAGCAGTTCGGCTTCGACCAAGCCTTCCTTGAGGCGTGCCTGTAAGCGAAACACGTTTGAACTGCTTCCCCGGCGAAGGCCGGGGCCCAGTTGGGAAGGCCAGAGGGGCTGTCAGCGACCATCTCCGAACCGGGCCGAGCCTCCGCGGGGTCGTACGAAACTCTTCGGCTGGCCCATGAACAGCGTCACCCCGGCCTTGTGCCGGGATTCAAGGTTCCGCAAACTCGCAAGCCTGAGGTATGCGGCAGTCTGGATGCCGGGACGAGCCCGGCATGACGGAGAGTGCAGACGCGACGCAGCGCCGAGCGGGTTCACACAGGCTTCGTCACCCCGGACGTGATCCGAGGTGACGGGATCGGGTCAGAAGCTCACCCGCGCCGCCACGCGAATGTCCCGCCCGGCCAGCGGCACGAAATCCTTCGTGAACGACGCATGTCGCCGTGCATCCACGTCGAAGATGTTGTTCGCCGACACGATAAAGGTCGTCTCGCTTTCGCGCCCGAACGGTTTGAACGACACGGAAGCGTTGACCAAAGTGAAGTCATCGGTCGGCGTTTCGAAGGCGGCGATGCGATCCTGCGTGGTGACATGCTCCACCTCGACGCGACCGCCAAAATCGCTCACCCGTGCGGTCAGACCGCCCAGCACGCGCAGCGGCGGAATGCGCGGCACGGGCCCCCGATCGTCCGTCAGCGTCGCATGGACGTAATCGGCGACGATATTGCCATCCAGCTCGAATGAGCCGCTGCGCACCAGATCGGCGGTCAGCTCGCCTTCGGCGCCGTAATAACGCGCACCAGCCTGGAAATATTGGAAGATGGGAAGCTCGTCCTGCTCCTCCCCCGTGGCATTTTCATAGATATAATCGTCGAACCAGGTCGCATAGCCGCTCACCTGGAAGCGGATCGGCCCGGTGCGGCCGCGCGCGTATAGTTCTACGCCCCAGCTCTTTTCGGTCTTGAAGTTGGGATTGCCGATTTCGAACGCCTGCGTGGCGACATGCGGCCCGTTGGAAAACAGCTCCTCCGCCGACGGCGCACGCACAGCGCGTGATCCGTTGATGCCGATCTTCACCTCCGGCGCGACGGCGTAGGACAGGCCAAGCGCGCCCGAGAAGGCGTCGAAGTTGCGGCTGATCGCCACCGGCGCGACATCCTCGTCCAGCCCGATGCGCACCGCGCTGGATCGGACGTCGGTATGCTCGTACCGGCCGGCCAGTTCGAACTCCCAATTGCCGCGATTGATTTCCTGCAGGGTGAACAGGCCATATTGGTCGGTCACGTTCGGCGGCACGAATGCCTCCTCGCCGACCGCAGAGAAGTCGCGTGTAAAGCCCTGAAAACCGGTCACGCCGCGCCAGCCGGCGCGATCCGCCTGAACCAGCTCCAATCGCCCTTCGAACGCCTCCGAGTTGAACACGGTGCCCACTTCGGCGCCTTCGAATTCGGTATGCTCGTAATCGGCAAAGCCGCCGCGGAAGCGGATCTTGTCGATGAAGTCGCCATAAGTGTTCAATTCGCCGCGCATGTCAGCGCGGAACTGCTTCATGGCGATCGTCACGTCGCCATGCTCATGGCCTTCTTCCTCGTGCTCCTCTTCTTCCTCGCCTTCGTGATGATGATGGCCGGCGCCCGGCCGCTCGGCCACGCCATAATTGCTGTCGTAATAGCCGACCGAGAAGCCCAGGCTGCCGCCCTCGTTGATCACCGCCACGCCAGCGCCCAGCGTATAGGTTTCCGTTGCGCTGTTCGGCAGGCGACCGCGCCGGTTCGCGAGTTCGGTCGCCTCCGCCGCCTCCTCGACATGGCCCTCTTCGGCTTCCTCGGCGGCAATCTCCAGCTGCTCGTTGCGAAGATCGGGCGTCAGCTGATAGCCGCCGATGCGCAGATTGTCGCTCTTGCGATAGCTGCCGTCGACATGCGCCACGATCTGATTGGACAGCGCGACATCAAGGCCGGCGCCGGCGCTGCGCTCATCCGCTGCCGAGCCATAGGTGCCGATCGCGTCGACGTGATAGCCCTTCTCGGGCACGCCGCGCGGGATGCGCCGGTCGATCACGTTCACCGCGCCGCCGATCGCCTGGCTGCCAAACAGCAGCACCGCCGGCCCGCGCAGCACCTCGATCCGTTCGGCGGTGAGCGGATCGATCGTCACGCCATGGTCGGTGGACGTGTTCGACACGTCGAGCGAGCCGAGGCCGTCGGTCAGCACACGGATGCGCTCGCCCTGGAAGCCACGCAGCACGGGGCGCGAGGCGCCCGGGCCGAAGGACGTGGCCGACACGCCCGGCTGACTGGTCAGCGTATCGCCAATCTGCGGCCGGATGTCGCGAACCAGCTCGTCGCCGGTAATCACCGACGTGCCGGCGAGCAGGTTCAGGTCGCGTACGAAGGGGGCAGTGATGACGATTTCCGGAGAGGCCTCGACATGCGCCGTCCGACTCGCGCTCGGCTGGTCGCCCGATTGCTCGCTCGATTGCGCATAGGCCGGAATGCTGACCAGAGCCGTGCCCGCCAGCAGGATCGCGTTTACTTTCACTCGGAACCCCCGATTGTCTCTCGCCCTCCGGTTAGCGGGGACGTGATAACGTCACAAGAGCGAAAACGAAGTTTTCGGGGCCGCTTGCACAGTGGTTATGATTTCCCCAAGTGAAAGACATGACGGAGCGAGACCGTTCGGACGAGCCGGAAGGCGACACGGCAGCGCACCAGCCGCGTGCGCCACGGCACAGCGTATTCCTGAGCGCGACGGTGGAGCATTTCGGCGCAAAGGCGCCCACTAAGCACCGCGTGCGCGATCTGTCCGTCGGCGGCGTTCGCATCGATCAGGCGGCGGGGCTTCGGCCCGGCGCGACCGTCCTGGTCAGCGTTGGCGCGCTGGCCGCTGTTGGTGCGACGGTGGTCTGGGCCAGGGACGGCATCGCCGGCCTCAAGTTCGCCGAGCCGATCGATCCTGAAGCGGCGCGCGCCAAGGCGGCTGTGGCGCCGCAGCCGTTCCGCGGCCAGCCGCGCGATCTTGGCTCCGCTGGTCCTACTGCCGGCTGGGTACCCAATCTGAACAGTCCGTATCGCCGCTGAATCCGGGCGGCGATCCGCCTGTCTTGCCAGGCGATTTTGCGCACCAACAATTTCTCTGCCTCGCCGCGTCGATTCCGCCGGAAGCGCGTTTCACGAGCAAAGGCAGGAGAATAAAGGTGGCTGAAGATCGCGATCGGGAAATCAGGGAACGCGCCTATCGGATCTGGCAGGACGAGGGCGAGCCGTCAGGCCGCGATCAGGACCATTGGTCCCGGGCGGAGGCGGAACTGGGCGATGCGGCAAACGCCGCTGACCGCGACGAACTGATCCCCGACAGCACGGACGACCTGCCCTTCGGCGAGCCGGAGGACACCGGCCCCGCCGATGCCGCGCGCGATGAGGGCAGCCCCGACACCACCGAAGTGCCGCAGACCAGCGGCATCGTCGCGGCGAGTGCCGAGCCGGCGGCTCCCGCTCCGAAAGCGCGCAAGGGCAAGGGCACGGCCAAAGTGTCGAACTGAGCGTCCGCTTCTTCTCATCACAATCGACCACGGCAGGATGGCACCCATTCTGCCGACCAGGCTAGCGAGGCTGCTGCTTGCACTTCACCGTTGACCGGCTCCAGCCCGGCACCCCCTATCCGCTCGGCGCCACCTTCGACGGCCTGGGCGTCAACTTCGCCGTCTTCTCCGCCAACGCCGACGCGATCGAGCTGTGCCTCTTCGATCCGGCCGGCAAGCGCGAGATCCAGCGCTTCTGGCTGCCCGAATGCACCGACGAGGTGTTCCACGGCTATCTGCCCGACGTCGAGCCCGGCCTCCTATACGGCTATCGCGCGCACGGCCGCTACGAGCCCGAGGCCGGCCACCGCTTCAATCCCAACAAGCTCCTGCTCGATCCCTACGCCCGCAAGCTCCACGGCCAGATCAGATGGACCGACGCGCTCCACGGCTATCGCATCGGCCATCGCCGCGAGGACCTCTCCTTCGACAAGCGCGACAGCGCCCCCGCTATGCCCAAGAGCGTCGTGGTCGACGATCACTGGGACTGGTCGCGCGACCGCCGCCCCAACACCCCTTGGTCGGAAACGGTGATCTACGAGGCCCACACCAAGGGCCTCACCAAGCTGATGGAGGAAGTCCCCGCCCGCGACCGCGGGACGTACGCGGCGCTCGGCCACCCCGCGGTGATCCGCCACCTCCAGCGCCTCGGCGTCACCGCGATCGAACTGCTCCCGATCCAGGCCTTCACGCAGGACCGCTTCCTGCAGGAAAAGGGCCTGCGCAATTACTGGGGTTACAACACACTCGGCTTCTTCGCCCCCGAACAGGCGTACATGGCCAGCGAGCACCAGGACGAGCTGCGCCGCGCGGTCCACCGCCTCCACAAGGCCGGCATCGAAGTCATCATGGACGTGGTGTACAACCACACCTGCGAAGGCTCCGAACGCGGCCCGACCCTCTCGTGGCGCGGCCTCGACAACGCCAGCTACTATCGTCTCGTCCAGGATAACCCGCGCTACACGATCAACGACACCGGCACCGGCAACACGCTCAACATGAGCAAGGCGCGCGTCATCCAGATGGTCGCGGACTCATTGCGTTATTGGGCCACCAGCTTCGGCATCGACGGCTTCCGCTTCGATCTCGGCCTCACGCTGGGCCGCGAGGCGACCGGCTTCGATCCCGGCGCGGCCTTCTTCGACGTCGTCCGCCAGGATCCCGTGCTCAGCCAGCTGAAGCTGATCGCCGAGCCGTGGGACGTCGGCCCCGGCGGCTACCAGCTCGGCAACTTCCCGCCCGGCTTCGCCGAATGGAACGACAAGTACCGCGACACCGTGCGCAGCTATTGGAAGGGCGACGCGGGCACCCGCGGCGATCTCGCCGCGCGTCTGTCGGGCTCGGGCGACCTGTTCGACCGCCGCGCGCGTCGGCCGTGGGCGAGCGTCAACTTCCTCGTCGCGCATGACGGCTTCACCCTTGCCGACACGGTGATGTACGAACACCGCCACAATGAGGCGAACGGCGAGGACAATCGCGACGGCCACGACAAGAATCATTCGCGCAACTGGGGCGCCGAAGGCCCCACCGACGATCCCGCGATCAACGACGCGCGCGGCCGCGTCATGCGCTCGATGATGACGACGTTGCTCGCCTCGCTCGGCACCCCGATGCTCACCGCCGGCGACGAATTCGGCCGCACGCAGCAGGGCAACAACAACGCTTATTGCCAGGACAATGAGATCAGCTGGCTAGACTGGCAGGCCGCCGCGTCCGACGAAGGCCAGCAGCAGATCGACTTCACCGCCCGCCTCACCGAACTGCGCCGCCGCTACGCCGTGCTGCGCGCGCCCACCTTCCTCTACGGCCAGGACTCGCCCGGCCACGGCGTCAACGATGTCGAATGGTGGGACGAGCGCGGGGAACGCCTCAGCGACGAGGACTGGCAGAACCCGGAAGGCCGCGCGCTGATGATGCGCCGCGCGATCCGCACCGAGACGGGCGACGTGGAAGCGGTGTCGCTTCTCCTCAATGCCAGCGAGGCGCCAATCACCTTCCGCCTTCCCAAGCCCGACACCCGCCGCACCGTCCTGATCGACAGCGCCAAGCCCGATCAGGGCGAGATCGAAATCGACAACGAGTATGAAGTCGCCCCACAAGGCGCCGTCCTCCTGATGTGGACCAGCGCATGGGAAGAGTGATGCGCTGGGGCCCCGAAGCGCTTGCGGACGGCACCACCCGCTTCCGCCTCTGGGCACCCGATGCGGACACGGTGGCGATCGAGATCGGCGACGCCGCCACCGACGCAAACCTGCTCCCCGGCAAAGGCCGGGGCCCAGTTGGGAAGGCCCCCGAGAAAGCAACCAACGCCCCCCAACTGGACCCCGGCCTCCGCCGGGGAACAGCAGATGAGGTGGCGCCCCCCTCCCCCCCGCTCGTGCTGAGCCTGTCGAAGCACGTGCTCCAGGCCACAACAGAGGTTGGAGAAGCGCCCTTCGACAAGCTCAGGACGAACGGAGGGGACGACACGAACTCCGACCGCGTGCCCCTCACCCCCACCGAAAACGGCTGGTGGGAAATCACCCTCCCGCCCCCCCCCGGCACCCCCTACCGCTACCACATCGCCAACACCCCATTCCCCGACCCAGCCTCCCGCCGCCAGCAAGGCGGCGTCCACGGCTGGAGCATCGTCCCCGACCACAGCTACCCATGGCGCACCCCGGAATGGCGCGGCCGTCCCTGGCACGAGATGGTCGTCATGGAGCTCCACGCCGGCACCCTCGGCGGCTTCAGCGGCGTCCTGCGACGCCTCCCCGCCCTCGCCGCGCTGGGCGTCACCGCCATCCAGCTCATGCCGATCAACGCCTTCGCCGGCGACCGTGGCTGGGGCTATGACGGCGTCCTCCCCTATGCCGTCCACGAGGCATACGGCACGCCCACCGAGCTGCGCGCCCTCATCGACGCCGCGCACGAACTCGGCCTCAGCGTCTTCCTCGACGTGGTGTACAATCACTTCGGCCCCGACGGTAACTATCTCGGCCTCTACGCCGACCGCTTCTTCCACCGCGACGTCGCCACCCCCTGGGGCGGCGCGGTCGCCGTCGACGAGGCGCCCGTCGCCTGCTTCTTCATCGACAACGCCCTGATGTGGCTCAAGGACTATCGCTTCGACGGCCTCCGCTTCGACGCCGTCCACGCCATCGACAACCCCCAGTTCCTCGACAAGATGGCCGCCGAGATCCGCGCCGCCCTCCCGGACCGCCACGTCCACCTCGTCCTCGAGAACGAGCAGAATGACGCCGCCCGCCTCCGCCCCGACGCCTACGACGCGCAATGGAACGACGATTTCCACAACGTCCTCCACGTCCTCCTCACCGGCGAGACCAGCGCTTATTACGGCGACTTCGCGGACCGGCCCGCCGAGCGCCTCGCCCGCTGCCTGTCGGAAGGCTTCATCTACCAGGGCGACCCCTCGCCCAACCACGACGGCAAGCCCCGCGGCACCCCGAGCGCCCACCTCCCCCCGATCCGTTTCGTCAGCTTCCTCCAGAACCACGATCAGGTCGGCAACCGCGCCCTCGGCGAGCGCCTCACGCGTCTGACCGATCCCGCCAAGCTCCGTGCCGCCACCGCGCTGATGCTGCTAGCGCCGCAAATCCCGCTTCTCTTCATGGGCGAGGAGGAAGGCAGCGAGAGCCCGTTCCTGTTCTTCACCGACTTTCACGACGACCTGGCCGACGCCGTCCGCGAAGGTCGCCGTAAGGAATTTGCCAAGTTCGAAGCCTTCGCCGACGAGAAGACGCGCGAAACGATCCCCGACCCCAATGCGCTATCGACCTTCGAAGCCTCGATCCCGCAGCCCGGCCCCGATGCCGGCACATGGCGCTCCTTCTACCAAACCCTCCTCCACCTTCGCCGCGACCACATCGCCCCGCGCCTTTCCACTCCAAAGCAGCACCCCGTCGAAGGCCGGGGCCCAGTCGGGAAAGCCGAAGTGGAAGCTAGCCCGCTCGCCCAGCTGGACCCCGGCCTCCGCCGGGGAACAGTAGAAAGCCTCGGCGCCCAAGCGACCGGCAACACCGCCGTCACCGCCCGCTGGCGCCTCAACGACGGCAAGGTCCTGGCCATCGCCATCGACCTCGCCGACGCCCCCGCCCCGCTCCCCACCCCCCCATTCGCGCCCACCCCGTCCGTGCCCGCTACAAGCACCCCGTCCCCGTTCGTGCCGAGTGAAGTCGAGGCGCGGGCCAAACAGAACAAAACCCTCGACGATGCTCGGGACGAAGGGGAAAACGGCCTCCTCTTCACCACCGACAATCGCTTCATCGCCTGGCTCGAATGAAGAACCTGCACGCCGCAGCAGCCGCCGCCGGCCTCAAGCGCCATTGGACCGATGCTACCGGCACCGCTCAGCAGGTCGACGATGCCGTCCTCGAAACCCTGCTCGCCTGCCTGGATCAGACTCCCGCCGATCAGCCCCTTCTCTCGATCACCGCCGGCCAGCCGCTCACGATCCCCGGCAGCGCGACCGGCATCGCCGAACTCACGCTGGAAGACGGCTCCAATCACCCGCTGACGCTCGGCACCGACGCCATCACCACGATCGGCTACCACCACCTACAGGTCGGCGGCCGCCATTATACGATCGCCGTCGCTCCGCCCCGCTGCCCGCAGCCGCCCGGTCATGGCTGGGGCGTTGCCGTCCAGATCCCGTCCCTGCGCGACGAACACTCCACCGCCTACGGCACATACGCCACCCTCGCCCGCGCCGCGGCCGCCTTCGGCCGTGCCGGCGCCACCGCGCTGGCGATCAGCCCCACCCACGCGCTCTTCCCCGGCGACCCGGGCCGCTTCAGCCCCTACGCCCCCTCCTCGCGGCTCTTCCACAATGTCATGCTCGCCGATCCATCACTGGTCGGCATGCCGTTCCCGGATGAGCCCGCACCCGACTTGATCGACTGGCGAACCTCCCACGATGTTCGTTTGAACCACCTGCGGCTTTCGTTTGCGAATGCCTCTTCCGAAGTTCGGGCCAAGGTTGCGGCGTACGTGGCCGAAACCAGGCCAAACGTCTCCGATCACGCGCTGTTCGACGCCATAAACCTCCACTTCGGCGGCCAGGGCTGGCCCGCCTGGCCCGCCGAGCTTCGTGATCCGGCCAGCCCCGCGGTCCAACGCTTCGCCGCCGAGCACGCCGATGAAGTTGCCTTCTTCACCTATCTTCAATGGCTCGCCGACCAAGGCCTTGCACGCGCACAAGAATGTGCCCGGGAGCACATGGCAATCGGCCTCATTGCGGACCTCGCCGTCGGCACCGATTGTGGCGGCAGCCACGGTTGGAGCGCCCCGCAGGACCTGCTCACCGGCGTCACCATCGGCGCGCCCCCCGATCCGCTCGGCCCCGACGGCCAGAACTGGGGCATCTCCGCCCTCGACCCCTTCGCCTTGGCACGCAGCGGCTTTGCGCCTTTTATCAACACCATACGCACCGCGCTGCGTCATGCCGGGGGTCTCCGTATCGACCATGCAATCGGCCTCGACCACCTCTGGATCGTTCCCGACGGCGGCACCGCGGCCGACGGCGCATATCTCACCATGCCCGGCGACATCCTTAAAAATATCGTCGCGATTGAGGCACATAGGGCCGGGGCAATCGTCATCGCGGAGGATCTGGGCACCGTCCCGCCTGGCCTGCGCGACGATCTCTCCCGGCGCGGCATGCTCGGCATGCGCGTCCTACCGTTTGAGCGGGACGAAGAAGGCGATTTTGTCTCGCCGTCTCAATGGGATGCGGACGCCGTGGCCATGACCGGCACGCACGACACGCCCACCGTCGCCGGCTGGTGGAAGGGCCGCGATCTCGATTGGCGGGCGAAGATCAGCGGTCGGGCCGCAAGCCTTGAGAGTCGAACAGACGAACGCAAGTCCCTGGCACAAGCTATTGGAATAGCTACTGTCGCCCCGGAGCCAGCGCCGCTGGATCAGATCCTCGCAGCGGTGTCCAATGCGCCCGCCGCCCTCGCCATCTTCCCGCTCGAAGATCTGCTCGGCCTTGAGGAACAACCCAACCTGCCCGGCACCGTCGACGAGCATCCCAACTGGCGCCGCCGCATGCCCGACGGCACTGATCAGCTGCTCGCCGACGCGACCGTCGCCGCCCGTACCCAGATGCTTACCGCCAAGAGGCCCGGATGATCCCCCGCGCGACCTATCGTCTTCAGTTTCATAAGGATTTCACCTTTGCCGATGCGGAGGAGATCGTGCCCTACCTCGATCGCCTCGGCATCAGTCACATCTACGCCTCCCCCATCACCACTGCGGCGCCGGGCTCGACCCATGGCTATGACGTGGTGGATCCCACATCGATCAATCCCGAACTCGGCGGTGAGGAAGGCTTCCGCAGCTTGGTCAAGGTGTTGCGGGCGCGCGGCATGGGCATGATCATCGACATCGTGCCCAACCACATGGGTGTGGCCGGTGATACCAACCCCTGGTGGAACGACGTGCTCCGCCACGGCCGCGCCAGCGACTATGCCGAAATCTTCGACATCGACTGGTCGCGTCCGATCGTTCTTCCAGTCCTCGGCACCTCGCTGACCCAAGCCTTGGCGGAAGGCGTGATCAAGGTTGAGCATCCTAACGAGCGTTGGTGGATAACTGCCTATGGAAAGCAGCATTTTCCGCTTCGTGACGAAGACCAGAATGCACCGGACCGGGAACGGATCGAGGCGCTCCTTGCCCGCCAGCACTATCGTCTCGCGCTCTGGCGCACCGCTAACGACGAGCTCAACTGGCGGCGCTTCTTTGCGATCAACGAACTCGCCGGCGTGCGGATCGAGGATCCAGCGGTGTTCGAGAAAACGCATCAGCTCTACTTCCGCTTGCATGCGGAAGGGCTGATCGACGGCGTGCGGGTCGACCATGTCGACGGCCTCACGGATCCGCTCGGCTATTGCCGTGCTCTACGCGAACGGCTTGGGCCCGACGCATGGATCGTCATCGAGAAGATCGTTGGTCCAGGTGAGGTGCTATCGGAAGAATGGGCGGTAAATGGCACGAGCGGTTACGATTTCATGGAGGAGGTCGCAGCTCTGCTTCACGATCCCGCCGGCGCCGCGCCGCTCGGCGCCTTGTGGCATGACGTCAGCGGCCGACCCGCTGAGCTGCATTCGGAAGAACTGCTCGCAAGGCAGCAACTGCTCGCGTGGCAATTCACCGGTCAGCTCGAAGGCTGTGTCGATGCTTTTGCACGGATTGCTCCCGATGGCGTGACCCGCGCGATGCTTCGCCGCGCGGTCGAGCGATTGCTCTGGGTCTTTCCCGTCTACCGCACCTATGGCCCGGACGCGCCCGTCAGCGATGCGGCGATCCGCAAGGAAACGCGCAGCCGGGTCGCGCCGCATCTCCCACCGGGGGAGGAGAAGGTGGCGGACCTCATCCTTGAATGGCTGGCCGGTGACGGTTCGGGCAGTGTCGAAGAACGAGCTGACGCGGTGCGCCGCTTTCAACAACTCTCCGCACCAATCGCCGCCAAGGCATTGGAAGACACGGCGTTCTATCGCTATGGCCGCCTGCTGTCGCGAAACGACGTAGGCTTCGATGCCGCTCGGATGACAATGGAGCCTTCGACCTTTCACGAGCGCATGATCGCCCGCGCGCGGCACTGGCCCAATGCCATGCTGACCACCGCGACGCACGACCACAAGCGTGGCGAAGACACGCGCGCGCGGCTCGCAGTGCTGAGCAGCATGCCTACGCGCTGGCGTGAAACGGTTGCGGAATGGGAGGCGATTGCAGAGCCGATGTCCAGCGATGTCGATCGCGGGGACCGCTACATGCTGTTCCAGTCGCTTCTCGGCGCCTGGCCCGATCGACTGACCGACAATTTCGCCGACCGCATCTCCGCCTGGCAGACCAAGGCTTTGCGGGAGGCCAAGCTGCGCTCATCCTGGGAAGCACCCAACGAAGACTATGAGACGCGCTGCAACGATCTTGCCCGCGCGCTCATCACCGACCCACGCTTTACCGCAGCCATCGAGAGCTTTCTCGCCGAGATCGCACCCGCTGCTGCCCGGAACAGCCTCGTTCAGGTCGCATTGCGCTACACCCTGCCCGGCGTTCCGGACCTGTATCAGGGCACAGAATTGGCGGATCTCAGCCTCGTTGATCCCGACAATCGGCGCGCGGTGGATTTCCCCGCGCGCTTCGCCGCGCTCGACCTTCCCCCGGCCAAGCTCCAACTGATAATCGCGTTGCTGGCGGCCCGACGTGAAAACCCGGCGCTGTTCACGGGCGGCAGCTATGAGCCGGCCAGCGCCACTGGCACTACGCGTTTGCTCGCCTTCGAGCGTCGGCACGGCGACAAGACATTGCGTTGCGCGGTGAAGCTGGACGACAGCAGCCCTGACGGAACGATCATCCGCTTCGCCTCCGGTCCCCAGCACCAAGCTACGCGCCTGTTCGAGGCATCACCTGTGTGGTTCGAGGTCAGCTGAGCGCCTCTCGAGCGATCGGCGTTTACCGCTCCCGAACGTCAGCTATGCCTGCTGATCAGTCCCGTAGAACAGCTTGCCGATCTCGATCTCCTGCCGGCCCTGCGATATGCGATGGGCATTCGTGTCGCGCAGCGAATAGACGCAGCCGCAATATTCCTGCTGGTAGAAGTTCTCGCGCTTGGAAATGTCGATCATCCGCGCCGCGCCGCCACCCTTGCGCCAGTTGAACGTCCAATAGCTCAGGTCAGGATAACGCCCGGCCGCCCGCTCACCGCAATCGTTGATCTGCGTCATGTTCTTCCAGCGCGAGATGCCGAGCGACGACGTGATCACCGGGAAGCCATTCTCATGCGCATAAAGCGCCGTACGCTCGAACCGCATGTCGAAGCACATGGTGCAGCGTACGCCGCGCTCGGGCTCGTTCTCCATCCCGCGCGCACGCTTGAACCAGTTCACCGTGTCGTAGTCGGCATCCACGAAGGGGATGTCGTGCTTCTCGGCAAAACGGATATTTTCCTCCTTGCGAAGGATATATTCCTCCTTCGGATGGATGTTCGGGTTGTAGAAGAAGATCGTATAGTCGATCCCGCTCGCGGTCATCGCCTCCATCACTTCGCCTGAGCAGGGCGCACAGCAGCTGTGCAGCAACACCTTCTTGTGGCCATCAGGCGGCGTCAGGATCGGGCGGTCGATGTCAGTGGTGACGGGCTTGGTCATGGCCTGGCGCATATAGCAAAACGCCCGCCGATCACAGACGTTTGAGCCGCGACGTTCGCGAACCACCCAGCGCCGGCCAAGACTTGGTGCGCGATCCAGAGCCCCGCGAGCGTCGCCAGCCGCTGCTCACGCGGCGCCTTCAACGCCGGCGCGAGGCCGCGAAGATGAAAGCTTCATTCGCAAACTTCGCAGTCTCGCCCTCATGCCATCCGCCGATCTTCGCCCTTTAGATCGCCTGCATGGGTTGCGCGTTTGCGGATAATGCACAAATGGTAAGCCGTGATCGTACGAAGCGACGCGCACAACTCGGGAGAGTCTCGGAACCGTGCGCGGCGCCAAGCCAGACAGAGATTCAGCCATGAACCGCGCCCATCGCAAGCAACTCCCCGGAACCCAGGTCGACTTCTTCGACACGCGCGAAGCGATCGAGGCGATCCGACCGGGCGCCTATGACGGCCTGCCCTATGTGGCGCGCGTCCTGGCCGAACAGCTCGTTCGCCGCTGCGACCCCGCTTTGCTCACCGACGCCCTCACCCAGATCGTCGAGCGCAAGCGGGATCTGGACTTCCCCTGGTATCCCGCGCGCGTTGTCTGCCACGACATTCTCGGCCAGACCGCGCTCGTCGACCTCGCGGGTTTGCGCGACGCGATCGCCGACCAGGGCGGCGACCCGGCCAAGGTCAACCCTGTCGTCCCGACCCAGCTCATCGTCGATCACAGCCTCGCCGTCGAGCACGGCGGCTTCGATCCGCAGGCGTTCGAGAAGAACCGCGCGATCGAGGATCGCCGCAACGAGGATCGCTTCCACTTCATTGAATGGACCAAGGAGGCGTTCCAGAACGTCGACGTGATCCCCGCCGGCAACGGCATCATGCACCAGATCAATCTGGAAAAGATGTCGCCCGTCATCCAGCTGCGCGACGGCGTTGCCTTCCCCGACACCTGCGTCGGCACTGACAGCCACACGCCGCATGTCGATGCGCTGGGCGTGATCGCAATCGGCGTTGGCGGGCTGGAGGCGGAGACGGTGATGCTTGGCCGCGCGTCGATGATGCGCCTGCCCGATATTGTCGGCGTCCGCCTCACCGGCAAGCGCCAGCCGGGCATCACCGCTACCGACATCGTCCTCGCGATCACCGAATTCCTCCGCAAGGAGCGCGTCGTCGGCGCGTGGATCGAATTCTTCGGTGAGGGCGCGGACAGCCTGACGATCGGCGATCGCGCGACCATCTCGAATATGTGCCCGGAATATGGCGCGACCGCGTCGATGTTCTACATCGACCAGCAGACGATCGACTATCTCCTGCTCACCGGCCGCGAGAGCGAGCAGGTCAAGCTGGTCGAGACCTATGCCAAGCACACCGGCCTGTGGGCCGATGCGCTCAAGACCGCCGAATATGAGCGCGTCCTTGAGTTCGACCTCTCCACCGTAGAGCGCAACCTCGCCGGCCCGTCTAACCCGCACCGCCGCCTGCCGACCTCCGCACTGGAGGAGCGCGGCATCGCGGTAGATCTCGAGAAGGCACAGGCGGAGGAACGCGAAGGTCTCCTCCCCGACGGTGCGGTTATCATCGCAGCGATCACCAGCTGCACCAACACATCGAACCCGCGCAACGTCGTCGCCGCAGGGCTTGTCGCAAAAAAGGCGAACGCGCTCGGCCTCGTTCGCAAGCCCTGGGTGAAGTCCAGCTTCGCCCCCGGATCGATCGTGGCGCGCCTCTACCTTGAGGAAGCCGGCCTGCTTCCCGAACTGGAAAAGCTCGGCTTCGGTATCGTCGCCTTCGCGTGCACCACTTGCAACGGCATGTCGGGCGCACTGGACCCCAAGATCCAGCAGGAGATCATCGACCGCGATCTCTACGCGACTGCCGTTCTCTCAGGTAACCGCAACTTCGACGGCCGCATTCACCCCTATGCCAAGCAGGCGTTCCTCGCCTCGCCGCCACTCGTGGTGGCCTATGCGATCGCCGGCACCGTCCGTTTCGACATCGAGCGCGACGTGCTGGGGGTGGTCGACGGCCGCGAGATCCGCCTCAAGGATCTCTGGCCCACCGACGAAGAGATTGACGCGATCGTCGCCGCGCACGTGAAGCCCGAGCAGTTCCGCAAGGTGTACGAGCCGATGTTCGGCGCCCGCGCGCGCTCGGCGGAGAAGATCAGCCCGCTCTACGACTGGCGCCCCACGTCCACCTACATCCGCCGTCCGCCCTATTGGGACACCGAGGGGGTCGGCGCGCTCGCGGCACATCCGCGCACGCTGAAGGACATGCGCCCGCTTGCGATCCTACCCGACAACATCACGACCGACCACCTCTCGCCCTCGAACGCGATCCTCGCCAGCTCCGCGGCCGGCGAATATCTGACCAAGATGGGCGTGCCCGAGGAGGACTATAACTCCTACGCCACCCATCGCGGCGATCACTTGACGGCGATGCGCGCGACCTTTGCCAACCCGCAGCTCGTCAACGAGATGGCGGTGGTCGAAGGCGCGGTGAAGAAGGGGAGCCTTGCCCGCGTCGAGCCCGACGGCAAGGTGATGCGCATGTGGGAGGCAATCGAGACGTATCTTGATCGTGCTCAGCCGCTGATCATCATCGCCGGTGCCGACTACGGTCAGGGCTCCTCGCGTGACTGGGCTGCCAAGGGCGTGCGCCTCGCCGGCGTCGAAGCGATCGTCGCGGAGGGCTTCGAGCGCATCCACCGCACCAACCTCATTGGCATGGGCGTGCTGCCGTGCGAGTTCAAGCCGGGCACCACCCGCCTGACGCTCGGCCTCGACGGCACTGAGACCTATGACGTGGTCGGTGAGCGCCGTCCCGGCGCCACGCTGACGCTGATCGTCCGCCGCAAGGATGGCTCGACCGACGAAGTGCCCGTCACCTGCCGCCTCGACACGGCCGAGGAGGTCTCGATCTACGAAGCTGGCGGCGTCCTCCAGCGCTTCGCCCAGGACTTTTTGGCGTCGGAAGCGGCCGCAGCGTGACGCCCGCCGCACAAACTACCGTCCCCCCGGCCTTGTGCCGGGGTTCAGCCGTCCGCGAACCTAGCGGCGCCGGATACGTGGCACCCTGGATGCCGGCACAGGTCCGGCATGACGAAGTGAAGCAAAGCGAGGCAGCACGCCAATGACCGGCCAAACCCGCATTCCCGCCACCTACATGCGCGGCGGCACCAGCAAGGGCGTGTTCTTCCGCCTTGAGGACCTCCCCGAGTCCGCTCGCACTCCCGGTGCCGCTCGCGACAAGCTGTTCCAGCGCGTCATCGGAAGCCCCGACCCATATGCCGCGCAGATCGATGGCATGGGCGGCGCGACTTCCAGCACCAGCAAGTGCGTGATCGTCTCGCCGAGCAGCCAGCCCGACCACGACGTCGATTACCTCTACGGCCAAGTCTCGATCGACACCGATTTCGTGGACTGGTCCGGTAATTGCGGCAATCTCTCGACCGGCGCTGGCGCCTTCGCGATCCACGCCGGCTATGTCGACGCGAACCGCGCCGAGAACGGCATCTGCATCGTCCGCATCTGGCAGGCGAATATCAACAAGACGATCATCGCCCACGTCCCGGTCGCCAATGGCGAAGTGCAGGAAACCGGCGACTTCGAACTCGACGGCGTCACCTTCCCCGCGGCCGAGATCGTCCTCGAATTCGTCGACCCCGCCGACGACGGCGAAGAGGGTGGCTCAATGTTCCCCACGGGCAATCTCGTCGACGAACTTGACGTGCCCGAGGAAATCGTCCCCGGCGGCAAGCTAAAGGCGACGATGATCACCGCGGGCATTCCGACCATCTTCGTGAACGCCGCCGACATCGGCTTCACCGGCACCGAGCTGCGCGAGACGATCAACACCAATCCCGACACGCTCCGCCGCTTCGAGGCGCTGCGCACGATCGGCGCGCTCAAGATGGGCCTCATCAAGTCGCCCGAGGAAGCCGCCAAGCGTCAGCACACGCCCAAGATCGCCTTTGTCGCCCCGCCGACCGATTACCCCTCCTCCAGCGGCAAGATCGTGAAAGCCGGTGATATCGACCTGCTCGTCCGCGCCTTGTCGATGGGCAAGCTCCACCACGCGATGATGGGCACCGCCTCGGTCGCCATCGCAACCGCCGCGGCCGTCCCGGGCACGCTCGTCAACCAGGCGGCCGGCGGCGGCGAGCGCCAGTCGGTCCGCTTCGGCCACCCCTCCGGTACCCTGCGCGTCGGCGCGGAGGCCCGCCAAGTCGACGGTCAATGGACCGTCACCAAAGCGATCATGAGTCGAAGCGCCCGCATCCTGATGGAAGGCCACGTCCGCGTGCCGGAGGGCAGCTTCTAGAAACAACCGTTCGTGCTGAGCCTGTCGAAGCACGTGCCCCGAACGGTAGCGCTTGTAACACGCCCCACGCAGGGCGAACGGAAAAGTAGAAAGAGGACCGAAAGAGCATGACCGACACCGCCACCGCTCCCACCTTCAAGCCGAAGAAGTCCGTCGCCCTCTCGGGCGTCACTGCCGGCAACACCGCGCTGTGCACCGTCGGCCGCACCGGCAACGACCTGCACTATCGCGGCTATGACATCCTCGACTTCGCCGAGGGCGCTGAATTCGAGGAGATCGCCCACCTCCTCGTCCACGGCTGGCTTCCCAATGCCGCCGAGCTCAAGGCGTACAAGGCCAAGCTCAAGGCGCTGCGCGGCCTCCCGCTCGCGGTGAAGGAAGCTCTCGCCGCCCTCCCCGCCGCTGCCCACCCAATGGATGTGATGCGCACCGGCGTCTCCGCACTCGGCTGCGCGCTGCCCGAAAAGGATGACCACAACAGCCCTGGCGCCCGCGACATCGCCGACCGGCTGATGGCCAGCCTCGGCTCCATGCTGCTCTATTGGTATCATCTGTCGAACAACGGCGTGGAGATTGAGGTCGAGACCGACGACGAGTCGATCGGCGGCCACTTCCTCCACCTCCTTCACGGTGAGAAGCCGAGCGACAGCTGGGTGCAGGCAATGCACACGTCGCTGATCCTCTATGCCGAGCATGAGTTCAACGCCTCGACCTTCACGTCGCGCGTCATCGCCGGCACTGGATCGGATATGCATTCGTGCATCACCGGCGCGATCGGCGCGCTGCGCGGCCCCAAGCACGGCGGCGCCAACGAAGTCGCGTTCGAGATCCAGAAGCGCTACCAGAATCCCGATGATGCCGAGGCGGACATCCGCCGCCGGATGGAAGCCAAGGAAGTCATCATCGGCTTCGGCCACCCGGTCTATACGATCAGCGACCCGCGCAACGTCGTCATCAAGCGCGTCGCCAAGAAGCTGTCGGACGAGGCCGGCTCGACCAAAATGTACGACATCGCCGACCGGCTCGAGACGGTGATGATGGAAGTGAAGAAGATGTTCCCGAACCTCGACTGGTTCTCGGCCGTCTCCTACCACATGATGGGGGTCCCCACCGCGATGTTCACGCCGCTGTTCGTGATCGCCCGCACCAGCGGCTGGGCCGCGCACGTCATCGAGCAGCGCGAGGACAACAAGATCATTCGCCCGAGCGCGAACTACACCGGCCCCGAAGACCTCAAGTGGGTGCCGCTGGCCGAGCGGAAGTAAGCCTATGCGCGGCGGCCAGCCATCAGTGACCCGCAATCTCGTTATGCGCAGCGCTTACCAGAAAGGCGCTGCGCGAGAGGTTACGCCGCTTGGCCGCCGCGTCGATCGCCGCAAGCGTGGCCGCATCTACGGTGAAGTTCACCCGCACGGTGCGCCCGCCCGATCGCATGAACGGCACCGCCATCAGCATGGCGGTGCGGTCGTCCGCCTCCAGCCCGTCGCGGATCGCATTCATGTCGCGCGCGGGATAGAGCGCGACATCCTCGCCCTCCAGGAACAGGTCGATCGCCTCGATCGCGTTGCGCTCCAGTTCGCTCAGATCCTCCCCCGCCGAAAAGCACCCCGGAAGATCGGGAAAGGCTATGCCGTAGCTGCTGTCCGCATCCTTGTGGACGACACCGATATAGTAGGTCATGGCATTTCCTCAGATCCAGCCAGCCGCTCGCGCGATGCTGCGCGCGGTGGCCAGCGGCAGGTCTTTTTTGGGATGCGGCACGATGATCGTGATCGCACCCTTGCGAAACTTGTGGTGCGATCCCTTCGCACCGATCAGTTCGTAACCCTCGTCGCGGAGCCGCTTGACGATCAATCGGCTGTTCCGCTCCATAAGTATTTAAATACGCACTGACACACTCGGGTCAATACGAAGGACCATCAATGCCCTACCTTCTCGCCTCCGACCTCCCCACCGAATCCGCCGGCGAGCGCTTCCGCGCGGGCCTTGAGCGCCCCGGCATCTTCCAGCTGCCCGGCGCGCACAACGGCCAGGCCGCGATCCAGGCGCGCAATGCCGGCTTCGACGGCCTGTATCTGTCGGGCGCGGCGATGACCGCGTCGATGGGCCTGCCCGATCTCGGCATCATCACTGTCGACGAAGTTGCTTTCTTCATCCGCCAGATCGTCCGTTCGTCGGGCCTGCCGCTGCTGGTCGACGGCGACACCGGCTATGGTGAGGCGCTGAACGTCATGCACATGGTCCGCACCTTCGAGGATGCGGGCGCCGGCGCCGTCCATCTTGAGGACCAGATCCTGCCCAAGAAGTGCGGGCACCTGAACGGCAAAAACCTCGTCTCCGCGATGGACATGGCCACCAAGGTCGCCGCCGCGAAGAAGGCCGCGCGCGACATCGTCATCGTCGCCCGCACCGACGCCGCCGGCGTCGAGGGCTTCGACGCCGCGGTCGAGCGCGCCAAGCTCTATGTCGAGGCGGGGGCCGACGCGATCTTCCCCGAGGCGCTGAACACGCGCGAAATGTTCGAAAAGTTCGCGAAGGCCGTGCCCAACGTGCCGCTGCTCGCCAACATGACCGAATTCGGCAAGACGCCCTTCTACACCGCCGCCGAATTCGAGGAGATGGGCTATAAGATGGTGATCTGGCCGGTCTCGTCCCTGCGCGTCGCCAACAAGGCGCAGGCCGAACTCTACGCCTCGATCAAGGAAAACGGCGGCACCCACAAATACGTCGACCGCATGCAGACCCGCCAGGAGCTGTACGACACGATCGGCCTGCACGATTTCGAGGAACTGGACGCGAGCATCATCAAGACGGTGGTGCCGGTGATGCCCAACGCCTGATCCTTGCCTTACGTCACCCCGGCCTTGAGCCGGGGTCCAACGTCCCGCACACGCTGAAGCCGAAGCTCTCGCTGCACGTTGGATCCCGGATCAAGGCCCGCATGACGGAGGCAGCACTTTCCGCAACATCCGCAACCCGCTACCTCTTCCTGCATAGCCGAAGCGAAAGGTGCGAAGGAATGCGGAAGACCTTCATGGGCGTGCGCCTCCGCCGCCTGCGCGAAGAACGCCGCCTGAAGCAGGTCGAGCTCGCCCAAGCGCTCGGCATCTCGACCAGCTACCTCAACCAGATCGAGCAGAACCAGCGGCCGCTCACCGTCCCCGTCCTGCTCAAGATCAACCAGGTCTTCGGCATCGACGTCCAGCTCTTCTCGGAGGACGAGGAAGCACGCCTCATCACCGACCTGCGCGACAGCCTGACCGAAGCGCCCGAGCCGATCGCACTCGCCGAAATCCGCGAGCTCGCCACCAACATGCCCGCGGTCGCGCGCACGCTGATCGCGCTCCATCGCCGCCAGCGTGACCTCACCGAGCGCACCGAGGCGATGGCCGCGCAGCTTGGCGACCAATGGATCGAGGGCGGCGGCGCGCGCATGCCGTTCGAGCAGGTCCGCGAGCTCTTCTACGCCAATTACAACCATATCGAGCCGCTCGATCAGGCGGCCGAAGCGCTCTACAAAGAGGCCGGCTTCGGCCCGCGCCGTGTCCATGCCGGGCTGATCGGACGTCTGCAGGATCGCCACGGCATCACTGTTGCTTTGTCCGAGCCCGGCGCGGTGCAGCGCCGCTACGATCCCGCCACCCGCACGCTCCACATCTCGCCGGACCTGCGCGCCGGGCAGCAGGCGTTCCAGATGGCGACCCAGCTCGCCTTTCTCGAACTCGGCGACCTCATCGACCGGCTCGCCGACGATCCGATCCTCACCGGCCCTGAAGCGCGCCGCCTCGCCCGCATCGGCCTCGCCAATTATTTCGCCGGTGCGCTGTTGCTGCCCTACGCCGATTTCCTCGCCGAGGCGGAGGCGCAGGCGTACGATATCGAGAAGCTCGGCCGCCATTTCGGCGTGGGGTTTGAGACGATCTGCCACCGTCTTTCGACGCTCCAGCGCCCCGAGGCACGCGGCGTTCCCTTCTTCTTCATCCGCGTCGATCGCGCCGGCAACATCTCCAAGCGCCAGTCGGCCACCGACTTCCACTTCTCGCGCGTGGGCGGCAGTTGCCCCCTGTGGAAGGTGTACGAGGCGTTCGTGCAGCCCGGCCGCGTGCTGCGTCAGGTCGCGCAAATGCCCGACGGACGCACCTATCTGTGGGTCGCCCGCACGGTCCGCCGCACCGCCGGCGCTTTTGGGGAGCCGGGCAAGACCTTCGCCATCGCGCTCGGCTGCGACATTCGCCACGCGCACCGGCTGGTGTATTCGCGCGGCTTCGACCTCACGGATCCGCGCGCGGCCACGCCAATTGGGGTCGGATGCAAGGTATGCGAGCGCGCTGCCTGCCCGCAACGCGCCTTTCCCATGATCGGGCGTCCGGTCGCCGCAGACGAAAACCGCGCGACATTGACGCCCTATCCTGTCGCATAGGTTTGCAACCATGGCGCGAAGGCTAACCGTCGTCGAAGTCGAGCAGCCATTTTATCTGTGATAATGAGATTAGCTTGCAATAGCACGAAAACGTTTCTAGCGGGCCTCTCGTTCAAGGGAGGCAATAATGACGATGATGTCCGCACTACTCGCCAGTGCAGCGGCGATTGCCGCGCCTGAAACGGCGGCGGATACACAGCGCAGCGATGACATCGTCGTCACCGGCCAGCGCAGCGAAGGCAGCGATGATTACGGCGTCACCGATCAGCGGACCGCCACGCGTATCCAGATGAGCCAGCGCGAAACGCCGCAGTCGATCAGCGTCGTCACCCGCGCGCAGATCGAGGATTTCCAACTCAACGACGTCAATGCGCTGCTCACCACCGTGCCCGGCGTCAGCGTCCTCACTTCCGACACCGACCGCATCTACTACTCGGCCCGTGGGTTCGACATTCAGACGTTCCAGATCGACGGCATTGGCCTTCCGTTCTCGTTCGGCATCCAGACCGGCTCGATCGACACCGCCATCTACGACCGGATCGAGGTGGTGCGCGGCGCGCCGGGCCTGCTGTCGCCGACCGGCAATCCATCGGCCGTGGTCAACTTCATCCGCAAACGCCCTTTCCGGGAGATCAAGGCGTCGGCGAGCGCGCAATATGGCTCCTACGACAATCTTCGCTTCGATGCCGATGTCAGCGTGCCGCTCACCAAAGATGGATCGATCCGCGCCCGCGCCGTTGGCGCCTTCCTTGATACCGACAGCCATCTCGATCGCTACGGCCTGCGCCGCTGGACCGGGTACGGCATCGTCGAGGCGGATCTCGGCCCCAACACCGTGATCAGCGCCGGCTACGGCCATCAGGACCATCGCAGCCGAGGCGCCATGTGGGGCGCGATCCCACTTTATTACACGGACGGTACCCGCATCGAATTCGATCGCACCGCCAATTATGCGCCGGACTGGTCGAGTTGGGGCGTGGTCGATCGCCAGATCTTTGGTGATCTGACGCATGATTTCGGCAACGGCTGGACGGGCAAGGTTTCCGTCCTGCGCCGGGCGACGAGCGAAGACGACACGCTCTTCTACGTCTACGGCAATCCCGTGCGCGGCGCGCCGGGCGGCATCGATCTCGGCGATCCTGACGACCCGCTCGATACCCGCGCCATCTTCAGCTATCCCGGCGCTTTCCGCGGCCAGACCCGCAACCTCACCATTGACGCCTATCTCAGCGGCAAGCTGTCCGTCGGCGGCCGCGACCATGATGTGGTGCTCGGGCTTCAGCGCGGCGCGGAGAAGTACCAGCAATATTCCAGCTACGATTACAGCCAGGTTGGCATCCCGCTGTCGCTCGACACCTTCTTCGACGGCACCTTCCCGCAGGTGAACTTCCCGGAACCGTACGACCTCAGCCTCGACACCCACACGGTACGCGAGACGATCTACGGCCTCGTCCGGCTCAACCCCGCCGATCCGCTCAAGATCATGCTGGGCGGCAACTACACCCATGCGACCAGCGAGGGCACGTCCTACGGCACGCCGCAGGCCTATGATCGCTCACGCTTCTCGCCCTTCGTCGGCGCGACATTTGACGTCACCTCGAACATCAGCCTCTACGCCAGCTACGCCAAGATCTTCCGCCCGCAGGTGGAGGTGAGCGCGACCAACGAGATCCTGCCACCGATCGTCGGCGACAATATCGAGGGCGGCGTGAAGGGCGAATGGTTCGACGGCCGCCTGTACGCGAGCGCCGCATTGTTCCAGGCGCGCCAGAACAATACCGCCTTCGGCCAGTTCGATCCCACGCTCGGCCGCACCGTGTACATCCCGGTCGATGCCAAGTCGCAAGGCGTGGAGCTCGAATTCGGTGGCCAGCTCGCGCCCGGCCTCCAGGCGACCGGCGGCTTCACCTTCATGAAGATCCGCAACGAGGATGACCAGCCCGAGCGCACCTTCGTGCCGCGCAATATCGGCCGTCTCAACCTCACCTATTCGCCGCCGTCGCTGCCTCAGCTGAAGGTTGGCACGTCCATCCAGTACCAGAGCGACTTCTATTTCGAGCCGGGCGGGCTCACTCCCGCGGGCGATCCGATCCGCCTCGATCAGGGCGACTATGTCCTAGCTGACCTGATGGGCCGCTACGAATTGACGCCCCACGTCGCGCTCAGCGTCAACGTCCGCAACGTCACCAACAAGCGCTACCTGAGCGCGCTGACCTTCGACCAGAGCTATTACGGTGCCCCGCGCACGGTGCTGGGGACGGTCAGCTTCCGCTATTGAGTACCGCCTCACTCAGCCGTTCGGGCTGAGCCTGTCGAAGCCCGTGCCATGCAGCGCCGAGCCATATGGCACGCCCTTCGACAAGCTCAGGACGAACGGCGGTAGGCAGCCATCGCCGCCCCTAAATTCCCCGCGTGCGCCGCCAACAGCGCCGTGGCTTCAGCGGCGCTGGCCCCAAGCGCCACTAGCACCGCCTGCCGGATCTCCTCGCCCGCCGCATCGAGCGCCCGCGCCGCAGCTTGCCCGTCAACCCCGGCGATCGCACCCACCATCCGCTCGGCCCGCGCACGCAGCTTGCGGTTCGACACGCGCATGTTGACCATCAGCCCGCGGTGAACCAGCCCGAGGCGCAGCATGATGGTGGTCGAGAGCAGGTTGAGAACCGCCTTCTGCGCCGTGCCCGCTTTCATGCGCGTCGAGCCCGCCACCACCTCGCTGCCGGTATCGGCGAGCAGCGCATGTTCGGCCTGCGTGAGCAGCGCGGCGCCGGCATTGTTCGCCACGCCGATCGTGAGCGCCCCTGCCTCTCGTGCCGCGTCGATCACCGCCAGCGTATATGGCGTGCGCCCGCTTGCCGCCACGCCGATCACCACGTCGCTCGCGCCGATCGCGGCATCGGCCACCGCTGCACGCCCCGCCAACGGATCGTCCTCCGCGCCCTCGACGCTCTCGATCAGCGCCGCCGTACCGCCCGCCATCAGGAACGCCAACCGGTCGCGCGGCCAGTTATAGGTCGGAAACAGCTCTACGCCGTCCTGCACCGCGACGCGGCCAGAGGTACCCGCGCCGGCATAGATCAGCCGTCCCGTCGTCCCCAGCCGGCGCGCCGCAGCGTCCGCGGCGGCGGCGATCGCGCCCACCTGACCCTTGATCGCCGCGACGGCGGCAAGCTGCCCCTCCAGCATCGCCTCGATGGCCGTGGCAGATGGCCAGTCGGCAAGGTCCAGATAGCGCGGATCAACCGTCTCGGTGCTCATGCCCCCGCCTCCCGCATGAACACCTTTCCCGGGTTCATCAGCCCGGCGGGATCGACCGCCGCCTTGATCCGCCGCATCAGCGCCACGGCATCCTCCCCATGTTCGCGCAGCAGCGCCGCGCGCTTGCCGATCCCAATGCCATGTTCCCCGGTGCAGGTGCCGCCGACCGACAGGGCGTAATTGATCAACCCTTCGTTCACCGCCCGCGCCTTGTCCCAGCTGGCCGGATCGTCCCGCCGCAGCACGAAGAAGACATGGTAATTGCCGTCACCCACATGGCCTAGGATGGGGGCGAGCAAACCCGCGTCATCGATCGCCGCGCGCGCGTGCCTGATCGCCTCCGCCAGCTTGGAGATCGGCACGCAGATGTCGGTCGACCAGGTAACCGCATCGGGCAGCATGGCCCTGGCGGCCGGTAGAGCGGCGTGCCGCGCGCGCCACAATCGCCGTTGCTCGTCGCGGTCAGCGGACATGGTCAGCGCGGCCGCGCCATGGCTGCTCCCGATCGCCTCCAGTTGCTCGCGCTGCTCTTGGATTGAGCGGGGAGATCCATGCAGCTCAACGAACAGGGTCGGCTGTTCCGGCAGGCTGAGCCCGGCATAAGCGTTGCAGGCACGGATCGCCACGGGGTCAAGCAATTCCATCCGCGCCACCGCAATGCCGCTCTGGATCGTCTCGATCACGGTGCGCACTGCGCCGTCCAGATCGCTGAAGCCCCAGCTTCCCGCCAGCACCGCTTCCGGGATGCCGTGCAGCCGCACCGTGGCCTCGACCACGAGTCCCAGCGTGCCCTCCGATCCGGTAAACAGATGGGTCAAATCATAGCCCGCGGCGGATTTTCGAGCCCGGCTGCCGGTGCGGATCAGCGTGCCGTCGGGCAGCACCACCTTCAGCGCCAGCACGTTCTCGCGCATCGTGCCGTATCGAACCGCATTCGTGCCCGAGGCGCGGGTGGAGATCATCCCGCCAATGGTGGCGTTCGCGCCAGGATCGATGGGGAAGAACAGGCCGGTCGCGCGAAGCTCCTCGTTCAGCGCCTCGCGCGTCACTCCCGGCTCCACGACGCACAACAGGTCTTCCGCTGCCACTTCAAGCACGCGGTCCATGCGAGACAGGTCGATCGAGACGGCTCCGCCCACCGCCCCTGCATTGCCCTCCAGCGACGTGCCGACGCCCAAGGGCACGACCGGTACCCCGGCGGCCGTTGCCGCCGCCATCAAAGCTTGAACGTCTTCAATGGTGTGCGGCTGCGCCACTGCGTCCGGCAGGCGCGCCTCGTGATGTCCCTCCGCTGCCATGAATTGCGCCCGACCAGCCTCGTGCGTGATCCAGCGCGAGCCAAGGCGAGCGGCCATCTGCTCGCTCAGTTGCGCAAGCCCGGTCATTCGCCAAGCTCCTCGGGCTTCTTCACCTCAGGCGCCTTTACCTCAGGCAAGGCAAAGCCGGCCAGGAACAGTGCGCCGTCAAGCGCGTCGCCCAGCGGCTCGCTGAGCTTCGCCACCGTCCGAGCGCGCAGCCACGGTCGCAGATGCGGTGCCAGTCCGCCCAGGATTGCGCAGGCTGGCGCGCCGCGTTCGAAGATCGCTTCGATGAAGCGTTCGACATGGCCAGCAGCATCCTCCACGATCGACCGGGCGATCGGGTCATCCGCCTGTGCATATTGGATGACGATCGGCGCGAGCGCGGCATAGTCCGCAGGCGTCGCCCGATCCATCCACGCGATCGCTTGCGGAATGGCATGGCCGAAGCGGGCGGCAATGGCGAGCGCCAGCGGGGTGCGCGTTGTTCGCCCATCCAGAGCGCGCAGCGCATGCCGCATGGCGGACAGGCCAAGTGCCGCGCCGCTTCCCTCGTCGGAGATGGGAAAGCCATAGCCTCCGATCGCGAAATCGGCGCCGCCGACACGCAGTTGCGCGATACTTCCAGTGCCCAGGATCAGTGTTGCGCCATCGCGCCCGCGATGCGCCCCCAGGTTAGCGATCGCTGCATCGGTCGCGAAGGAGATGCGCGCCATCCCGAAATCGATCGCGCCCAGCGCTTCTGCGCTTCCGGGTCGGGAAAGGCCCGCAATGCCGATGCCGGCCGAGATCTCGCGCCGCACACTGCCGGGCAGCCCCGCCGCTTCCAGCGCCTGATCAATCACATCGTCGAACACCGCCCGAACGGCCGCCGCGCCGATCCTCATATTGGCCGGGCCTGCATGTCCGGTTCCGATCACCAGGCCATTCTGGTCGATCAAACGTGCGCGGCAGTGGCTGCCGCCCGCATCCACGCCGAGATACCAATTCACCATTGCGCCAGCCATTCTGCGCCCGCGATCACCGTACTGCCCATATCGGCTTGTCCCTTCGGTATAACCGGCAGTGATGCCGAATGCTTCCGTTATCGCAGGCGGGATTGACGCGGACGAGCAGGCGTTGAACGATCAGGGACATGACCCAGTTGGCCGCGCAAGCGGCGCTCGCAGAGCCTCCTTCCGTACCAGCCTCCATCGATCGCCGCGGCATGGCGCTGTATGGCGTTCTCGGCTTCGCGGCGGGGCTGCCTTTCTACATGTTCTCCACCGTGCTGGCGCTCCGCCTGCAGGCACATGGCGTGGCGCTCGCCGTCATCGGCTTCTTCGCCTGGGTGCAATTGCTGCCGACGCTGAAGTTCGTCTGGGCGCCGCTGCTGGATCGCTATGCGGTGCCCGGCTTCGCTCGCTTCTATGGGCAGCGGCGCGGATGGATGATGCTGGCGCAGCTCGGCATCTTCACCTCGTTGGTCGCGATGGCGCTGACCGCCGGCGACGCGTCGCTCGGCATCACTGCCCTGTTCGCGGTCCTGCTGGCCTTTTGGACGACCACCCTGGAAGTGGCCGCGGATGCCTGGCGTATCGAGCTTTACCCCTCGCAGGACGAACAGGGCCCGATCGTCGCCGCCAATCTCTGGGGCTATCGAGGGGCGATGGTTGCTGCCGGCAGCGGCGCGCTCCTGCTGGCGGACTGGGGCGGGTGGACGATTGCCTATCTCGCCATCGCCGCCGCCGCCTTTGTCCCGTTCCCGATCCTGGCCGCCATGCCGGGCCGCGGATCGGGCGAGCGGGATAGGATACCTGCCCTCGCCACCGGCCTGGTCGCCAGCGTCATGATCCTTGGCGCCGCTTTGGCCATTACCGCGGCCATTGGATGGGTGATCCTCTCGCTTGCCGCCGGTGCCGGGATCGACGCCGATACGAACGTCACTCCCTGGGTGCTTGGCTGTTGCATGCTCCCGTTCCTGCTCATGGCGGTCGCTTTGCCGCAGATCCGCCGCACCCCGCCGGACGCCCCCATCCGCCGCTCCACTCTGCTGGGGCCTTACGTCGACTTCTTCTGGCGCTATGGCTTTGGCGCGCTGATCCTGCTTGCCTTCGTCTCGTTGTACCGCATGGGCGACGTTCTGGCGCTCAACCTGTCGAAGCCGATGATCAAGGATCTGGGCTATTCCCTCTCGCAGATCGGCCGCGCGGACAGCGTCGTGGCGCTGGTTTCCAGCGCGATCGGCGTGGGCCTCGCCGGCTGGATGGTCACTCGCCGCGCGATGACGTGGATGCTCGCGATCGGCGCCATCGTCGCGGCCATTGGCAATTTCGCCTTCGTCTGGCTGGCCCATCAGCCGCTCAGCGAAGGGCTCCTGTATATCGCCACGGGCGCCGATCAGTTCGGCAATGGCTTCGCCGGTGCCGTCTTCGTCGTGTACCTCTCGCTTCTGGTGAACCCGCGCTATCCCGGCGCGCAATATGCGTTTCTGACCGGCTTCGCCTTTCTTCTGCCTCGGCTGATCTCCGGTGCGGGGGGCAGCATCGTCGGCCGGATCGGTTACGACAATTTCTTCCTTCTCTCGGGCGCGCTCAGCCTTGCCGCCATCCTGTTCCTCCCGCTGCTCGCCCACATCCGCCCACGATCCGAAGAGAACGCATGATCGATACCATCGTTGAGCGCGGGTTCGCGCCCGCTGCCGCGTCTGTTGCCGCCGGTCGGATCCCGGGCGCCACCCTCGGTATCGTCACCGCCGATGGCACGCGCGCCGTGCGCCTTGCCGGCCTGGCGCAGCGGGTGCCAAGCGAGGAGCCGTTGACCCGCGAGCACTGGTTCGATCTCGCATCGGTCAGCAAGGTGGTCGCCGCCACCAGCTTCGTTCTGAGGCTCGCCGACGAAGGAAAGCTCGATCTTGATCGCCCGCTCACCGATGCGATCCCTGATCTGCGCCAATATGATGTGGCCAATGCGCCGGAGCGTCGCCTGACGTTCCGCGACTGCCTGGTTCACCGCACCTTTCTGCCGGCCGTGGAGCCGATCTACACCTATGGCGATGATCCCGATCGCCTGCGTGCGTTCGTGCTGCAGCGTGAATGGCGGCACGGTCCGCCGGTCTATTCGGACATCAACTTCATCCTGCTGGGCATCGCGGTCGAGCGGCTGACCGGCGCCGGGCTTGAGGCGCAACCGCTTGGACCAGGTCTCGGCTGGGGGCCGCCGCCTGGCCCGGCCGTTGCCACCGAGCATTGCCGATGGCGTGGACGCGTCCTGAAGGGCGAGGTGCATGACGAGAACTGCTCCGCCATGGGCGGCCGCACTGGTCACGCCGGGCTGTTCGGTACCGTTGATGGCGTGCTCGATTTCGCGCGCGGGCTGCTGGACGGCTCCGGCGCCTCCCCGACCATGCTTGAGGCGATCCGAACCCCGGTCGAAGGCCATCGCACCGCCGGCTGGGAGATTCGCTTCCCAGGCTGGTCAGGGGGTCAGGCCTGTTCGCCCGGCACCATCGGCCACACTGGCTTTACCGGCACCGGATTGTGGGTCGATTTCGATCGCGGCCTCGCCTGGACGCTGCTCACCAATCGGGTCCACCCGACGCGTCACTTCGACAGCGGCATCTTCACGCTCAGACCTGAGACGGGAGAGGCCCTGATCGCGGCATTCGACGCGGCAACGTGATGAGGCTCAGGCGAAACGGCCGCGTCAGCTCGCCGGATCGTACATGAATTCGCGCAGCTCCTGCGAACAGCGACACGCAACGGCGATCTTGCGCGCCCATTCAACGGCCTCCTCGCGCGTGGCGATCTCCAGCACCGTGAACCCGCCGGTCAGTTGACTTGCCGGATAGATTCGCGGCGATACGGATCCGTCCTCGGATACGAGCACCGGGCGCACATCCTCCGCGACGCCCCCGCCAAAGACATAGACGCCGGCCGCCTTGGCCTCTTCGATCACGGCATGCGCCGCCGCGGCCACGTCGGGCAGTTCCTCATCCGAGACCATCATCGCCTCGCTCGGGAACGAGATCAGATATTTCGTCATGCCCGCATCATGCGCGGGACCTACTTCCATCGCAATTCCGGGCATCCACGTGCGTCGCCCGACCCAACTCGGAGCGACGCTGGATGAAAGTCAGTTCGCCGCAGCCACCGCCACCAGAGCGGCATCGATCGCCGCCGTCGCGCTCACGTCACCCGGCATGTCGTTCGCATAGGCCGCGAAGGTAAAGGTACGGCCGCTCGCGGTGGTGAGATATCCGGCCAGCGCATTGGATGCGTTCAGCGTCCCGGTCTTGGCGAACAGCCGCCCTTCCAGCGGCGTATTCTTGAACCGGTTCGCCAGTGTCCCGTCCTTGCCCGCGATCGGCAGCGTCCCGCGCCATGCCGCGCCCCACGGCTGCTCCGCGCCCCACCGCAACAGCGCGACGCTGGCTCGCGGGGTCACGCGATTGTAGTTCGACATGCCGGACCCATCGCCAAAGTCATATTGCCAGCGCGCAATGCCCGCGCGTGACAGCACGTCATCCATGGCGGCATGGCCATCGGCCACCGACCCGCTTCCCGTCACCGCGCCCACCCGCCGCAGCAGCAATTCGGTATGCAGGTTCTGGCTGACCTTGTTGGTATGGACGAGATCCTGGGCGAGCGGCGGCGGGGTCAGCCGTGCCAGCGCCGGAACAGCCGGCGGCCGCGCGGCCGGCGCGTTCCCGCGCACTTTGGGATCATCCGCCGGCATGATCGGGCGGTGGCGAACACCTATCTTGCCGGTTACGCGCACGCCCGCGGCACGCAACATCTCGGCGAAGCGCCAGGCCGCACGATGCGCTGGATCGTCCACGCCCAGCCGCACCGGATAGGGTTCGGCATCGGCCGGGATAGTCCCGGTCAGTCGCACCAGATCGCTGCCCGGCTCGCGCATATATCCGATCGCGCGCTTGCCGCCCGCCGGGACGGTCACCACGCGATTGTCGACCTGATAATATCCATTTCCCGACACGTCCGGCGCCGCCCCGGCGCGACCGGGACGGAGCGTCAGGGCCACTTCATTGTCATCCAACGTCAGCGCAGAAACCGCCGTACCGTAGCGGCCGACCATGTTGTTCCAGCTCATGCCCGCCGGCCAGCGCTCGTCCGGGAACAGCGTGTCGTCACCGACCACGTCGCCCACCGTCCGTGCCTCCCGCGCGACGGCCTCGGCCAGGGCGGCAAGGCAGTCACTGGTGCAATCCGCCGCGCTCGACAGCCGCGCGTCCCCGGCGCCGACCAGCACCACGTCGCGAACGGTCCCGCGCTGTTCCAGCCGCACGCTCGTCCCGCCGGCCGTATCGGGTCCGGCAGTCTCCAGCATGGCGAACGCCGTTGCGGTCGTGAACAGCTTCGTGTTCGATGCCGGCACGAAGCGGTCGTCCGGCCGGATCGCCACCACCTCGCGCCCGCTTTCGTCCACCACCAACAGGCCGATCCGCGTGCCCGTTGCGGCTCCCGCCAGTGCTTCGCTTACGGCGGGTGGCACGGCCGGCGCGGGGGAGGCAGATACATCCGCTCCGGCGGCGGCCAGCAACGGCAGCAGGATCAGCATCATTCGGTATCGATCTCCTCTCGAAGGACCGCCAGAAACTCGCTCGCCAGCGCCGATGGCGGCCGGTCCAGCAGATGAATGGCGTGCACGTCGAACGTCAGCGAAGGCTTCAGCGGCCGCATGGCTAGCCCTGGGGAAAGCCACGCCTCCGCCGTGAAACTGTCCACCACCGTGATGCCCACCCCTGCGCGCACCAGCGCGGCGGCGATGTAGAAGGTCCGCGCGACCACCGCCTCGTCCACCGCGATGCCCAGCCGATCCAGCTCATCCGTCAACAGCGTGCCGATCGGCCCGCTGCCCGCCAGCGAGATGAAGCGACGATTGCTGAGCTCCGACAACTCCACCCGCGCCGGAGCGTCCGGCATTTCCGCCTCGCGATACAGGACGACGAGTTCCCCCTCGCCGAGCCAGGTGTTGCTCAGCGCGGCGCCGTGCGGCGGTTCGCTGGCGATGGCGATGTCCGTCTCGCGTTCGTAGAGCTTGCGGAGCAGATCGTCGTGGTGAACGGTCTGAAGATCGAAGTGAACGTCGGGATGACGCTCGAGAAAGCGCGACACCGCCGCAGGCAGGGCACCCAGGGCCAGGCTCGGCAAGGCGGAAATACGCAGCCGCCCGCCCCCGCCTGTCCGCATGTTGCGCCCGGCCTCGCGCAGCGCGCGCACCCGCTCCTGGATCTCCGCCACGTCGGCGAACAGATTGTGCGCGTCCTCCGTCGGCACCAGCCGTCCGCCGATGCGCTGGAACAGATCGAACCCCAGCAAGGTCTCGGCATGGCGAAGGGTTTTCGACACCGACGGCTGCGACACGTTGAGCGCGCGGGCCGCGGCGGACACGGAGCCGTTGACGTAAACGGCGTGGAAGATTTCGATATGGCGCAGGTTCACGGCCGTTTTCCTAGCGCCCTGATCCTCACTCGGCCACCCGCCCGCGGAACCGCGCCTCGTCCAGCGCCCCTTCTGCGTGCGCCACCAGCGTCGCCACGGTCAGGTTGGCGGAGGCGGATGGCACGGTCCGTGTCATGTCGAGCAGGCGATCGAACGGCAACACCAGCCCGACCACCAGCGCCGTCTGCTCGGGCGCGACCCCGACCGCGGAAAGCATCGCCGCCAGCATGAAGAGCGACGCGGAAGGCACGGGCGCGGTGCCGAACGCCGCCAGTGCGCCGGTCGCCAGCATCACGATCAGCATCTGCGCATCGGGGATGATGCCGAGCGCCTGCAGCGCGAACTGGCCGAGCAGCCCGACATACATCGCTGTGCCATCCTTGCCGATCGCCGCTCCGAGCGGCAGCACGGTGGAGGCAACCGGACGCGCCACGCCAAGATTGTCCTGCGCCACCCGCAGCGCCACCGGCAGCGTGGCGGACGAGGATGCGGTGGAAAAGGCGATCGCCAGCGCGTCCACGATGCCGCGAAAGAAGCGGACGACCGGCAAGCGCGCGATCAGCGTGATCAGCCCGGCATGCACCACCAGCATCTGCGCCAGTGAGGCGACAATCACGCAGAGCGCCAGCCATCCGACGTTGACGAACACCGCCGCCCCGTTTGCGGCCACCGCATTGGCGATGAGGGCGAACACACCGAATGGCGTCACCTCCATCACGATCCGCACGATGTGCAGCAACACCGCCGCAAGCCCTTGGAGCAGCGCCACGACTGGCTTGCCAGCCTCGCCCGCCAGCACGCTGCCGATGCCCAGCAGAATGGCGGTGAAGATGATCGCCAGCATGTCGCCTTTGGCCAGCGCCTCGATGATGTTGGCCGGCACGATCGAAAGCAGCTGGTCGCTCGGAGACACGGCCGCGCCCAGCACGTGCGGCGCCACCCCGGCTAGGGCGATGCCTTCGCCCGGCCGCACCAGCAATCCCACGCCCATGCCCAGCGACACCGCGATCAGCGTCGTCAGGGCGAACAGCCCGATGGTACGCCCGCCGATCGGGCCGAGCCGGCGCGGATCGCCCAGCCCGGCGATCCCTGCAGCGATGGTAATCAGCACCACCGGCACAACCAGCATCTTGATCAGCCGGACGAACAAGTCGCCAACGATCTTCACCGCCGGCGCGGCTTCGGGCGACAGCGCGCCGAGAAGCGCGCCGAGCACCAGCCCGGCTACCACCCGCTTCCACAAAGTTATCGCGAACCATCCACGCAGGATGGTCACGCCGGCGTTCCCCAGAAGCCCGGTGATGGCGGCTGCATCCAGCCAGCCTCGTCCCGCACCCCGCCCGCGCGATCAGCGGCCAGCCACAGCGGGCCATCCAGATCAACGAACGACGCCTGCTCCGCCACCAGCATCGCCGGCGCGATGCCAAGCGAGGAAGACACCATGCACCCCACCATCAAACCAAATCCCATCCCCAGCGCCGCGTCGGCCAGCGCCAGGGCTTCGGTCAGACCACCGGTCTTGTCGAGCTTGATGTTGACGTAATCATATCGGCCGCGCAGCCGCGGCAGGTCCGCTCGCGTATGCAGCGCCTCGTCGGCACAGATCGGGATACGGCTGCCCAGCCCCTCAAGGCCCGCGTCATCGTCGGCGGGCACCGGCTGCTCCAGCAGATCCACGCGATACTGCACCAGCAAGTCCTGCCAGCGCGCGACATCCTCAACACGCCAGCTTTCGTTCGGGTCGACGATCAGCCGGGGTTTGGGGGCGACCGCGCGAACGGCGGCAAGCTGCGCCTCCGCCTCTTCCCGGTTCACCTTGACCTTCAGCAGCGGCACCGACGCGTGACGCGCGGCCACCTGCGCCATTGCGTCTGGCGTGTCGATGCCGATCGTGATCGCGGAGGCAAGCGGCTGCGGCGCGGCGCGCATGGCGAGCGCGGCGACACTTGTCCCGGCCAGCTTGGCTTCCAGATCCCACAGCGCGCAATCCACCGCGTTGCGTGCGGCGCCGGCCGGCATCGCTGTCGCCAGTTCCTCGCGCGATGCGCCGCCCTCGATCAGCTCGCGAACGCTTTCGATTGCAGCAAGCGAGCCTTCAACCGTCTCGCCGTAGCGCGGATAGGGAACACCCTCGCCCATGCCGGCGTGATCGCCCTGCCGCACCGTGACAGTCACGACATCGGCAACCGTCTTCACCCCGCGCGAGATGCGGAACGGAGTATGCAGCGGAAAGCCGTCGTGGCGGGCGTCAAGCGTGCGAAGCATTGCCGTCCAGCAGATGATCGATGATCGGATCGGCACCGAAACGGAACGGATCGGTGCAGGGCAAGCCATGTTCGTCAGCGGTCGCCGCCAGCAGGCGCCGCGCCTCCGCTTCCTCCAGTTTCGCGGTGTTGAGCGCGATGCCGACAAAGCGCACCGAAGCACTGGTCAGCCGTGCGACGCGCAGGTTTGCCTCGATGCACTCGGCGAGATCGACCAGCGGATAATGCGGCAGGCCACGCATATGCGGGCGGGTCGGGTCATGGCACATCACCAGTGCCTGCGCCTGCGCACCATGAAGCAGCCCGGTGGAAACGCCCGCGAAGGCCGGATGGAACAGCGAGCCCTGTCCCTCGATCAGGTCCCAGCCGTCATCTTCGCGTGCTGGCGCCAGATCCTCGATTGCGCCGGCGATGAAATCCGCCACCACCGCGTCGAGCGGCACGCCGTCGCCCGCGATCAGGATGCCGGTCTGCCCGGTAGCGCGAAAATCCGCCGTGATCCCGCGGCTGCGCAGCGCATCGCGCAGGCACAAGGTGGTGTACATCTTGCCGACCGAGCAATCGGTGCCGACCGTCAGCAGACGCTTGCCCGCACGCTTTTTGCCATTGCCGACCGGCAGGTCCGGCCGAGGATCGCGCACGTCGAACAGCTGGACACCCGCTGCCTTTGCCGCCGCGACCAGCCGCGGCTCGTCTTTCAGCCGCTGGTGAAGCCCGCAGGCAAGGTTCATCCCGGCCGCGATTGCCGCCAGTGCGTCCTCCATCATCCATTCGGGGAAGCGGCCCCCGGCATTGGCGATGCCCAGCACCAGCGTCTTCGCGCCCGCCGCTGCGCCCGCCGCCGCGTCCATGCGCGGCAGATCGAAGCTGAACGGGCAATCGTCGTGACGCCACTCGCCAACGCAATCCTCGCGTCGGAACGTGGCGAGACCGCGCGAGGTCTTCAGGCCGAATTCGTCGTCCGAATGGCCGAGGTACAGCAGGTATGGAGCCGGAATGGTCATGGTGCAGGACGATAGATGGCGCTTGCGGCACCCTGCCAATCGCGCTCGCATCTGTGCCTATAACGCGAGGCTATTGCTCGCAATTCGCCGGCCGCGAACGCAGCAGCGCGCGGCCCGCAGCCGTTCCGGTGACGGCGCCGTTCTTCAGCGCCAGCCGCCCGTTGACGAACAATGCCGTGACACCCGCGCTTGGCTCGCGCGGACGGACGAAATCGGCGCGCGGCGCATAGCCGGCCGGGTCGAACACCACCACGTCCGCAAAGGCCCCGGCCCTCAGATATCCCCGATCCTTGATCCGATACATGTCGGCCGTCGCACCGGTCGAACGGCGGATGAACTGCGCCATGGTGATCACCGGCCGCTTCAAGACATAGTCCTGATAAAGCTTGGGAAAGGTCGCATATTGCCGGGGATGGCCGTTCGACCCGTCCGATGACGTGACCACCCACGGCTGCTTCATGATCAGATCGACATCGCGCTCTGCCATGTTGAAGCTCGCGACGCCCGCTCCCGCTGGATCGGTGCCCTTTGCGTTCGGGACACGCAGGATGCGGATCGCGGCGTCGATCGGATCAAGCTGCCACGTCGTCGCCATCTGCGCCAGCGTCTTGCCGGTCCACGGCTGCCCTTGCGAGATCAGCAGCAGCGACTCCGCCCCGCCCCTGCGCCGCAAATTCTCGCGCATTTCCGCCTTGATCCGCGCCATGGTCTCGGGCGTATCGAACCGCTTGATCATCGCCTGATAGCCGCCATCCACCGCCCAGCCCGGCACCAGCGATGCATCGACGCTCGAGCCTGAGGCGAGCCAGGGATATTGATCAGCCGTCACCTCCTGCCCGGCGGCGCGCGCTTCCTCGATCGTGCGGATCAGTTCGGGCGCCTTGCCATGCAGGTCGACGCCCAGCGCCTTCAGGTGCGCGAAATGCACCGGCGCCCCGGCTCGCCGGCCGATCTCGATCGCTTCCTTGGTGGAGGCGATCAGGCCGATGTTGTAGTTCGATTCGTCGCGCTGGTGGCTGTCATACATGCCGCCGCGCTTGCCCACCTCAGCCGCCACCGCCGCGACCTCATCCGTTTTGGCGAAGCTCTGCGGCGGATAGAACAGCCCGGCGGAAAGGCCATAGGCGCCCTCGCACATGGCCTTGGCCGCCAGCCGCTTCTCCTCGGCGAGTTCGGGCGGCGTCGGCGCCCGATCCGCCTTGCCCAGCACGCGCTGCCGGATCCCGCCGAAGCCGACGAACGGCGCCACATTGGTGCCGATCCCGCTCGCCTCCAGCTTTCGCGCATCGTTCCCCACATCTGGCGTGCCATAGCCATCGACGCCGATCACGATGGTGGATACACCCTGCGCCAGCCACGGCAGGTTCAGCCGCATCTTCGGATCGTCGGACCGGATGTAGCTGTCCGGATGCGTATGCGCGTCGATGAAGCCAGGCGCGACGATCTGCCCTTTCGCCTCCACGATCTGCCCGGCAGCCGTTCCGCGCGTCGGGCCGACATAGACAATGCGATCTCCGGCGATCTCCACGTCACCGGTAATCGGCGGTGTCTCCGCGCCGGTGTAGATCGTCCCGCCGCGGATCACGACATCCACCTTCGGCTGACCCGCTGCACCGATCGCCAAGAGCGAAGCCAGCGCCAGTCCGGAGCGTGCATTCCCGCCCATCACTGTCCGCCCGCCTTCGGCATCAGCGTGGCGCGTGTCGCCGCCGCCGCATCCACCGCCGCGCGGCTGAACGTCATCGGCTGCATCTCGCCCTTGATCCACGGCGCATATTGATCCCGATAATGCCGCGAGCGTGGATCGTTCGATTGCCCAGGCAAGTTCAGCATCACCGATTTGTCCCAATCCCCCACGTCGATCACCTGCACATAGCTTGCGCCGCCGCCGGTGCGCCAGCCTGGCCCCCCGCCCAGCCACCGCGCCATGACCGTATAGCTGTCGCCGCCCGATCCCTCGCCCTCGATCGCCGGGAAAGCCGCCGCGATTGCGGGAATGCTGGACAGCGGATGCGCGATCCGCACTTGGTGGAGCTTGCCCCAGCGCCACTTTGCCGGATCGGGGCCGAGCAGCCGTTGCGCTTCGCTCCATCCGCTTGCCAGCGCCGCGTCGACCATCGCCGGCCGGCTCGCGGCACGGCGCAGCAGTTCGGATGGCGCGATCTCGTCCACCAGATCGCTCGCCCGCTCAGGGACGATCGCCGCCAGCATCCGCTCGCTCAGGTTCCGCCACACGATCTCGTACAGCGCCGCGGCCCCGCTCTCCTTGTCGAGCCGCGCGTCCCAGCCGGCGAGCAAGCGCACCGCAGCCGCCGCACCTGCGGACGGCTGCTTCGGCAGCAGCGCCAGGAACTGCTTCGCTGGCGTGGAGAGCGTATCGAACTGCAGCGCCACACTGTCCGCCACCGAGTGCCGCGGCTGCGATGCCAGCACGTCGGCCACCCGCTCATATCGATACGGATCGCGGAACGAGAACGCGGGAATGCGATCGCGCGGCCAGCCGGCCGGCAAATTGTTCTGGTTGGCAGAGGCGAACCAGCCCTTTGCCGGATTATACTCGCTCGGCAGCGCACGGAAATCACGATAGCCGGTCCAGTCGTACCGCCCGTCGCCCGGCACCGGCATCAGCCCGTCACCCTTCTTTCGCTGCGGCACGAAGCCGATCACTTGCCAGCCGTGGTTCCCCTCCACATCGGCATAATGGAAGTTGGTGGGCGATGGATGCAGCTTGAACGCTTCCTTTAAGCTGTTCCAGTCGCGCGACAGGTTGATCGCCACCATGGCGAACGAACCCGATCCGCCGGCTTGCATTCCGATCGACCCGATCACCGTTGCCCGACCGCGCGCCGGATCGTGCATCACCACCGGTCCTTGTTCGGCATGCCGCAGGACGACCGTCTCCGCCGGCCCGCCTTTCACCGCGATCCTGTCCTCGAACCGCGCGAACCGCTTCCACCCGCCATTGTGGCGATAGCGTTCCGGGTCGTTCGGATCGAGCTCCAGGACGAACAGATCCTGCTGATCGATGTGAAAGTTGGTGCGCCCGAAGGCGAAGCGATCGGTATGCCCCTGCATGATCCCGGCAAGGCCTGGCGCCCCGCCGCCGATCACGTCCAGCCCCGGTGCGGTCAGATGCGCCACGTGCCGCGGCCCGAAGCCGCCGATGCCAAGGTGCGGGTCGTTGGCCAGGATCGGTCGCCCCGTCGCCGTGCGGCTGCCGGCGACCGTCCAGGCGTTGGACCCCGCCTGAGACCGGTCGAGCTGCTCGTCCGGATCGCGCGTCGGGGTATCGGGACCGAACGGCAGTCGCCCGATCTGCAGCACGCCAAGATCCGTGTCGGACACCTTGGACACGTCAAGCCCGGCCGGCACCTCCAGCTTCCACGCCGGGCGCAGCGGCGCAACTACCGCGTCCAGCTCCAAAAGCCCCAGCGACGCGAGCTTGGCGCGGCGGATCTCGTCATCCGCATTGCCGATCGCGCTGCCGCGCGCGCGGACCAGGTCGCGTATGTCCCAGCGCAGCGGCATCACGCCCAGGATGCGATATTCAAGCGGCAGCAGCGCAGGATCTTTTTCGACCTCGGCGATGCGCGCATTGATGCCGGCGACATAGCCGGCAACGCACGCCCTCACCTCATCCGGCACGCGGGCTAGTTCGGCATTCAGGTTGCCGCGGTAATGGAACAGCCGCGCCACCGCATCGTGCTTGGCGAAATCGGGCCCGAACGCCTCTGCCATCCGGCCCAGCTCGCGCCGGTGCCCCAGGTCGATCTGGAACAGCCGGTCACGCGCGACGACGTAACCCTGTCCGAAGAACGCATCCGCCTTGGTCTGCGCGCGGATGTGCGGCACGCCCCAGCGATCGTCGATGATCTCGATCGGCGCGGACAGCCCCTCAACCTGGACGCTGCCTGATGCGGGAGCGGTCTGGCCGCGGCATGCGACAGACACCAGCGCCGTCGCCGCGGAGCCAAGCAGAAACAGGCGCCGGTCGAGCATTGCGATCCTTTCGTCGTGGGTCCCGCCGCAGGCTAACGCCCTCCCAGGCCGCGCGTCCATGACAAGCGCGTCCCACCTCATAGAAGGCGGTTATGCGGTGCTCGGAATGCTCGCCCCATATGCGCGATCTATGGATCAACAAACAAACGTAAGCTGATCGCCTCTTGACGCCTTTCCGCCCATACCGGCACGTTCCAGAGTAACGGCGATCTGCGACAACAGCATGACGCGGGCAGGTAGGTTCAGTTTCAAGGGCTTTCGGGGGACGGCACATGCGTGATATTTTCTTGTCCAGGGCAATGCTCGGCACGACGGGGCTGATTGCCCTGGCCGCCGGCCTCGCCGCACCAGCAGCGGCACAAACGCAGCCGTCGAGTGTCGCAACGGCGCAGATCGGCGATCCGGCGCCCGGCACCAGCGATGACAGCAGCGGGCCCGACGTGGTCGTCACCGGCACGCGCATCGTGCGTGATGGTTTCCAGGCGCCGACCCCGCTCACCGTTCTGACGCAGGAGGAAATCCAGAATTCCTCGCCGTCGAACAACGTCGCGGATTTCGTGAACCAATTGCCCGCGCTCGCTGGCTCCACGCGTCCGTCCAACTCGCGCCTGAACCTGTCCAGCGGTCAGGCCGGCATCAACGCGCTTAACCTGCGTAACCTTAACGAGACGCGCACGCTGGTGCTCCTCGACGGCCGCCGCTCGGTCGCTTCGACCGTCACTGGCCTTGTCGACGTCAACACGATCCCGCAGGCGCTGATCAAGAGCGTCGAGGTCGTCACTGGCGGCGCATCGTCCGCCTATGGGTCGGATGCGGTGGCCGGCGTGGTCAACTTTGTGCTCGACAAGAAGTATACCGGGCTGAAGGTCGCGATCGACAGCGGCATCACCGGCGAGGGCGACGGCGCCAATTACTCCTTCTCGGTCACCGGCGGCCTCTCCTGGGGCAGCGAGGGTCGCGGCCACCTGCTCCTCAACGCGGAACTGGCGCATCGCGATGGCATCTTCGAGGTCGATCGCGACTGGAACGCCACGGGCTATGTCCGCATCCAGGATCCGAACTGGACGGCGACCAGCACCACGCCGCAATATCTGATCCGCCGCCAGGTCGGCGCGGCGAACTCCACGCCCGGCGGCCTCATCACCGGCTCCACGGGCGTTCGCGCCAACCAGCTGCGCGGCACCTATTTCGGCTACAACGGCTCGATCAACCAATATCAATATGGCGCTCTCACCTTCCCGTCGCCCACCGGATCGGCCGCCCCTTCGCTGACGCAGGGTGGCAGCTGGCAGGTGAACGATTCCGGTCGTCGCATCGGTCTTGATCCGGAGGACGATCGTCGCGGCGTCTTTGCCCGCGCAAGCTATGAGATCGCCGACGATATCGAGATCTTCGCGGAAGGCTCGTACAATTGGCAGCAGGTGTTCTTCAACGCCGGGCCGAACCTCTCGACCGGGATCGGGCTGAACGCCACGGGTTGCACCACCGTGCCTGTGCCGGTGACATGCAACGCCTTCCTCTACAACGCCCTTGGCCCGTCGGCGCTGACCGGCGTCACCGGGGTAACCCTCGCCACGACGGCGGCGGACCTGCCATTCCGCGCGGTCGACAACAAGCGCGAGGTGCAGCGCTATGCGATCGGCGCCGAGGGTACCGCGGAGGTGTTCGGTAAGGACGCAATCTGGAACATCTACGGTCAATACGGCCGCGCCGACCTGCGCGAACAACTGCGCAACATCATGAACATTAATCGGATGAACAACGCCACGGCCGCTGCCTTCGCGCCGGCCGGCAGCAGCTATGCCGCAGGCTCCATCCAGTGCCTGGTCAACGTCGATACCAGTGCGACGAACAATGATCCGAACTGCGTTCCGCTGAACCGCCTCGGCATCGGCGTCGCCAACCCGGCGGCCATCGCCTACGTGCTGGGTGATCCGTACCGCGACGAAGTGGTCGAGCAGTATAACGCTGCCTTCAATCTTTCGGTCACGCCGTTCCGCACCTGGGCCGGCGACGTCAGCATCGCCACCGGTGCCGAATATCGCGAAGAGAAGATTCGCGGCTTCGTGCCGACCCAGTTCCAGCCGATCTCGTCGACCAACTCGGCGGGGCAACCGACCACGACCAACGTCTGGTCGGTCGGCAACTACCTGCCCACCAACGGCAGCTACAATGTGAAGGAGGTTTTCCTCGAAACCGTGGTGCCGCTCGGTTTCGGGCTGGAGTTCAACGGCGCGGTGCGTGCGACCGATTATTCGACTGCCGGCTATGTCACCACGTGGAAGGCGGGCGCCACCTGGCAGCCGATCGACGATATCCGGGTTCGCGTCACTCGCTCGCGTGACATTCGCGCGCCAAACCTCAACGAACTGTATCAGGGCGGCTCCGCGAACAGCGATTCCGTGCGCAACCCTGCCTACACCAGCGATGGCGCCAATGGCCCGGCGACCTTCGGCTATTCCGGCTTTGTGACCGGCAATACCAGCCTGCGAGTCGAGAAATCCGATTCCTGGAATGCCGGCGTCGTGCTGACGCCACGTTTCCTGCCGGGCTTCAACCTGTCGGTCGACTATTTCGACATCGATATCGAGGACGGGATCACCACGTTCAGCGCGCAGAGCATCTTTGACCTGTGCTATGTCGGCAATCAGGATTTCTGCGCCGCCATCTCCGATGATCCGAACCGCTCGACTCCGGGGCAGCCGTACAAGCTGGTTCGTAGCCAGCCGTTCAACGCGGCCAGCCAGACGGTACGCGGCGTTGACATCGACGCGTCGTACCGCGTGCCGCTGGATCGTTTCTTTGCCGACGCTGCGGGCAATTTCACGTTGCGCGGCGTTGCCACTCGCTACATCGACAACATCCTCGATACCGGCGTTCCGGGCGCGGTGATCACCAACTCGGTCGGGGTGAACGGCGGGCAGGCCACCACGCCCAAGTGGATCTATCGCTTCAGCGCCACCTATGACGCTCCGGACTTCTCGATCACCGCTGTCGGTCGTGGAATCAGCTCGGGCAAATATGTCGCGAACGGAGTTGAATGCTCCACCGGTTGCCCGCTCTCGACCACGCAGGCGCCGACCTATGACGACAATCACGTGTCCGGCCTGTTCTATGCCGATCTCAACCTGACGAAGAAGGTGACGTTCGGGGACGCCAACGCCCAGTTCTTCATCAACGTGACCAACCTGTTCGATCGCTGGCCGCTGCTGCTTCCGGAAACAGGCTTGGCCGCGAACAGCACCTATTCGGATCTGCTCGGCCGGCAGTTCCGCATCGGCCTCCGGATGGAGACGCGCTGATCAGCACGTCCGGGGCGGGCGCTACGCGCTCGCCCCACCCGCTGACGCGATCACTCAGACCTCCAACGCGCTCCCGCTCCATTTCGGACCGCGCCGTCCCGCCGCACGCGATAGCGGATTCCTGATCCTCACCGCGCCCGCGAAGCTCGTAGCGCTTCGCATTGTTCCACAAGCGCCACGGCATCTTGCTCGGTGAGCGGCTGGAACAGCAGTGACCGCCACGTCGCTACCGTCTCCAGGTCGAAATCCCACCACCGCGACTGCGCCACCAGTCGAGCGACCGGCTCCGGGAAGCGTGGCCGAAGCAGCCGCGCCGGCACGCCGCCCATGATGGCGAACGGCGGCACGTCGCGCGTGATCACCGCCCCGGCGGCCAGCACCGCGCCATCGCCGATGTGTCGGCATCCGCTCAGGATCGTGACCCGGTCGCCGATCCAGACGTCATTGCCGATCACCAGCGGATTTTCCTCATCGCGCGGGATGGTGTCGCACGGCACGAGATTCAGCTTCGCATTGTAGAAGAAGGGGTGCTGCGTCACCCGCTCGATCGGGTGATCCCGCCGCCGGACGATCAGGTCCTGCCCGACCGAGCACCACCGCCCCACCATTGTACCGCGCGGCAGCACCCCGCGCTGCAGGATCGCGCCATAGGAATAATCCCCCACCGTCACGCCCTCGCGCGTGCGCATCAGCTGCCGCAGCATGGGTGAGCGCATCTCCCCGCCGTCCCACCGCCGCATCAGCCGCAGAAACCAGCCGTGCGAACGCCGCCCGGCATAAAGCTTCTCCAGCATCGTCGATTGCAGCGCTCCGATCATCTCCATCCCCCGATGTTCCGCCCGCCCGGATCATGTTGGTCCATTCCTGCGGCAACCCCTCCCATCGCCGGTGCAACAGGCGGTATCCCTGCTGGTGCAGCATCACGCGGCGAGGGACCATGCCGATCACCTCAGTTCGATCCGTTTCGGCCGCGATTGCCATGGGTCTCGGTGCGCTGGCCTCAGGATCAGCGATGCCCGCTCCCGCACCGCTGCGGGAGGTGGTCGTGCAAAACACGGCGCAGCTCGTGATGGTTCTGCGTCAGGCGCGCGGCGGGCAGCGCATCCTGCTCGCGCCCGGCAATTACGCGCCCTTCGCCCTGCGGGAGATCAAGCCCGCGAGCGAACTGGTCATCACCTCCCAGGATCCGGCGCGTCGCGCGGTGCTAACGGGCGTGAACCTGCGCGGCAGCGCGAACCTTACCTTCCGCAACCTCGTGCTGCGTGGATCAGGCACGGCGGCGCAGGAGGACTTCCTGTTTCGCGACGTGCGCAACCTCACGATCACGCATGTTCTTGCCAGCGGCCGGGCCGGGCCGGTCGGACTTGCCGAGGACAAGATCCTGCAATTGCGCGACTGCGTCGGTGCGACGATCTCGCACGCGGAATTCACCAATGCCGTGATCGCCGTGTCCCTTCTCGACACCTCCGGCGTGTCGGTGGTGTCGAGCTATTTCCACGATCTCCGCATGGATGCGATTCGTGGCGGCGGGAACTCGAACGTCCTGATCGCCTATAACCACGTCACCGGTTTCACTCCGGCGGCCAAGGATCATCCGGACGGGATCCAGTTCTGGACCAGTCGCCAGAAAACCGGCGCGCACGACATCAGGATCATCGGCAACGTCATTCATCGCGGGCGGGGCAAGGCGATGCAGGGCATCTTCCTGCGCGATGAAACCGGCAGCCTGCCATACCGGAACATCGCGCTGGAAGAGAACATCGTGGTGGGCGGCATGTTCAATGGCATCGCCGTTCTCTCCGAAACGGAGTCGCTAACGCTGACGGCCAACACCGTCGCTGCCTACCCCGATCAGAAGAGCTGGATTCGGGTAAACGGCCATGCCGCGCTTCGCGGCAACAAGGCCCCGATTTACCTCATCGGCAACAAGCGTGTCGAACGCGTGAGGAACAACCAGGTCGTGCCTGCCCGGGCGGACGCCGGCGCGGCCGCCGTGCGGGCCTGGGCCGCCGGCCGCCCCCTCCATCGTTACAGCGAAAGTCTCCGCCGCTATGTCGACAGTCTCTGACGCTCGCCAGTCGCTGCGGCCATCCCCCGCGAACGACACCGCGCCGGCCGGGGATCAGGCGCCGCTGCCGCACGGCGTTCGCCCGCTGCTGATCAAGGCGAAGGGCGGGCTCGGCAACCGTATGCTCGCTGGCGTCACTGGCGTGATCCTGGCGCAGCTCGGTGGCCGCACCCCCGTCATCGATTGGCGGGACGGCTTGTACCTGCCCGAAGGCACGAATCTTTACCCTCTCCTGTTCCGCGATCCGGTCAGGATCGATCCCGCCTGCTACGATGGCAGCACCTGTGTTGCCCCCGCGCTCTGGTCGGGGCGCCTCGCCGAGCAGCCGGTCAGCATCATCGCCCGGCACTTCCCCGACAGGCACTCCAGCCCCTTCATCTATCGGCGCCTGTCCATTCCTTTAGCAGGTCCCGATCCGCTCGCCCGCGTGGGCGTCTTCTGGTCCTATCTGCCAAAGCTGGCGCGTCTGCGCGGGCGGCTGCACGCGGATCGGCGGTTCGACGGGCGAAGCCTGGATGCGATCACGCAGGACATGCTGCACCGGTATTTTACGCCGAACGATCGCGTGCGGCAAACCGTCAGCCGCCTCTTCGCCGGACGGCACCGGCCCATCATCGGGGTGCATATTCGCTTCACCGATCGCAAGGTGCCGCTGGCGAAGATCGAGCGCGCCCTCGCCAAGCTGCGTGAACGCTCACCGGCCAGCGATATCTTCCTGGCGACGGACAGCGCCGAGGCGCAGGCTTACATCGCCAGCCGCTTCAAGCGTGTGTTCACCATCGACAAACAATTGGCCGAGGATGGCGCCGCGCTTCATTATTCCGGCACGCAGATGGGCGATCCGCTACGGGAAGCGGAGAATGCCGTAATCGACATGTTTGCGCTCGCCGAGTGCGATTGGCTGATCCACTCGCGGCATTCCACCTTCTCCGTCGCCGCAAGCCTGATCGGCGGCATCCCTGCCAAGCGTCAGATCGACGTGGACCGCTTAAATCCGAAGGTGGTCGTCAAGCGCTGGTTTCAAGCCCTTGCCTGATCGCTGGACAGGATCGCGCATAGAGGCGTTTCGATGAAGCCTCAGCCGTCTGACGGCCGGCCTTTAAGAGGGGCAGCGCCGGCCCGCCCCGTCGTGGCGGTTCGTCACGGGCGTTTGGTACGTCTCTCCGCACCTGCCGCCGCCGCCGCTTCGATAAAGGCTGAGCCGCCGGGAGTTCCGGCGCAGGTTGTCGCGCCGAGCACCCGCGCAGCCATCCTGCTCTTCATCTGTGTGCTGTTCGTGCCATCGGTCTTCTTCCTCGGTCCCATCGCACTGCCACCGGCCCTCCTCTACCTGGCGATCGGCTTCCTTCCCCTGCTTACTTCGTGGCTGAGTGGCCGGGCGGGCCCGCGCACAGCGACCGATCTGCTCGTCCTCGGCTTTGCCAGCTGGGCCTTCCTCACGCGCCTCCTCCTGCTGGACATCGGCAACGCACTGGAGCCCGCCGGCGTCGTTCTACTGCAAACTGCGGGGGCGTATTTCACCGGCCGTGTGCTCGTCCGAAATGCAGGAGCCACCCGCCTGGTGTTCGCTTCTGCCATGATCGGGGTCGCCGTGTTGCTACCCGTCCTTCTGTGGGAGTCGGTCACCGGGTCGAAGCCGCTGCTCGATCTCGCCGCCCTGTTCAGCAGCACGCTTCTGCCCACCCATATGGATCCACGCTGGGGATTTCACCGCGCTCAGGGGGTGTTTGAACACCCGATCCTGCTCGGCATGTTCGCTGCCACGCTGGTCTCGGCGGCCGTCTTCATGTTTCCCGGTCGGCAAGGTCGGCTGATGCGCTGGTTCGGCACTCCCGCGGTTATCCTTGCAGCGATGACGTCGCTGTCCACCGGTGCACTGCTCAGCATGAACATCCAGTTCGGCCTCATGCTGTGGAACGCGATCCTGCGGACTGTGCAGAAGCGCTGGACGATCCTGATCTCGCTGGTGATCGCGCTCTATATCGCCGCTGATCTTCTGTCCGACCGCACGCCGTTTCACCTGTTTGTCGACTATGCGACGTTCAGCGCGCAAAGCTCCTACAATCGGATCCTGATCTGGCAGTTCGGCTCGGCCGCGGTCATGGACTCGCCGCTCCTCGGCCATGGGACCGACGATTGGGAGCGGCCCGCGTTCATGCACGCCAGCATGGACAATTTCTGGCTGGTGATCGCTTATCGTTACGGACTCCCCGGCTTGATCCTCCTGGCCGCGGCGTTTGTTGTGTCGATCTGGCGCATCGCTCATCATCCGGAAACTGATGTTGAGGGCCGGGACATGCGCCGTGGGGTGATCTTTTCGCTGGTCGCCACGATGATCGCCGCCGTCAGCGTGCATCTCTGGAACAACAGCTACATTTGGCTGATGTTTGCGCTCGGCACGGTGTCCTGGATGACGCGCACGGACGATGGTGAGCCGATCGGTCCCACGCCGATGAATTCCGAGCCGCAGCCTTCGCAGGATCGCCATGCGCGGCTGCGTCGGCTCGGCTTTTGAGCGGATGCACCGGCGATGACGGGCGACGACTGGTGATGCTCCGTTCAGGTGGATTGGTGCTGGCTGCAAACCTAGTCGATGTTGCGGCCATTCTCCTCCGCAACATCATCCTGGCGCGCCTGTTGCCCGTCGATCAGTTCGGTCTCGCCGCCACCTTTTCCATTCTCATGACCATGGTGGAGACGTTTCAGAACGTCGGGATCAACAGGCTCGTCGTGCAGGATGCGCGTGCAGACGATCTTCGCTTCGTGGCCTCCCTTCATGGCGCACAGCTCGTCGTCAGCATCGCCGCAGCCCTGCTGCTCGCCGGCGCGGCCTATCCCTTTGCGCTGGCGATGGGCACGCCGGCGCTGGCCTCCGCCTATCTCCTGCTCGCCGCCGTCCCATTGGCGAATGCCTTCCTCAATCTCGAAGGCTTCAGGGTGCAGCGGCACGGCCAGTTCGGGCCACAGGTGTTGCGCTCTTTCTTGTCGCAGCCGATCGGCCTTCTCGCCATCTTTCCCGGCTTCTGGTGGCTGGGCGATCATCGCGCCGCCCTCTTCGCGATCATCGCCCAGCAATCCGCCGCAGTGATCCTCACCCATGTGCACGTGCGCCAGCGATTTCGCATCGACTTCGACGGCGCGGTGCTGCGAGCGGCGCTCGCCTTTGGCTGGCCGCTGGTCGCCAATGGCCTATTGATGTTCCTGATCCTGAACGGCGATCGGATCATCGTTCTCCAGCGCTTCGGGCCGGCAGCGCTTGGCTGGTTCAGCGCGGCGGTCATGCTGACGCTCACGCCGGCCAATCTGATCGCAAAATCGCTCCAGACCCTGACGCTGCCCCTGCTCGCCAAGGCAAACGGCGATCCGCCTCGCTTTCAGCGCATCTACGACGGGGTTTGCAGCGCCACCGCCTGCACCGCGCTCGCGCTCGTCATCGGAACGTTGATCCTCGGCGATGTTGTCATCGCTTTGTTGTTCGGTGCGAAGTTCATGCCCGCTGCCACGTTTCTGGCCGCGCTCGCGTGCATGAATGCGCTGCGATTGCTTCGGGTAGCGCCCACTATCGCCGCCATGGCCTGCGGCGAGACCCGCAATCCGCTGTATGCCAATCTTGTTCGGGGAATGGGCGTCCCGATCGCGATCGCCGCCGCTGCGATGACGGGCGCGATAGAGCCGATGATCCTCGCTGGCGTCGTGGCAGAGTTCGCCGGCGCGATCACTGCGGGCGTTCTGGCGCATCGGCACGCCCAAATTGGCGGCGCCTATTACCAGCAGCTCCTTCTATTGCTCGGGCTCTGCCTCGTCGCAGCGCTCTCCATCACTTGGGTCAGCGCGCTCGGCTGGCTACTGCTTGGGCCGCTCGCCGCAATCCTGCTCCTTCGCTGCGCCGCCGGGGCCCAACTGCCGCCTCCGTTCTCCATTTTCAGGTTCACGCCAACCTCTTGGGGGCGCTCACATCGCACCTGATTGGTGGAAGATACCGCCGGGATGGATCCATTCCCTTGCCCCCCGGCGCGCGCCCGACCCATGACAAGCACCGGACAACCGGAAGGGGCGACATGAACTGGTTTTCTTCCTTGTTCGGCAAGCGCGAGGGAGACGCTGATCAAGGCGGGACTGCCTCGGCGGAAATCGCGCTGGCGCCTCCGCCTCCAGCCAGTGAGCGCGGGCGCGGCCTGCCTCGGTTCCGCGGCATGGCTGCTGATCAACTTGGCGTCGGCACACGGCGGCACGATCGCGTTCGTCTCAACCTGCGTCGCGCTTTCACCCCCGCGCGGCCGATCATGGATCCTGCGATGCTTGCCGGCCGCACCGATCTGTTGCGCACGATGATCCGCGCGATTGAGGACCAATATCTGCACCTCGTCCTCTTCGGGCCGCGCGGGATCGGCAAGACATCGATCCTGCATGTGCTGAGCGGGATTGCCCGGGAGTCACGCTATCTCGTGCGCTACATCTCATGCGGTGAGCGGACCAGTTTCGATCCGCTGTTCCGCTCGGTGATGGTCGATATTCCTCTGCTGTTCCACGCCAGGTACGACCCGGCGTCTGCCGAGATCGAGGAAGGGCTTTCCTTTGCCGATCTGCTCGACGAGTCTCCGCTAACCGTTGACCGCGCAAGTGAGCTGTTCAGTCAGGTCGCGGGCACGCGCCTGCTGATCGTGCTCGATGAATTTGATCGCGCGGGCGAGGCCGACTTCCGCCAGTCGGTGGCCGAATTGATCAAGAACGTGTCCGATCGGGGCAGCCAGGTGCAACTGGTCATCGCCGGCGTTGCCCAGAACCTGACAGAGATTATCACCCATGTTCCATCGATCCGCCGGAACATACTCGGCCTGCGCGTGCCCAACATGACGCAGGATGGAATCGCGGAACTGATCAGCAACGGTCAGCACGCCAGCGGAATGACGTTTACATCCAAGGCCTTGCAGCTCATCAACCTGACCGCGCTGGGCCTGCCCTATCTCGCCAGCCTGGTCGGCCAACATGCCGGCTTCGCGGCGCTTGATCGGTCATCGACCACGATCGACCACGCCGATGTTCACCGCGGCATCAGCCAGGTCCTCGCCCACCTCGACCTGCGGATCGCACCTGACGTGCGACAGCGTATGGAGCAGGCCATCCGGGACGGCCATGAGCGCACGCTCAGCCGTCTGGCGCAAGTGGCATTGGCAAACAGCTTCCTGCTCCCACGCGCCGAAATCGCGCGCGAGTTGAACAGTGGATCCAACGCTGGTCTGGGCAACGCGACCGAGACATTGGAAAGGATGTCAAAGGTCTATCGCCTCATTACACCATCGGTCGTTCACGTGGCTGACGCCTATGCGTTTGTAGATGACGGTATCGCCTTGTACCTCTGGGTGAGGATGATCAGCCAGGACGCCGCTTGCCGTGACGCGGCTTGAATTAGTCAAGCGATGTCGCGGCGCTGCACCGTCATCCTACGTTCTCCTAAGGCACCCAAGCGTCATCCGCGATGATCAGGAAAAGACTTCTCCTTCATTAGGACTTTCCTTTGGGTATGAAGTCGTACTTCACATGATAAACACGGACTTTTTTGAGACAGTTAGATCGGAGCCCGAAAGGAGATATCAAATCCTTTACCAAATTCGCGTAATATCGAATTCTGGTACAAGCCTACCCGGAGTGGGCTGCAGGGGAAGCCGAGGAGGCGGGGATGACCCAGCATGCGGCGCGATTAACGAACTACTGCAAATGCCTTGGCTTCGTCAGAGGTGGGATCAAAACTGACTGGATCAAGCATCGAACGCCCAGATCTAATTCACCGATAATTTGGTCCGATCTTCCGATCCACGTCACGGCCGGAACCGGAAGATCTGGCCTGCATCGCATTGAACCTGCGGTGGGGCGTTGCGGACCAAGTTCTTGGCCACCAATACACGGCCGAGGCGGCCAACCACTTCACCGGAGGTGACTCGCAGACTTCGCCTCCTTTAGATCGCCGAAAGATCGCTGTACGTGCCGCCATTATCGGCCTGTTCTCCTGGCGGGTGATCAATTGGTCGGTGAGCGACAAGATGGCCGCCCAGCTCGGAGCCGACGCGCTGTGAATGGCGATCTGGCGCCGCGGCAAGCCTGATGCCCTGCTGCACCACCCAGACCAAGGGCAGCCAATATATCGGCCAGCAGTCCAGCGGCTGATTGCCGTTGATGGCGTGACCTGCTCGATGAGCCGATCGGCAGCGTCTGTGACAAAGCGGCGACGGAGAGCTTCCTCGCCTCGCCGAAAACCAGGCGGTTTGGCGCAAGACGTATCGCACGCGCAATCAAGCGAGACAGACCCGTTCGCCTACATCGCCACTCTACAATCCCGACTGCAGTCACTCGACCTCGGACTATCTCAGTCCCATCGAGTTCGAACGGCAGCGCAGGCAGCGCGACCTCGTATGCGCCCAACCGACAGCACTTAGTCCCGCCAGTACGGCTTGAGCGCGCCGCGACGAGCCGGTGACACACGGCCGGTGTTCGCAGAAAGGCCGCGCGACCAAATTTGGAGCAAATTGCGGACCCACAAGGCCGCGCAGGGCCGAGCTTTAGACGGCAAACCCAAACGAGCACCGTCTGCAGAGTCGTCCCGTCACAAAGAGGCAGAAGCACCCGCGTTCGACACCTAAAAGTCCGTCAGAAAGCTTCCCACCACCTTCACACGATCACTGACCAGGTCTTCCTGCGTCTGCCGCATGTCGGCCACGTGCGTGACGTCATAGCGCGCAACGATCATGGCATAGCGAACCGTCATTGCTGCATTTCGGGCATCCATGCTGCCGAAGGCCGCAGGCGTGTCGACGATGGTAAGGTCGAAGGACCGCATGGCGTGGTCGACGATCTCCTTGAACCTTCTGCCGGCGATGAGATCCCGCGCGCGGGCCGCACCGTCACCTGCGAATAGGACCGAAAGGTTGAGGCGCACACCCTGCCGCGTCTGGTCGATCTGCTCGCTGCTTTTGGCCAGCAGCATCTGGGCGAGCCCGCTCGCCGGTGCCGAAGGCTGGATAAAGTCCTGCACGCCGGGTCGGGCCATGTTCGCGTCGATCAACAGCGTGTTCATACCCGCTTGTGCACAAGCCACCGCCAGGTTCACCGCGACCGTGGTACAGCCGGTGCCGGCACGCGGTGAACATAACACCAGTCCACGGCGGCCATCGCCCACATGTCTGGCGAGCAGATGCGCTTGAACCGCGCGATAGCTGGCCGCCGCCGCACCATCTGGCGCGGAGAGGCAGACGATGCGGCGCGAGAAGGCGTAGTCCGTGGCAGCACCATCGTCGGCTGGCGGAACAGCCTCATGCTGGTCCGCGACTTCACGCGTGGCCGGGCCGCCTTCCAGCCGCTCCGGCATAAGCCCGACATCGGGACCAGACGGCTCGGCGGAGAGGGCATCGTTGCCTATTCCCTCCTTCGCTTCGCCTGTCTCACTGGCCCGCCCCAGCGCGCTGCTCCAGCGTCGATCCTGATCGCCATCATCCACGCCAATGCTGCTCGTCATCGCGCTCATGCCGTCGCCCCCCGAGACAAACCAAGCTTCAGGCCCGCCAAGCTGAGCCCTAGGCCGGAGGAACGTGGCAGCATGCCGATCACCGGCACGCCCGCCATGGCCAAATCCTCGGGGCCCCGGACGCGTCGACTGATCAATTCCATCAGGATGGCCGTCAGCACACCGACAACACAACCCGCGGCGAGCCCGCCAAGGATGAGGATCCAGCGACCGGGCGTCACCGGCACGCGCGGCAGGGCAGCAGCGCCAAGCTTGCTGAAACCGGCCTCGGTCGATTGCGCCTGCAGCTCAAATTCGGCCGCCCGCTGCATGGTTTTGGCCACCTGTTCGCGTAGAACCGCAACATCGCCGGCGAGCCGCCGCGCTTCATCCACCAGCCCACGCTGCGCCAGAACCTTGTTCGCCTGAACGCTCAGGCTGGTACCGGGGGATCCGGCGGCCGGCACCTGGCTTGCGATCCGCATGGCCGCCAATTCACGCTCGACCGCCGCCGAAAGCGCGGCGCGCTGCCGCTCCAGACCGATGATCTCAGGATGATTGCGACCCATGGACGGCCGAGCCGCGGCAAGCTGCGCGTCCACCTGTGCCAATTGACCAGAGGAGGGCGCGATCGCCGGCGCCGCCACCATGGATGGCGCCGCCGGCGCGCTGCTCGCAAGCGCACGCAGCTTGGCGGATTCCGCATCCACATTGTCGTCCTGCAGCACGATCTGGTTGGCGCGCTCGAAAGCGGCCTTGCGTTGCTCGGCAACAACGAGACGTCGCTTGAGCGCCGTCACTTGCCCGGTGAACCAGATCGCCTTTTGCGCAGCATCGCGCCGCTTGCTGTCGATCGCTTCGGCGATGAAGGCGTCGCGCAATGCGTCCGCGCCCCGCCGCGCCGTCTCGGGCACGGTGGAGCTATAGGCAATCTCGAGAAGCGGGCTGTTTCGGATCATGGTGGCCCGCGTGCGCTGGGACACGTCTTCGGCCAGCCAATCGCGCATGGCGAGACGACCACCGACCTGCAACGCGCGCTGGTGCGCCGCGCGAAGCACAGGCGACCGGGTCCAGCCGAAATGATCGACCACCCGCCTCGTCACCCGTGGATCGCGCACGAGTTCGACCTGCGCCGCGAGGAAGGTCTCCAAGGTTTTGGGGGGCAGCGTCACACCCGTCACCGGATCGGCCTTCAGCATATCGACCACGATCCGCGACCGTGCCTCATACCGTGGCGGCATCCATTTCGCCGCGATGGCGCCTGCGGCGGCACCCACAACCGCCAGCAAGACGATCAGCCAGGATCGTGCCCGCAGCATGCGCAGGATCTGAATGGGAGTCACGCCCGCCTCCCGCTCAGAAGAAGCGTTCACCAACGACAAGCACGTCGTTGGCCTGCAATTCTTCGTTCAGGGCGGCTTTCAGCTCCTCACCCCGGCGGACCAGCTTCACCCGTCTCGCGGATCCAAGCGACGTCAGCCCACCGCTTCGCGCCAGCGCCATCTGCACCGTCATGGGGCCGTCGATCGGAAAGGCCCCGGGCGCGTTTACCTGCCCATAGATATAGAAAGTCGGTGGCGGCACGACGAAGACCTTGTCGCCCGCGTCCACCGGCGGATCCTGCGTCGTCGGCGCCGCAGCGATCGCGCGCAGCGACACGGAACGGGACGATCCATCAGGACGCGTCAGCACGATGGTATCCGCGGAGGAGCTCACGCCCCCTGCCCGCGCCACGATCTCCGTCAGGTGATACGCGCGGTCGATCGGCACGATCCCCGGCTGGTTCACCTGCCCCAGAACGGTGACATATCTGCTGCCATAAGTCGCGATCGAGACGGTCACGACGGGATCTTCAAGGAAGTTCCCGCCCTTCAGGCGCGCCCGCAGCTCATTGCGCAGTTCAAGCGGCGTGCGCCCCGCCGCGGGCACGGTGCCGACGAACGGCAATTGCACCGTCCCATCCTCCTGCACCTGCACCCGCGCGGTGAAATCCGTCCGGCCGATCACCGCTGTTTCGATCACGTCGCCGCGCCCCAGCACATAGGGGGGCCGCTGGTCGTTGGACAAAGCCTCGCCCTGCGTCGCGCCTGCCGATCCCGTCTGCTGCGCCGTGGCAGATACGCCCGCCGTGGCGATCGCGCCTACCAGAATACAGGTCCATCCGTACCGCATCGCGTCCCTCCCGGCATGACGGACCTATGATGTCGGGCGCGAGCGGCGCGGCGCAGTTAGATCCGAAGTAGATTAACCGCCATCATGGGTCGTCATTCTTACGAGAGACATTGCGTACGCTGTTTCACCTTCTTCTCAACCGGTCGGACCGCTGGTTATGTCCAGATTGGATGTTCATCCCTCATTGCCTCTGATTGCGTCACCTTCGATCGGCGGAGACCGGCGCACCATAGTACTTGCCCTTAGCCATTCCTTAACCTGGCTGTTAAATCTTCCCGTGCATGCATGGCTGTGTTGGAAGCCCGCCCAATCGCGCGGGATCTGAGGCAGGAACATCACATGGCAACGATAAGCGTCTCCTCGGCTGCGGAGCTGATGGCGGCTGCAGCACAGGCCCGCGCCGGCGACACGATCGCGCTGGCCGCCGGCACCTACGACAAGGTCACTCTGCGGAACGTCAAGTTCGACGCGCCGGTCACCATCACCTCCGCCACCCCCGGCAATCCTGCCGAGATCACCGGGCTGAAGGCGCTCGGCGTGGAGAACATTACGTTCCGCAATGTCGTTTTTGCGGACAAGGATGCGTCCACCGCTTATGATTTCGAGGTCAAGAACGCCGTTGGGGTCAGCTTCGACCAGGTCGTGATCCGCGGGCAGGACGGTGAGGCCGGCTACCAGTCCAATGCCTTCATGGTGCGCGGCAGCCGCGATGTCTCCATCACCAATTCGGAGATCACGCACCTGCGCTACGGCATCAACATGCTCGACAATTCGGGCGTGACGATCAAGGGCAACTATTTCCATGACATGCGCGCGGACGGCTTCCACGGGGGCGGTCTCTCCAACGTGCTCGTCGCCGACAATGTATTCACCGATTTCCACCCGGAAGCCGGCGATCACCCGGACGCTATCCAGTTCTGGACCGCCAATCAGAAAGTCAGCGCCGAAAACATCACCATCACCGGCAATGTGATCCATCGCGGCGACGGAGCGGCGATCCAGGGCATCTTCATGGGCGACGAAACCGACGCCCTGCCGTACAAGAACGTCACCATTTCGGACAATCTGGTGGTCGGCGGGATGTACAATGGCATCCATGTCGAGCGCGCCGATGGCCTGGCCGTCACCGACAATATTGTCGCCGGCTATCTCGATCAGGCATCCTGGATCCGCGTCGCCGACGTCACCACAATGGCCGGTAACGTCGCGCAGACCTATGTCATCGACGGCAAGACGGTGGAGGCGCCGCAAGGCAATGCCACCACCAAGGCGATCTACGACGATGGCAGCGCTTTCGTTGGCGACTGGCTTGCCGCGAATCCCCAATGGGTCCGTTTCGCCGACGCATCGCCGGTGCTCGGCGAGGTGGTCGATGAACTGCGCGCGCTCGCGGATGTGCCCGCGCCCCCTGTCCCGGTCGCGCACATCGACGGCACCGATGGCGCCGATCGGCTGAAGGCGGCCGTCTTTGGCGACAGCGTGCTGGTCGGCGGCAAGGGCAACGATCAGCTGACGGGCGGCGATGGCCAAACCCGCATGGAGGGCGGCGCTGGCGACGACATCTATTTCGTGCGCACCGGTCGCGATCTGGTGATTGAGGACCGCAATGCCGGCACGGATACGGTCTATGCCTCGATCGATTACACGCTGCCCGACAATGTCGAAACGCTGCGCATGGCGGAACCGGGCCGCACGGGGCACGGCAATGCGCTGGACAATCGCGTCGCGGGGACCGCGGGAAGTGATGTCCTGTACGGCGGAGCCGGCAATGACTCGATGCAAGGGCTGGACGGCAATGACACGCTGCACGGCGAGGACGGGAAGGATAATCTGCACGGCGGCACCGGCAACGATCTGATCTACGGCGGCGCCGGCGGCGACACGCTCATCGGCGGCGAAGGCAGCGATCGCATCTGGGGCGGCGCTCAGGCCGACGTCATCGAAGGCGGGGTCGGCAATGATTTCATGAGCGGCGGCGCGGGCAGCGACAGCTTCCTCTTCCGCGAAGAATCCTTCGGCGATCGCGATGTGATCGCCGACTTCGGAGCTGGCGATCGCATCTCGCTGTCGATGATTGATGCCAACACGAACACGGATGCGAACGAGGCCTTCCGCTTCATCGGTACCAACGCCTTCACCGGCACCGCCGGCGAACTGCGCTACCAGCGCACCAGCGAGGGCGCGGTGTGCATGGCCGATATGACGGGAGATCGCGTGGCGGATCTCACCATCACGTTGACCGGGGTCGATCACCTCACTGCCTCGGCCTTCCTTCTCTGAGCCGCGATCCCGTTCCGCACGGGCCGGGGGCGATCGGCGAAAGTTCGGTCGCCCCCAAGCGCACTCAGGCTAGGTGAGCGCCCGATCATTACGCTGGCGGATCAACATGCTAACGGCGGCCGTAAGCCTTTGTTAATCGCGTTCGGCAACGTGTCAGACAATTCGTCCGGATAGTTCGAGGCGTGATGAAGCGTATTCTTGTGACCGCCGCCGCACTGGCCTGTGCCCTTGCTGCGCCTGCCCAGGCCCGCTCGCTGCTGGATTATGTCGGGCAGTGCGTGCCCTTCGCGCGGCAGGCATCGGGCATCCAGATCTATGGCGACGCATGGACCTGGTGGGATCAGGCCACGGAACGCTATGATCGTGGCGAGCGCCCGCGGGTCGGGTCCGTCATCGCATTTGCGCGTCAGGCCCGGCTGCCGCTGGGCCATGTCGCCGTGGTCAGCCGGATCGTCGAGTCGCGCGTGCTGATGCTCACCCATGCCAATTGGTCGCGCTTCGATGGGGAACGCGGCCACGCCGAGCAGGACGTAACCGTCTTTGACGTCAGCAAGAACAATGACTGGAGCGAGGTGAAGGTCTGGTTCCGCGACTCGAACGGCCTCGGCGGCACCGTCTACAAGGTGCACGGTTTCATCTACGCCCCGGGACGGCCGCATGAAAATCTCACGTCCGACAGCCCGGACTATGTCGGCGCGCTGATCGACGCTTATGTGCCGGGCGCCGGTGCCGGATCCCGCGCGATCCGGTGATCCCGCGCTGAGGTGCTTAGTTCCGACGGTAGCGGAAGTACCAAACCTCATGCCCCTGCCGGCGCGCCTTGCGTTCGTAGCGTGTCTCCGGCCAGTCGGCGGGCCGCTCCAGGAAATCACCCGGACGGCTCGCCAGCCAGGTGAAGTCCTGTCGCTGCGCCATCACCATCATCGACCAGCGGCAATAAGTCGGGTCATCCGTGCCGAGCCGGAACTCCGCGCCCGGCTTCAGCTTGGCGGCGATTAGGTCCAGCGGCCCATGGTTCATCATCCGCCTCTTGGCGTGGCGCGCCTTGGGCCAGGGATCGGGATGGAGCAGGTAAACGGCGTCCAGCGACTCGTCGGGCAAGCGTTCGACAACCGCCAGCGCGTCACCCATGTAGAGCCGCACGTTGCTCAGCGCCTCGTCGCGAATGTGGCCCAGCGCGCCCACCACGCCGTTGAGAAACGGCTCGCAGCCGATGAAGCCGGCCTCAGGTCGGGCGGCGGCCTGCCCCGCCAGATGCTCGCCCGCGCCAAAGCCGATCTCCAGCCGCAACGGCCGATCGTCGCCGAACAGGCGAGCGGCGTCGATCGGCCCTTCCTCGGGCACCGCCACCTTTGGCAACAGGTCTTCGACAAGCGCCGCCTGTCCCTTGCGCAACTTATGGCCCTGGGCACGGCCATAGAGCCGGCGGATGGTAGCGGGATCGTTCATCGGCGGGGGCGATAGCGTCACTCCCGCGCGGAGCAAAGCGGCACAAGCATCGTTCACCGCTGGCCATGGGAAAGAACAAGAAAAAGGCGAAGAAGATCGCCGAGGCCGAACATGATCTGGTGGGATCGGTCGCGGCTGCGGCCGAGCGCAAGCCCATCGCCCTGCTGGGCGCCGCCAGCGAGATTGCGGATCAGCCGCCGCTCGTTGCCCTGTCGCTTGCGACGATCGCGGCCGGCCTGGTGCTCCGTCGCCGCGACGTGACGCGCACCGGCGCGCGGATGCTGCTGGCCCATGCGCTGGCAACGGGCGGCAAGACGATCCTGAAGCGCTCGGTCGATCGCGCCCGTCCCGGACGCGCACTAATGGACGGTGAGGCCAAAGTCGGCGCCGGCAAGGGCGCCAGCGATACCGAATTCAATTCCTTCCCGTCCGGCCATACGGCCGGCGCGGTGAGCGTTGCGGAGGCGGTTGCGCGAACAACACCGCAACTGGCGCTTCCGGCCCGAACCAGCGCCGCCGCGATCGCCGGCGTTCAGCTGCCGCGCGGCGCTCATTACCCTACGGATGTCGCGATCGGCGCGCTCATCGGCTGGACGGCGGAGCGGATCGCCGGCGTGATCGTCGACGCAGCGGAGCGCCGGATCGATCGCGCGCGGGAGCAGCGCACGGAGGGCGCGGCGCTGGCCGAAGCGGAGGCACATCCAAGCTGACGAGCAGGCGGCGGAACGTCGGCGCAGCTTGAAGCGGCCGCGCGCCATTCCACTTGTAAAAGCAGCCAACCTTCTCGCCCCGGCCATGATCGGCCGGGGCAAGACGACATATGGCTCAGGCCAGAGCGGCCTTCAGATCGTCCACCAGGTCAAGCTTCTCCCACGGGAAGAAGTCACCATCGGGATCGCGGCCGAAGTGACCGTAAGCGGCGGTCCGCTCATAGATCGGCTTGTTGAGGCCCAGGTGCGTGCGGATGCCGCGCGGGGTCATGCCGCCCAGCTTTTCGATGCCGGCGATTGCCGCCTCGATCTTGTCGTCACCCACCGTGCCGGTGCCGTGCGTATCGACGTAGAGCGACAGCGGCTTGGCCACGCCGATCGCATAGGCGAGCTGGATCGTGCAACGCTTGGCAAGGCCAGCGGCAACGATGTTCTTCGCCAGATAGCGCGTGATATAAGCGGCCGACCGGTCCACCTTGGTCGGATCCTTGCCGCTGAACGCGCCGCCGCCATGCGGCGATGCGCCGCCGTAGGTGTCGACGATGATCTTGCGACCGGTCAGGCCAGCATCGCCGTCCGGGCCGCCGATCTCGAAGCTGCCGGTCGGGTTGATGTGGTAAACCGTGCTGTCCGACAGCAGCTCGGCCGGCAGGAGGTCCGCCACCACCTTCTTCACATAAGCGTGAAGCTCGGCTTCCTGCTCGCCCTTGTCATAGCCCTTGGCATGCTGGGTCGACACGACGATCGCGGTGCAGGCGACCGGCTTGCCGTTCTCGAAGCGAAGCGTCACCTGGCTCTTGGCATCCGGCTCCAGGAACGGCGCCGCGCCCGAATGACGGTCCTGCGCCATGCGGTGCAGGATGCGGTGGCTATAATAGAGCGTGGCCGGCATCAGGTCGGGCGTCTCGTCACAAGCGAAGCCGAACATGATGCCCTGGTCGCCGGCGCCTTCGTCCTTGTTGCCGCTCGCGTCCACGCCCTGCGCGATATGCGCCGACTGGCCGTGCAGGTTGTTCTCGAAGCGCAGCGTCTCCCAGTGGAAGCCGTCCTGCTCATAGCCGATGCGCTTCACCGTGTTGCGCACGGTGGCCTCGATCTCTTCCTCCGCACCGGCGGCCCAGGCGCCGTTCTCGTACACGCCCTTGCAGCGGATCTCGCCCGCCAGCACCACGAGCTGCGTGGTCGTCAGCGTTTCGCAGGCAATGCGTGCCTCGGGATCCTTGGACAGGAACAGATCGACGATCGCGTCGGAAATCTGGTCCGCCACCTTGTCGGGATGGCCCTCGCTGACGGATTCGCTGGTGAAAAGGTACGATTGGCGCATGATCACTCCGCCTGAGTTCTGATGAGATAAGGATATAAAGATAGCTTTATATGCCTATCGTGGCCGGCGGCGAATGGCAATGGCTGTGCCGCCCAGCAGAATGGCGACAATGGCGGCGAGCCAATTGCCCAACCTGGAGAACAGCGTGGGTGGCGCCGGTTCGGGAAGCGGTACCTCGATCGCGCCGGCCTGTTCATGCGGAACGGTGGCGATCAGCCGGCCGTCCGCGGCGATCACCGCGGAGATGCCATTGGGCGTTGCGCGGATAACCGGCAGCCCCTCCTCGATCGCCCGCATCCGCGCTTGCGCCAGATGCTGCGGCGGCCCCCATTTGCCGAACCAGGCATCGTTAGACGGGTTGAAGATCAGGCGCGGACGCGCTGCCGGATCCACCACTTGCCCCGAGAAGATGATCTCGTAACAGATCTGGACGCCGATCGCGCCAAAGCCGGGAACTCCCAGTGCACGCGGCCCGGGCCCTTCCGCAAAGTCCATCGCCCCCGGCACCAGCCGATCCAGCCCCAGCCGCTTCAGCAACCAGGGCATGGGGAGGTATTCGCCATAAGGCACCAGATGCGCCTTGTCGTACCGCTCCTTGCCTAGCCGCGCGCGCGGGTCGACCGCAAACACCGAATTGGTCGCGGTCACGGCGTTGCCCGCCTTGTCGAACTGCAGGGCGGTGCCGCCGGTCAGCAGCATGTCGCGCGGGCCCAGCAATCGCGCCATGCGCCAGCGTAGCCAGAACGGATCGGATCCATAAGCGTAATCGGGATATCCGTCCTCCAGATAGTCCCGGATTACCCCTTCCGGCCAGACGATCAGCCGTGGCGCGGGGCCGGGCGTCCCCGAAAGCTGGGACAGCTTGGCGAGCATCATCTCCCCATCGCTTTCGCCACGCGCATCCTGCGGCACGTTGGGCTGAACGACGCGCACGCGCGGCTGATCCGCACGCACGGCGGCAACCGGTGCGCCGTCGTTATAGCTCAGCCATTGCGCACCGAGCAGCGCCGCGACCACGACGACGATCGCGACGCCTGACGCTGGCCGGCGCGGCACCAGCAGCAGCGTCCCGGCAAGCAGTACGGTCAGGCCGGACAGCGCATAGGTACCCACCCACGCGGCTCCATGCGCCACCGGCTGCACTGGTATCCAGATCACGCTCAGGGGATCCCAGGCATAGCCTGTGAACATCACGCTGCGCAGCCACTCGCTGACGATCCACGCCGCCGCGAACGCCAGCACATAGCTGGCGCCCGGCCTGAACCCCCGCAGCCGCCAGGCAAGCCCGGCCGCGAGCGCCGGATACACCGCAAGGTAGAGCGCCAGCGCCAGCGGCGCGACATAGCCCAGCACGGGCGGCATCTTGTCCTGAAAATCAAACGCGTGCTGGAACCAGTTGTTGTTGATCGTGAAGTTGCCGACGCCGAACGCCCAGCCGCTCCACAAGGCCGCCTTCAGGGTCGGCGCCCGGTGCACGATCCCCATCCAGGCGGCGAAACAGGCGATCGTCAGCCACCAGAGTTGCAGGGGCGCAAAGCCGCAGGCTGCCGCCGCTCCCAGCAAAAGGGAGGCAAGCGCCGGCCGGCGGGACAGGAAGGACAAGGTCATCGCCGGCCCGCTACCAAAGATGCGGGGCCGCGGGAAATGGCCGATGGAGGAAACTTGTCCGTCTCCAGCGTCAGTCAGCGCGCCGGCGCCGCTTCGCAAGCCCGTTCGCATTCCTTGTCGCGCCCCTTTCCGCTTCCGGTAAGGATCGTGTATCACTGCCGCATGACACTTCGCCCCTTCCACCTCGCCTTTCCCGTGCACGATCTCGCCGCAGCGCGCGCCTTCTACGGCGACGTGCTCGGTTGTCGTGAAGGCCGCTCCAGCGATCACTGGATCGATTTCGATCTTGGCGGGCATCAGATCGTCGCACACCTCGATCCGAACGCCCGCCCGGGCGGCACCAGCAATCCGGTCGACGGCCACGACGTGCCCGTGCCGCATTTCGGCGTAGTGCTGACGATGGCCGACTGGGAAGCGTTGTCGGCGCGCGTGGAGCAGGCCGGCATCAGCTTCGGCATCGCCCCGCACGTCCGGTTCAAGGGGCAGCCCGGCGAGCAGGCAACCATGTTCTTCCGCGATCCGTCCGGCAACGCGCTTGAGTTCAAGGCGTTTGCCGACGACGCCCAGCTCTTTGCCACGGAGCTCGCGCCGCAGGAGACCGCTCAGTGACCGCCCCGATCGAGGTTGATATTCCCCACACGCTCGGCACCGCCCCCGCCAAGGAGCGCATCGGTAGCAGCTTCGGCAAGCTCGCCGACTTCATACCCGGCGGCGCCGTGACGGAGCATCGCTGGCAGGGAAATACGCTTCACTTCACGGTGGAAGGGCTTGGCCAAAGGGTCGCCGCCCGGCTCGATATCAGCGACGCGAACGTCCATGCCACGTTCGAGCTGCCGGCCTTCCTGGCGATGTTCTCGGACAAGATCCGCGCCAAGCTTCAGAAGGAAGCACCCAAGCTGCTCGAATGAGGCGGCCCGGGCGCTTCCTTGTCGATCAGAACAGCAAGGTCAGCGCGTAAAAGGCTGCGCCCACCGCTGCGGAGCAGGGGATGGTGATGATCCAAGCGACCACCACGCTGCTGGCGGTGCCCCAGCGGACGGCGGAGGTCCGCCGCGCAACGCCGGCACCGATGATGGCGCCGGTGATCGTGTGCGTGGTGGATACCGGAATGCCCATCGCGGATGCGGTGAACAGCACGATCGAGCCACCGGTCGATGCGCTGAAACCCTGGTGCTGGGACAATTTGGTGATCCGCGAGCCCATCGTCTCGATGATCTTCCAGCCGCCAGACAGCGTGCCGAGGCCAATCGCGACATAGCAGCTGATCGCCACCCAGTGCGGCACCTCGAATTCGCCGGTCAGATAACCGGTCGAATAAAGCAGCACCGTGATGATCCCCATGGTCTTCTGCGCATCGTTCAGGCCGTGGCTCAGCGAGTAAGCCGCGGATGATACGAGGTGCAGCGCACGGAAGCTGGTTTCCGCCTGCCGCGCCGTGCGGCGCCGCAAGGCCCAGCTGCTCGCCAGCATCACCAGCATGGCGAGGATCATGCCGAGCGTGGGCGACACCACGATCGCCAGCAGGGTCTTGGTAAGCCCGCCCACATGGATGCTGTTGACGCTGGCATGAGTCACGCCGGCCCCGACCAGACCGCCAACCAGGGCGTGGCTGGAAGAAGAGGGAATGCCCTTCTGCCAGGTCACGATGTTCCAGAACATGGCTCCGCCCAGCGCACCGAAGATCACGGCGGGGGTCACGACATCCTGGTCGATCAGCCCCTTGCCGATCGTTTCGGCGACGGCGTGCAAACCGGGCACGGCAAGCGTCAGGAAATAGGCGGCAAAGTTGAAAAAGGCCGCGAACACCACCGCCTGAACGGGCGTCAGCAGGCGGGTGGCGACCACTGTTGCGATTGAGTTGGCGGCGTCATGCAGGCCGTTCAGGAAATCGAACGCCAGTGCCAGGGCGATCAATCCGATCAGCAGCGGGAGAGCAAGCTCATGCATGTGAGGCTGGATCGCTCAGGCGTGATCGATGACGATGCCGTCGATCTCGTTCGCCACGTCCTCGAACGCGTCGGAGATCTTTTCGAGATGCTTGTAGATCTCGCGCTCGACGACGAACTGCATCGCATCGCCGCCATGGTAATGCTCGAACAGGCGCTTCAGCCCACGCTCGTGCATTGCGTCCGCCTCGCCTTCCAGCTGGACGAGTCGCTCGGTCAGCTGGTGGATGCGGGGGCCGTTGCGCGCCACATCGCGCAGCAATTGCATCGCCTCCACGGTCACGGCGGCCGCTTCGGTCATGCTGCTCGCCATCTGGTGCATGTCCGGCGTGAAGCTGCGCACGCCATACAGGCTGACCGCGGTCAGCGCGGCATCCATGGCGTCGATCGCGTCATCCATCGATCCGATCAGGTCGCTGATCGCGCTGCGATCGAACGGCGTCAGAAACGTGATCCGAACGGTCTGCAGCACGGTGCGGGTGATTTCGTCCGCCTGATGCTCCAGGTCCTTCACCTCGGCGATGATCTTCTCGGGGTTGGTATCGCCGGCGAACAGCCGGGTGGTCGCCTCCGCCGCGCGCAGCGTGACGGCTGCGTGCGCATCGAACAGCTCGAAGAAATTGCCGCGCTTCGGAAGGAGGCGCTGGAACCAGGCGAACATCAGAGATGATCCTTGTAGGAAAGGTAACGTGTTGAAAGATTACCCGTCAGCGCCCGAAGCTGGCGGGCGCCGGCGAGACGACCGAGGTGCTGCCGCTGCGGATTTCCTGCACCTCCAGCGCGCGTTCCGCCACGCCGTCGCGGCCGAAGCGGAAGGCACCGTCGATGCCGGCATAGCCTTCGCCGGAGCGCAGCCGCGTATCCGGGAACGGTGCGCCGACCTTCCAGTCGCGGGAGATGCGCGCCGTCAGCAGCACGGCATCATAGCCAAGGCTCGACAGGCGATAGGGTGCCGTGCCGAAGCGCGCGCGATACTTCGCGGCATATTGCCGGTACAGCGTGTTGGAAACGCTGGCGAACCATGCGCCGTTCAGCGCCGGCCGGCTCGCCACAGCATTGTCGCTGTTCCACAATTCGGTGCCGAGCACCTTGGCATTCGGGCTGGCCTTGCGCAGCAGCGGCACGGCCGTCGCCGCGGTTCCGCTCGAATCGGCAATCAGGACAGCGTCGAACGGCGCATCCTTGGTCATGCGGGTCACCGCCGCGCCCACACCGCCGGCGGTGCGATCATAGGTCTGCAGCGCCACCACCCGGCCGCCGGCGGCTTCCACCGCGCGCAGGAAGGTAGTCGATGCTCGCGTGCCATATAGAGCGTTGGGGACCAGCCCGCCAAAGTTCGTCACGCCGCGGCTGCGCGCGAACTCGACCACGCGTTCGATTGACTGCGATGGCGTGTAGCCCATCAGGTACACGCCTTCGCCAGCGACGCTGTTGTCGTTGGAAAAGGCCAGCACCGGCACACCGGCGCGCCGCGCGATCGGAGCCACCGCACGCACATCCTCGGACAGCAACGGGCCGAGGATCAGCTGGGCGCCATCCGCCACAGCCCGCTGGGCCGCCGCCGCCGCGCCGGTCGCGGTGTCGTAATTGGTGATGCGGACCTGCTCGTTGCGCGTGTCCAGCAGGGCAAGCTGAGTCGCATTGGCCAGGCTCTTGCCCACGCCCGCGTTCGTTCCCGACAGCGGCACCAGCAGGGCGACGCGATTGCGCGCGGTGTCGCGCGGGATGCCGGCCTCCACGCCCAAGTCCGGCCGTGCCGCCGGGGGCGGCGCAGTGGTCGGGCCGGTCGGACCGGCCGGGCCGCGCGGCACCACGGTGGAGCAGGCGGAAACGAGCAGCGCCGCCACGGCGACAAACCCGCGGACGAAGGTATTCGCCCGTTGCGATACGGTTGCGGCCTCTGCCATGACACTCCTCGTGGAAAAACTAAGCCCCGGCCTGTACATCGTCGCTACCCCGATCGGCAATCTCGGGGACCTGTCTCCACGTGCCGCCGACATTCTGTCGCGGGCGGACCTAGTCGCGGCAGAAGACACTCGTGTTACAATTGGATTACTAAGGCACATCGGCATCAAGCGACCGATGACCCCCTATCACGATCACAATGCCGATCATGTCCGTCCGCAATTGATCGCACGATTGGGAACGGAGGCGATCGCGCTGGTGTCCGACGCGGGAACGCCGCTCATTTCCGATCCGGGCTACAAGCTGGTGCGCGATGCCCGTGCGGCCGGCCATGCGGTGGTGACGATCCCCGGTCCCTGCGCCGCGGTGGCCGCGCTCACCCTTGCAGGCCTCCCGACCGATCGCTTCCTGTTCGCAGGCTTTCTGCCGTCCAAGGCCAAGGCGCGCGCGGATACCATCGACGAACTCGGCGCCGTCCGCGCGACCCTAATCTTCTATGAAAGCGGCCCGCGGCTCGGCGCCACGCTTGCCGCGCTCGCGGCGCAGCTCGGCGATCGAGAGGCGGCGGTCACGCGCGAGATCACGAAGAAGTTCGAAGAGGCCGTGACCGGCACGCTTCCCACGCTGGCGCAGCGTTATGCCGACGCGCCGCCCAAGGGCGAGATCGTCATCGTCGTCGCCCCGCCCGGTGAGGCGCCGCCCGCCAGCGAGGAAGACGCGGATGCCGCGCTGGCCGAGGCGCTGAGCCGCCTCCCCGCCGCCAAGGCCGCCGGAGAGGTGGCGAAGCGCCTCGGCCTCGATCGAAAGGCGCTCTACGCCCGCGCCCTCGCGCTGAAGGAAGCCTGAGGCGCGCCTGCCGGCGGTTACAGCAGGAAGTCCGCCGCGGTGAAGGCGAATGCCTGCGCGGGATCGGTGAGCAATTCGATGCGATCGCTCGGCGCGCCACCGATCTGCGACAGATCGATCGTGACGATGCCCGTCGCGGCGTCCCGGCTGGTCGCCGCCACGATCTTGTCGAAGGTGACGGTGGCGAACAGGCCGTTGATGGCGATCCGATCTTCGCCTTGCGCGAAGTCGATGATCCGGTCCCGGTTGGTTCCATAGGTGAAGGCGAAGATGTCGCCGCCCTCCCCGCCGACCAGCCGGTCCCGCCCCGACCCGCCATCCAGGATGTCGATGCCGCCGCCGCCCCACAGCTGGTCGTTCCCGCCACCACCGCGAAGCTCGTCCGCACCATCGCCCGCCCGGAGGATGTCGGCGCCGCTCCCGCCGGAAAAGCTCACGCGCTCCACGCCAGTGATCACCGTTCCGTCCGCCAGCGTCTGCGCCCGGTGCGGCATGGAGAAATCGGCCTTGAATGCGACATTGCTGTCCTGGCGGAGCAACACGGCAAGGTCATCGCCCGAGCCGCCGTCGATCAGGTCGGCATTCTCGCTGTAGATCGTGTCGTTGCCGGCGCCACCCAGCAGCTGGTCATAGCTGGTGTCCGGTGAGCGTCCATCGCCGCCCGACAGCCAGTCGTCCCCGGCATCGCCGGACACGAGATCAGCGCCCTGCCCGCCACGCAGCACGTCATTGTCGTCGCCGCCGAACAGGCGATCGTCGCCGTCCTCGCCGTCCAGATAGTCGATACCGCCCTCGCCAAGGATGAAATCGCTTCCGGCGCCGCCGAACACGAAATCCATCCCGCCGCCGGCGATGATGTCGTCGTCACCGGCAGTCCCGTACAATTCATCATCGCCTGCAGAGCCGATGATCAGCGTCCTCGCCATTGCGTTGCTCCATCTGTCTGGAGGATCGAACCGGTCGAGGCTCCGGCCCGAATGCGGGAGCCGCCGTCGACGGGGGCGAAACCTATTCCTCGTCGCGCCTCAGGCCAGAGGCGCATCGGGAGTAGCGCGCCGGCGACGAACGGCCTGCCAACCAGCGACAAGAGGCCGAACGGACAGCCTGGGCGCGAGATCTTCCCCGTTCAGGGGCGACCCCGGATTGACGAGGAGAGACCCGCGCGTCGCGCCGCCCTCCCCCCACATCTTGCCCGCGGCGCGGCGACGGCGCAGACATGCCTGCCATGCGCCCCGCCCGCTCGCGTCTCAGCCCCGATCAACGCCGCACCGCCGAATCCGCCGGCCGGCGCGGCGAACGGCTCGCCGCCTGGTGGCTGCGGCTCAAGGGCTGGCGCATCCTCGATCATCGCGTGCGCACCCCGGCGGGCGAGGTGGACCTGATCGCACAAAAGGGAAAGTTGATCGCCTTTGTCGAGGTGAAGGCGCGGTCCAGTGCGGCCGAGCTGGACTTCGCCATCGACAAGCGCCGGCTCGCCCGCGTCGCGGCGGCCGCCGAGCTGTTGATGCCGCATTATGCCACCGCCGGGGAGGATATCCGCGTGGATGTGATCCTTTTGGCGCCCGGCGCCGCGCCGCGGCACATCGAGAATGCCTGGATCGGGTGACAAGCCAGGCGCACCGCCCTACCTGCCGGTAGACGCCGCATCTCCCGCGGCCTGTTATTGCCACTGCACGGCCAGGGAAGGGTGCCCGCCTTTCTCCAGCCGGGCCGAACGGAGGTTTGCGTGAGTCTCACCGTCGCCGTCCAGATGGACCCGCTCGAATCGATCAACATCGCGGGTGATTCCAGTTTCGCGCTGATGCTGGCGGCGCAGGCGCGCGGCCACCGCCTGTTCCATTACGCGGCGGAGGATCTGAACTGGTCGGACGGTCGCTTGTGGACGCAGGCGCGGCCGGTGACGGTACGGCGGGAGGTCGGTAATCACTTCGATGCCGGCGACCCCGTCAGCCTCGATCTCGGCGACGCGGCCGATGTCGTGCTGATGCGGCAGGATCCGCCCTTCGATCTTGGCTATATCACCGCCACGCACCTTCTGGAGCGGATCAGCGATCGCACCCTGGTGGTCAATGATCCCGCCAGCGTCCGCAACGCGCCCGAGAAGGTGTTCGTCCTCGATTACGCGCGCTTCATGCCCCCCACGCTCGTCACCCGCTCACTCGACGAGGCGCGCGCTTTCCTGCGCCAGCACGGTGCCATCGTGGTCAAGCCGCTCCACGGCAATGGCGGCAAGGCGATCTTCCGCGTCGGGCCTGAGGGTGAAAATCTTTCTGCGCTGATGGAGGTGTTCAACACTGCCTACCGCGAGCCGCACATGGTGCAGGCGTTCCTTCCCGACGTGGCCAAGGGGGACAAGCGCATCGTACTGGTCGACGGCGAGGTCGCCGGCGCGATCAATCGCCTGCCCGGTGAAGGCGAGATCCGCAGCAACCTGGCGGTCGGCGGGTCGGCAGAAAAGACTGAGCTGACCGATCGCGAGCGCGAGATCTGCGCCGCGCTCGGCCCGGAACTGAAGCGGCGCGGGCTGATCTTTGTCGGCATCGACGTGATCGGCGGCGAATGGCTGACCGAGATCAACGTCACCTCGCCCACCGGGATCGTCGCCATCGAACGATTCGATGGCACGGACGTGGCCGGGCTGATCTGGGATGCCATCGAACGGCGCGTCGCGGCGCGCTGATCCTCTGCTCGCGCCACGGAAACTACGCAGCCGCTACCACGCTTGCAACAAAGCGGGCATAGCGCGTGGGCGGGCGAGTGTGAAATCCGCCGACCCTCCGGCTTCAACTGGACGATTGCTGACCCTCAATGACTGACATCATCATCGATCTGATCGCCCGCGGGGGGTACATCGGCATTTTCCTGCTGATGGCGCTGGAAAATATCATTCCGCCGATTCCCTCGGAGGTCATCATGGGCCTGGGCGGCATGGCCGTCGCTCGCGGCCAGATGGATCTGTGGTGGCTGATCTTCTGGGCCACGCTGGGCACCACCGCTGGCAACATGTTCTGGTATGAGATCGGCCGCCGCCTCGGCATTCAGCGGTTCAAGCCGATCGTCGATCGCTATTCGCGCTGGATGACGATGGAATGGGATGATGTGGAGCAGCTGAATCGCTTTTTTCAGAAATACGGCCATTGGGTGATCTTCGTCTTCCGGTTCCTCCCCACCTTCCGCACGGTGATCTCGCTCCCTGCGGGCATGGCCAAGATGCCGCTTTGGAAGTTTCTGCTGTTCACCTTTGTCGGCAGCGCGATCTGGAATGCGGTGCTCGCCGGCGCCGGACTGTTCCTGGGGCTGAAGATGGAGCAGGTGGAAAAGTTCGTCGGCCCGCTCGCCGTCGCCACGGTGGTCGCGATCGTATTGCTCTATTTCTACCGCGTCTTCACCTGGAAGCCGCGCGAACAGCGCGGCTGATCGCCTCGCCGCCGAACCCCACCGTCATCCCCGCGAACGCGGTGATCTAACGCTCAGCAAACGCTACGCTCGCCAACCAGCCACAGCGCCCGTACCCACCGTCGCCCTCCGGTTTGATCCAGGCTCCTCGAAGCACCTCCCCGGCGAAGGCCGGGGTCCAGCTGGGAAAGCGTTGGCAAAGTCCGATGTGCATGCCAGCTTTGTCGCGCAACTGGGCCCCGGCCTTCGCCGGGGAGGCGGATCAATCTGGCTGGATCAAATTCTGAAACACGCGTCACCCACGCGCAGGTGGGGATCTAACATTCCGCAAAGGCCGCGTTAGCCAATCAGCCACAGCGCCCGAAATCCAGCGTCATCCCCGCGAACGCGGGGATCCAACGTTCCGCAAACGCTGCGCTCGCCAACCAGCCACAGCGCCGCCCGCCTCACCCGATGCCGGCCTTCTCGGCTCACACGGCGCGGCCTGCCAAACGCACCGCGTCATGCCGGGCTCGTCCCGGCATCCACCGGGCCGCGCACCTCATCCCACTGGATTCGCGAAACCGCGCCCCGGCATTGCTCCAGCTGTAAGCAACGCCGCAGACGAAGCCGCCAAAGCCCGGCCCTCAGATCAACCCGGCAAGCGGCGATGACGGATCGGCGTAGCGACGAATGCCCATGCGCCCGGCGCGGTACGACAGGCGCCCCGCCTCCACCGCTGCCTTCATCGCCGCCGCCATCATCACTGGCTCTTTCGCCTCGGCAATGGCCGTGTTCATCAGCACGCCGTCGCAGCCCAGCTCCATCGCCACCGCCGCGTCGCTCGCCGTGCCGACACCGGCATCGACCAGCACCGGCACCTTGGCGCCTTCCACGATCAGCCGGATCGTCACGCGGTTCTGAATGCCCAGCCCCGATCCGATCGGCGCGCCCAGCGGCATGATCGCCACCGCGCCCGCTTCCTCCAGCTGCTTCGCGGCGATCGGATCGTCGACGCAATAAACCATCGGCTTGAAGCCTTCCTTCACCAGGACCTCGGTCGCCTTCAGCGTCTCGCGCATGTCGGGATAGAGCGTGCGCGCCTCGCCCAGCACCTCCAGCTTCACCAGATCCCAGCCGCCCGCCTCGCGCGCCAGCCGCAGGGTGCGGATCGCCTCGTCGGCGGTGAAGCAGCCGGCCGTATTGGGCAAATAGGTGTAGCGCTTGGGATCGATGAAGTCGGTCAGCATCGGCGCGTTCGGGTCGCTGACGTTCACGCGCCGCACTGCCACCGTCACGATCTCCGCGCCCGATGCTTCCACCGCGGCGGCATTTTGCGCGAAGTCCTTGTACTTGCCCGTGCCCACGATCAGCCGCGACCGGAACGTCTGCCCCGCCACCGTCCAGCTGTCGGTCGCAACGGATGCACCGTGATCCCCGCCGCCCACGAAATGGACGATCTCGATATCGTCGCCATCCTCCACGCACACCTCGGCCAGGGTCGAACGCGGCACCACTTCCAGGTTGCGCTCCACCGCCACCTTCTCGGGGATCAGCCCCAGTTCGGTCGCCAGCTGCGCCAGCGTCAGCCCCGCGGTGACGCGCCGGTGCGCGCCGTTCACGGTGATCGATACGGTTCCGTCGGTATGGGGCATGATGTCCTTCGCGGGCGCACGCGGCCCTTGTCATTTGTCGTTGGTCAGATGAATTGCCTTCCACCTAGGCTTGGCGCACATGCCGTTCAAGGAAGGAGCCTCGCTTGTCGTCGACGCCGAAAAATCTCGTGTACGTCCTGAACGGCCCGAACCTGAACCTGCTCGGCACGCGCGAGCCGGAAATCTACGGCCATGACACGCTGGATGATATCGCCGGTCAGCTAGAGGATCGCGCCCGTGAGCTCGGGCTGGAGGTCGACATGCGACAGTCGAATCACGAGGGGCATCTCGTTGATTGGCTGCACGAGGCGCAGGCCGAAGGCGCCAAAGCGGTGATTCTCAACGCTGCCGCCTTCACCCACACGTCGATCGCCATTCATGACGCGATCAAATCCGTCCGCACCCCGGTGATCGAGGTGCATTTGTCCAATCCGCACGCGCGGGAAGAATTTCGCCATCTCTCCTACGTCGGCCGTGCCGCACGTGGAACAATCGCAGGGTTCGGTGCGCTGTCGTACCTGCTCGCGCTTGAAGCGGCGGCGCGGTTCTGACACAGCGCGCGCCCTGTTCAGGGAAAGGGTCGCAATGAGCGATAAGGAAAACGGAGCGATGAAGGTCGACGTCGATCTCGTCCGCCAGCTTGCCGAGCTGCTCGACACGACGCAGCTCACCGAGATTGAGGTAGAGGACGGGGATCGCCGCATCCGCGTCGCGCGCAAGGCTGCCGCTGCCGCCGCGCCAGCCGTGTATCACGCACCAGCTCCGGCCGCCGCACCGGCACCGAGCACGGCCACCGCCGCGCTTCCGACGACCGAGCCCGCACCGGCCGAGCCGTCGCTCGCCAATGCCGTGCGCTCGCCGATGGTCGGCACCGCCTATCTCGCGGCGGAGCCTGGTGCCGCGCCGTTCATCGCGGTGGGCAAGCAGGTGCAGGCCGGCGACACGTTGCTCATCGTCGAGGCCATGAAGGTCATGAACCCGATCACCGCGCCCAGCGCCGGTACGGTGAAGGCGATCCTGGTCGACAATGGCCAGCCGGTCGAATTCGACCAGCCGCTGGTGGTCGTCGAGTAACATGCCGGAAATCAAGAAGCTCCTGATCGCCAATCGCGGTGAGATCGCGCTGCGCATCCACCGCGCCTGCCATGAAATGGGGATCAAGACCGTCGCGGTGCACTCCACCGCCGATGCGGACGCGATGCACGTCCGCCTCGCCGACGAGGCGATCTGCATCGGGCCGCCCGCTGCGGCGGAGAGCTATCTCAACATCGCCAACATCATCTCGGCCGCGGAAATCTCCGGCGCGGATGCGATCCACCCCGGCTATGGCTTCCTCAGCGAGAACGCCAAGTTTGCCGAAATCGTCGAGGCGCACGGGCTGATCTTCGTCGGGCCGAAGCCCGAGCATATCCGCACCATGGGCGACAAGGTGGAGGCGAAGCGCACCGCCGGCGCGCTCGGCCTGCCGCTCGTCCCCGGCTCGGATGGCGCGCTGACCGATTCGGCCGAGGCCAAGCGCCTCGCGCGTGACATCGGCTATCCGGTGCTCATCAAGGCCGCGAGCGGCGGCGGCGGGCGCGGCATGAAGGTCGTGCCGACTGAGGACGAGATGGACACGCTGATGGCGCAGGCCGGCAGCGAGGCGAAGGCCGCGTTCGGCGACGCCACCGTCTATATGGAAAAGTATCTCGGCAACCCGCGCCATATCGAATTCCAGGTGTTCGGCGACGGCAACGGGAATGCGATTCACCTCGGCGAGCGCGATTGCTCGCTCCAGCGCCGCCACCAGAAGGTGCTGGAGGAAGCCCCCTCCCCGATCATCTCCGCCGAAGAGCGCGAGCGGATGGGCGGCATCGTGGCGAAGGCGATGGCCGACATGGGCTATCGCGGTGCGGGCACGATCGAGTTCCTGTGGGAAAACGGTGAGTTCTACTTCATCGAGATGAACACCCGGCTTCAGGTGGAGCATCCGGTGACCGAGGCGATCACCGGCCTCGATCTCGTTCGTGAACAGATCCGCATCGCCGAGGGCCATCCGCTGACGCTGCGCCAGGAGGACGTCGTCTTCCGCGGCCACGCCATCGAATGCCGCATCAATGCCGAGGACCCGCGCACCTTCGCGCCCTCGCCGGGCCTGGTGAAGCAATATCACGCCCCCGGCGGCATGCACGTGCGCGTCGATTCGGGCCTCTACGCCGGCTACAAGGTGCCGCCTTATTACGACAGCATGATCGCCAAGCTGATCGTCTATGGCACCACCCGCCAGGGCGCGCTTCGCCGCCTGCGCCGCGCGCTGGAGGAGTTCGTGATCGAGGGGATGAAGACCACCATCCCGCTCCACCAGGCGCTGCTGGACGATCCCGAGTTCCAGAAGGGCGACTATACGATCAAGTGGCTGGAGGAATGGCTGGCTCGCCAACAATAACCAATCCGTCATCCCGGCCTTGAGCCGGGATTCAAGGTTCCGCGGACGTTGACGCACCTGAGTACCCGGCACGTTGGATCCCGGCGCAAGGCCGGGATGACGGAAGTGAAAGAGACATCGCGCCTTCACAATCCGGTGCGAGAAACCAGCAACCACAAGGGAGCGCGGCATTGAAGGCGACGATCTGGCACAATCCGCGCTGCTCCAAGTCCCGCGAGACGCTGGCGATCCTCAACGATGCGGGCATTGACGTCACGATCGTCGAATATCTGAAATCCCCGCCCAGCCGGGACGAACTCGCGCGCCTCTACGCCCGCGCCGGCATCGCGCCGGGCAATGCGATGCGCAAGGACGCGCCCAAGGCCGCTACCGATGATGCGGCGCTCGACACCATGGCGGCCGATCCCGCGACGATCGAACGCCCGCTGGTCGAAACGGAAAAGGGCGTCGTTCTCGCGCGCCCGCCCGAACGCGTCCGCACCATCCTGTGAACCTGCCCGAAGAGGCCCGCTGGCGCATCGAACGCGCGAGCCGCGCCGCGGTGGTGATCGACGCCGACACCTATTTTCGCGTCGCGCGCGCCGCCATGATGAAGGCGCGCAAGCAGATCCTGCTGGTCGGCTGGGATTTCGACGCGCGCATCCGCCTCGCCTGGAAGGATGAGCCGCCCGGCGTTCCCACGGAGGTCGGCGAGTTCATCAACTGGCTGGTCAAGCGCCGCCCCGATCTCAACGTCTATATTCTGCGCTGGGACAAGGGCGCGTTGAAGACGCTGTTTCGTGGCAAGACGCTGTGGACGCTCACCAAATGGCGTTTCCTGCGCAAGCGTATCCACCTGAAGCTCGATGGCCATCATCCGGTCGGCGCGTCGCAGCATCAGAAGATCGTGGTGATCGACGATTGCCTCGCCTTTTGCGGTGGCATCGACATGACGGACGAGCGCTGGGACACGCGCGCGCATCTCGATGATGATCCGCACCGCACCTCCCCCAGAGGTTTTGCCAACGGTCCGTGGCATGACGCGACAACGGCGCTCGAGGGGCCGATCGCCGCCGCGCTGGGCGACTTGTGCCGCACACGCTGGCAGATCGCGGGGGGTGAAGCCATTCCGGTGCCGCACGCTCCGGTTGATTGCTGGCCGGCAGACCTGAAGCCCGATTTCCGCAACATCGACGTCGCCATCTCCCGATCGCAGCCGGAATATGGCCCGCAGGAATCGATCCGGGAGATTGAGCAGCTCTACCTCGCGCTGATCGCCCGGGCGAAGCGGCGCATTTACGCTGAAAGCCAGTATTTCGCCTCGCGCCGGGTCGCCGAGGCGATCGCCCGGCGGCTCGATGAGCCGGACGGGCCGGAAATCGTCATCATCAATCCGGTCACCGCGCAGGGCTGGCTTGAACCGATCGCGATGGACACCGCGCGCGCCCGGCTGTTTCAGGCGTTGAAGCAGCGTGACGTCCACGGCCGCCTGCGCCTGTACCACCCGCACACCGCCGGCGGCACGCCGATCTACGTTCATGCCAAGGTGCTGGTGATCGATGAGGAAGTGATCCGCATCGGCTCTTCCAATTTCAACAATCGCTCGCTCCGCCTCGACACGGAGTGCGACGTGACGATCGAGCAGGACGGCGATCAGATTGCCGCGATCCGCGATGATCTGATCGCGGAGCACCTTGGGACCGAACCGGCCACCGTAACCGAAGCCATCGCCGCTTATGGCCTGATCGGCGCGATTGAGCGGCTGCGCGGTCGGGGCAAGACGCTCGTGCCCTATGAGGTTCCCGATCTCACCGGCGTGGAGGCGTGGCTGGCCGACAACAAGATCCTGGATCCGGAAGGTCCGGAGGAAATGTTCGAGCCATTGACCAAGCGGCAGCGCCTGCTCGCCCGATTGAAACGGAAACGTCACCGCCGCGTCGCGTGATGGTCATGTCCGCTGCCTAACCGACCTGCCGAGGTGCGTATTCTCGCACCGATACAGGGAGGCTTAGGGCATGGCACGGATCAGGGTTCGCGATGGCGAGACGATCACGACGGAAACGATCGTCGGCGCTGGTGACGCGCTGTGGATTCGTGAAGGCGGCACCATTGCCCGCACCGGCGGTGCGCCTGCCGTGCGCATCACCGGCAACGACGCGATCGTCCGTAACGATGGCACCATCTCCGTGACCGGCAGCAGCGATGCCGCATTGGTTGGTGAGTTCTCGGGCGTGCTGGATCTGCGCCTTTCCAACCGCGGCACCATCTCGGCCGATGCGGTCGCCGTGGAACTGTCGTCGGAAACCGGCACCACCGGCGACGTGCTGTTCACCAACTTCGGCTCGATCATCGGTGGCGATGATCATGCGATCGCGATGCGCGATCTGCGTGCAAGCACGATCACGCTCCGCAACATGGCGGGTGGCCTGATCACCAACGATGGCGATTCGGATGTGGTCCGCCCCGGCCATGACGCCGCGACCGCGATCACCGTGATCAATGGCGGCACTATCCTCGCCGGCAACTTGGACGGCGAAACGTCGGGCGGCGATGCGATCGATTTCCAGCCGAAGGACGGCGGTGTCGCTGGCAAGGTCGTCAACCTTTCGACTGGTCATATCGAAGGCGGCAAGCATGGCATCACCGGCGCGAATGACGCCCTGATCCAGAATGCGGCTGGCGGCGTCATCATCGGCCGCAACGGTTCGGGCGTGAACTTTGATACCGAGGCTGCCGATGGCGACGGCTATGTCACGGTCGTCAACAACGGCCTGATCAGCGGTCGCTATGACGGCTTCGGCGATGGCGATGGAGACGGCGTGGACGTCGACTATCTCGTCAGCATCCGCAACACCGGCACGATCGAGGGGATCGGGGCGGATCTTATCGAGAATTTCGCTGATGGCATCGCCGCCGGCGGTGGCCGCATCAACAATCTCGCTGGCGGTCTCATTCATGGCCAGAGCAACGGCATCCTGATCGACGATGGCGATCGCAACGGCGCCTATGCCGAAACCACGTTGATCAATGACGGCACCGTCTCGGCCGAACTTGGCTATGCCGTCCGCTTCATTGGCGATTTTGACGACCTCATCATCAACAGCGGCACCATCGCCACCGATGCGGAGATTGCGATCGACGCGGGCGCCGGCGACGACAAGGTCCGCAATCAGGGCCAGATCATCGGCAATGTCGATCTGGGCGAAGGCAATGATGACTATCGCGGTGACGGTGAAGTCGCAGGCGAAATCTGGGGCGGTGCTGGCGACGACGTGATCGCCGGCGGTGCCGGCGCGGACGTGATCGTCGGTGGCGAAGGCAGGGATCGGCTCACCGGCGGTGCTGGCAACGATGTGTTCGTGTTTGCCGACGTGAACGACAGCGGCGCCACCTTCGGCACGGCCGATCGCATCGTGGATTTCACCGCCGGTGATCAGATCGATCTGTCGGGCATCGATTCGAATCCGGCAGAGGCGGGCGATCAGGCCTTCTCCTTCATCGGCGATGCGGCGTTCAGCGGCGTGGCAGGCGAGCTGCGCATCGCGGCGGATCGCGGCAACACCGTGATCTACGCCGATATGGATGGCGACATGGCTGCGGACTTCGCCCTTGTCGTCGTTGATCTGGTCGATCCGTCGGTGCTTAGCCTGCAACTCTGATGCACTTGGAGGCGGTCGGTGTGGTGACACCGGCCGCCTCCATCGCTATCGCGCGCGCATGACCGCCATCACTGCTGAAGTCGTCGCCGAACACGGCCTGTCCCCCGAGGAATATGACCGCGTGCTCCACGCGCTCGGCCGCGAGCCGAACCTGGTGGAACTCGGCATCTTCTCGGTGATGTGGTCGGAGCATTGCTCCTACAAATCCTCGCGAATCCACCTCAAGAAGCTGCCGACCGAGGCGCCCTGGGTGATCTGCGGCCCGGGCGAGAATGCCGGCGTCATCGACATCGGTGACGGTCAGGCCGCGATCTTCAAGATGGAGTCGCACAACCACCCGTCGTACATCGAGCCCTATCAGGGCGCGGCGACCGGCGTCGGCGGTATCCTGCGCGACGTGTTCACGATGGGCGCGCGGCCCGTGGCGAACATGAACGCTTTGCGCTTCGGCCGCCCCGATCACCCGAAGATGCGCCACCTCATCTCGGGCGTGGTTCATGGCATCGGCGGTTATGGCAATTGCGTCGGCGTGCCCACCGTAGGCGGCGAGGTGAACTTCCACCCCGCCTATGACGGCAACATCCTCGTCAACGCGATGACGGTCGGCGTCGCCGACACCGACAAGATCTTCTATTCGGCCGCCAGCGGCGTCGGCAATCCGATCGTCTATGTCGGCTCGAAGACAGGCCGCGACGGCATCCACGGTGCGACGATGGCCTCCGCCGATTTCGGCGAGGATGCCGAGGAAAAGCGCCCCACCGTGCAGGTCGGCGATCCGTTCACCGAGAAGCTGCTGATCGAGGCCTGTCTCGAGCTGATGGCCTCCGACGCGATCGTCGCGATTCAGGACATGGGCGCGGCGGGCCTCACCTCCTCCAGCGTCGAGATGGCGTCCAAGGGCGGTGTCGGCATCGAGCTGGTCATGGACGACGTGCCCCAGCGCGAAACCGGCATGACGCCGTACGAGATGATGCTCTCCGAATCGCAGGAGCGCATGCTGATGGTGCTCAAGCCCGGCCGCGAAGCCTTCGCCGAGGCGATCTTCCGCAAGTGGGAGCTGGATTTCGCGGTCATCGGCCATGTCACCGATACCGGCCGCATGGTGCTGAAATGGCAGGGCGATGTGGTCTGCGACATTCCGCTCGCCCCGCTCGCCGACGAGGCCCCGCTCTACGATCGTCCGCACGTCCCCACCCCGCCCGCCAAGGCGCTGGTGAACGTGCCGGAGTGCAAGGACATTGCCGCCGATCTCCTGACCCTGATGGGCTCGCCCGACATCGCCTCGCGCCGCTGGATCTGGGAGCAATACGACCACATGGTCGGCGCCGACACCGTCCAGCGCCCCGGCGGTGACGCCGCGGTCGTCCGCGTCCACGGCACCGACAAGGCGCTGGCGATCACCACCGATTGCACCCCGCGCTATTGCTACGCCGACCCGGTCGAGGGCGGCAAGCAGGCGGTCGCCGAGACGTGGCGTAACCTCACCGCCGTCGGCGCGAAGCCGCTCGCGATCACCAACTGCCTGAACTTCGCCAACCCCCAGCGCCCCGAGATCATGGGCCAGATCGTCGGCTGCCTCGACGGCATGGGCGAGGCGTGCCGCGCGCTCGACTATCCGATCGTCTCCGGCAACGTCTCGCTCTACAATGAGTCGAAGGCGACCGGCGGCGGCAGCGCGATCCTCCCCACCCCCGCGATCGGCGGCGTCGGCCTGATGGCGGACTGGACCAAGAGCGCCACCATCGCCTTCAAGGGCTCGGGCGACGTGATCCTCGCGGTCGGCACGCGCCGCGGCGATCTCGGCCAGTCGCTCTGGCTGCGCGAGGTGCACGGCCGCGAGGAAGGCCCACCGCCCCGCGTCGACCTCCAGCAGGAGAAGGCGACCGGCGATCTCATCCGCCAGGCGATCGACCTTGGCCAGCTCTCCGCCGTCCATGACGTCTCCGATGGCGGCATCGCCGTCACGCTCGCGGAAATGGCGCTCGCCGGCAACATCGGCGCGATGATCGACCGCAAGCAGCCCTATGATTGCGCGCACAGCTTCTTCGCCGAGGATCAGGGCGTCTACATCGTCACCGTCCACGATCACGCGCTGGCCGATTTCCTCCACGCCGCGCTCGACGCCGGGGTGGAGGCTGAGCCGATGGGCCGCACCGGCGGCAAGCGCCTGATCTTCGAGCGGCCCGATCGCGACGATGTCGTCTCGCTCGACGCGCTGCGAGAGGCGCACGAAGCCTTCTTCCCGAAGCTCATGGGCGCGGAGGTATCGCTGGAGGGCTGATCCGCCCCCGCACACCCCCACCCCGCACGCGCCCTTCGACTACGCTCAGGACGAACGAAGACAACAGCGCACCCCTCGCGCGTCCCCCCACACCCACGGCCCATCCATCCCCCCCCCCGTTCGTGCTGAGCGAAGTCGAAGCACGTGCCAGGCAACGCCACACCCGGCACAAGCCCTTTGACGTCGCCCAGCACGAACGAAACCAACAGCGCACACCCCAGACCACCCCCCAACCACCCCCGCTGTCCTACACCCGCACGTTCGTGCTATGTTCCGCGCCATGCAGCCACTCCTCTCCCCTCCGGCCGCCCAGCCCGGCGCGCCCGCCCCCGCCCCCGCGGCTCCCGATCCGCTCGCCTTCACCCCCGTGCCCCGCAAGCACCGGCACGATGGCTGGACGGCGGAGCGGCAGCGCGGCTTCATCCACGCGCTCGCCGAAACCGGATCGGTAAAGGCCGCCGCCCGCCGCATCGGCAAGACCACGGAGGGCGCCTATCACCTGCGCCGCCAGCCGGAGGCGGAAAGCTTCCGCGCCGCCTGGGAGGCCGCGCTCGCCAGCGGCGTCCAGCGCCTCACCGATATCGCCATGGAGCGCGCGATGGAGGGCGTCCCCGTCCCCGTCTTCCACAAGGGCGAGCAGGTCGGCGAGCGCCGCTGGTACAATGATCGCCTGCTGATGTTCATGCTGAAGCATCACCTGCCCGATCGCTACAGCAACACCGCGCTCGCCCCCGGCACCAAGCACCCCGAGACGATCGCGCGCGAGGCGGCCAAGCAATGCCCCGCCTGCCGCGAGCGCGCCGAGGCGGACGAACGCCGCGCCTTTGCCGAGGCGGAGGCCGCCAAGCAGAGCAGCGAGGAATTCCTCGTCCACCTCATGCGCACCTATCAGATCAAGGTGCAGAGCGAGCGCCGCGAGCGCCTCGCCGGCAATTGGGCCGCCGCCGATTTCTACCTGCGCCAGCTCAACTTCTTTGAGCTGATCCTCGAAGGCTGCGGCGAGCGCATGGACATCATCGACATGCACACCCGCACCCGGCGCGGCGACGGCATGTACGAGCGGGAGATCAACTGCGGCACGCTCACCCCCATCCTCGACAAGCTGCGCCGCGACATCTGGGAAGCCGCCGACGAGCCACCCCGCCCACCGATCGACCTGCGCGAGTTCCTGCCCGGTTCATGGATGGACTATCAGGGGGATACGGCAAGGGAGCGCCAGCACGCCCGCGCCGAGGCGCAGCGGCGGATCGCGGAGTCGCAGGCGGTGTGGGAGGCGTCAGCGAACGAGGAGACGTGGCGCCGCTTCAAGGAGCTAGGCGGAGCCTAGCGACTGTCGCGGAAGCGGCGCGCAGCGACGACCGCCTCTAGACGTTGATTTGGTGACGTACACAAAAAGCGAGATGACGGAAGCTCGTCCTGAAACAACTCAGCCTGACAGCCACCGGCGGTGAGCTGCTTTGTAATCCTCATCATCATCAAGTTCGTTGTTATTCGTAAAGGTCAACTCGGTTCACCAAGTCTTCGAAATATCTCAAATACTCAGCAGTATCCCTATGCTGCAAGTAGGCCGGCACACTTCCACCATGCCTTAATTCACTGTCCTTTAAGCGAAGACGACGAAGAAGGAGCAAGTGCTCAAGCCTTTGATGACTGATAGTTTCAAAAGGTTTGTTGTTCCCACCCACAAGGAGAGCCGCACAAGGCTGCTCTATTAAAGAGATGTATTTTTTCAGGGGCTCTCTTTTGTCCTGAAAAAATAGCTTCCTACATCCTGCGATAATAGACTGCGACGTCTCTATCGCGACCACTTTATTAGCCCTGGCCTTGCGTAGTGATGATGTGCTTATACCAGCATGAACAGAGAAGTTTTCAAGAGATATCCCAAGCATAGATATTATAGCATCCATGAGACCCGCTCTGAATTTTACAAATACTAACAGGTCTCTAGCGGGGAAGTTTATTATCTCTTCCGCATTAAATTCGTACTCGTCACGCAACCATTGCTGGTTTCGATCAAGAACACTAAGGTTAAAGCAACCCGGATCGAAGGAAATGCTGCTCAGATTAGAGAACCGCAAGTCGGCGCCGTCGAAGTTCATTCCCGAAAGGTTTTGAGATGAAAGGTCTAAACCGGTCAGATCCGCACCATTGAAGAATCTAAACGCATCTCGTCCTGACAACTTGACTAGATATTGCAACTCGTGTGAATCGCTTTTCAGCATAGACACAACGCGTTCCAGCTTCTCAATCATTGTCCTGCTCTGCCACTATAAGATCCGCAATTGTAACAGCGGAAAACAGATCTCCAAACTCCCCCGTTTCCAACTCCATCTCTCGCAATGTGAATTTAAGGTGCTGAATAGCCGCCGCTTTGTTAACGTTATTAAACGCCGCTTCCTTCAAAGAACTCAAAAATGACGTGTCTTTCAAGGTTAGCTCTGTAATAGCTATGTCTTCAAGCTTACATGTAACGATAGCTTTGATGATTGGCTCAATTTTTGGTTGGCCACCAGTTTTTATTTTAGCTGACAACCTTGGTTCCTCGACTGGGTCCCAAGGCTGCCCCTCTAATGTCTCAGACTGACCCGGCTTGAGCTCCCAAGCGTACTCGTTAAGTCCTGACGGAAGAGGAAGAGCTATAATCCTAGGAACCTCCTGAACAACTTTTATTTTGTCTTCCATTTCTTTAGCTTCAGACTTTTTCGAACCTCCGGATAGACTTATCGCCATAGAAGATGGACTCAGCTTCCCTCCCAACTCCGCATTACTTCTAACCTCGTCCCGTGCCCTTGATATACGAGTAAGCTCCCCCTTGTTCTTGGGTATACTTCTAGCAACGCTGTTACGCTCAATGATCAGGGGCCTTTCTAAGTTAAGCGTAAGTAGCGCGCGCTTTAGAGCGATATTAAACGTAAATGGGAAATCGGGATTATCTCCACCTACCCTCCCCCCTCTGAAGCTCAGCTCAACATGAACGGAGAAGCTCTCACCATTGAAACGCATTGGCTCATGCCACGCGTCAATCGAAAGCACCTCTGCTAACACACGACGTTTATTGCTCATTCTTCCCTCCTACTTAACCGCCATGCTACTACGAAGCGTGCGGATGAAAAGGAAGATGTTGTTGCCAGTCCGCTCGTCGGCTCGCGATCTGTTTGCACTTCCGCAGCAGCAACGGGACAACTCACGTTTAAGTCATGACGTCGTGCTAGAACCGAGCACGCACGATCCGCCCACCGTCGAAAACGACCTGAGCCGCCATTAGGAATAGCTTCGCCGACTATGCATCACGCTTACGATCTCGAGCGCGTCGCGGCCTACCTGATAAACCAGAATATAGTTGGGGTGCACGACCGCCTCACGTGTACCGGCTACACGCCCGCGCCGATACATGAAGGGATGATCAGGCAAGCGCTCCGCGCACGCCTCGATGTCCTCTTGCAAACGCCGCGCCGCCGCCACGTTCCGTTCGGCTATGTAGGAAACAATCGCCTTTAGAACATTCAGCGCCCTGCCGCGCCAGACCAGCCGCAAGCGTGTTTGCCTGCACGATTGTGCCCGTCGATGATCGCCCGCACCTGCGCCATGGCATCGTCATGGGCGACGACCGGCCGATCATCTGCCAATGACGCGGCTACCTTGGCGCGAAACCAGGCGTCATAGGCCTCGGCCGCTTCCTCGCTGTCGAACTCGGACACGATGGGCGAAAGTTCGTTCACGCGATCAAGGTACGCCTTCGATGGCGAAATGCAACGAACTGGGCCGAACCTGGGTCAATCCGCCCCGCGCCGCGGCAAAGCCGCGTCGTCGATCGACACGCCCGGTGGGCCCGGGCGGTCGTCGGCCGCGCTTGCGCTGATCCTCGCCTAGCTCGGCGATTGCTGGCGCAATCGCCTCCCTAGCCTCGGGCGCTACGCGTCATCCCCCATCCTCAGCGCTGCAATAAACGCCTCCTGCGGGATGCTCACCGAGCCATATTCCCGCATGCGCTTCTTGCCTTCCTTCTGCTTCTCCAGCAGCTTGCGCTTGCGCGTCGCGTCGCCGCCATAGCATTTCGCGGTCACGTCCTTGCGCAGCGCGGCGATCGTCTCGCGCGCGATCACCTTGCCGCCGATCGCCGCCTGGATCGGGATCTTGAACATATGGCGCGGGATCAGGTCCTTCAGCCGCTCGCACATGCCGCGCCCGCGCGTTTCCGCCGATCCGCGGTGGACGATCATGCTCAGAGCGTCGACCGGCTCGTTGTTCACCAGGATGCTCATCTTGACGAGGTCGCCCTCGCGATAGCCGATCTGGTGATAGTCGAAGCTGGCATAGCCGCGGCTGATGCTCTTCAGCCGGTCGTAGAAGTCGAACACCACTTCGTTGAGCGGCAGTTCGTACGTAACCTGCGCGCGCCCGCCGACGTATGTCAGGTTCTTCTGGATGCCGCGGCGGTCCTGGCACAGCTTCAGGATGGAGCCGAGATATTCGTCGGGGACGTAGATCGTCGCCTCGATCCACGGCTCGGCGATCATCTCGATCTTGTTGGGATCGGGCATGTCGGCCGGGTTGTGCAGCTCGATCTGCCCGCCCTCATGCGTCAGCTCGATCTCATACACCACGCTCGGCGCGGTGGTGATGAGGTCCAGGTCATATTCGCGCGTCAGCCGCTCCTGGATGATCTCCAGGTGGAGCAGCCCCAGGAAGCCGCAGCGGAAGCCGAAGCCAAGCGCGGCGCTGGTCTCCATCTCGAAGGAGAAGCTGGCGTCGTTCAGGCGCAGCTTGCTGATCGATTCGCGCAGTTTCTCGAAATCGTTGGCGTCGACCGGGAAGAGGCCGCAGAACACCACCGGCTGCACTTCCTTGAAGCCCGGCAGCGGCTCGGCCGCAGGCCTCTTGGCGTCGGTCAGCGTGTCGCCGACGCGCGCCTGCGCCACGTCCTTGATCTGTGCGGTGATGAAGCCGATCTCGCCGGGGCCGAGGTCGGTCAGCTGCTCGATCTTGGGGCGGAAACAGCCGACGCGGTCCACCAGATGCTGCGTGCCGGCCTGCATGAAGGTCACCTGCTGGCCCTTCTTCAGCGTGCCGTCGATCACGCGCACCAGGATGACGACGCCAAGGTACGGGTCGTACCAGCTGTCGACCAGCATCGCCTTCAGCGGCGCGTTGGCGTCGCCCTTGGGTGCCGGGATGCGCTCGACCACCGCGTCCAGGATTTCCTCGATGCCGATGCCGGATTTGGCGCTGGCCAGCACCGCGCCGCTCGCGTCCAGGCCGATCACCTCCTCGATCTCGGCCTTCACCTTTTCGGGTTCGGCCGCGGGCAGGTCAATCTTGTTGATGACGGGCACGATCTCATGGTCATGCTCGATCGACTGGTACACGTTGGCGAGCGTCTGCGCCTCCACGCCCTGCGCCGCGTCCACGACGAGCAGCGCGCCCTCGCACGCGGCGAGGCTGCGGCTGACCTCATAGGCGAAGTCGACGTGGCCGGGCGTGTCCATCAGGTTCAGGACATGGCCTTTCCATTCCAGGCGCACCGTCTGCGCCTTGATGGTGATCCCCCGCTCCTTCTCGATCTCCATGTTATCAAGCACTTGCGCGCTCATCTCGCGCTCGGAGAGGCCCCCGGTGCGCTGGATCAGCCGGTCCGCCAGGGTCGACTTGCCATGGTCGATATGCGCGATGATCGAGAAGTTACGGATCTTGGAAAGCTCAGTCGCCACGAAATTCTGCCAGCTTGAGTGATGCCGCGCGCGTTAGCACCATGCGCGGCAATGCCAAAGCGCCACCTTCGTCGCGCGCGCCCGCAGCTTCGTCGCGCACAAAGCACACCCGTCGCGTGGCGCACGCCGCGCCGCACCGCCGCCGCTAGATGCGCGTCATCAAATCAGGAGCAAAGCCATGACCCGCACCCTCTTCTCACTCGTCGCCGCCGTCACCGCCAGCGCCCTTTGCCTCGCGCCGACTCTATCAGCCGATTTCAGCGCAGCGCCGCTCGTTCAACAGCTCGCATGATCGGTCCACGCTGGCGAGCGATGTCGTGCAGTGATAAGATCGCTTCACACGAAATTGTCATGCAAACCGCAGATCAGGAACAATCGCGGAAAGCAAATTAGGGGGAATTACAGGATGCGCACGCCCATCTTTATTGCCGCAGCAGCCGCACTGCTCGCCGGCTTTCCTGCCACAGCGCAGAACAAGGGTTCGTCCGCTCATCAGGCGCAACAGAAGGGTGAGGCGCAGATCCCCGTGTGCACCAAGCGATTGGGTTCGCTGGCAATCGTGGAGCCCGACAATCAATGGTGGCGTGAGCTGAATCTTGGCAGCCCAGAGGCCATCATCAAGATCTTCGTGCAGAAATCCGGCTGCTTCACCATGGTAAACCGTGGCCGCGCGATGGCCAGTCGTAACATGGAACGCGCGATGGCCGACTCGGGAGAGCTCCAGGCCAATTCGAACCTGGGCAAAGGCCAGGTACGCGCCGCCGATTACTTTCTGCAGCCCGACATTGTCACCGCAAACCGCAACTCGGGCGGCGGCGGCCTGGGCGGGGTACTCGGGGGTGTGGGCGGCCTGTTCGGCGGCGCGGGGAGCGCCATCGGCGCCATCGCGGGTGGCATCAACGTGAAGAAGGGTGAAGCCAAGACCACGCTCAGCCTGGTGAATGCCCGCACCACCGAGGAGGAGGCGATGACGGAGGGCTATGCCCGCAAGTCGGACATCAGCTTCGGTGGGGGCGGAGGCGTATTTTCCGGCGGCACGTTCGGCGGGGCCGCTGGCGGCGGCTACCAGGACACGGCGATCGGCCAGATCATCGTGCTGAGCTATCTCGACGCTTATACGAAGCTGGTGTCGCAACTCGGCGGTCTGCCGGACAATGCGGCCGCTGCCGCACCGCGCGCGCAGTGAGGGCGCGTATCTGGTGACACAATGGGCGGGATCGGCACCGCACGCCGATTCCGCCTTCCGCAGCAGGCTTCCAACTCCTCGACGCGTCTCGCGATCAGAATACTGAACCAGTGCAGAAGATTGCGAATGCTCTAAGCTCATGTTTCAGATGGACAATCACCGGCCAGCAGGCTGAATATCGCGAGAGTGGCATTTCTTGCCACAAGCCTCTTGCTGCGCCTGAATTCGCTGATATAAGCCGCCGCCTGCCGCTGGCTACAACCGGTTGGCATCTGGTCGGGGAATAGCTCAGCCTGGTAGAGCACTGTGTTCGGGACGCAGGGGCCGGAGGTTCGAATCCTCTTTCCCCGACCAATTCATTCCCGCAGCGAAAGCGACAACTGATAGCTTGGCACACACGCCATTCGCGCGCGATGCGGCTGGAACGCGGGCGCGAATAGAGCTAGCGAGAGCCAGGATGGCTCGTTAGGTGCCGGCGTCTTCGCAATCAGTGATGGTGTGCAGCACTTGACAAATATGCCACCGCCTTCCTGTTTGCGGCCTTGCGCAAGGGAGACGGGGGCATGACCGCCGAACCGGCCGGGATGTCGATTGCCAAAATGCCGTCTCACTTCCCTCTCACCTGTCTTCGACAGAACTTGCTGTCAGACTCTCCCGCCCAAGGCACTGTTCGCGACAAGCGCCGAGCGCCACTGCCACCCACGGAGCTGCGCACCGGTCCGGCGATCTCCTTCAACGCCGCGCACAGCGGGATCCAAGGTCCAGTTCAGGTAGTCAGTCCCGATAGAGGATCGACGCAGCCGCGGCGACCGGATCGGATGACCGGATGATCGAAGGCCGGATCCGCTCGTGCTCACATTCCTATGGAAATCCCGAATGAGCTTGTCGACTGCTCCAACAAGTGACGGGATTGCCCAGCCATTACTTGTCCGCCTGGAACAGCACGTGTCTCAGGCGCGGGGCTTGCTGCAACAGCCGCAGGATGCGCAGCCGTCGAGCCAGGTCGGCTATCTGGAGGGCGTCTGGGCGGATTGGTCCGGTCTGATCTGGCTGGTTGGATGGATGACCGAGGACGCCGTGGTGGACCGTCCGGTCTTCGTGCTCGACACGGCGAGGCACGCCGCAGGCGTCGCGGTAAGCTTTGCGCCGCGGGCTGATCTCGGGCCTGACGCAAAGGCGTTCGTGGCCGTGCTCCGGGCCGATTGGCAGGCGGGTTCAGATCTGCCGCCGCAGCTTGTGTTTGCGGACGGAAGCGGACGGTTTCTGGAGCCGGTTCGCCCCTGGCCGGTGACATCCGCAGAGGCCGTTCTCCCCATTGTTCGAGACATTCTGGAACGTTCATCTGGCCCGCATCGTGCCGCCATGCGGGCGCTGTTTCAGGCAAACCGGCTCCGCCCGTCAGGTGACGACACCTTAGAACGAGTGCAGATCGACGAAGTCGCATTCCTTCCCGGCTTTGGCGCTTTTGTGAATGGATGGGCGCTCAGCCCCTGCAAGCGAGCGGAGAGTTTCGTCCTAAAGGCAGGCAATCACGTTATCGCGGCCGATCAGTTGAGTCAGTTTCGCTTTGCCAGGAGCGACATCTCCCAAACCTTTCCGAATGTGGCGCAGGCTCTGGAAAGCGCCGCCTTTGTCACGCTGTTTCGAGGCGATCTCCCTCGCGACGCAGTGGAGCGACTGACGCTGAAGATTGAATGGGATGACGGATCCAGCACCATTGTCTCCGTACCGCCGGCGATGGTCCGGGTGCTCGGGCTGACGGTGCCTCTCGACTCCATTCGACGCTTCTATCCGGCGCTCGAAGCGGAGCGCTTCTTTGCCGATTTCGCCTATCGAGCCGCAGCACAGGCGCGTTTCCAGTCAAGTGGGGTGCAGGGCTATGACATCAATCCGGTCGCATCGGCCGTGCTGCTCGCGGCGCCACGGCAAAGGTCGGACATCTTTCTGCTATTTGATCGAGCCGCCCGGCATGCTGCGTCGCTGCCGGTCGATTGGGGCCTGGCCATCATCGCCAGTGCGGATGAGAATCGCGGATTGGTGTTGACGCTGTTCGCGGAATTGCAGCGCACCGCTTCGCACCCGTGCAGCCTGTTTTTCATGAGTAACGCGGAGCCGACCTCCGACGTTATTGATGAAGTGGCAGCCAAGCTTTCGTGCACCCGCTTTGCATGGGTCGATGGGAACCTGTCCCTGACTGCGCGCGGTTGGCACGAACTCGGTCGCGTGACGAATGCCATGGTTCTGCTCGCCACCGACGACGCCATGGGCGGAGATACTGGGCCGGGCTGGGAACTCCACGCCTTCGTAGCAGACATATCGGAATGGCGCCGCATCTATTCGCTAGCTCCTCCCCAGATCGGTGGGGTTCGTCTACCAACGCAGTCGATCGAGTTGCCCGCAGTGACCCACGCCGCCGAGTGGCTCCAGCCCCCGCTCGGCTCACCCTTCACGCTCAAGATCAACGAGGCTGCCCGCCGTGCTCATGGATAGAAGCGAGGCGCGCATGCCCCCCGATGGCGGGCGGATTGCGATTTTCAGCCATACGCACCCGTCCATCACATCGGGCGGCGCGGAGATTTCGGCCTACAATCTGTTTCGCGGACTGCGCGATCTTGGCTGGGATGCGATCCTTGTCGCCGCCTGCGATGAGGACCTTCTGGATCAAATCAGCCTGGGCCCCGACGAATATGCGCTGCCGGTGCGCGGCTGGCTCTACGATCACTTTTATCACATCGCCTCGGGCGACGTTCGCCGATCACTTCTGCGCCTGCTGCAGGAGCAGAAGGTCACGTTGTTCAATGCCCACCACTTCCTGCACATCGGCGTTGGCGCATTTGCCGATATCGCCGCGGCAGGCATCGATGTGGTGGTCACGTTGCATGAATATTTGGCGATCTGTCACAATCACGGGCAGCTCGTGACGCGACAAGGGCAGATGCTTTGCCAGGGGCCCTCCCCTTCTTCGTGTCACAAATGCTATCCGGAGCACAGCCGCCAGCAGTTTGCCGTCCGGCAGCAGCATGTCGAGGCAGCGTTCGAGCACGTGTCGGCATTCGTTTCGCCAAGCCACTTTCTCGCCGAGAAGATGGTCGAACAGTGCGTGCCGCATGATCGGATCACCGTCATCGAGAACGGCGTGCTCTCCGCACCAGTACCAGAGCAACCGCGACAGCCGCATCGTACCTGGAAATTTGGCTATTTCGGCCAGATCAACCCGTTTAAGGGGCTCGGCGTGCTTCTCGATGCCTGCGCAATCCTGGCGCAGGATCCGGCGCGTGCAGCAAGCGTGCGGATCGCCGTTCACGGCCACTTCGTCGGCCAGTCCTCCGCCTTTATTGACCGGTTCAACGCGGCAGTGGAGGCATATCCCTTCCTCACCTATCTTGGCCCCTACAACAACGGCAGCGTGGCGCAGCTGATGGCTGCCTGCGACTATGTTGTGATGCCCAGCACTTGGTGGGAGAACTCTCCCGTCGTGATCCAAGAGGCTTTCGCCGCGCGGCGTCCCGTCATCTGCACCGGGATCGGCGGCATGGCCGAAAAGGTCATCCCCGGCCAGACCGGCCTGCACTTCGCTCGCAACGATCCCGCAGATCTCGCAGACCGGATCATCCAAGCCTCGGACGAAAATCTCTACACGCACCTTCAAGCCGCATTGCCGACGCCGTTGACGGCGATCGAGGTGGCGGAGCGCTATGCCGCGGTGTTCGAGCGCGTCGCCAGCAGGGTCGCCTGATCATCCCACCTTCCGGTCAGCCTCGTCTGGCGTGATATTGTTGTAGAACGCGCGCCCGGCGTCGCGAACAGTATCGTAGAACGCGCAATGGTGCCGGGCTAGGCTCCGCGCATCGGTCGCAGGGCCACATTGCTGAGCCGTTCGTGCAGAATATTGGTCGGATCGTCGCCAAACACTTCTTTGATCGTCGCGCGCGAGCGTTCCGCCATCGTTGATTTGGTTAATCCTTCAAGGCTAGCACCGGCAGATGGTCACCCGTTTCCTTCGCCTGTTTCTCAAGATCGCACTCTGGTTCGTGACTCTTTCCCTGGCGCTCGTGCTGCTGTTCCGCTTCGTCCCACCACCGATCACTTTCACGATGATCGGCGATCTCCTGTCCGGCCGCTCCATCACCAAGGAATGGCGCCCGCTCGACCGGATCGATCCGGACATGGCGCGAGCGGCAATCGCGGGGGAAGATGCCAAGTTCTGCAGCCATCACGGCTTCGACTTCAGCGCCATCGCCGGTGCCGCCTACCGCAATGCTCAGGGTGGAAAGATCCGCGGCGGATCTACGATCAGCCAGCAAACGGCCAAGAACGTCTTTCTGTTTCAAGGCGGCGGCTATCTCCGCAAAGCCGTCGAGGCATGGTTTACCGTCCTAATCGAGGCGATCTGGGGAAAGCGCCGCATCATGGAGGTTTACCTCAACGTCGCCGAAACCGGGATCGGCACCTATGGCGCAGAGGCAGGTGCGATCCGCTACTTCAACCACTCGGCACAAAAGCTCACGCCAACGGAGGCAGCCCGCATCGCCGCGGTCCTCCCGCTACCGAAGAAGCGGGAGGCCGTGGATCCGAGTGGCTTCGTGCGGCGCCATGGCAATGCCATCGCCCGGCATGTGGGCGTGGTCCGTCGCGAGGGTCTGGACGACTGCTTACGCTGACCTGCTCGCCGCGCCTCGCTTACTTGGTGGCGTCGTCGATCGCCGCGCCGGCCTTGTCGGCGGTCTCGCCGACGCTTTGGGCGGCAGAGGTGATCGCCTGTGTCTCCAGGCCCTCATTCTTCGACTGATTGAACAGGAAGAACGCTGCCACGATAACCGCAAGTAGAACGGCCAGTCCGATCAAGACACCACTGCCGCCACCGCTACGCCGCTCGATAATCGTGGTATTTGGCGTCGACGTTTCAGTCACACGTTCGTCGGTCATGATACGCTCCATCGTTACCGATGAGCCGAAACGTATCGTCCAACATGGTTGTTCCCGTGGCGGAACGGGTGGAACCCACCCGTTCCTCTATGCACGTGGGTTCAGAACGGCAGCTTGAACCCCGGCGGCAGCGGAAGGCCGCTCGTCATCTTGGCCATCTCCTGCGACGACGCGGCATCTGCCTTTGCGCGTGCGTCGTTGAACGCTGCGGCAACCAGATCCTCCAGCATCTGCTTCTCAGCAGGCACGATCAGCGAATCATCGATCGCGACCGTCAGGATGCGGCCCTTGGCGGTCGCCTTGATCTTCACCAGACCGCCCCCGGAAACGCCCTCCACCTCGATCGTGTCGAGCGTTGCCTGTGCCTCGTCCATTTGCTTCTGGACATTCTCCGCCGCGCTCTGGGCTGCGGCGAGAAGTTCGTTGATATCCTTCACGCGTGATTCCTCTTCTTTGGCCAGTCTATCAGTTCCGCCTCGGGAAAGGCTTCGAATGCTGCCTTCACCAGCGGCGACGCGAGCACCCTCTGCCGCTCCTCCTCGGCCGCCGCGTCTGCCGCCTCCTTCAAGGTCGGCTCCCCGGGGGCGTCCAGCAGCGAAAGCTTCCAGGCAGTTCCCGTCATCGTCCGCAAGGCCGCGGCGACTTCGGCCAGCGTATCAGCCGCGATCGGGCGTGATCCGCTGAACACGATCTCCGGCGGCGCATAGTTCACGACGCGCGCACCATGGGCCAGGCGCACGGCAAGCAGATGATGCCCCTGCTGCTCCAGTTCCTCCACCAGCGAGGTAAAGGCCGTGGGCAGCGCCGGCTTCTCGATTGGTGTCGGTGCAGGCGCTGGAACAGCAGCGGGCGGCGCTGCCATCACTGGCTGCGTCGGCCCGCCTTCGCTGAGGTACCGTGCGAGCTCGCCCGGGTCCGGCAGGCTGCGCGCATGAACGATACGCAACAGCGCCATTTCCGCCGTTTCGATCGGCAGCGCGGCCTTCGCCACCTCGTCATGGCCCTTCAACAGCAGCTGCCACAGGCGATGGAGCATCGGATAGGAAAGCTTCCCCGCCCACTCGCGATAGGCTTCACGCTCCTCGGCAGGCTGCGCCGGATCTTCTGCGCTGCCAACCTTGGACAGCGTAACGCCGTGCACCGCCTCGAGCAGGGCACGCAGCACGCCTTGCGGGTCGACGCCGAAATCATATTGGCGACGCAGCGCAGCAAGCGCTCCGGGCGCGTCGCCCGCCAACAATAACGCCAGCAGATCGCGAACCGCGCTGCGGTCGGACAGGCCCAGCATCTCACGAACGGCTTCGGCAGTGACGCCGCCACCCTGCAGATCGGCATGGGCAATCGCCTGGTCGAGGATCGACAGGCCGTCGCGCGCAGATCCTTCCGCGGCGCGCGCGATCAGCGCCAGCGCCTCCGCCTCGGCGGATACGCCTTCCGCCCCGCTGACGGCGGCGAAATGCTCCGCCAGCTTGTCCGCCGGAATGCGCCGCAGGTCAAACCGTTGGCAGCGCGAAAGGACCGTCACGGGCACCTTGTTCACCTCTGTCGTGGCGAACAGGAATTTCACATGGCCCGGCGGCTCTTCCAGCGTCTTGAGCAGGCCGTTGAACGCGGCCTTGGACAGCATGTGAACTTCGTCGATAATGTACACTTTGTATCGCGCGGACACGGCGGCATAGCGTGATGCCTCGATGATCTCACGGATATCGTCGATGCCCGTGTGGCTCGCCGCGTCCATCTCGATCACGTCGATATGGCGCCCTTCGGCAATCGCGCGGCACGGCTCGCAGACTCCGCAGGGATCGATCGTGGGCCCGCCACTGCCGTCCGGTCCGATGCAATTGAGCGCTTTGGCGATCAGCCGTGCGGTCGACGTCTTGCCGACGCCGCGCACCCCGGTGAGCAGAAAGGCATGGGCGATCCGGTCCCGACGAATCGCATTTTCCAGCGTCCGCACCATCGCCTCTTGGCCGATCAGAGCCTGGAACGTCTGCGGCCGATATTTGCGCGCAAGCACGCGATAGGCATCGCCGCCGCGCTTCGGCTGAACCGGTTCGTCTAGGCCAAGGAGGGAGTCGGTCATCGCTCCCTATCTAGGGGCACCGACCATGGTTGTCGAAGGGGGAAGCCAGTGCGCATCGCTGGCGAGCATCGGGCGGCAAAGTCCGCCACGATATCGCGGCAGCTTCGTTCGTCTCATCGATGAGGAGATGCGGGGTGGGAGCCGGAACGACCCGCGGCGAAATCGTTGTGGCTGCTTCCGTCAGGATCTGACCAGGTTGGCGACGACCACGTCCGCCCGACTCCCGCGCGCCATATGGCCGAGCGACGCCACCTGTTCAAGCCCAAGCATGAAGCATCAGGGGATGCGCACGGTCAGGCCATCATTCTCCTGTTGCAGAACAATCTGGCATGACAACCGGCTGGTCCGAGCCGCATTAAGCGCGAGATCGAGCATGTCCTCCTCCTCCTCGGCCGCTTGCGGCAGCAGCGCAAAGTCGCGGGGCGACACGACCACATGGCAGGTAGCACAGGCCATCTGCCCCTCGCACGTGCCCTCAAGCGGCATGCCGATCCGCTGGCCGACATCCAGCAATCGCTCACCCGGCGAAGCCTCCGCTTCGACGATCGCGCCGTCCGTCGTCTCGAAGCGAACCTTCACGCGGCGACCTGCTGCGCATCGGCGGCTGCGACGATAGTCGCCAACGCCTCCCGAAGGTCCGCCTCGCTCGTGTACCGCCCGAAGCCAAGCCGGATTGAGGAGCGGGCATCCGCATCGAGCAGGCCGATCGCCTTGAGCACATGGGAAGGCCGGCCCGAGCCGCTCGCGCACGCCGAACCTGCTGAAAAGGCGACGTTTCGGCAATCACTCATCAGCCTGTTCACGTCCAGCCCGCGCCGCCGGACGTTGAGATTGCCGTGATAGCGATGCTCTTCCGATCCGTTGATCGTCCAACCGCCCAGCAGTTCGGTGGCGATGCCCCACAAACGGTCGACATGTGCCAGGTCCGCGTCGCGCCGCTCCATCATCAGCCGGGCGGCAACGCCGAAACCAACGCACAGCGCGGGGCTCAAGGTGCCAGAGCGGCCATGTTCCTGATCGCCTCCGTCGAGCAGCGGCGCAAGCGTGACCCCGTCCCTGATCCACAGCGCACCCACGCCCTTGGGCCCGTGGATCTTGTGCGCCGATATCGCCACCATGTCGCACGCGTCCGGCACCGCGATACGGCCATATCCCTGAACCGCATCGCACAGCACCATTGCGCCGTTCTGCCGCGCGATCCGCGCAAGCTCCGGGATCGGCTGGATAACGCCTATCTCGTTGTTCACCAGCATGGCGGCCAGCAATCCGGCCCCCTGCCCCAGCACCCGGCGCGCCACCCACAAGTCGATCCGGCCATCGGGACGAACCGGCAGAACCGTGATCTCGCGTCCCCGTCCGCTTTCGGCTCGTGCGGTGTCGAGAACCGCGGCATGTTCGCTGGCAATGGTGACCATGGAGCCGCCGCTGCCCTTCACCGCCCAATTGAGCGCCTCGGTAGCTCCACTCGTGAATACCACGCGCCCGCCGCTCGGCAGCAAAGCCGCGACCTGCTCACGTGCCACCTCGATGGCTGCCTTGGCGGCGCGCCCCAGCCGACTGGCGGAATGCGGATTTGCGAACTGGTCGCGAAGCCACGGCACCATGGCCTCGAACACCTCCGGCGCGAGCGGCGTCGTCGCCTGATAATCGAGGTAGATCATGCCGCCAGCATTCGGGCGCCGCGCGCTATTTTGCGCCAAGCTTGGATGAAGCGCTCTATGTCGGCCTCCGTTGTATTCCGGCCGAAACTGACCCTGATCACTTCGCGCGTGTCTTCTTCCGTCCACCGCATGGCGCGCAGCACATGGCTCGGCTTCAGACTGCCACTGGCGCAGGCGCTGCCGGCCGAAACGGCAATCCCCTCCAGGTCCAGGCGGATGAGCTGGGCATTGGCACTGACACCGGGCAGTCGATAACTGCCGATCGCCGGATGCCGTGGGGATCCTTCTCCCACGACGATCCCGCCAGAGCGGCGTACGGCATCATCCAGGCGCTGGCGGAGCGTGGTGTGATCCGGCTCAGGCTCGTCCAGCGCTGCGGCATAGCCCAGCGCGGCCGGCAAATTTTCCGTTCCCGCGCGATAGCCGCGCTCCTGTCCGCCGGTCGGCACAAGAGTCGCGAGATTTCGTACCAGCAGCGCACCAATGCCCGGCGGCCCGCCGCGCTTGTGAGCGGACAATGCTACAAAGTCGGCGAGATCGGCGAGCGCGGGAGACGCGGGCATCTGCGCCGCATCAACAAGCAAGAGCCCGCCCGCTTCATGCACGATCTGCGCAATGTCCGCGATCGGCTGCAGCACGCCCGTCTCGCTGTTGCACCATTGGATGCAGACCAGCGGTCGTTCAGCCGCAGTCATCGCATCGCCAGCAGCGCCGAGCGCGAGCCTGTTGCGCAAGTCGGTCAAGCAGACGCGCCCATCCGCCGCTACGTCGATAAAGTCCACTCGCTCGCCGGCCGCGCGCATCGCCGCATCATGCTCCACGCGAGAGACCAGGCGGCGCCCGCCGATGCTCCGGCGAAGTGCGATCCACAATGATTCGCTGGCACCGCTGGTCAACAGGATCTCGCCCGTCCAACCATAAGCTGCGCCAATTTCCTTGCGCGCCTGCTCGAGTGCTGCCCGTGCCTCGCGGCCTTCGGCATGGGGAGATGACGGGTTCGCCCAGATTTCCACGCCGCGCAGAAGCCCCGCCCTTGCCGCGCTGGTCATGGCTGTGGTGGCGGCGTGATCCAGATAGAGACGCTGAGGCAAAACTCGTTCCATATTCGGGTGCGATCCCTATATAGCGCTTCGTTCCACGCGCCACATCCGCGGCACCAAACTAACAGAGTATCGATGCCCGAAGTCATCTTTCCTGGCCCAGAAGGCCGCCTCGAAGGGCGTTTTGCCCCCGCTCCGAAGCCGCGCGCACCGGTTGCGATGATCCTTCATCCGCATCCGACTGCTGGCGGAACGATGAACAACCACATCGTTCAGGCGCTTTACAAGACGTTCCAGCGCCGTGGTTTCGCGACCCTGCGCTTCAACTTTCGCGGCGTGGGCAAGAGCCAGGGTACGTTCGACAATGGCGTGGGCGAATTGTCCGATGCGGCGAGCGCGCTTGACTGGGTGCAGAGCTTCCACCCGGAGGCGTCCACCACCTGGATCGCCGGCTTCAGCTTTGGTGCCTGGATCGGCATGCAATTGCTGATGCGCCGCCCCGAAATTCGCGGCTTCATCTCGATCGCTCCACCGGCGAACCTCTACGATTTCACCTTCCTTGCCCCCTGCCCTTCTTCGGGCATCATCATTCAGGGCGCTGAGGATGAGGTAGCCACCCCGCCGGCAACCCAGAAGCTCGTCGACAAGCTACGCACGCAGAAGCACATCACGATTCACCATGACGTGATCCCGCGCGCGAACCATTTCTTCGAACATGAGATGGGCGACCTGATGACGTCGGTCGACAATTACCTGGACATGCGGCTCGACCCGAACTCGCCGATCCGTTGACCAGCACGCTGGTGCGCCGGGCCCGACCCCGCGCACCAGCCGCAGGTGGCACATCAAGGTTCCGGCCCGCGACGGCTCAATCTAGTTCGTAGTCCGTCAGTGCTGGGCACAGATTGAAGCGTGACGGCGACTGCCGTTGCGCGCGCCAATCACCGTCTCGCCCGTCCAATCCTCGCGAAGCCCTCGCAAGGCACTCTCGTCGTGCCGAGCTTGTCCCCGCATCCACCGCGCCGCAGATGCCGGCGTCGGCCGAACAGCGGGCACCCGTTCGATCGGGCGCCCGCCGTCGTCTTCAATAATCCTTCGAATAGCGTAGCTGAGCGTTCGACCCGCCGAACGAGCCCGCCTGCGTCAGCACACTAAGCGACTTTGTCAGGGCGATCGTCAGCTGGGTTGCGGTAAACCCGCGGGCGTCCGTCACGATCTCGATATAGATGTCGTCGGTCAGGTATTTGCCCGCGGCCAGCGCAGTCCCGCGCCCGCTCGCCTCATCCTCGCCCAGGATCCGCAGGCGATCGAAGCCCGTCGCTGAGCGCAGCTTGCCCAGCGGGTTCAGTCCGCCGCCCGAGCCACGCAGCGAGTTCAGGGCAGCGGCCAGCTGAATAGCTTCGGTGGCCGACAGGTTCTCCGGATTGGTGCCGAAGAGCAGACGGCTCAGCACCTCGTCCTGCGGGAGCGACGGGTTCGACGTGAAGGCGATCTGCGGCCGCTGGCCCGTGCCGGTGATGTTGATGATGAACGTGACGCCATCATTCTCGGTAGTGGCGCGGATATCGATGTCGGGATCGGTCAGTTCGCCGCCACGGAAGCGAACGCGACCACGCTCCACCTCGAAGCGCTTGCCGGCGAACGAATAGGTGCCACGAACCAGATCCAGCCCGCCGGTGATCGACGGGGCGGCGGATGTGCCGCCGATCCGCATGTCGGCCTCCCATTCGCTCTCCAGCCCCATGCCGGAAACGAACAGCCGGTTGTCGGCCCGAACGCGCATGTCGAGCCGGAACAGGCCCGGGGGGGACGCCGGCGCAGGACGATCGGTGATCCGTGTCGGTCTGATGTCGCTCTTGCGCCGCACACCGGTAAGCTCCGGCACTTCGGCGGCACCCTGGCGGATGATCTCGTAGCGTGCCTCGGGGATGGTAAGGTCCGCCTTGATCAATCCACCGCCACGGCCATTGGTAACCGAGACAGTGCCGCTCGCCGTCGCGCCGATCGCATCGGAACGCGCAAGCTGCGCATCATCAAGTCGCGCGTCGATCTGCATGGGATAGCCCTGATCGGCGGCAAGGCTGACATAGCCTTGTGCCCGGACGGACCCGTCGCCGGCCTTCGCCGTCAGGCTGTCCAGTTGCAGACGATCGGCGGTGAACCGGGCCCGGATCGCCATGTTCGACAAACGGGTCCCATAGGTCTCGTTGTCATAGGTCAGGCTGTCCGCCCGGATGACGCCGTTCAACTGCGGCGCGGAGACGCGCCCGCCAAAGTCGGCGGCCACCACGATCGGCCCGCTCAGTTGCTGCTCTGCCAGGCCAGCGAGGCTGAAGAGAACGCCGGACGGGCCGTTGTACCGTATGCCCCCGCTCAGCGGCGCCGCCATCAGCCGCGATGCCCAGGAGCCGCCTGTCCCCGCCGGACGGAGGAACGCCTGCGCGCGGCCGACGGTGGTGCCACCACGCTTGACCAGCGCGCGCATCTCGCCGCCGTTCTGCACCAGCCGGCCCACCACCGCAACGTCCACGGGCAACGAAACACTCGCAAGGCTGGACCGGGTGAATCCGGTGATCGTCATGCGAGCATTCGCCTGTGGGAAGGCGCTTGGGCTGCTCTGCGTGAAATCAAGGCTGCCGGTCGCCTTCCCACCGAGACCGAGGTTCGGCACCAGCGCATTGGCAATCGACAGGTCCAGGCTGTCGAGGCGCATCTGGGCGGAAACGCCCGAGCCGTAGCTGCCGGCCAGGCGCAAGCGCCCTTGATCGAAGACGATCTGGGTCGGCGCCAGGCGATAGGTGCCGCCATTGGCCGTGATCCGTGCCGGGTTGCCGGTGCGGAAGTTGATGTTGTTCGCCTGTCCCTGGAGCGCGATCAGATACTCGCTCGGCGACAGGCGAGCGTTGGCCGCCAGGCGGAAGGGAACGCTGTTGGAACCGGTCAGCACCGCTTGCGCCGTGCCGCGACCGCCAGCGTAGTTCACCTTGACGCGACCGGTCTGGATCACGGTCGGGCCGTAGCGAAGGTCCGCAACCTGCGCGTCCGCCACGATCTGGGGATTGTCGTAAAGGACCATGCTGGCCTTCACGATCGCGCGCCCGATGACGAAGTCGACCTCGCCGGGGATTTGCGCGGCATAAGCGCGCGCATCCACGTCCGCCCGTTGATATTGTCCCTGCGCCGAAAGCCGCGCCGCGCCTGAAAGGCCCGAGCCTGCAAATTGGACGCGTCCGGCAAATGGGCCTGCTGCCGTCTGCACGACCCGCCCTGCGAAGTTCACGCCGGCAAAGACGACGCGGCGGATATCCACCGCCAGCTGCGCGCCGGGGGTCACGAGCACGTCCGCGTTGAACGGACCGTACGTGGTTCCGCCGGTCGCCGTCACCGCGTAAGCACCGCCACGTCCAACCACGCGCGCATTGAGGTTCGCCAGCCCGACGCCCAGGCCCGGCCGCGGCGCGCGAAGGTTGACGACGGGCGCTGTTGCGCTGCCGGTGACGCGGGCGAACAGCGGGCCGTATTGGGCGGAATAGGCGTCTGCCTCGACCAGCACGGCACCAGTGTTCAGATCATAGCGGCCATTGCCGCGCGTCACCCGGAACGACGGCGCCGTCATTCTCAGGTTGCGGAATGTCACCAGCCCGTCGGTGTCATAGCCGATGTTCGCAACCGCCACGGCGTTGCCGCCCAGGAACGTGCGCGCGCCCTCATTGAATATTTCGCGCGTCTGAATGCCGACGCGTCCGATAATGCCAAAGCCGCCGTTGGGCTTGGTTACCAGTTCCGCATCGGTATCGAGATTGATAATGCCGACCCCGTCGACGCGGAAGTTGTTAACCCGTCCCTTGATTGCGCCAGTGTATCGGCCGGTCTCCATGTTTGCGGCAATGATCGCGGTTGCATCGATGGTGTCGGACCGGATGCGCAGATTGTCGGACAGGATCGTCGGCATATCGATGGCGATATCGCCGTCGATCCGCGCATTCGTCGTCAGCCCGCCCAGTGCCGGATTGAGGCCGGCGATACGGCGCGCACGCGCCTTCACGGGAACGAGGATCCGATCGGAGTCGACCCGCGCCAGGCCCTCGGCGTAGAGGTTCTCGACGGTAGTGGCGCCAAAGCCCAGCGCGGTCGCGCGCACCTTGTAGTCCACCGTGGGCGTCGCAAAGGCGCCGTTCAGCACCACGCGCGCAAGCACGTCACGCCCACGCAGGTTGGGCGCGATGGCACCCGGGGTGAGCAGCTTTGCGTCCACGGCGAAGTTGCCGAACTGGCTGTTCGCCAGATCGATCAGGCCGCCCGCGTCCACGGCAAGCGCGTCGGACTTCAGCTTGATGCGTGTATCGGCACGTCGTTCCTGCAGGGTGGTATCAACGGCAACATCAAGCTGTGGTGCGGTCAGGCGCTCCACGGGCCCTTCAAGATAGAGGCCCGGCCGGGTGAAACCGCGCATCTCGATATGGCCGTCGCGCGCACGCACGTCGAGGTTGGCGAGTTGCCCGCCGCCCAGCGTCGCGAGTGCCTTGCCCTGCCACGAGGCCCAGCTGCCCGTGCCATTGACTGTCGCGGTCAGCGGCGCCTTCGTTCCGGCGATGGACGCCACCAGACCGCCGGCGGGCGCCACTAGCCTAGCGTTCACGTCCAGCTTGTTCTGTTCCGGCACGGCGTCCAGGCGCAGACGAAGCGTATCGCCACCCGCCACGCCCGGGCCCCGCAACGCGGCCGCATTGACGGTGAGCTGAGCGCGCCGGTCGGCGATATGCGCAGCACCTTCGATACGGCCGATATGACGGCTGCCCGCGACCGGTGGCTCCATGACGAAGCGCGACACCCGCAGCCGGTCAATATCAATGTCCAGATCCGGCAGCAGCGGCGCATTTGGGTCGCTCGGCTGCGGGATCAGTTGTGGATTGCGGGACATGGTGATGAGCTCGCTCTGCAAGCTCTTCACGTCGACATGGTTGTTCAGAAACGCGAACGGCCGCCAGTCTACGTCCAGCCGCGGCGAGGAGATGAACACGCCTTTGGGGTCGCTGACCCGGACGTCGGTTAGCACCATGCGCCCATATAGGGAGCCGTCGATCCGGCCCACCTTGATGTTCAGGCCGCTCGCCGTGTTATAGTCGCCAAGCTGATCCGCGACGAAGCGGCGACCGGGATCGGTGTTGATGCCGAATACAATCGCCAGCAGCAGCAGCAGCAGCGCCGCAATGGCGATGCCCAGCCATTTGAGGATACGCTGCCACAGCGGCGGACGGACGATCACCGTCTGAACGGGGGCGGTTTCTTCAGCCATTAGAACGCTTGCCCGATAGAGACGTAGAGCGCGACACGGCCGTCGCCCTCACGCGGGTTCAACGGCGTCGCGATGTCGACGCGCAGCGGCCCGAAATTGGTGTAGAAGCGACCACCGATGCCGGCGCCGAAGCGAAGATCCGATCCCTTGGGAAAGGTGCTTTCATAGGCATTGCCAGCGTCGATGAACGGAACGATGCCAAAATTGCCGAACCGGTATCGGGCCTCGATCGCAAACTCATTCAGGCTGCGTCCCCCGACCGGGCGAAGATCACCGATGTCGATCTCCCCGTCCTCGTTCGGGACCAGCGAGGACAAGGGTTCAAACGGCCCGAGGCGCTGGAACCCATATCCGCGCACCGATCCACCGCCGCCGCCATAATAGCGGCGAGAGGGTGCGAGATCGTCCCGGTCGATGCCAAAGATCGAGCCCGCCCGAGCCCGGCCGGCAATCACAAGCTTGTCATTCACCGGATAATAGACGGTGCCTTCGATCATCGTACGCGCATAGGGGCGGACCGACCCCTGCACGGACGTCTCGGGGCTGACGTTCAGCTTCAGGCGATAGCCACGCGTCGGGTTCAGCAGATCGTCCGACGTATCCCAGACCGCCTGCGCCGGCAGGGCAGCGATGCCATAGGTACGCCGCACTGCCTCGTTTCGTGCGAAGTCGAAGACCCGCTCGTTCGTGCCCGTCAGTTCCGCGCCATAAGCATAGGTGAAGCGCTTCTGCCAGATCGGCGTGGAGTCATACGCCCATCGCACGAACGCGGTGCCCGTGAATGCATCAAAGGCGTCGTAATTTGCATGGTTGGCCGATACACCGGCAGAGAAGGAGCGATCACGCTTCCCCGCATTTTGCCGACGGAACGTCGCCGAGGCACCCTGCTGCTGCGTTCCGCCGATCGCCGTGAGGATCAGGGCGCCTTCCGGCGGGAACAGGTTGCGGTGCGTCCAGCTTCCCTCGACCTTGATGCCCTCGCCCGTTCCATAGCCGCCGCTGCCGGCAAGGCTGCGCCACGGGCCCTTGGTTTGGCGTACCAGCAGGTCGACCTGCTCAGTGCCGTCGGGTCCCGGCTGACCCGTGCGGACAGGCTCCACGCCGATCGTGTCGAACAGCCCGGTCGCCACCAGTGCCTCGCGCAGATCGTCACGCTTGCGCGTGTCGTACAACTCACCCTGTTTGAACCGCGGAAAGACGCTCAGGTGGTCGAGATCGAAGACGGCATCGCCTTCGGTCCGCAAAACACCAAAGGACGCGCGAGGTCCGGTTTCCACCGGCAGTGTATAATCGCCCGAAAGCGTCTGATCATCGAGCAGAATGTCCCGGTCGCCGAGCTTAACGAAGGGGTAGCCGCGCTGCGGGAGAACGAGTGCCAGGTTCGCTTCCGCACCCTGAACACGCGCAGCCTCGATCGGGTCGCCGGTTCTCAGCGGCAGTTGTTCGCGCACCAGATTGGGCGGATTGGTAGGATCGGCGACGACGTTGATCGCGCCCAGCTTGTAAAGTTGACCAGGCGTTGCCGTCAGCACCGCCCGCAGCCGCCCGGGCTCGGTGCCCACCGTCTCGATTACGGAGCTGGCGACCCCGTCATAATAGCCCAGCGACTTCATCAGCCGGACAGCGAGTTGTTCATCCTCTTTCGCGCGTGCGTTCACTTGCGTGGCGTTGGTGGCCTTGCCGTCACCGTCTTCCAGCGCGGACAAGGATTTGAACTCATCTTCCAGCCCGATTTCTTCCAGGCCGCGCACCGCCAGCTCATATCGGATCTCGGGCCGATCGGTCTCCGCCACGTCTTCGGCGGTTTGCAACGGCACGGTGTTGGTGGTCGCCAGCGGTTGCAGCGGCTGAGCAAGCTCGGGATCGACGCTGGTAGCGGGTGGGATGCTGCCGGGCGAACCAGCGACGGGCGCCTGCGTGCCGGGGCTCTCACTTGAAGGCAGCGGCTCAAGCGGCGCGTTGATATCGTCGGACAAGGAAGGGAGAGCAGCGTCGAATGCGGCGTCCGGCACAATCGGGGTGTTTCCGTCCGGATCGGCGGTCGGCGCCCGCTTCACCTCCTCGCGCGGCGCATCTGGCCCGCGCGCAGGCGCGGTACCTGGCTGTGCCATCTGCGCGTTCGCCGCGGACGAGGTGGCTATCAGCGCAAAGGCAAGCCAGCGGTGACACCCCGAATTGAAACTCACGATTGCCCCTTTTCCACTCGGGGCGCCCGACCTTTCGATACGACCCCGTTCCGTCTAACGCCTTCTTTGAGGATTGGTTTCCTCCTACCGGAACCTGTATGCCTGCGACATGTTGCGACATGTTGAGGGTGGCAAGCCATATCAAAAGTGACTACCCGCCCTTCCCTACGGAACGGCGCCCCGCCGTCCTCCTCTTCATCGCACCTTGCGGAGATCACGTTATAATGCATCGCGTGACAGTTCGTGCGCCCCGGCGCTGCGGGGTTGGTCTACGAATTGGTGAGCAAGCAAGCCTCGGATCGCGCATGAACGCGCGCGCATTTGCCCTGGTCGGCGCGGCGGCACTCGCCGCGTGCAGCAATCAGGCCGAGCAGGCGGGTGATCGAGGAGCGCGAGGGGAGCGCGGCGGGCCGGCTCAGGTCGGCTTCGTCGTGGTGCAGCAAACCAGCGTGCCGCTCGTCACGGAGCTGGCCGGCCGCACCGTCGCCTTTCAAAGTTCCGAGGTCCGCCCGCAGGTTAGCGGCGTCATCCAGAAACGCTTCTTTGAGGAAGGGACGATCGTTCGCCGCGGAGAGCCGCTCTACCAGATTGACCCGAGCATCTATCGCGCTGCCGTGAATGAGGCGACCGCCAATGTCGCCAGCGCCAGGGCGACCGCCGAAGCGGCCCGCGTCCGGGCTGAACGTTTCCGCCCGCTTGCCGCCATCGAAGCCGTCAGCAAGCAGGACTATACGGACGCGCTCGCCACTCAGCGGCAGGCCGAAGCCACCATCGCGCAGAACCGCGCCCAGCTTGAAACGGCCAGGATCAACCTGCGCTTCACCACTGTTCCCGCGCCGATCACCGGCCGCATCGGCCGCTCCCTATTCACCGTCGGTGCCTTGGTAACCGCTAGCCAGGCGGATCCGCTGACGACCATCCAGCAGCTTGATCCCATCTACGTTGATATTCAGCAGTCCGCGGCCGCGCTGCTTCAGCTGCGTCGTCGCCTGGCGAGCGGCGGTGTTCTGCCGGCAAGCGCCATGGTGCGCCTGAAGCTGGAGGATGGCAGCGACTACGGCGCGACTGGCACGGTCGAGTTCAGCGAAGTCGTGGTTGATCAACAGACCGGCACCGTCACGTTGCGTGCGCGCTTCCCCAATTCTAACGGACTGCTGCTGCCGGGCATGTTCGTGCGCGCGGTGTTTGCACAGGCGATTGAGACCAACGCCTTCCTCGTCCCGCAGACCGCCGTGACCCGCGATCCGAAGGGCGATGCCACGGTCTGGATCGTCGGCAGTGGCAACAAGGCGGTGCAGCGCACCGTTCAGGCGGTCCGGGCCGAGGGCGCTAATTGGGTCGTTACCGGTGGGCTGCGTCCGGGCGACAAGGTGATCACGCAGGGAACGGCAAACCTTCGCCCGGATGCGGAAATTCGCCCGGTACCCGCTTCGGCGCCGCAGCAGCCCAAGCCACCCTCGCCGGAGCAGCTGGAACAGCAGCAGAAGGCCAAGGACAAGGCGGGCTGACGTGTCGCGCGTATTTATCGATCGACCGATCTTCGCATGGGTGCTCGCCATCATCGTCATGATGGCCGGCGTGGGTGCGATCCTGGGCTTGCCGATCGCCCAATATCCGGACGTTGCACCGCCTCAGGTCTCCATTCGCGCCACTTATCCGGGCGCGAATGCGCAGACGATTGAGAACTCCGTCACGCAGATCCTCGAACAACAGCTGACCGGCATCGACGGGCTGCTGTATTTCGCGTCCTCCTCGACTTCGCGTGGCTCGGTGTCGATCACCGCCACGTTCGAAAAGGGCACCGACCCGGACATCGCTCAGGTCCAGGTGCAAAACCAGGTGCAGCAGGCCATCACGCGCCTGCCGACACAGGTACAGCAACAGGGCGTTGTGGTTCGAAAGTCCAACCCGGACTTTCTGATGATCGCCGGCGTCTATGACAGCAGCGATCAGATGACCAACCGCGACGTGTCGGATCTGATGACGTCGACGCTGCAGGATCCGCTTGGCCGCGTTCAGGGCGTCGGCGACACCAATGTGTTCGGTTCGCAATATGCCATGCGCATCTGGCTCGATCCGGCGCGGCTTGCCAGTTACCAGCTGATGCCCGGCGACGTAGTCTCCGCCATCCAGACGCAGAACACCGAGGTTGCGGCGGGCGAGATCGGCGGTCAGCCGATGCCGTCCGATCAGATGCTGAACGCAACGGTGACGGCGCAATCCCGGCTTCAGACGCCCCAGCAGTTTCGCGACATCATCCTGAAGGTTCTGCCTTCCGGCGCGACGGTGCGGGTCGAGGATGTCGCCCGCGTGGAGCTGGGATCGGAAAACTACAACGCCAGCAGCCGCATCAACGGGCATCCGGGCGCCGGCATCGCCATCCTCCTCGCTCCGGGCGCCGACGCGCTCAAGACCGCCGAACTGGTCAAGGCGGAGATCGCGCGCATCGCGAAGACCTACCCCGCCAACATCCGCGTCGCTTACGCGAATGACTCGACCGACTTCATCAAGCTGTCGATCGAGGAGGTGGTGAAGACCCTGATCGAGGCGATCATCCTGGTCGTCATCGTGATGTTCGTCTTTCTGCAAAGCTGGCGGGCGACGCTGATCCCCACGATCGCGGTGCCGGTGGTGCTGCTGGGCACCTTCGCCATCTTCTATCTCGCCGACTTTTCGATCAACACGCTCACGCTGTTCGGGCTCGTGCTGGCGATTGGTCTGCTGGTGGACGACGCCATCGTCGTCGTGGAGAACGTCGAGCGACTGCTCGAAGAAAATCCCGAGATGACCCCGCGCGAGGCGACGATCGAGTCGATGCGCGAGATAACCGTGGCGCTCGTCGCGATTGCGCTCGTGCTTTCGGCCGTCTTCCTGCCGATGGCGTTTTTCGGCGGATCGACCGGCGTCATCTACCGTCAATTTTCGCTGACCATCATCTCCGCGATGATGCTGTCGGTTGCCGTGGCGATCATTCTTTCGCCAGCGCTGACGGCGACTGTGCTCAAGCAGCACCACCGGAACGGTGATGAAGAGCATCGGGGCTGGTTCGAACGACGGTTCAGCGGTGTGTCATCGCGGCTGGAACGGGCAAGCGACTGGTTCAATCGCAATTTTGAGCGTGGCACGGAACGCTACGTCGGCTGGGTGGCGCGCGTTGTCGATCGCAAGTGGCTGTTCCTCGGCGTCTACCTCGTCGTTGTGGCGTTGCTGGCGGTGCTGTTCCTGCGGCTCCCCACCGGCTTCCTTCCTACCGAGGACCAGGGCGGCGCGTCCGTCCAGTTCCGCTTGCCCGCTGGCGCGACACGCACGCGGACCGAGGACGTGCAGAAGGCGGTGGAGGGCTACTTCCAGAAATATGAGAAGGCGAACGTCCGCACCATGCTGACCGTCTCGGGCGGTGGTGGCGGCGCTTCAGGGCAGAATACCGGGCAGGGCTTCATCTCCCTGACGGACTGGGCCGAGCGAGAGGGTAAGGAAAATACGGCGGACGCCATCGTGGCGCGCGCTGCGGCCGCCTTCCGTGCCTTCCGCGATGCGCAGGTGTTTGCCCTCATTCCGCCCGCGATCCGCGGCCTTGGCCAGTCCGAAGGCTTCACCATGGAGCTGCAGAATACGGGCGGCCTGAGCACGGAACAGTTCGCCGCCGCCCGTGACAAGCTTCTCGCCCTCGCCAATGCCGATTCCGGTCTCACCGGCGTGCGCCTTAGCGAGCTACCGGATATCGGCACGCTCCGGGTGAACACCGATGCTCAGCGGATCGCTGCGCTCGGCATCTCGCAGACGGACGTGAACACCACACTCTCAACCGCGTGGGGTGGCCGGTACGTCAACGATTTCCTGGATCGCGGCCGCGTGAAGCGCGTCTACGTTCAGGGCGACGCGCCGTATCGCGACAATCCGGAGTCGCTCTACCAATGGTTCGTTCGCGGCTCGAACGGGCAGATGGCGCCCTTCTCCAGCTTCGCCACCACCAGCTGGTCGCAAGCGCCAACCACCGTGTCCCGCTTCAACGGCATCCAGTCATTTGAATTTCAGGGGCAGGCGGCCGGCGGCGGCAGCTCGGGCGATGCAATGGCGCGGATCGAGGAACTCGCCAGCCAGATTCCCGGAACCAGCGTCGCCTGGGCCGGCATCTCCTATCAGGAACGTTTGTCCTCCGGTCAGGCCCCTTTGCTTTACGGCCTTTCGATCATCGTTGTCTTCCTGTGCCTCGCCGCCCTCTACGAAAGCTGGTCGATCCCGCTTGCGGTGCTGCTCGTCATTCCGCTCGGCCTGATCGGGGCGGTCGTGTTCGTGACGCTGCGTGGCCTCACCAATGACGTGTACCTGCAGATTGGTCTGCTCACGACCATGGGGCTGGCGGCAAAGAACGCCATTCTGATGATCGAATTTGCTGAACAGGAGGAAAAGAAGGGGGCACGCGTCATCGACGCCGCGCTCACCGCCGCCCGCATCCGTCTGCGGCCGATCCTCATGACCAGCCTTGCCTTCATCTTCGGTGTGCTGCCGCTGGCGCTTTCCACCGGGGCCGGCGCCAACAGTCGCATCGCCATCGGCACGGCAGTGATCGGCGGCATGCTGACGGCGACGATCCTCGCCATTTTCTACATCCCGCTGTTCTTCGTCATCGTTCGCCGCGGCTTCCGCGACGGTCTGGCCAAGATCCGCGGCGAGGAGCCCGGCTTTCACCCACCTGAGGAGCGGAACCAACCTCCCGGCGGCACACCGCATCTGGAGCAATCGTGATGCGGGTACTTGCTCCTCTCCTCCTGGCGTCCGCGCTGACGGCGTGCAGCATGGCGCCCAAATACGTCCGCCCGGAACTGCCGGTGCCGCAATCCTGGCCGGTCGGCGACGCATACCTCAGGCAGAGCGAGGCGGCGCTGCCCAGCGTTACCTACCGCGACATCTTCCGCGACGCGCGCTTGCAGCAGCTGATCGATCAGGCGCTCGCCAACAATCGCAACCTGCGCGCCACCGTCGAGAATATCGCCGCCGCCCGCGCCCAATATCGGATCCAGCGTGCCGAGCTGTTCCCGCAGATCGACGCCGGCGGTACGACCACGCGCCGGGAGATCGGCGCCAGCGCCGCAGGCGGCAATTTCGCTGTTGGCGGGACGACGTATCAGGCGACCATCGGCGTCAGCGCGTTTGAGCTCGACCTGTTCGGGCGCAACCGCTCGCTCACCGACGCCGCGCTCGCGCGTTATTACGGGCAGGAAGCCGCCGCCCGCGCTGTGCGCCTGACGCTCACCGGCGACGTCGCTGGCGCGTGGCTCACCTATGCCGCCGATCAGAGTTTGTTGAAGCTCGCGGAGGACACCGCCGCAGCGGCTCGCCGTTCCGTATCGCTTACCCAGGCGCGTGTGTCGGGCGGTGTCGCGCCGCGCACCGATTTGCGTCAGGCCGAACAGATCCTCGCCACGGCGGAGGCAAACATTGCCAGCCAGCGAACTGCGCTGGCGCAGGACGTGAACGCGCTGCAATTGCTGGTCGGTGCGCCGATCGACCGGGCATTGCTTCCCCCGCCGATCGAAGAAGCGGCAAAGACGGTCGCGGAACTGCCAGCGGGGCTCGACAGCCGCATCCTCCTGCGCCGGCCGGACGTGGTCCAGGCCGAATACGAACTGCGCGCGAGCAATGCGGAAATCGGCGCCGCCCGCGCGGCATTGTTCCCGACGATCTCGCTCACCGGCCTGTTCAGCTTCGCGAGCACGGCGCTCTCCTCACTGCTGGAGGCGGATTCGCTGACCAAGACGGCGACCGGCAATATCGCCTATCCGATCTTCCGTGCCGGCGCCGGTCGCGCGGGGGTGGAGCAGGCGAGTGCGCTCCAGCGCGCGGCGCTCGCCACCTACGAAGGGACGATCCAGACCGCGTTTCGCGAAGTGGCAGACGCCTTGGCGCGGCGCGGCACGATCAGCGAGGAGCTGGCGGCAAACGAACGCTTCGCCACCGCGGCGGCAGATACCTATCGCCTGTCGGAGGCTCGCTATCGCGGCGGCATCGATACCTTCCTCACCACGCTCGATGCCCAGCGGTCGCTCTACGCCGCCCAGCAATCGGTCCTGCAGACCCGGCTGGTGCGCGCAACCAATCTGGTGACGCTGTACCGCACGCTTGGTGGGGATTCCCAGCTTGATGTGGAGGCGACCGGTGCCGTTCCCGCCCCACAGCCGGTTGGCCGGCAGTAACCTTTTCTCCATCATAATGTCATGGTACAGTAACAGTTAAGGTTACCGCCGCCAGAACCTTGCGCCCTCCGACACGTTGTGCGGCGGACTTCAAGGAGATCCATCTACAATGGCGACGGCCGCATTGGACTATTCGATCAAGCCACCTTCCCCGTTCCTGGCTCTTATGGAATTGCCGCGCGCCCTGATGGAAGCTGGGATGCTGCCGATCGCCGCGCCTGCGCTGGCCAGCCTGCCTCGCGGCGACGGCCATCCGGTTCTGGTGATCCCCGGCTTCAACGCATCGGATCGATCGACCCGTATTCTGCGCTTCTATCTGCGTCAGATGGGCTATGACGCGCACACTTGGGATCTCGGGCGCAATCGCGGGCCGCGGACGATCGGTGACGGGGGCGAGAAGCTGATCGAGCGGATCGAGGCCATCCATGGCCGTGATCACAGTCGCGTCAGCCTGGTCGGCTGGAGCCTTGGCGGCATCATGGCCCGGGTCATCAGCCGGCGGATGCCCGACAAGGTACGCCAGGTGATCACCCTTGGCGCTCCCTTTGCCGGTACGCCGCGCGCGACCCGTGTCTGGCGGCTGTACGAAATGCTATCCGGCCACCGTATCGATGACGATCAGTCGCTATCCTATCTGAGCGAAGGCGCCATGCCGTTGCCGGTGCCCGCCACCGCGATTTGGAGCCGCGACGAAGGGATCGTGCCTTGGGCCAATTGCGTGGAGCCTTATTGCGCCACCAGTGACAACATCGAGGTATCGGGCAGCCACTTCGGCCTGCCGGTCAATGCTGCGGTGCTGTACGCGATTGCCGATCGACTGGCGCAGCCGGAGGATGATTGGAAACCGTTCGACCGGCGCGGCCTGGCGCGGAGCATCGCCTATCCGAGCTCCGGCCACGCTTGATCGACCAAGCGGGACGCCGGCAGATAGACCGGTATCCCGCGAGGACCGTTTCAATCGTCGGCGGCCGTCGTCACGCCAACCTGTGTCGGCCCGAACAGGGCAGCGTTGAACAGGAACTTGAACGACGGGAATGGCTGTCCGCGCTGCGTCACTTCGGGGGCGAGCAGGTAAACGTGGCCCTTCCCTAACGTGCCATCGACCACGGTCGTGGTGTTGTTCAGCGCCTTCTGGCCCCAGCCCCAGCCTGACCGCAGCGGATCATCGCTGGCGAACCACGAGACGCGGCGCACACCGGACTGGCCGGGCGTAAAGGCAAAGGTCGGGTTGTTGTTGTAGAAAACGTCCATCGTGTCGGGCAGGCCATAGGCCAGCGGGTCGCTTGGATCGACCTTCACCTGAAGCACCGATCCCGGCACGTAGAATTTGGTGCCCGGCAGCGGCGTCCGCTTCCCCGCTGCGTCCACCGTGGACAGCGCATTATAGACCGGCAGGCCAAGCTCCGGCCCCAGCCGCGTGGCATTGCCGACGGCGATCACGGTGCCCCCCGCCCTGGCGAAGCTGGCAAGCTGCGGAACCGTCTTCTCGGTCGTCACATGGCCCAGCGCGGAACGCCATTGCGCCGGCAGGTCGGCCGCGGCCGGCTGCTTCTGCGGCGGGCGTCCTTCGCGCCCCAGCACATCAGATTGGAAGACGAGCACGTCATATTTGGCGTTCAGGCCACCAGCGTCCAGCTCCTGCGGATAGACGCGGGTGTAAGGGAATTCGTACTTCTCAAAGATCCAGCGATTCCACCCGGATGCCATGGAGCCCCCGTAATGATCCACCAGCCCGATCCGAACGGGTTTCAGCTTCACCGTGTCGCCGGCCGGCTTGGCGGCTACCGCATGGGCATCGATGCCCAGCGTCTGCACCGCAGTGTCGACGATCCCCTTCGCCGCGCCGCCGGCCGGGATCCACAATGCTCCGGGCGAAAGGCTTTCGCGGCCGACGGTCGTTCCCTGCTTCAGCCAGTATACGGGCGCGCCGGCCTTCAGCAGGCGATTGGTCAGGATGAAGCTGTTGTTCGTGGCGTGGCTGACGACATAACCGGCCGCGCCTTTGCCGATGATCTTGCCCGCGGGCGGGGTCTTGATCACGTCCGGTACCGGCGGGAAGTGCTGCGGTGCGCCGTCCAGCAATCGATCGAACGTGACGTTCATCTGATAGGCCAGCGTATAGCCGGTGATGTCATAGGGCCGGATCGGCGGACCGCCGGGATAGGCGAAGTCCTGCGGGTGATCCTGCGGTTCGAACATGTCCAGCACGTGCGGTCGGAACGCCTGATCCGCCCGCACGATGTACGAACCCGCGGCATAGCGCTTGCCACCGTAGCTGAACGCCTGTGGCGCCTGTTCCACCTCGATGCCGGTCTTGATCAGCGAGTTGAGGAACGCCACCGTGGTGGGAAGATCCGCCTGCTTGTCGGCCGGGATGACAAAGGCGCGCGGTGCCCGGTATTGCGGATCCTGCAGCACTGTCTTGTAGAGCGAGGTGGGCACGATATCGCGGCTGTTATAGCCGGCCAGATCGTCCAATGGACTGCCCTCGCCGTCCTTTTTCATGCTTTCCGCAGCCGCCTTAACCGCTTCGATGCGCTTGGGCGTCACGACCCAGCTGTCCTCGCTGCCCTTCTGGATCTGGTTTCGACCCATGACATAGCGGTTGTAGAGCACGACCTCGCGATTGCGCGACGCATAGTCGAGGATCGCGCGCGACATTTCCTTCACATAGTCGATCGATTGCTGGAAACGCCATTTCTGCGGCGCGATCGTCATCGCCGCGTCCTGGGTGCCCAGCTGCTTGCCGGGCACCAGCGGGATCTCCATCGGGGTCGGATTGCCGATGATTTCGGTCAGGATGCCGATCTGGTTGTGAAAATAACCGACGGTCCGCACGCCGCCGTTGAACCAGGTCGAATAGGGCGCGCCGGAACGCGACACCGATCCGCCCTTGTTCTGCGCGATCAGCCGTGCGTGCATCGCCGTGCCGACCGCATCGGTCTGGTTGATCACCAATGGTTCGTTGTTGAAATTATATGGATCGCGAAACGGTGGGATGAACACCACCGTGCCGACCGGCCCGGTCTGATGCTGGTTGTAGAGGATCTGCGGGAACCATTCGCGATAAGCGGCGCGGTTCATGTTGGTTGTTTCGGACTGGTGCGACGCGTAGCTGTCGCGATTGTTATCGTGCCCGATATACTTTTGGTAGAGCACCGGAATGCTGCCGCTGTCCCGCTTGGCCTTGTCCGTCGGACGCATGTACCAGTCGGCGACAAGATCAAGTCCATCGGGGTTGGCGAATACGTACAGACCAACCGTGTCGTTCAAGATGCGCGTTGTTTCCGCATCATTGCGGGTCAGCATTTCATGGATTAGCTGAACATGGCTCTGCGCATTGACCACTTCGGTCGCATGCAGGCCGGCGTCGATCCATACGACGGCCTTGCCCTGCTCTGACATGGCCTTGGCCTGATCATCGGTCAACCCCTTGGCCAGGGCCAGTTGCTGCGAGATGCCGCGATATCGCTCCAGGTTCCGGATGTTCTCCGGTGAGGAGACTATCGCCATATATTGTTCTCGGCCCTCGGCGGTCTTGCCGATGCTCACCAGCTTGATGCGGTCGCTTTCCTGCGACACGCGCTGGAGCCAGTCCGTGATTTGCTTGTAATTGGCCAGGAAGTAATCCGATCCGGGCTTCACCTTGAACACGGCGGCCGGATCGGTGATCGGGCGAGACTGCGCGATCGACGTTCCGGTGGCCATGATGAGCGACATTCCCGTCGCCGCAAGCATCCATGCACGCATGTTGATTCCTCCCCCTATTTCGCGCCCGCAAGCATCAGCAACGTGGCAAGGCTCACCGCCATGCTGTCGACATCCTTGTCCTTGTCGATCACCATGGCTTCCTCCAGCGAATGCGCACGCTGCGTCTGGAAGCCCGATCCAAGCGTCACCGCCGGAATGCCCATGCTCATCGGAATGTTGGAGTCGGTCGATCCCACGCCATAAGCCGGCGTGAACCCGGCTGCCTTGGTCGTCGCCGTCGCGATTTCGACGATGTCGACGTCCTTTGCCGTCGAGCCGACCGGGCGATCGCCCACCTTCTTGGCCTCGAAGCCGATCTTGCCCTTTGCGGTGGAGCGGGCGGCATTTTCCGCATCCACCGCGCGCGGCAGGATTGCGAGGAATGCCTGCTCCTCCGCGTCCAGCGCTGCCTTGCCCGCGGATCGCATGTCCACGGTCATGGCCGTGGAGAAGGGAATGGAATTGACCGACGTCCCCCCTTCCAGAAGCCCCACGTTATAGACGGTGCGCGGCTCGGTCGGCACCTTCATCTTGCCGAACTCAACCATTGCATTGGCCATGGCATAAGCCGGGTTCACGATGCCGAAATCGCCCATCGAATGGCCGCCGGGGCCCGTGAAGGTCACCTTGTACCGTTTGGAGCCGACGCCGGCGTTGGTGATCCGACCGGCTCGGCCGGGTTCCAGCGAAATGAAATAGTTGATGCGGTCCTTCAGCGGGCTTTTGGTGAAGAGATAACGTGTGCCCCGCAGGTCACCCGGCCCTTCTTCCCCGACATTGCCCATGAAGATGATGTCGGCCTTCGTGGAATAGTTCGCCGCCTTCATCGCGCGGATAAAGGCGAGCAGCACCGGCAGACTGCACGTGTCATCCCCTACACCCGGCGCGTAAAGCATGTTGCCCTCGCGCCGCACCTTTACGTTCGTGCCTGCCGGGAAAACGGTATCGAGATGCGCGGTGATGACGATCAGAGGCCCGCCGCCCGTGCCCTTGCGCATGCCGTACACATTGCCCTCGGCATCCGTCGTCAAATCCGTCAGCCCCTCGGCGCGCAGCATCTCCAGATAGGCGGCGGCACGCGTCGCTTCCTTGAAGGGCGGCGCCTCGATCTCGGTCAGCTTGATCACGTCGGCGATGATCCGTTCGTGATCAGCCGCGAGCTTTGCCTTGGCGGCGGCGAACTTGGGGCTGGCGAGCAGCTTTTTCGCCTCAGCGTCCCGGTTCTGTGCCAACGCCTGTGCCGGCACACTCGCCGTGGCCGCCAGCAGCGCCAGCGTCATCAATCTATTCATGTCTGCGAGCCCCTCACCGAAAACCTTTACGTACATTGATGCCCACCGTCCGCGGCCGCGTCGAGACATAGAAATCCGGCACGCCGGTCGCGGCGCTGACCCGGTTCAGGCCGCGCTTGTCGAACAGATTGTTGATGAACACCGAAACGCTGAGATCCGATTCCGTGTTGATCCCGGCGCGCGCGTTGAAGATGCTGAAGTTGCCGACCTCGCGGTAGAATGCGTTGGTCGGCCGCAGCTCCGTGCTCATCTTGCCGGTATAGGTCCAGTCCAGGCGGAAGAGCGCGTCGACTTCGTCATTGATCGGCGGGGTCCATTCCGCGCCTGCCGAGGCCGTCATCTTCGGAATATAGGCCAGCTTGTCGCCATCCAGGCCCGGCGCCACGATGAAGCCGGTCTGATCCACCTGATCGCCATCCAGCCGGGCATTGTTGTAATTGTACGATGCATTGAGTCGGACGTTTTCGGGTAGGCGCAGCGATCCCTCCACCTCCACGCCTTCCACCGTCACACCGGCGAGATTGTAGATGAAGCTGAAATTGCCGCCGCCGGTCTGAAGCGTGGACACCGATGTCTGAACATCCTTCCAGTCGGTGCGATACAGGGCAACGTTGAAGGTGCCGCGCCGATCCCAGAAACTGGTCTTCGCGCCGATTTCATAGTTCCACAGCGAGTCCGGGCCGTAGACCAGATAAGCATCGGGCAGGTTGGGAATGTTGTTCGCCCCGCCCGGGCGAAAGCCTTCCGCCGCCGTTCCGTACAGGAGGACGTTGTCGGACAGCTGGAAATCGACATTGAACTTGCCGACCCATCCGGTCGCGTCCGCGCTGGTCTCCTGATAGGCGCGCGGCTCCTGTCCGTTGAAGAAGTTGTAGCCCTGATATTCGCCGCCAACGGTCTTGGTATAATCATAATGCCGCAGGCCAACGGTGATCGTTAGCGGATCCAGAACCCTGAACCCGGCCTCACCGAAGAAGGCGGTCTGCTTCACCGATCCGGTGACATACCGACCGCCCAGATTCTCGACCGGGCTGCGCGGTTCGCCCGTCTCCGGCACGCCGGGGAAAACGATCGTGTCGACCCGATCGGTGCGGTCTTCCAGGAAGATACCGACCGTCCAGGTGATCGGCCCCTTGCCGTTGGAGCTCAGCCGCGCCTCATTGGTCCAGTTGGAGACATAGCGCGGCTGGAACGCGCCGATCGGCTGCTTGGAATTGGCATAGGCGCGATAGGTGGCCTGCTGCGCCGCCGTACAGGTGGTGGTGGGCGTGCCAAGCGCGACGCTCGTGTAGAGCGGGCACCATGTGGCCCTCGCGATCACATTGGCATAGGATCGCACATTGTCGTTGGTGCTTTCCACGTCCCAGCGATATTTGGACGTGATCGCCACCAGCGTGGCAAAGCCGAAATCCACTTCCGCCGTGCCCGTGTAAAGCTGCAGCTTGTCCTTCCAGGGCTGATGCACGCGCACGTCCGACAGATACGGACCCAGCACGGAGGACCATTGCGACGTGCCCGCGATATCCTGCGTCTGGTAAAGCGCCATCCCGGACAGCTTCACCGTATCGGCCGGGTTCCAGGCGAGCAGAAACCGGCCGCCCTCCAGATCCGCCTTGTTGGTGTCCTGTCGATCCAGCAACGTCATGTCGACGAAGCCGCCTTGCCGCTCCTTGTAGAGCACCAGGCGCGCCGCCAGCTTGTCTTCGATCAACGGCGCGTTGACGGCGCCTTTGGCGAAATAGCTGAAGCTGCCGTAGCGGGTATTGGCAAGTTGCCCTTCGACCTGGCCTTCGTACCGGGTCGCGTCGGGCTGGTTGAACAGCACGCGGATGGTGCCGCCCATCGAACCCGATCCGTACAGCGTCCCTTGCGGCCCACGCAGCACCTCCACCCTCTGAACGTCGAACAGGTTCAGGTTCGGCGTCGCGCCCGCAGGATCCGAACTCACGCCGGACGGGCCGGTCAGCGGCGTGTCGCCATAATACAGGCCGACCGTGCTCTCGCCCGCACCTTGGATACCACGGATCGAAACGCGCGTACGTCCGGAGTCGCTCTCGGTCAGTTGCAGGCCAGGCACTTGCCGGACGACATCGGCAATCGTCGTGGCGCCCAGATTTGCCAGTGCCGCATCGCCCAAAGCCGTGATCGCCAGCGGCGTGGACTGGACGGTCGACTCACGCCGCAGGGCAGTTACGACGATCTCGCCATTGTCCTCGCTTGCGCCGGCTGGCGCCGGCTGAATGTCGGTACCTGGGGCCTGCGACATGGCCGACGCGCCCGCTGCCTCCGGCCCCGAAGCCGTTTGGGCATGGGCTGGCGCGATCGCTAGCAAGGAGACGGACAACAGAAGCGAGGAACGTACGAACGTGCGCATAGCTCAGGTACCCCTGGTCATGACCTTGCAGGCACCTGCCCCGCGCGTTTTCGCGCTTTTCTTTCGTCCCGCCGGTCGGTTTGAAAAACCGTCCTCTCCCGGAACGTCATGCTACCGACACGATTTTAGAGCACGAACGCTTTGTTGCGCTCCAAGCCAACCGAGTGTTTGTATAGCCATGCACAATGGCTAATCACCGAAATTAAATTACGCGTCGTGCAAACGCGACTGCCCGCCGAGCGAGCACGTCGGTTGAGTCGATCAGCGGTACGGCTAGGTCGTCGGCACCGATCACCAGCGGTACTTCGGTGCACCCGGCAATGATGACCTCTGCGCCTGCTTCGATCAGCCGGTTCGCCGTGCCGATCACGCCGGCGCGACCTGCCGCCAGATCCCCTGCCTTGATCTGCCAGATCGCCTCCATGAAGGCGGCGCGCGCCGGCTGGTCGGGAACGACCGGCAGAAGCTCTTTCGCTTGAAGCGCCCGTTCGTACAGCCGTGCCTGCGCTGCCCCGTTCACCGCCAGCACGCCGATCCGCCGCGCGGAACGATAGTCGTTGGCGACCACCGACACGGTTTCGTCCACCAGATGCAGGAACGGCAGCGACGTTGCTTCGAGAACCGCGTCGGCGAAGGCATGGGCAGCGTTGCACGGCATGACGAGCAATTGCGCACCAGCGGCCTCCAGCCCGCGCGCCATGGAGGCAAGGCCCGGCCCCGGTGAAGGTCCGGTGCCTGCTATCGCGGCATTGCGGTCCGGCAGGGCCGGATTGCTGTCGACGATCAGGCGTACATTGTCCTGCTCCCGCGCCGCTCCCGCCTGGGAGTGGCGCAGGACCTTGGTCATGAAATCGATGGTGGCCGCCGGCCCCATGCCGCCGAGCACGCCAATGGTCAGCGGCACGTCCATGATCAGGCAGCCACGGCGCCGGTCAGCACCGGTTGATAGGCATAGAGCGCCGGCGATCCACCGGTGTGAACGAAGAGCACGCGCTCACCCTTCGCGATCTCGCCGGACCGGACCAGTCCGATCAGGCCCGCCGCTGCCTTGCCGGTATAGACGGGATCCAGCAGCACCCCTTCGAGCGAGGCGAACATGCGGACAGCCTCCACCATTTCTGGCGTGGGCAGCGAATAGCCCGGCCCGACCCATTCGTCGCGGCACTCGATCACATCCGGCGTGATCTCGGGAACCACACCGGCAAGCTCGGCTACCGCAACGGCCAGCTTGTGGACATTGCCCTCCTGCTCCGCGCGCGGGCGACGCACGTTGATCCCGGTAACCGGAATGGCCGCACTGTTGCCGACCAGACCAGCGACGATTCCGGAATGGGTGCCCGCACTCCCGCTCGCCACCACGATGCGGTCAAAGGCCACTCCGCTGGCGAACGATTGTGCCAGGATCTCCTCGGCGCACGCGACATAGCCAAGCGCGCCAAGCGCATTGGAGCCGCCGCCCGGGATGATGTATCCCTTGCGTCCCTCGGCCGCGAGGTCTGCCGCCACCTGCTCCATCGCCGCCTGCAGGTCGTCGCCCAGCTTCACCACGGTTACGGCCTCCACGCCCAGAAGGTCGAAGAGGAAATTGTTGCCCGATGCCTGCGGATCGTAGCTGTCGGGCACCCGCTGCTCCAGCACCAGGCGGCATTTCAGCCCTTCGCGCACCGCCGCCGCCAGTGTCAGACGGCAGTGATTGCTCTGCACCGCGCCGACCGTGATCAGCGTGTCGGCGCCCTGCGCCAGCGCGTCCGCGACCAGAAACTCCAGCTTGCGGGTCTTGTTGCCACCGCCGGTCAGGCCGAGCTGGTCGTCGCGCTTGATGAACAGCTCCGCGCCGCCGAGCGCCTTGGTCAGATGCGGCATGGCTTCGATCGCGGTTGCGCCGGGCGTGTAGCGACGGCGCGCAAATTGCGCGAGATTCATGGCGATAACTCCTGTTGCTTACGCGTTGTCGAGGTGGAAACGTCAGTCCACGCGACTGTTGTTCCGGTAATCCAGCGCGGGTGCGCGGTCGCCGACCATGGCGACATAGGTAAAGTTCGGCCCGCGACGCTTCTCCATCTCCGCCTTGGCGGTCGCGATGACATCGGGGCTGGTGATCATTTCGGCCAGCGTCAGCGCCAGCGTGCGGGAGGCAAGCACGGCGCCCTTGGTGCCGATGCTGCTCCCTGCCGCCGCGGTATTCTGCCAGCTGTGGCCGGGCATGCCGGGAACGAAGGTGGCAGTGCCAAGGCCGACGGTCGGGACCACCCATGAGATGTCGGACACGTCGGTCGAGCCCCCGGCGGCATCGGGATCGGTGCGCACGGCATAGGGCTGGACCTGCGCGACCGACTCGATCGTGCCGCGCGCGTCCGGCACGCTTTCGCGCATCTTGGCCGCGAACGCCTTTTCCTCCGCCGTCCACTCGATGCCGCCCAGCGAGCGCAGGTTCTTGTCCATCATCTGCCCCAGCGTGTCGTTCGGCAGCATGGAGTAAACACCCCCCACCTGCTCGAACTCCATCCGCGTGTCCGTCGCGATCGCCGCGCCCTCGCCCGCCTTCTTCACCCGCGCCATTACCGAGCGCACCACCTGCGGGTCCGGCGAACGGACGTAATAGAACACCTCGGCATAATCCGGCACCACATTGGGAGCCCCGCCGCCGCTCGTGATCACATAATGGATGCGGGTGCGATCCGGCACATGTTCGCGCAGGTAATTGGTCGCGACGTTCATGATCTCCACCGCGTCCAGCGCCGAGCGGCCCGCCTCGGGATTGCCGGATGCGTGCGAGGATCGCCCATGAAAGCGGAACTTGCCGTTAGTATTGGCCATGCTGATCGACTGGGCGGCCGAGTTCGCCCCCGACGGGTGCCAGTGCACCGCGGCGTCCACGTCCTTGAACAGGCCGTCGCGCACCATATACACCTTGCCGGAGCCGCCCTCCTCCGCCGGAGTGCCATAGACACGCAGCTCGCCGGGCACTTTCGCCGCGACCATCCACTTCTTCACCGCGATCGCCGCAGCGACCGAGGCGGCGCCGAGCAGATTGTGGCCGCAGCCATGGCCATGCGCCTGCCCCGCGATCGGCGCCTTGGTCGGCACCGCCTGCTGTGCCAGCCCCGGCAGCGCATCATATTCCGCGGTGATCGCGATCACCGGCCCCGGGGCGCTGCGATAGCTGGCGACAAACGCGGTTGGCTCGCCCACTACGCCCATCGTCACCTGAAAGCCGGCGTCCTTCAGCTCCTTCGCCAGAAGCGCGGCGCTCTTCTGCTCCTGATATCCGGTTTCTGCAAAGCCCCAGACGGCCCGGCCGACCGTCTCGACCTTCTTGGCATCCACGCCGGCCAGCACCTGATTGCGCGCCTCCGCCGCCAGCGGGCCGGCCTGTGCCGGCCCGGCGAGAAGCATCGCGGCACCAACGATGCCGGTGAAATAAGCGCGCTCTTTCATATGCTCCCCCGCTTTCAGCAGACGGGCAAAATTCACATGAACCGGCGCCCGGAAACAAGCATTCAGTGTTGGCAGCTGGCCATAGCGTTAAGGCAACTGACGTGCGGGGCAACCGCTTCCGGCCGGTTCTGGATCATCCCGCGCATGAGGTCGAGGAAGCTCCGCGCAAGCCGCGACAGCGGATGCGAGGCCAGGTGCTGAACCGACAGTTCGAACGTCGCGGCCGGCACAACCGGGCGGAATGACAGGTCCGCGCCGATAAACGCTTCGGCCGTGAACTCGTCGACGATCGCAACCCCGGCCCCGCTCCGGGCAAGCGCCGCGGCGATATAGACCGACTTGACCTGGATGCCCGGCGCCCCGCCGGTCGCGCGGGAAAGGATGGGCGAGACGAGATCCGCGATCGCCACGCTGGGCGCGAGGCCGATGATCTCATGTTGCCGCAGCACCTCCAGCGGGATCGCCGGCAGGTCGCCGCAGGGAAGCCCCGATCCGAACAACGCGCCCACACGTCCTGTGCCCAGCCGCGCAGAGGCGATCTCGGGATCGTTCGATGCCTGATGCCCGATCACGAAATCGCAGTCCCGCGACATCAGCGCTTCGCGGAACTCATCATGGTGAATCGCCGACACCTCGAATGTGACCAGCGGCAGCTTGCGGCGGAAGGCGGCGATGGCATGCGGCGCGGTCGCCAGCGCGAGCGATGGCAGCACGCCGACCCGTATGTTGCCTTCGGACGTCGACCGCAGGTTCCGCGCCGCACGCTGGAACGTGTCGATCCGGCTATGCAGATCGTCGACCTCGCGAAACAGAATATGCGCTTCCTCGGTCGGGGTCAGCCGCCCGCGGACCAGCGTGAAGAGCGGAAATCCAAGTCGCGACTCGGCATGCTTCACAATCTTGCTGACCGACGGTTGGGAGACGTTCAGCAGGCGCGAGGCACCGCTGATCGACCCGACCGAATAGACGGCGTGAAAGACTTCGATGTGACGGAGATTCATGGCGCCCCCGAATGTGTCCCGATCCGTCCCTGCTGCCTGCGCGTCTTTTCTTTATGACAGATCGATAACAGATGCGCGGGCGGCGGCACCAGCCTTTATGTGAGACGCGGCACCTCCGCGGCGCAATGGCTTGAAGAAGAACAACACACCCCGGGAGCGCCTGGGGTGTAAAGATCGCAACAAGGGAGACGTGGCTGGGGCGGCAGGATTCGAACCTGCGAATGCCGGTACCAAAAACCGGTGCCTTACCGCTTGGCGACGCCCCAGCAGAGCGCGCGGCCCTATAACGAGCCGGCGCGAAGTGCAATCACCTCAAACGATCGGGTGAAGCCAATTGTGCGGATCGGGTGCCTGGCCGCGCTGCACTGCGGTCAGCGTGTCAAGGAAGCGCTTGGTCGTCTGACCCGTGCCGCCAGTGCCGATGGTGAAGCTATAGTCGGGGCCGGACACCTGCCCGATCGGCGTCACCACGGCGGCGGTGCCACAGGCGAAGCTCTCCGTCAGCCGGCCGCTCTGCGCATCCGCGCGCCATTGATCGATCGAATACAGCTCCTCGCGCACGGTAAGCCCCGCATCGCGCGCCAGGGTCAGTATCGAATCGCGCGTGATCCCCGGAAGGATCGTGCCGGTAAGCGGCGGCGTCTGGATCGATCCGTCGTCGAACACGAAGAAGATGTTCATGCCGCCCAGTTCCTCGATCCAGCGGCGCTCGGCCGCGTCGAGAAACACCACCTGGTCACAGCCGCGGCGGATCGCTTCCTGCTGCGCCACCAGGCTGGTGGCGTAATTGCCGCCGCACTTCGCGGCGCCTGTGCCGCCCGCCGCCGCGCGCGAATAATCGTGGCTTACCCACAGCGAGACGGGCCGAACCCCGCCCTTCCAGTAGGAACCCGCCGAAGAGGCCAGCACCATGTAGAGATATTCGCCCGCGGGCTTCACGCCCAGGAACACCTCGCTCGCGATCATGAACGGGCGCAGATACAGCGAGCCGCCCTCGACCGAGGGAAACCAGTCGGCATCGGCCTTCACCAATGCTTCGATCGAACCGATGAACAGGTCGTCGGGCAGCTCCGGCATCGCCATGCGCCGCGCCGAATCCCGGAAGCGCGCGGCATTGGCATGGGGGCGGAACAGGGCAACGCTGCCGTCATCGTGGCGATAGGCCTTCAGGCCTTCGAAGATTTCCTGCGCGTAATGCAGCACCGCCGTTGCCGGATCGACCGTCAGCGTCGTGCGCGCGGTGATCTTGGCATCATGCCAGCCCTTTTCCTCCGACCAGCGTACGATCGCCATGTGATCGGTGAAGATGCGCCCGAACAGCGGATCCGCAATGCGGCCTGCTCGCTCGGTTGCCGGAACCGAGGCGGTGTTGGGCTCGAAGACGAAGGGCGCGGGGGTCGACAAGATGGAGCTCCTGGAGGGTGCGACAGGCGCACCGTTGAGAGGGTTGCGGTCGGGTAGGGCGGATGGCAATGCCGGTCAACATGGCTGCCACACCCTCCTCTGCATCCCCGCTCTTCCTGCGGGAGCCCGAAATCCGCCGCGGCATTGAGCTGCTCTATTTCGGAAGCACCCGAGTCACCCGATCGATCGACCGGGGTCTGGCGCGCAAGGGGCTGGGCCGCGCCCATCATCGTGCGCTGTATTTCATTGCGCGAAAGCCCGACATGGCGGTGTCCGATCTGCTGGCGCTGCTCGGCATCACCAAGCAATCGCTTGGGCGCGTGCTGGGGGAGCTTACCGATCGTGGCTATGTGGAAGCGCGTCCGGGCGAGCGCGATCGGCGCCAGCGGCTGTTGCGCCTCACCAAGGAGGGCGAGGCATTTGAGGCTGATCTCTACAACGCGTTGCGCGAGCGATTTGCGGCGGCCTATTCGGAAGCCGGCCAGGGCGCGGTGAGCGGTTTCTGGGCGGTGCTGGAAGGCCTGGTGCCCGAAGAGGAACGCCTGCGGGTCGAGGCCCTGCGCAGCTAGGGTTGGATTCCGTCAGCTTGCCGTCTAACGGCGCAATTCGGGCACTCGCACTCTCGACTGCCCGCAAGCTGCGTCATCCCGGCCTGTGCCGGGCACCCCTGTTCCGCAACCTGAACGCCTGAGGTTTGCTGTCAGCGCTCGCAAACCGTGGCGAGCCTCGCCCCGGCTTTCCGAGGCACTGGCACGACTCAGCCCCGGGCAGCCGCGGCGAGCTCCGCATTGCGCTCACGGCTGGCCGCAAGCGTCGCCTTCAACAGCGACTGCAACGCCCCGTCGCGATCCAGCACGTTCAGCCCTTCGCGCGTCGATCCGCCCGGGCTGGCGACCCGATCGGCCAGAACAGCCGGGCTCTCCCCTGCCCCGGCCGCCATTGCCGCCGAGCCCTCTACCGTCGCCAGCGCGAGCCGCGCCGCCTGATCGGCCGGCAGGCCCAGCGCGGTGCCAGCCGCTGCCAATGCGTCGATGAAGCGAAACACGAAGCCCGGGCCACAGCCGGACAGCGCCGTCACCGCGTCAAACATTGCCTCGTCGCCGATCCACTCGACTTGGCCAAGCGGCGCGACCAGCGCTTCGGCCGTGGCCCGCGCCTCCTCGGTGGAGGCGGCCGCGTGGAGTGCCGTCACGCCTTTTCCGATCGCCACCGGCAGGTTCGGCATCGCGCGAACGATGCTGTCCGCCGGTATACGCTGTGCAAGTGCGGCCTCTTCCACGCCAGCCAGGATCGACAGCAGCAACGCAGGGTGAACCTGTTTCAGCGATGGCGCCACCGCATCCAGCAACTGCGGCTTCACGGCGAGCACGACCACCTCCGGCGCCGGTCCCTCTGGCGCGGCCAGAACGCGCACGCCCGGGGGAACGGCCGGCGATCCTGGATCAATGACTGTCACCGCATCGGGCGAAAGGCCGGCGGCGATCCAACCGCGCAGCATCGCGCCGCCCATGTTGCCGGCTCCCACCAGCCACAGCGACTTCGGCAATGTCATGGCGTCAGGCCTCGCCCTGCGTCTCGATCAGCGCCGCAGCGATCGCATCGCGCGGCGATTTTCCGCCCCACAGGACGAACTGGAACACGGGATAGAAACGCTCGCACTCGTCGATCGCCGTCTCGACCAGCACCTGCGCCGCTTCCAGCGACAAGGTGGCGTCATCCTCCGATTGATCGACCAGCGTCGCGTGCCGGTACAGCAGGATGCCGCTGGACGACCAGAGTTCGAAATGACCCAGCCAGAGCTGCTCGTTCACCAGACCGATCGTCTCGTAAATGGCTGCACGGGAATGCTCCGCGACCTTCACGTCCGGAAAGGCGAGGAACTGCAGAACGCCATCCTCGTCCCGCCAGAGCGCGCGCAGCTCATAGTCGGTCCAGCTGCCTTTCATGCGGGCGCTGATCTCGTCTTCGTGCCGGTCATAAGACCAGCCATGCGCCGAGAAATAGCTCTCGAGCATGTCGAGCGGGGCTTCGGGTTCTTGTTCGTTATCGGCTTCGTCGAGCATTAACGCCTTATCGCACGGGAATGGGTGATGACGCAAAGCGCGCGGATCAGTCGGCTGCGGGCGCAGCGCCCTGCTGTCGTGCCTCCAGGGCGTCCAGTCGCGCGCGCAGCGCATCTGCCTCGTCGCGGGCCGCCACCGCCATCGCCTTGACGACCTCGAACTCCTCGCGGCTGACGAAATCCAGACCGCCGATCCACTCGCGCGCACGATCCCGCGCGCCGGCCTGCGCCTCGCGGCCAACGCCGGCGACCGTGCCAGCGGCCCCGTTCACGAATTTCACCAAATCGTCGAACAGCCGGTTTTCGGACTGCATGGGGCCAAGCCTTTCGGGTAGAGAATCATCCGATGACTTGGGAGGTTCGGGCGCCCGGCACAAGGGCTTGCGCATCCATGTTCAGCTGCCCGATCCGCCACGTCAGCACGCCTGCGAAGCTGATCCAGACCAGATAGGGCACCATCAGCCAGGCAGCGCGCGGCCGGATGCGGCCAAAGGCGACGGTTGTGGCGATCGCCAGCGACAGCATCAGGATCAGCACGATGGTGGCCGAATTGATCCGATGTGCGCCGAAGAACAGCGGAGTCCAGGCCAGGTTCAGGCCGAACTGCACCGCAAACAGGCCGATGGCGAGCCGGCGACCACGCGCTCCCCGCGCATTCAGGATGATGGCGAGCGCCAGTCCCAGCATGACGTAGAGCGTCGCCCAGACCAGGGGGAACATCCACCCCGGCGGCGTCAGAGCTGGCTTGGCAAGGCTTTGATACCAAAGGCTATCGTCGCCAGCGGGAACACTGCGGCCGGAGAGAAATCCAAGCAGCAGGATGAGCGGCACGCAGAACAGCGCCCAGCGCGCGAAAGACATCCGCAGCTGCTCTCTAGATGCAATGCCCCCCACAAACCCTCCCTGACCGTCGCGGCGCCATAATCCCGGTGCAGGGAACGGGTAAATGTATGAAATTGCCCGAGTGACAGGCGATTGGCTCAAATGCGGACAGCCGCCAGCAAGAACTCCACGTTCCCCTCGGGGCCCGTGATGGGGCTTTCAACGATCCCCTGAACTTGCCATCCCTTGCTGACAAACCAGGCGGCCACTTCGTCGCACACCCGCTGGCGCACCGCTTCGTCGCGGACCACGCCGCCCTTCCCCACTTCCTCTCGCCCGGCCTCGAACTGTGGCTTCACGAGCGTCAGTGCCCGCGCGTCCGGCTTGGCGAAGCCAAGCGGCACGTCGAGCACCTTGGCGATGCCGATGAAGCTTGCGTCACAAACGATCAGATCCACCGGCTCGGGCACGTGATCCGGCGTGAGGACGCGTGCGCTGGTCTGTTCGTGAACCACCACCCGTGGATCCTGCCGCAGCTTCCATGCGAGCTGATTGGTCCCACTATCAATGGCATAGACGCGTGCCGCACCGCGCGTCAGCAGCACATCGGTGAAGCCGCCGGTCGAGGAACCGACGTCGATCGCCGTCGCCCCAGTAACATCCCATCCGAAATGATTGAGTCCATGGGCAAGCTTGATGCCGCCCCGCGACACCCAGGGATGGTCGCGCCCGCGCACGTCGAGCGTCGCGCCTTCGGAAAGCGTCTGCCCCGGCTTTTCGACCTTGCGATGGCCGGTGAACACAAGGCCCGCCATGATCAGCGCCTGCGCGCGGGTGCGCGACTCCGCGAGTCCACGATCAACGAGCAACTGGTCTGCACGGCACTTGGGCATGGCCCGCTTATCGTTGTCGTCGCGCTTCGTCGCAAGCGGCAGGCGTTCCGTCTTCCAGCGGGATCGAAGTGATTGCCCATGTATTTAGTAGGGTATAGAAAGGCGTCGAGGTCGCGATATCGGGCGTCCCCCTAGAGCACCGATAACGCGGCCTCGCCGACGAAGAGGAGCACCGCTCATGGGCCATTATTCGTCCACCCTCGGGTTGAACCCGAGCATCCTGACCGTTCCCGGCTTCGGCAATTCCGGGCCGACGCACTGGCAGACCCTGTGGGAGCAATCCCGCCTCGATACGCGCCGCGTGGAACTCGGCATGTGGGATACGCCGCATCGCAATGCCTGGGTGACCAAATTGGATCAGGCGATTTCCCAGGCGCAGGCGCCGGTTATCCTGGTCGGGCATAGCCTGGGGTGCCAGGCAATATCCTGGTGGGCGTCGCTCAGCCCCCAGCCCTATGGCTGGCCGGTTGCCGGAGCGTTGCTGGTCGCCCCTGCCGATGTCGACCGACCCGATATCCCGTCTGAACTGTCGACCTTCGCGCCGGCACCGCGTGCCCCGCTGCCGTTTCCGTCCATTCTGGTGGCGAGCGCCGACGATCCCTGGATCGAACTGGCGCGCGCCCGCAGCCTTGCGGCGGATTGGGGAAGCCACTTCGTTGATGCTGGCGCTCAGGGGCATCTGAATGCCGCCAGTGGACTCGGATGGTGGCCAGAGGGCCAGGAGCTTCTGGATCGTGTAATTGCCGCCTCGGGAGGCCCGCACGGCGAGGCACGGACACCAACAGACGCGCGTACCATTCTGGCGCACCCTGGCGACAGATCGAACGCCGCAACACACGCCTGACCGCCGCGGCCCCGTGTTGGCCCGCTCCGATGTGCGGGCCGCCGGCGCGCAACCCCGCGCGTGCGCGGAGATGGCACGGCAGCACCACTCAGGGCTGCGGGCGCGCGTCCTCCTGATCGGCGTTCGCCTCACGCAGTTGGCGCGTCTCCTTCAGCCTTCTCCACAGGGCCAGATTGAAGCAGGCGAGCGCCACCACCATCAGTCCGGTCGCCAGGAAAACCTTGGTCCAGCCGCTCACGCGCGAGCGCCGAGCGCCTCGGCCTCGTTCCAGCGCAGCGCCTTCAGCACGGTTCTGACGATGCCGTCAGCATCGAGGCCCGCCTGGGCATATTGTGCCTGCGGCGCATCCTGGTCCTGAAACACGTCGGGTAGGCGCAGCGTGCGCAGCTTCAAACCGCCGTCGATCAGGCCTTCATCGGACGCCAGCGTCAGCACATGAGCGCCGAGCCCGCCGATCGCGCCCTCTTCGATCGTCACCGCCACCTCATGGCTGGCCAGCAGCTTGCGGATGAGCGCTTCGTCGAGCGGCTTCGCAAATCGCAGATCGGCCACAGTGGTCGACAGTCCCTTGGCATCAAGCTGGTCGGCGGCCTTCAGCGCCTCCGCCAACCGCGTTCCGAGCGACAGGATCGCCACCGACTTGCCTTCGCGAACGATGCGGCCCTTCCCGATCTCCAGCTTCTCCGGCTCCGACGGCAGCGGCACCCCCACACCGTTGCCGCGCGGATAGCGCACGGCGATCGGTCCGGTATCATGCTCGACGCAGGTATGCGTCATGTGCACCAGCTCGGCCTCGTCCGCCGCAGCCATCACTACGAAATTGGGCAGGCTGGCGAGATAGGTGATGTCGAACGAGCCCGCATGCGTCGCGCCATCAGCGCCCACCAGGCCCGCACGATCGATGGCGAACCGGACCGGCAGGTTCTGGATCGCGACATCGTGCACCACCTGGTCATAGGCGCGCTGCAGGAAGGTGGAGTAGATCGCGCAGAACGGGCGCATTCCTTGTGCGGCCAATCCGGCCGCGAAAGTGACGGCATGCTGTTCGGCGATGCCCACATCGAATGCCCGACCAGGATGGCGCTTGGCGAACCGATCGATCCCTGTGCCGGAGGGCATGGCGGCGGTGATGGCGCAAACGCGCGGATCGCGATCCGCCTCGTCGGCCAGCGCGTCACCAAAGACGTTCTGGTACGCCGGCGGGCCGGGAGGAGCCTTCGCCTGGGCGCCAGTGATCACATCGAACTTCTGCACGCCATGATATTTGTCCGACGCGGCCTCGGCGGGCGCGTAGCCCTTGCCCTTCTTCGTCACGACGTGGACGAGGATCGGTCCCTCTTCCGCATCGCGCACATTCTCGAGAACGGGAATGAGGTGCTCAAGATTGTGCCCGTCGATTGGCCCCACATAGTAGAAGCCGAGCTCCTCGAAGAGCGTGCCGCCCATGGTCATGCCGCGGGCGAATTCATCCGTCTTGCGCGCGGCATTGTGGATCGGCCGCGGCAATCGACGTGCCACCCGCTTCATCAGCTCACGAACGGACAGAAACTCGCGACTCGAAACGATGCGCGACAGATAGGCGGACAGCCCGCCCACCGGGGGTGCGATCGACATGTCATTGTCGTTCAGGATCACCACCAGCCGGTTGCCCGCCGCCTGCGCATTGTTCATCGCTTCATAGGCCATACCCGCAGACATGGCGCCGTCGCCGATCACCGCAATCGCCTTGCCCGGCTGATCGGCAAGCTTGTTCGCCATGGCAAAGCCCAGCGCGGCGGAGATCGACGTTGAGCTATGGGCAGCGCCGAACGGATCATATTCGCTCTCGCTGCGCTTGGTGAAACCGCTCAGTCCCCCGCCCTGGCGCAGCGTGCGAATGCGATCCCGCCGACCCGTCAGGATCTTGTGCGGATAGCATTGATGCCCGACGTCCCAGACGAGCCGGTCGCGCGGCGTATCAAAGACATAATGGATCGCGGTCGTCAGCTCGACCACGCCCAGTCCGGAGCCAAGATGGCCGCCGGTCGTGCCGACCGCACTAATGGTTTCCGTGCGCAACTCGTCGGCGAGTTGGCGAAGCTGTTCGGGAGCCAGCTTTCTCAAGTCAGCCGGCGTCGAGATGGTATCGAGCAGCGGCGTCGAGGGCAGATCGGTCATTCTGCTGGGCTTACTCCAGCGCATCGATCGTGTCGAATGCTACCGTTTCGGCGTTTGCCAAGAAAATGCTCAATCGGAACTGCAGGATGCGCAGCGTCCACGTACTTCGATGACGGGGCGGACCGGCTGGAATCCCGCGGCGGAAGCAGCATCGCGCACGCCCCCGGTCAGCCGATCATCATCGAGATGCGTCGTCTGCCCGCACTGATCGCACACCAGGAAAATGCAGTCGTGTAGGCAGTCGGGGTGGGCATTGGCCACATAGGCATTGGCGCTCTCCACCTTGCGAGCAAGGTTCGCTCCCACGAAAAGATCGAGGATGCGATAGACGCTGTTCGCCGCGACACGCCGCCCCTCTGACTTCGACACGGCTTCCGCAATGTCATAAGCGCTGGCCGGCTTTTCAAACCCCGCCAAGGCGCCGAATACGCTCGCGCGCATCGCCGTCCACTGCTCGCCGGCGCGTTCCAGCGTTGCCTGCGCAGCCTGCGCCAGATCCGCACCCTGCGGCTCGTGATGGTGGTGAACATTGGCCATGATCCGGATTTAGGTCCGCATCCGCCCGACAGCAAGCACGCTCCGCTTCACGAACCAGGTGGCCGCCAGATGCAGCTTCGCTATGCTTCGCACCAAGCGTAGCCCGCTACCGCCGCAATGCTCATCGGAACTTCAGGAGAATCGCCATGGATCTCGGCCTCGCCGGCAAGACCGCCATCATCTGCGCCTCCAGCCATGGTCTAGGCCGGGCGTGTGCGGAAGAACTTGCCCGGGCTGGCTGCCGCGTCGTCCTGAACGGCCGCGAGGCGGGGCCGCTGGAGGACACCGCCGCATCGATCCGCGCGCAAACGGGCGCCATCGTCGAAATCGTGGCTGGCAACATCGGCGATCCGGGCGTGCAGCAGGCACTGGTACAGACCGCCGGTGCGCCAGACATCCTCGTCAACAACAATGGCGGCCCGCCTCCGCGCGGGTTCCGCGAGCTTGACGGTGAAGCGATTCATGCCGGCCTGGACGCCAACATGGTCACCCCCATCAGGCTCGTTCAGCAGGTGGTCGACGGCATGGTCGAGCGGCGCTTCGGCCGCATCGTCTGCATCACGTCAGGGTCGGTGAAATCGCCGGCTGCCGGGCTGGATCTGTCCAGCGGCGGACGCATCGGCCTTCATGGCTTTCTGGCGGGCGTCGCACGCGAGGTCGCCAGCGCCAATGTCACGATAAACTTCCTGTTGCCCGGCCTCTTCGCGACTCGCCGGCTGGGCGGCGTCATGGCGTTCGCCGCAAAGGCGCAGTCGGTTGACGTGGAAACGGCGGAAGCTCGTGGACGCGAGCGGATCCCCGCCAGGCGCTTCGGCGATCCGGCGGAATTTGGCGCCGCCTGCGCCTTTCTCTGCTCGGCCCAGGCCGGCTTCATCACCGGGCAAAGCCTGCTGATCGATGGCGGCGCCTATCCCGGAGTGCTATAAAGCACAGCTTGTTTGCGCAGCGGGGCAATTTCCCGCATGTCCGCGCGCCGAAAGGAACTTTGCCATGGCCGCCAATTGGGCCCCCGACAGCTGGACCGCGCATGAAGCGCGCCAGCTCCCCGACTATCCCGACGCCGCCGCGCTGAAAGCGGCGACCGATACGCTCCGCTCGCACCCGCCGCTCGTCTTTGCTGGCGAAGCACGGAACCTGACGGCGGAACTGGCGCGGGTTGCCGCGGGTGAAGCGTTCCTGCTTCAGGGCGGCGATTGCGCGGAAAGCTTTGCCGAATTCCATCCAAACAACATCCGCGACACGTTCCGCGTGATCCTGCAGATGGCGGTGGTGCTCACCTTCGCCTCCAAGCTGCCGGTGGTGAAGCTCGGCCGTATGGCGGGTCAGTTCGCCAAGCCCCGCTCCGCCCCGACCGAAACGATCGAGGGTGTGGAGCTGCCCAGCTACCGCGGTGACAACGTGAACGACATCGCCTTCACGGCGCAGTCCCGCGTGCCCGATCCGCAGCGCATGGTGCAGGGCTATGCGCAATCAGCCGCCACGCTGAACCTGCTGCGCGCCTTCGCACAGGGCGGCTACGCCAATCTCGCCCAGGTACACCGCTGGACGCACGATTTCATGGGCCGTTCGCCCTGGGCCAAGAAATATGCCGAGACAGCCGATCGCATCGGCGAGGCGCTGGAATTCATGGCGGCATGCGGGATCGATCCCGAAACGGTGCCGCAGCTTGCCCAGACGAGCTTCTACACCAGCCACGAGGCGCTGCTTCTCCCCTATGAGGAGGCCATGACCCGCCAGGATTCACTGACGGGTGATTGGTACGACACGTCGGCGCACTTCCTGTGGATCGGGGATCGGACCCGGTTTGAGGGATCGGCCCATGTCGAGTTCCTGCGCGGCATCGGCAATCCGATCGGCTTGAAGTGCGGGCCCAGCCTGGAGCCGGACGTTCTCCTTCGCCTGCTGGACACGCTGAACCCGGGCCGCATTCCTGGCCGCATGACGCTCATCACGCGTTATGGCTACGACAAGATCGAGGCCGCCTTCCCGCGTCTCCTGCGCGCCGTCACGCGCGAAGGTCACCCGGTGATCTGGAGCTGCGATCCGATGCACGGCAACGTCGTGAAGGCCGCGAACGGGTACAAGACGCGCCCGTTCGACCGGATCCTCGCGGAAGTTCGGGGCTTCTTCGCCATCCACCGTGCCGAGGGTACGCACGCCGGTGGCATCCATGCCGAGATGACCGGCCAGAATGTCACTGAATGCACCGGCGGCGCCGTTGACGTGACGGAGCAGAGCCTGGCGGATCGCTATCACACCCATTGTGACCCGCGCCTCAATGCCAGCCAGAGCCTTGAGCTGGCGTTTCTGCTCGCAGAAATGCTGAACGCAGAGATGGCCGAACGCCGCCGCGCGGCCGCCTGAAAGAAAAGGCGACGCGGCGGGTTGACGGCCCGCCGCGTTCCCCGTAGAGGCGCCGCTCCCGCTCGCACGGCCCCTTCGTCTAGCGGTCTAGGACGTCGCCCTCTCACGGCGAAAACACGGGTTCGAGTCCCGTAGGGGTCACCAGCGGCGGATTTCCGATCGCTGATGACAGTCGCTGTCGCCCGGCCTGCCGGAGCGCAGTTGGAACGCCGGCGCATTCAGGTAAGGCGGAGCGGTGAGCGACGCGCTGGCGTGAACAGACAAACTCACGTCCAACCTGAAACGCTAGCCGCGGCTCTGATCACTGAACTGTTCGTCAGCGGGTCACTTGAGCGCCAACCTTCAAGCGATGGCCGCCGCTCTCCACAAAACTGCGCATGCCCTGTCACGTCGGTAGCCGAAGGACAATCAGGAGAACGGGTGAGCAGGCGCCGATCGATGCCTTCACCCACCTAAAGCCTCACGCATCCTTGCACACGAAGCTCGCGCGCCCGCAACCCATAGTCGATGGTCCCCGCTGGTGCGCACATCGTTCTCGATAGTCTGTTCCGGGTGCGTTTGATGCTAGATCGCCAGCAAACTTCGCAATAGGTAACGGTTCTTGCGCACCGGAGAGCATTGGCATCATGAACGTAACATCCCGCCGCCGTACCCGCTCGAAAAAGTCGGATGGCCGCTGGTTCTATCTCGCGGGCGCGCTGCTTTTGATCATTGTCACCCTTCTCGCCTTTCGGGCATATTCCAGCGCCCAGCCGCAGAGAGATCTTGTTGTTTTCGTCGGTGACAGCATCACCGAAGGTGTTGCCTCCACTGATCCGACAACCAAGTCACGCCCTGGCCTGTACCAGAGCCATGTCGGCAACGACGTGATTGTTGCCAATGATGGCGTCAATGGGATCACGCTCGGATCTCTTGCCGGGCAGGTTTCGTCCGTCGAGCGTTACTTCCGTTCCGGACGAAACAACGTGGCAATCATCCATGGCGGATCGAACGACTTTGCGCTTGGCAGCAAGGCGGCACCTTTGTTCAAGACGCTGCAGGAATATGCCGGCCGCCTGCACGATGGCGGCTGGAAGGTCGCCGTTGGCACTGTGATGCGACGCAATGGGTTGCCCCCGGAACAGGAGCGCGAGCGTCAGGCGTTCAACGCATTGCTGCGCAACGGAACGCTGCAGGCAAACGGCATCGCAGTGCTCGACTTTGATGCCGAGGAGCGCGCTGGCAAGGTCGAGATCGCCGATGGCGTCCACCCGTCAGACGCTGGCTATGCAGCGATGAGCAAATTGGACGTCGCCTTCGCTGACAAGGCGCTCGGCCGGTAGGGCGCCGATCAACTGATTGAACGGGCACTTGGAGAGCCGCGTGTCGGCTCCCCAGCGTTTTATGGCCTGAGCCGGAAAGTCACCATGAGGATGTGGTCGATGCGATCGGCCCCGCCCGGCGGCGCACTGATCTGCGCTTGATATCCGGTTTCAACCGCCTGGCCGGCAAGTGGAAGGCGCACGCCCGCAAACAGGCGCGTCGATTCGAAGCCACGGCGCGCGCCATAATCGGCGTTCAGAACATTGACGAAGGCTTCTGCGCTCAACACGCCCACCGGGGATCTTCCAGCGCTGCCGAGAGGCTTTTCGAACCGGATCTGTTCGCGAAACCTCAGGCCCATGTCCGAACCCGTTGAAAACCAGCGCTGCTCCAGGCGCAGCCGCCCCTTTAGCGCGCCCCATTCACCCGAGGCGATATCCAGGTCAGCCTGTTGGTAGGTACGCTTCTCGTTTCGCGGCCGATCATCGAACAATTCCTGATAGACGATCCCTTGATGAAGGGTGAGCCGCCTATTGACGACAAAGCCGATGGCAAGCCGCCCGAGCAGGACGGTGGGCGCCGACATGTTCTGTCCGATACGCGGCTGCACCTCCGCGCCCCAAAGCGTCTTTTTTCCCAGGTTTCCTTGCGCGGAAAAGTTGATCCACAATTGCCTGTCTTGCCGTGTCCGCGCCAGGGAAGATGACGGGATCAGCATGGCGAACGCAGCAGGGACGATGGCTGCGTATGTTACCGCAGACGTACTGATCTTCCTCATGCGGCCCCATGATCATGGCGATTGCGACGTGGCTGCGCCTCTGGTGAGCCAATCGCGCGTTCTCGGCAATTGACTTAATCAGTCTGCTTGCACCCCGCCGCGTGATGAAGGTCGACGCTCAATCCCCGGCGTGTTCGTTGAACGCCTTCAGGATCGGGCACGGCCCTTCCCCGCCAGCGGCGCAGTCCCGCTCCAATTCGCTCAGCCAGTCATGTGCCGCCTGCAAACTCGCTATGCGATTCTCCAGTTCCTCGATCCGCTCGCGGGCCAACGCCCGTACGCGCTGACGATCAAGCGACGAGTCGAGCGCCAGAAGCTCGGCGATCTGTTCCAGCGAGAAGCCTGCTGACTGCGCACTGCGGATGAATTGAAGCCGCCGCACATCATTCGAGTCGTAGCGTCGGACGCCGCGGAGCGGCCGGTCCGGCTGGGCAAGCAAGCCGCGACGTTGATAATAACGCACGGTCTCGACACCAACGTCTCCCGCACGCGCCAGCCCGGCGATGGTCATCGCTGCCATTGTTGACTCCGTACCATGGTACGGCGGGTATACCGACCTTCCTGAGGCTTCGGCAAGCGATTGCCGCCAGGAGGTAGCTTGATGAAAAGCGGCGCGGGAAAGTCCGCCATTCTGTATCGCATGGTCCTTCCCGACCATCTCTGCCCGTCGGGTCTGAAGTCCAAATGGCGCCTGGAGCGTCATGGCTATCGTGTGGATGATCGCCCGTTGCGCACGCGCGCCGAAACGGATGCCTTCAAGGCGCGCCATCAGGTCGCCACTACGCCCCAGACGTTCATCGATGGCGAAAGGATCGGCGGCAACGACGATCTCGCCCGTTTCCTCGGAAAGCATATGCCCGCACCCGGCGCGACGAGCTACCGCCCGGTGGCGGCGGTGTTTGGCATGACGGCGCTGATGGCCCTGGCGGCAAGCACCGCGGCGTTCGGCAGCCCGCTTACCGAGCACGCCGCCATGTGGTTCATCAGCCTATCCATGTGCGTGCTGGCCTTGCTGAAGCTGCAGGACGTGGAGCGATTCTCCACCATGTTCCTGAACTATGATCTGCTGGCGCGACGCTGGGTGCCGTACGCATATCTCTACCCCTTTGGTGAAGCGCTCGCGGGCGTGCTGATGACGGCGCGCGTTGGTGACTGGATCTCCATTCCCCTGGCCTTGTTCCTCGGTGGCATCGGTGCGGCCTCGGTATTCAAGGCGGTCTATGTCGATCGCCGCGCGCTGAAATGCGCCTGCGTCGGCGGTTCCAGCACGGTTCCTCTGGGCTTCGTCTCGCTGACCGAGAACCTCTTCATGGTGGGAATGGCGTTCTGGATGCTGCTGCGCTGATCAACGAGCAGAACAGGGCATCGCGCTAACCTGGATCACGCGCCGGGACGCGAACATCGACGAAGCGCCGGCTGGCTGGGAACGTCGGATGGTTCGAGGACTTGTGAATGGGAGCAACCTTCGAGGAGCACCATGAACTACCGTCCAGAACCGCCCCAGCCTGAACAGCAGCAGCCGATGCCCGGCAAGACCGAGGCCATGAACCCGCGCCCGGATCATGGCGAGCGCAGCTACACGGGCCATGGTCGCTTGCTTGACCGCCGCGCCCTCATCACCGGAGCTGACAGCGGCATCGGCCGCGCGGTGGCGATCGCTTATGCGCGCGAAGGTGCGGACGTCGCGATCAGCTATCTGAACGAACATGACGATGCCGAGGAGACCAAGCGACTCGTGGAAGACGCCGGGCGGCGTGCACTTCTGCTGCCCGGGGACATCTCCGATCCCGCACATGCCCGCAAAATCGTGGAGGAGACCGCGTCCGCGTTCGGCAGGATCGACATTCTCGTCAACAATGCCGCGCACCAGGCCACGTTCGACAAGGTAGAGGACATCAGCGACGAGGAATGGCAGCTTACCTTCGCCACCAACATCCACGCCATGTTCTATCTGGTGAAGGCTTCCCTGCCGCACATGCAGGCGGGCAGCTCGATCATCAACACCACCTCGATCAACGCCGAGGATCCGAGCGAGCAGCTGCTCGCCTATGCCACAACAAAGGGCGCCATCTATAACTTCACGGCCGGGCTGGGCAAAATGCTCGCACAGCGCAAGATCCGGGTGAATGCCGTGGCGCCCGGGCCCGTGTGGACGCCGCTCATCCCCTCCACCATGCCGCCGGAGAAGGTCAAATCGTTCGGCAGCAATACGCCGATCGGGCGCGCGGCCCAGCCGGCAGAGCTTGCGCCGCCATATGTGATGCTCGCCAGTGACGAGGCCAGCTACATCACGGGTGCCACTATCCCGGTGACGGGCGGCCGCGCCTTCCTGTGATCTGAGCGCGCGGGGCGACCTTTCGATTCCGGAGCAGCCCCGCGCTTCAGCTCGCAATCACAAGGCGCCGAAAACAAAGTCGACGTCATCAAAGACAGACATGACAAAAGGCCGGGCGACGAATGGCCGCCCGGCCTTTACGATGTCTGAAGCCGGCCTGTCCGGCCAGCCGCCTGATCAGGCGAGAGCCGACAGACGCTTGGTGAGGCGCGAGAACTTGCGGCTCGCCGTGTTGCGGTGAAGAACGCCGCGCGCCACGCCACGCGCCAGTTCCGGCTGAACCGCCGCAAGAGCGGCCGTTGCTGCCGGCTTGTCACCCGCTGCGAGCGCTGCCTCAACCTTCTTCACGAAGGTGCGGATGCGGCTCACGCGCGCACCATTGATCTCGGCCCGGCGCTGGTTGCGGCGGATGCGCTTCTTCGCTTGCGGCGTGTTCGCCATTGACGGTCCTTGCTTCTAAAGTCGGTCGATGAAAAAAGGGCGGCGGGAACACCCATCGCCCTGGAAGCCGCGCCCTTTAACGGCAATCCTTCTTCCGGTCAACTGCGCTGGCAGGCCGGGCACCAGAAGGTGGAACGCCCGCCTTCGGCATAACGCCGCACGATGCCGCCACAGCCGCACGGCTGCCCTTCCCTGCCATATACCGCAAATTGCTTGGAAAAATAACCAAGCTCCCCATCGGGCCGGGCATAATCGCGCAATGTCGAGCCGCCCGCCTCAATGGCGGAAAGCAGGACCGCGCGTATCGCTTCCACCAGGCGGTCCAGCCGGGCAAGGCTGATGCTTCCCGCCGCCCGCTTGGGAGAGATTCGCGCCAGGAACAGCGCCTCGCAGACATAGATGTTGCCCAGTCCCGCGACGATCCGTTGATCGAGCAGCATCAGCTTGATCGAGGCCCGCCGCCCCGCAAGCGCGCCCTTCAACCATTTGGCGCTCAGTTCCGGGCCCAGAGGCTCCGGCCCCAAGGCGGCAAAAGCGGGAAAGGCGTCCAGCTCGCCACTGGGCCAGAGATCGACCGAGCCGAACCGGCGCGGATCGTTCAGCGCCACCCGCCTGCCCCCGGCCGTATCGATGATCAGATGATCGTGCGGCAGCACCTCGCCAGGATCGACTCGCCAGCGGCCCGACATGCCAAGGTGGAAGATCAACGTCCGGTCACGATCGGTATGGATCAGCCCATATTTCGCGCGGCGCCCCAGACCGGTGATCACCGCTCCGGTCATCACCTGCCGCAAGTCGGCCGGGAATGGGCGGCGTAGGTCACCGCGCCGCGGCTCCACATTCGTGACGCGCGCGCCGTCCAGAACAGGGCGCAGGCCGCGAACGGTTGTCTCGACTTCGGGCAACTCTGGCATGAGCAGCCTTTAGCGCCCCACCCCGGCTTGTCGACGCCCTCTCTTGTCGACTTCCAGGAGTGCGAGCCGCGGCGCGATCAGGGCCTAGCCCCGCCGCCGCCCCGCCGCTAGAGCCGCGACATGAGCGACACCGTCTCCTTTGGCTATGAGGACATTCCGGCATCGGAGAAGACCGCCCGTGTGGGCGGCGTCTTCACCAATGTGGCCTCCCGTTATGATCTGATGAACGATGCCATGTCGGGCGGCATGCACCGGCTTTGGAAGGATCGCTTCGTGCGCCGCGTAAAGCCGCGCGCCGGGGAACAGGTCCTCGACATGGCCGGTGGCACTGGAGACATCGCCTTCCGCCTGCAGCGTGAGGGCGCGTCGGTGACGGTGGCGGACATCAATCCGGCCATGCTTGAAGTCGGCATGAAGCGTGCGCAGGAACGCGGGATCGACGGGCTGGTGTGGACCGAAGCGAATGCGGAGGTGCTGACCTTCCCGGATCGCTTCTTCGACGCCTATACGATCGCGTTCGGCATCCGCAACGTGACGGACATTCCGGCCGCCCTGCGCGAGGCGCACCGTGTCCTGCGTCGCGGTGGCCGTTTCTTCTGCCTTGAATTCTCCACCACCACCTGGCCCGGCTTCAAGGAACTGTACGACGCTTATTCGCATCGCTTGGTGCCGCGCCTTGGCCAGCTGCTAGCCGATGACGCGGACAGCTATCGCTATCTCATCGAATCGATCCGCCGCTTCCCCGATATGCCCAAGTTCGAAGGCATGATCCGCGAGGCCGGTTTCGTGCAGACCAAGGTCGAACCGCTGCTCGGTGGTCTGGTCGCGATCCACTCGGGCTGGAAGATATGATCGTTGCCGGCCGCCCCTCGCGGGGCAGCGGAGAATGACCAACTCCGTCGTTCATACGTGGCGGCTTCTGAAATGGGGTCGGACACTCGCGCGCCATGGCGCGCTGCGCGGGTTGGAGCGGGATGCGAAGACACCGCCGGCGCTGCGGCGGCTCCTGCGACTGGCACGCTTCGGGGCACGGGTGCCGGAACAGCCGCGCTATGCGGACGCGTTCGAGGCAATCGGCCCTGCCGCCATCAAGTTCGGCCAGACGCTTGCGACTCGCCCGGATATCGTCGGGGATGAGGCCGCGGCCGATCTGCTGCGTTTGCAGGATGCGCTTCCGCCCCTGCCCTTCGACGTGATCCGCCCACAGATCGAGGAAAGCCTGGGTCGGCCGATCGCCGCGATGTTCGCCAGCTTCGATGAAACGCCGGTCGGCGCAGCTTCGATCGCTCAGGTCCACCGCGCGGTCACGATTGACGGTCGTCCTGTCGCGGTGAAGGTGCTTCGCCCGGGCGTGGAGGCAGACTTCGATCGCGCCATCGAAACCTACGAATGGGCCGCGGCCCAGATCGAGCCCATGGGCGGCGAGATCGCTCGCCTTCAGCCGCGCCTGGTGATCGCCACCTTCAAACGGTGGACCGCGCGTGAACTGGATCTGCGACGCGAAGCGGCCTCCGCCAGCGAGTTGGCAGAAGGCATGGCGGCGGAGCCGAACTTTCACGTACCGGAGATCGACTGGCCACGTACATCGGGCAAGGTGCTGACGCTGGAGTGGGTCGACGGCATCAAACTGTCAAACCGCGCCGCGTTGATCGAGGCCGGCTTTGATTTGCCGCTCCTCGCGCAAACGCTCGTTCACGCCTTCCTGCGCCAGGCGATTGCCGAGGGCTTCTTTCACGCCGATCTTCATCAGGGCAACCTGTTCGCACTGCCCGGCAATCGGATCGCCGCGGTAGATTTCGGCATCATGGGCCGCATCGACCGGCGCGCCCGCATCTGGCTGGCCGAGATCCTGTACGGCCTGATCACCGGCAACTACCGCCGTGTCGCGGAAATCCATTTCGAAGCGGAATATGTGCCCGCGCATCACGACGTGGGCGAATTCGCCACGGCGCTGCGCGCGGTGGGCGAGCCGATGCGCGGGTTGCCGGTCAAGGAAATGTCGATCGGCATGATGCTCGACGGGCTGTTTTCCATCACCCGCGATTTCGACATGGTCACGCAGCCACATCTGCTGCTGCTGCAGAAAACGATGGTGATGGTCGAGGGCGTCGCGACGGCGCTCGATCCCGATATCAACCTATGGGACACGGCCGGCCCGTTCGTGGAGGAATGGATCCGCACGGAACTCGGTCCGGAGGCTCACATTGCCGACCGGATCGTGGCCGACGTAAAGACGCTGTATCGCTTGCCCGAGCTGGTACGCCGGATCGAAGCGCGCTTTCCACCGCCAGGCGGGGCGCCGCCCGCTCCGCCCCTGCGCGAGATCGAAGTTGTCCGCATCGGCGGCGGCTGGCGTTATGTCGCCGTCGCAGTGGCGAGTGCGGCGGCGGGCATCGGCGCGACCTGGGCCATGATTGCCTGACCATGGCTCGCGCCGCTGCCCGGCCGCTCTGGCTCGCGATCTCCTCGCGCTATGCCGGGCGGCCCAGACGTAACGCCCGCTGGCTGCTTGGCTTGCTGGCACTTCTGCTGCTTGCCTCCCTGGCGGTTCAGGGCAGCGATACGGCTCCTTCACCGATGGCAGAATCGAGTATCCAGGGAACCGAAATCCTGCTTCAGGGCGTCGTCGAGGACATTCGACACGGCGCTGATTACTACACCGCAACTGCTCAGACATTGCGCGCGATGGGCGCGCCGGTGAATTCGCTCTTGGTCTTCCGGCTGCCTACTTTGGGCGTACTCCAGGCCGCGATCAGCCCGGTTGCCGCAGCGTTGCTGCTATATGGTCTTGCCCTGGCTACGCTCCTTGTATGGTGGCGGCGGTTGCAGAGCGTCTTCTCCAGTTCTCGCGCCCGCGTTGTCGCGGTGCTGCTCGCAGCCATCGGCATGATGAGCGCGATCCTCGGCCACCTTCTTGCGATGCATGATCTCTGGGCCGGCCTGCTGATCGCTCTGTCGCTAGCGTCGCGTTTGCCCGGACGTTGGATCACGGCAGCCGCACTGGGCCTGTCCGCGGCCTTGATCCGCGAAACGGCGGTATTGTACCTCTCGGTCATGATGATCCTCGCGCTGCTGGAGGGGCAACGGCGTGAGGCAATCGGCTGGCTGGCGGCCTTGTCGCTCTTCGCGACTGTTCTCGCCTTTCACGCACAAGCCGTCGCGCAGGCCGTCGGGCCGGCCGCCGAGGCGTCCACGGGGTGGATTGGTGCGGCCGGGTTCGGCTTTGCCGTCCAGTCCGTCGTCGCCACAACAGCGCTGTCACTGGCCCCCGCTGTGATCGCTGCGTTGGCGGCGGTGCTTGCCATCGCCGGATGGTCGTCCTGGCGAGACCCGCTTGCGACCCGGGCACTCACCGTCATCGTCGTTCAGCTGCTCGTGATGACGTTCTTCGGCACGCCCGATCGGGTTCACTGGTCATTCCTGATCGCCCCCATCGTGCCGATCGGGCTCGTCTTCGTTCCCGATGCATTGCGGGATTTAGCACGCTCCGCGCTCGACAGACGCCGTATCACCGTGACAAGAACGGCGGCATGAGCCGGGTTCTCCTGATCGTCGGCGGCGGCATCGCCGCCTACAAGGCATGCGAGATCGTGCGCCTCCTGCGCAAGGGAGGGCATGGCGTTCGCTGCGTTCTGACGGAGGGCGGCAGCCACTTCGTGACTGCCATGACGCTGGCGGCCCTTTCCGAAGAAGAAGTGCACACCACCCTTTGGGACCTGAAGGACGAGGCGGAAATGGGGCACATCCAGCTCAGCCGACAGGCCGATCTGGTAGTCGTTGCCCCCGCCACGGCGGATCTGCTGGCGCGCATGGCGGCGGGGCTGGCGAACGATCTCGCAACGACATTGCTGCTCGCGACCGACAAGCCGGTGCTCGCCGCCCCTGCCATGAACGTGCGCATGTGGCTTCATCCGGCGACACGGCGCAATGTCGATCAGCTCCGCGCCGACGGCATTACGGTGATGGAGCCGGACGAAGGCGCCATGGCCTGCGGCGAATATGGCCCTGGCCGTCTGCCCGAACCGGCCGTGATCACTGCCAGGATCGAAGCGCTGCTGGCTGAAAGATCAGGGAACACGTCCGGCGGCGCTCGCCGCGGCAAGGGTCGTCCACTGTCCGGCAAACACGTCCTGGTCACCGCGGGGCCGACGCATGAGCCGATCGATCCCGTACGCTACATCGCCAACCGTTCGTCCGGTAAGCAGGGGTTCGCGATCGCCGGTGCGCTTGCGGCGCTTGGCGCCCGTGTGTCGCTCGTTGCCGGTCCCGTGGCGCTGCCCACTCCCACCGGGGTCACTCGGATCGACGTGGAAACCGCGCGTGAGATGGCCCGGGCGGTTGACGCTGCCTTGCCGGCCGATGCGGCGGTAATGGTGGCCGCGGTAGCCGACTGGCGCGCCCAGGATGCGGCCGAACAGAAGCTGAAAAAGGCCGCCGGTGGCATCCCCTCGCTCCAGCTTGTCGAAAATCCCGACATTCTCGCCACCCTGGGTCATGACCCGCGTCGCCCGCGCCTCCTGATCGGATTCGCGGCCGAGACCGAGCATGTGGTGGCGCACGCCCGCGACAAGCTAGCCCGCAAGGGCGCCGACTGGATCATTGCCAATGACGTGTCCGGCGACGTGATGGGCGGAGACACGAACACCGTGCATCTGGTATCCGCCGATGGCGTCGAGACCTGGGAACATATGCCAAAGGCAGATGTCGCCGATCGGCTCGCCGACCGCATCGCTTCAGCGTTGGGAGCGGCGCCGCAGCAGGCCTAAGGGGCCGGCTGTACGCCAGTCTCATCCCGGGCAGTTGATGGCGAACCTTTGCCCGTTAATCCTTCACGAAGGTCGGCACGCCAGCGCCCGCTCGAACACCGCTTCGAACATGGCTGCAGTGAGCCGGCCGGTGTTCTGATTATATCGTGAGCAATGATAGCTATCGATCAGCACGCGACCATCCGGCATCCGATGCTCCGCCAAATGGCCGAATTTCGCCTTCGGCAACTTTCCGCCCAGCGCCTTGACCGCAGACTGATGAGCAATCTGCCCCAGCGCGATGAAGATGGAAGCGTTCGGCAGCGCCGCCAGGGGCGCTTCCAGAAAGGGGCGACAGGTGCGAATCTCTTCCGGCGTCGGCTTGTTGGCAGGCGGCAGGCACCGAACCGCGTTGATCAGCATGGTACCACGCAGTTGAAGCCCGTCATCCGGCCGCGCGTCGAACTGACCCTCGCTCAGCCCGTATTTGGCCAGCGTGGCATAGAGCAGTTCGCCGGCATAATCGCCGGTGAAGGGCCGTCCGGTCCGGTTGGCGCCGTGCTTTCCCGGCGCGAGGCCGACAATCACCAGCCAGGCATTCGGGTCGCCGAATGCCGGTATCGGCGCATTCCACCAGTCCGGATACTCCGCCTGCAAGGCATGACGAAACCCCACCAGGCGGGGGCAAAGCGGGCAGTCGCGCGGCGGCTCGGTTGCCGGCAAGGGAGAAGGTGCGAAGTTCATCCCGGCCCGATAGGCTGTCCGGCATGATGGGCTCAACCTATGTCGTGGCATTGGGATCAAATCGGCGTGGTCGGCATGGTGGCCCCGCAGCTGAGGTGACCGCAGCGATCGAGGCGCTTCCCGGTCTTCTGACACTCGCCCCGATCATGACCAGCGCGCCGATGGGGCCCTCGACACGGCGCTTCGCAAACACCGCCGTACTCCTTCAAACGTCGCTTTCACCGGACGCCCTCCTGCGCGAGCTGAAGGCAGTGGAGCAGCAGTTCGGGCGCCGCCGCGGACGCCGGTGGGGCGCACGGGTGCTCGATCTGGATATCATTCTCTGGTCCGGCGGCCGGGTCAGGAAACCCGCGCTGAAGATCCCCCACCCTGCCTTCCGCACGCGTGATTTCGTCTTGGCACCGCTCGCACGAATCGCGCCCCAGTGGCGTGATCCCGTAACCGGGCTCACCATGCGCCAACTTCATGCCCGGTTGACCCGCCGCCGCTCTGTGCCTAGGCGCGTCGTCGCTGGTGAGGGTCCGTAGCTCAGTCGGTAGAGCAAGCGACTTTTAATCGAGAGGTCCCGGGTTCGAGCCCCGGCGGACCCACCAGCGACTCTCCCTTCAGCACGCCGAAAAGGAGCGCTGTCCTCAACATGACGGCGGCGACGCAAAGCGATCGCGCGAGCAACCTGCGGCGTCGGCAGGCACGGCGGGGAACCAAGTAGAGGGTGCGCTCCTGCATCGGGGCGATGCAGACGATCCTCATGCTTTTGCACGATTTCAGTGCACTTCTTCCGTCACGTTCTTTAGCATTCGCTAAGCCTTTACCACCCATTCCCGTGGCAAATTGGGGAGTTGGCATGTCGATCGGGCAAATGTTGGCCAGCCTGCACAGGCTCATCTCGACCTTGCCGCCCGTGCTTGGAGATAATCGCCAAGGCACGATCCTCTTCGCATCCTTCACGTCCGGGACGCAGCGTGCCCAGGTGCTCAACTTTCGGGCGCCCTCGTTCGAAGAAGCTTGGTCCTGCCTCGTGACGGCCGTGCACGAGGCATCCCGTCTCACGCCGATCAAGTGGCTTCGCGTGGATCTGGTCGATCAACTCGAAGATACCAGCTGGAAGGAACTCAGGGCCAGCTTGCGCCAGACGAAGCGCAACTACTTCCGCTGTGGGATCGCGCTCGATGCCGATTTCCAGCACGCTTTCCTGGAGCAGGAGCTCAACGCCAACGCGATGCTCTACGGTGGCAACGCGGTTGCCCATGCGGTGCTAAACGAGCGCAACTTCAACCATTACGTCCGCCGCAAATATGGCCAGCCTCCGCAGATCGACTTTGGTGACGACGGACGGCTGTTCGTCTTCTCGACGCGCAGTGCCTTCGCCGATGATGCTGGGACTTGCGTGCTCCTCCACGAAAGCGGGTTGGAGCGGGGCCGCCGCCGGATCGATTCGCTCGCAGCCGAAGACGTCGCCTCCCTGGTTCGCGAGGGCGCGGGCCATCTCGCTCGTCAGGTCGGCGACGATGGTCGCTTCATCTACGGATATCACCCCTGCTTCGACCGGCAGATCGACGCGTACAACACGCTGCGGCACGCCAGTTCCACCTACGCGATGATTGAAGCGTGGGAGCTGGTGCGGGATCCGGATTTGGCCGCGGCAATCGAGCGCTCGCTCCGATACTTACTGCGCGAGTTGATCGGTCCTGCGACGCTTCCGGACGGCAGCGAGGCGGCGTTCTTGGTAGACGTGGGTGACGAGATCAAGCTTGGCGGCAATGCCGTCGCGATCTTGGCGCTTGCTCGGCATGCACAGGTGACCGGCTGCCGCGACCACCTGCCGCTGATGGATCGACTGGCCCTCGGCATCCGCTTCATGCAGGATCCCGCGACCGGCGCCTTCGTCCATGTGCTGCATTATCCGGATCTTCAGGTCGTGCAGCCGTTCCGCACCGTTTATTACGATGGGGAGGCGACTTTCGCGCTGATGCGCCTTCACCAGCTTACCGGCGATCCGCGATGGCTCGCGGTGGTGGAGCGCGCCTACGACCACTTCATCGCCGCCGAGCATTGGCGCCACCACGACCATTGGCTGGGTTATTGCACAAACGAGCTCACACTGGTGCGGCCGGAGGAGCGCTACTTCCGCTTCGGTATCAACAATATCGCCGGTTATCTCGACTTCGTTCGTGACCGGATCACGACCTTCCCCACCCTGCTCGAACTGATGATGGCGGCTCATGCCATGCTGTCGCGCATTGCCGAGCTTCCCGAGCACCGCCATCTCCTGGCCGAAGTGGATGCCGATCGCTTCAATGAAGCGCTGGAAGCGCGCGTCCGCCATCTGCTGAACGGGCATTTCTGGCCCGAACTGGCCATGGATTTCGCACGGCCCGATCGGATCGCCGGCAGCTTCTTCATCCGCCATCAGGGCTTTCGCGTGCGGATCGATGATGTGGAGCATTATCTCTCCGGCCTCGTCGCCTACCATCACTATCGCACCACGGGTCAGCCCCTGCGGCAGACCGCCGCGACGCCAGGGGCTGCCGCCCTGTGGAATGCCGACCGGCTCGCGGCCGCGACCGGCGGAAGCTGGAGCGCGCCGCCGCCGGCAGGCTGGTCGGCAAACGGCGTCTGCATCCATCCCCCGACTTATCAGCCCGGTCAGATCGCGGTGGTGCGTGCGCTTGATACCAGCCGTGGCATGCGGCCAGCGGCGCTTGCCAGCCTTTCGCCTTCGGCAGCCGCGGTGGTCACAGACGGTGAACTGGTGGGTTTGCCCGCAGGGTTGCCGGTGCTTCGAGTGGATGACACCGGCGAAGCAATTTTGGCATTGGGTCGGGCGGCGCGCCAGCGCCTTCGCGTGCCGGTGATCGCAATCACTGGCAGCGCCGGGAAGACGACTGCCGTCGCGATGGTCGCTCACGCGCTAGAGCCGTTCGGCCCGGTCGGCCACAGCGCTCACAGCGGAAATCTGCCGCATGGCGTTGCCTGGAACCTCGCCTCCATGCCGCCGGAAGCAAAGCACATCGTCCTGGAGCTTGCGGTGGGCCGCATGGCGCATAGCGCCCGGCTTGCGCGGCCTGATATCGCCATCTTTACCAACATAGCGCCCGCGCACCTGACCAACGGGAGCAGCGTGGCCGACATCGCCCGTACGAAGAGCGCGATCTTCCTTGGCATGGCGCCGGGTGGAACCGCCATCCTCAACCGCGACATGGACCAGTGGGAAATTGTCCATGCGGCTGCACAGGAGCGGCAGCTGCGCGTCATTCATTATGGCCGGTCGGCAGACTGCGAATTGCGCCTCCTCTCCTACGACGCAGCCTCGCGCGCAGGGGAAGCGGTAGTATTCGGGCGCACCGTCCGCTTCGTGTTGGGCGCCTCGGGTGAGCATATGGCGCTAAATGCGCTCGCGGCGCTCGCCGCGGTGATGGCGCTTGGTCACCCTGTTGAACCGGCTATTGAAGCCTTGGGCGGTTTTCGCTCGCTACCTGGTCGGGGCGAAACGGTGACGCTGGCGGTCGACGGCAAGCAGGTGACGCTGATCGACGATGCCTATAACGCCAACCCCGTCTCCATGGCGGCGGCGCTCGCCGACCTTGCCGAGCGCCCCGGTCTGCGCCGTATGGCGGTGCTCGGCGAGATGGCGGAACTGGGTGAAGCTGAGGCATCGCTTCACACCGGCCTGGCAACGGCAATCGATCCCCGCATCGATCGCGTGCATGTCGCGGGGCCGCTGTGGAGCGGCCTCTGGAACGCTCTGCCGGCCGCCCAGCGCGGCATGCATGCCGAAACGCTCGCCGATCTACAGGCTCTGCTTCGCACGGACCTGAACGATGGCGATGTGGTGCTCTTCAAAGGATCGAACAGCCGGCGAATTCATGAGCTGGTCGTCTGGCTCAAGTCTCTGAGCGCCAGCTTTGCCCCGCCACTGCTGAAGGCGCCTGTTCCTCGCCCAGCCGCGGCGCAGAGCCGCCTCCTCTACGATGTCGATGCTTCGCGGATGGTGTTTGCCGAACAACCGGAGGCTGTTCATCATCCTGCTGCGTTGGCAAAGCTGCTCACCCTCTGCCTGGTGGAAGAGCGTTTGAAGGAACTCGGCACGTCCGAAGACGAGCTGGTTGAGATCTCTCTTGCCGCCGCAGCCGTCGACAGCCGCTGGCGGTTGGAGACCGGCGAACGTGTCACCATCGCCAACCTTATGGCTGCGACTGCCATCGTCGGTGCGAACGAGGCGGCGCATGCGCTCGGCGAATGGCACAGCGGCTCGGTGGAGGAGTTCACCCGGCGAATGAACGAGCGCGCGCAGGCAATCGGCATGGCTCACAGCCGCTTCGCCTCGCCAAGCGGCATAGGCCGGGGACAGGCGATCACGGGCATCGATGCAATCCGGCTGGCAGCCCATGTGCTGGAACATGCTCCGCGCGTACATGCGCTGTCCGGCAGGCAATCATTCGAATGGAAAGGCGCCACCTATCCCAACACCAATCGGCTGATCGGCGCGATCCCCGGCGTGGATGGGCTCCGCACCGGGAGCGTGGGCGCACGTGCCCACCATCTGCTGCTGACGTTGACCGATCAACACCAGAGACGCTGGATCGCAGCGGTACTGGGCGCACCGACCCGCGCCGCCCGCGACACCGCCGCCCGCGCACTGCTCAGTTCGGAGCTTCCAGCGCTGGATGCGGTAGCGGTGCCAGTGCGCGCAACGCCTCGGTAATCGCGCCGCCGCGATCGCCTCGCGCGTAATGTGCCGCACCTGTCTTGATCGGCTCAGCCAGCAGGTGACGGCTGCGCCCCTCCCCGCGCAACAGGACGTGGGTGGGATGTAGCCCGGACGCCCGCAGCCGTTCCACATAGTGCCGCTGGCTGAGAAAGGGCACGATCCGATCGCCGGGATCTGACAGCACGAAGATGTCGGGGGCAGGTCGGGAGATCGCCTGCACATGCCCGATCGGATCATAAACGGCGTCCGGATCCTCGACTGGCCCGCCGTCCCTGCCGCGCCGCTTCTGATATGCCTTCATCACCTCCACAGCGGAAACGAGGCCAGAACCGATGAAGGCAGCCGCAACATCCCGGCGCCGGTTCACCAGCGATGCGACGAGGTGTCCACCGCCGGACTGCCCAGCCAGAATGAAGCTGCTGACCCGGTAACGTGTCTTGATGCGGTTCAGCGCACCATCGACCAGCCGCACCTCCTCAATCCGCCGCCGCGCGCCGTGATTTCCCGAGGAACCATAAAGGCCGGGCCGCGCCAGAAACAGTGCCGGCACGCCTCCCTCGCGCGACCAACGTGTCATCTCCTGCCGGATGTCCGCCGGCGAGCGCCGGGCATAGCTGCCCGCGATCAGGCGTATACCTCCGCGCCCTCGCAGCAGAACGTCACCGGGCAGATAGACCATCATTAGCTCGCCCGCCCGCGGGCTGCCCGCCGGATAGGTGCGGATGCAGGCGCCGCCGCCGGGGCTTGGCACCCAGTAAGCGTCCGGGACGCCGGTGCATCGCTGGCGGTTGCTGGTGGCACCGTGCAGCGCTTCGCGCCCATCAAAGCCTTGTCGGCCACGCGGCACTCGCAAGGGCCCCGGCCGCTGAACTTCGTTGGGCATCAGTCTTGGACGCATTGGCGTCTCCACGGTGAGCGAGAGGAGAAGGGTCGCCGCCCACACACAATGCCCGCTCGCGCTCACCGCTCCCGCAGCGCCTCGCGTCCCCTGTTGAACGGCTTCACCAGATACTGAAAAACTGTCTTGCTGCCGGTATGGATATCGGCGGTTGCGACCATGCCCGGAACGATCGGGAAGCGGCGTCCTTCCTTGTTCAACAAGGCGTCGCGATCCGTGCGGATCAGCACGCGGTAATATTCGACGTCCGGCTTGGCCTCGTCCTTGATCGTATCCGGAGAAATCGTTGCCACCTCTCCTTTCAGCGCGCCATAGATCGCATAGTCATACGCTGTAATCTTCACTGTCGCAGGCTGTTTGGGATGGATGAACGCAATGTCGCGGGGCGAAATGCGCGCTTCCACCAGCAGCCGATCATCCAGGGGTACGATGTCCATCAACTTGCCGTTGGGCGGAATGACTCCGCCGATCGTCGACACTTCGATGTTCTTGACGATTCCGCGTACCGGCGATCGCAGCGTCAGCCGGGCCAGCGTGTCGGCCCTACCCTCGACCACGGGCGCCAGCGTGGTCACTTCGGCATTGGCCTTGGCCAGTTCCTCGCGCGCCTGGACGATATACTCGGACGTGAGATTTGCCTGCTTAAGCTCCAGTTCGGCAAGCTGACGCTGTAGCCGCAGTACTTCGACATTACTGGCCGCGCCTACCGCGATCAGCCGCTGGCCGATCTGCACCTCATTCGACAAAAGCGCGATCGAGCGGCGGATCCAGGCGAGCGACTTGTCCAGGCTGCGCCGACGCGCTTCGTACAGCCGCAACTCCTTTGCCTTGAGCTCCGCAAAGCCGTTCAGCTCCGCAGGGAAGACCGGTGTCGTTTGCCCGACCTCGGCCTCCAGCCGGGCGACACTTGCGAGCGCCGCACGATATTTCGCCGCACTCTCCTCGAAGGTGGAGGCGCTCTGGGTCGGGTCCAGCTGGGCGAGAACCTGGCCTGGCCGGACGATATCGTCCTGTTTTACCGTCAGCTTTGCGAGGATTCCGCCTTCCAGCGACTGGATCACCTGTTCGCGAGTTGACGGCACGACACGCCCGGCGCCGGTGGTCACCTCGTCTAGTCGCGCGAAATATGCCCAGATGGCCAGAGCCGTCAGGCAGGCGGCGATCACCCAAGTAAGGCGTGTCGCCCGTCCGAGCCTTGCCCCGTCCGCATCGCCGAACACCCAGCTTCCGTTCAGCGCTTCCGCCCTGGTCGCCATCACGCCCGATCCCTTCGTACCGGAACCACCTTCGCCGGCGAGCGCGGCGTACGAAGCCGCTCCAGCACCTCGTCGCGCGGCCCATCGGCCACCACTCGACCACCATCTACCACGATCAGGCGATCCACCAGGTCGAGCGCGCGAGTGCGATGCGTTGCGATCACCACCGTGCGGTCCGCACTCCATTCCCGGAAACGAGCAAGGAAGTGACGCTCGGTCGCCTCGTCCATTGCCGCCGTCGGCTCGTCCAGCAGGATCACCGACGGATCGCGGATGAGGAGACGGGCGAGCAACAAGGCCTGAACCTGGCCACCGGAAAGCCCCGCGCCACCTTCAAAGATGACATGCTCCAGCCCGCGCGGCAGCCGCCGTACAAACTCGTCGGCACCCACCGTCGCCAGCACGGCGCGCAGCTGCTCGTCTCCAGCATGAGGCGCCCCCATCAGCAAATTGTCCCGGATCGTGCCGTGGAACAGCCGCGCTCGCTGCGAAAGCAGGCTGATGTCGCGCCGAACGTCGGCCGGATCAATCTGCGACAGGGCGACATCGTCAACCAGCACTTCGCCGGAAACCGGCTCAAGCAGCCCCGACAGCGCCTGCAGGAGCGTCGACTTGCCGGCGCCGTTGCGTCCCAGGATCGCCACCTTCTCGCCGGCGGTGATCTGCAGTCGGCTGACGCTCAGCGCGGCAGGCGATTGCGGGTCGCCGTAGCGGAACACGGCCTCACGAAACGAAATGTCGCCAGCTATTCGTGGCAGGTGCACGCGCGATTCGTGATCAGGATGGTCGACCGGCAGTTCCATTACCTTGTTCAGCCCGCTCACGCTGGTGCGCGCTTGCTGCAACCGGCTTAGGACCTGTGTTACTTGCGACAGCGGCGCCATCATGCGCGAACCGAGCATTGACGCTCCCACCAAGGCGCCGGTGGTCATGTCACCGGCCATCACCAGCGGCGCACCGAAGAAGATGACCGAGACGTAAACCCCCAGCTGCACTGTCTGAGTCCACGATACCAGGCGGGCGGTCAGGCCTCGCAGCCGCAATTGAGCCTCGCCCGCGCCGGCGTTCAGATGGTTCCACTGCTGCTGAAAACGCTCTTCGGCCTGCAGCGTCTTCACGTCCTCGACACCTTGGACAACCTCGATCAGCATGCCACTCCGCAAGGATCCTTCCCGCGCCGCCTCCACCGCGAACTGCCGCAGCTTCGGCTGGGCGAGCGCCGCCGGCACCACCAACAGGAACAGCGCCACGAGCGGAACCAGAACAAGCGAGCCGCCGATGAACCAAAAAATAGCTAGGAACAGGAAGAAGAAGGGCAGATCCGCCAGCGCGGCTACCGTGCTGGAGGTCATCAGCTCGCGTACTTGATCCAGGTCGCGCAGCTGGGCGGTAAAGCTGCCGGTGGATACCGGTCGCGCCCGATTACGGACCCGGAGCGCGTGTCCGAACACCCGGTCCGAAATCCTCAGGTCGGCACGCTTGCCGAGCAGGTCGATCATCCCCGTACGCAGCTGTCGCAAGACGAAATCGAAGCCGAGCGCCAGCAGCACGCCAATGAACAGGACATACAGCGTCGGGATCGACTCCGCCGGCACTACCCGGTCATAGACCTGCATCGAAAAAAGTATGCCCGTCAGCCCCAGCAGGTGCACCAGCAGCGAGGCAGCGAGCACGGGCAGGTACTCGCCACGCTCCTGAAATGCGAGCTTCCACAGCCATTTGGGCTCGAACGGCTCGACATAGGCGTCGACGCGGGCATCAGCGATCCCGCGCGTGGGCCGCGCCACCACCACCATGTCCGTGCCCTGCCGCAGCTCAGCCAGCCGAACGGTCGTAGGATACGCGCCCGAGCCTGCAATCAGCAGGCTTCCATCGCCGTCGGCATTGGCGCTGGTCAATATGCCAATCTGGCCGTCACGCATTTGCACGATCAGCGGCAGCAGCCACGGCGACAGCTCACCATCCAGCGCGGATGCGTCCTGAAATTTCACGCGCAGCCCCATGCGGGATGCCACATGGGTGATCCGGGCGCGCTGGTCTGTCGCTCCGTCCCAGGATGCGGACAATCGTGCGGCCTGCATCGACTGGGGCACCCGGAATTGCACCGCAACTTCTCTCAGCGCCGCGACCCACCGCTCGATCTGCTCCTGCCGGGTGGAGGTTTCCCCTCCATCTTCTGCCTGCATGGGATCGCCCACGACCGGATCGGGCCTTGTCATAGGATCACCCCACGCACCCGCATGCCGCTCAAGGCGAAGCGGTCCCGCGATTGGCCTTTGTTGAACATGCAGTCGATCCCCAGCCGCCGCAAATCGTGCTCGGCGTTCACTCGGTCGAACAACACTTGGTGCAGCTCCTGCTCCGCATTGAGCAGGTCGATCAGTGTCCGTGTGCCCATCTCGAGATATTGCAGGCGGTAAAGCTTGCCGGTTTCCCGCATCATCGCCTCGCGAGTGCCCAGCGTGTCGCTTCGCTGCCGCAGGCTCGGGATCTGCTGGCGCGCCTCGGCCAAGGCGCGTGCCACTTCTATGGTGCTCGCCTCCACCGCAGCATTGGCCGCGCGCAGCGACTGCTCCGCGCCGGCACGACGTGCCCGGGACGCACCGCCCTGAAACAGATTGCTGGAGACCGACAGGCCGAAATTATAGTTGCTCCGGTTTGATATCGGATCCCGCACGTCGGCTGCCGCGCCTGCGTCCAGCGACAGCGTCGGCAGTGCATCGGCGCGAGCGCGGCGCAACTGCGCCGTCGCCTCTTCCCGCCGCGCTCCCGCCTCCAGCACGGCCGGCATCTGCGACAGATCCGGCGCGGGCCCCTCGCAGATATGGTCCAGCCAAGCCGGCGTACCGCTCCGAACAGCCGAAACCGGCCCTTTGCTGCCGATGAGATAACCGAGCACGCTGCGCCAGCGGTCAAGCTGCGCCTGGATATCGAGCACGGCGACGCGCGCGGCCTCCACACGCGCCTCCGCCTGCACCGCGTCCGATCGCGTGCTGGCGCCGTTGCGGGTGCGCTGCTGCACCAGCGTGTTGATGGCGAGCACGCTTTCAAGCTGGGCGGTGGCGACATCGATCAGGGCTTCGTGACGCTGTATCTCGATCACGGCCTGCGCGGTGTCTCGGACCAAGGCATCGATCGCCAGCAGCAGCCGCGCGCGACTGATCTCCACGCCCGCTCGTGCGACCGCGACATCGCTGGCTACCTTTCCAAAGTCGAGTAGCATCTGGGATACGGACAATTGCGGGCGAGGCAGCCACGCGGTGCCGCGCAACCGATTGTCATATTGCGTGCCGATCCCGCCACGGATCGTGGGGTAATAGCCGGCGCGCGCGACTCGGATCTCCGCCTCGTCGGCGCCGATCCTCGCCACCGCCTCTTCTACCGACGGGTTCCACTCCACGGCTCGGCGGACCGCCACGTCGAGCGACAGCGCGCCAAGCGGCTCGGATTCGGCCGACCTCGGCGGGCCCACCAGGTCGGGCGCGGGGTTGGCGGCCGAAGCGGAGGGTCCGGATTTCCGTTCCTGCGCGTAAGCTCCGGCCAATGTGCCGTTCCCGATCAACACCAGGCTGGCCGATATGACGAGCCACCGCCGGCAGCGCTTGGGCTGCCGGCAGTGGCGGTTGCTGACCTGCAATGGCCTTTCGTCAGACGTGTGAGACGGCATTCGTCCACGGGTCGTGTAAGGGATTGTCGATCAGGACGGCCGCCTCGATCTCGATGGCTTCGGCAGACTGATCGGGATGATCGACTGTTGCAGCGCCTGCCGGCGACGATGGATCGCTCGGCAGATCATCCTGCGGCTCAATCTCCAACACGTCCTCGAACGCTGGCAGGCTGACCGCGTCGTCGTACGACCCGATCGACCCCAGGTCTTCGCTGTCGAAGGCACCCTGCGGATCGTCCAGCCCCGCCAGCACCACCGTGTCGCCATGCAGATCCAACAATGTCGCATCGGCCGTCATAGGCTCGGCAGTTAGCTCTGCAGCGCCGTTACCATGGCGGCCCATTTGCGCATGCAGCCCGTCGTCGATCGAGACGTCCGCCCCGACCAGCCCGTCCAGAGCCACAACATCGGCATGCAGCGTCGCCACGGTCGCCTCCGCTGGGGCCTCATCCCCTGTCGAGATTGCCGCAAGCGAGCCACCACTGGTCGGCGCGACGATATCGATCGCCAGCTCGGCCTCAACCCGATCGCTGTTGGGATGGATCAGTTCGTAAGTGAAGCGATCCGTCTGCCCCAGCGATGCAGCGTTCAGGAACGGTCGATAGACATAGTCGCCGTTCGCCTGGATGGTGAGCACGCCATAGTCGCCGGTGATCGATACTCCGCCGTAACCCGGTGCCACGAACACGCCATCCTGCCGCTCGATACGCAAGACCGTCGAGTCGGATCCCAGAATGTCGGCACCGGGCCCACCGTCGACGACGTTCCCGGTCGCCAGCACCACATCGCTCGGGACGAACTCGTTGAGGTAGGTTCTCTCGATGATGGCGACGCCATCGATATCGGTCAGCACGCCCAGACCGCCGGTTGAAACCACCACGCGGTAGCTTCCTGGCCCGAGATCCTCGGCCTGAGCCTGGATGCCGCCACCGGTAAGCCCGGCCAGCTCGATCAGGGACCCGCCGCTGCTGCCCGTCAACGCGACCCACCGATTGTTGATGTACTGCTGGAGCGTGAAGTTCGTCTGACCCAGAAGATTGAGCAGCGAGTTGGAAGTTACGTTCAGCGTAAGGTCCGCGGTGGTGTCGGCGGCAACATTGAAGCGATAAGTGTCCGATCCTCCCAATGCGGCGATACTGGTATAGTCGATCGCGTTGTTTACGGTGGTCGTCTCGACTCTCGGCGCCAGCAGCACGGATGCCTGGTCCGTGTCGTCGGTCGCGACAACAGTGGTCCCATCCGCGCCGAGATCGGTTTGATCCCAGACGATGTCGGCATCCGGACTATCGAGGCGTATGTTGAGCGTCGCCTGCGATGCGCCGTCCGGGCCGATCAGCTGATATTGGAAGCTGTCCACCAGTCCGATGCTCTCCACCGCCCCACTGGGCGTATAGGTGAAGCTGCCGTCCGGATTGATGACTAGCGTTCCATACTCACCCAGAACCTGGGTGCCGGGCGGAACCGCGACGTAGATCCCTTCTTCATTGAGCACCTGCAGCACGGCAGCATTGCCCGTGCCACGTTCGTCGGCAGGCCCCGCTTCAGACGCGGCGAATATATTGCCGGTCACTGGCGCAGCGCTCACCAGCTCGAACTCGGTCAGGCTGGCGTCGGCTAGCTCCGCCGTCAGGTTGATTTCCGTTCCCACGCCCAGCGTACCGCCACCGCCATAAGTGAGGCGGTAGTCGCCGGCCTGCAGGTCCTCGGCCGTCACCGTGAAGCCCCTGGCCGCGCCCAGCAGATCCAGCAGCCCTCCGGTGGAAGCATCGCCCAGGCGCACCCATCCGGCGCCAGTGTTCACTTCGAGCACGGCCGTTGGGTTGTTCAGCACGCCCACCAGCCCACCAGCGGTCACCGTGAACGTCGCGTCAGTCGTTGTTCCCGAGGCGACGGTGAACTCGAACGTGTCGGAAAAATTGCCGACGTTCACCAGCACCGAGGTGCCGTCACTAGCCACTCGTTCGGTAACAACAGCCCGCACATCCACCTGCGCAGTGACGAGGTCGTCGTAGGCGACAACGTCAGCGTCAGCGTCAGCGTCAGCATCCGCATCTGCGTCTGCGTCAGCGTCTGCGTCAGCGTCTGCGTCTGCGTCTGCGTCTGCGTCTGCGTCAGCGTCAGCGTCAGCGTCAGTGTCAGCGTCGGCATCTGCGTCAGCATCTGCGTCAGCGTCAGCGTCAGCGTCAGCGTCAGCGTCAGCGTCAGCGTCAGCATCCGCGTCAGCGTCAGCGTCGGCATCTGCGTCAGCGTCAGCGTCCGCGTCGGAATCGGCATCGGCATCTGCGTCAGCGTCAGCGTCTGCGTCTGCGTCTGCGTCAGCGTCAGCGTCTGCGTCAGCGTCAGCGTCTGCGTCGGCATCCGCGTCTGCGTCAGCGTCAGCATCAGCATCAGCGTCGGCATCGGCGTCCGCGTCCGCGTCCGCGTCAGCGTCAGCGTCTGCGTCTGCGTCAGCGTCAGCGTCTGCGTCTGCGTCTGCGTCTGCGTCAGCGTCAGCGTCTGCGTCTGCGTCAGCGTCCGCGTCCGCGTCAGCGTCTGCGTCGGCATCCGCGTCTGCGTCAGCGTCAGCATCAGCATCAGCGTCGGCATCGGCGTCCGCGTCCGCGTCCGCGTCAGCGTCAGCGTCTGCGTCTGCGTCAGCGTCAGCGTCGGCGTCTGCGTCAGCGTCTGCGTCTGCGTCTGCGTCAGCGTCAGCGTCAGCGTCTGCGTCTGCGTCAGCGTCAGCGTCGGCGTCTGCGTCAGCGTCTGCGTCTGCGTCTGCGTCAGCGTCTGCGTCTGCGTCAGCGTCCGCGTCCGCGTCAGCGTCAGCGTCTGCGTCGGCATCCGCGTCTGCGTCAGCGTCAGCATCAGCATCAGCGTCGGCATCGGCGTCCGCGTCCGCGTCGGCGTCAGCGTCAGCGTCAGCGTCGGCATCCGCATCTGCGTCAGCGTCCGCGTCAGCGTCTGCGTCAGCGTCAGCATCTGCGTCGGCGTCGGCGTCCGCGTCAGCGTCGGCGTCGGCGTCCGCATCAGCGTCCGCATCTGCATCTGCATCTGCATCTGCGTCTGCGTCAGCGTCTGCGTCCGCATCGGCGTCGGCGTCGGCGTCCGCATCTGCGTCCGCATCGGCGTCGGCGTCTGCGTCAGCGTCAGCGTCGGCGTCCGCGTCAGCATCCGCATCTGCGTCAGCGTCAGCGTCAGCGTCAGCGTCCGCATCTGCGTCAGCGTCAGCGTCAGCGTCGGCGTCAGCGTCGGCGTCAGCGTCAGCGTCCGCATCAGCGTCAGCATCTGCATCTGCATCTGCGTCGGCGTCAGCGTCGGCGTCCGCATCAGCGTCAGCGTCTGCATCCGCGTCTGCGTCTGCGTCAGCGTCAGCGTCAGCATCTGCATCTGCATCTGCGTCGGCGTCAGCGTCGGCGTCGGCGTCGGCGTCCGCATCAGCGTCAGCGTCTGCATCGGCGTCGGCGTCAGCATCCGCATCCGCGTCGGCATCTGCGTCGGCATCAGCATCCGCGTCAGCATCCGCATCGGCATCCGCGTCAGCGTCTGCGTCAGCGTCAGCATCAGCATCAGCATCAGCATCAGCGTCGGCATCAGCGTCAGCATCCGCATCCGCATCCGCATCAGCATCAGCATCAGCATCAGCATCAGCGTCAGCGTCGGCATCCGCATCTGCGTCAGCGTCTGCGTCTGCGTCTGCGTCTGCGTCAGCATCTGCGTCGGCGTCGGCGTCGGCGTCAGCGTCAGCGTCAGCGTCAGCATCTGCGTCCGCGTCCGCGTCAGCGTCAGCGTCAGCATCGGCGTCGGCGTCGGCATCCGCGTCTGCGTCTGCGTCAGCGTCCGCATCAGCATCAGCGTCAGCGTCAGCGTCAGCGTCAGCATCGGCATCAGCATCAGCGTCAGCGTCAGCGTCAGCGTCAGCGTCCGCATCGGCGTCGGCGTCGGCGTCGGCGTCCGCGTCCGCGTCAGCATCCGCATCCGCATCCGCATCAGCGTCAGCGTCTGCGTCTGCGTCCGCGTCGGCATCAGCGTCTGCGTCGGCATCCGCGTCGGCATCAGCATCAGCATCAGCATCAGCATCAGCGTCGGCATCCGCGTCGGCATCAGCATCAGCATCAGCATCAGCGTCGGCATCCGCGTCAGCGTCAGCATCCGCGTCAGCGTCAGCGTCAGCATCAGCGTCAGCGTCAGCATCTGCGTCAGCATCAGCGTCAGCGTCGGCATCTGCGTCAGCGTCAGCGTCAGCGTCCGCATCAGCGTCAGCGTCAGCGTCGGCATCGGCATCGGCATCTGCGTCAGCGTCAGCGTCAGCGTCTGCGTCTGCGTCAGCGTCAGCGTCAGCGTCTGCGTCTGCGTCTGCGTCTGCGTCTGCGTCTGCGTCTGCGTCTGCGTCTGCGTCTGCGTCTGCGTCAGCGTCAGCGTCAGCGTCAGCGTCTGCGTCTGCGTCTGCGTCTGCGTCAGCGTCTGCGTCTGCGTCAGCGTCAGCGTCAGCGTCAGCGTCAGCGTCTGCGTCAGCGTCTGCGTCAGCGTCCGCGTCCGCGTCTGCGTCGGCATCCGCGTCTGCGTCAGCGTCAGCATCAGCATCCGCGTCGGCATCGGCATCTGCGTCAGCATCAGCGTCAGCGTCAGCGTCAGCGTCAGCGTCTGCGTCTGCGTCTGCGTCTGCGTCAGCGTCAGCGTCAGCGTCCGCGTCTGCGTCGGCATCCGCGTCTGCGTCAGCGTCAGCATCAGCGTCAGCATCAGCGTCAGCGTCAGCATCTGCGTCAGCGTCAGCGTCAGCGTCGGCATCAGCATCCGCATCCGCATCCGCATCAGCGTCGGCGTCAGCATCAGCGTCGGCATCGCCGTCCTCCGCCTCATCGCCGACTACCGCGCCGCCGACCACGCCGCCCAGCAGGCCGGCGCCCACGCCCGCCAGAGGGCCTGCCAGCCCGCCGACGCCGCTCGCAGCAGCCGATCCGACCGCGCCGCCGACCAGTTGGTCTCCAGCGGCAATCTCGATGAAGCTGAAATCCGTGGCGCCCGCCGGTGCCCGCGCCAGCCACACGCGGCCGTCACTGCCCTGGAGCACGAGATCCTTCAGGCTGCCGTCCGGCGCCGAGGAGTAGAAATCTTCAACTCGCGCCGTTCCGCCGTCCTGGAGGCGAACCACAAGCGCATTTCCCTCACGCGCGAACTGCGCCACTTCGGTGGGCGTATAGGGAAGTCTGACGATGCCGCTGGTTCCTGGATTGACGGTGCTCGTGCTTCCAGGATTTACATATGATGTGATGATATCACTCGACTGTCCGGTCACGGCTCGACGACTCCCCAAACCTTCCGATTACTGCACTCGGCAGCTCGGAACTGTTGCACGGCAGCATACGCTACCTACGACGAAGACGAGATCACCTACCGGTGCCGCGAGACAGCCCGGACCCTGATACACTTCCTCTTCTCGCAAACGATTTAAGTAGGGAAGAATACTGATGCCATTAGCGCAAGCCACTACGTGACTACTTAGTGCCATTGGATTGGATTTACCTCCTATTAACCATGGATGTGGACATCGCGGCGGATGCCTTGGCCGCAGCGGCCAGCGCCATGGCTTCGGAGATCGTGGCCACGTGGAGCTTGTCCTTGATGTTGGCGCGATGCACTTCAACGGTACGCGGGCTGAGCATGAGCTCCTTGGCGATCAGCTTGCTGCTTAGCCCCGCGACAAGGCGATCCAGAACCTCCCGCTCGCGAGGCGACAGCGCGACCAGCCGCTCGCGCGCAGAGCGGGCCGGCGGCTCGGCCTGAACCGGATCGACGTTATGGAGCGCCTCACGCACGGTGTTCAGAAGCCGCTCCTCTGACTCGCCCCCCACGGGAAGGACGTCAAAGGCCCCCATCTTCATCAGCACGCGAACCTCCTCAGCATCGCTGTGCCGCGGGGTGAGAACGATCGTGGGAAAGGCGTGACGCCGAAGCCCGAACGCGCCCAGCACGCGGCCCACGCTGCCTGCCCCGCCGGGGTCACCCAGGAGAACGCAGCCCGACTGGAGCGCTGGAGCAATCTTCAGGAATTCATCAACACCGGCGAATGTACGTGGCTTGAAGCCACGTCGCCAGAAGTGGCTCGCCAGGCTGCGCGCCGCCGCAGGTTCAGTCACCACCAAATACACATGCGGCAGCTCGGGCGCGTCGACGGCCTCGGCGATGCCACCGGCACGGCGGATGGCGCCGTCGCTGTCGGGTACGGGAAACAGGGTCTCGCGCACCTTCCGGATGCGCCCTTCGTGGCCGATCACCCGATATTCTTCCTGGATCAGCTCACCATTCTGCAGCCGCGGCAGGAAGTCTTCCTGCCGATCGCGATCCTCTGGATGGACGCTTCGCAGCCAATCGCCCCTTGATCGAATTTGCGGGGCGCTCTGCTCCCCCCAGATGTGCGCGCTGTCGCCCCCCAGATATTCTATGCGCTGGCTTGCGACGTCGACGATCCACAACACTTTACGAGATGATCGCGCGAATGTGTCGAACAGCTCCTCTTTGAAGTGCATCGATTCGGCCGCGATATGCCAATCGTGAATATCGGTGGCAGCACTGTACCAACCTTCAATCTCGTCATCCGGACCAATGACGGGCTGCGAACGGACCAGCACCCAGCGGAAGCTGCCGTCTGCACGGCGCAGCCGGTGCCGACTTTCCATCGTCGTGCGCGTGGCAAGTGCTTTCTCGAACCGCAGGCGGATCGGCTCAACGTCGTCGGGGTGCACCAGTGATGGCCAGTCGACCCCGATCGTGGTCGGATCGACGCCCAGAAACTCGATCATCCGCTGATTGGCCCAGTTGACCTCGTGAGGTGTCCTGGTCACCCACAGCAGCTCGGGAACAAGCGCGCTGAAGCGCCGGAACTCGTCTGCCTGCTGCACCGCCTGCCGCTCCGCCAGGATCAGCCTGGTCGTTTCCCACACCGTGCATAGGACACCGCAGATCCGGTCTCCCGCGCCGCGCACGGGAGAGTAAGAGAACGTCCACCACGTTTCCTCCAGCCCGGCGCCCCGATCCAGGATCAGCAGCCTGTTTTCCTGAAATGTCGCCTGCCCCGCCATGGCGTCATGCACGATGGGGGCGAGCTCGTCCCAAACCTCAGGCCATACCTCGGCGAACGATCGGCCAAGCGCGTCGGGCTTCTTCCCCAGCACGCCCATATAGGCATCGTTGAAGAAGCTGAGCAGGTCATCTCCCCAGACAAGATATTGCGGGAAAGCGGATTCGAGAATCAGACCAAGGGCCGTGGTAAGCTCCAGCGGCCACTGTTCACGAGGACCGAGCGGACTCGAGGACCAATCCCGCTCCCGAATACGATCCGCCATCAGGCTTTGCCCTAGCTGCACCGTAATCCTTCTCGAGCCACAAACACCACCAGCTATATAGTCCAATGACTAAGGTTGTATTTTGAAGCAGTTTTCCAGCTTTGCAAGCCTGCCGATACTGCGGGCTTTTTAATGCAGCACACCTATACATTGATAAAGTTCATTCTAGATCAAAACATCGCAATTTATGTAAGTTTCGCTAAATCGTTTGTCCGTGATCCAAGCCGAACCTTCCTCCGGTGCGCGCCGAGATGGCCGCAATACGATTCTTGCAGAAAGCGCATCAGTCGATCTCCACCCCGCACGACTTGCGTGTTTCATGAACGCCATCCAGGAACGGCCAACCAGATCGCGCTCACCGCCAATTCTCATCGCTGTGTGGTGATCGCGGGCAAGGACCTGCTATGTGCGTCCTCCCTTCTCCGGACTGGCCGTCCAATTCATCCTGCAGTGATTGCTCGCGGATCTGATCGGCGGTTCAGCAGGCTGGGCTCCAACTCCCATCTCGCGCGTTAAGCGGTCCGCTGGGCGTTTGCTGTGCGGCGTCGGCGCGGCGGTCGCCAATGCCATCTACAACGCCACTGGGGTCAGAGTGCGCGACTATCCCATCACTCTCGACAAATATCTGGATAAGCTACCGGAAGTGGCTTGATCATCAGGCGGCGTGCGGTGCCCCCGCACGTCGCCGGTACGAAGCAGGAAATTCATGGCACATCACTATCGCGTCACGGTCGAAGCGCTCGACGAACAGAATACGGCGGGACCGCTCGTGTTCGAAACCAGCAATCACGATGAACTCTTTGCCATCGTGGAGCGGGTCCGCAGCAAGGCCATCGTTCCCGATGATGAAGCGGCAAGCTTCGCCATCGGGCTGAAGCTTTTCACTGAGACCGTGCTGCGGCATCGCAAGCATCCGCTGTTCGCTGAGCTGCAACCTGCCATCGGCAGCTTCATGAAGGCACTGAAGTCCACGCCCACGACTTAAAGCGCGGCACCCGTTCAAGTGATCGGACGATTGGCAAGGCAAAGCAAGGCAAACCAAGGTTCACGGCCGTCTTGTCGTCGCCCTCACCTGTCGGGCAAGGCCTTGCGAACGGTCGGAAGGATGCGCCTGACGATCACTTCGACCCCGCGGGCATTGGGGTGCCGGCCGTCGGCCTGGAACAACGCCTGATTGCCCGCGACTCCATCAAGAAAGAACGGGTAGAGCGGCACAGCATGCCGTCGCGCCAGTCGCGGATACAGGCTTTCGAAACTGCGACGATATGCTGCACCCAAATTCGGCGCCGCCCGCATGCCGACGAACAGCACCGGTATGTCGCGACGCTTCAACTCACGCAGGATCAGATCGAGGTTCCTCTCCGTCGCGCTTGGCGGCAGGCCTCGCAGCATATCGTTGGCGCCGAGCTCCACAAGAACGAGGTCCGGCTTGCGCCCCAGCCCGCGAAGGCCCCAGGCGAGACGGGCGCGTCCCTGCGCGGACGTGTCACCCGCGATCCCGCCATTACGCACGGTGGCGCGAATGCCGACCCGGCGTAGCGCCGCCTGCAATCGCACGGGAAAACCCTGCGCTGGCGGCAGGCCATAGCCGGCCGTCAGACTGTCGCCGAATGCCCAGATCAGCGGCGTCTGCCGGCTCGCGGGCGTCTGCGCGGTGGCGGCACCTCCGCCCAGCAAGAAGGCCGCAAGCAGGAGTTGGACAGCCACCCCGATCGCCTTGTATCCGCGCCTATGTGACAGCATCCGCTTTTTCCTCGCCAGCCCCCGCCCGCGCCGCTGGCGATAGCATCGTCATCGAGGCACGCAATCTGACGCTGGCGCTTGGTCGCCCGCCTGCCCGGACGGAAATTCTCCGCGGCATAGATCTGATCGTGCATGCGGGAGACAGCGTAGCGCTGCTCGGCCCTTCGGGCTCAGGTAAATCCTCGCTGATGGCGGTGTTGTCGGGCATGGAGCGGCCGACGGGCGGAAGCGTACACGTCGCGGGCCTCGACTTCGATCGGCTGAACGAGGATCAACTTGCGGTAGCCCGGCGCGGCCGTATCGGCATCATCCTGCAGGCCTTTCACCTGCTGCCCACCATGACTGCGCTCGAGAATGTTGCGGTTCCCCTCGAGCTGGCGGGGCGACCGGATGCCTTTGCCACGGCGGAGGCGGAACTGGAGGCCGTTGGGCTCGGCCATCGCCTGACCCATTATCCCGCGCAGCTTTCCGGCGGTGAGCAGCAGCGCGTCGCGATCGCCCGCGCTCTCGCACCCCGACCGCCGCTACTGTTCGCGGACGAGCCGACCGGCAATCTCGATGGCACCACCGGCGCCGCGATCATGGACCTTCTGTTCAGGCGGCATGCCGACACCGGCGCGACCCTGTTCGTCATCACGCACGATCCGAACCTGGCCGACCGGTGCGACCGGGTAATCTCCCTTGCTGACGGGCGTATCGTCCGGGACGGTCGCGCCGCATGAGAAACGCCTGGCGATTGGCCGTCCGCGATCTGCGTGCCGGTGGGCGCGGCTTGTGGCTCCTGCTGGTCTGCCTCTTCCTCGGCACGGCGGCGCTCGCGGGGATCGGCAGCCTGTCGGCGTCGATCACGACTGCACTCGACACCCAGAGCCGCCGGTTGCTCGGCGGTGACCTGGAGCTGCGCGTGTCGCAGCGGCGCCCGACTGTCGAGGAGAGCGCAGTGTTCGCCGGCTTTGGTCGAACGTCGGAAAGCGTTTCCGTCAACACCATGGCGCAGACCCGGTCCGCCGGTGCATCGACGTTGATCAATCTGCGCGCTGTGGATCAGGCATGGCCGCTGATCGGTCGACTGGAGCTTCGGCCAGGCGCCCTTGCCATGCGCCCGCGCGGGCGTAGCGTTGCGATTGCCCCCGCACTGGCCGATCGCCTGAACCTCAAGGTCGGGGATCAGGTCCGCATCGGCGCCGCCTGGATGCGGGTCATCGGCGTGATCGCCGCCGAACCCGACACCCTTGGCTTCAGCTTCGGCCCGACCGCGCTGGTCGACATGAACGGCCTTGACGCCACCCAGGTGATCCAGCCCGGCAGCCTTTATCAAAGCCGCACCCGACTTCTGCTCCACCCCGGGCTCGATGCGGGTAAGACCGGCGAGGCGGTCGTGCGGCGCTTTCCCAGCGCCGGGTGGTCCGCCCGCACGCCGCAGGATGCTGCGGGCAATGTGAAGCGCAGCATCGACCAGCTCGGCCAGTTCCTCCTCTTGGTTGGCCTTGCAGCGCTGGCCATCGCCGGCATCGGTATCGGCAGCGGCGTCAGCGCATATCTCGAGCGCAAGGGACGGATGATTGCCACGCTGAAGGTGCTGGGTGCACGCTCCGCCACCATCGCCGCCGTGTTCCTGCTTCAGATCGGCCTAGTCGCTGGCCTAGGAGTGGCGGCAGGGCTCGCCGTGGGCGCAGCAATCCCGTGGATCGTCGGCACGCTTGCAGGCAGCGCGCTTCCGATCCCGCCGGAACTCGCCCTCTACCCCGCCCCCCTGCTCGTAGCGGCCGGCCTGAGCCTGCTCGTCGCACTTCTCTTCTCGCTGCCGGCGCTCGCCCGCGCCCGCGCCGTACCCGCGGCAAGCCTGCTGCGGGATGCGGTCTCGGCGGCCCGTCGCCCCACGCCCGCGGTGCTGCTCGCCATGGCTTTCATCCTTGCCGCATTGATCGCACTGGCGGTCCTTACTGCCAGCGATCGTGCCATCGCATTTGGCTTCGTCGCGGCGACCGGATTGTTCGTCCTGCTGCTGTGGCTGCTTGGCGTCGCCTTACGCTGGCTGCTCGCGCGCGTCCCCCGCCCGCGCCGGCCGCTTGTGCGTCTGGCGCTCGCAAATCTCCATCGTCCGGGTGCCCAGACGGATCGGCTGGTGGTCGCGCTGGGTCTCGGCTTTTCCCTCTTCGTGGCGCTTGCCGCGATCAACACCAGCCTTACGAACGAACTGGCCAGCACGGCGCCTGCCAAGGCGCCGCGTTTCTTTGCCATCGATGTCCAGCCCGAAGACGAGCAAACCTTCCGCGCCGCCGTGAACCGAGGCGCGCCGAGCGCCACGATCGAGGCTGTGCCCTCGCTGCGTGGTTCGATAGTCGCGATCAAGGGGCAACGGGTGGCCGACATGAAGACGCTGCCCGAAGGCGCCTGGATCCTGAGAGGCGACCGGACGATTACTTGGTCCGCCACGGTGCCGCCGCGCAACGACGTGGTGGACGGACAATGGTGGCCGTCCAACTACCGGGGGCCACCACTGATCTCGCTGGAGGATCGCGCGGCGGAACTCCTTGGCTTGAAGGTCGGCGATGCCGTCACCGTTGCGGTGCTGGGTGTCGAAATACCGGCGCGGATCGCCGCGCTACGCAAGGTCGACTGGCAGGGGCTCGGGCTCAACTTCGCGCTGATCTTCTCTCCAGGCTATATCGAGGAAGCGCCACACAGCCTGCTTGCCAGCGTCTATGCGCCCCCCGCCCGCGATGGCGCGGTCGCCACGGCTGTTGCCAACGCCCTACCCTCCGTCACCATGCTCCGCACCGGTGACGTCATCGGCCAGGTCAGCGAATTGCTGGGGCGCATCGCACTGGCGATCCGCGCCGCCGCTGCCGTGACGGTGGCGGCCGGCATCGTGGTGCTCATCGGCGCGGTGACGGCGTCCGGTCAGGCGCGGCGCTATGACACGGTCGTTTTGAAGCTGCTCGGCGGCAGTCGGCGTCAGCTCCTTGCCGGTCAGGCGATCGAATACGGCTTGCTGGCGCTGCTTCTTGCCGTAGTTGCGCTGCTGCTCGGCACGGCTGCGGGTTGGTATGTCGTCACTTATGTTCTGGAACTTCATTGGGCGCCGGACCCGTGGACGATCGCTGGCACCCTCGGCGTATCGATCGTCATGACCCTTGGCGTGGGGGTGGCAAGCAGCCTTCCCGCCTTGCGCGCCACACCGGCTGCCGGTCTGCGCGCTGGTTGATTTGGCAACAGTGCGCCGACGTGCCGACTCCGGCGTAACTCCGATTAACTAGGAGCAGCACTCCCACCTTGGGGTACATCAATACCGGACCCCACCCCGAGGAACGAACGTGGCACGACGACGGACGAGGATCTGTTTCCCGTTTAGCGGAGAGGCACTGGGCGGGAGCCACATTTCGGCGCATGGCCTGCTCCAGAATATCGACCGGGATCGGTTCGACCCCATGGTCATCGTCCAGGAGCCCGATGGCGAGATCGCGCGGTTGATGCGCAGCGCCGACGTGCCGGTGCGACATGCAGGCTTCCTGCCTCCGCTCCGTCATGGCGAGAGGGCTGGCCTGCGCGACGCCATCGGAATAGCAAAGGCCTCGCGCGCCTGCACCGAGATGATCCGGGCGATGGGCGCCGACATCGTTCATACCAACGATGGCCGATCGCACGCGATCTGGGCCGCGCCAGCCAAGTGCGCGGGAGCGCGACTGGTCTGGCATCATCGAAGCAGCCCCGATGCGCGTGGCCTGCGGCTCGTCGCCCCACGGATCGCCGACGCGATCATTTCGGTTTCTACCTTCGCCTTGGGTGACGTGGACACGCGCAACGTTCCGACGCAGGTGATCCACAGCCCCTTTGACACTGATGTGCAGGCCGATCGGCGCGCCCGCCGGGCCGCCCTGCTCGGCGAACTTGGCTGCGCCCCCGACACCCAGTTTCTCGGCTTCTTTGGTGTGATGATCGTGCGCAAGCGGCCGTTCCACTTCATCGAGGCGATTGCTCGGCTGCGCGATCTCGATCCCGGCCGTCCGGTGTGCGGGTTGCTGTTCGGCACCCCACTCGAAATCGGCAGCGATGAGCTGATGGCCCATGCGAAGCGGCTGGGCGTGACGGACGCCATTCGCTTGATGGGCTATCGCGCGCCCGGTGCCGACTGGATCGCGGGCTGTGATCTGTTGCTGGTGCCGGCCAAGGATGAACCCTTTGGACGTACGCTGATCGAATCCATGCTGGTTGGCACGCCGGTTGTGGCCACTCGTTCCGGCGGCAATGTCGAGGCGCTGCGCGGCGGCAGGCTCGGCCCGCTCGTGCCTCTGGATGATCCTGCCGCCATGGCGCGGGCGGCTCTTGGATTGCTGGCCGACAAGGCGGAATGGCATCGGCTCGCCGATGCTGCCCGCCTACACGCGCTCGATCATTTCGGCGCCAGGCGTCACGCCGCAGCCGTCATGAACGTGTATGACGAACTGGTGCCACCGTTTGCGGTGGCGGCCGGGCCGGCAAAGGTGCACGCTCTGGCGTGAGCCGCCCGGGCCCGCGCCGTTCGATGTCGCCAGGAATAATGATGGACCCGTTGAGCGGGCTGAGCGTTCCATATGTCCGGCCGCCTGACACATGCCCCTCTTCATGCTTCCGAAAGGAGCAAGGGAGGCGCTCCGAAGGGCCTATCCGCACGGGTTAGTGCGCTACCCGAGTGCCCCCATGCGCACTCGCCTCTGCCGCGGTTAATCTTACGCCGTTGGCAGTGGAGGCCCAGGCCATGAAAACGGTGTTGCTTGCGGGCGGGCTCGGCTCGCGTCTTGCGGAAGAAACCACCCGCATTCCCAAGCCCATGGTGGAGGTCGCTGGTCGACCGATCATTTTGCATGTCATGGACATATACGCCCGCTCCGGGTTCCACGACTTCGTCGTCGCCTGTGGCTACAAGGCAATGATCATGAAGAAGTTCTTCCATGATCTGCACTTCATGGCGAACGACTTCACGATCGATGTGAACAATGGCGCGATCGCGCTGCGCTCCAGCCAGACGATGGACTGGAACGTGTCGGTGGTCGACACCGGCGAAACAACCATGACCGGCGGTCGCCTGCTGCGCCTGCGCGACTGGATCGGCGATGAGCCTTTCTTCTGCACCTATTCCGATGGCGTGGGCGACATCGATATCGATGCGCTGCTTAGCTTCCATCGCAGCCACGGCGGTCTTGCTACGGTCACCGCGGTTCAGCCGCCGGCGCGCTTCGGCAATCTTGAGCTCACCGGCGATCGGGTGTCGGAATTCACCGAAAAGGTCGTGAAGCACGAAACGTGGATCAACGGCGGCTTCTTCGTCTTCGAACCGGAAGTGCTGGATTATCTGTCCGGCGATGCCGAGCCGCTGGAGCAGGGTCCCCTGTCCCGTCTGGCGGAGGACGGCGAACTGTTCGCGTATCGCCATCACGGCTTCTGGCACCCAATGGATACGGTGCGCGATCGGGATCATCTTTCGGGTCTATGTGTGTCCGGGCAGGCGCCCTGGTTGAGCCCCCTCGATCAAAGCGCTGGCTCGGTGGTCAAGCGGATCGCAGCCAATGCGTGAGGCGACGGCTGCCGACCACCGGGCGGGTCAGGCGCTCTCCGGCCGCAAGGTCTTGTTGACGGGTCACACCGGCTTCAAGGGTGGTTGGCTGGCGCTCTGGCTCCGGCGGCTGGGCGCCGACATATGCGCCGTCGCGCTCCCCCCGTGCGACGGCGCACCCAGCTTGTTCGAAAGCGCGCGGATCGCTGAGCTGCTGGATCACCGTATCGCCGACATTGGCGATCCCGCTGCGCTCACGCCCGTGCTTGCCGGGGTGGATGCGGAAGTAATCTTCCATCTTGCCGCGCAGTCGCTCGTCCGGCCGTCCTATGCGGATCCACTCGGAACGTTTCAGACGAACGTGATGGGCACGGCGGCGATCATGGACGCCGCCCGCCACATGCCGTCGCTGCGCGCGATCGTGATCGTCACCAGCGACAAATGCTACGACAATCGCGAATGGACCTGGGGTTACCGGGAATGCGATCCGATGGGCGGCGCTGACCCGTACAGCGCCTCCAAGGGCTGCGCCGAATTGGTCGCTGACGCCTTTCGCCGCTCCTATTTCAGCGCCCCCGACGCGCCGCTGGTCGCCACGGTCCGCGCTGGCAACGTATTCGGTGGCGGCGATTGGTCCGTCGACCGGCTGGTGCCGGATATCGTTCGGGCGGCCAGCACTGGCCTGCCGCTCACCATCCGCAATCCGCTTGCGATCCGCCCGTGGCAGCACGTGCTGGAGCCACTCTCCGGCTATCTCCAGGTTGCCACCGCATTGATGGAGGGGGATCGTTCCGCCGCTGGCGCGTGGAACTTCGGCCCCGATCCAGCCGAAGCGGTGAACGTCGGGACCTTTGCCCGCACCTTTGTCGATTGCTGGGGCGCCGGCGCGCCGGACATCCGCTACGGACAGGAGGTCGCCGCCCCGCACGAAGCGGGCGTGCTGCGTCTGGACAGCACCAAGGCTCGCACTGGCCTTGGCTGGCACCCGCGCCTGTCGTTCGAAGCGGCCGTCGCGCTGACCGTCGATTGGTACAAGGCGCACCTGCGCGGGCAAACCGACATGCGCGCCTACACTCAGCGCCAGATCGAACTTTACACCCGCGACGCCGGCCTCGCCCGTCGCAATCCCCCTCCTTTTCTCGATTCATCCACGGAGATTGCCGCATGCGCGTGAACTACGGTCAGACGGTACACGGCGAGGCGGAGATTGCCGCCGTTGTCGAAGTGCTGCGCAGCTCCACGCAAATGGGCGCCCGTGTCCGGGAAATGGAAGCCCGGGTCGCCGCTCTCTTCGAAAAGAAGCACGGCATCATGGTGAATTCGGGCTCCTCGGCCAATTACCTGGCCGTCGAGTTGCTGAAGCTGCCGCCCGGCAGCGAAGTGATCACGCCGGTGCTGACCTTCATCACCACGGTCGCGCCGATCATCCGTGCCGGGCTGGTGCCGGTGTTCGTCGACGTGCGCGAAGGCACGTACAACATCAACGAGGATCAGATTGAGGAGCTCATCACCGATCGCACCCGCGCGATGATGGTCCCGTCGCTGATCGGCAACCTGCCCGATTGGGACAAGCTGCATGCGATCGCCAAACGCCACAACCTGATCGTGATCGAGGACAGCGCCGATACCCTGGGTGCAACCTTGCGCGGCACCAGCACGGGCACGCGCTCGGACATCAGCACGACCAGCTTCTACGGCAGCCATGTCATCAACGCCGCTGGTAACGGCGGCATGCTCTGCGTGAACGATGATGCGCTGGCGGATCGCGCACGGCTGCTGCGTTCCTGGGGCCGGTCCTCGTCGCTTTTCGTCGATTCGGAAAGCATCTCCCGGCGCTTCGACGTGGCGCTTCAGGGAATTCCCTATGATGCAAAGTTCGTCTTCGAGGAACTTGGCTACAATCTGGAACCCTCGGAGGTCGGCGCCGCCTTCGGCCTCGTCCAGCTTGACAAGCTCGATCACAATATCGCGCTGCGGGAACGCAACTTCGCCCGGCACCGCGCCTTTTTCGAGCGTTACGCAGACTGGTTCATCCTTCCCGAACAGCTGCCCGACTCGCGCACCGGCTGGCTCGCGCTGGCGCTCACCATCCGCGAAGATGCGCCGTTCGACCGCCGCACGCTCCAGATCTTCCTCGAGGAGCGCGACATCCAGACCCGCGTGGTCTTCACCGGCAACATCCTGCGTCAGCCGGCGATGATGAACGTCGAGGTGCGCACGGCGGCGGGTGGCTATCCCATGGCGGACGCGGTGATGCGCGGCGGCATTCTGCTCGCCTGCCATCACGGCCTGACCGACGCCGAGATCGACTACATCCACACCTGTTTCGAAGAGTTCGCGAGCGAGCAGCCGCGCCAGGCCACGCCGGAGCTCAAGATCGCCTGACTTTTGTTGAACTTGGGGGGCTTACATGAGTGACCGATTGAACAGCTGCCGTGCCTGCCTTGCACCGCAACCCTATCTGTTCCTGCCGATGGGGGATCATCCGCCCGCCAACATGTTCGTGCGCGAAAGCGAGCTTGCGGAACAACAGCCCAGCTTTGCCCTGAACACCCAGGCCTGCCTGCACTGCGGCCTGATCCAGGTGGCGGACCAGATACCGGCCGATTTCTTCCGCCATTATCTGTACGTTCCCTCGGGCGCGGATACCATGCACACCCATTTTGCCGGTCTGGCGAAGGTGCTGGCTGAGCGCGCCGGTGACGGGCTGATTGTCGACATCGGCGCCAATGACGGCCTTCTGCTGCAATCGTGCAATGCACTCGGCTGCAAGACGCTGGGCGTCGATCCGGCTGCCAATCTCGCCGAGATCGCGGCCTCGCGCGGCGTTGAGGTGCACGTCGCTTATTTCGGGCCGGAAACGGCGGCGAACATGATCAAGAAGACCGGTCAGGCGAAGGTGATCGTCACGACAAACACCTTCAATCACATTGGCGATCTGCACAGCTTCATGTCCGGCGTCGCACATCTCCTCGCACCTGACGGCACCTTCGTGATCGAGGTGCCCTGGGCCAAGGAGCTGCTGGACCGCAACGAATTCGACACGGTCTATCAGGAGCACGTCTCCGAGTTCAGCCTGCTGTCGATTCAGAAGCTCGGCGCCTTCTTCGATCTCGAGGTGGTGGACGTCACGCGGCTGCCGGTTCACGGTGGATCGATGCGCGTGTTCCTGCAGCGCAGCGGCATCAGCGCACCGACGCCAGCCGTCGCCGAGATGCTGCAGGAAGAGGAAGCCGGCGGGATGCTGCTATCCGCCACCTATGACGACTTTTCCGATCGCGTGGCGGACATCGGCCGCCGGCTCACGGCCATGCTGGGCGATCTGCGCGCTCAGGGACTAAAGGTGGCGGGCTACGGCGCACCGGCAAAGGGCAACACTCTTCTCAATTTCTACAACATCGGCACTGACGATCTCGATTTTCTCGTGGATCGCAATCCGCTGAAGCAGGGCCTTTACTCTCCCGGGATGAAGATCCCGGTGCGCTCTCCGGAAGCAATCGAGACCGAGCAGCCCGACGTTTTGATGGTGCTCGCCTGGAACTTCTTTGATGAAATCCGCGCCCAGCAATCGGGCTTTGCGGCACGTGGCGGCCGGTTCCTGGTGCCGCTGCCCGAGCCTGTGCTCGTGTCGTAGCGCGAGATGGTCGAGCGGATCGCCATTACCGGCGCGGCGGGCTTCATCGGCAGCGCGCTCGCCGCACGGCACATGGCGGAGGGTGCCTGTGTCCACGCGCTCGTCCGGCCGGGCACCACGCTTCACCGCCTGGCGCCCGGCACGACGGTCCACCGGCTCGACCTGTCCGATCATTCTGCGGTTCGGCAGGCACTGGGGGAAATAGCGCCGACCATCATCTATCATCTCGCCACCTGGACTGGCCGGACGCCGCATCCCGACGTGGCGGAGGATCGGGTGGCGATCGTCCGCGACCTCGACATCTTGCTCGGCCTGTTGTCGGCCGCGGCCGCGCTCCCCGTGCCGCCGCAGTCATTCGTACGGACCGGCACGCTCGCGGAATATGGCGACGGCCCCGTTCCTTCGCGTGAGGGGCAGCGCGAACAGCCCAAGAGCGCTTATGCCGGCACCATGGTCGCGGCGGCGCAGCTCGCGTCGGCGGTGGGCCGCCATCTCGCTTTCCCGGTGCGCACCGCGCGGCTCGCCCTCACTTACGGGCCAAACCAGTCGTCGGACTTCCTCATCCCCTGGCTGATTGAACAATGTCTCGCCGGCGAGACGGCGTTCATTCGCTTTCCCGAGCAACGGCGCGATCTCATCTTCGTTGACGATGTGGTGAGCGGCCTCATTGCGACGGCGCGGTCGGAGCATCCCGCCGCGCGTCTGGTCAATCTCGCGACGGGCGTTGCGTGCACCATGGCGGAAGCAGCCGATCTCGTGGCACGCTGCTGCGGATCGGATCCGCAGCTGATCCGGTTCGCGGATGATCACGGCGGCGGCGGCGCGGACATGGTGCCGCACGTAGTGCTTGGTGACACGTCGCGCGCGCTCGCCACTCTGGGCTGGCGCGCCTCCTACTCCCTTGAGGCAGGCCTGCGGCGCACGATCGATGCGCTGCGCAGCGAAAAGGTTGCGGCATGAACGATCCCACCCTCGTTTCCATCCTCGTTCCCGCCTTCAACGAGGAAGACAACGCCGAAAAGGCGTACAACGCCATCGTCGCGGTGTTCGATCGCTTGCCCGATTACGCGTGCGAGATCATCTTCACCGACAATCACTCAACCGACCGGACATTCCCGATCCTGCGTGAACTGGCCACCCGCGATCCGCGGGTGCGGGTGATCCGCTTTGCGCGCAACTACGGCTATCAGCGTTCGCTCCTGGTCGCCTATCAGAACGCGCGTGGCGCCTGCTCCGTACAGATCGATTGCGATCTTCAGGATTCGCCTGAGCATATCCCGCAGATGCTGTCGCTTTGGCGCCAGGGTCATCAGGTGGTCTATGGGATCCGGCGCACGCTGGCCGATCCGCCCGCGGTCGCCGCCGCGCGCCGCCTGTTCTACCGCGGGCTCAGCGCGATGAGCGACGATGATCTTCCCATCGATGCCGGCGAGTTCCGCCTGGTCGATGCGCGCATCCTCGCAGAGCTCCGCTCCGTTCGCGATACCAGCCCGTATCTGCGCGGCATGATCAGCTCGATGGGCTTCTCGCAGGTCGGCTTCGCTTATGATCGTGCGGCACGGACGGCTGGCGAGAGCAAGTTTCCGATGCGCAAGATGGTCTCGCTGGCGATGGACGGCTTGCTGAACCACTCGCTGGTGCCGCTTCGCATGGCGTCGGGCATCGGGATCGCGGTTGGCGTGGTCACCATCCTGCTGATGGTCGGCTATCTCATCGGGCGGCTGATCTTTGGCCAGCAATGGCCCGCGGGTTTTGCCACGACCACCATCCTTCTGCTGCTCGGCATCACGCTGAACGCGCTGTTTCTGGGCATTATCGGCGAGTATCTCGGCCGCATGTTCCTCGAGATTAAGGGCCGGCCCGCCCCGATCGTCGAGGCGCAGCTCAACGGCGCCGGCCCACTCTCCCTCGATTTCGAGATCGTACCGCTGCGTCAGGCTCCCGGAGCCTGACCAACGTGAAGTGACCAGCGGCCCGGCGAATGCTGGGGCTCGGTCAGGAAAGCCTTAGTCGCAGACGCTATCGAGCAGCGCCATCCGGCCTGACATAGACGGCCGCACCGTCCCGCTCCTCCCGGCTCGATCGGCGGAGCGGCATCGGCATTGGGCGATAGCCCGCCTCCTTGGCAAAGGCGCTCAGAACCGGGTCAAGCGTCGCGTCGAAGCCGGTCAGGATGGCTGCAGGCATGGTGCGCCGGAAAACCCCGTGCATCTCCTCCAGCGCTTCGGGATGTGCGAAGTGCGCCCGCTCGTCTGCCGGCACGAACTTCATCGCCCTCACCACGAACGGTCCCAGCGCAAGCTGGGGATAGACCGAGCCGCCACCCTCGGCGACATGCAGCGGCCCGGCCGTGGCGATCGGGCCCGATCGTTGCACCAGCGCGGCGATCTTCTCCGCCTCGCGGTGCACGGCGATACCGGTCCACTTCTGCGGCCGCACGCCATCCAGGATCGACGGCGCTGTCACGGGCAGTCCCGCCAGCGTGATCGCCGCTGCCGCGGACCAGAAGACCGGCGCGGAGAGCGCGCGCTCAGGATCGCTCATCCTGCTCACCGTCACGGCAAATACCATCAGCAGGAACGGGATCGGCAGCGTGTAATATTGGCTGAACGCGGGCGTCGGGATGAAGGAAATGGCAGCCGCGAGCACCAGCATCGCCAGCAAGGTCGCCAGCACTCCATCACGTGATCGCAGCAGCCGCGCCTGTATCGCGGAGTAGATCAGCACTGCGACCAGCACGAGCGAGGCGCCGCCCAGCCACACGCCGCTCGCAACGATGAACTTCGCGCGGGGCGTGATCGCCGGGGTGACTTCACGCGAGACGAGCGACCAGAAGCCGAGCTGCGGCCCACGGTGGAAACTGACCGTGTGCACGAAGAACCCGGCGGGATCCTTCGCCAGAAAATACAGGGTCGGCAGCAATCCGATGATCGCGCCGGCCGCCATGGGCAGCGCGAACCGTGCAAGCCGGTCACGCAAGATGAGGCTTGTGGGCATCAACAAGGCGGCCGCCCCCATCGGCGCGATGACGACCGCGTAATTCGCCTTCATGCCGGCCGCCGTCCCGAGCAGCAGCCCCGTCAGCAACGCCAGCTTTGGCTCCCCGCCCTTCTCGACCGAGCGAACAAACGCCCACAGGCCCCAGAGGATCAGTGGAACGGGCAGGAAGTTGTTGGTCGCTGCCATCCCGGTCTGGTCCAGGAACACGGGATTGAGCAGCAGCGCCGCCATGATGATCGCCGCTGCCGCGGTGCTGCGGGCAATGTCTCGCCCGATGCGCCATGCCGCAAGCGTCGCCGCAATCCAGCCGGCTGCAATGATTAGGCGGGCGACCAGCACATAATGCGTGGTGCCAAGCATCTCGAACATCACGTTGAACAGCAAGGGAAGATTGGGAAGGTGGCTGAATCCGAAGTTCTCGTACAGCCCGGGCGAGAAGAGCACGCCGCCCATGATGTAGAATTGTTCGTCGCGTTTCAGCGGGAAAGTCAGGACGCGGGCGATCACCAGCAACAAGGCGCCAGATGCGATCATCACCGTGATGAAGCGGACCTTCGCCTCGTTCGCGCTTAGATGCGGACTTCCCGCTACGATGATCGGTGCGTCCTGCATGTGTCGAGCTCCCCGGGCTTGCTCCCCTGGTTTACGTGCAAACATCCCGTCATGGAGAGTTCAGGCGGATTAGCCCGTCCGAACCGGCGCGCGGCGCGGCGCATCGGCCTAGTTTCAAGGAAATCTATTCACCGCGCGACGGAGATTCCGTGCCCACCGCAACTCAATTCTTCGGCCGACCGCTCGATCGCATCTCCACGCGGTACGAGGCGCGCTTCTTCGGCTCGCTCAAGACGGGCAATGCCACGTTCAAGCGGACGGAGGCGGGCCGGATGGCCGCCATCGACTCCCTGTTGGTGCAGCGCCTGACCGAAGCGGGCAGTCGGATCGACGAATTGCTCGATCTCGGCATATCGTCGGGGACGACCACGATCGAGCTGGTCAATGCGCTCCGCCGCTCCGGCCAGGTGCCGCACGTGACCGCGACGGACCGGCTGATCCACGCCAAATTGGTAAAGCTGCCATGGGGCTGCCGCGCCTTGGTGGAGCCCGGCGGCCACGTTCTTCAATATGACGTGCTGGGCGCGCCGATCCGACCATGGCGTCGCCGGCTAGATTACGTCACCGGCATGGCGGCGATCGGCAACGCTGCGAAGCGGTTGCTCGGCCCCCAGGTTCCGGACGCTGCCGCTGGCACGCCAGTCGCGCTGGTTACGCCGCATCTCGCACGAATGAAGAACGTCTCGCTGATCGAAGATGACGTGACGCGGCTCAACCCTGCGCTGATCGGCCGATTTGATCTGATCCGCGCCGCGAATCTGCTGAACCGGCACTATTTTTCGGCCGAGGACATGACGAAAGCGGTCGCAAATGTCCGTACCTATCTGCGCGGTCCCGGCGCCTGGCTGCTGGTGGTGCGGACACTCAATGCCGCAGACCATCACGGCACGCTCTTCCGGCTGACCGCCGATGACGAACTGGAAATCGTCGAACGCTACGGCGCCGGATCGGAAGTGGAGGCCCTGTTTACTGGCAAGGAGCGGCCCGCCTGAGGCGATCCCGGCGCTCTCCAAGGCGCCGCGAACCGACGCTCAATCGATCTGCTTACTCGCCAAGCGCGCCTTGTGCGCGTAGTCGAGAAACGCCTCCAGATTGGCCCATCCGTCCCCGTCCCGGTCTTCCCACGCGTCATTCCGGGCCGGGTCCAGCCCATTCGCCCGCTCCCATGTGTCTGACATGCCGTCCCGATCGGCATCCGGGTAAGGAGTGCCGGGCGCCAGCTTCGGAAGCGTTCGGTCGGGCAAGCCAATCCGTCCGGTGCGAGTCCGAACCTCATAGATGACCTGACGATCAACGGCGTCGCGCGGCAAGGCACCGGCCCGCTCCAGCACTTCGGCATAGCTATCGCGCGCCGGCCGCGCTGAAATCGTCAGCGGGCAGACCGGCGTCGGCACCCGCGCCTCCTTGGCCACCGGCGCCACGACCATGCCGCCACCGTCCACCTCATTGCCTTCGAAAAAGATTCGCGCCTCCCCCTTCGATCCCACCCGTGGCCGATCAAGCACATAGGAGACATCGGACGTGCTCGGTCCTTTGCGATAATAGTTGCCGACGATGTTCACCGGGGTACCGCCATAGCTTTCCCAGACTTCCGTGAACTGCAGCCCGGCATTGTAGAGGACGTTATTCACCACCTCGACACAACTGCCGGGAGGAAAGTTCACGTCAGGATTGCGGTCCCCGTTGTGCGCGCACAGGTTGTGGAGAAAGCTTACTTGCTGCGGCCCCTTGGGATCACTGGCCAGAAGCGCGCATTTGTCGTGCCGCGGGGTGCCGCGCGCGAAGATCGACCAGGAAATCGTCAGGCGGTCATTCTGCGCATAGCCTCCGATATTCTCATCGCGCGCCCAACTGGCGCTGACGTGATCCAGAATGACGTCCCTGCTGCTTTCGATGATAAACGCGCTGTCCGATGCCCGTTGCTCTCCATCGCGGTCGTTGCGAACGCGGATATGGCGCACCACGACATCGTGACTGCTCTTGATCACAAAGGGTGTCGTCGCGCCCTTGCCACCCGCATGAGCAATGATGATCCCTTCGCCGGGCGCGGTTTCGCCGGCGATGGTGATGAACGGATGGCGGATGATGGGGCGTAGCGTCGTATAGCGGATCAGGCCGGACACGCGGAAAACACACACCCTTGGCTCCGACGCCTCGATGCACGCCCGCAGCGAACCCGGGCCCGCATCGGCAAGCGTCGTGACGAACATGATCCTGCCCCCGCGCCCGCCCTTCGCGGCTCGCCCGAACCCTTCCGCGCCGGGAAACGCCACGGGAGCGCCCGAGGACAGCGGCTGAAGGGTGGCCTTTGCCGATGTCTTCCCCGGCTGGGCTTCGCAACTGGACAGCGACGTCGTCAGCAGCAAAGCCGCACAGGCGCGCTTCGCCGCACGATTAAAGGCGCGCACGGATGCCGACCTGAACGAGGCCGCGGGAAAATTCATCCAGCGGGATGGTCGCCGCGCGATCGGAAAGCGTCGCGTCTGCGAAGAGCGAGAACCTGCGGGTCGCAAGATATTCCACGCCCACCCGCCCTTGCACGATGTCCTGCTTGTCACCCGCGCCGCGAAACACCGATCGGCGCCACCCCACTTCACCGGACAGCAGCAGATTGTGGCGGGCTTCCTGCTCGATCGACGCGGACAGCCTAGTATCCGTCCGCCCCGAAGCACCGACGCGAACCGTCGCCACGTCGCCCCGGAAGGCGGCAAAGGTTATCTGCGTGCGGGCGCGCGGCGTCCATGTGACCTGGCCATCCAGCGCAAAGCCGGTGTAGGGCTTCAGCAGCGGATCGTCTGGCTCTGATCGAAACACGCCGACGCCCATGCTCCCGCGGATGCGCGCGTTAACTTCGCGACTCGCGCCCAACAGCGCGCCATAGGTTGTCACATCACGATCGACGCCACCGAAATCCCGGCGGAGATCCGCATCCCGGCGGGTGACGAAGCCCTGCAGGAAGAAGGCCACCGGCGCGGCCGGTTGCCACGTGGCGCGAACCGTGCCGCGATACACACGCAGGTCACGGTCCCGCTCCGCCGGATCGAGGAAGTCGATCCGGTCCGCACCGGGGGACAGGCGGAACGAGACATCGCCCGCGCGCGCGGTATAGCCAAGCTCGGCTGACACCGTGTTGATCTTGCGCGGCGGTACCGTCGTCGGTGCACGCGCCTCCGGATCCGATCGAGGCTGCACTGCCCGATCGAACTTAAACGCTGCATCCAGCCCGTGTTGCGCCGAAAACCGCGCCGCGCCATCCAGCATCAGTCCAAACAGGAAAGCGTCCTCGCGCGTCACGCTGATATGCTGGCGCGCTTCGGCATACGCCACGCCGTGGGCAGACAGGCCGGCGTCCTGCAGCGTCATTTCCACCGAGGGCCGCAGGACGAAGATACCGTCGTCCTGGCCGTTGCGCGACGTGGCATAGACGTTCGTATCGTAGATTGCCGACCCATCGACCGAGATCAGCATCTCCGCCGGCCCCACATGGTGAACGATCGGTTCAAATCCGGGCCGCGGCAGATTGGCTGGCGAACCACCGCGCCGCGTCGTCTGTGCGCTGCCGGGTGTCGTCGGCAGCGTAGCGGCGACGGCGGCTATGACGAGAGTGAGGCGAGCGGTGCCGCGCTTCCGAACTGATCCCATGATCAGAACCATGCCTCCGGCACCCGGATCGTATCGCCGGGCATGATCTTGGTCACCGCATCGGCGCGGCGTTCGACATCGGTGCCACTGCGCGTCACCGCTGCCATCTTGGTGCTGGCGCGAAATGTGTAGCCGCCGGCGATCGCGACCGCCGTGGTCACCGTCATTCCCGGCACATAGGGATATTGGCCCGGCTTCTGCACCTCGCCCAGAATGTAGATCGGGCGATATTTGACTATCTGCACACTGACGCTTGGCTTGGTGGCAAGCTCACGACTGAGCAACTGACTGCTGATGGCCGACTCCAGCTCGGCAGGCGTGCGTTGGTCAGCTTTGATTGCACCAAGCAAAGGAAGCGAGATGTCACCATTGTCGGCCACGGTGTAGACATTCGCCATTTGGTCGAAGCCGAACACCGCAAGTCGCAACTCGTCGCCCGGCCCAAGTCGATAACTGTTCTGGGCCGGCGCATCGATGGTGGAAAGATGGGAAACCCCGTTCGAGCAAGCTGAGAATATCACAGGCAAGCTAAGTGCTAACGACGCGGCGAGCATGCGCATGACAGAGTCTCCAGATTTGGAAGATGCTGCGCCGATGCTAAGCCATTTCTATTCAGGCCCTAGCTGGCCATTCGGACACCTTGCGTTTCGCAGGAAGTAATCTGTTAGGGGTAACGCCTTCGGGGCGCCTGTGAGCAAGCGCGACTCCTGTGGCGAGGATGAGCGGCACCGCCCAGTTCCGGGCGTACATATGCGGTGATGCCATGGAGAAGGCGATGAACGGAAGCGCCACCGCCATGACGAGCGCCGAGGCGGCGCGATCGTCCCTCCAGCGATGCAGCGCCGCGGCAATCGGCACCATGATCATCATCAACCAGCCGAGCAACGCGGGCAGGCCACCTTCCGCCCACAGCAGCAGATACAGGTTGTGAACAGGCGCCTTGCTCTCGGAAACCTCGCGATAGCGATCCACTCCCAGGCCGATCAGCGGATGCGAATCGACGATCAGCCAGGCTTCCTTCATCAGCTCCCACCGGCCAACGAACGTCCCCGCCTGCGCGATGTCGCCGCTTTCGAGCGCGCCGCCTACCCGGGCCTGGAAAACCGCGGGCACAGGGGCACCGATCAGGAAGATGGCGATCCCCAGCAGCGCCAGTGCAGCGATTGGCCGCCAGTTGCGCTTGCCTCCCGCCAGCACCCAGAACGTCGCGGTGGCGGCTGATGTTGCGGTGAAGCCGGTGAACGAACCAGACAGCAGCAGCCCGGTGATCAACACCGCAAGAAAGATCGTGACGAGCGGCGGCGACATCCGCCCCAATCGTCCCAGATAGAGCACAAACGGAACCGTCATCGCGATCAGCGCGGCATTCCAGTTCGCGTCCGCCATGAAGGCGCCGAGCCGATGCGCGCCGGTGATGAATTCATGGGCCAGGCTCATCGTGGCATCGCGTGATCCGCCGGTGTAGAAATAGACGAACGCGCCGAAGCCCTCCATGGCCACGACGCCAAGCACCAGAGCGATGCAGCGACGATGCATGATCTCACGATCGGCATCGATGCACACCAGCGGCAGCACCGCATAGGCCGTGGCATATTGCAGTGAGACGATCATCCACCGCATCGGCGTGTCGTTGACGACGCTGCCCAGCAGCAGCCCGGAGAGCAGGAGGAAAAGCCCGAACAGCCAGGGGATGGTCAGCGATTGCATCGGCTGGGCGTTGAGCGCGCCTCCCGCCAATCTGAACAGCAGGGCCGTCAGGAACAGGGTGTCGCTGGCGGTAAAGAGAATGTCCGGAACGGGTCGCCAGGTGATGTAGGCGGCGAAAAAGATCGCGGCCAGGAGGAGCCCGTCTCCCGTTCCGCGCATCGTGATCACGAAGCGCTGGTACTGCCATCCTGGTGCCGCTTCCCCCTTCATGCCGCGAGCCATCCTGGAAGGACATCAGCGGTCGGCACGACCGTTGGCGGCTCGACGGTCGGACCAGAACTGTGCCCGCCATTGATGATGAAGTCAGGCTTCATGGTCGGCTACCCCGATCTTGTTCAGCGCGTCATCTCTGCGATCACGGCTGCAGTGCGGACGGCCATGTCCTCGATCTGCTCACCGCCGAGCGTCGGATCGACCGGGAACATCAGGCTCGTCTCACCGAGCAGCTGGCACACCGGCAGTCTTCGGGACGGCACGGACAAGCTACCGTCGAACGCACGTTCGTTGTAGATTTCTGGACAGATCCCGCTTCCGGCCGGCACGCCCGCCGCCAGCAAACGCGACAGCACATCATCCCGCGAACAACCTGGCCGCAGCCGGTCGGAACGAAGGAACGCATAATATTTGTAATAGGCGTGCCGCACGTCCTCCGACGGCACCGTCAACCGCACGCCCGGCAGAGGCGCCAGCGCCCGATTCAGACGGGCGGCATTCAATCGTCGTGTCTCCAGCCACCCATCAAGCTTCGCCAGTTGCCGCAATCCGATGGCCGACTGCATCTCGGTCAGCCGGAAATTGGTGCCTAGCCGCTCATGTAGCCACCGGAACACGCCGGGGGAGCCCTTTACGGCGGCATAGGCCGGCGACTTGCCGTGATCCTTGCGCGACCAGGCAGCTGCCCACACGGCCTCATCGCGAAGGACAAGCAGACCGCCCTCACCCCCCGTCGACATGATCTTGTCCGTGCAGAAGGAGAAAGCGGCCGCATCGCCGAACGATCCGGCTACCCGGCCGTTCAGCGTCGCTCCATGCGCCTGCGCGCAATCTTCGATGAGCTTCAGCCCCAGCCCCGCCGCCAGTTCGGCGATCCCTTCGACGTCGCAGGGCCAGCCGGCCAGGTGGACCGCGATGATCGCCCGGGTCCGCGCCGTCAGCGCCTCCTCGACGCTGCTGACCGACAATCCCTGGGTTGTCGGATCGACATCGGCAAAGACCGGCGTTGCGCCAACAGCCGCGACGCAACTGGCCGACGCAATGAACGATCTGGCCGGAACGATCACTTCATCGCCCGGCCCGATGCCGAGCGCATGAAGTGCCAGTTCCAGCGCCAACGTGCCATTTGCCACGGCGATCGCATGTGGCATGCCGACAAGCTTGGCGAACGCGGCCTCGAAGGCAGCGGTCTGTTCCCCGTGATGCAGGGAATTTACCTTGCCCGAGCGCAGCACCTCGACGACGCTGGCAATCTCGTCCGCGTCGTACGCCGGCCAGCGACTTGCGATTGCGGGCTGATCGACACGACGAACCTCGGCGGGTTTGAAGCCCGTCAGCGCGATCGTTCCAGCTGGCGAAATGCTTTCGGCCAGCACTGCGCTCTGGATCGTCATCACTGTCCCCCCACGCTTACCAGTCGGATCGCGGGTATCTGTTCAGGGCTGGCGGCGATCACCTCCGGACGGACATCATCGGCCAGTAATTGACGAGCCAATTGACCGCATGTCGTGTCATCTCCAGCGCTGGCCGCAGCCTCAATCGCGTCGAAGGCAGATGTCAGCAAGCTGATCGGAAGAGAGTCCGGTTCAGCTTCGAACACACCCGGCATGGTGGAGGGCAGTTGCTGCTCGTCCTTGTCGAACAATTCTTCGTACAACTTCTCTCCCGGCCGAAGACCGACGATCTCGACTGCAACATCGATCTCGGGCTCAAGGCCCGCCATCCGGATCATGCGATGCGCGACGTCGATAATCTTCACTGGACTGCCCATATCGAGGACGTAGATCCTGCCGCGCTCAAGCTCGCCTTCCATCCCGCGCGCGGAACTGTGCAACACCAGTTGGACCGCCTCGTGCACCGTCATGAAGAACCGGCACATGTCCGGGTGAGTAACCGTCAGCGGCCCGCCCCGGCTCAACTGGCGCTGGAACAGCGGGATCAGCGATCCGCTGGAGCCCAGAACATTGCCGAAGCGAACCGTCATGAACCGGGGCGCATCGGGCCGGCCGGCACCCGCCAGGTCCAGCGCCTGACAGTAAAGCTCTCCCAAGCGCTTCGTCACGCCCATGAACCCGACCGGGTTCACGGCCTTGTCGGTGGAAACCTGGACCATCGCCCGCGCCCCGAAGCGGCGGACGGCATCCGCGACATTGCGCGTGCCGACAACATTGGTCAGCATGCCCGCGGAAAGGTTCGCTTCTACCAAAGGAACATGTTTGAGCGCGGCCGCGTGATACACCAGCTCCGGCCGATGGCGCTCGAAGATGCGCATGACCTGTTGCCGCTGCCGGATCGAGCAAAGCAAGGATTGCCGCGGAAGATCGGGAAAGTTTTCCCGCATCTCGATGTCAACTTCATAGAGGGCGAGCTCGCTTGCATCCAGCAGCAGCAGCTCGGCCGGCTTCAGCGCCGCGATCTGCCGCACGAGCTCCCGCCCGATCGTGCCGCCGGCACCCGTGACCATCACCCGCCGACCGGTCACCGCTGCGGAGACGGCGGACCCGTCAAGCTGCTTCTGCGGTCGACCAAGAAGGTCGGCGATGTCGAAATAGCGGAAATCGATTTCGGACCGACGGCGCTCGTCCAGTTTGGCGAAGCCAACTGGATAGGCCACATCCAGCCCGAGTTGCTGCGCATTCGCTATGATCCCGACCATCGCGGCCCCGCGCAGCCGATCGGCATCGCCGGCGAACAGCAGACACTCCGGTCGCTTTCCACCGGACTCTAGGCGATCAACAACCTTGGCCAGCTCGCCATAGCCTCCAAGGATCGGCACGCCGCGGATCCGGGCGCGGCGATGGATGCCAAGGTCTCCTAAAACCCCAACGGGTCGGAAGCCGCTTTCGGGATGAACCTCCAGATGACGCAGCATCGCGTCCACATCGTCGCCCGCACCAATGATCAACGCCGATCGCGGTAACCCTGCCGCGCTATAGCTGGGCACCGGTGGGTTGACCGTGCCGCGAAGGAAGCTTCCCGTCAGGCGCCACAGCATTCGCGGTCCGCCGAGCAGAACCACCAGCAGAAACCACATGATGATCGGGATCGATCGCGGCATCCAGGCCGTCTGGCCGGTCACGACCAGACCGACAACAAAGGCGACAATCGCCACCGTGGACGCCTCTATGATCGCGACGAGATCGGCGATGGACGAGTAGGACCAGAGGCGGCGCTGCAGGCCGAACATACGGAAGGTCGCCACAGCCACCAGCATGAAGCACGGCACCGACCAAGGCGCCTTGCTCAATATCTCGGATGCGATCGGCTCGCCCACACGTAGTTCGATCGCACCCACCAGCGCTATCGCTGCCGCCAGCAGATCGCTGGCCAGTATAGCGGAAGAGCGCGCCAGCGGGCGAAGAGCTTCGGGTCGCTCGTCAGTAGGCATCCAGGCACCTCATTGCGCATTCAATGCCTCAGCCTACAGGTGGCGCCTCCGAACAGCCCCTGCGCATCAGATTACACGGGCAGCGCATACGCATTCGGAGAACTCGACCTTTGGAAATACTTTGGTCCGAAAGGACGATTTCGGATGCTCCGAATCGCCATATCCAATCGGGTGGCGCTGTGACTTCCACCCACGACTGACCAGCCGAAGCGCAAAATTACCCCGAAAGGCTGATGATCCAAATGCCGCATTTTCGCGCCTCTCGCGTACCTCTACGCTTCAAAGAATGAAGACCGCCGTCCGATCGCGATGACACGGTCATCATAGTTGAGTGACTGAGTTCCGGTTGGTTGTCGAACCACCTTCATTTCAGCGTGATCGGACTACAGCTTCACCGCTTTTGGGAAATGTGCTTGCGATGACTCACGATAACTCATTGAAACCCGCCGGGGGTTCAATCGCGCATTTTACCACCAGCTTGGACATTGGCGGTGCGCAGGCGATGTTGCGCAAGCTGATCGAGCATTCGGACATGCGCCGTGACGCATTGTCCCACGCCATTGTTTCTTTGCTGCCGCCTGGAATATTCTCACCGGTGGGGACGCCGTGCCCTGTTTACTCACTCTACATGCCGCGCGGGGGCAGGCCGACGATCCCGTCGCTGATGCGACTGTTCCGCATCTCCAATCGGTTGCGGCCCGAGATCCTTCAGGGGTGGATGTACCACGGAAATCTGGCGGCCTCTCTCGCTTCCATGGTGCGATCCGATCCAGGCGCGATTGTCTGGAATGTGCGGCATTCGCTTTCTGATCCCGCTCTGGAGTCACGCAAGACTCGAGCGCTGCTGGCCTTGAGCTCGCGCCTGTCGAGCCGGACATCGGCCATTTTGTACAACTCGCAAACCTCTGCCCGACAGCACGAACGCTACGGCTTCGACCCCGAGCGCACCGTTGTCATCCCCAACGGCTTTGACTGCGCGACCTACAAACCCGACCGGGAACGGCGCGCGCTGCTGCAGAAGCTCTTCGCCATTCCGGATGGCCGCACGTGTGTCGCGGTCATCGGCAGGCATCATCCAATGAAGGATCACGTGTCAGCCGTCGAGGCCGCTCGGCGGGTGATCGAAAGCGGTCGAAACATACACTTGTTGCTTGTCGGCCCGGGCATGGACAACCCCAGCCCTGGTCTTCGCGACGCGCTTGCGCTGCTGCCCCGCCATCGCTTCACCCTTGTGGGGGAAAGAACCGACGTCGCCGATTGGCTGCCCGGCGTCGACATTCTGGCCCTATCCTCGGCCTGGGGCGAAGCTTTTCCCAACATCTTGGGGGAGGCCATGGCCTGCGGCGTCCCGTGCGTCGCGACGGATATCGGCGACAGTGCCTTCGTGCTGGGCGACACAGGCCTTGCCGTCCCGCCTCGAAGCCCGGAAGCCCTGAGCGAAGCCATCAACCGCATGTGCGACGGCGGCGAAGCGGAGCTGGCGGAGAGAGGCGGTGCCGCAAGACGGCGGATCGAAGAGCATTTCGAGCTCGGCGAGATCACACGCCAGTATCGCCGGCTCTATCAGTCAATCCTGCGCGGTTCGCGCGCAGCGTCGCGCCCGACTGATCAACTCCCCTCACAAGTTCGGGCCGCGCTGCCGTGAAAAAGATCGTCGTCGTCGCCAGCCTTGCCTATTCGCTCGTCAACTTTCGCGGCGCGCTCCTGCGCAAGCTGGTTGCGGAGGGGTATGAAGTTGTCGCCTGCGCCCCGGATCAAGATCAGGCAATCATCGATCGCCTTGCCGAATGGAACATCCGCTTCATCAAGATCCGAATGGATCGCACCGGCAAGAACCCACTCTATGATGTCGCGACCCTCACAGCCCTGATCGCGGTGTTTGGGCGCGAGCGGCCAGACGCTGTCCTAGCGTACACGCAAAAGCCGATCATCTATTCCGGCATCGCGTCCAGGCTGTTCCGAGACATCGACTTTTATGCCATGATCAGCGGCCTTGGCCACGCCTTCAGCGATGGAGAGACGGGCGGCGGCGGTGCGCTTCGGCGGCTCGTATCCATTCTCTTTCGGGAGGCCCTGCGCGACGCACGCTGCGTGTTCGTCTTCAACAGCGACGACGCAGGCGAACTGCGTAGCCGGCATATCCTGTCGCATCAGCCGGTCCTGCAGGTGCCTGGCTCGGGCGTCGACATCGCGCATTTCCCGCATGAGCCTGTTGCTCAAGCGCCATTTCGCTTCGTGATGATCGCACGGTTGATGCGCGACAAGGGTCTTGAGGAATTCGTTGCCGCCGCGCGACGGGTAAGCAGCCGGTGGCCCGCCGCGACGTTTCAGATCATCGGCCCGCTCGATCCAAACCCGACGGGAGTAACCAGGGCGGAAATCGCGCGATGGGAACAGGAGGGATTGGTCGACTATCTCGGCGAAACCCGCGATGTCCGCCCCTTCCTGAAGAACTCAACCGTCTTCGTGCTCCCGACCTATTATCGCGAGGGTTTGCCGCGATCGATCCTGGAGGCGATGGCGACTGGCCGGGCTGTCATTACCACCGACATGCCGGGCTGCCGCAATGCCGTTGTTGATGGCGTGACCGGTATCCTCGTTCCGCCGCGCGACGCGGATGCTCTGGCGCAGGCTATGCTGCGCTTCCAGGATGATCCGGATCTGGCACACCGCATGGGTGAGGCAGCCCGCACCCGGGCCGAAAACGTATACGATGTCGACCGCGTGAACGACATGCTCGTCCAGGCGATCGAGACTCATGGACGTGGGAAGTCCCGCGGGTCACGCTGGCGCCATGCTCTCGATCAGGTCGTCGCCGGAACCGCGCTGATCGCCGCCCTTCCCTTGATGCTTGCCGTTGGAGCCGCTGTTCGCACGTCGCTCGGCAGTCCGGTATTCTTTAAGCAGCAACGCGCCGGGCGTGACGGCAAGCCATTCACCCTCCGTAAGTTCCGGACCATGCGCGAGGCATTTGACCGCACCGGCCAGCCGCTTCCCGATGCTGATCGACTTACGCCCACCGGCCGCTTCCTCCGCCGCACCCGGCTGGACGAAATGCCCCAGCTTCTCGCCATCGTCAGGGGCGACATGGCGCTGGTCGGCCCGCGCCCCCTGCTCCCGGCGACGGTACAATCTCTGGGAGAAGCTGGGCGGATCCGAGGGGAAGTCCGCCCAGGCTTGACCGGGTGGGCACAGATCAACGGCAACACATTGCTCAGCGACTCAGAGAAGGTTGCGCTCGACCGCTGGTATATCGCCAATCGGTCATTGAAGCTCGACCTGACCATCATCTGGCGCACCCTCGGAACATTGATGTTCGGGGAGCGCGTGCGAAACGACATGATAGAGAGGGCTTATGCGGGCGCTACTAATCGGAGCGGTTGAAGGTACCCGAGTAGCGCTTGATGCAATCGCAAATGCCTCCGATTGGACGCTTGCGGCTGTTGCTTCGCTACCCACAGAACGCGCGTCGAGACATTCGGATTTCGTCGACCTGGCGCCAGCGGCAGCGGCGGCGGGCGCACAATTGATCCGCGTGACCGATGGCAATTCTTCGGAGTTCATCGCGCAAGTAAAAGCCGTCGCGCCGGATATCACCTTTGTGATTGGCTGGTCCCAGCTGTGTGGCCCTGCGCTTCGCGAGGCGCTTGGCGACAGGGTGGTCGGCTATCATACGGCAGCACTGCCGAGGCTTCGCGGTCGAGCAACCATCCCCTGGACCATCCTTCTGGATGAGAAGATCACCGGATCGACCTTGTTCCGTATCGATGATGGCGTGGATAGCGGGCCCATTCTCGCGCAACGCTTCTTCCACGTGGCGCCCGACGAAACCGCCGCGTCGCTTTACGGCAAGCACATGACCGCGCTCGCTTCGATGATGGACGAGTTGCTGCCGGCGCTCGCCGCCGGAACCGCGACGGAACTCGTTCAGGACGACCGCCTTGCGACCTGGGCCACCAGACGCCGGCCGAACGATGGGTGGATCGATTGGACATGCACGGCAAGAGACATTGATCGGCTGGTCCGCGCCGTCGGCCGCCCCTACCCGGGCGCGAACACGATTGGCTCGACTGGGCAGTTGACCATCTGGAGCACCGAGCGGTTCGCCGACGCCGATCGCTATCACGCTCTGCCTGGCCAGGTTCTCCAGCGCGACGACACAACATTTGTCGTTTGCTGCGGCGATGGCGAAGCGCTGCGGGTTACGGATTTCAGCGGCGCGACCATTCCCCCGCTTCACACGCACCTGCGAGCCGCATCGTGACGGACGCTCTACCCGGTCCGATCCTTGTTATCGCGCCGCACCCCGATGATGAGGTGCTCGGCTGCGGCGGCACCATCGCCCGCTTGGCGGCGGAGGGAGCCTCCGTCCACATCGGGATCGTCACTTCCGGCAAACCGCCCCGCTTCGATCCGGCGCAGGTCGCCGGCGTTCGCGCGGAAGCCGCGCGTGCCCACAAGATGCTTGGCGTGGCGGAAACCCATTGGTTGGGCCTCCCTGCCGCAGCCCTTGATCAAATGGCGCATGGCGACGTTAACGCCGCAATCGATGACCTGGTACGTCGGATCCGCCCCGCAACCATGCTGATCCCCTTTCTAGGAGACCTGCACCTGGATCATCAGGTGGTATTCCGCTCCTGCCTTGTCGCGGCACGACCGCGATCGGCCGAAGCGCCGATCTGCCTCATGGCCTATGAAACCCTGTCCGAAACAAATTGGGGCGCTGCCGGGATAGATCCACAATTCTCGCCAAACTGCTTCATCGACATCGGCGACTATCTCGACCGCAAGATTGAGGCGTTTCTGGAGTTCGGGTCCCAGGTCCGGCCCTTCCCGGATGAGCGATCGCCGGAGGCGATCCGGGCGCTGGCGACGCTCCGCGGGGCAACAGTTTACCGCAGGGCCGCGGAGGCCTTTTGCGTGGTGAGGGAAATCCGATGACCCAGTCGGAAACGCCAACGCATCTAACGATGCTGCTCAGCTCGGCCGGTCGGCGTGTTGGCCTGTTGGAAGCTTTCCGATCAGGCGCGCGGGAACTCGGCATCGAGCTCACGGTGATCGCGACCGATATGAACCCTGCCTGGAGCGCCGCCTGCCGCATCGCGGACCATGCCGCTGCCGTCCCTGCCGCCAGCGACCCGCGCTTCATAGATGAGACCGCGGCTCTGTGCTCACAATATGGCGTTTCGCTACTTGTTCCGACGATCGATCCGGAACTGCCGCTATATGCCGGTGCAATTGCTCGTTTCGAGGAGCTCGGCACGCGCGTCGTGGTAGATCCGGACCTGATCGCGCTGTCGGCGAACAAGCTGGACACCGCCCGTTGGCTGGCCGCGATCGGCGTCCCCGTACCCCTCACGCACGGCATCGAAGCGGTCAGAGATGGAGCCGAGATGATCTGGCCGGCGGTCGTCAAGCCGGCATATGGCAGCGCAAGCCGCGGCATCAGCATAGCCGCCACGCGACAGAATTTGCCATCAACTTGGTCGGAACCGATGATCGTTCAGCAACAGCTGATCGGCGACGAATGGACGGTGAACGCTTTTGTCGACAATCATGGCGTGTTGCGAACCGTCGTCCCGCACCGCCGTATCGGCGTGAGAGCCGGTGAAGTCGAAAAAGGGATTACGGAGCGCGTTCCGGCCTTTCGCGACATTGCCGAGCTGATCGTTTCTCACTTGCCTGCCCCGTCCGGGCCGTTCTGCTATCAGGCCATCATGAGCGCTGACGGCGACGTGGGCGTATTCGAGATCAATGCGCGCTTCGGCGGCGGCTACCCACTTGCAGACAAGGCCGGCGCGACGTTCGCGAAATGGCTGCTGGCCGAAGCTGCACATTTCCCTTCCGAGGCGGCCGATGACTGGGTCGAGGGGATGACGATGCTGCGCTATGATGCAGCCGTCTTCAGCATGCCATGCGCATAACGTCTATCGTCCTGGATCTTGACGATACGCTCTACCTGGAGCGCGACTATGTCAGGAGCGGCATGGTCTCGGTCGGCGCGTTCGTCACCGATCGGATCGGTGTCGCAAATTTTACTGACGTGGTCACGGGTCTCTGGGACGAAGGGCACCGGCGAAACCTGTTTGACACGGCTCTGCTGAAACTCGGCCTAACGCCGTCGCCGTGCCTTATCCAGGAATTGGTCGACGTATATCGCAGCCACCGGCCCGACATTTCGCTGCTGAACGACGCCATTGACCTTCTCGAAGGCAAGGGCGATCGCCGGATCGCGCTCATCACCGATGGCTTTGCCTCGGCCCAGCGAAACAAGATCGAAGCGCTGGATCTCGCTCGCTTCGGCTTCGATCCGATCATCGCAACGGGGGAACTCGGAGAGGGCTTCAGCAAACCTCACTGCCGCGCGTTCGAGATGGTCATGGAGCGGCACGGCGCCGAGCCAACAGCCATGGTCTATGTCGCGGACAATCCGGCAAAGGATTTCCTGGCGCCAAAGGCGCTTGGATGGCGCACGATCCAGATCGACCGGCCGGATGCCGTTCACCCGCGAACGCCGCCGGATGCCGCTCATGCCGCGGAACTCAACATCTCAACGCTCAACGAACTGGACGCCGCGCTAGATCAACTGTCGAATGCCCACCCCTGATGCGCGTCGCCTTCGTTCTTGCCGCGCTACAGGCAGGGGGCGCCGAACGAGTGGTGGCCGAGGTCTCGGCCGGGATGGCAGCAAGAGGCTGGACGGTAGAGATCATCACCTTTGATCGGCCCGACGACCCGATCTATCACCCTCTCGCCCCTGGAATCACGTGCACCCGCCTGTCGCTGCCTGGTAGAGGCGGCGGCATCAGGGGGATCATACAATCTGCCCGGCGCGTCCTTGCGCTCCGCCGAGTCCTTCGCGACCGGCAGTTCGACACGGTCGTCGCCTTTCTCACGAAGATCAACGTCATCGCGCTTGCCGCTGGATGGGGGCTCGGGCGCCCGACGATCGTCTCCGAGCGCAACAATCCCTTGCGTCAGAAGGCAAATCCACTTTGGAACCGCCTCACCTCATTGCTGTACGCTGGTGCCGCTCGCATTGTGATCATGAGCGAAAGGAGCCGGCAGGCACTGCCGCGGGCAAGTCGCCGCCGCGCCGCCATCATCCCAAATCCCGTGACATCGCGCGTCGTTGAACCGCGTCCCAAAACGAAGACGTTTGTCGCTGTTGGTCGCCTTACCCAGCAAAAGGGCTTCGATATTCTGTTGAACGCCTTTGCGCGTATTTCGCCCAGCTTGCCCGACTGGCGGCTTACCATCTTTGGCGACGGCCCGGATCGGCACGCGCTTGAGCGTCAACTTGCCCTTCTGGGCTTACAGGATCGCGTCTCCATGCCCGGTGCCACCGTCGTGCCAGGGAGCTGGCTCGACCAGACGTCGATCTTCGTCCTGCCCTCGCGGTACGAAGGATGGCCGAACGCCTTGGCCGAGGCGCTTGCTGCGGGCCTGCCGGCGGTCGCCTTTGACTGTGACTTCGGTGCTGCCGAGATGGTCAAGAACGATAGAACCGGCGTGCTGGTCGCCGCGGAAGACCTGGATGCGCTGGCCGCGGCTATGCACAGCCTTGCGCTTGATCCCCCTCGGCAGAGGCGTCTGGCAGATGCGGCTTCGCAGCAGATGCTACGCTACTCTCCCGAACAGATCGTCAGCCAATGGTGTCGCTTGGTCGAGAACACCTAATCCCCAAGGTGTAGCTGGCCACGCCCCCGTCTAGCACAAAGTGCCCTTCGATCACTGCCACTGTCCAATAGTGAAACAGTTGAAGGTGACCCCCTCTAACCCTTGTTGGTACCAGGACCGGTCAATACGGGTTTCTACCTGCTAGCAGCGATAGCGCTGCTCAAGTATCAAGATCTCGCAACGAAGACATTAACTCGAATTATCCTGTACCTTCCTCATAGGGAAGTAGATGCAGGCTCAGTCCACATACTGGCTTGCGACATTGAATAGTCGCACGGAGTGCCTCGTTGCTTCGAACGTCAAATGTTCGAAATGCTGGCAAACTTTTGGGGGAGAATAGTTATGTCACTGGGGGAAACAGTCAACGATGTATTCATTGTCAGCCCGAACGAGATCATTCGGGAAGGACTGAAGCGGATTCTTGTTGATCAGGGCTTCAACGTGGTCAATGCGGTGCCTTCCGCAGTATCTTGGTCTTCGACCTGGTCGCCCAACCTGACCATCGTTGATGCGCAGGAATTTGAGAGCGGCTTGTCGACCTGCCAGATCATCCGAAATGCCTGTGCCACGACGCGAATTGTTCTCATGATGGATGAATATCGCGCAGATTACGTGGCAACGGCTTTCGCCTCGGGCGCGATCGACGGTTTTCTCGTAAAGGCTATCGCTTGCGAGCCTCTCGCTGGTGCGCTCCGCCTCATCGCAATGGGCGAGCGGCTGCTCCCCTCTCAGGCGATCAGTGCCTTCACCGAACGCTCGTTGCAGCCGGCCGTCGGATCGTACGGGTCACTGGACGGTGCCAACCTTTCCTCCCGTGAGCTGGAGATCCTCGCCTGTCTAATTCAGGGAGACGCCAACAAGGTCATTTCGCGGCGCCTTCAGATCTCCGACGCCACGGTGAAGGTTCACATTAAGGCGATCCTTCGCAAGCTGCGCGTCAGCAACCGTACCCAGGCAGCGATCTGGGCAGTGAGCCGGGGTGTCACGCTCGACAAGGCGGAGGTTCTGCCTGGCTTCGCGCGACCAGCGCTCGAAACGAGCGATACGTTACTCCAAGCGCAACCGCACTGAAGCCAATCTGGGCAATACTCGCGCCGGTCACGCCAAAGATCTTGATGCTCGGCACGAGGATAATCAGGTAAATCACGGTGGCGGCCATCGCTGACTGAAGCACAGCATGTTGATGGCCGCTGACCATGAGCGCACTTCTCATGGTCGTCCCCGCAAGGAAGAGGGCGATCGCTACGGCGTAGGCAACAAGCGGGGAATAGGCTGCGGCGAATGCCGGTCCTCCCGCCGCCAAGATGATCTGTGGCCCGGCGACCGCCAGGATGACGATCGCTGCCATCGCCGCACCGATCGTCGCCATTTCGATCCGCCTGACGACACGCATGAAGCGCACCCAAGCTGATTGCGCCCACAAGCGCGCCAGATCTGGTGTGACAACCTGCTGCAACATCTGAGCGCTCTTGGACACGGCCTGCATAATCCGGCGCGCGAACTGGTAAAGTCCGGCGTTGGCTGAGCCTAGGAACAATCCCACGGCCAGGGTGTCCAGTTCCTGCGTGGCCTTCCGCAACAGGACGGATGCATTGGCAGACCAGATAAAGGAAGCGATGCCCGGAAAGGCGTGGCGCCAGCCGCCAAGGCTCGCGCCGGTCACGCCAGCGATCCCTTCCGTACGAAGCGTCCGCCAGGCAAGCGTTGTAGTGATGAGCCGCTCCGCGATCACCAGGCTGATCAACAGTCCGACCACCTCCGCCAGACCGCCGTCGGCGATGGTGATGACAAGGATCCCGGCCAGGCGCAGCACTGCCAGAACGGGATCGATCCATGCCGCCTGCGCGAAGCGGCCGAACAGCCGGAGTATGCCGACCGGCGTCGAGGAAACACCGAACAACAATGACAGAGCGTAGATCTGCGCCAGGGTTCGCGCCTCATCGGTCCAGCCGAAGAACGCACTCGCAAGCGGCGCGGCCGCCAATGCCACGGTGGTGACCAGCAATGCTCCTGCGACATCGACAAGGATGCCCAGCTTGATCAACGAGGCCAGCTTGCCGCGATCGCCACCAATCACCGCGCCCGTGCCATATCGCAGGACCGCCTGCCACGTCTCCAGGCGAAGAACCTGATCGACAAGCCGGCAATAGCTTTCGATCAGCGCGACGATCCCGAAAGATGTGGGTCCGAGCAGGCGGGCCGTCAGGGCGAGTGTGATGAGGCCGATGCCGGTGGAGGCAGCTTTGCCGGCCACCAGATGTGACAGATTGCGAACGAGCCTGCCGCGAAGGGAGCGCTCCTTCTTCAGCTCTTTCGCTTCTTCATGAGGCAAATCCATTCCTCATTTCTAGGGCTGGTGGACCACATTCCCATGCTTCACCCGGGCTACACCATCGGGGATAGCTCTTTCGACCAATGTGCAGACAATCTGCGCCCGCGCTCGCCCGCATGCTTCCCCTGATTACTCCCCTGCCACGTACCGCTGCCGCGCAGGCAGCGTAGCGTCGACGACGTTGAGCTGGGGAGAGTGGAACATGAATGTGCAGAGCGCAGCGATAGGAGTCGGCGCGTTCACGCCTTCCGCGCCGACCTACCTATCGGCACGCGATGCGATCAGGATGCTCCGGCGCCACGCCCGCCTGCTGCTGCTGATCGCATCCGTCGTGATGGGGGGCGCTCTCGCTTTCTATCTGCTCGCGGAACCCCGCTACGACGCGACCACCGTCATGCGGGTTGTGATTGACGACTTCCGACCTGACAGCGACGACAACCCGGCGTCGATCCGCGAGGCGGAGCAACTGCGCACTCACCAGATCGAAACACAGATCCAGCTCCTTGGCTCTCGCATGGTGGCCCGCCAGACCGTGCGCGATCTGGCGCTCTACGATGATCCGGAATTCAACCCGAATGCGGATCCGACCAAGCGCAAGAAAGCACGCGCAAATGTCGCTGCCGACGCCACGCAGGAGGGTTCGCCGGCCCCTGCCCAAAGAACCCCATCGCCACAGCTGGTGGAGCGTACGACCGATCGGCTTCTGTCTGCCGTGAAAGTCGCCCAGGACGGTCAGTCGGATTTCATCAACGTTACCGTTTCCTCGCGCAGCCCTGCCAAAGCGGCCAAGATCGCCAACAAGATCGCCGGCAATTACGTCCGCCTGCAGGTGACTGAGCGTCGCGCGGGCCGCACCCGGGCGGTGAAGCAGCTTCAGGAACTGGCGCAGCGCTCTCGGTCCGAGTTGCTGGGCGATGAAATGGCGATCGCCGCCTATCGCCGTGATCACCGCATCGATGCAGGTCCGGGCCGGGATGCTGACGTCGCGCAGATGGCGCGCCTTGCCTCGGAACTGGCAGCATCGGGCGCAGGCTTGGCCGAAGCGCGGCAGCGCGCCAGTGGTCAGAGTGCAATGTCCCCGCTCCTCGCTGATCTTCGCGGACAGCAATCGACCATCACGCGGCGCCGCGCGGAGCTCTCGACCTTGTACGGGCGCGAGCATCCCGACGTGAAGAAGGCCGCTGCCGAACTCGCCGAGGTCGACAATGCGATCGCGACCGAAAATGCGCGCATGGAACGTCAGATGATGGACGAGGCGAGCGCCCAAGGTGCCCGGGCCAGCATGCTGGCGGGAAGCCTGGGGGCGATGCGCGGCCAGTCCCTGCAGCGCGGCATCGCTTCCGTGGCGCTCGCCGATCTGGAACGCCGCGCTGAAACGACCCGCGCCCTTTATCTCTCCCTCTCCCAGCGCCTCCAGCGGGCCGAACAGGCACGCGATTCGGTCCGCCCGGATGCCTCGATCGCATCCGCCGCGCTGCTGCCGACCCAGCCTAGCTTTCCGCGTGCTGGGCAGATCGCCGGCGTCGCCGTTGGTGCCAGCTTCATTCTCGGCATGATCGCAATGCTGGTGGCGGAAGCGCTACAGGATCAGGTCAGGAACGCGGGCGAGGTACAGCGGCTGGTCAACCTGCCGACCTTCGGCATGGTGCCGGAAATCCAGGGCCACAAGCAGGTGCAGGCGCACCTGCGCGTGGCAAAGGAGCCTTTCACGCTCTTCGCAGAAGCAATCCGGCGATCCGAGCTCAAACTCAGGCGCTATCTCGCGTCCCAGAATGGCAAGGTTATGCAGATCACCTCTCCCCTCCCGGGCGATGGCAAGACGACCATGGCGATCAGCCTTGCTGCGGCAGCGGTCGCCAGCGGACGAACGGCAGTAATGGTCGATCTGGATCTGCGGCGCCCTGGCCTGCCGGACGTGTTCGATGGTTCACTGTGCGAGAAGGATCTGGTCGGTTATCTCGAGGGCCGGGCAGAACTGGACGAGATCCTTGTGGAATCCCCCTCCCTTGCCGGGCTGAAGGCAGTGCCCGTCCGGGCTGCGGCGGAAGATCCGGGACACACGCTCAATTCACCACGAATGGCGACGCTGTTCTCCCGGCTGCGCGAGGATTTCGACCTCGTCATCATCAACTCGCCGCCGATCCTCGCCGTAGGTGACGCCGAGCTGCTCGCCGCTTATGCGGACGCCACCATCCTGATCCTTCGGTGGGGACACACGACACCCGAGCTACTTCAGGCGACCACCAGCGCATTTGATGCGCCGATCAGCGGCATCATCTTCAATCGCGTTCACTTCGCCAAACATGCTCGTCTCTCATATGGCGACGCGATCCAGCACTTCCCGCGCAACTCGCCCTATCACAAGGGCGAGCTACAGGGCTGGCGCCAGCGTCTTGGCTGGTCCGAGAGTGCCTGATCAATTGTCGCCGGACGACCAGCAAAGCGCAGTGTCGACCGACCATGGTCCTACTGATGGCATCCCGCAGGTTGGAGATAGCTTAGCCGTCCGCCTCTCGCTGGGCGGCGATGAACAAACAACGCCGGCAGCAAGCATCGCCACCAATCTGCTGGTAATCGATCGCAGGACCTTCACCAGAGACTGCCTCGTTGCAGCTTTCGATGCTCATTCGCTCATCGGCATGGTGGCAAGTGCGCCCAGCCCCGAAGACGTGCTTCTTCGATCGGATCAGGACCCTCCGATTGATGCGGTGCTGATCAACCTGGCGGCCGATCCCTTTGATGAAGGCACGCTTGCAAGCATCCGGAGCCAACTGACCAGCCTTCAGCCCGCCGGCCGGATCGCGATCATGACCAGCGTCAGTGACGATGTTCACCTGGATGACGCGATCAGGGCGGGCATCTTCGGCTATTTGCCGAGCGACACGCCCTTGAACATCGCGGCGGAGGCGCTGCGTCTCGTGGGGCTGGGGTGGACGGTATATCCCCGGCTCACACAGTCGGTCCAGGAGCCCCGGCTGGGCTCTGCCATGTACGGTGCCGAAATCGCCGGAAGCCTGACCGCGCGGCAGAAGCACGTGCTGGATGGTCTTCGCCTGGGAATGACCAACCGCGCCATCGGCGCGCGCCTCGGCATCAGCGAGCGCGCGATCAAGGCGCATGTTCAGGAGCTGATGCGCCGGCTGAAGGTGAGGAATCGCACCCAGATCGTGGCGAAGCTCGCCGGAACGGACTTCTCGGACAGCTAAGCTTTATCAGGCAGCGGGGCACCAGTCGAACGGCGTGGTGGCGACCGGAACGAGATCTGGTCGCCGCGCAATCGACTAAAGTCGCCTCTGTGCCGCTGCCGCGCCCCAGCCACCACTGGGAAGATGGCTTTCAAGAAAGCGGGTCCGCGCTAGACGACGATGAAGTCAGCGGCCGTCAGGGTCGGTGCCGTGCTGAGCACCGCAATGTGGACCTGCGCGGCCGCCCCGTTTCCGTCGGGATCGTACCACAAATTGCCCGTTGCGCGCTGATAGATGAAATGCTGGTCCGCGTTCGCCGCCTGCACGCCATTGGCCATGAACATGGAGGGGCTGAGCGCGCCCGGAACAGCGTCGGAAATGGCCGTGAATGCGCTGCGGCTGATTTCGAACTTGTCTTGGCCGACCGTGAAATCGCGAACCTTGTCCCGTTCAGCGGAGGACGCTGCTAGGGCCAGCACGAAGATGTCCGCACCGGCCCCGCCCGTCAGTTCGTTCGCGCCGGCTCCCCCGATCAGGCGATCGTTGCCATCTCCCCCCTGAAGGTAGTCACTGCCGTCCTCGCCGTAGAGGATGTCATCGCCGCCATTCCCGGTAAGCAGATCACCGCCCGCACCGCCGAAGATCGTATTGGCGGCATCGTTGCCGAGGATCGTGTTCGTCGCGCTGTTGCCGGTGATCGATACTGCGCCGGTGCCTAGAATGGTCAGATTTTCGATGTTGGCGCTCATCGTCCAGTTCGCCGTGGCATAGACCAGATCGCTGCCTTCACCCGACAATTCGATCACCGTATCGCCGGTGTTATCGACATAATAAACGTCGTTGCCGACGCCCCCGGCCATCGAGTCCGCGCCGCCGCGACCGTCGATGATGTCGTTGCCGGATCCACCGTCGATCACGTCGCGGAACGCAGCCCCATTCAACGTGTCGTTTCCGCCAAGGCCGCTGATCGTCCACAGATCATCAGTCGGCGCCGTGAAGTTGTTCGTGCCGTTGGTGCCGGTGTAGCTTTTCGGCTCCGGCAGATTGTTCAGAGAGATGCTGTACCCCTGCTGAAACGAAGCGCCGGACAGGTCCGTCACCTTCACGACGACGCCCAACGTCGGCGTAGCCTCATAATCCAGCACCGCACCCGCGGCCACTCGCATCACGCCCGTCGCGGCATCGATCGAGAACCGGCCACCGGCATTGTTCAGCAAGGAATAGGAAAGGACATCGCCCGTGTCGGGATCAACGCCCGCAAACGCCGCCACCACGGTGCCGCCGGCCGAATTCTCGTCAACGGTGCCGCCCGTCATCGTGATGCTGTACGGCGCATCCGGTCGGCCGCTCAAACTGACGGTGACGTTGCCCGTCTGTAGCGTGCCGCTGGCGTCCGTCACCACATAGGTGAAGGTGGCAGTGCCATCGAAGTTGGGAAGCGGCGTGAACACAACATCACCGTTTGCGTTCAGCGTCACGGTACAGCCGGACACCGCCGAAACGCGCGTGATGTTCAGGGGTGAGCCGTGACTTCCCACATCATTGGTCAGCAACGATGCAGCCGAAATCACCATTGCCGTGTCCTCGACACCGGCGAACTGATCCGGTTTCGTGGTGATGGTCGGTGCGGCCGTGGCAGCGATGCCACGCGCCTTGACCGAAGAGCCGCTGACGTCACCATCCTGACCGGAAAGATCGGTCCAGCCGACCACGAAACCGCCATCCGCACGCGTCACCAGCACCGGCTCCACCTGCCCGCCGAGCACCTGGATCGGAATGACGCTCTCGCTGCCCAGGCGAGAGCCATCGGCCGCGAACAACTGCGTCTTGATCCCCGACGTGCCGTACTCAAGGCCGCTGCCGCCGTAATCGGCCCATCCCACGGCGAAGCCGCCCCCGGGCAATGCGGTGATCGTCGGCGCGATCTGGCTGCCGGCGATCGTGGTGTTCGCCAGGATTTCACCGCCCAGCGCGTCGCCGTCATCATCGAAGCGCCTCGCCTTGATCGCGAACCCGCTATTATCGCCGCCCACGAAGCTGCCATCCATCCAGGCGATCACGAAGCCGCCTCCGACGGTTGCGGTGATCGCTGGCTGCTGTTGATTGTTCGCGGTGGCAACGTTGACCAGCCGCTCCGAACCGACTTTGTCGCCCTGCGCATCGAAGACCTGGACCTTGATTGCGTCCTTGCTGGTATCTCCGCCGACCCGGCTGCTGTCCGACCATGTGATCACGAAGCCGCCGGATTCCAGCGCGGTTATGTCAGGCGCTTCCTGCCGGCTATCGGTCGCCGTGTTGACCAGAAACTCGCCGCCAAGCGCCTGCCCCGTCGCACTGTAATGCCGCGCCTTGATTGAGGAGACGCTGTTGTCGCCGCCGGTCAGACTATCGTCGCGCCAGGTGACGACGAACGTGCCATCGGTAAGGGCCGCAACGGAAGCCTGCGCCTGGATCCCTGCTGTCGCCGTGTTGACAAGGAATTCGGCGCCGCTCGCGACGCCGTCTGAGTTGAACAGCCGGGCTTTGATTCCGGTCGAGGAGGTATCGGCGCTACCGCTCGCATCCGTCCATGCCACCACGAACCCACCCGCGGCGAGGCCTGCCACGGCTGGGGAGTCCTGCGCACCGGCCGTTTGGCCATTCACGAGGAATTCCGTGCCGACCGGCTTCCCCTCATCGTCCAGAAGGCGCGCCTTCAATCCAGTGCCGCTTGTATCTCCGGTCAGGCTGGCATCCGACCAGACGGAGATCATCCGCCCGTCTGCCAGGCGCGCCATCGCAAGCTGCTGCTGATTGCCGGTCGTCTCGATGTTGAGCCGCGCTTCGGATCCCGCGCTGAAGCGATGCGTGTCGGTGGTGGCCGCCACGGCAAAGGTCAGCGTCGATGTGAAGATCCGGCCCAGTCCGTCGTTCACCTCCAGCGTCAGGGACGCACTTCCGCCTGCCGCCGAGTCGAGGCGGTCCGTATCGGCGACGGTGAGAATATCGCCATCGATGCGGAAAGCACCGCCGGTGGAGTCATCGATGATGTTGAACGAGTAGAGCGCATTCAGCGCACCCTCGGGCACCAGGCGGCCGACGCCGCTATGCTCGATCGCTCCCTGAACCACGCCTGGCCCCACAAGGTCCACTGACGTCGCGGACCCGGTATATGGCGTGAATACGCGGCTGACGAGCCCACCATCCGGATCGATCCCATTGGGCGCGCTGTCTGCCCAGGCCGCAGCGATCCCGCCATCTGCCAGCCCCACGATGGCAGGCGCGGTCTGGTTACCGGTGATGTTGCCGTTCATGATGAAATCGGCGCCGAGTTTCGCCCCGTCCGCATCGAACATCTGCGCCCGGATTCCGTACCCGCTGGCATCATGGGCTAGCAGGCTGTTGTCCTGCCACGCGATCGCGAAACCGCCGTTCGCAGTCGCCGTGATCGAGGCAAAGGCCTGCGTGTTCAGCGTATAATCGTTGACCAGGATCTCCGATCCGATCTTCGCGCCGCTGGAAGAAAACACCTGCGCGCGGAGCCCGGCGGCGCTGTTGTCGCCGATCCCGCTCGCATCGCGCCAGACGATCACGAACCGGCCATCCGCCAGGGTTGTGATGACCGGCTGGTCCTGCGCGCCAAGTGTCGTCGTATTGACCAGAAACTCGGTTCCCGTCTTCGTCCCCGCGGCGCTGAACAACTGCGCCTTGATCGAGGAGCCGGATGCGTCCCCGCCCAATTTGCTGTTGTCCACCCACGTCGCCACGAACCCGCCGGACTGAAGCGCCGAGATGGCGGGCGCCGCTTGAGCGCCGGCGGTCACGGAATTGATCAGGAACTCTCCGCCGATCTTTGCCGCGTCGGCGCCGTACATTTGACCGCGGATGCCCGATCCATTTCCGTCCGGCTGCGTTCCGCTGTTATCAACCCATCCGATTACGAAGCCGCCACCGGCAAGAGCGGTGACGTGAGACGCGGTCTGCCCGCCGACCGTCGTGGTATTTACGAGCAGCTCGCCGCCGATCTTGGCGCCCGTGGCACTGAGAAGCTGCGCGCGGATGGCCTGCTGGCTGGTGTCGGCCGTCAGGCTTCCGTCCGTCCAGCTGACCAGGATATTGCCATTGGAAAGCACCGCCACCGATGCCGAATCCTGTGCGTTGGCGGTGCTGGTGTTCACCAGGATCTCGGCCGAAGTCGCCTGACCTTGCGCGTTGAACAGCCGCAATCGCACCGCCGTGCCGCTGGCATCGGCACCATTGCGGCTGAAGTCGGTCCAGCACAGCACATAGCCGCCGGTAGACAAAGCCGCGATCGTGGCGTCTGTCTGCGTGCCCGTAACCGAGGTATTTACCTGCGTTTCCACGGTGTCGGCGGTCAGTGCGGCTGTGCTCATGGTTCCTCCCCAACCGCCTGGGAGAACGAACCAACTGGCCAGGCGGCCATTGGATCTAAGATACGCCGCCGCTTACAGCCGGAGCATCGCTATTCTTGAGCTTTCCACGGTAGGTAGGACCTGTCCGAAGGGGAAGAACCAAGCGGCCCGAAAGGCGATCAGCGGAGGACTGAAGTCCCTCCAATCCGACGGCGGAGTATTCGCCGCTGAGCCCGCCCGCGCTCCATTATACTGACCGGCAATTTGGCACTTTTGGGCGGCCGGTGAAGCCCTCAACGCTGGTCTGGTCCATCCGACCAGAACAGATGCAAGCCTGTTCAAGTGCGGCTACACACGACCGGTGCTCTTCCTCAGGGGGCACCGAGCCAATGCACCGCCCCGCCCCTCCGCAGACCGAGGACGAGCGCGCCCAATATCAGCAGCGCCGCCACAACGACGGCCAATGCAACAGGCGAAGCCTCCTGTCCGCCCGCGGCGAAAATAGCCGCAAGCGCCCACAGGAAAACGAGGCCATATGGGGGATTTCCGGCCGTGCGGAGCAACGCGCCGCTGGCGATCAGGCCACCAAACACGATGACCGCCGCAGCGATCACAGGCGCACTTTCTCCTGCCTCAACCCCAAGGAAGCGTAGCGAGGCGGCGACGTTAACGATGGTGGCTGCGCTCAGCCAGGCAGCAAGCGCGGATAGCGGCAGCATCGCGCACCAGCGCTCACCCGGTGTGAAGCGTGCGGGCCAATCGCTCAGCCGGCGAAGAATGATTAGCAGGTTCACCAGTGTGAACACGATAATCGCGCTCGATACGAAGCTGAGCCCGTTCGTCTGCACATAAGCCGCCCAAGCAGCATTGCCGAGGAACGCGAACGCGGCGGGCCGGCGCAGGCGGTGCAGCAAGCGATTGTGCCGCTGCGAGGGCAACATTTGATAAACGGCAAAGACAAGCGATCCCGTGTAGAGAGCGCCCCAGATCGAGAAAGCCCATCCGGCCGGCGTGACCAGCGTTTGAGCGCGATCCGACTGCGCCCCGATCTGCTCGCCGATGCCAAGCGCCGGGAGTGCCGGTGTCGCAATCTGGAGAAGAGCCGTGACGATGACGAACAGGCCCGCGCCCATGGCGCTACGATCGGATGCTCCGGAGCTTTTCATCACGCCCCAACAACGAAGCGCCCTTCACGGTTTCACGCGCTCGCTCCCCCCTTCGGCGGCTCACGCCTGCACGCGATCAAAGCGCGCAAGCACCGGATTGCCCATCCAGGCCGTCGCCCCGGCGGTGCGCAGTCGCTCCTCCACCCGTATCGCGCCGGGGCCGTACCGCCGGTGCATGCCAAACGGCAGAGTCAGCTGGCGATACTCGCCCGACAAGCGGAAACCGTGCCGCGCGAAACATGCCGCTATCTGGCCGGGGCGAAAGCGCCGGTAGGTTCCGGGATCCCCCGCCACCGGTCGGCGCCTGCCTGTCCATAGCAAACGCAGTGCGCTGGGGCTGAACATGCTGGGATAATCGATAATGACGCTCTGCCGGGAAATGCGGCAAAGCTCAGCGATCAGAACGTGCCAGTAGTTCACATGCCCGATCAGTCGGACCGACGTCACCAGATCGAAGCTGGCATCGTCATACGGGGTGGCGAGCAGATCCCCATTATCGAACGTCACCCTGTCGAGCCCGGGATCGCGCATCAGCCGCCCGGCGCAGCGCGGATCACTGCCATAGACCGTCACGGCAGCGCCTGTTTCAACGAGCTGCTCGGCAAGCTGCCCATGCCCACCGCCAACATCAAGGACGCTGTGCAGACCTTCGGCTGGCAGAAGATGAGCGATACCCCGGCGCTGCACCTCCAGAAAATAAGCGCCAGCCTCATCCTCAAACCGGTGGGCGTACGCTTCGGAGGAGGTTTCGAGGTCGGGCCAGGTTACATCCAGTGCCGTCATGCCTTGTGCCCTCCCGTGAAAACAAATGGCGCATCGCTCGCCGCAATCATCGGCACCCTGTGATGACCGACCGGGGGTAGCGTGCCGGACCGATGCCGCGCCCCGACTTTCAGCTGACGACCAGCGTTGAGCGGGGTAACGGCTGCGTGGTCGCTCCATGGCGCACGTGGGTGTATCAATGCCGGTCGCCGAAGCCCGACCATGGTGTCGGTCGTTTTCTGAACGACATTTGCCGTGTGCCGGTACGTGGGGTTCACCATGATCGTCACGGCGCTGCCGAACAGCACGAGCAGGATAGCCGCCAATCCCTGCACGATCCTCAGGTCTCCGCCCCCTCCCGAGCGATCGCCGGTGAGGCGGGCTTGCAACCGCTCCAGCGGCGTGGCGAGCGCAAGGCCATAGATGATCGCTAGGAATGGAAAGACATAGGCGCAGGCGCCGCGCGACGTTGGCACCACGGCGGCGTGAACGATCAATGGCACTGCGATCATAACCAGTGCCAATGCGGCCAGTGATGACGAGCGCCGCAACGCGAACACCATCGCTATTGGCAGCAACGCCACCAAGAGCGGCGCCTGCACCCATAGGTCCCGCAAGCTGAACCACACTTCTCCGGTCAGCGCATGGTCGCGCGCAGCGTTGAAGAGGTCGGCCCGGATGACCGCGAACACGAAGGGCGTGATCACCAACAGCAATCCAGCGACGAAGACGGCGCCAATGAGGAGCAACAGGGTCCTGCGCGCAAAATGCTGGTCCACTGCGGCGCGCAGGCCGCCAGGAAGACACCAGATCGACAGCGCCAGAGCGGCGACTGCGGCCGTAGGTTGGAGCTGGAACGCAATCAACAACATCGCAGCCGCCGCAATCCGTCGGCGGGTGGCGCCCCATTCGGCGCGCGCGGCATCGAACACCCATGTTGCGGCAACAAGCACCAGCAAGGTCTGTAGCGCGTTCACCTGAGAGGAATGTGCGCTTTCCAGCGCCCAGCCTGACGTGGCGAAGAGCAATGTTGCGGTCAGCGCAGCGGCATTTCCCTCGTGGCGCCGGAGCCACACGAACATCCAGGCAGCGGCCAGCGCCATCGCCAGAATAGAAGGAAGCCGCACCACCGCCAGCGGCGGCTCGCCACCGAGCTGAACCGCCGAGCTTGCCAAGGAGGACAGCAATGCGTTCAGATCATAACCGCCGCCCGCGAATGGCAGGGCTCCATCCCGCGCCAGGCTCATCACGGCGATCAAGGCGTCATGTTCTGCCAAGCGCGCCGGCGTTGCCGTGACCGTCAGGCCATAAAGGAGCCCGGATGCGATCAGGACCAGCCACACGAGCGCCGGATGCTCCGTGCCATGCGCGGGTTCGCCAATGACTGCACCAGCGGCTTTGCTGGCCATACTCGCCCTCCGTCACTCCGACGGAAGAGTGATTGTCACCACTGCGCCGGAACACCCCGCTCAGGAGCTGTGCCAACGCTGCCAAACTTATGGTGCCGAGGCATTAAGGAGATCTCCCTAAGCTACCTAAATTAGGGACAGATTCGTAAGTAATGACGTGCGTCACCCATGCCTTATCTTCGATCAGACACATGATCCTTTCGGCCGACGCGAACGTCGGCCAAACGTCCTTCTTACGTTAAATGAGCCGCCCGCTCTCATCAGAAACGCGGGCGATCAACGTGCCGTTATTGTCTCCTCGGAAAAGCGAGGCAAAAGTTTCCGGCATCTGGCTAAGTCCATCGCGAACATCTTCGCGATGCGCCAGCTCGCCCGCCTCGAGCCATCCCCCAAGCTGCACCATCGCTTCCTCGTATCGATGGGCATAATCGGGAACCAGAAAGCCCTGCAGCCTGATCGCACCATAGATGATGCGCATCATGTCCAGCGGTGGATCGCCCGCGGCGCCATCATATGTTGCGATCTGACCGCACAGGGCGACACGACCGCCTCGGTTCAGGCGTGCGACAACGTCGCGCAGCAGGGATCCGCCTACATTGTCGAAGAAGACGTCCACGCCTCCCGGGCAGAGCGCGTCGATCCGGGTCGCGACATCCTCCGCCTTATAGTCGATCACGTCATCGATACGGCACGCCTCGCGCAGCCAGGCCGCTTTCTCCGCTCCACCGCATATTGCCACCACGCGCGCACCCACGATGCGGCCGATCTGCGCCGCGATCGATCCGACGGAACCCGCCGCGCCGGAGACGAGTACCACTTCGCCCGGCTTCGGCCGGGCCACATCGAGCATGCCGAAATACGCAGTCAGGGCGTTCATGCCGAGCACGCCCAAAGCATCGACCGAAGAGACGGCATCAGGAATGATGCGGTATCCAAGCGCCGGATCGACCCATTGATAATCTTGCCAGCCTGCGGTGCCGAGCACGCGCGCGCCGACTGGAAACGCCGCATTGTCGCTCATCGCTACTCTGGATACCGCCGGGGCGATCACGGGACTGCCGACCTCAACCGTGGGATAATAGCTGCTTCGATTGCCGCTGATCCAGTTTCGGATGGTCGGCGCACACAACAGGAGCTCCGTCTGCAGCAGGATCTGTCCGGAAGCGGGCGGCGCATTTGATACCGGCGCCTCACTCCAGGAAAAGTTCTCCCGCGATACTTCGCCGCCCGGATGTGACGCCAAGGTCCATTGCCGATTGATCAAACCGCACCCCCTCTTTCGCATATCTGTTCTGGTCAGTTTATCTGTTTCGGCGCGTGTGGCTAGGCGACATCATTATCGCAGTAGAGCGCGGAAAGACGTTCGCACTCCATCTCTGATCGGCTGGCGCCTGGCAGCATCAGAAGGCGGCGCACCACGACGGCCTGATCGATCCGGCAGGCAGACTACGGGTCGATCCGGGGGGAGTGCATCTACGACCTCGCTGATGCTCAGGTGAGGCTAGGCTTGCGAGGCCCGTAGCTACTGTTCGATGGATTAGCTGATAGGGAGCGTAGGACCGCTGAGGTCCGCGCCCCAGCATAAGAGCGGGCCAACCGCTGACTTGTTACCAACGCGGTAACGCACTGATCACAAACGAAAAGGGCCGGCTTTCGCCGGCCCTCTTAAGTCCTCATCCTCCCTTGTGGGAGAATGGCGCCCCGCGCTGGATAAACATAACGAATATGTGTCGCCGCTTACACTACTCTAGAACCGCCTTCCCCCGCATCACGCTGCCGCGCGTCGTCGTTATGTGACAATCGGCGCTTCGTCGATGAAGTGCGCGATCAGCCGGAGTCAGGCCATGCGGGCGATCTGCGCGAACTTCCGTCACAGGAACTCTCCATTCATGCGAGGACGACATAGGTTGCGCCGAGGCCGGCGCAGGCGAACAGCACCGGGATCATACCGACCTTGAACCGGAACACCGCGATCGCGGCACCCGCCGCCAGCAGCAGCGCGGGCAGATTCAGGGAGGCAAGGACCGGCGTCTCGAACACGGCGCCTGCGATCCTGACCTCGCGCACTTCGCCGAACAGCGTGTGGATGGCGAACCAGAGCGCAAGGTTGAGGATGACGCCGACCACCGCCGCCGTGATTGCGGTGAGCGCTGCCGAGAGCGCCCGATTGCCGCGCAGCCGCTCGACGAATGGCGCACCGGCGAATATCCAGAGGAAGCACGGGAGGAACGTCACCCAGGTCGTGAGGATCGCGCCCAGCGTTGCGGCGACTAGCGGCGGCAGGCCGGTCGCATCGCGGAAGGCCGCGAGGAAGCCGACGAACTGGACCACCATGATGAGCGGTCCCGGCGTCGTCTCGGCAAGGCCGAGGCCGTCGAGCATCTCGCCGGGCCGGAGCCAGCCATAGGTATTCACCGCCTCCTGCGCGACATAGGCGAGCACCGCATATGCACCGCCGAAGGTAACAACCGCCATCTGGCTGAAAAAGGTCGCGATGCGCGTGAACACATCTTCCGGGCCGAGCAGCGCGAGCAGCAGGATAACCGGCGCCAGCCACAGGAACAGCAGCGCGCCGGAAATCTTGAGCGACCAAGCGAGATTGGGCCGGGCATGATCGGGCAACCCCTCACCGAGCGCGGTGTCGCGATCATGGACCACATTGCCGCCTGTCGATCCGTGTCCGCCGCCACCCTTAAACGCGGCGAACCCTCTGCGGCCGCCAATGTATCCCGCAAGGGCAGCGGTCAGCACGATCAGGGGGAACGGCACATGAAGGAAGAAGATGGCGACGAACGCCGCAGCGGCGATGCCGCGCATGACGTTGTTCTTGAGCGCCCGCGACCCGACGCGCACGACGGCTTGTACCACCACAGCAAGCACCGCCGCCTTGAGGCCGAAGAACAGCCCTTCGATCAGTGGTGCATGGCCGAGCAGCACATAGAGATAGCTCAGGCCCAGGATAGCGAGGAAGCCGGGCAGGACGAACAAAGCTCCCGCGACCAGCCCGCCCTTGGTCTTGTGGAGCAGCCAACCGATATAGGCGGCGAGTTGCTGCGCCTCGGGACCGGGGAGCAACATGCAATAGTTGAGCGCGTGCAGGAACCGTTCCTCCCCGATCCACTTCTTTTCGTCGACCAGGATACGGTGCATTACGGCGATCTGCCCGGCAGGACCGCCGAAGCTGAGTGCCGCGATCCGTGCCCAGACACGCATGGCCTCGCCGAATGGGATACCATGATCCTTGTAGGGCACGTCTGACCGTTCCAGCGAGTCGGTGAGGACCGGGCTCATCGCTCGCCCTTTCGGCTGCTGAAATAGGCGTGGAACTGATCGAGCGCGTCGCCGCCGCGCGCGATCCGCTCAAGATCATCTTCGCTGGACGCGCAGACGCCCGACAGCATCGCGTCAAGCCCGGCCGCCTCGGGCCGGTCGAACTTGCCGTCGCCAATGTCCAGCTCGTGGATGATTTCCGCGATCGAAACTAGCGCTGGATCGCCGTCCAGCCCGGCGCGAAACACCAGCGTCTCGAAGCTGCACCGATCGCCCTCATGGGTGAACTCGGCATCGGCCATGTCGAAGCGCAGCTCGCCGGGCTCGGGCGCATAGCTCTTGCCGTCGATGAACTTGAAACCAGCCTTGGGGTCGATGAAGCGGCGGATGAGCCAGGCGCAGGCGATGCGATCGACATGGACGCCGCGCCGCGTGACCCAGGTCCGGCCCTTGAGATCGGCGGGTGTCAGCTCGGGCGGGGTGTCCAACCGGCTGACATCGGGATGCGCGTAACGCTGCGCATCCAGCTCGCGCAGCGCCGCTTCGGCGCCTTGCCGGCCATGCGCGCCGAAGAAGTCGAGCCGGACGATTTCGGCAAGCCGCCTCTGGAGTTTGGCGATCTCGGGACCGGACGCCGGACCCGTATCGAGCAGCCGTCGCGCGGCGTCGGCCAACTCGTCATAGTCCGCGTCGCGCGCCGCATCGAACAGCGTGCGCAGCTCGGCATCGCTCTGGCCCTCGATCAGACGCGCGTCGATCAGCACGGCTTCGCCGCCGCTGGCAATGATCTCGCCGAGCAAGTCACGAAAGGCGATCTCGGCATCCTCGCGACGCGGCAGCACATGGACGGCATTCTTGAGCGGCACCGCGCCAATCGCCTGCAAGCGGCGCCAGATTTTCACGCGCAGATAAGGCGGTTTTGCCGGGAGCTGATGCAGCAGCGCCAGCCAGTTTTCGGGACCGGTTGTATCAATCATAGTGCATATGTATCATTTCACGTGATTCGATGAAACATATATATCTCATATCGGCTTTCGCGCTCACCGCGACCTTCGCCCAACCTGCTCGGGCGCAGCAGGCGCCGCCGGACGGCCTGACGCTCTCCGGCTCGGTGCGCGTGCGCTATGAGACGCTGGACGGCCAGGCACGCGCCGGGTTCGGTGCCGAGGATGAGTTGTTCAGCATCCGCACCACGATCCTCGCCGAATATCGGGAAGATGGGTTCAGAGTCGGGGTCGAGCTTTACGACAGTCGAGCATATGGCAGCGAGCCGGGCAGCGCGATCGGCACGGCCGAGGTAAACACGCTGGAGCCAGTGCAAGCCTATGTCGGCTATGAGGTCCGCGAACCCTTTGGTCGGGGCACGGCGCTGGCCGTGCAGGCGGGACGGTTCACCCTCAATCTCGGCTCGCGGCGTCTGGTCGCGGCCGACGATTATCGCAACACCACCAACGGCTATACCGGCCTGCGCGCCGACATCCGTGCGGGCGACGGCACGGCGGCGACGCTGATCTACACGCTGCCGCAGGTGCGCTTGCCCGACGATCTGCCCGCGATTCTCGACAACAAGGTCCGGCTCGATCGCGAGAGCTTCGACTTGCAGCTTTGGGGCGGGCTGGTGAGCAGGCCGCGCGTGATTGCGGGCGCGTTGGCGGAGATTGGCTATTTTGGCCTTGCGGAACGCGATGCGCCGGGGCGGCCGACGCGCAACCGCCATCTCCATAATATCAGCGCGCGGCTGATCCGTGATCCCGCGCCGGGCAAGGCGGATTTTGAGGTCGAGGGCATCTATCAGCTCGGCTCGGCTCGTTCCTCGCTGGCGGCTACCGCGCCCGAACTCGACGTATCGGCTTGGTTCCTACACGCCGATGCGGGCTATACCTTCCACGGTCCGCTTAAAGCACGGCTGTCGGTCGAATATGACCATGCCAGCGGCGACGGATCGGGCCGCTCGTTCGGACGGTTCGATACGCTGTTCGGGATGCGACGAGCCGATCTCGCTCCGGCGGGCATCTACGCGCAGATCGGACGGGCCAATATCAGCACGCCGGGCGTCCGGCTGGAAATGGCACCGACATCCCGGCTTGACGGCTTCGTTGCTTATCGGGCGATGTGGCTTGCCGAGCGGACTGATGCTTTTTCGACGACGAGCGTGCGCGATCCCTCCGTGCGCTCGGGTTCGTTCGCCGGGCACCAGATCGAAGGCCGGGTGCGCTGGTGGCTGGTCCCGAAGCGGTTTCGCGCCGAGATTAATGGCGCCTGGATTGGCAAGGGGCGGTTTCTGGAAGCGGCGCCCAATGCACCGCAAACCGGCAATACACACTATATCTCGATCGCGGTGACGGCGGCGTTCTAGTGCGACCCGGCCGCTTCTCCGGCAGCTATCAGCAACGCAGCGTGCCGCACATCGTTGTTGTCGCGCAGGGCTGGCAATGCTCGATAGTTGTCCCATCGGACGGAAATGGGCCTAGCATCTTCCATTATATCCGTTATGCTGGATATATGGAAAATGAGTCGGCTATCGTTGCGCTAGGCGCGTTGGCACAGGGCACACGGCTTGATGTGTTCCGCCTATTGGTGCGGCATGAACCGGTTGGTTTGGCCGCTGGCGAAATCGCTCGCCGGCTCGATGTGCCTCAAAACACCATGTCGGCGCATCTTGGCATCCTCGCCCGCGCCAGCCTTGTGCGATCCGAACGGCACAGCCGGTCGATAATCTACCGCGCCGATCTCGACGGGCTGCGCGCGCTAATACTGTTTCTCTTGAAGGATTGCTGCGCCGGCAACACCGAGCTGTGCGCGCCCCTCTTGGCCGAACTTGCCCCCTGCTGCTGATGGAACCACCATGTCTGACAATTCGCCCACTCGCATCTTCAACGTGCTGTTTCTCTGCACTGGTAATTCGGCCCGCTCGATCCTTGCAGAAAGTGCGCTCAACAAGCGTGGAGGGCCGTTCCGCGCTTTTTCTGCCGGGAGTTTCCCCAAGGGCGCGGTCAATCCCGATGCAATCGCAGTGCTCGAACGGATCGGCTATCCAACCGAGGGGCTACGCTCGAAAAGCTGGGACGAGTTCGCCGCTCCCAGCGCGCCGGTCATGGATTTCGTCTTTACCGTCTGCGACAACGCAGCCGGCGAAACCTGCCCGGTATGGCTAGGACACCCGATCTCCGCACATTGGGGGATCGAAGATCCATCTTCTGTCCAGGGCAACGACATGGAGCGCCAACGGGCGTTCGTCACGGCGCTGCGCCACCTTGAAAACCGCATAAGTCTGTTCACGGCGCTACCGATCGACAAATTCGAAACCTCGGCGCTCACCGCCAAGGTGCGCGAGATAGGACAGAGCGAAGGCGCCTCCTCTCCCCGCCCGGATGTGGCGTGATGACGACGGACATCATCATCTATCACAACCCCGAGTGCGGAACCTCGCGTAACGCTCTCGGACTGATCCGCAACGCCGCCATTGAGCCGCATGTGGTCGAGTATCTGAAAACTCCGCCTTCTCGCGCATTGCTGGTTCAGCTTATCGAACGCGCCGGGATTACCACGCGCGAACTACTACGCGAGAAGGGCACGCCTTACGCCGAGTTGCGCCTTGCCGACACGTCGCTTTCCGACGACGCGCTGGTGGATGCGATGATGGCGCATCCGATCCTCATCAACCGTCCGCTGGTAGTCTCGCCGCTCTGCGTGAAGCTCTGCCGGCCATCGGAAGCCGTGCTCGATCTGCTCCCGAACCGCCAACAGGGCGCGTTCGCGAAAGAGGACGGCGAGCGGGTAGTCGATGCCAATGGCGAACGGGTCGCCTGAACCATGTCCAGTGTCGCACCCGCTGCCGGCTCCGTGTCGGCCCGCCCAAGCATGGGGACGTTCGAGCGCTATCTGACTCTATGGGTGGCGCTGTGCATCGTCGCTGGCATCGGCCTCGGGCATCTGCTGCCCGGCCTATTCGCCTCAATCGCCTCGGCTGAGGTCGCGCGTGTCAACCTGATCGTCGCAGTGCTTATCTGGCTGATGATCGTGCCGATGCTGCTTAAGATCGACTTCGGTGCGCTCGGTTCGGTTCGCCAGCAGTGGAAGGGCGTAGGCGTCACCCTGTTCATCAACTGGGCGGTCAAGCCGTTCTCGATGGCGGCGCTCGGCGCGCTGTTTATCGGATGGCTGTTCGCACCACTGCTCCCGGCCGGCGAAGGCCCGTCCTACATCGCAGGCCTGATCCTGCTCGCCGCCGCGCCTTGCACAGCGATGGTGTTCGTGTGGTCCAACCTCTGCGAAGGCGATCCCGCCTATACACTGTCGCAAGTGGCCCTGAACGACGTGCTGATGGTCTTCCTCTTCGCGCCGCTGGTGGCGCTGTTGCTCGGCGTCGCCTCGATCTCGGTCCCGTGGGACACGCTGCTCATTTCGGTCGTGCTCTACATCGTCGTGCCGGTGATCGTGGCGCAGTTCGTGCGCCAATCGGTCCTCGGCCGTGGCGGACAACCCACGCTTGATCGGCTGCTTGCCCGGCTCGGGCCGGTATCGCTAATCGCACTGCTGGCGACGCTGGTGCTGCTGTTCGGATTCCAAGGCGAGCAAATCGTGGCGCAACCGCTGGTGATCGCACTTCTGGCGGTGCCGATCCTCATCCAAGTCTATTTCAACGCTGGCCTGGCATATTGGCTCTCGCGTCGGTTTGGAGTCGCCTGGTGCGTCGCCGCGCCGGCAGCACTGATCGGCGCATCCAATTTCTTCGAGCTGGCGGTCGCGGCGGCCATATCGCTGTTCGCCCTCAAGTCGGGCGCGGCCCTTGCGACGGTGGTGGGCGTGCTGGTCGAGGTGCCGGTGATGCTCTCGGTAGTGGCGATCGTGAAGCGGTCGCGCGGTTGGTATGAGCGGGGTGCGACTGCGTGAAGGGGCTGACCGTTGCCCGCTACAATCCCGACGCGCCGAGCGAACTGTCGGGCGTGCTCGACGCCGCTATGCTGCCGACCACCGATCTAATGAAAGTCTCCTGATGCCGCTGCGCCAGCTCCCCGATTCCGACAATCTACCGGCGCTCAATCCCGCCTATGTCCGCCAGCGGCCTGCGCTGGGGCTAGGGCCAGCCGATCCCGCGCCGCGCATTCTGCTTCTCTACGGTAGCTTACGCGAGCGGTCGTTCTCTCGATTGGCGGTGGAGGAAGCCGCTCGTCTGTTAGGCCTGTTCGGCGCGGAAACTCGGATATTCGACCCCGCCACGCTGCCGCTGCCCGATCAGGTCAAGGGTGACGATCATCCCGCCGTGCGGGAACTGCGCGAGCTGTCGATGTGGTCGGAAGGGCAAGTTTGGTGCTCGCCCGAACGCCACGGCCAGATAACCGGGCTGATGAAAGCGCAGATCGACCACCTCCCACTAGAGATGAAGGGGATGCGTCCGACGCAGGGGCGCACGCTCGCCGTCATGCAGGTATCGGGTGGGTCGCAGTCGTTCAACGCGGTCAACACGCTGCGCTTGCTCGGGCGCTGGATGCGGATGTTTACGATTCCGAACCAGTCCTCGGTCGCGATGGCCTGGAAAGAGTTCGACGAAGCCGGCCGCATGAAGCCGTCCAGCTACTATGACCGCATCGTGGACGTGATGGAGGAACTGGTGCGCCTCACAGTGCTGCTCCGCCCTCATACGGTCCAGCTCGTTGATCGCTACTCTGAACGGAAGGCGGCCGGCGCGCCAGTCGATCAAGAAACAGACCTCTCACCCATCGCAAGCAGGTCTCAGGCGCTTGTCCTTTGATATTCGCCAGCTTCAATATGCTGTCGCGGCTGCGGATCATGGCAGTTTCTACCGCGCGGCGCGCGCTCGACCTCGAAGAATCAACCCTAAGTCGCAACCTTCGGCCAACTCACGGAGAACAAATCCAGCGTCCACGGTGTATTATGGATAATGGCGTGATGATAGCGTCAATTCAAGTTTACAGATTTTTCTGTAATTCATAAGAGTCTATTTTGACTATATTTAAATAGCGAGATTGTTATTTCTATTTCTTGTCGGAGGTAGATGGCATGTTACAAGGCAAGACACTCATCGTGCTGGTTGCGTTGGTCATCGGGTTTGCCGGAGGGTTCGTCCTAAGGCCCATCATCATTCCAGCGCAGCAATCGGTGGCGGACGCCAACGCGGCGCCCATCGCGCCGACATCGACCGATGCACGCGGCACCCAGTATTTCTTGGTCCACATCGACGAGGCGCGGCAGGTCGTTACCGGATGCCGCAATGGTTCGGTGCGGGGTAGCGAATGCACCACCGCCGAGGAAGCGATTATCAAGGCCGATGCCCAGGAACGGCGCAAGCGATTCTTGGGCAACTGACGGCTATGCGCCAGAATAGTTTTTCGCGACCGCATCGTCAGAATGCGGTCAGGTTCATCCTGTAGGCGGCTAAGCTGACAATAACGATACTTCCGATCAGTCCAATGATCGGTGAGCTTGATGGCGCAGGCCGAAACTCGAACTGAATCATCGCCGGACCGGGACGATGTCACAAGTGGAGCGTTAAGGATGAGTGGGAGCCTGAAATCCGGACGCTACGGCAGCTTGAGCATCGCGCTGCATTGGCTGATGCTGCTGTTGATTGCGGTCGTTTATGCCTGCATCGAACTTCGCGGATATTATCCAAAAGGGAGTGACATCAGGGAAGGCATGAAAGCGTTGCATTTCATGCTGGGCCTGACAGTCCTGGCCTTGGTCATTATCCGCGTGATCGCCCGCATAGTGGGGACCACGCCTCGAATCACGCCTGAACCAAAGGCATGGCAACGCTTCCTGTCGCGTTCTGTCCACCTAGCATTGTATCTGTTCATGATTTTCATGCCCGTGGCCGGTTGGCTGGTTCTGAGCGCTTCGGGCAAGCCAATCCCGTTCTTCGGCCTCGTCTTGCCTCCGCTGATGGGAGAGAACAGCGATGCCGCCCACCAGATCAAGGAACTGCACGAAACGGTGGGGACTATCGGCTATTACCTGATCGGCCTTCACGCCCTCGCTGCACTCGTCCATCACTATGTCATGAAGGACGATACATTGCGCAGGATGCTGCCATGGCGCGCCTAGAACAGCCGGCCCGCGCCGCCGGGTCAGATCGCGTGGGGACCAAGCGATGAGCAGACTACGAACTCATCCTGAGCGCCACGCAGTGAGCCGCATCGGCTGGCTGCGCGCTGCCGTCTTGGGCGCCAACGACGGGATAGTGTCGACAGGGAGCCTGATCGCCGGTGTCGCTGCTTCCGGCGCGGATAAAGCCGCTATCCTGATCGCAGGCGTTGCGGCGTTGGTTGCCGGCGCAATGTCGATGGCGGCGGGTGAATATGTTTCGGTCAGTTCGCAGTCGGATACAGAGAAGGCCGATCTTGCGCTGGAAAAGCGCGAACTCACAGATCAACCCGATTTCGAGCGCCAGGAACTGGCGAATATCTACGTCGGACGAGGACTCGATGTCGATCTCGCCTTGCAGGTTGCCGATCAACTTATGGCCAAGGACGCTTTGGGAGCACATGCTCGCGACGAACTTGGCATCTCGGAAGTCTCGACTGCGCGCCCCCTGCAGGCCGCGCTGACTTCGGCGATCACCTTCAGCGCCGGAGCGGCGGCGCCCCTGGCCGTCATTGCGCTAGCCCCGCAACAGTTCCTGATCCCGCTAGTGATCGCCACGTCGCTGGTTTGCCTGGCTGTGCTCGGATTCCTCGGCGCCCAGGCGGGCGGAGCTGCACCTATCCGCGCCGTGATCCGAGTCACCTTCTGGGGCGCACTGGCGATGGCTCTGACGGCGGGTATCGGACGCCTTTTCGGGACATCTCTTTGAATTTTCGCATCGCATCGAGAAATCTCTACCGTCAGGGTGATTTCGGCCATGGGACGTATCGCGACGAGGGCCGATCATCTTCTCCCGAAGTGCAGCAGATATCCATGCGATTTCCGTCATTGTGATTGGAGAACGCAGGTCGAACACGACCGCGCCGGAACTCTAGACTAGAGAGTCGCCCCTCATGCGAGTGCTTATCGTCGAGGACAACGACCGACTGGCAAAGCTGATGGCCGAGGGGCTTCAGCGCCGTGGCTTCTCCTGCGACATCGCCGGCAATCTCACCGATGCGGACAGCGCCATGGATGGAGCGGCCTACGACGCGATCATCCTCGACCTCGGCCTGCCGGACGGTGATGGCGTCGACTGGCTTGGCGCAAGACGCCGCGCACAACATGTCGCACCGGCGCTCATCGTGACAGCGCGCGGCGCACTGGAGGACAGGGTTGCGGGACTCGATGGTGGCGCGGACGATTATGTCGTGAAGCCGATCGAGATCGAGGAACTCGCGGCTCGGGTCCGGGCGCTGCTGCGCCGTCCCGGTCCACGAGCGCAGACCGTGATCGAAATAGGAGCGCTAAGTTTCGACACGGCGGCCAGAGCGGCGCGCTACGAAGGTAATGAGATCGACTTGTCCCGCCGTGAAGCCGATCTTCTGGAACTACTGATGCGGCGCGCGGGCACGGTTGTCCGGCGCGGCGCCATCGAGGACGCGCTTTACAGCTTCAACGAGCCAGTCACGCCTAATGCGGTGGAAGCCGCAATGTCGCGATTGCGACGGAAACTCGACGAAGCTGGTGCGGGCGGAAAGCTGAATACGATCCGGGGCATAGGCTATATGCTGCGAGAGACAGCATGACACATCGGCGATCCGTTTCCCGGCGTCTGGCAAGAGGGCTCGGTCTGGTCGGATTGATCGGCTCGATCCTATTGCTCGCTGCCGTCGTCTTCTTCTACCGTCTTTCGTTTGTCGATCTCAGCGCGAAGCAGGCCACGGATCGCGCGATCCGCGAGATGCTCGAACATGTCGGTCTGCCGGTCCTTGTCCTGATGGTGCCAATGGCGTTTGTCGGTCTCAGGGTCATCCGACAGGCCTTCATGCCGCTGGAAGAGGCCGCCATGGAGATCGAGGCGGCGCGCGGGCATGAGCGCGGATACCGGATCGACACGTCGCGGATGCCTGCCGAAGCCCTGCCGTTCACGGATGCCGTCAACGATCTGCTCGCGCGGCTGGATGACGCTGCCACACGGCAGGAAGCGTTCGCCGCTGATGTCGCGCACGAACTGCGCACCCCGCTTGCGGTGCTGTCGCTCGAACTCGACCAGTTCGACCATACCGAGGCAAGTCGCCTGAAAGCCGATGTCGCGGCAATGCGACGGCTGATCGATCAATTGATGCTGCTCGCCCAGATCGACGCGGCGGCGGCGGCGCAACTGGCACCCGAGGCCGTGCCGTTGACCGATGTAGCGACCGATGTCGTTAGCCTATTGGCGCCGGGTGTGATCGCGGCCGGCAAGACGATCGCCCTGGAAGCCGGGGCGGAATCGCCGATCGTGCGCGGCCGGCGCGAAGCGATAGCGGCGGCGCTCCGCAATCTGGTGGAGAATGCGGTGCGCGCAACGCCTGCCGGTGGCGCCGTGCAGGTGTTCGTCGGCCCTGGGTGTGCCATCCGGGTCAAGGATCAGGGGCCGGGCCTGTCTTCCGATCGGCTGCATGATCTGATCCGGCGCCACAGCCGCGCCGACCATGCCAGCAAGGACGGCGCGGGCCTCGGGCTCGCGATCGTCGAGCGAATCATGGCCGCGCATGGCGGCGCGCTGACCACCGATCCGGGCGCACGCGAACTGACATTGCGGTTCCCGGAGAATAGCTGAATCTCCTCGCCGTCAGGGAGCCGTCAGTTTGTCCCTCTAGGCGAAGGGCATGAACAGCCGAGCCTATCTTTCCATTGGCGCCATAGTAGCGGTCGGCATCGTATCCGGCCTGTGGTGGATCGCTGCTGACTCGAACGCGCCGGCACCCCCTGCGGCGCGGCCGGGGACGGTTCAGGCAAATGCTGGAGCCGTCCCCGGTGATCTCAGGGTGGACGGCAAGCAGGCGGCACAGCTTGGTATCCGGCTGGCTCCTGCGGTCGCCGTTGAAGACGCCCCGCTGGCGACGGTGCCGGCGGTGATCCAGCCTCCGGCGAATGCGCGCGTGGCGGTGGCAGCGACCTTCCCCGGCGTGGTGATGCGCACGCTGGTCGTCGAGGGCGACACGGTGCGGCAGGGACAGCCGCTGGCGGTCATTTCCAGCCGCGAGGTGCTGATGATGGGCGCGGACCTGACGCGGGCAAATGCGCGCCTCGGAGTTGCTCGGTCGAATGCCGCCCGCCTGTCACAACTCAGCCGCGAGGGCATCATTGCCGGCGCTCGCGCCGACGAGGCCAGTGCGATGGCTGTGGAAACCAGCGCCGACGTTTCCGAGAAAGCGCGCATCCTGCGGATGGTCAACGGTCATGGCGCAAGCGGCAGCTATACGCTGACGGCGCCGATTGCAGGCCGCGTCACGACCGCCAGCATCCAGGCGGGAGGTTCGGTGGACGGGACGACCGCGCCTTATGTGATCGACGCGGCGAACCGTTACGAAGTGCTCGGCCAGTTGCCCGAGCGGCTGGTGGGGCTGGTCCACCCTGGCATGACCGTGCGGATCGATCCAGACATCAGGGGCCGCGTGACGGCGGTCGGATCGACCATCGATCCGGCAACCCGGTCAGCCAGCGTGAAGGCCGAGATCGCCGCCGGTCCAGGTATCGTGGCCGGGCGGGCAACCAGCCTGTCGATCGCCGGCCCAGCGCCTGCGGGTGCGGTTGGTGTGCCGGCTGCCGCAGTCGCCACGGTGAACAACAGGACTGTCGTCTTCGTCGCCACCACCGGCGGCTTTGCCATGCGCGACGTAGAGATCAGCGGGACGGGCGGCGGCCAGGCCGTATTGCTGTCCGGCGTGAAGCCCGGCGAACAGGTCGTCATCGCTGGCACGAGCGCGCTCAAAGCGCTCGCCCTGTCGCGGTAATCGGCCATGCTTCGCGCGCTGGTAGCCACGGCCCTATCCTATCGCCTGCTCGTTCTCGCTCTCGCCCTGACAGTGGCGGGCCTCGGCGCATGGGCATTCGTAAACCTTCCTGTCGATGCCTATCCCAATATCGCCCAGACGCAGGTCAAGATGATCCTGAAGGCGCCTGGTATGACACCCGAGGAGGTGGAGAGCCGCGTCATCACGCCGATCGAGATGGAGATGCTGGGTATCCCCAATCAGGCGATCCTGCGCTCGACCGCCAAATATGCCATCGCCGATATCACCATCGACTTCACCGATGGGACCGACATCTACTGGGCACGCCAACAGGTCGCCGAGCGCCTGTCCGGCGTGCTGGCCGACTTGCCGGCTTCGGTCGGCGGCGGTCTCGCCCCGATTTCGACGCCGCTGTCCGATATCTATATGTTCACGATCGAGGGGCCGCTCAGCCTCCAGCAGAAACGCGAACTGCTCGACTGGACGATCCGGCCCGCGCTGAGGACCGTGCCCGGCGTCGCCGACGTCAATGCGCTCGGCGGCTATGTGCGGACCTTCGAGGTCAGGCCCGATCCGGTGGCGCTGGCCAGCGCGAAACTCTCTATCGCCGACCTGCGCGGCGCGATCGAGAGCGGAAACCGCAATGACGGCGCGGGACGACTCACCAGCGGCGAGGAATCGCTGATCGTGCGCGCGGTCGGTGCGATCCGCACGATCAACGACCTGCAGTCGCTTGTGATCGCCAGCCGCGACGGCCGCATCATCCGTCTGGGCGACGTCGCAGCAGTCGGGACCGGCAGTCTCACCCGCTATGGCGCGGTCACCAAGAATGGCAAAGCCGAGGCGGTCGAAGGGCTGGTGATCGCCCTGCGCGGCGCCGATGCCCGCATGGTCGTCGATGGCGTGCGCGCCCGGCTGGCGGAGCTTGAGAAAACCCTGCCGGCCGGCACCCATGTCGATGTCTTCTACGACCGATCCGATCTGATCGGGCACGCCGTCGGCACGGTCGAGGAAGCGTTGCTCGAAGCCACGATCCTCGTGGTCGTCCTGCTCATCCTGTTCCTGGGCGACTGGCGGGCCGCCGCGATCGTGGCCGCGACCCTGCCGATGGCGGCGCTCATCACCTTCCTGTTCATGCACGGCATGGGCCTGTCCGCCAATCTGATGAGCCTGGGCGGACTCGCCATCGCCATCGGCATGCTGGTCGATGGCGCGGTGGTGGTGGTCGAGAATATCGTCGAGCGGCTCGGGCGTCCGCATGAGGAAGGCCATCCGCGCCTCAATCAGATTTTCCAGGCGTCAAGCGAGGTCATCGTGCCGGTTTCGGCCGGTATCATCATCATCGCACTCGTGTTCCTGCCGCTGCTTGCGCTCCAGGGACTTGAAGGCAAGCTGTTCGCGCCGGTGGCCCTCACCATCGTCTTCGCGCTCGCCGGATCGCTGCTGCTGGCGCTCACGCTGGTGCCGGTCCTGTCGTCGTTCGGACTCAAGAGCGGCCATCATGGCGAGCCGTGGATCATGCGCCAGCTCTCACCGCGCTATCATGCGCTGCTGGCGACCGCGTTCGCTCACAAGCGGGTGGTCTATGGCCTGGCGGCGGCGGGCCTGGTGATCGCCGGCATGGCCTATGGCGCGGTCGGCAAGACCTTCATGCCGACGATGGATGAGGGCTCGGTGATCGTCCAGCTCACCAAGCTGCCTTCGATCAGCCTCGACCAGTCGGTGAAGGGCGACCTGGCGGTGCAGCGCGCGCTGCGCGCCGTGCCCGAGGTGCAGGATGTGATCGCCCGCGTAGGCTCCGACGAGATCGGCCTCGATCCGATGGGGCCGAACGAGACCGACAGTTTCGTGCGCCTGAAACCGCAGTCCGAGTGGCGCGGCGACAAGGACTTCGTGGTCGGCGAGATGCGCAAGGCGATCGAGGGACTGCCCGGCATCCAGCCCAGCTTCACACAGCCGATCGAGATGCGTGTGTCGGAGATGTTGACCGGCGCGCGCGGCGATCTTGCCGTCAAGATATTCGGCCCGGACCTGGCGACGCTCGGTGATCTTGCCGGGCAGGTCCAGCACGCGCTCTCGGGCATAAGCGGCGCCTCGGAAGTCCTGACCGTCGCCAATGACAGTGTTGATTATCTTCAACTCGACATCGATCGCGCGGCCGCCGGACGCTTCGGGATGCCGGTCGACCAGATGCAGGATGCGCTTCGCGCTCAGGTCGAGGGGGTTCGGGCCGGCATCGTCGCCGAGGGACAGAAGCGCGTGCCGATCGTCATCCGGGGTGACGAGAGCCTGCGCTCCGATCCCGCCCGTTTCGCCGACCTGCAATTGCGCACGCCGGACGGAGGGTTGGCGCGCGTCAGCGACATGGCTCGGGTCGAGACGACACAGGGTCCGGTCAAGCTCGATCATGAGAACGGCTCCCGCTTCGCGCTGGTGCAGGCGTTCGTTTCTGGCCGCGACCTGGTGGGCTATGTCGATGAGGCCAAGGCGGCGGTCGCCGCAAAGGTGAAGCTGCCGGCCGGCTACCGCATCGTCTGGGGCGGCCAGTTCGAGAACCAGCAGCGCGCCTCGGCCCGGCTGATGCTCGTCATCCCGGTGGCGCTGCTGCTGATCTTCTTCGTGCTGCTGGCGACGCTGCGGTCGCTGCGCGCCGCGATCCTTATCCTGCTCAACATTCCGTTCGCGATGGTCGGCGGCGTCGTCTCGCTCTGGGCTTCGGGCGAATATCTCTCGGTGCCCGCATCGGTCGGGTTCATCGCTTTGCTCGGCATCGCCGTTCTCAACGGTCTCGTGCTGGTGGCCTATTTCCGTCAACTGCTGGCCGAGGGCTACGGCATGGCCGAGGCGGTCCGGCAAGGCGCGGAGCGCAGGCTACGGCCGGTGCTGATGACCGCCAGCATCACGGCCTTCGGCCTGGTGCCCTTGCTGTTCGCCAGCGGCCCCGGATCGGAAATCCAGCGTCCGCTCGCCATCGTCGTCATCGGCGGCCTCATCACGTCCACGCTGCTGACGCTCGTGCTTTTGCCCATCCTGTTCGAGCGCTTTGGCGAGAGCGCCGGGAAACCCGAAAATGCCTGACCTGCTTCTGACCTTCCATTGTGCGATCCGGGATACGGAGACGATCGTGGAAGCGATCCGCACCGTCGCGCGGGCGCCGATCCACGTCCGGGAAGAGGCGGTGCGTGGCCGGGATTTCAGCGACGCGCGAACCGCCGAACAGGTGACGGGCAATCTTCGGCGAAGTGCGGTCGAACTCATCATCGCGGACACTGTCCAGGAAGATGTGATCCGAGCGGTGACGGACTCACGGCGCGAACGGCCGGTGCGCTGGCACGCCCTGCGGGTCGTCAGCCACGGGAGGATCGCATGAGAGCGTCCGTGCTGGCCCTGGCCATGGTGCTGATGCTGGCGCCGGGCACACTCCACGCCCAGCGCGCCGACCTGCCGCCGGTCGAGAAAGTCAACGAAGCTCTCGACAACCATCCAACCGTCATGGCGGCGGCCGCCCGGGTCGAAGCCGCCCGCGCGCGCGGGGACATGCTGCGCAGGGGCACCCATGAAGCGACGATCGCGGGCAGCTATATTCGCCGCAGCGTCGACCGCGAAGGCGGCTATGACGAGTTCGACGCGACCCTGTCCCGCCCGTTCCGCCTTCCCGGCAAGGCTGCGCTTGACCGAGAATCTGGCGCGCTGGGCGTCGAGGTTGCGGAAAACCAGATGGAGGATGCCCGCCACCAGGCCGCGTTGGTCTTGTCTGGACTCTGGCATGACTGGCTGACCGCCGGCAGCCATTATCGCAACGACCTCGACACGGTGCGCTCGCTGGAAGCGGCGCTGACCGCCTTGCGGCGCCGCGTCCAGCTCCGCGATGCTTCGGCGCTCGATCTCGACCAGGCTTCCGCTGCGCTGGCGCAGGCGCAAGCCCAGGCCGCTGCATCGCTCTCTGCGCGCGAGCAGGCGCGCGTGATCCTGGTCGCGACGTTTCCAGAGATACCGCTTCCTCCCGAGCCGGCTGAACTGGCCTTGCCCGAACGGCCGCTACAGAATCTCGAAACCATGCGGGCGCTGGTCGTCGAGCGCAGTCACGAGATTCGCGCCGCCGATCGCGAGGCACAGCGGCTAGCCGTCGTTGCGCGGCGGGTTCGAGCAGACCGGATCGCCGATCCCTCCTTTGGTGTCCGCTTGTTCAGCGAGCGTAGCGGCATGGAGCGAGGAGCAGGCGTGGTGGCATCCATCCCGCTGGGCGGTGGCTATCGCCGGGCAGCAGCCGATCAGGCTTCGGCCGAGGCGAACGCCGCCCGTCTTGAACTCGCCAATATCCAGCGATCGGTCGCGGCCATTGCCGACGCGGACCTGTCCAACGCACGCACCCGGCTGGAGGCGTGGCGAAGCGCGCAGGCATCGGCACAGAGCGCATCCGACGCTGCCGGGAGGACGGAGCGTGGTTATCAGCTAGGCCAGATTGATCTGGTCGATCTGCTCTATGCTCGTCGGCAGGCGAACGACGCCCGCCGATCCGAGATTGATGCGCGATCGGAAGCATCGCGGGCGCTGCTGAAGTTGCAGATCGATTCCCACAGCATCTGGGTTCCCGAGGGCGACCATGATTGAGGCGTGCGTCGTTCGTGGGCGTGAAGCCACGCCAAGGATCGTGCCCGTTTGACTATCAAGCAAAGTATCCTTTCAGGAAGGCTCTTGATCGAAAAGACGCGCTAACAAAAAGAATAGAGGGCTATGCGTGCCGTTCGACATTCGTCAGCTTCGCTACGCCATAGCGGCGGCAGATCATGGCAGTTTCTACCGAGCGGCGCGCGCATTGGATGTCGATCAATCGACACTTAGCCGGAGCATTCTCAAGCTGGAGCGCGTGGTCGGGGTGAAGATATTCGAGCGATCCCGCGCGGGCGTCACCATGACGATCGCGGGGCGTCAGCTCGTCCGCAGCGCCCGGCCGATGGTGGCAAGCGCCGACAAGCTGGTGGCGACCATGCGGGCGGCGGGGCAAGGCCGCGCCGGCGGGCTTATGGTCGGGCATTACAGTTCGGTCTCCGCCGGAAACCTGCGCGCGACCATGTTGGGCTGGCGCAACGCGCATCCCGATGCCGATCTAGATGGCGTGGAAGCGGACCGGCGCGCGCTGTTCGCCGGGCTCGATACCGGCGAGATCGACATTGCGATCCTGTTGGGCGACGCCAGCCATGACGGGTTCCGGCACGAATCGCTCTGGAGCGAGCGCGTAATGGTCGCGCTGCCGGCCAATCATCCGCTGGCCGAGCGTGACCTGCTCCACTGGACGGACCTACGGCGAGAGCGGTTCCTGCTTACGGCCGCCGATCCCGGCCCGGAAATCCGAGACATGCTGCTGGGCCGCCTGTCGCTCGTCGGTGTCCAGCCGGACATCAGGATGCACCATGCCAGCCGCGAGACGATCCTAAGCATCCTAGGTGATGGGCTCGGCCTATCGATCGTCTGCGAGGGCGGGACGGGCGCGCGCTATCCCGATGTGGTTTACCGACCCGTTCATAGCGAACAGGGGCCGGTGCTCATCGGCTATTCAGGATACTGGCGGAGAGACAACGGCAATCCCGCGCTGCGGCGATTCCTCGCCTTCGTGCGCGACCGCTATGCGCTATCCTTCGACATCCCCTGACGCTGGCTCTTGGTGAACGCCCGGTCAGTCGCCATGAATCGCGCTAGCATCGGGGCGACCAGCTTCTCCGGCGTCACAGCTTCGCTGCCGGTTTCAGTGGCCAGCGCAGCGGCATAGGCGACGAGATCGCGGTGGACGGCCGCAGGCAGCTCCACCGCCAGCTTGACGGGCCGGTCGTCGGCGAGCGGCCCGAGCTTCAACTTGGTCATCGCGTTGCTCCGATAGGTTCGAGCACGAGATCGCGCGTGATGACCACGCGCAGGGGGTGCCCCGGCCGGATCGTGAGCGTCGGCTGCACGTTGAGCTGCCGCCGCACGATCTGCTGGCCCGTCTGATTGATGGTGTCCTGTGAGCCTCGCCGAAGGGCGCGGGTCAGGTCGTCCTCACCGTCCGCACCCAGCTCGGTCCCGACACCGACCAGCGTCGAAACGGCCGCCGCCCGTAGCAGGTTGCCCCAATGCTGGTTCACGCGGTCTTGCAGACCGGCGAATCCGGCTCCGTCCGCGCCGGGTTGGCGCTCGAGAACGATCGAGCGTCCGTCCGGCATGATGAGCCGATCCCAGGCGAGCAGCACGCGGGTCTGTCCGGCGGCGATCTCGCTGTCATACTCGCCGATCAGCCGCGCGCCCTGCGGGATGAGGAGGATGCGCCCGGTGGGGCTGTCATAGACATTCGCCGTCACCTGCGCGGTGATCTGGCCGGGGAGGTTCGAACGGACGCCCGTGATGAGCGCAGCCGGGATGATGCTGCCGGCCTGAACGATGTTGGGCGATGCCGGAGCCGTCAGCCGCTCGACGCTGACCGTGCGCTGGTTGGCCGCCTGCGCCATGAAGGCGCGCTTGCCGGCCTGGTCGCCTTGCGCCGCCTGCTGGGCCGGTTCCTGCGCGGAAGGCGCCGGCAAGCCCGGCATCGAGACCGGCTCCGCACCCGCACGCGCGCCGCCGCTGCCGAGAAAGACCGAGCTGGTGCGGGCCGCATCGCGTTCCTGCGCCGCGCGCTGCCGGGCGGCTTCCGCCGCTTGCGCGCGCGGATCGGGCGGACCTGGCTGCGCGCCGATCGGCGGCACGGGCACGTCCTCGCCGCGCTGCTGCGCCGACACGATCGGGCGGCCGAGGTCGCCGGGAAGCGGCGGGCCGAGCCGGGGCGCCTGCGCATAATCGCGCGGGCCGGACGTGATGGTCTCGGCGGTGGCGCGGCTGTCGGTGTTGTAGAGTTCCTGCGCGGCCCGATCGCCCGGCGGTTGCAGCGCATAGATCAGCGAACCGCCGATACCGAGGCCGGCGGCGACGCCGACGACGGCGAGCGCCTTGCGGGAGAGCCGCATGACGCGGGGTGGATCGCCGCGAAGCTGGAACGCGGCGGGATCAGGGCGAGCGGGCTGCGGCTCCGGCCGTGCTTCGGCTGGCGCATCGTGGCTGTCAGTCACGGCCGCCCCCTCCGGCGCGTCTCCGCGCCGTCGCGCACGATGCGGACGCGCTGTTCACTGCGGCGGTCGCCCAGGCGCAGCTCAGCGGCGGCGAAGAGCCGATCAACCACCATGTAGCGACCCTGCACGCGGTAATTGACCAGCTCGGCGTCACCGCTCGCGCCGGTCACGAACAGCGGCGGCATTTCGCCCTGCGAGATCCCGGCCGGAAACTCGATGAAGACCTGCCGCCCGTCGTCGAACGCGCGGGCCGGCGCCCACGGCACGCGGTCGCCCTCGATGCGGTAGCGGAAGTTGAGCGCCGTTACGTCCACGCCGGTTGCGGCTGGCGCAGCAGCGGCGGCAGCCGCATTGCGACCTTGCAAGGCGATCAGCGCGTCCTGCGGATAAGTCCACGATACCGACGCCATGTAGGTCGCAGGCGTCGCGCGCAATTCGAGGTGATAGGTTCGGCGGTCGGTGTTGACTACGATGTTGGTAACAAGATCGGGCCGTGTGGGCTTCACTAGGATGTGCACGCGCGCGGTTGCGCCGCTGCCGCTCATCGTGTCGCCGATGATCCACCGCACCGTGTCGCCGGCCGCGACCGGCCCCGGCCCCACGAGCTGCTCGCCTTCCTGCAAGGCGATGTCCGTCACCTGACCCGGCGCGGTATAGACCTGATAGAGCGCGCCTTCGGTCCACGGATATTGCTGGATGGCGTTGAGGAAGCCGTCGCGCACCGGCTGGATGCGCGCGGCGTCGTTGGCGTCGCCGACACGGCGGCGCGGATCGGCGGGCTCTGGCGGTCGCGCGCTCTCCGTCACCGGCTTCAACTGGCCGGGCAGCGGCAACGGCTCGGGGATCGTGACGATCTCGACCGCGCGGGGCGGCTCTGCTGCGGGCGTCGCGACGATCGCAGGGGGCGGATCGTCGAAAGCGATCACGGGCGGCCTGGCCGACGTGGTGGCGCAGCCGGCGAGCGCGGATGCGGAGACGAACAGCGCGGCAGTGGTCGCGCGGCGGATGGGTATGCCGGTCATTGCGACAGCTCCTTCGACCAGTTGAGGGCATTGACGAAGACGCCAAGCGGATTCTTGCGCAGGGCGTCGGGGGTGCGCGGCGGCTGGACGACGATGGTGAGGATCGCGGACCAGCGTTCGGTGGCGGCAAGGCTGCCGTCCTGATAGCGGCGCTCGATCCAGGCGACGCGGAAGCTGTCAGGCGATGCCCGGATGACGCTGGACACTTCCACCGCGACCTGCACCCGCCCGACATTGGCGAACGGGTCGTTGGCCCGCGCATAGTCATTGAGCGCAAGCGCGCCGCGATCGGTCGTGAAGTCGTAAGCCCTGAGCCAGTTCTGACGGACGATCACCGGGTCGGCGGGGATCGCGCGGACCTGCTCGATGAAGCGGGCGAGATGGAACGCGACCTGCGGATCGGTCGGGCGATAGCCGGCCTCGGCGGGCGCAACCGCCTGAGCTTCGCCCAGCCGATCGACCTGCACAACCCACGGGACGATATGGCCGCGCGTCGATTGCCAGACGAGGCCGCCAGCTAGACCGCCCGAAAGCGCCAGCGTGCCGAAAAAGGCGAGCCGCCAGTTCTTCGCCTGCACGCGCGCGGAGCCTATGCGGTCGTCCCAAGCCTGCGCTGCGCGCTGATAGGGCGTGGTCGGTTCGGGCGTCTGGCCGTAGCGGATGCTCGGTCGCTTGAACATGGATCAATCCTTCTGGCTGGTGTCGACGGACGCGCCGCTGCCGCCGCCGTCGCCGGAGCGCAGCGTGTGAGCGGCGATGGTCGCGCCGTGGGTCATGGTCTGGCGGTTCTTCATCGCGGACGCCCAGGCGGGCGCACTGGCCGGCGCGTCCGGCGACGGTGTGGAGCTGCCGCCCGAAATGGTCCCGCCGGTCGCGGTGACGGCGGCGCGCCCGCCGGAACGGTAGCTGTCCTTGAGCGAGGCTGCCGCCTTGCGGAGCGGCGACATGGCTGCGCCGACGGCGGCTTGACCGACGCCGCCTGCGCCGCCAGCGACTGCGGCCGCGCCGGACTTGCCGGCCGAACCGAGCGCATAGGCGCTGTTGGCGGCGCCCGAGGTGAAGGCCGCGCCTCTCGCCGCGCCGCCGATCGCACCCGCCGCAGCGCCGGCGCCGAGGCGGGCGGCGGCGGCGCCACCGGCAAGCGCTCCGCCGGCTGCGAGCACGGTTCCGGCTGCGGCCCCTGCGCCAAGCGCCGGTCCGCCGGAGACGATGCCGTTGGCGATCGACGGGCCGAAGATGCCGAGGCCGAGAAGACAGAGCGAGGCGAGCGCGACGGCCATCGCGTCCTCAATGCTGGGCTGCGCGCCGCCGAAACCGGCGCGAAACTCGTCGAACAAAGTCGAGCCGATACCGACGATGACAGCGAGCACCAGCACCTTGATGCCCGACGAGATCACCAGCCCCAGCACGCGCTCGGCCATGAAGGCGGTCTTGCCGAACAGGCCGAACGGGATGAGGACGAAGCCGGCGAGCGTCGCCAGCTTGAACTCGATCAGCGTCACGAAGAGCTGGATCGCCAGAATGAAGAAGGCGAGGATGACCAGCACCCAGGCGATCAGCAGCACCGCGATCTGGATGAAGTTCTCGAAGAATGCGACCCAGCCCATCAAGTCTGAAATGGATTCTAGGATCGGCTGACCCGCCTCCAGCCCGACTTGGGCGACGCGGCCCGGCTGGAGCAGTTCGGCGGCCGTAAAGCCGGTGCCCGACGCTTTGAGGCCGAGCCCGGCGAAGCTCTCGAAGACGATGCGTGCCAGGCTGTTCCAGTTGCCGATGATGTAGGCGAAGACGCCTACGAACAGCGTCTTCTTGACGAGGCGGGCGATGATGTCGTCGCCTTCACCCCACGTCCAGAACAGCGCGGCCAGGGTCACGTCGATGACGATCAGGGTGGTGGCGATGAACGCCACCTCGCCGCCGAGCAGGCCGAACCCGCTGTCGATGTAGCGGGTGAAGACATCCAGAAAGCGATCGACGACGCCGGTGCCGCCCATGTCAATTCTCCTGTGCCGAGGTGTCGTCGGCGATGCGGGCGGCGGGGCGCGCACCGGGCGCGAGGAACCGGCGACGGTTCTCGGCCCAGGCGCGCAGGCAGTCGGGGTCGCTTGCCCCGGCCGCGCCGATCGACTGGCAGCGGCGCAGCTCGATCAGCAGCGGGTCCGTCGCCGAGACATCGGCGACGGCCGCCGGCCCCGCGCGCGGGGGCTCGGGCGCACGGCTCATCTCGATCGCCGTCATCGTAATGGCGATGGCGATGAAGATGACGGCGCCGATGCGCGCGAGGAGCTTGCTGTCCATGACGATCAGTCGTGGAACATGCGGGCGTTGCCCGGCTGATAGCCGGTAGACCGCGTCAGGAAGCGGCGGAGCCGTTCGCGGCTCTCGGCTTCGACGGCAGCGTTGCGCGCCGAGTCCAGCGCCTGCGCGCGGCCCTGCGCCGCCACCAGCGCCGTCAGGTCGGCGAGCTGCTGCGATTGCAGCGCGAGAAGCTGGTTGCCCGCCTGCGCCGCCTGAAGCGCACCCGTCGCCGACTGGCTGGACGTGACCAGGCCGTCCATCGTCGTGCGCGCGCCGTCGATGTTGCCGACGACGCCGGCCTGAACGCGCAGCGCGTCCTCGAACGCCCCGACGCTATCCGCCCAGCGCGCATTGGCGTTGGCGACCATCTGCGCGTGGGTGCCGGTGAGCGCCGCGCCCTTGTAGCGGCCGTTGAACACCTGCTGGACGTTCTGCACGTCGTAGGCGATGCGCTGCGCCTCGCCGAGAAGCTGCTGGGTGCGCTGCACCTGCTGCTGCAACTGCTGGAGCGAGCTGAACGGCAGCGAGGCCAGATTACGCGCCTCGTTCATCAGGCTGGTCGCCTGTTGCTGAATTTGCTGAATCTGGTTGTTGACCTGCTGGAGCGACCGCGCGGCCGTCAGCACGTTCTGCGCATAGTTGGTCGGGTCATAGACGATCCCGCCGAACTGAGCGTGCGCCGGCGTGGCGGCGGTGATGCCGATCATGCTCGACGTGGCGATGGCACCGGCCAGCATGGCGCGGCGCAGGATATTGGTTTTCATGGGCTCATGTCCTTCAAGGCAAGGGGGAGCTGGCCGGCATCTTCCCGGCGACCAGCCAGCGGATCGGGTTGAGGTTCGGGAAGAAGATCGACCGCCCAGGCCAGGCCGCGATGGCGCAGCCATTCGGCGGCGAAGCGCTCGCGGCCGTGGGTCTCGACCAGCTCGGCGATGCGGAGCTGGTCGGTCTTGGAAGAAGCGGCGGCGAAGGCCAGCGCGACCTCGCCCAGCCCTAGCTCGAACAGCCGGTTGCCGCGCCGCGACTGGCAGTAATAGTCGCGCTTGGGCGTGGCCCGGCTGAGGATTTCGATCTGGCGGGCGTTCAGCCCGAACCGTTCGTAGATGGCGGCGATCTGCGGCTCGGCCGCACGTTCGTTGGGCAAGAAGATGCGAGTCGGGCAGCTCTCGATGATGGTCGGCGCGATGTTCGAGGTTTCGATGTCGGCGAGGCTCTGCGTGGCGAACACGACGCTGGCGTTCTTCTTGCGCAGGGTCTTAAGCCATTCGCGGAGCTGCGCGGCGAAGTCCGGGCTGTCTAAGACCAGCCAGCCCTCGTCGATGATGATGAGCGTGGGCGAGCCGTCCAGCCGGCCTTCGATCCGGTGGAACAGATAGGACAGCACTGCGGCGGCCGACCCGGCGCCGACCAAACCCTCGGTCTCGAACGCCTGCACCGACGCTTCGCCGAGGCGCTCGGCCTCGGCGTCGAGCAGCCGGCCCCACGGCCCGCCGATGCAGTAGGGCGCCAACGCCTGCTTGAGCTGTTGGCTCTGGAGCAGCACGGCGAGCCCGGTCAGTGTGCGTTCCGGCACGGGCGCGCTGGCGAGCGAGCCGAGCGCCGACCACAAATGCTCCTTGGCCTGCGGATCGACCGCGACGCCTTCGGACGCGAGGATCGCCGCCAGCCATTCGGCCGCCCAGGCGCGCTCGGCCGGATCGTCGATCCGGGCGAGCGGCTGGAGCTGCACGCCGTCGCCGGCCTCGTCGGCCAGCATCCCGCCGAGATCCTGCCAGTCGCCGCCCATGCCGATCGCCGCGGCGCGGATGCTGCCGCCGAAATCGAAGGCGAAGACCTGGCCGTTCTCGTAGCGGCGAAACTGCATCGCCATGAGGGCGAGCAGCACCGACTTGCCGGCGCCGGTCGGCCCGACGATGAGCGTGTGGCCGACATCGCCGACGTGAAGGGAAAACCGGAACGGGGTCGAGCCTTCGGTCTTGCCGTAGAGCAAGGGGGGAGCACCGAAATGCTCGTCCCGTTCCGGCCCCGCCCATACTGCTGACAGGGGGATCAGGTGGGCGAGATTGATAGTGGAAATCGGGGGCTGGCGGACGTTGGCGTAGGTGTGACCGGGGAGGCTCCCCAGCCATGCCTCGATCGCGTTCATGCCTTCGGGGATGACGGTAAAGTCGCGGCCCTGGATAACCTTCTCGACCAGCCGCAGCTTTTCCGCCGCAATGGCTGGATCGCGGTCCCACACCGTCACCGTCGCGGTGACATAGGCCATGCCGGCATAGTCGGCGCCCAGCTCCTGCAGGGCGGTGTCGGCGTCGGCGGCCTTGTTCGATGCGTCGCTGTCCATCAGGACCGACGCCTCGTTGGTCATCACCTCTTTCAGAATCGCCATGACGCTCTTGCGCTTGGCGAACCACTGGCGTCGGATGCGGCTCAGCAGCTTGGTCGCGTCTGTCTTATCGAGCATGATCGCGCGGGTCGCCCAGCGATAATCGAAGGCGAGCCGGTTCAGTTCGTCGAGCACGCCGGGGAAGGTCACGCTCGGGAAGCCGACGATAGTGAGCGTCCGAAGATGTTGGTCGCCGAGCTTCGGTTCGAGGCCGCCGGTCAGCGGCTGGTCGGCCAAGAGCGCGTCGAGGTGCATCGGCGTTTCCGGCACGCGGACGCTCTGGCGGCGCGTCGAAACCGTGCTGTGCAGATAGGTCAGCGTCTCGGCGTCATCGAGCCAGCGGACCTCGGGCACGAACCTTTCGACCAGGTTGAGCACCCGGTCGCTGCGGTCGGTGAAGCCCTTGAGCAGTTCCCACGGATCGACGCCGCTGGTGGACCGGCCCTCGTAGAGCCAACCTTCGGCGCGGGCGGCTTCTTCGGCCGGCGGCATCCACAGCAGGGTGAGGAAATAGCGGCTCTCGAAATGCGCGCCCTCCTCGCGGAATTGCTCGCGACGCTCGAACTCGACCAGCGACGACACGGGATCGGGGAAGTCGGACAGCGGATAGTCGAGCGCCGGGGTGCGCTGCGCCTCGACGAAGATCGCCCAGCCGGAGCCGAGACGGCGGAGCGAGTTGTTCAACCGCGCGGTCGTCGCGACCAGCTCGGCCGGCGTCGCGCTGTCGAGATCGGGACCGCGGAATCGGGCGGTGCGCTGGAACGAGCCGTCCTTGTTCAGCACCACGCCTTCGCCGACCAGCGCGGCCCAGGGCAGGAAATCGGGAAGGGTCGCAGCTTTGCTGCGATATTCACGCAAGCTCATCATGGCCGCATCCACGTCGGGTAACGGAGGTGGCGCCGGGCCACGTCCACGAATTGCGGGTCGCGGCGGGCGGCCCAGACGGACAGCCCGTGGCCGATCGCCCAGATGAAGAGCCCGGCGATCCACAGGCGCAGGCCAAGGCCGATCGCGCCCGCCAGCGTCCCGTTGACGATGGCGAGCGAGCGAGGGGCGCCGCCGAGCAAAATCTGCTCGGTCAGCGCCCGGTGGAGCGGGGCAAAATAGCCCGCGATCGGTTCGCCATGATCGGCCCCGCCGTTCATGCGATCAGCGCTCCGCCGCCGAACGAGAAGAACGACAGGAAGAAGCTCGACGCCGCGAACGCGATAGACAGGCCGAACACGATCTGGATCAGCCGGCGCGAGCCGCCCGACGTGTCGCCGAAGGCCAGCGTCAGGCCGGTCACGATGATGATGATAACGGCAACGATCTTCGCCACCGGCCCCTCGATGCTTTCGAGGATGCTTTGCAGCGGGGCTTCCCACGGCATTGACGAACCGCCGGCATGGGCCGGAACGGCGAATGTCAACGCGATGACGCTGGTGGTGGCGGCGAGCATGGCGCGGCGTGCGCCATGCCGAAGGGCATGGATCATGGCAGGTCTCCGGCTTGGTGGTTGGTGAGGGGTGCGAGGCGGTAGTCGCCGGTCGCGGGGTCGAGCCCTTCGACGCGGGCCAGCTCGGTCAGCCGGCGTCCGTGCGCGTCGCGGACCAGCACGGCGATCAGGTCGATCGTCTCGGCTATGAGAGCGCGCGGAACGGTGACGACGGCCTCCTGGATGAGTTGCTCCATGCGGCGCAGCGCGCCGAGCGCAGTGCCTGCGTGGATCGTGCCGACGCCGCCGGGATGGCCGGTACCCCAGGCTTTGATGAGGTCGAGGGCTTCGGCGCCGCGCACCTCGCCGATGGGGATGCGGTCGGGGCGCAGGCGCAGCGACGAGCGGACCAACTCGGACAGCGACACCACGCCGTCCTTGGTCCGCATGGCGACGAGGTTCGGCGCGGCGCATTGCAGCTCGCGCGTGTCTTCGATCAAGACGATGCGGTCGGTGGTCTTCGCCACCTCGGCGAGCAGCGCGTTGACCAGCGTGGTCTTGCCCGCGCCGGTGCCGCCCGCGACGAGGATGTTGGCGCGGGTCTCGACGCCGTGGCGCAACGCCTCGGCCTCGGCCGCCGACATGAGGCCGGCGCGCGCATAGTCGTCGAGTGTGAACACGGCGACGGCGGGCTTTCGGATGGCAAAGGCTGGCGCGGCGACGATAGGCGGCAGCAACCCCTCGAACCGCTCGCCGCCTTCCGGCAGCTCGGCCGAAACGCGCGGCGATCGCGCATGAACCTCGACGCCGACATGGTGCGCGACCAGGCGGACGATGCGCTCGCCATCGGCAGCGCTCAGCGTTTCGCCTGTGTCGCTGACGCCCTCGCCCAGCCGATCGAGCCAAAGCCGCCCGTCCGGGTTCAGCATGACTTCGATAACGGCAGCGTCGTCGAGCCAGCCCGCGATCGACGGCCCGAGCGCAGTGCGCAGCATCCGCGCGCCGCGTGATTTAGCCTCGGATCGGATTGGGTGGATGGTCAACGACTGGCCCCTGCAAAGGACCGGGCGAACCGCCGCCCGGCTGTCGGGGCACATCAAGAGACGCAGGAAGACTCGGCTCGCAACAGCTACTTACGGGCGTAGTAGAGGGGGCGGCACATACGAGGACGACGGCGGAATGCCTCTCGTCGGCATTCCGCAGATACGGCAACCGAACTACGAAATGGCGATGCGCGCGTAGGCTTTCTTACGGATGCCGGTAATCGAGTCGATGGTTAGCGGCACTCGACTGTGAGGTGCGCCAACTCATGCACCGGCGCGAGACGGGCGCGGATCATGTCGCTCGTGACCCCACGCGCCGCGACGATGCTGACGATCGCAGCTTGTGCCTCCGGCCCGACGCGCCAGACGTGGAGGTCTGCGATCCTCGCATCGCCCGGTTCTTCGACCAGCTCGCGCACCTCCTCGGCCACATGCTCGTCGGTTCGATCCAGAAGCACTTCCGCTGTGTCGCGCATAAGCCCCCAGGACCAACGCGCGATCACGATTGCGCCGACGATCCCCATTACGGGATCCATCCATACCCAGCCAAGATAGCGGCCTGCCAAGAGCGCCGTGATGGCGAGAACCGATGTCAGAGCGTCGGCGAGCACATGCAGATAGGCTGAGCGCAGATTGTTATCGCCCGTGTGCGCGGCATGACCGTGATGATGGTGCCCATGATCGTGGCCGTGATGATGAGAATGGTCGTGGCCGCCCGACAGCAGGACGGCGCTGACCACGTTCACGGCCAAGCCGACGACCGCAACCCAAGTTGCCTCGCCGAACGCGACGTTGATCGGCTGGAGCAACCGGGTGACGGATTCGACGCCAATACCGACTGCGATCAGGCCCAGCGCCATTGCCGAGGCGAAGCCGGCAAGATCACCAACCTTGCCGGTGCCGAAGCTATATGCCGGGTTTCGGGCGTTCCGCTTTGCATAGGCATAGGCAAGCGCGGCAACCGACAATGCGCCGGCGTGCGTCGCCATGTGAAAGCCGTCGGCGAGCAGCGCCATTGACCCTGTGAAGTAGCCGGCGACGATTTCGCCCACCATCATCACTGCGGTCAGCGCAACCACCCAGCGCGTGCGGCGGGCGTTCTCATCATGTGCCGCGCCGAGTAAAACGTGGTCGTGAGTGTGCGCGTCGAGATCGGGCAAAGTCGCCATGAACTATCCTATTTCGAGTAGCGACGGATCACGGCGAGCAGCTCCTCCGCACCCGCCGCTCGTTCGGCATCATCAAGCCCAGGCCGAGACACGTGGGCTTCCAGATGCTCCGCTATGATCTCATCCAGCAGGCCGTTCACCGCGCCTCGGACGGCCGCAACCAGGTGAAGAATCTCCGAACAGCTCGCGTCCGCCTGCAACGCGCGGTCGATCGCACCGACCTGGCCTCCAATGCGGCGGACGCGGGCCAGCAGATCAGCGCTCGATGACTTGATGTGCGACATACCCCACCCCCCTATATGAACGGGGTTGGGTTGTCGAGTTTGTCAGCCGCAATTGGAGGCGGGAAAGCCAAGTGGTTCGCTAGTCTGGATCAGTCGCACTCTTCGGCCAGACATCTTCCGGTATCTCATCCAACAGCGTCTTGCCGCTGGCGAAGCGCCGGCCGAGCGTCTCGATGAAGCCCTCATAGCGTTTCCGCCCCTTCACCTGCGCCGCCGCCTGATCCTCATCAGGAAGCGGCGGTGTCACGGCCAACCAGAACCGGACGAACAGACTCAGCGCCTCGGTCGTCAGGCCAGTGTTGCGCTCAAGTCGCTGGACCTGACGCGACAGGCGATCAAGCCTGCGTGCGAACGCGGCTTCCATCCGGTCGGCGCCGTCCGGCGAAAGATAGGACGCCACTGCCGCCTCCACGATCGCGGAGCGGGAGATGCGGCGGCGGATCGCCAACTCATCGACCTGCTTGGCGAGCGCAGGCGGGAAATAGACGTTGAGCCGGGTTCGCATGGGCACGCTCCTACAAGTCGATGCCATCGCCCGGATCGAGCGACGCCTGCCGCGCGAGCCCTTGCATCCGGCGGCGCACGGCCGCTTGCCGGGCCGCGTCATCCTGTTCGTCATCGACGATCGAAAACTCCTGCGCGGGCGGGGCCGTTGTTTCCGGCGCAATGGCGATATGCTCGGGCAGCTCGGGCTCCCGGCGCAGCCCGCCATTGGCGGCGTCCTCGGCATCGCGGACGATGCGCGCGATTTGCTTCGGATCGGCGGATGCCTGCCGCCCGGTCCAGTCATCGGGCCTGACCCCGGCCGCCTCGGGCGCGGGCGCCGACGCGATCCGCTCGGACAGCCGGCGATCCTGATAATAGCGCGCCTTCTTTGCCCGGATCGGGTGGACGCCCGCCACCATGACTATCTCGTCGTCGGGCGGAAGCTGCATGACCTCGCCCGGCGTAAGGAGCTGGCGGGCGGTCTCGGACCGCGACACCATCAGATGCCCAAGCCACGGCGACAGGCGATGCCCGGCGTAGTTCTTCATCGCCCGCATCTCGGTGGCGGTGCCGAGCGCGTCCGACACGCGCTTGGCGGTGCGCTCGTCGTTGGTGGCGAAGCTCACCCGGACATGGCAGTTGTCGAGGATCGCGTTGTTGGGGCCGTAAGCCTTCTCGATCTGATTGAGCGACTGCGCGATCAAGAACGCCTTGAGCCCGTAGCCCGCCATGAACGCCAGCGCGGACTCGAAGAAGTCGAGGCGGCCGAGCGCCGGAAACTCGTCCAGCATCAGCAACACCCGATGGCGGTCGCCCTTTGGGGTCAGTTCCTCGGTCAGCCGGCGCCCGATCTGGTTTAGGATAAGGCGGATCAGCGGCTTGGTGCGCGAGATGTCGCTGGGCGGCACGACCAGATAGAGCGTCGCCGGCCGCTCGCCATCGACCAGATCCGATATGCGCCACTGGCAGGCCCGCGTGACCTGCGCCACGACGGGATCGCGGTAGAGGCCGAGGAAAGACATGGCGGTGCTGAGCACGCCCGATCGCTCGTTGTCAGACTTGTTCAGCAGCTCCCGCGCCGCGCTGGCGACGACAGGATGCACGCCCGCTTCGCCCAAGTGTGGCGTCGCCATCATCGCGGCCAGTGTCTGCTCGATCGTGCGCGCCGGGTCCGAAAGGAATCCGGCGACGCCAGCCAAGGTCTTGTCCACCTCGGCATAGAGGACGTGGAGGATCGCGCCGACCAGCAGCGAGTGGGAGGTTTTCTCCCAATGGTTTCGCCGCTCCAGCGAGCCTTCGGGATCGACCAGCACGTCGGCGACATTCTGCACGTCGCGCACCTCCCATTGGCCACGCCGCACCTCCAGCAACGGGTTGTAGGCGGCCGACTCGGCGTTGGTCGGATCGAACAGCAGCACGCGACCGTGCCGCGCGCGAAAACCGGCGGTCAGCATCCAGTTCTCGCCCTTGATGTCGTGGACGATCGCCGACGCCGGCCAGGTCAGCAGCGAGGGCACGACCAGGCCGACGCCCTTGCCCGAACGGGTCGGGGCGAAGCACAGCACATGCTCGGGGCCGTCGTGGCGGAGATAGTCGCGCGCGAGCTTGCCGAGCACAACGCCGTTCGGCCCGAGCAGCCCGGCCGCGCGCACCTCCCGCTCGCTCGCCCAGCGAGCCGAGCCATAGGTCTCGGCGTTCTTCAGTTCGCGCGCGCGCCACACCGACATGCCGATGGCGACCGCGATCGACGCGAACCCGCCGGACGCAGCGATATAGGCGCCCGTCAGGAATATGCGGGGCGCATAGGCGTCGAAGCTGAACCACCACCAAAAGAAAGCGGGCGGCGGATAAACCTGCCAGCCGAACGCCTCGAACCAAGGCGGCCCCAGCTCGGGCTGATAGGCGAGCGCGGCGGCGGTCCACTGTGTCGCGCCCCACACCCCGGCGAGCACGATCAGGAACACGATGATGATCTGGCCCCAAAGGATTTTGGTCGCGGACATGGGTGTCTCCTGTTTTCAGATGCCGAGGCCGCGCTTGCGGCCAAGCGTCCAGTCGATGCCGCCGCCGGCGCGGACCACGCCGGACACCTGACGGCCGAGTTGCTGTTCGAGGGTGCTGGCCCAGGGCACGAGTCGGAAGCCGAGCCCGTCGTCGATCATGGCAAAGCGGCCTGACGTGAGCGCGAGGCGTTGGCGCACGACGCCGGCGATCTTCTCGCCGGACGCGGGGGGGCGATAGGCAAGCCCGGTCTCACCCGCGATCTTCGCGCCAACCGCGTCCAGCTCGCGCTTGCGGAGCGTGTCGAGCATCCCGCGCTCGAACACCGTCCGCTCGCCGAAGCGGCGGGCTAGCCCTTCCTTGACGAGATGGTCGGTGCGCGCGTCCATCGCGCGCCGCACCTCGGCGCCAAACCCGCCATCCGCGACTCCGGCGCCGCGCTCGATCAGCCGATGGTCGAGCCAGGTCGCGCCGGGCGCTTTCACCTGTGCGGCGAGGTCGAGGTCGGACCGCGTTGCGACGATAAGCGTCGGCTTCTCTTCGCCGGACCGCCCTACCGCGCGCAACTCGACGATGCCGCCGAGCTTGGGGCTATGCTCCAGCGCCTCGATGCCCGGCAGGCGAACATGGTGGGTGCGCCCGTCCGTGCCGTCGATCACGGCATAGGCGGTGGCGGTCAGTTCGTCGTGCAACCCCTTGTCGATCAGCCTGCCGGCGATCGGCTTCTCGGGCGCGCTGGTGACGACGGCGTAGCTGTCGAGCGGCCGGTCCTGCCCCCGATCTTTGAGCGCCGCGCCGATCGTGCGGATGATGTCTCCGCGCGCGCCCAGCTCGCGCAGCTTCGCCCCCGCACCTTCCGCGACCGCCCATTGGCCGGTATCGCCCTCGGCTGCGAGCCCCATCGTTTCCAGATGCTGCAACCGGCCGATCATCAAGCGGCGGAGCCGCGGATCGTCGGGGCCGGGCCGCTCTGGGCGCAGGTCGATCACGCCTAGCTCGTCGGCGGAGCGCTGGATCTCGGAATCGAGCCGGGTCCAGCGCTCCGCCGTCACCTCGCGGTCGAGCGCGCGCTGCACCTCATGCTCGGGCTTCGGCCCTAGTTCGGCGAAGGCCAGGTCTTGCGCGCGCGAGCGGAGATTGTGGCTGATGTAGTCGCGGGAGATGACGAGATCGGCGCCCTGATCGGTAACGCCGCGCACGAGCAAGTGGACATGCGGATTGTCGGTGTTCCAGTGATCGACCGCAACCCAATCGAGCCGCGTCCCCAGGTCGGCTTCCATCTGGCGCATGAGGTCGCGCGTGTATTCGCGCAGGTCGGTCAGCTCGGCGGCGTCCTCGGGCGACACGATGACCCGGAAATGATGCCGGTCATCCTTGCACCGGTCGGCGAAACCGCGATCGTCGGCGTTGTCGCCGGCCGCGTCGAACATCCGGGTAGGCGAGCCGTCGCGGGTGACGCCCTCGCGCTTCAAATAAGCGACATGCGCGGACAGGGGCGCCGAGCGCCGGTCACCCCGGCTGCGGGTGGTCACGGGCAGCATCTTGACCATGACGCGCCGGCCCGAGCCGAACAGGCGACTGCGGGCGAAGGCGGTGCGTCCCCGCCCGAAGGTCGATTGCGCACCCCGGCGCGCTCCGCTGGCGCCGCCGCGCCGGCCGCCGCTGTGGATCGCGGCGACGCGCAGCACCTCGGCGACCAGGCCGCGGGCATTGCGGCCCTGCGCCTTGCTGCGCTTGGCCTTGCCCGGCCGGACGCGGAACTCGCTGTCCTCGCTCACGGCCGGGCCGCTTTCGGCCGAAAACGGCCTGTGGTGCCATTCGAGGCGCTGTTTTTGCTGGCTTTTCCCTTCCGCGCGGCACGCGCGCCGACCGACGCCCCCGCGTGAAGCCACGGAAAAGCCTTGGCTTTTCGGCTGAACGGGGCGCTGCTTATATCTTGCCCTCGTCTGTCCCTGCCGTTTTCCTCCTCCCCAGACACCTTGCTGCTTCGGACGGATGCGGGAAGCGACCGGGCAATCATTGCGGTCGGCCCGCGCGGGCGCGGGACACGAACAGCGTGTCGCGTGGCTGATTGACGGAAGGCTCGGCTGCGTGAACGTCGCCGGATGTCGGACGGTCGTTGGGTAGATCGGACGCGGCTCCTTGGCCGTCCGACTGTCCGGCGACGGCTTCCGAACCGGCGCTGGCAGTGCGAACGAACAGCGCCGCACGACGCCATGCGAAGGGATCAGGCGTTGCAGTCGCCGTCACCTCCACCGCGCCCGCCGTGCCGGTAATCGGCGCGAGCTGGGCGAGATAGCCGACCGTCTCGGGAGGCAGCGGACGGCCGCGCGACACGAAGTCGTCGTAGCGGTCCGGTCCCGCATTATAGGCTGCCAGCATCGCGCTGGCGTTGCCGTAGCGGTCGTGCATCTCGCGCAGATAGGCCGCACCCGCCATGATGTTGTCGCACACATCGAACGGATCGGGGCCGAGGCCGTAGCGGGTGCGCAGCGTGCCCCAAGTCGCGGGCATGATCTGCATCAAGCCCATCGCCCCGGCGCGCGAGACGGCGCGGGAATTGCCGCCGCTCTCGACGCGCATCACGGCCCATATCCACGCTTCGGGGATGCCGAACCGGCGCGCTGCCTCGGCGACATGACCGGCGTAAGGATGAACGGCCGCTAATCGCGCAGCCGGCATATCCTGCGCCATCGTCGGGGCAGACACAGCACCGCCGGACAGCAGGACGACGGCAACCACGACCACCGATCCGACTCCGCTCCGCCGCCAGCCTGCCAGCGTGCTCGCTGCGGTAAAGGGTGCGCGCGCAGCGCCGGCCTTCGGCCGCCCTTGACCTTCGCTGCGCGCCCCGGCCGGCCTGCGACCGAGCGGGACGAAGGGATGAGACGGCTTTCCCGCGAACAAAGGGATGGGTGGGAAGCGCACGGGATCAGTCCTGCTCACGCGACTTCGGCTGGCGGTTCCAGCGCAGCGACCAGGCCGACTTGTCGCCCGTGCTCTGGAAGAGCGCGGCGCGGATCGGCTGCGCGAACGCGGGATCGTCGATGCGCAGTGAGACGTAATCCCCGGCGCGTTCGCCGGTCTCGTTCCAGCCGGCACCGATCTCCGGGCCTTCGCCGCTATCGCCGCGGTGGACGCGCCAGTCCGGCGCCTTATCGGCGTCGCTCTGCTCGGCCGGAACGATCGAGATACGGATGTCGAGCGTCGCCGTCTCGATGATGCCTTCGTAGCCATTGGCGGTGCGGAAGAAGCTGCCGATCTGCATGATGATCTCCTTTGGGTTGGCGGGCGGTGAAGCGGGTCAGCGCCAGACGAGCGGCGCGGTCGGGGAATCGCGGGTGAGGATCGGGATGGCGCGGCCGAGCACGGCCGAGGCCGGAAGCGGCCCGAAATAGCGGCCGTCCATGCTGTCGGCGCGGTCGGGATTGAGCATCAGCAGCTCGCCGGCGCGCAGCGTGCGGCAGCCTTGCCAAACCGGCAGCGGACGGCCTCGGCCGTCACGCTGCCGAGCGATGACGAAGGGCAGCCCATCGATGCTCACCACTGCGTTGATGCGGCACACCATCTGCCCCGGCCGCGCCGTGACGTGCTTCAACAGCGGCACGCGCTCTCCGAGATAGCCGCGCTCCGCAAGCCAATGCGCCAGCGCCGGTGGCGGCGTCACGGCGACCAATGCACCGTTCGGCGGATCGGGAAGCGGCTCGATCCGATAAAGCCCGATCGGCACGCTCGCGCTGGCGTTCCAGACGATGCGCGGGAGCGGATCGAACACCGCCACGGCGAGGAACGACGCGCCGAACAGCGACGCGGCGGAGGCCGTCGCAACGGCCCATCCACGGCGGGTCATCGCTCGATCTCCCGGCGTTTGAGCCACGCGCGATGGCGCTCCAGCGTGTAGGGGCGCGGCTGATGACCGGCGGCGATACGGTTGGCGACGTGTCGCCAATGGTCCGGCGCGGCGTCACAGGGATCGACGTCGGCCGCCTCGGTCGCGTCGATCGCGGCGAGCACTTGGCTGACCTTGGGCCAGCCCTCGATCTTGAGCAGGATGTCGCCGCCAGGCCGGACGAACGGCAGCGTCGTGAACGGCTCGCCCGCGTTGACGGCGCGCACGATGTCGATGCGCGAGCTGACCGTGCCATAGTCGTTCGCCGCCCAGCGAACGAACGCGAAGATCGCGCCGGGACGGAAGCGGACGATGCGGCGGCGGCGATCAACGATCTCGTCCACCGCGACCCGGCCGAACCTGATCCAGTGCTCAATCCGCTTCTCGATCCACGTCAGCTCGACGCGGGTCATACCGTCTTCGGACGGCTGGCGGTGCCGCATAGGTGACGGCGGGACGGTCATCGCCGGCTCCGGGCGATGGCCGAATCCGCGCGCGGCATGAGGTCGTTCTGGCCCGGATCGGACGTCGAGTGCTTAATGCCGATGTCGGCCCAGGCGCGCAGGTCATCGACCGAATAGACCACCCGGCCGCCGATGCGGCGGTAGGCCGGGCCGGTCCCGAAATAGCGGTGCTTCTCAAGGGTCCGGCCGGAGAGGCCGAGAAACCGGGCGGCTTCCGGGGTGCGCAGGAAGCGGGGCGGCAGGTTTGTGGGCGTATCGGACAAGTGTCGGCTCCTGCGGGCAGTGGCGGCAGGAGGCGTAATTGTCAGAATTGGCGCAGCCGGGTGGGGTATGAAGATGTGCGGCTGCACGGATGCGACCACCCCCAAAGGGTGTCGAAAAAGGGCTGCGAATCAGCGGATGCGGAGGAGTTTGCGGTAGTCGCCGTTCATCATCGCGATGCCATCGCGGACCAGGCGCACAACGAACGAGCGCGTCGCCGACATTTTCCAGTCGCTCGCGGACAGCCGGGCGGCATCGCCGCGTCCCAGTGCGGTGGCGATCTCGCGGTAGGTCGCGCCCTCGTCGCGCAGGTCCAGTGCGCGGAGCATCAGGTTGAGCCGCGCCATCCGATAGGCGGTTAGCGGCCAACCGCGCGGCAGCGGCCCTACCGCTCGGCCGAGCACCCGGCGGTGGAAGCGCAACAGGCTAGCGATGCGCGTGATGAAATCCTTGTCCAACGGGATAACGGCGGCGAGCGGCCGGCCGGGCTGCGGATCGCGCAGCCACAGCCGATGCTCGCCGGCCGCATCGGCGACAATGACATGGCGTCCTTCAATTCCAGCTTGGTCGGCGAGCAACGCACCGAGGGCGCGCGGATCAACCGGAGTGGCGGTTTTGAATCCATCCGGTGCGGCGTCGAGAATGACCGTGACGGCGGTCAGTTCCGGACGCCAAACAACCGGGTCTGAAAAGTCATCCGGCGCCGTGGCGAAAAGACAACCCCCAGCGCCGCGCGAACGCCGTTTCGGCGGCGTTCTTCGCGACGGCGCCGTCCGCGATGCGTTGCTGCATCTGCGCATGTTCGGCGCGATAGGTGTGGTTTCGCCGCAAAAACTCGGCGGCTAGATCGGCGCGACCGAGCGCGTCGGACAGATTGCCGGCGCGCCTCTGGCGCCGGCTCGGCGGCGTCGGCATTGCATCCTCCAATCGCGCTATGCGCAGATTTCGGAGGATGAAAGTCGCCGCCTTACCCAACGCATGATAGCGGCAAGGATGAGTTCAACCATGCCGCGCGCGCTGCGACGGAAGCAATGAATTGATACCAAAATGGATTAAAACTTAACGACTTAGCGGGCGCTCGCAGCCGAGCAGATGCGCGTAACCAACCTCCGTCATCCACCGCGCGCGAGCAAGGTGGCTATCGTGCATCGCCTTGGCTCGTTGCGGCTCGGCGGCTGGGTCTACGCCGAGAATCACGGCCGCCGCCTCGCGCCAGTCCGCTCCTCCTTCGTCCGCATCGAGCAGCCGCAAATAGACAGTGAGATGGCTTTCGTCATAGGCCGTGAGCTGCGATACCTCCGGCGCGCGATCGGCGAATTGGCTGGTGCTCATGGTGTCCCCGTTAACCAGCCTAGCTCAAAAAACAGAACCGGATATGCGCAAGCCTTGCATCGTTAGATGCACCTCCCGCAGCGGCGGATAGTGCGATTTAGCCAATACAACTGATATGGGATAAACCGGATGAGATGTATCGTCCAGCTTCGCGCGCATGGATATGCGCCGCCTAGTGGGATTGAACTTCGCTAAGCTGAGGAAGGATAAGGGCTTTACCCAAGAGCGCTTTGCCGAGACGTCCGGCTTTACCCAACAATATGTCAGCGATCTGGAGCGCGGCCGGCGCAATCCGACCGTCGTCACCTTGTTTCACTTGGCTTCCGCGCTTGGCGTCACGCCCGCCGATCTTGTTGCCGAACTCGATCCGTCCGAAACCGACTAGCTTCGCAAAACTTCGGCGCGAGCCGGGCACCAGCCCGGCGAGCGCGCCGTTGCGGCCGCGCGGACCTTGGGACGCGCGGCCGCCGCCGATCCAGCGCAGCGGATCGGCGCGAAAATGGCAAAGCCGCAGGGCCGGAAACTCCGGCCCTGCGGTAGTTATGGTCAGGCCGCTTTGAGGCGCTGCATCCCCTCGGCCAGCGTCCAGAGCGCGCGGTTGAGCGTCACATTCTGGTCGATGCCGTTGATCGCGCGGGTCTGCGCGCGGCGGATACGGCCCTCGGCATTGCGCTTACGGCCCTGCAACCCGCCACGAACCACATTCTCCTGAATGACGTTGAACGTGGTCCATAGGCTGCGGTCCACATCCTCGCGGCGGCGTGGCTCGATGATCTGCTCGGGCCGAATCGGGCTCTCATCATCGCCATAACGGGCGACAAGGCTGACTTCGCCGAGCAAGCGTTGCTCATCGGGCGAAAGCTGGATCGCCTTCATAGACTCGCTGGCGTCGACCAGCCGGGGGAAATCCTCCGCGACAGTGAACACGCCTTCGATAATGTCATGCTCGATATTGCCTTTATGCGGCACGCGGACTTCCTCGAACCGCTCGCCTGCAATCATGCTGTTGGTGCAGACAAAGCGCAGCATCCCGGCGAACATCTGATAGGCGCTTGTCCCATCATGGCTGTTCACGATGATGACTTCGGCGGCTTCGGGCTTGCCGATGCCGTCATCCCGACGCAGGCGCAGCATGTGCTTGGCGTGGCCGTGTCGGCTGCCGTCGCGCGGCACCGACTGGACTGCGAAGAACGGCGACCACCCCTCCCGGCGTAGCCCTTCCACGATGTCGATGGTGGGAACATAGACATACCGCTCCGAACGGCTGTCGTGCGCCTCGCGGGCGAAGATGGACGGGACATGCCGATAGAGCGCCTCGTTGTCGAGCGGCTCCCGGCCGCTGATCTGATGGGCGTTGCGGCCGAACCGGGTGGCAAGCTGGTAGTGCATTTTGGCCTCCTTGGGCTTGGGTTTCCGCGCAGCGGAGCGCCGCGCTGAAACCCTGCCCGTCGGCGAGACCGGGGGTGCAAACGGAAAGCGGCTTCGCGGGGAACCGGCTGCACGGAACGCGCTCGCGCGTGGAGGAAGCTGGGCGGAAGCTGCTTGAAGTGCGCCGGGGCAGCGCCCCAAGCACCTCCGACAACATGCCGGGCCGATTGGCCCGTCCGCTTTGAAAACCGACGAGACAAACGCGCGAAGACGCCCCGCTCCGAAGGAGCGGGGCGCCGTGTCGGGGTCAGCGCGACCAGATCAGCGCATATTCGCCGGCGGTGTCCGTCTCGGACAGGGTGGCGTAGATCGGGGCCGGGAAGGTGGGATCGTCCAGCTTGACCGAGATGTATTCGCGGTTCTCGCGGCTGGTCTTCTTCCATCCCGCGCCGCACTCGACCGAACCGACCGCGAGGCGGTAGTCGGGGGCTTTCTCGCTCTCCTTGTCGATCGGCCGGAGGGTGGCCTTGGCGTTGAGGGTGAGCGTCTTGATGGTTCCGGTGAAGGAGCCGTTGGCCGCCTGGGTGAAGGTGCCGATGGTCGCCATGTCAAAGTTCCTTTCGATCTCGGGCCGCGACCGCCGCGGCCTCGATGGCGATCGGTGAAGCGGGGATGATCGGGCGCGCACCGCTTGCGGCCGAAGCGCAGCGGAGGATGGCGACGCGCGGCTTTTTTGTTTCGCGATGCAAAGCCGAAGGCGGCGGAAAAAAGCCGCGCGGCGGCGTTGCACCAGGCCGAGCAAGGCGAAGCCGGCCCCGGTTAGATCAAGCCAATCGAGAGGCCGCGCGGTCATGCCGAAGCCGAAACCAGACGCCTTGGCGCACCTCGCGACTTGACAGGCGGAAAACGGCTGCTGTGCTCAACCCCGCGATCAGCAAACGACCGACAACGGAGGCGATCATGGGATGGCGGGCGCAAACGACGGCCCGCAACCTCGACAAACATACATCGAATGCGACGTGGGATTTGCAGTCCCTGAACCGCAGTATCGTCATCGCGACGCGACCCCGCCTCCAGGGTGTGACAAGCTCAATCGGCGAACCGATCGCCAAGACGCTGCCCGTCAATACGCCACCCGTTGCGCCTCCCTTGGGAGGATCGCGTGTTCGCAAAACGAAAGCGGCCGCGCCCCAACGGGCGCGGCCGCGATTTTTCGCCGGCCGAAATGAAAGGCCGGGACCGCTCGCGCGGCCCCGGCCTGATGCCGCTATTCGGCGGCGACGGCGAAGGACGCTTCGCCGTCCTCCGCTTCGGTATCGGGAGCCTCCGCTTCGGACGGCTGCTCCACGCTTCCCACCTCTTCGACCTCGACGGGCGCGGGCTGCTCCGCTTCCGCCTTCGGCGTCCGCAGCGCGGCGGGAAGCCAGCCGCTCCCGGCCAGACGCTGCTCGGCGGCCTCGGCCATTTCCGGCTTCTTCTTGTCCGCGATATGGCGCGCGGCATCCTCGGAAACGCCTTCGGCGACGGCTTCAAGGATATGCGCCTTGGTGACGCGGCCAAGGTAGCTGTCCACGGTGGGCGTCCAGTCCTTCGCCATGTCCAGCGCGAGCGCGGTCGCCAGCCTGTCCGCCGTTTGCAGCGTCCGGGGTTTGCGGTCCCACGGCAGGCGCAGCGCGTTGACGGTGCGGGACGCGCAATGCGCCAGCAGCGCCAGCCGCTTCTCATCGTCCAGCCCGACGATGAAGCCCCACAGGTCCGCAACATCACGCGGCATCCGCTCGGCCCATGCCTCGCGGGCCTCGTTCGCCTTTGCGGCCAGCGGAGTATCCTCGATCCCGTCCGCATGGCTGCCAAGCGGCGTCACGGTCGGACGAACCTCAAGACAACCGGCCTCGGCGTAGCTGTAGAACAGTTGCGCCGTGAGCGTGTGGGTCAGGGCGATCAGCGCCAGATCGGGCCGCTCGCCAAGCGCCACGCGAAGGGCCAGCGTCCGATGGGCGGACAGGTCGCGGGTGAGGCTGTCGGAAATCGGCTTGCCCGGTTCCTCGTCCTCTTCCTCGATCTCCTGCACGTCCTCGTCGCCGTCCTCGGCCTGCTCGTCCTCCACGGCCTTCGGGTCGAAGGCTTCGTCCTCGGGTTGCGGGTCCGCCAGCGCCTCGTCCTCGGCACGGACGAAACCACGCTCGACCCTGACACTGCCGTCATGGTGAAGCACGACGAACGCGCCGCCATGCGCGATCACGCTGGCGTCGTAGGCGGAACGCTTCTCGGAAATGGCGTCGATCTCGTCGGACACCGCCTCCAGCTTCGCCGCCACGTCCTCGGACATCTCGTCGTAGGACGAATAACCCTCGGCAAGCTCGTCATGCTCGGCGGACAGCGCCTCCAACCGCGCCTCGTCCTCGTCGGACAGGGCGATAGTCTGCGGATAGAAGCGCCGCATCCCGTGGGCGTGGGGATAGTCGATATGCGCCTCGGCCCATTTCCAGCCCTCGGCCTGAACCTCGCCCGCGATCTCGCGCAGCTTCTCGGCGGCGAGCATGTCAAGCAAGCTCGCATCCTCGAAGAACCCGCCCCGGTCCTCGCTGAACAGGTCGCGGATGATGTTGCCGCCCGCCTCGATATAGGCGTCGGCTCCGACGAACACCGCACGGCGATCATCGGCGGGCACGTTGGCGGCGGTCATGTCGCGCCGGATGATCCACGGCTCGCGATTGTGGTGCAGACCCTCGAAAACCTGCTCCTGCCGGGTGTGGTCCTCGGTGATGGCGAAGGCCATAAGCTGGTCCAGCGTAAGCCCGTCCTCCCGATAAACCTGCAACAGCTTCGGGCTGACAGCGCCCAAGCGAAGCCGCTGCTTCACCACGCCCGCCGACACGCCGAACCGCGCGCCGATCTCCTGCGCCCCCCAACCCTTGTCGTTGGAAAGCTCCGCGAACCGCTCGAACTGGTCGGCGGGGTGCATGGGCGTCCGGGTCACGTTCTCGTCCAGACTGATCTCGGCGGGGTCGTTCGCCGTATCCAGCCAGCAGCGCACCGGCTCGGATTTCTTGATCTGCTTGCGCTTGACGCGCAGCAGCATCGCCAGCCTGCGGCCTTCGCCAGCGGTGACGAGATAATAGCCGGTCGGCGTCCCGTCCTCTTTAGCTTCCGGTTCCACGACAAGGTTCTGGATCAACCCCTTGTGCTGGATCGAAGCGGCCAGCGCCTCGATAGCGGCTTCCCCATGCGGCACCTTGCGGGCATTGCGCGGGGACTTCTTCAGCTTAGCGAGCGGCACGAAAATCTCGACGCCCGACACGGGCTCGGCGGCTACGGTTTCGGTAACAGCGTTCATCACACTACTCCTTCTAAAACCACACACACCCCGGAATGGGGTGGGCGGCGAAAGAGCGACCGGCAGGCCCGCCGGCGGAGCCGGGCAGCATCCGCAGGACCGGAACGCAGAGGAGGTAAGCGCGCCTGCGCGCGTTGCGGCCTGGCGCGGCGGGCCTAGAGGGAAGCGACGCCCACCCCATCGCGGGAAGTGCAACGACCGTCAACGCGATCGGGCTGGCGGAGCCCTGGCCCGATCTCCGCAGCGGGAAGAATCCGATCCGCATGGCGGATTGACCGATTGGGCGCGCGAGCGCCCCACGCCAGTCCGGTCGTCACCCGGCAGGGACGAGACCCTTGAGGGGCTCGGTCGGAGCGGAGCGGAGATAGGGCGGCGGTCCCGCAGGGAGGCGCCAAACCTTCTGAGCTTGCAACATTCAACAGCATCGACTAATATGAAGTCATTGACTTATGGAGGCCCGCATGGCGGTGATGACGATCCGAAACATCGACGATGTGATCAAGAAGCGCCTCCGCGTGCGCGCGGCCGTCAATGGCCGCTCGATGGAAGACGAGGCCCGCGACATCCTGCGCTCGGCGCTCTCCACAGACGATGCGCGACCCCGCAATCTCGCTCAAGCAATCCGTGAAAGGTTCGGCCCGTTGGGCGGCGTCGATCTGCCTCCCATGCCGCGCGAAGCGATCCGGCCGCCGGTGGATTTCGGCGAATGATCGTCCTCGACACCAACGTCATCTCCGAGCTGATGCGGCGCGAGCCTGACCCCAGGGTCATGGCGTGGATCGCCGAGCAGCCGATGGCGGGCGTGTTTACGACGACGCTGACACAGGCGGAAATCTTCTACGGTCTGGCCCTACTTCCCGAGGGACGCCGCCGCGATGATCTGCTCGCGGCCGCACGTCCGATGTTCGATGTCGATCTGGCAGGGCGCGTGCTGCCGTTCGATACCGACGCGGCGCTTTTCTACCCCGAGATCGCCGCCGGTCGGAAACAGAGTGGCAAGCCGATCAGTCAGATTGACGCGCAGATTGCCGCCATCGTGCGCTCGCGCGGTGCGCGGCTGGCGACTCGTAACGTCCGCGATTTCGTCGATTGCGGGATTACGGTTGTCGATCCGTGGGGCGAAGCATGACGCCCGCCGCAGCACGCCCCTATCTGCGCTACACCGCGACAGAGGCTTTGCACGCGGCGCGGCCGCGACGCAGCGTGTCGGAATGGCCCTTCCGCGCAAGCTCCGCCGCCGCACGCCTCGTCGCTGGGCCGAAAGCCCGCATGACCTGCACGACTACACCAACCGCGTCGCGCCGCGCCGGGCTTCGCGTCCGGTGCGCGAGGATGACGGGCCGATCGTCGTCACTGACGATTGGCCGGAGCAGGTTCCGATCGGCGACGCCGAGCTGCGCGCGATCGAAGGCCATATGCGGCAAGAGCTGGACAAGCTGTTCGGACCGCTGCCGTGAAGTGAGGAGTGAAGCGTCATGACCAGCGCCGCCCTGCGACGAGATGAGGATGAGGCGCCGGTCGTGGCGACCGCTCGCGCCGCGCTCTATCTGCGAGTTTCAACGCCGCGCCAGGCGGAACATGATCTGTCGATCCCCGACCAGCGCCGCCAGATGGAGAATTACTGTGTCGGCAAGGGGTGGTCGGTCGCGGCCGAGTTCGTCGAGCCGGGCAACACCGCCACCGATGATCGTCGGCCCTCGTTCCAGGCGATGATCGAAGCGGCGATGGTCAAGCCGCCGACGTTCAATGTCATTCTCGTCCACAGCTTCTCGCGGTTCTTTCGCGACCAATTCCAGTTCGAGTTCTACGTCCGCAAGCTGGCGAAGAACGGCGTGCGGCTGATCTCGATCACGCAAGACCTGGGCGACGATCCGATGAGCGTGATGATGCGCCAGATCATGACGCTGTTCGACGAGTATCAGTCGAAGGAGAACGGCAAGCACACGCTTCGCGCGATGAAGGAGAATGCCCGGCAAGGCTTCTGGAACGGCGCGCGGGCGCCGATCGGCTATCGCGTGGTTGCGGCGGAGGAGCGGGGCGCGAAGATCAAGAAGAAGCTGGAGATCGACCCGATCCAGGCCGAGACGGTGCGGCGCATCTACCGCATGGCGCTCAACGGCGTCGATAATCGGGGGCCAATGGGCCTCAAGTCGATCGCGACCTGGCTCAACGAGAACAACATCCGCACCCGCGACGGCGGGCGCTGGGGCTTGGGCGCGGTGCATCAGGTGCTCACCCGCACGACCTATATCGGCCAGCACCGCTTCAACACCCGCGACCACAAGACGAAGACGCCCAAGCCCGAGAGCGAGCACGCGGTCATGGAAGTGCCGCCGATCGTCTCGGAAGCGGAGTTCGAGGCGGTCCAGCGCTCGCTCAAGGCGCGCAGCCCGAAGATGATGCCGCCGATGGCGGTGGGTGGGCCGACGCTGCTCACCGGCATCTGCTTCTGCGCGTGCTGCGGCGGCGCCATGACGCTGCGCACGGGCACCAGCAGCGTCGGGCGGGAGTATCGCTATTACACCTGCTCGACGAAGGCGCGGCAGGGTGCGACCGGCTGTCCAGGCATCACCGTGCCGATGGACCGTCTCAATGAGGCGGTGGTCGGCCATCTCGAAGCCCGGCTGCTCGACCCGGCGCGGCTCGAAGTTCTGATGGATCAGATCCTCGAACGCCGCGACGAGTGGGTGAACCAGCGCCGCGAGCATGTCGCCGATCTTGAGCGGCGTGCGACCGAGGCGGAAGCAAAGCTCAAGCGCCTCTATGACGCGATTGAGAACGGTGTGATCGACGTGAGCGACCCGTCGCTGAAGGATCGCATCGCCGAGCTGACCGCGACTCGCGACCAGGCCAAGGGCGACTCCGAGCGCGCATTGGCGCATATCGTGAAGATTGGCCCGGCGATCACGCCGGAGAGTCTGCGCGCGTTTGCGTCTGCCCTGCGCAAGAAGCTGCGGAACGGCGACGGCACGTTCGCCCGTGATCAGGTTCGCGCGGTCGCGCAGCGAGTCGAGGTTGTGAGCCGGAAAGAGGTCCGCATCCGTGGGCTGCGGAGCGAGCTGCTCCGAACCCTAACCGCCGCCTCTGGCGTAGAGGCGGCGGTGCTAGGCGTTCGTGCCTTTGAACCGAAATGGCGCGCCCGGAACGATTCGAACGTCCGACCCTCAGATTCGTAGTCTGATGCTCTATCCAGCTGAGCTACGGGCGCGTTGGAGTGGCGCTGATAGAAGCGACTTTCAGATTGCGCAAGAGCGTTGCGGGCTACTTTTTGAAAAAGTAAGCACGAGCCATGATTTTGCGCGCTTTCCTCCCGTCTTTGGTCCCCGGATTGCTGATCACGGGGTGCACGGCACCAGCCAGCTATCCATCGCTACTCCCGCGCCCGGCCGAATCACAGAGCCTGGAGGAGCCGGCTGCGGCGGCAACGACCGAGGCAAGCAAGCCAGATCCTGCCGTGGATGCTAAGATCGCAGAGGCCACCCGATTGCTCGCGGAACGCTCCGCCGCGTTCGAGGCGGCAAGTTCCCGCGCTGAACGATTGGTCACCGTTGCGAAGGGCGCGGCGGCCGGGAGTGAGGCCTGGCTGAACGCCCATGTCGCCTTGGCGGAGATGGATGAACTGCGCTCGTCAACCGCGGACATCGCCGTCACGCTGGACGATCTGGCACGTGAGCGCGCCTTGTCGCTGGCGTCCGATTACCCACCACTCACCCAGGCCGCCGATCAAGCTCGAGCCGCCATCAAGGCGCAGGCGGAGCGGATCTCATCCCTTCAAGGCCGACTTTCGCCGGCCTGAAGGCTGCCTTGGTTAGAGCGGCCGCAACGCCCCGTTGCGCAGATACATGGCGGTGACGGTGATTTCCGTCACGCCGCTACCCACCCGCACGGCTGTCACCTTGGGCGACGGTTTGCGCCCGAGCACGAAATCGAGCAGCGTGACTTTCGGATCGCCGGACGCGCCCCCGCCATCGGAGCGATCAGTGCTTCCGTTGCCGCTGACGTCATGGCGCAGATCGATTGCATAGGTGCCCGGCGCTGAGACAGGCATGCAGAACCGGATTGGGCCGGTCGCCGGTGTGGGAACCTCCACGCGAGTCAGCCACCCCTTCTTCTCGAACCAGGTGGAGGACGGACCACCAAAGGTCCGCACGCGCAACTGACCGGACCGGCTCTTCAGCCCGACGACATTGACCAGGATCGCAGGAGCGTTTCCCGCCGTACAGCGCGCCGCATAAGGCCCGAGGATCGCTCCCCCGCCCTGCGCCTGGGCTGGGCTGCCGAGCAGGACAGTGGCGAATGCAAGATAGGCTAAGGACTTCATCCTAGGGGTTCTGCCACGCGCAGATGGCGCAACGATGGCGATTCGTCGGCGAAACGAGACGGCGGCATGACACTTCCCCACCGATATGTCCGACCGCCATGTGCTGACGGGCAACCGAAGTTCGAAGCTAGGGAGATCATGGTGGGCGCTGACGGGTTCGAACCGCCGACCTACTCGGTGTAAACGAGCCGCTCTACCAGCTGAGCTAAGCGCCCCCTCTCGGGTGCACGCCCCTTAGGCGCCCCGCGCGCGCTACACAAGAGACCCGCAAGCCATAGCGCCGGTGCTGTACGCGCGCCCATGAGGCAGGCGCGTGTCATACCACTGGAAGGCCGAGCGCGCGTGCCATGGAAACATAACGGCGCATGGCATCAAGCCCGCGTTCCGTCAGCGACATGAAGGCGCGACGGCGGTCAAAGGGATCGGGGCGACGCTCGAAAAGGCCTGCCTCGGTCAGCCGGGCGATCCAGCGCAGCGCGGTCGTGGGCGCCACTGCGGCGGCGATGCACAGGCTCGACACCGACACATGCGCCCGTTCGAGGTGCGCCGCGTAAAGATCGAGCATCATGTCCCATGCGGGATCTTCGAACAGTCCGGTCCCGACATAACGGTCGCGCAGTCGGCGCGCGCGCACGATCTGGCGGATGTCCGCGGCCGTGATCGGATGCTCGCCGCCCGGCTCGGAACTGAAATCGAGCCCGGCTTCCGCCACGAGCGCGCTGCGCGGCGGATCGTCGTGCTTCGACAGCCGCGCGAGAACATCGGCGATCCGGGCCACTTCGGCATTCAGCTTCGCGAGCCGCGCCGCCTCATTCTCGCTGATGCGATCATGCAGCGCGAGATGCGTGTTTCCCTGAGCGACGGCGATTGCCCCGATCCAGTCGGACGGGCCCGGGTCACAAAGGATCTGGTGTCGCGACAGCTGCAATCCGGCTGCCGTCACATCGATCTGTTCCGAATCGATCGCCACGACCATGGACAGGTCACGTCCCGCGGCCAGGCCGTCCAGCCGGGACAGCGCCCGCGAAAGGTCATCTTCGGAGGCGGATCGCGCGTCGATCAGGATGAGCGGGCGTGAGGCAAGATCAGCGATCCGCTTCACGGCGTCGTGCAGCGGCGCCGAGGTGACGATGCGGCCGCCAGCAAGCGCGACCGCAGCGGCAGCCCCCGCCCCGCCGACCTCTTCCTCTCCAGCGTCGTTGATCAGCACGGCATCGAATCGCGTGCTCATCTGCGCGAGATATTCTCGTTCAATCAATTGCATGTATCACTCCGATCCGCGATCGAACCCAAGTGTTCACCATTATCGGACTTAGCGATTGTCTAACATCCGAAATGGCAGGTATACATGCTGGAACGTGTTTCATATCCGAATTGGATCAACGAGGACTAATCTAAGGATTTGACGATTTCCTCGACCATCTTCTTGGCGTCGGCCAGGAGCATCATGGTGTTGTCGCGATAGAAAACCTCATTGTCGACACCGGCATAGCCGACACCGCCCATGGACCGCTTGACGAACAAAACGGTCTTGGCCTTCTCAACATCCAAGACGGGCATACCATAAATGGGCGACGACTTGTCGGTTTTGGCTGCCGGGTTGGTGACGTCGTTCGCACCGATGACGAATGCGACATCTGTTTGAGCAAATTCAGAGTTGATGTCCTCCAGCTCGAACACCTCGTCATAGGGCACGTTCGCCTCGGCGAGCAGCACGTTCATATGCCCCGGCATGCGGCCGGCCACCGGGTGGATGGCATATTTTACGCGGACGCTATGCTCCTTCAGCTTGTCTGCCATCTCGCGCAGCGCGTGCTGGGCCTGTGCCACCGCCATGCCGTAGCCGGGCACGATGATGACCTGCTCCGCCTGGCTCATCAGGAAGGCGGCGTCCTCCGCTGAGCCGCGCTTCCACGGCCGGTCGATCTGTGCTGCACCACCGCCGCTCGGCCCGGCCTCGGCACCGAACCCGCCAGCAATCACGCTGATGAAGCTGCGGTTCATCGCGCGGCACATGATGTAGCTGAGGATCGCGCCCGAGGAGCCGACCAGCGCGCCCGTGATGATCATGGCGGTATTGTGCAAGGTGAAGCCCATCGCCGCTGCCGCCCAACCGGAATAGCTGTTCAGCATCGACACGACGACAGGCATGTCCGCACCGCCGATCGGGATGATCAGGAGGAAACCGATCGCGAAGGAAAGCGCGACGACGATCCAGAAGTCGAACGGAGACTGGGTCAGCCAGAAGGAGAAGGAGAACCACAGGATCATCAGCCCGACGCCGAGGTTGATCGCATGGCGCATCGGCAGCATGATCGGGGCGCCGCCCATGTTCCCGTTCAGCTTGAGGAAGGCGATTACGGAACCGGAGAAGGTGATCGCGCCGATCGCCACGCCCAGGATCATCTCGATCCGGCTGACACCATGGATCGCGGCGAAGGGCTGACCGATCAGCGGCGTCACGACATCGGCAATGCCGAAGGCGACCGGATTGAGGAAAGCGGCGATCGCCACCAGCACCGCGGCAAGGCCGACGAGGCTGTGAAACGCCGCTACCAGCTGCGGCATGGCCGTCATGGCGATCCGCCGCGCCGTGACCACACCGATCACCGCACCCACCGCGATCGCAGCGAGGATCTGGAACACGGCCAGCGTATCCACGCGCTGCAGCAATGCGGCATAATCATAGCCGGCGACCTCACCGACCGCGATCACCGGCACCACGGGCACGTGCGTCGCGAGCGTGGTGATCACGGCAATGGCCATGCCGATCATGCCGTAGCGATTACCCCGCCGGCTGCTTTCAGGGCTGGAGAGACCCCGCAGGGCGAGGATGAAGCACACACCCGATATCAGGTAGGCGAGCGCCACCCAGGGATTGTCCGCGACGTGTTCCACTATCCTCTTCCCCCTAATCGTCCGGCCATCGCCGGGTCGCCCTTTTGTGGCGCCACTTCATGGCATTCGGGCCCGACCCGGCCCATGCGACGCCCGTGTTTAGTGCTTGGCCGCAGCGGGCCGTTCCTTCTTCTTGTACATCGCCAGCATCCGCTGGGTGACGGCGAAGCCGCCGAAGATGTTGATGCTCGCCAGCACGACGCCGAGCAGGCCGAGCCACTTGGCGCTGGCCGAGCCGCTGGCGGCGGCGGCGATCAGCGCACCGACGATGATGACGCTGGAAATGGCATTGGTGACGGCCATCAACGGCGTGTGAAGGGCCGGGGTAACCGACCAGACCACGAAATAGCCGACGAAACAGGCCAGCACAAAGATCGACAGGATCGCGATGAAGCTCAACTTCCCCTCCTCACACCACGCGAATGTTGAGAAAGTTGAGACACTCGCGCGTTTTCCTCCAACGCCTCAACTTTCGCCGCCCCGGCTGATTGCTCTGTTGCTCGGTGGGCGGCGTGCAGGATGGCATCAGGCGGTCAGAAGCCGCTGATTGACCACCTTGCCGTCCTTCGTCAGCCGAACGGCATCGCCAATCTCTTCATCGAGCACCGGCCGACCCTGTTCCTTGTCCCAGAAGGCGGACAGGAAGTTGAACAGGTTGCGGGCAAACAAGGCCGAGGCATCGGCGGCAAGGCGCGACGGCACGTTGCGATGGCCGACGATCTTCACGCCATGTTTGACGACGATCTCCCCAGCTACGGCGCCCTCGACATTGCCGCCCTGCTCCACCGCGAGATCGATGATCACGCTGCCTGGCCGCATGGTGGCGATCTGCGCATCGCTGATCAGGCGCGGTGCGGCGCGGCCGGGGATCAGGGCGGTGGTGATGACGATATCCTGCTTGGCGATGTGCCCGGAAACCAGTTCGGCCTGCGCCTTCTGATATTCCTCGCTCATTTCTGTCGCATAGCCGCCGGAACCCTCGCCTTCGATGCCGGCGACATTCTCCACGAAGATCGGCTTGGCGCCGAGCGACATGATCTGCTCCTTGGTGGCGGAGCGGACATCGGTGGCGGACACCTGCGCCCCCAGGCGGCGCGCGGTCGCGATCGCCTGAAGCCCCGCCACGCCCACACCCATGACGAACACCTTCGCCGCCGAAACGGTACCCGCAGCCGTCATCATCATCGGGAAGGCACGGCCATATTCGGCTGCTGCGTCCAGCACCGCCTTGTACCCGGACAGATTCGACTGCGAGGACAGGATGTCCATCGACTGGGCGCGGGTGATGCGCGGCATGAACTCCATCGCCAGCGCTTCCAGACCGGACGATGCATAGGCATCCACCCGCGCCCGGTCACCGAACGGATTGAGCCCCGCCGCCACCCAGGCGCCCGGCTTTGCCCCCGCAAGCGAAGCCGGGTCCGGCCCCTGCACGCCCAGGATGATGTCGGCGCCGGCAAGCGTGCCTGCCCTATCGCCTACGGTCGCGCCGGCATCGCGATACGCCTCGTCAGCGATCGACGCGCCAGCGCCAGCGCCGGATTCCACGGCCAGATCTGCGCCCAGCTGAATGAACTTCTTCACCGTCTCCGGTGTTGCCGCCACTCGCCGCTCGCCGTCCGCCCCCTCTTTAAGGACAGCGATCTTCATGGCTCAGGCGATCAACCAGACGACAAGGGCAGCCAGCAGCACGCATGCCACCGTTCCCCACTTCAGCATCCCCATCACGCGGCCGTAAGTGGCGGCATGCGCCTTCATGTCTCCGCGGGTCGTACCATGGTCAGCCATAGCCATCCTCTTTCCCAAAAAGCTTTGTGTAGCGTCTTAGTCCGCTCGACGGCCACCCCTCAAGCCTGCTTAAGCCTGCTTTTACTTGCACGCGATAAAGCAGAGCACCGGATGGGACAGGACCAGAGATGACGCGCAACGGGCAGCGCTTGCTGATGCTGATCGATGACGAGCCTGCGCAGCGGCGCCTCGTGGCGGCGCTTGCCGCTCGCGGCGGCTGGCGCACGATCTTTGCCGGTGACGCGGAAACCGCCATCGCCACCCTTGGCACCCAGGACGGGATGCGGCTGGACGCGATCCTGTTCGATCATTGGGGCGAGGATGCGGACGCTTCCACGCTCATCGCCGAGTTGCGCGCCCGTCGCCCGGCCCTTCCGGTGCTGGTGGTCACGGCGAACGGCTCGGTCGCCCATGCGGTGAACGCAATGCGTGCCGGCGCGACCGACTTCCTGGTGAAGCCGCTGGCACCCGAACGCTTGTTGCAGGCGCTGGAAGCTGCCGTTGAGGGCACGGCGGCGGGCGAATTGCGCCCGCTTACCGAAAAGATCCCCGCGATGCTTGGCTTCGACGAGATCGTCGGGTCCGAACCGCAGTTTCGAGCGGCGCTGGCCATCGCGGCCAAGGCGGCGCGCGCCCGAGTCGCCGTGCTTATCGAGGGTGAGAGCGGCGTCGGCAAGGAAGTGGTGGCGGAGGCGGTCCATGCGGCCAGCCCGCGCGCCAGAAAGCCGATGCTGACGGTGAATTGCGGCACCCTGCCGGCCAACCTGATCGACAGCGAGCTGTTCGGCCACGAGCCGGGCGCCTTCCCGGGTGCTTTTGATCGGAAAGTGGGCAAGTTTGTCGAAGCGGATGGCGGCACGCTGTTCATCGATGAAATCGCGGAAATGCCGCTAGAGACGCAGGATCGGCTTCACGATGCGCTGCAATCCGGATTGATCCTGCCGCAGGGCGGGCGACACGCGCGCGAGGTCGACGTGCGCGTCATCGCCGCCACCAACAAGCGACTTGTCGAGGAGGTGGAAGCCGGTCGTTTTCGCGAGGAGCTTTTCTTTCGCCTCAACGTCGTACCGGTGACGATCCCGCCATTGCGCGATCGGGCACAGGACATTCCGGCATTGGCGCGGCATCTGCTCGCCAGGATCGCTTTGCAGCCGGGATTGCGACAGCTTGGCATCACCGACGATGCGCTGGCGCTGCTGGTCGATTATGACTGGCCCGGGAATGTCAGGCAGCTGCAGAATGCGCTGTTCCGTGCGGCGGTGCTTTGCGAGGGCGATGCCCTGACCCGCGCCGATTTCCCGCAGATCGCCACCCTCAACGCGCGCCGCGCACGCTCGCCCCAGCCGCAGCATATGTCCACCTCGGGCGGCGTGACGCTGTTCCACCCGGACGGCAATCTTCGCGCGCTGCATGAGATCGAGGCGGATGTGATCCGGCTGGCGATCGGCCATTATCGCGGGCGGATGACGGAAGTGGCGCGGCGGCTCGGCATTGGGCGCTCCACCCTATATCGGAAGCTCAGCGAGCTCGGGATTGACAGCGCGGCATAGCGGGAGGTCGGGCGCAGGGAGCGCCCGGCAGACTATCGTTCCCCGTCGTGGCCGAAGGTCGCCCAATCAGCCTCGCCTGATGGCGGAGCAGGCATGCCCTCCATCTCCGGCGCGCCTTTCCCCTCCTCGGTCCGGCAGCCGTGAAGATAAGCTTTGGCGATCAGATTGGCCGAGATGGGCGCGGTGAGGAACAGGAACAAAGTAATCAGCAGCTCATGCGCCGTCCAAGTTCCGCTATGGACCGGAAAATAGATCATCGAGGCCATCAGGCAGCTTCCGACGCCCAGGGTGGTGGCCTTGGTCGGCCCGTGCAGCCGGCTCATCAGCACCGGCAACTTCGCCAGTCCCCAGCTTCCGATCAGCGCAAAGGCACCGCCCATCAGGAGCAGCCCGGCGATCAGCGCATCGGCAAGAACGGCCACGCCGGTCATTCCACGACATCCCCGCGCAACAGGAACTTGGAATAGGCTGCTGTTCCTACGAAGCCGACCATCGCGAGCAGCAATGCCGCTTCGAAATAGCTCGTCGTTCTTTCCTTGATCCCGAACAGGATAATGAACGCGATCGCGTTGATCACCATCGTATCCAGCGCCAGGATGCGATCGGCAGCGGTCGGCCCTTGGAACAGCCGCAGCAGGCTGAGCAACATCGCCGCGGCTATACAGGCCATTGCGATGGCAAGCGCGATGGCGATCATTTGAAGATCTCCATCAATCGCCTTTCGTACCGAGACTTGATGTTCGCGATTTCGGCCTCCGGATCGGCAACGTCCAGCGCATGGACGAGAAGAAACCGCCCATCGGTGGAGATGTCGGCCGATACCGTTCCGGGCGTTAGGCTGATCGTACCCGCAAGCAGGGTGATCGCTTCCGCCGACCGCAGGTCCAGCGGGATCGACAGCCAGGCGGTCCGCAGCTCCGCGTTGCGACGAAACAGGATCAGGCGCGCCACATGGAAGTTGGCAACGACGATGTCGCGAAGCACGAGCAGGAGAAAGCCGAGAAGCGGCAGCCCCCATTTCATCAACGGCCGATCGGGCCAGAACGCCGCGGTGAAGAGCGGGATCACGATCGCGAAGATACTGCCGAGTACCAGCCCGCCCATGCTCAATGCATTGAGCATCAGCAGCCAGATCAGCAGAAGCAGCGCGCTGAGACCGGGATGGGGAAGGATGCGCTTCACCGTCCCGCTCCCCCCAGAGACGGCAGGACCGCGCGGATGTAATCGGCGGAATCAAAGATCTGCCTGCTCGCCGCCTCCGTATACGCCGTCACTGGACCGGCAGCGATGGTCAGCAATCCCAGAAGTACCAGCAGGAACGCGGCTGGGGCCGCTTCCGCCGGATTGATCTGGCGCTGGCTCGGCGCGGGCTGCTCACTCGCCACCGGCTTCCAGAATAATGTGCTGCCCACGCGCGCGAGCCCGATCACCGCGACAAGGCTCGTGCCCAGGATCATCGCCCATATGGCTGGCCACCATGGCGAGGCGAGCGCGGCATCCAGGATCAGGAGCTTGCCAATGAAGCCGGACAGCGGCGGCAGCCCGGCCAGCGCCACGCCGCCGGCGAGAAACAGGAACGCCAGCAATTGCCGGCCGCCATAGCCCGCCGTGCTGACGATCGCGTCGCCCTCCGTCCCGCGCCAGCGGATGACGAGGTCGGTGACAAGGAACAGCAGCGCCGCCGCCAGCGTCGTGTGCGGCAGATAATATAGCGCCGCCGCCATGGCGCTTTCCTCGAACAGCGCAGCCGCCACCAGCAGGATCGCGGTCGAGCCGATCAGGCCGAAAGCCACCATCGACCTCAGGTGCCGCGCCGCGAGAAAGCCCGCAAACCCCAGGAACATCGTGCCAAGCGCGGCAGGAACCATGTACCGCCCCGCCGCGCCGGCGAAGATCAGCGGGCCAGTGCGGATGATCGCATAGGCGCCTACCTTGGTCATGATTGCGAACAACGCAGCCACAGCTGGCGCGGCCCCGGCGTAGGCGCGTGGCAACCACAGATGGAGCGGCAGCAGCGCCGCCTTCAGCGCGAACACCGCCATGAGCAACATGCCGCCGGCGCGGAACAGCCCTTGATCGCCCGGCAACAGCGTCGTGCCGCGCACCGCCATGTCGGCCATGTTGAGCGTCCCGGTGATGCCGTACAGCAGCCCCAGCGCGATCAGGAACAGCGTCGATCCGACGAGGTTGACGATCACATATTGCACGCCGGCCGTCAGGCGGCGCGCGCCCTGCCCGTGCAGAAGCAGGCCATACGAGGCGATCAGCAGCACCTCGAAGAATACGAACAGGTTGAACAGGTCGCCTGTCAGGAACGCGCCATTGATGCCGAGCAGCTGGAACTGGAACAGCGGGTGGAAGTGCCAGCCACGCCGGTCGAGCGCGGTAAGCGTCGCATGTACGCTGACCGCCAGCCCCAGCGCCGCCGTCAGCACCAGCATCATTGCAGCAAGCCGATCGAGCACCAGCACGATGCCGAATGGCGCCGGCCAGTCACCCAGGGCATAGGCCGACACTTGCCCCGAGCCGGCTTTGACCATCAGCATGATTGCGAGCAGCAGCAGGCTGGCCGTCGCACCGATCGATACCGCCGCGCCGATCCAACGCCGGCGCCGTCGGAACAGCAGGGCCGTGGTTCCGGCAAAGGCCGGGAGCAGCACCGGCGCCGCTATCAACGCGCTCATTGGCGGTTTTCCCGCTCGAGCAAATCGGGATCGGGCTTGCCATCGACCTGATCGGTGCCGGTCTCAAGAAACGTGCGCAGCGCCAGCACCAGTGCGAGCGCCGTCATGCCGAAGGAGATCACGATCGCTGTCAGCACGAGCGCCTGCGGCAGCGGATCGGTATAAACAGCGGCATTCTTCTCGAAGATCGGCGGGCGGCCGACCACCAGACGCCCCATCGCGAACAGGAACAGGTTGATCGCGTAGGACATCATGGCAAGGCCGATGACCACCGGGAAGGTGCGCGCCCGCAGGCAAAGGTAGATGCCGGCGGCAGTGAGCGCGCCGATCGCGGTCGCGACGAGGAATTCGATGCTCATGGCCGCGCCTCCCGGAGCTTCGCGGGATCGACGTCCATCGGGCCGTCATCCTCGAACGACTCCTTTTGGGCGCGCTGCGCGATGTGGCTGAGTTCGGCGAGCGCCAGCATCACCGCACCGATCACCGCCAGGGCAACGCCGATGTCGAACAGCATGGCGGTGGCCAGTTCGAATTCGCCGACTATGGGCAGGGTTACATGGCCAAAGGCACTGGTGAACAAGGGTGCGCCGAACCACAGGGAGCCGACGCCGGTGAGCGCAGCGATGATCACGCCGAAGCCAATCAGCGCATGCTCATCGATCTGCCGCCGCTGATCCGCCCATTCAAAGCCGGATGCCATATATTGCATGAGCAGCGCGATGGAGAAGATCAGCCCGGCGATAAAGCCGCCGCCCGGTGAGTTGTGGCCGCGCAGGAAGATGTAAAGGCCGACCACCATCGCCAGCGGCAGCAACAGGCGCGCGGCGACCGCGAACATCATCGGGTGGCGTTCCGGCGAGCGCGGCAAGTCGGCCACCCACTCCCGCAATCTCTGCCCGGAGACGCCCCGAGCGGCGGGCTGAAGCAAGGCAAAGATGGTCAGCGCGGCGATGCCCAGCACCGTGATTTCACCGAATGTGTCGAAGGCGCGGAAGTCCACCAGCGTGACGTTCACCACATTCTTTCCGCCCCCGCCCGAATAGCTGTTCGCCCAGTGATAGGAGGAGATCGGGTTGCGCGGCTCACGCGTCATCACCGCCCAGGCCGCAAGGCCGCTTGCCGCCCCGCCCGCCAGCCCGAGCACCACGTTGCGGATCCGCTCGATCCTGCTCGTCAGCTGCACGGGCTGCTTCGGCAGCAGGTTGAGCGCCAGCAGCAGCAGCAGGATCGTGACGGTCTCTACCGAAATCTGGGTAAGCGCGAGGTCGGGCGCGGAGAGATAGACGAAGGCGAGCGACACGATGAGGCCGACGACGCTGATATAGATGAGCGTCAGGAATCGTTCCCGTGGCACAAGCACGACTGAGGCGGTGGCGGCCAGCAGCAGCACCCAGGCGACGATCGCCACTGGCGGTGCCGGCAGCAGCGGGCGCGTTCCTGGCGTATAGCCGCCATACCAGATCGCCTCCGCGGCGATGGCCACCGCCAAGAGGAACATGAGCGCCAATTGCCGCTGGAGCGAGCCGTTGTGGATCGTATCGCTCAACCAGCGCGCCCATTGCACCATCCGCTCGACGGCACCGTCGAACACGCGCTTGGCCTCAGGCAGCCACAATCCGTCCCAGCCCCGCTGAAGCGAACCATAACGCCAGAGCATCAGGGCTCCCAAGGCGACGGCGATGACGCTCATCGCCAGCGCCGGAGTCAGGCCGTGCCACAAGGCCGGGTGAAAAGCAGGCGCGGTGCCGCCCGTAATGTCGGCCGCGGCCGGGGCGATCAGCCAGCCGGTCAACACCGACGGAAACAGACCGACCAGCACGGTCAGCGCGACCAGCAAGGCGGATGGCCCCCATAGGCCCAGAGGGGGATCATGCGGCTTGCCCGGATTGGCATCGCGCGCTGGGCCTAGGTAGAGGTGCGCAATAAAGCGGAGCGAATAGGCGACCGAAAGGACTGCCCCGACCAGCGCGAGCAGCGGCACCACCCATGGCGTGCCCGCCCAGCCGGTATGCGCCGCCTCCTCCAGCATCATCTCCTTCGACAGGAAGCCGCCGAGCGGCGGCAGGCCCGCCATGGACGCGGCGGCGATGATCCCGAGCGTCGCCGTGATCGGCATCAGGCGCGCTAGGCCGCCGAGCAGACGAATGTCGCGCGTGCCCGCTTCATGATCGACGATGCCGGCGTTCATGAACAACGCGGCCTTGAAAAGCGAATGGTTGACCAGGTGAAAGATGCCGGCCAGCGCCGCCGCCGGCGTGCCGAAGCCGAACAACATGGTCATCAGGCCAAGCTGGCTGATCGTGGAATAAGCGAGAATGGCCTTCAGGTCGTGTTTGAACAGCGCGATTGCTGCCCCGATCACCATTGTCACCAGACCGGTGGTGCCGACCAGATAGAACCACCAGTCGCTGCCCGACAGCACCGGCCAAAGCCGCGCCATCAGAAAGACTCCGGCCTTCACCATCGTCGCCGAGTGAAGATAGGCGCTGACGGGGGTTGGCGCGGCCATTGCGTGCGGCAGCCAGAAGTGAAACGGAACCTGCGCCGACTTGGTGAAACATCCGAGCAGGATCAGCACCAGCGCGACCGGGTATAACGGTGATGCGCGCACAAGGTCACCACGCGTCAGCACGTCGGCCAGTTCGTACGAGCCCGCGATGTGGCCCAGCAGCAGCAGCCCGCCGATCAGCGCCAGTCCACCGCCACCGGTAATGGCAAGCGCCATGCGCGCACCCTGCCGCCCCTCCACCGTGTCACTGCGGAAGCCGATCAGCAGGAACGAGGACAGGCTGGTCAGTTCCCAGAAAACCAGCAATAGCAAGATGTTGCCCGACAGCGAGACCCCCAGCATCGCGCCCTGAAACAGTAGCAGCAGCGACAGGAAACGCCCCATCGGCTCGCCCTCCGGCAGGTAGAAGCGGGCATAGCAGACGATAAGCAGACCAATCCCGAGGATCAGCCCCGCGAACAGCAACCCCAGCGCATCAAGCCGCAGCGACAAGGCCAGGTCAAGCGTCGGCACCCACGGCAGATGAAGCTGCGCGGCGACGCCGCCAAGCACCGGCGGCGCGATGAACAGCAGTATGCCGAGCGCAGCGACGACATGCCCGATCGCGATACCGGCCTGAAGATTCCGGCTGGCCCGCGGGAGCGCTGCGAGCCAGGCGCCGCCCAGGAATGGCAAGGCAGCCAGCAGGATCAGATACAAGGGTGACCCCCGTCACCAGATACGGTGAAACGGAGCGGACAAGACTCCAACGCAGCATGGATGAAAGGCGACGAATCGTGGAACATCAGGGCACGGCTCTCCGGCGCTGGCGGCCCGACCAACGCACGTCCTGCTCGCCCCGACGCGGAACCAAGCACCCCGGCTTCCTTTTACGCGCTCAGCGCCACGCCGCAAGCATTGGCGGGGCCGTTCCCCGTCGCAGGTCCGCCGCGATCGGGCGAACAGTTGCACAAGGCGAACTCCCCGGTCGCCTCCTCTTCAAAGGCAGATCAACTGCGCGACCGCATTTGGTTCGCTATTCTCAGGCAGGCACCGCCTGGGTAAGCGCTGCGGCTTTCACGACATTTTTCCCGAACGCTTCTGGCGCGGCGGCCATCACGATGGCGCGAAAGGTTGCCAGATCAGGCAACATGCCGTCCGGCCCCGCTGCCATGGGGGTCTTGTAGGTACGCATGTTGATGGCATGCAGCAGCAGCGGCAGGCGCGCCGTGACGAACTCCACCTTTCCCGCCGCTACTTCCAGCTGGATCTCGAACTGAACATAGCCCGCCAGGCGACCGTCGACCGTCACCAAAGGGGCGACCACCTCCGTGGCCGGGACGAATGCCGTATCGCCGCGCTCCTCGACGGACACGCCCTGTTCGACCGGTGATCCACCGGTAATCAGCGTGGTGCCATAAGCGGCCGCGCCGCCAACGCCGGCTCCCGCGATCAGCACGGCAAGCGGCAGGAGTATCTTCTTCATGGCGCTGAACCTCAGAACTTGAAGCTTGCGTCGGTCGGCAGCGACGGCGCTTCGCCGATCACGACGATGGTGATGCGCCGGTTCTCGGGCCGATCCGGCTGATCGGGATAGACCGGCTCGGTGCCGGCCTTCGCCACGACCTCGGAGAAGCGGTCGGTGGTGATGCCCGCCGCCACCATAACGTTGCGCGCGGACAAGGCGCGCTCTCCCGAAAGTCGCCAGTTCGCATCGGACGAGCCCCCGACGCTGTCGGTATGCCCCTCGATCGCAATCATCGTTCCTGATTTGGCAAGCTTGGCCGAAATCTGCCGCAGCATCAGGCGGGCGAAGTCATTGAGTTCCGCCGTGCTGCCGCGGAACATGGATCGTTTGGCGCTGTCCATCAGATTGATGCGCATCCCATCGCGGGATGGTGCCACCTTCACATTCTGCCTGGCGTCCTCTCCTTGCGGCAGGCTGTCGATGGCGATGCGCAATTCCTGCGCGAGCACGCGCAGCGACGCGTCCGGCACATTGGCGGTGCCGCCCCGGGCCACGCCGGCCGTGGCGCTTTCCGCCGACGGCTGACCGATGGGCGCTGCGCTGTCGGTACGGCTGCGTACCGTCCGGCCGCCGGCACCGAGCGTGTCGCCCGGCGAATCGCCCATCGCCGTGGACGCCGCCGCACTCGGCGCAGCGGGGGAGAAATACTCGGCCAGTCCCTTCAGCTGCTGCTTGTCCGGATTGCTGATCAGCCAGAGCAGCATGAAAAAGGCCATCATCGCGGTCACGAAATCGGCATAGGCGACCTTCCACGCGCCGCCGTGATGGCCGCCGGAAATCTTCTTGATCTTGCGGATGACGATGGTCGGCCGCTCGTTGGGACGGGTGGCCATGGTCAAGCCGCCTTGGCGAGCGCCGCGCGCAACCGGTCCTGCACCACCTCCAGGCGTACCGGCTCGATCGCATCATGCGATTTGGCGCCGGCCGCCATGCGGTCAAGCACGGCAGCGCTCTCATCGGTGCATTGGATCAGCAGATCAAACATCTGCATCTTCTCGAGATGATGAAGGGCAAAATGCTCATCCGCGACGAGGAGCATGGACAATTGCTCCAGCAGGACGCGCACATGCCGCAGCTCCTCGGCCACCGCGGTGTGGAGATGCGAAGCGAGATGATCGGTCTGGGTCATGGCGTAAACGCTTCCGTGGATCGGGGAGACTGGCGTCAGAACAGTTCGAGCTCGCCGCCGCGCGGCGCGACGGAGACGGCGACCGGCGGTGCTTCGGCAACCGGGGTGGCACGCGCCTTCCCCTCGAAAGGCAGGAACTCGACCTTGCGCGCCTGGGTGCCTCCCAGGTCGACATGGCCCAACGCGATCCCTTCTGTTTCGAGGAAGCGGCGCGCGAAGGCGGCATTGCTGCTGCCGATCGGGCCCAGGCCGGGAACGATGTTTGCGCCGCCGTAAACGTGTGCGCGCAAACCAGTGCGCAGGGCCCCGCGCTGCATCATGGCGTTGATCAGCAGCTCCATGGCGTGAAGACCATAATGGTGCAGGTCCTGCCCGTTCACCCGCTGGTCCTTGCCGGGCTCACCGAGCAGAAAGTGGTTCATGCCGCCGATCCGGGTGATGCTGTCCTGCAGGCAGACCGCGATGCAGGAGCCAAGGAGCGTGGTGATCACGGTTCCCGGTTCCGACACCACGGCATGTTCGCCCTGGATGATGGAGATGCGGCGCATGTCGTGAATCAGGCCAGCGCGCCGAAGACGCGCTCGATCTTCTCTTTCAGCGCCGCCGGCGCAAATGGCTTCACAAGATAGTTGTTCACCCCGAGTGCCGCGGCCTTCTGCACGATCTCTCGATCGGACGAACCCGTCAGCATGATGAAGACCGTCTTGCCGATCACGCCATCCTTGCGGACGGCCTCCAGGAACTGGAGTCCGTCCATCTCCGGCATGTTGTAGTCGGAGATGATCAAATGCACGCGGTCGGAGCGGACGGCTTCCAGCGCCTCGGGAGCGGTGGGCTTATCGCGGATGTCCTTGAACCCCAGGTCCTGGAGGGTCCTGCGGATCATCGCGCGCATGCTGGTCTGATCATCGACCACCATCACTTTGATTGCAGACGCAGCGGGCATGTGACGTTCCCAATCCTTACTTGCGGCACGCCGCGAGGATCGCCTCGGGCATGGCTGACAAACTCAATTCCTTCTGCACCGCGCCCAGGCCAAAAGCCGCGCGGGGCATTCCGTAGACCACGCAGCTTTCACGCGACTGGCCGAGCGTCCGCGCACCGGCATCACGCATGGCACGCAGCCCTTCCGCGCCGTCCGCCCCCATCCCCGTCAGGATGATGCCGATCGCAGCATCCCCGAGCGGGGCGACCGAACGGAACAGCACGTCCACCGAAGGGCGGTGACCAGTGATCGGATCTCCACGGCGCAGCTTGATGCGCCCGTCGATCCCACCGGCCAGTTCCATGTGCCGCTCCCCCCCAGGAGCAATATAGACGGTTCCACGATGGATCGGCTGGCCATCGACCGCTTCGATCACGCGGACGCGGCATTCCCGGTCGAGCCGCGCGGCGAAGCTGCCCGTGAACATCGCCGGCATGTGCTGCACGACGAGCACGGGCGAGCAATCCGCCGGCAACGCGGACAGGAGCGAGAACAGGGCCTCGACCCCGCCGGTGGAGGCGCCAATGGCGATAATCACGTCGCGAAGGCTTGCACCGGCCGACCGGTTGTCCTGGCTGTTCGACACCTGCCGACCGATCGGGCGAACGGCGGATCGCGCCGCGGCCTTCACCGTGGCGCAAAGCAATTCGGCGGCGCGAACGATCTCCAGCGGATTGCCCGACGGCTTCGCCACGCAATCCACCGCCCCAAGCCGCAGCGCCTCGATCGTCACCTCGGCGCCGCGCGCGGTAAGGGTCGAGCACATGACGACCGGCATGGGCCGGAGGCGCATGATCCGTTCGAGGAAGGAAAGGCCATCCATGCCGGGCATCTCGACGTCTAGCGTGATCACGTCGGGGGACAGCTCCTTGATCATCGCGCGCGCCGTGTGCGGCTCCGGTGCGAGGCCGACGACCTCGATCTCCGGATCGGCTGAGAGGATGCGGTTGAGCGCCGCGCGCATGGATGCGCTGTCATCCACGATCAACGTGCGGACACGCGCCGTCATCGCGGCTCTTTCCGGTAAATCGTGTGGCCACAGGGCGTCATGCGCGTCGCCGCGGGACCGATCAGGCGTTCGGAATGACCGATGTAGAGAAAGCCGCCGGGGGCAAGCAGTTCGACGAACCGCGCCTGCAGCTCTGCATTCGCCTGATCATCGAAGTAGATCATGACGTTGCGGCAGAAGATGACATCGTAGGACTGCCGCATCGGCCAGGGCTGGAACAGGTTCAGGACCTTGGCCGTAACAAGCGAACGAGCCTCCGCTGCCATCTGGTAGTCGCCTCCGGAGCTGCGCATCCACGCCTCGCGATAGCGCGCCGGCACCGCCTCGACCGTCGCGGCGGAGTAAAGGCCCCGGCTGGCGCTTTCGACCACATGCGGCGCGATATCGGTCGCCAGCAGCTTCAGGTCCGCGTGACGGAGCCAGGCGGGCACCTGCCGGCTTTCACCAAGCAGGCACATCGCGATGGTATGAACCTCCTCGCCGGAGGAGCAGCCCGCCGACCATATCCGGATCGCCCCGCGCCGGGCGCGCTGTTGCAGCCACGGCATGGTGGTCGCGCGAAAGTGGTCGAAGTGATGCGCCTCGCGAAAGAAGTGCGTGTGGTTGGTGGTGAGCGCGACGATCATCGCCGCACGCTCCTCCCTGTCCTTCTGCACGAGCCGCACATATTCCTGAAAGTTGCCAAGCCCCTGTTCGCGCAGGCGCCGGCTCAAGCGCGAATGCACCAGGGTCGTCTTCGCGTCGGACAGATGGATCCGCGCTTCATCTTGCATGATCGCGGCGATCGCCCTGAACTCGGCGTCGCCAAGCGGCGGGCTGCCCGCTGCAATCGGATCGCCACAGGCAGTCGCGTCAGGCCGGATCGCAGCGGCGTCACTCACGCTGCGACGTCCATCTGCCGCGTGAGGCTGAGGGCATTGAGATCGAGCAGCGACACCATCTCCGCGCCTTCGCTGTCGGCCGCCCCTTCCGTCGTACGGGCAGAGATCTGCACCAGGCCCGAAATCACCCCCTCTTCGCCGATCTCCACGTCCGGGGCGGGCTGGATCTCATTGTCCTTGATGAGGACGATGTCCGCCACCTCGTCGACCAGGAATCCGGCCTGCTTCCCGCTGATGTTCACCACCAGGATGCAGGAGCGCGAGTGAATGGCGCTGGGCGCCCATCCGAGCCGCTCCGCCAGGCCCACCACCGGGATCACGGTGCCGCGCAGGTTCGTGACACCCTTGATGTAGCTGGCCACGCTGGGCAGCGGCGTGGGCTCCTCCCACTCCCGGATCTCGATAAGCGCGCTCATCTCGATCCCGAACATCTGCCGGGCGAGCGAGAAGGTGACGATTTTACGCTCGCCGACGCGGTCGATGCTGCTCATGCTGCAAGCCCCTTGAGTGCGAATTTCGCGGTTGATGATGGCGAGGCGACCAGCGCCTCGATGTCGAGAATGAGTGCGATGGAGCCGTCGCCCAGGATGGTTGCCCCGCCGAGGCCGCGGATCGGATGCAGGTTTTGATCGAGGCTCTTGATCACCACTTCGCGGCGGTCGTCGATCGTGTCGACCATCAGGCCGACGTTGCCTGCCGTCTCGCTCTCCACGATGATGACCAGCGATTCCTCGGGATCCCGCCGATACCTGGTGCCGAAGCCGAACGTATCCGTCAGACGCCGCACCGGCAGGTAGTTGCCGCGCAGCTCGATCACCTCGCTCGTCGGCGACATGCGGCGCACCTGGCCGCTTTCCGGTCGCACCGCTTCCACCACATTGGCGAGCGGCAACACGAAGCGCTGGTCGGCCAGTCGAACGATCATCCCGTCCAGGATCGCAAGCGTGAGCGGGAGGATCATGGTGAAGGTGGTGCCTTCACCCGGAACGGAGCTGATCTCCACTCGGCCGCCCAGCGCCTCGACGTTGGAACGCACCACATCCATGCCCACGCCGCGACCCGAAATGTTCGAGATCGTCTCCGCGGTGGAGAAGCCGGGCGCACAGATCAGTTGATCGATCTCTTCGTTGGAAAGCGCCGCGTCCGCGGGCACGATCCCCTTGTCGATCGCCTTGGCAAGCACCCGCTGGCGGTCGATGCCGCGGCCGTCATCGGCCACGCGCACGAAAATGCGCGCGCCGCGTTGTTCGGCCGACAGGCGAATGGTCCCCGCGGCCGGCTTGCCCTTCGCGATCCGCTCCTCGCCGCTTTCGATGCCGTGATCGCAGGCGTTGCGGATCATGTGGGTCAGCGGGTCGCCGATCTTCTCGATGACGCCCTTGTCGACCTCGGTCGTCTCCCCGCTGATTTCGAGCGCATATTGCTTGCCCGTCTCTGCCGAAAGATCGCGCAGCATCCGCGGTACGCGGCTGAACGCCTGCTTGATCGGCTGGGCGCGCAGCGACATGACATTGTCCTGGATCTCACGCGTCAGCCGCGCCAGCTCCGGTAGCTCCACGCGTTCCTGATCCTTTGGGCTCAGCCGGTCCGACAGGATCGAGTTCCGGATCACCAGCTCCCCGACCAGGTTGAGCAGAAGATCAAGCTTGGTAAGATCGACCCGGATGGTCTGGGCTGCCGGCTCGCTTGCGCGCGCTTCGGGCGCGGGTGCGGCGATGGCCTCCGTCGGCCGGGCCGCAGCGGTGAGTGGCACGATCACCGCCGCACCCGGCGTGCTCTCCTGCACAGTCGCGTCCCGCAGCTGCTCGGCCGCCACTTGCTCGGCCGCCAGCTGCTCGGCCGGCAGTGGCAATGCAGCCGGCTCAACCGAACGCTCGATCTCGACCCGCGAATCCGGCGCCACGAAGTCGAACGCCTCCGCAATGGCGGCCTCATCCACCGTGCCCGGCAGGCGAAGCGTCCAGGTCAGATAGCCGTCCTCCGGATCGAGATCGCGCAGACCGGGGAGCGCGCTGCTGTCGACGGACGAGATCGCCCCGCCCAACTCCTCCAGCTCGCGGATGACCAGCAACGGCTCGCTCGCGTTGGCCAGCGCCCCGCGCGACGGGCGAAACCGGACCAGCCAGTCGGCGGGGGAACCAGTGTCGAGATCCTCGAGCACGACGCCGACCGGTTCGAACCCGAACGGGTCGAACGTCTCGATCTCGGCAGCGACCGGAACGAAGCCGAACGCATCGGCCTCCGGCTCCGCCAGCGGTGTCGGCGCTCCAGCCGCGGCTTTGACAGCGGCGGAAGCTCCCTTGTTGGTCAGCACGTCTTCCAGCGCCGCCAGCGCGGCCACGTCGTTCGGCGGCGGGGCCGTTCCTTTGGCGGCGGCAACATGGTCGGACAGAACGTCAAAGGCGGCCAGCATCACTTTCGTGACCTCCGGCGTCGCGGGAATGCGATCCGCACGCACTTCATCGAGCACGTTTTCGAAGCGATGCGAAAAGGCGGTCAGCGCCGTATGGCCGAAGGCGCCGGAGCCGCCCTTGATCGAGTGAACCGCGCGAAACACGCCGGCGATCACGTTCGCGGAAACGTCGCCCGCGGCCATGGCCGACAGCCCGGCCTCGGCGGTGGCCAGTCCTTCAGTGCATTCCTCGAAGAAGATGGCCTGAATCTCATCCAGTTCGTCGCTCACGGGCACACGCGGCGGATCGCCGCCCCCAGCTTGGTCGCCTCGAACGGCTTGGTGATCCATCCCGTGGCGCCGGCGGATCGGGCGCGCGCCTTTTTCTCGTCGGAGAACTCGGTCGACAGCACCAGGATCGGCGTGCCGCGGAACTGCGGCAGCGCGCGTACCGCCTCGATCAGCTCGAAGCCGTCCATCTTCGGCATGTTGATGTCGGTGATCAGCAGGTCCGGCGCAATCTCGTGCATCCGCTCCAGGCCGTGTTCACCGTCGTTCGCGCTTTCGATGCGAAAGCCCTGCGCCGTGAGAGAGGTCTTCAGCAGCATCCGCATGCTGGCGGAATCGTCGACGGTCAGGATCACTTTGCTCACAGGAGGGCATCCTTTTCGGTGGCGAGGCCGAAGGCGTCGGCCAAGCGGCAGGCAGTCACACGCTCCACGAAGGCGCGGCTGGGATTGACGATCTCGAACGGCATGCCGTTCTGCTCGGCGTCCGCGCGAGCGGCGATCAGCAGCTGCAGAACGGCCTGGCCGACGCTCTCCACTTCCGACGCATCCACTTCGACGCGCCCCTGATAGTCGGCGGCGAGAACCAGGCGGACGCGCAGGTCCTCCGCGGCAACGGTATTGTTGTGGGCGAGCAGCCGGATCGGGCCAGCGTCCTCTGCGGCATCAAGCGGGAACGGCATTGAACTCATTTTTCGCCTCGTCGAGCGCAGTCTCGAGCTGCTGAAAGGTGGGTGCGTAGCTGGACGGCGTCATGCGCCGGGCAATCTCGATGGCGACCTGCGTCGGCTGGCCTTGGGCGTGCGCGACGATCGCGGTCTTCACGATGTGGAACGGCTTGGCATCCGCATCGACGATTTCCAGAAGCTTTGCCGCAAGCGGGCCGACCAGGCAGTAAGCAAGGAGCACGCCCAGGAAGGTGCCGACCAGCGCGCCGCCGATCATCGCGCCCAGCACCTCAGTCGGCTGGTCGATCGAACCCATGGTCTTGATGACGCCCAGCACCGCGGCGACGATGCCGATCGCCGGCAAGCCGTCCGCCATCGCCTGCAGCGCATGCTGCGGCATCAGTTCCTCGTGGTGATGCTTCTCGATGTCATTGTCCATCGCCTCCGCAATCTGATGCGGATCCTCGAAGTTCACCGTCATCATCCGCAGGTAATCCGCGATGAATTCGGTCAGGTGATGATCTTTCAACAGGCGCGGATAGCGCGAGAAGATCGCGCTCTCCTCCGGCTTATCGAGGTGCGGTTCGATCGCCGTGGCGCCGCCCTTCTTGAAGGTGGAGAGAAGGCCGAACATCAGCGTCAGCAGATCGCGATAATCGCTGTCCTTCCAGCGCGCGCCCTTGAAGGAGCGGCCCAGGCCCTTACCCGCATTCTTCACCGTCGCCATCGAATTGCCGACGATGAAGGCGCCAATGGCAGCGCCGCCAATCGCCATCAGCTCATGCGGCAGGGCATGGAGAACAATGTCCATCTTGCCGCCGGCCATGATGAAGCTGCCGAAGACGCAGCCAAGGATAATGATAAAGCCAACACCGTTCAGCATGACGCGATCCGAACTCTGAAGGGAAACAAGCGTTTGCCGAATTATAGAACGGTCTTGGCGGGGCCGGGCCGCGCCAGGCAGAAACATCGCGCCGACATGCTGGAAGAGAGATTTGGCCGCGCAGGACCGCTTGCCCCCACGGCTTCCTAAAATAACCGCAGGAACAATAAGGAGCGTCCTGCACCATGTCCTTGAATGCCTATCAGCGCGCCCGGAGCATCGTTGAAAGCCCCCGCGCAACCGAGTTCCGCCTGATGAGCCAGATCACCGGTGACATGATGCAAGCGCGCGACGCCGGTTTGGCCGGCGCGGCGCTGATCCCCGTGCTGCATCGTAACCGTGAAGTCTGGGGAGTCTTCGCTTCCGCCTGTGGCGCGACCGGCAATGAACTGCCGGATCAGCTCCGCGCCAGCATCATCTCGATCGCGATCTGGGTCGATCGCTTCACCAGTGATGTCATGGCCGGCCGCGAGTCCATCGAGGAATTGATCGATGTGAATCGCTCCATTGCGGAAGGACTTTCCCCGGGAACGCAGCAATTTCGAATGGCACGTCAGGCCGAAGCCGCTTAGGGCTCAACCATGTAGATCAATGTGCAGCGTCAACACGCCTATCGTCTCGATCATGCAAGATAGGGAACACACGATCCACTCAGCGTAACCTACCCGGCTCATGGAGGAAAAGCTGACAGGCCCTTTGCTCGCGAACTCAGGCCCTGATGCAAAGCAGGAGATCATCCGGCAGGCGGCCGTTTACGCCTCCGGTGTCCTGAGCATGGCGGGCGACCCTGCGCTTCAGCAATTGGTCGAGCAGGCGGCGCGCGAGTTTCAGGTGCCGATTGCTGCCCTCTCCATCGTGGATCGCGATCGGCAATGGTTTCCGGCATGCGTCGGCTTGGATATGGAGCAGACGTCGCGGGAGATATCGTTCTGCGCCCACGCTGTCATCCATCCCGACCAGATCATGATCGTGCTGGATGCGACGCTCGATCCCCGCTTTTCGGCGAATCCGTTCGTCACCGGACCGACCAATATCCGCTTTTATCTGGGCTGCCCAATCCGTGACCGGGACGGTCGGGCGCTTGGCACCTTGTGTGTGATTGACGTGACATCGCGCGCGCGCGTCACGGAAGCGGATCTCGACCGGCTACGGGATCTTGCCCGGCATGCCGGCGACATCATCCTGCAACCCGAGGTAAGTGCGCGGGATCGTCGGCAGGCCCTTGATGGTATCAGCGGCCAGATCGAAGTCCTGATCCGCGATGGTGAGGAGGATGGCGTTGACGAGCTCGACGCCATGCTTCGCCGGCTGGAACGGCAGGAGGAGCGTGATCGTCAGCGTAAGAGCTGATCTTCCCCGCGCCGCTCTGGCCCCACTTGTTCAACCTTCCCTGCCAGCTCCGGCGAACCAGCGGCGGCGCATTCCACCGCCACAGACCGACAGCTCGCCAACGCGGCTGCGGTCGTGACTTCGCGATCACGCCCCACGATCAAGCAACGCGATCGATGGCTTTGTCGCGCGCCGCCAGCGCCTCCACATCAGCCGCCGGCACGGGTGCGGAGAAATAATAGCCCTGCAACTCATTGCAGCCGCTCTCCCGCAGGAACCTGAGCTGCTCGTCCGTCTCGACACCTTCCGCGGTGACGGTAAGCCCCATGGCGTGACCAAGCGTGATCACCGCCGTGATGATGGCGGCGGAGTCCACCGCATGGCCCAGGTGCTGGATGAAGCTTCGGTCGATCTTGATCTTGTCGACGTCGAAGCGACGGAGATAGCTGAGCGACGAATAACCGGTTCCGAAGTCATCAAGCGCGATGCGAAGGCCGGCAGACCGTAGACGGCGTAGCGCGCTGCGCACGTTTTCATCATCGTCGATCAGCACGCCTTCGGTGACTTCCAGTTCGATCTTCTTGGGATCCGCGCCACAGCTTTCGACGATGCCAATCACCCGATCGGCGAAATGCGGGCTGCGGAACTGGACCGGGGAAAGGTTCACCGCGACGAACAGGTCCGGCCAGGCCAGCGACGCGCGGCACGCCTGCTCGAGGATCCAGTCGCCCAGCGGACTGATCAGCCCAGTTTCCTCGGCGATCGGGATCAGTTGCGCCGGAGAGACGGCACCACGCTGTGGATGCTCCCAGCGCAGCAGCGCCTCCACGCCCACCATCCGGCCATGCTCGTTCACCAGCGGCTGATAATTCATGCTGAGCCCGGTGCCGTTCGCCAGTGCCTCGCGAAGATCCTCCTCGATCTCGGCGCGAAAGCGGACGCTGGCGTCCATCGCGGGGCTGAAATGCCGATGACAATCCCTGCCCTCTCCCTTGGCGGCGTACAGGGCGATGTCGGCCTTGCGCAGCAGTTCGGTGCGTTCCGTGCCGCCAAGCGGGGCTAGGATCACGCCCATGCTGACGCCGACATGCGCCTGGTTGTTCAACACTTCGAATGGCTGGTTCACCGTCTGCCGGATCTGCTCGCACAGCCGGTCGACCCCTGCCACGCTACTGGCTCCATCGATCAGCAACGCGAACTCATCGCCACCCAACCGAGCAATCATGTCGCGCTCGCCCAGCAGGCGCGAAAGGCGGCACCCGAACTCCTTGATCAGCACGTCTCCGGCCAGATGGCCGAAATTGTCGTTGACGTGCTTGAAGCGGTCGAGATCCATGAGGATGAGCGCGCAGCTTCGCCCTCGCCGTGCCTCCACCAGCGCATGATCGAAATGATCGTTGAACTTCGCCCGGTTGGGCAGTCCGGTCAGCGGGTCGTGAAATGCCAGGTGGTGCGCCTGCGCCTCGCTTGTCTGCAGTCGCAGGATCGCCGCGCGCAGCTCATTGGTATTCGCGATCAGCCGACGACCAAGCACGAACATCACCCCCGCGATCACCAGCACCGAAGCGCTGCCAAGCGGCACGAGCACGGCGGCGATGGCTGAGCCGGGCAGTTCGGGAGACCAGAAGAACCAGGTCACCACCCGTCCCGATCGGTTGCGCAGCGGCAATGACGCCTCGCCAGGCGAAACGTGGGAACCAGTCGAGAAATGCGGCCTGGCAAGAAGATAGTCCCGCGCCAGAGCTTCACGAAAGCTGCCATCGAGATATCGCACGCTGAGCAGGATCGGGCGCGTGCCGGGCTGGTCCGAAACGTCTCCGGTCAGCGGAAGGACCAGCATCGCGCTTACCGCCGCGGGCCGCCCTTCGATGATGATCAGGTCCGATGCGAACGGTACGTCAATCTGCCCATCTCCCATGACCGGTCGTGCCCGCGGAAGATTGCGGTCCTTGGCCCGGAGAGATGCAAGAAGCGGCGCGAGGCCCGGCGCGTTCTGGTCGCGCAGGTCCTCCTGCACTCGCCGGCCGTCGACCATCGCATAGACGATCCTGTCCTGCGCATTCACCAGGAAGACCCGATCATGCCCGAACAGCTTGTGCAGCCACAGGCCGATGTTCGCATCGATCCATGCCGCATCAAGTTCCGGCGCGCGCAGCTTCACGACCAGATCGTCCCAGACGGCGACTGTTTCCTGCTGCAGCTGAATGTCCGCGAGGCTCGTTTGAACGGCCCGCTGCACCGTCCGGACCTGCCGCTCGACGGAGATCGTGTCGCTCCGCCCGGCCGACCAGAACAGGCCAAAGCCGACGATCGCGATCGAGATGATGGTGGCGAGCGCGATCGGCCAAAGCAGGCGCCGGTTGGATGTGGCGGCCGTGCGCGCGGTCTTCAGCGGATGCTTGGCGGCGATCATGGACGGAGTTTGGCACCCTGCCGGTTACTCCAAGCTTTTGGCCTGCCCCTGTATTTTCCGTAATCCCGGTGTTCGGCAAACCCAGGGGCGGGTCGCCGCCCCTTCCCGTCCGCCAGCGCTCAACCGTGGCCGAAACTTCGTACCAGCGAGCCAGCCACCAGCGCCCAGCCGTCCACCAGCACGAAAAAGATGATCTTCATCGGCAACGATATCGTCGGCGGCGGAAGCATCATCATGCCCATCGCCATCAGCACGGCGGAGACCGCCAGGTCGATGATCAGAAATGGCAGGAGCAGCAGAAAGCCGATCTCGAAGGCACGCTTCAGCTCCGAGATCATGAACGCCGGGACCAAAGTGGGGAGCGGCGTTTCGGCCCGGGCCACCGGCGGCTTGCCGGAAAGCTCGGTGAACAGGCCAAGATCGCTGTCCCGCACTTGGCTGAGCATGAATGTCTTGATGGGCGCCGTTGTCCGGTCGAACGCCTGCTGCTCCGTTATCTGTCCCGCGGTATAGGGGCTGACCCCCTCGTCCCACGCCTTCTGGAAAGTCGGTGCCATGACGAAGAAGGAAAGAAACAGCGCGAGGCTGATGATCACGGGGTTGGGCGGCACGCCTTGCGCGCCCAGCCCGGTGCGCAGCAGCGACAAGGCCACCACGATGCGCGTGAAGGACGTGATGGTCATCAGAATGCCGGGTGCGAGGCTCAGCACCGTCAGCATCAGCACAAGCTGGATCGCCCGCCCGGACAGCGATCCGCCGGCGAGATCGACGGTGGCACTCTGCGCCATGGCGGCGGATGGCAGCAGGAAAGCGGCGGCGACGAGCGCCGCCCGGACCAGTCTCATCATGTCGGTGCTTTCTAGATGGTGTCGCTGGAGCGGATGAATCCGCCGCTGGCCCGCTCGACCATCTGGCCGAAGGATTGCCGCGCCGCCGCGGCACTGGCCCTGGCCTCGGCCCGCCGCGCCTCCTGAAAGACCGCCCGCGCCTCAGCCGCCACGTCATCGATGGAATCGCGGATGAAGCTCGCCTCGATCAGCTGCGGCCCTTCGGGTGCCAGCAGCAACAGATGCTCGCGCCCGTCGCGGCGAATGAGCGCAACCGAACGCCGCTTGTCGAGCGGCAGACGCTCGACCAGTTCAAGCCGCCGCTCCACGCCGCCCGACATGCGTCCCGGAAGCTTGAGATCGTAGCGGCGTACAACCCACAGAGCGATGCCAAGAAGGCCGAGAACGACGCCTAGCCCGCCCAGCATGCGCAGGACAGAGACAAGCTCCATCAGCCGCGACCCCGCTTCACGATCTCGGTGATTTCCAGCGACATCTGCTCTTCGTTGACGAGCACACGTCCCTTCGCGACCAGCTTGTTGTTCACGTAGACAAGCGTCGGATCGTCATGCCCGCAATCCAGCGGGATCATGGCGCCGCGGCTCATCTTCAGTATCTGCCGGATCGGAACCTGGGCCGAGCCAAGCACGATCGACATTTCGATGCTGATATCCTCTAGAACAGACATGAGCTGCTCCTTTCATGAGGATTTATAGGAAGAATTTTCCGCCGGCTCGGCCGCACTAGGAAATTCTTGCCTACAATGGAGGTGCGAGCGGCCCGGGCGCTGCTTTCGGAGACCTTCTGAATGGACCTCAAGACTTCGGTGCAGGTGTCTGCGACCGGCCTTCGCGCGCAATCGTTGCGCATGCGGGTGATCGCCGAGAATCTCGCCAATGCCGATTCCGTCGCATCGGCGCCGGGCGGCAATCCCTATCGTCGACGCGTCGTGAGCTTCCGATCGGAAGTGGATCGCTCGAGCGGCGGCATGGGTGTCAGCGTCAAGGGTATTGAGGGTGACAAGAGCACCTTCCAACGCGCCTATCAGCCCGGCAGTCCGGCGGCGGACGCGCAAGGCTATGTGTTGCGCCCCAACGTCAACGGTCTGGTCGAAACCGCCGACATGAAGGCCGCGCAGCGCAGCTACGAGGCCAATCTGAACGCAATCGAGGCCGCCAAGGGCCTGACGATGCGCACCATCGACCTTCTCAAATAAGGATCATTGCATCATGTCCATCGGTGCCCTCGACGCCGCCACGGCCTATGGCCGTGCGATAGGGATCGGAAAAACAGGCGGTCTGGGCGGCGTTTCCGCTGGTACCGGCACGGCCGAAGCCGGCGGCGGCTTCGGCGATCTTGTGTCGCAGCTCGTCACGGACACAGCCACGTCGCTGCGCGCTGCCGAGACGGCGAGCGCAAAGCAGGTCGCCGGCAAGGGTGACCTGATCGACGTCGTCACTGCCATTGGCGCGGCGGAAACTGCCCTCGACACGGTGGTCGCCGTGCGCGACCGCGTGGTGGGCGCTTATTCCGACATCATGCGCATGCAGATCTGACCCCGCATGACGCCGTTCGACGCCATCGAGATCGCACGCTCGGCGCTGGTGCTCGTGCTGACGATCATCGGCCCGATGCTGATCACGTCGCTGATCGTCGGCGTCGTGATCGGCCTCATTCAGGCGCTGACCCAGATTCAGGAGATGACGCTCACCTTCGTTCCGAAGCTGCTCGCGATGGGTCTGGTGCTCCTTTTGTGCCTGCCGATGATCGGCCATGCCATGGCTGATTTCACGCATCAGATCAGCGACCGGATCGTCCAGGGCTGAGCCATGGACCAGATCCCGGTCGAGGCTACCGCCTTTCTGATCATCTTTGCGCGCGTTGGAGCAGTCCTCATGCTGCTTCCCGTCTTCTCCGAAGACTCCATTCCGCCGCGGATCCGGCTGATGATGGCGTTCGGCATGGCGGCCGGCCTCTGGGGTCTGCTGTCGCCTCACACGCTTCCTGTCGCTCAGGGCGAGGCGGAACTGCCCGGCATCATTTTCGGCGAGTTACTCGTCGGGCTCGGGCTTGGCGCGATCGTGCGCATCATGTTTCTTGCCGCGGCCATGGCCGGCTCCATCATCAGCCTGCAGATCGGCCTGACGTCCGCCATTGTCTTCGATCCCTCTCAAGGTGGCCAGGCTCCGCTGCTGTCACGGTTCGTCAGCGTCGCCGCGGCCGTCATCTGCATGGCGATGGCGGTGCACCATCTGTGGATCGCCTCCATAGTGCAATCCTATCAGCAGTTCCCGGTCGGCGCTCTGCCCCCAGCCCCGGACTTCGCGGCCCTTGCAGTGACGGTCACCACGCGCTCCATGGCGCTGGGTCTCAGCCTCGCCGCGCCGTTGATCGTCTATGGCATCGTCTTCAACGTCGCGCTCGGCATGTCGGCGCGGCTCGCGCCGGCGATCCAGGTCTTCTTCATTGCCCAGCCGATGAACCTGCTGCTCGGGCTGGCACTTCTCGCCACCGTCTTCGGGACGATGCTGACCGGCTTTGCCCAGGCGATGGCGGCCTGGATGCAGACGGGCTGGAGCTGACGCATGTCCGGCACCGACAAGGATCAGAAGACCCACGATCCGACCGAAAAGAAGCTGCAGGACGCCCGTACCAAGGGCGACACCGCATCCGCGCCGGAGATGCGGCACGCCGCCATGTTCGCTGCTGCCGTGGTGATCGTCGGCGGGATGGGCGTGTGGACGTTCGCGCGCCTCGCGCACATTCTGGTGCGGCTCTGGGGCCGGGCCGAGGATTTCTCACTGGAGCCGGATGGCGCCCGCCACCTCGCCAGCGGCCTCATGGCGCAGATGTTTTCGGTGATGGGTCCGCTGTTCGCCACGCTGTTCGCGTTCGCGATCCTGGGCGGCCTGATGCAGGGACGCCCGTCCATCGCCATGTCACGGCTCGCCCCGAAATGGTCCAAGCTCTCGCCGATCTCCGGCTTCAGCCGATTGTTCGGCATGAAGGCGCTGGTGGAGTTCGCCAAGACGCTGGCCAAGCTGGTCCTCGTGATCTGTGTCGCGCTGCTGGTGGTCTGGCCCCGTGCGGTCGGGCTGGACCATCTGATCGGCGCCGATCCGATCGAGATCGGGAATGCCGCCGGCGGACTGGTCACGGCCATGGTGAAGACGGTGGCCGTGCTGGTGGGCGCGTTCGCCATGTTCGACTTCGTTTATCAGCGCCGCTCGTGGCTCAGCCGGATGCGCATGTCGCTGCAGGAGATCAAGGACGAGCATAAGGAGAGCGAGGGCGATCCGAAGATCAAGGCCAAGATCCGCTCGATCGGCATCCAGCGCTCACGCAAGCGGATGATGGCCGCCGTGCCCCAGGCCAGCGTGATCGTCACCAATCCCACCCACTTCGCAGTGGCGCTCAAATATGATCACGGAAAGATGGGCGCGCCGGTCGTCGTGGCGAAGGGTGTTGACGCGATTGCGCTGAAGATCCGCGAAATCGCGACTGAGGCCAAGGTACCGATCATCGAGAACCGCCCTCTTGCGCGCGCCCTGTACGCGTCGGTGGACGTTGATCACCCCATCCCTGCGGAGCACTATGCCGCCGTTGCCGAGATTATCGGCTATGTAATGCGCTTGGCGAAGGAACGGCGCTAGGCGGATCCGCCCGGCACGGTCAGCCCGCGTCGGCCTAGCTCTGGTCGCGATGCTCAGGCAGTGGCGGAGCCGGCCGAAGGCGCATCGTCCTTGCTGACCGCAAGTCGCGATGCCGGCAATGCGCCAAGCTCGGGTGCGCCCACCACGTCACCGCTGATGTAGCGAAAACCATAGCCGCGCAGCTTGGCGGCATCGGCGTCGGCGCTCACACCGCTGGCGATCAGCCGGGCGCCATGGCTCGCACCCGTGATGCGCCGGGACAGATTTTCCACTTGGATGCGGCGCGCCCAGCTCGATGCGATGCCCTGCGTTTCGCCGGGATCGATCTCCACGAAATCGGGCGGCAGCCGCGTCAGCCGCTGAAACTCGTCATCGCGGCCATGAAGTGGCCCGTAGAGCGTGGCACAGCCATGTTTCGCATGGGCATCGAGCAGATCGGCCAGCTTGAACGGGGCATATTGCTCGGGCGCCTTCACTCGCATTACCAGGCGGCGCGGCACGATGCCGCAGCCGTGTGCCGCATCGATCAGCGGCCGCAGTTCCTCGAATGGGTCGGCCAACAGCGCGACCGGCAGGTCGATGATCAGTCGCGCACCGCTTTTCACGAAACCCAGGCTCGCCGCGCTCCTGACCGCGGCCAGGCGAAACCGGGCGTACAACGCACCGAGCGAAGGCGCGTCCATCCCGGCGATCCGCGCCTCGACGGCGGCGCCCTCCCGCGTCCGCAACAGCGCCTCATAGGCGAAGATCCGGCCGGACTCGATCTCCGCCACGGGGGCGAACGCCACCGCATAGCCGTTCGCGGCGCCGCCATCCGCTTGCGCATGTTCCGGCTCTTCCACGTCGCTCCCTCTGCCCAAAGTTTTCCAGACTTCATGACGCAAGCGGCCGGAAATCACCAGACGATGGTGATGCTTGGCCGCTTCTCTCTTCTTGCCGCGGCGCCGATCAGACCCACATATCGTGCTTCGCCAGCTCCACTCGTACGCGCAGTTTGATCTCGTCCATCAGCGCGGCAAGCTCGCTATCCTCAGGCATGTCGAACGTGTCGAGCCACTCGCGCAACGCCGTCAGTGGCTCGATGCTGGTAGGCCGCGCGACGGTCTCCGCTTGAAGTCGGTCGAGCAAGGCGAGACCGCGGTCCGCCTTCTCCGCCATCTTGCGACGCCGGTCGATGGCGGGGTCAGCCGCGGCAAGTTGCACTAGCATCTGCACTGACGTGGCAGGCACCATTGCAGGCTGTGGATGAGACACACCGGCTGCCACCGGCGCCTCCTGCTGGGGCAATGCGGCGCGGAAACCCGCCGCCGCCTCGGGCAGCGCTGCCAGCATCTGCTGCTGCAGCAAGGGAGACAGCGGAGAGATGCGCACTTTTGACCGTACCGCCAAAGAAGGAGCCCTGATCTCTCTATAAGAGATAAGCGGCAACTTTCTCACGGAACCCCCACGATTATGCGCAAGCCTCGACTTGGCGCCGCAGCCCTGGTGCTCGCGGCGATGCTGGCCGGAAGCGGTCCGGCGACGGCCGGCCCCCGCATCAAGGACATTGTCGATGTGGAGAATGTGCGGCCCAACCAGCTGGTCGGCTATGGCCTGGTGGTCGGCCTCGCCGGCACCGGCGATCGCACGCGCAACGCGCCCTTTACCGAGGAATCGATGCAGGCAATGCTGGAGCGCATGGGCGTGAACGTGCGGGGCACGCAGATGCGGACGCAGAATGTCGCCGCCGTATCGATCACCGCTACCATGCCGCCGTTCGCACGCGCCGGGTCGAAGATCGACGTTCAGGTGTCCGCGCTCGGCGACGCAACCAGCCTTCAGGGCGGTACGCTGCTCGTGTCGTCGCTTCGCGCGCTCGACGGGGAGATCTACGCCGTCGCGCAGGGGCCGGTGGCTGTTTCCGGCTTCAAGGCCCGCGGCGCGGCGGCCAGCGTCAGCCGCGGCGTCTCCACATCCGCACGGATTGCCGAAGGGGCGATCATCGAACGCGAAGTGCCTTTCGCGCTGAAATCCGCCACCAGCCTGAAGCTGGCGCTGAAGAACCCTGATTTCACCACCGCGCAGCATATCGCAGGCGCGATCAACCGCCGGTTTCCCGGCGCTGCCGAGGTTCTCGACCCGGCAACGGTGCAGATTGCGCCCCAGAATGGCGGCGGCGGACTGATCAACCTTGTATCTCAGGTCGAAAATCTGCCGGTCGAGGTCGATCAGCCCGCCCGTATCGTCATCAACGAAGCGGCAGGAACGGTGGTCATGGGCACCGACGTGCGGGTCAGCCCGGTTGCGATCGCCCAGGGCGGGCTGACGATCAGCGTGTCGGAAAGCCCAATCGTCTCCCAGCCCGCACCCCTGTCGGATGGCGAGACCACCGTCGTCCCGCGCACCCAGATTTCCGTCGACGATGGCGGCGGCGCCTCGCTGGCGATGGTCGGCGGCGGCACCTCGCTGCAGTCGCTGGTAAGCGGGCTGAACGCGCTCGGCGTCTCGCCGCGTGATCTCATCACCATCCTTCAGGCGATCAAGACGGCGGGCGCGCTCCAGGCCGAGATCGAGGTTCAGTGATGGACGATCTCCGGATCAGCACCCCGCCCCCCGCCCCGTCCCCCCTCTCCCCGGCACCGCGCCCGTCAGGCGTGGGCGGCGCTGCCGCGCAAAAGACGGCAAAGGATTTCGAGGCCGTGTTCATCGGCCAAATGACTCAGTTGATGTTCGAAAGCGTCGAACAGGGCGAATTCAGCGGTGGGCACGGCGAACAGATGTTCCGCGGTGTGCTTGCCGAGAAACTGGGCGGTGCCATCGCCGAACGGGGTGGCATCGGCCTTGCCCCGAAGGTGCTGGAGCAGATCATCAAATTGCAGGAAGGAAGCCAATGATTGAAGAACTGCTCGACAACATGTCGTCGCTGACGGCGATCATGGAAGAAGAATCGGATCGCCTCGTTGCGCCCGGCCGTGTGCCGGACCTGTCCGAAATGGCCGCCGCAAAAACCCGCCTGGTCGGCTCGCTGGAGCGGCGGCTTACCCAGCTTGCCCGCGAACGGGCGGACTGGATGGAGCAGCTGGAGGAAACGGACCGCAGCCGTCTCGCCGCCACCGTCGCCGTGCTGCGCGATGCATCAATGGTGAACGCGGACGTGCTGGAACGCCAGATCGAGCTTTCCACCGAGCTGATGGCGGCGATTGCGCAGGAAGCCCAGCGCATGATGGGCACGCGCAAGGCCACCTACGGCGCCCATGGCGGCTGGCTGGGCATGGATCTTCCGGCGCCGATCTCCCTCAACACCAGGCTCTGAACCGACACTTGGAAATACCCTCGTACGGACAGGCGCACGCGTGACCGGCCCGATGCGCTTGATCCACCTGACCTGAGTATGCGTCCCCGAGGCGAGACCTCTGCGAAATTCATCGTCATCCCGGGCGTGTCCCGGCATCGCCGGTTCCGCAAACCTTTGCCATTGAGCGTGCGGAGCAGTGATGCCGGTGACCTCGCACCTTCGCGCTTGACGCCGGGAACGGGCGTGCCAGTCGCAGCACTCACGACCCTTGCCTTCAAGCCGCGCCCCGGCGGTTGCTCAATCGGGCTGGAGCGAGCCTAAAGCGCTTCACGATCACCTGACCCGTTCGCCCTGAGCCTGTCGAAGGGCGTGCCTCCGGCGACACCGCCGGTTGGCACGTACTTCGACGAGCTCAGTACGAACGAGAATAGAGGCTCGAGCGAACCGAAAGCCGCTCTGTCCTACGAGCCTTACTCGAGGCCAGATATACCCCGCCCCGACGCAAGCGAGTGCCCGAAACTTCAACCGTTAAGCGCGAACGACCTCCATCGCGGGAGGCCTCCGCCATTCCGCCTCATGCAGCCGCATCGCAAAAGACGCAGGCCGCTTCAGCCGCTCCTACCCAGCGCCGCCTTCAACAGCCCCTGCTGCTTGCGGTAGAGATTGGTCATCGCCGCAAAGTCCGCCTGCAACTGCCCCATCTTCAGCAGCTGGTCCTCCAGCGTGACGTTGTTCCCGTCGGGCTTCGTCTCGCTAACATCCTTGTCCATGATTACATGACTGCCGGCCGGTGAACGCGCGCCAAGCGCGGCCATGCCGCCGGTGATGGAAACGGTCGGCCGCCCGATCCGCACCCCCGAACTGCAGCCTGTCTGCTGCAGCAGCGCGCCGAAATCCGGCGCCTCCACCTCGCGCGCCTTGAACCCTGGGGTTTCGCTGTTTGCGATATTCTGGGCAATGACGCGCTGGCGCTCGGCGAGGTGCTTCATCTCTCGCCCGATGCCGGCGATCAGGGCTGGTGTGTTGGACATGGTCAAAATCCAGAAAAGCCGGTGGTGGACGAACTTGAAGACAGGCGGGTCAGCGCGGCGCGATATTGCGCCAGCTGGGACTGTTCGCGCGCGGTGGAGCTTGCGGACTTGCCGGTCACCCCGTCGGCCAGCGCAGCCTTGCCATCATCCCAATAGAGCGAGCGATAGGCCGTCTGGCTCATCGAGATCGCCTGCCTGATGCGATCCAGCGCGACGGCGGCATCCGCGGCGGTGGAAAGGTTCAGCGCATCGTCAAGGTCTAGGCCATAGCTGCCGCCGGGACGTACCGAGGGTGCCTTGGCCGGAACGGCGGCAGGGGTTGCGATCCGCTGCGGCTCGATGCCCAGCTTCGACAGCGCGTCCTTGCCCGTGCTCCCGGCGATCAACTCGACGGAGGAACCCGCCTTTGCCTCGATGCGAAGGGAGTATCCGGTGTCGGTCTTGGCCGACATCACGATCGCCTTCGATCCGGTCAGCAAGCGGACCCGCTCGGCCAGCGAAGCCAGCGTGTCGTCGGCTCGGATCGTGACCTTGCGTGCGCTGCCACCGGGAAGCTTTATCGCGAATTCGTCGCCCGCCCGCAGGCTGGTCTGCGCAACCAGCTTTGTTGAATCTTCCGGCGTCAGCGTACCGCGGCGGAGCCCAAGCGCGCCAAGCGTGCTTGCGCCGCCCTCTGCCGCCGCGATCCGAACGGGTTCGGTCCGCTGCGCTGCTTGACCGAACTGGCTGGTGGACAGAAGCGCGCCGCTTGTCGCATCGATCCGGCTGACGAACCCGTCCACCGCGCCCTGCCGTGCACCGTTCAAGCCGCCCGTCGTGCGCCCGCCAACATAGATCGCGCCGTTCATGAAGGCGACGCTATCGACCTGATCGTCGCCCTCCGTCGCGACATAGCTGACGCTTGCGCCGGACAGGTCGGCGGAGAGGCGCATCACGAAGCCAACGCGGCCCTCACCGCGCGCATTCACTTGCTCGCCCGTCAAGGTTGCGCTTGTTGCGCCAACAATCGCGATGCTGCCCGCCGGATCCACGGCAAGCGCACGTGCGTCCGCCGAGCCGAGCGTCAGCATGCCAAGATCGTTCGACAAGGCGCCGGCGTCGAGCCGCCGCACCACGGCACTGGCTCCCTCGCGGGTCAGGGACAGCAGCGCGCCATTTGCGTCCATCGCCAGGCCGGTGACGGTGTCGGCCGCGCCGGAATCGATGGTGCGCCGCTCCTGCAACCTGCCGTTGCCATCCAGCCGCGCGATGAACGCGTCTCCGCCGCCACTCGAGGTGCGCCCGCCGACGAAGATGGTGCCATCCTCCGCAACGGTGACGGTATTGGCCGTGTCGCTGCCCAGAGTGCGCACCAGGCTCGCAAACTTCTCATCGCCACTGGCGTCAAACCGCGCGACCAGCATGTCGCCATCGCTCGTCGCGCCGTCGAAATTGCCGGTCACCGTGCCCGCGACCACGATGTCTCCGTTAGAAGCGATGCTCACTGCCGCGCCCGAGGCCACGCTGGCGGCACCCAGCGTGCGCTGCCAGACGGTGCGCCCTTCGCTGTCCAGCTTGGTGAGGAACAGATCCTCGCTCGCTGTCAGGTTTGATCCTAGGTCGCCTGAAGTGGTCCCGACGACATAGCTGAACCCACTTGCGTCGGTGGCGATCGCGCTGCTGCTTGTGGTGGCCAGCACCGGGCTTGCCGTTCGTCCCGCCACTGCGGTCAGCTTGGCAGCGGCCGTCGCGCCGGTATCCAGCGCTGCGATCGAGGATAATGTACGACGCTGCGAGGCGCCGGCCGGATCGTCGAAGCGCATGATCCGGGTGGTGGCCGGCGCATCCAGTGCGGTAAGTCCGCTCGCCACCATCAGCGCATCCTTGGCGCCGACTTGGTCGATCTCCACCTTTTCATAGCCCGACCGCTTGATCGAAAAGCCCCATTGCTCGCCCGTCTTGGCGGGAACGAAGCTCACCTCCCAGCGCGGCACTGGCTCGCCATCCGGATCGAGCAAAAGCGTGCCATCGGCGTTCCGTTGCGGAATGGCCGCGATGGCGGCGTTGATGGCGTTGAACATGCTGTCCAGCGTCGGCGGCTGCTGCGTGCCCGAAAGATCGACCGACACAGTGTCCACGGTACTGCCACTGCTCAGGCGGATCTCGAAAACCTCGTTCCCGGTCAGCCCCGGCAAGGCGGCGTCACGCGACGCCACGATGCCCACGGCGGGAATCTCGCTCAGGTTCAGCGATCCCGGCGCTATCGTGGAAACGCTCTCCGCCCGTCGCGCCGGGTTGGCAAAGGACAGGTTCACCTTCTCCGACGGCGCACTGACCAGATAGGTCTGGAGCGCGGCCAGCCCTTTGCCGAAACTCGATTGCAATTGGCCGCGTTCGGCGCTGGACGTGGTCTTGGCCGCGGCAGCTTCGGCCAGCAGCCTCAGGCGATCCAGCGCCTTGTACGCGGTGAACGTCGTTTCCACGTCCGGCGGAAGGGCATCGGTACCGATCGTCGGCTTGTCGATGATGCTGGCCATCCGCTTGATCGCGGACACCTGCGTCGAAACCGGCGCGCTGCTCGCGGCCTCCTTCCAGGGCGGGATGGTCGCAGCGGTGGTGAACAGCGCCTTCGCCTGGCGCACCGCGCGACTCTCCGTTGAAACGGAGGAAAAGACGTCGAAGCTGTTCGTGCCCGTCAGCATGCTGAGCCCGACGAGACCGTTCGAAAGATTTATCGTCATTCCGCCGCCGCCCTCACCGACCCTGCCGCACTTCTTCCTATAATAGGCGGGTGGCGGCCGCTTGGGCGCGATCAGGCCACGAAATCTGCCGGAGCGATTCTTCCATGACGATGATGATGCCGATCGCGGAGCCTGCGGAGCTGAAGCGCTACACCGGCCCGCAGCGGGCTGCGGCGCTGATGCTCGCGCTTGGCAAGGAGCATGGCGCCGCGATCTGGGAGCAATTGTCGGTCGATGAGATCAAGGAGCTGTCCGGCACCATCGCGCAGCTCGGTCGCGTGCCCTCGACGGTGGTGGAGCATCTGCTGATCCAGTTCTCCGGCGAAGTGTCGAGCATGGCATCGCTTCACGGTTCCTTTGAGACGACGGAGCGACTGCTGGGCGGCATGTTGCCGGAGGATCGCGTCCGGGAGATCATGGAGGATATTCGGGGCCCCTCCGGCCGAACGATGTGGGACAAGCTGTCGAACGTCAGCGAGGGGGTTCTCGCATCCTATCTCAAGAACGAATATCCGCAGACCGCCGCGGTGATCCTGAGCAAGCTGCGCTCCGATCATGCCGCGCGCGTGCTGGCCGTCCTGCCGCGCGAGTTCTCCGTCGACGTCATTCAGCGCATGTTGCGCATGGACGCGGTGCAAAAGGAGGTGCTCAGCCAGATCGAGCATACACTCCAGAGCGAGTTCATGAGCAACCTGGCGCGCTCCCAGCGCACCGATCCACATGAATCCATGGCTGACATCTTCAACGCCATGGATCGCTCGACCGAGGAGGCGATGCTGAACGCGCTTGACGAGCGTGCGCCGGACTCCGCCGAACGGATCCGCTCGCTGATGTTCACCTTCGAGGATCTCGGCAACCTGATCCCCAGCTCGGTATCGGTCATCGTCCGTCAGGCGGACAAGCGGCAGGTCGCGCTGGCACTGAAGGGTGCGCCGGAAGAAATGAAGCAGCTCTTCTTCGGCTCCATGACCGAACGCTCGGCCAAGCTGATGCGCGAGGACATGGCCGGCATGGGCCCGGTTCGCGCGCGCGATTGCGAAGAAGCGCAAAGCGCGCTGGTCCGCCTCGCCAAGTCGCTGGCGGATCGGGGCGAGATCATGCTCGTCGATCCGAAGAGCGATGACTCCATGATCATCTGAGGACGACTGCGATGCACACCTCCTCCCACATCCGGCCGTTCATTTTCGACAGCATCTTTGCGCTCCCGGAGACCGACCCGTCGAAGGCGTCCACCGATGAGCTTCACCTCGAGATCGCCGCGCTACGGGCTGATCTCGCGCTGATGCAGCAGGATCAGGCGGCGCTGGTCGCCGCCGCCCGCGCGGAGGCGTTCGAGGCGGGGCTGCAGCAGGCCCGCGACGAGCGGGAGGCCGCCATGCTGGCAGCCGTTGACGCGCTTCAGGCATCGCTTGAGATGCTGGACGAACGCATGGATGAGATCGCCAGCCAGGTCGCGCGCGATGGCGCGGAGGTTTCCCTTGCCGCTGCCGATCTTCTTGCCGGCCGGGCAATCGCGCGTGATCCTGCCCTGTCGATCGACGAAGCCATCGGGCGCGTGTTGAAACAGGTGGCGCGCGGTCAGGAACTGCTCGTGCGGGTGTCACCCGCCGTTATCGAAGAAGTCGAGCGCCTCATCGCGGCACGGCAGGCGAGCGATCGGCGACGCCTGAATTTGCAGGTCGTGTCCGACCCGAGCCTCGCCCCCGGCGACGCATTCATCGAATGGGATCAGGGTGCACTCGCGCTTGACGCCGATGCGCGCCGTCAGGCGATCCTTGCAGAGCTTGAGGCGCTGATGCCGGCGGCGTGAACACCCGGCAAGTTTTTCCCAGCGGCAGAATCTGCCGCCCCCTCCCCCTCCTATAATGAACTCGTGGGGTGAAGCCCCGGCTTGTAGACGAGGGGCGATCCTTGAACCAGTTGCGGACAATCGTGGCCCAGATCGGGGCGCGAAGACTGATGATCATGGGCGGGGTCGCCGTTGCCCTGCTCGCGCTGCTCGCGGCCATGGCACTGCGCGGCGGCTCGGACGCGATGGGGTTTCTTTACACCGATCTCGATCCCGCCGCCGCCCAGACCATTTCGGAAAAGCTCGCCAGTCAGAACATCCCGTTCCAGCTTTCGGCCGACGGCAGCTCGATCCTTGCGCCGCAGGAGAAGCTTGCCGAACTGCGCATGAGCATGGCCGGCGAGAAGCTGGGCGGGAAGATCGGTTATGAGGTTCTCGACGAGGAGGAGCCCTTCGGCATCTCCGCGTCGCGTGCGAAGCTGAACGAGACCCGCGCGATCGAGGGCGAGCTCTCCCGTTCAATCGAAAGCCTGCAGAATGTGAGCCGCGCCCGCGTCCACATCGTCATGCCGGAACGCGCCATGTTCTCCACCGAAAGCCGCAAGGCGACTGCCGCGGTGACGGTGAAGACGCGCGCTCGCCTGACCGGGGAGGCGGTTCAGTCGATCCGCTATCTCGTGTCCTCGTCCGTCCCGGAACTGACCCCTGAGTCCGTATCGATCGTGGATCATACGGGGGCGCTCCTGGCGCGTGCGGGTGAAGCGGGCGAAGCCGGCGCAGGCTCGGCAGACGAGCGCCAGCAGGCGGTCGAAAGCAAGCTGCGCGAGGAGATCGAGGCGCTGCTTGAGCCCATCGTCGGCGCCGGCAAGGTGCGCGCCGAAGTTTCGGCGCAGATCGACCGCGATCAAACGCGCGAGGAGTCCAACGTCTTCGATCCCGACAAGCAGGTCATCGCCCGCCAGGTCACGGTGGAATCGAACGATCAGAACAGCGAAAATCAGGCTGCCGCCCAGATGGCGAGCGTTGGCGCCCAATTGCCGGAGAACCAGGGTCAACCCGCCGGCCAGGGCGACACGCGCAATGCCGCGCGCACCGAAACCTCGGAAGATACCACCTACGCGAACAGCCAAACCCGCAGCGTCGTCGTTCGTGCACCGGGCAGGATCAACCGTTTGTCCGTGGCGGTCATGATCGATGGCGGCATCAATGGCCTGCCCCAGCCCAAGATCCAGCGCCTTACCCGCCTCGTTGAGAATGCCGTCGGCATTGATGCGGAGCGCGGCGACAGCGTGGTGGTTGAAAGCATGCAGTTCGCTGCCGACGACAGCCTGGCGGACAAGGAAGAAAGTGTCTTCTCCCTCGTCACCACGGATCAGATCCTTGGTTTGCTGAAGTTCCTGGTGATTGCCGGCGTCGGGCTGATCGCGCTTCGCATGCTGAAACCGCGCCGAGCCGACGCGGATGCCGCGCCCGGCCAGGTCGAAACGCTTCTTCATCCGGAAGGGCCGGAACTTGCCCGGCTGACCGCTCAGGCTGCCCAAGGTGATCCGGCCGCGATCCAGCAACTCGATGCTTTGCAGGATGCCGCCCCGGCTGTGCCGATGCTCGATGAGGAAATCGCGCTCGCCCAGGTCGACGGCCGCATCAAGGGCTCCGCCCTCAAGAAGATTGGCGACGCGATCCAGGCAAGCCCGCCTGAAGCCGCCGCCGTGATCCGCCAATGGATGAACGCATGATGGAAATGTCGATGAACAACGAAGATCACGCGCAGCTTCTGACGGCGGAAAGCACCGCCAGCCCGCTGTTCGAGGATTTCGGTGCCGGTGCCGACGACAGCGACAATCCCGACGAGATCGGGCTCGAGGCCGTTCACGAGGTGCCCGTCAAGGTTCAGGCCGTCCTTGGGCGTTCGCGCCTGCCGATCGGCGATCTGCTGCGCCTGAAGGCCGGCGCGATCATCGAGCTCGACCGCCGCGTCGGTGAGCCGGTCGACGTCTTCGTGAACGATCGCCTGATCGCGCGCGGCGAGGTGGTGATGATCGACAACTCGCTGGGCGTGACGCTCACCGAAATCACCCGGCCGGAGCGCTGAGGCGGATGACACAACCGAATGCAACTCGTCTGCTTCTCGTCGGCCAACCCGGCAGCGAGTTCCGGCTCGCCGCGGAGATGGCGCGGGACGCAGGGGCGCATGTCGACATGGCGGATGCCCCCGCCCAAGCGCTGGCGCTGCTTCGATCCGATGGGGCGATGATGGTGATGATCGATGTCGGCCTCGATGCTGCCGGCTTCCTCGCCCAGCTGCGCGCCGAGCGTTTCACCCTGCCGGTGATCGCATGCGGCATCAACGCGTCCGCGGATCAGGCGGTCAGCGCCATCCGCGCCGGTGCCCGCGATTATGTACCCCTGCCGCCGGAGCGCTCGCTGATCGCTGCCGCCATCGCCTCCATCGCGCCGACCGCCTCTTCGGTGATCCTCGGTGAAGATCCGGCGCTGGCACGGGCGGTGTCGTTCGGGCTCAGCATGGCCACCGCGCGCGTTCCCGTGTTGCTTTGCGGCGAGCGCAGCACGGGCAAGGAACTGCTGGCACGCCACATCCACGACGCGTCCGGCTGTTCGGGACGGTTCGAGATCGTGGAATGCGCCGGCGCCTCCCCGGAGGTGATCGCATCCGAGCTGTTCGGGCATGAGGCAGGTGCGTTTCCTGGTGCCGTCGCGCGGCGCATCGGGCGATTGGAGAAGGCGCATAAGGGGACCCTGCTGTTGCGCAACGTCGATCTTCTCCCCCCGACGATCCAGGCCGATCTCGCCCATGCCCTGCGCAGCGGTGTGATCCGGCGAATGAACGGCACCGCTTCAATCGCGCTCGATGCGCGTCTGATGGTCAGCGCAACAACCTCCCTTGCCGATCGTGTCGCGGCCGGCACCTTCCGCGCCGATCTGGTGTCGCACCTGGAACTGGTGCAGCTCTGCCTCCCGCCCCTGCGCGAGCGTGGGCAAGATATCCTGTGCCTCGCGCTGCGGCAGATCGAAGACGCCGCCCGTGCGGAGCAGCGGCCCGCCCCCGCCTTATCGGAAGAAGCGGCCGCAGCGCTGCTTGACTATGACTGGCCGGGAAACGTCCGGGAACTTCAGGACGTGATGCACCGCGCGGTTCTGCTGGCCCGCGGAAATGCGATCGAGCCGAGCGACCTGGTTCTCACGGACGGGCGTCAGCTCGCGCCCGCCGCGCCTCGCATGGAACTCGGTCTGCCGAAGGTCGAGAGCCTCGTTGGCCGCACGGTGGAGGAGGTCGAACGCGAGCTGATTCTCCAGACGCTGGAACATTGCCACGGCAACCGGACCTCGGCTTCCAGCATCCTGGGCATTTCGGTCCGCACCATGCGCAACAAGCTCAAGAGCTTCATCGAGGCGGGTATCGCCGTCTCGCCTGCCGCCTGACCTCAGATCGGGACGATCCTCATGCCGCCACAACTCACCTCCTTGTTCCAGCGCATGGGCGCGAACCGCGACATGGCACTGGCGGTCGGCGTGATCGCCATCATCGCCATGTTGATCCTGCCGATGCCGGGCTGGCTGCTCGACTTTGGCATCGCGCTCTCGATCACCGCATCGGTCATGATCCTGATGACGGCGCTGTTCATCGAAAAGCCGCTTCAGCTTTCCGCATTCCCAACGATCCTGCTGGTCGTGACGATGCTGCGGCTCGGCCTCAACATCGCCTCGACCCGCCTGATCCTGGGGCACGGGCATGAAGGGCCAGCCGCCGCCGGCGGCGTGATCCACGCGTTCGGCGAGTTCCTGATCGGCGGCGAAACGGTGATCGGCATCACCATCTTCGCCATCCTGATCGTCATCAACTTCGTCGTTATCACCAAGGGTGCCGGCCGCATCGCTGAGGTCGCCGCCCGCTTCAGCCTGGACTCCATGCCGGGCAAGCAGATGGCGATCGACGCGGACCTATCGGCCGGGATGATTGATGAGACCACGGCGCGCGAACGCCGCTCGGAGGTCGAGGCCGAAAGCGGCTTCTACGGAGCGATGGACGGCGCGTCGAAGTTCGTGAAGGGCGATGCCGTCGCCGCGCTGATGATCACCGCCATCAACGTGCTGGTCGGCCTCATCATGGGTGTCGCGGTGCACGGCGTTCCCTTTGGCGAGGCGTTCCACACCTATACGTTGCTGACGGTGGGCGATGGCCTGGTCAGCCAGGTGCCCGCGCTGATCGTGTCGATCGCGGCCGGCATGCTGGTGTCTAAGGGCGGCGTGACCGGCAAGACCGGCGCGGCGCTGGGCGAGCAGCTTGGCCGTTACCCGAAGGCGTTCGGGATGGTCGCGTTTCTGATGGGTGCGCTGGCGCTGATTCCTGGCCTCCCCTTCATTCCGTTTGCGGCCTTTGCCGGGCTGAGCGGCTGGGTCGCGTGGAAGATGAGCAAGGAGTCCGACCTGCGCGCTGCGCAGGCCGTTCGTGACCAGGTAGCGGCCGAAGCCGCCGCAATCCCGGCCGAAGAGCCCATCTCACGTACCCTGGCGATCGACGCCTGCCGCATCGAGATCGGCTATGCGCTGCTCCCGATCATCAACGACGCGCAGCGCGAGCCGCGCCTTGACGATCAGGTGCGCGCACTGCGGCGGCAGATGGCGACCGAATATGGTTTCGTCCTTCCCTCCGTGCGGATCATCGACAACATGGCCCTGAAGGCCAGCGAATATGTCGTCTACATCAAGGAGACCGAGGCGGCGCGTGGCGAGATCCGGCTGGACAAGCTGCTGGTGATCAATCCCGGCGGCGCCAACGTCGGCATCCCCGGCGAAGTGACACGCGAGCCGGTCTTCAATCTCCCCGCGCTGTGGATCGAGCCCGAACTGCGCGAGGAAGCCGGCTTTCGCGGCCTCACGGTGGTGGATTGCGGCACCATCATCACCACCCATCTGACCGAGCTGGTGAAGGACAATATCGCCGACCTGCTGAGCTATACCGAAACACAAAAGCTCTTGAACGAAGTGCACAAGGAATCGGAGAAGCTGGTCGGAGACATTGTGCCGTCCAAGATCTCCGTTTCGGGCGTGCAGCGGATCCTGCAGAACTTGTTGAGCGAAAGCGTCTCCATTCGCGACATTCCCACGATCCTTGAGGGGATCGCGGAATCCGCGCCGCTGACGTCCAATCTCACGCAGATAACGGAGCACGTTCGCAGCAGGCTGTCGCGGCAGATTTCGGCGCAACAGGCGCGCGACGGCTCCATTCCCATCGTCACCCTATCAGGCGAGTGGGACGCTGCCTTCGCCGAAAGCATCATCGGCCAAGGCGATGATCGGCAGCTCGCCATGGCGCCCTCGCACCTGCAGGCCTTTATCGCAGCGCTGCGCAGCACGCTCGATGCCCTGGCGCAGCAGGGCGACATTCCCTGCCTGCTGACCAACCCGTCTATCCGACCCTTCGTGCGCTCGATTATTGAACGTGTTCGCCCGGCAACGGTGGTTCTGTCGCAGAACGAGATCCACTCCCGAGCGCGGATCCGCTCTTTGGGCACGATCGGCTGAGCCGAACGCCCGCAGCGGCTGCAACACTCTATAATGAAGGAATGAGGCCCTTTGCGGGTCGGGCGAGGCGCTAAATGACGATTGTCGCAAGCTTTTTCTCCGCGCCGGCCACCGGCATGCTCGCCGTCTCGCAACCAGCGCAGCTGACGGGCACCACAGCGGGCTTTTCGCAGGATGTCGACGCCGTTCTGAGGGCTTCCAACACCTTGGTTTCGGCCGGCACCCCCGTGCCCGCCGCCGCGCCTGCGGCGTCGGTCGCGCCTGTTCCTGCTGTCATCCCCGTCGCGCAAATCACAGCACCGGCCGTTGCCACGCCCGCGCCAGGAGAGTCGCAGGTGCAGCCGCCACCCGTCATGATCGAGGAAGCAGTCACTCCGCTCTCCGGCACCGCCGCTTTGTCCGATGGCCGCGCTAGTCCGGGCTTTCCTCAGTTCCAAACGCGCCCGCAAGCGCCATTGGCAACGAACCCCACACCTGCGCAGACGCCGCCGCTTGCCGCGACCCAGCCAAGCTCCGTCGACCCGGCGTCCCCTCCGCCGGCAGCGCCGACTACGCCGACACTGGCAGCGGCTCGGGAGGACAAACCCGTCGTGCCCGACGACGCCCAGCGTCCTCCCGCCACAGAAGCACCCTGCCTCATTAACACCATACCCGCGCCCAGCGGCCGAGTGCCTTGCCGGGTCGAGCCCGACGCGGATCTTCGCTTCGCGGAGGCGCCAGCCGTTTCCGAGGATGTGACCGTCACCACCGGGCAACCGCTCAGGGAGCGCGACGCACCCAGCATCGATCGACCCGGCGTGAAAGCCAGAACGACAGAGTCGGTGCTGCCTCGCGCCCACCCCATGCGGTCGATGGCAGCCGTGGAGCAGCAAGTCAGGTTGGCGCCCGCAGCATCGTCAGCGAGCGAAGGGCCACTTGGCGACCTTCCCGCCGCCGCCATCGCCTCCGAGCCTGCGTCTCGCGAACAGACGCGTGAGGAGCCCGAACGTAAGGAAGCGCTGCTGACATCTCCGCTGAACCTGCCCGAACAGGCCACGACCGCTCCCCTCCCCATTGGCGCTCGCGCGCTGCACCTTGATGTCGCGCCACCCGCGCCCGATGCGATCGCCGACCCGATGACGCGGGCGGTCGGAGAAACCGTACCGTCACGGGGTGATGGAGCGGCTGATACCCCTGACCTGCGCTCTGCGCCGATCACCGCGGGCACGCCTGCCACTACGTTCGACGCCCGGCAAGCGGTCGCTGGCGACACCGCCACACCCGTGACGGAGGGCAGCTTCACACAATCCGTGCAGGCGCCCGCTGCTGCGCCGGAGGCCAGCAAGACGCTCCCAGCAATCACCGCCGCTCCGCGCTTATCGGCAGAGCCGGCGGTTGACGCCCGCACCGATCAGATTGGTCGCGACATTGGCGTCGCCATAGCAAGGCGGATCGCGAACGGCGGCGAAGAGCTTACCATTCGCCTCAATCCCGGCGAGTTCGGCAAGATCGAAGTGCGCATGGCATTCGACGAGGGCGGGACGCTGCGTGCGGTGGTCGCCGCCGATCGCGCAGACGCGCTCGACCTGCTCCGCCGTGACACGGCCGACCTTAACCGAGCGATGACCGACGCCGGTGTCCGCACCGATCAGCAGAGTTTTCGCTTCGACACCCGCGCCGGGAATGGCGAAGCCCAAGGCTTCTGGCAGCGTCAGCAGCAGCAGCAGCAGCAGCAGCGCCAGCAGGCCGGCGACTTCACCGACGGAACCAAGGCCGCGGTTGTCGTTCAGGACGCCGCTTATCACCCGCTCCGGACCGCCGGACGCGTCAACTTGATGGCTTGAGGATACAGCCCATGACCAACATCGCCTCCACCACTGCTACCTTGCCGGCCGCCGCCCAGAGCGCGGCGCTGACCAAATCGTCTGCCGATTTCAACATGTTCCTGAAACTGCTTACGACGCAGATGCAGAACCAGGATCCGCTCGATCCCATGGAAACGTCCGAATATACCCAGCAGCTGGTGCAATATTCGCAGGTCGAACAGACGATCCAGCAGACGGAGACGCTGAAGAGCATCCTGTCGAGCCTCAGCACCCAGGACATGGCGCAAGCGTCAAGCCTGATCGGCCGTGACGTCGTGTTCGCCTCGGCGCAATCCGGACTGACCGCCGCAACGCCGGCTGCCTGGAGCTACCAGGCCGAGCGGCCGATTACCTCCTTGGTCGCGACGATCAGCGATGCATCCGGCAAGGTCGTGGACACGCGCACGATCACCGTCGAGGAGAAGAGCGGCCGCTTCAGCTGGGATGGCAATGCGACAACGGGGGCGAAGCTGCCGGAAGGCCAGTATGCGCTCGCCCTCCTGGGCAGGGACAATGCCGGTAACGACGTGAAGGTGAACGTCAACAGCATCGGCAAGGTGCGGGAAGTGACGACCGCGTCCGGGGTCATCAACCTGGGCGTCAACGGCATTGAGCTGCCCGCTTCCTCGCTGGTGAAGGTCGCACAGCCGGACGAGTGATAGTCTCGGCTCGAACCAGCAGAGAAAGGGCGCGGTGATCGGGGAGATCGCCGCGCCTTCGTTTTACAGCGGCATTGCGCCTCGGATCACATCCTTGTCGCCGCCACTTGCGTCACCAGCACGCGCTGAACGCCGGCTTCGCGCTGCAGCGCTTTCTGGAGATCGCCGGCAAGCTGTTCGGCGTTCACCGGCATCATCGGGGAGGCATAAAGGCGCCCGAACTCCAGTGCTGCCGCCAGCGTCGACGCACGCACCACCGGAAGCTTCGCGGCCAGCGCCTCCGCAGACGCCGCATCGCTGGCCTCCAGCACCAGTGTCAGACGCAAAATGCCGTCCGCGCGTGCGCCATCGACGATCGGCACCCGGATCTCCTCCAGCGGAACGAGATGCAATTCCGCTCCACCCCCGCCCGCCCCACTGCCGCTGCTCGAGGCAAGCGCGTTGGTCGCCGGAACGGCAGAGGCAAGCGAGGCCACAGCAACAATCGTCAGGATACGCACCACGCGGTTTCTCCAGAAGTAGCGGCGCCGATCAGCGGAACGAAGCGCCATCCCTCTATAATAGAGGAAACTTGCGCACCGGAGGCGATGTTGAGCCACGATCAGAAGCCAGAACGCATTCGCGTCGTCAGCAGCGGGGCGCCTGCTCCCGCGCGACGTCATGATGATGCACCGGCCGTCACCGAAGGCGTCGTAGGCTCCCGCAGTCTTGATTCCGGGGCTGCCGTTCACGCGGTCGCTCCGTCGGCCAAGAGCAGATCGTCGGTGATGCTCAGCCTCCTTTTCATCCTTGGCTGCGCGGCGGGAGGCATTGGCCTCACCGTGTCGGGGCTGATCTGATGAAGCCGGGCGCATTGCTGGCCGCCGCCGCGATGATCGTGGGCGCGGCACCGGCACCACAACTCGCCATCCCGACGCCATCGCCGGTATCCGGATCTCCAGCGCCGCTGCCCTCGGCCCGCCTGCCAGGCTTTGCCGCCGCCCTTGCCGAGCAGCCGGTCCCTGCCGGGCCAGATGCCTGGACGGCCATCCCGGACGAACAGGCCTGGGCAACCCTCGCGGTGGCGGATCGCGATCATCGACAGTCCGCGCGATGGACTTATGCGCGAAGCCTGCTGGCCGCGGACCGCGGGCCCGAGGCGCTGGGCGTGCTGGAGGTCATGCACCAGGACGATCCTGACCTCTCGCTGGTCCCCGCCAATCAACTGGCGCACGGAATTGCTCTCTCGCTGTCAGGTCACGGAATTGATGCGCTCGACGCCCTGACCGGGCAGGCGCTGACGCAAAATCCCGAGGCTTGCCTGTGGCGGATGCACGCATTCGCCCAACACGATCTCCCGCACGAAGCGATGCGCCAGTTCAACTGCAGCCTTCCGGCGCTGAACGCGCGATCCGGTGCGTCTCGCGCGCCCTTCGTGCTGTCGGCCGCGCGGGCTGCAATCATGATCGGCAAGCCTGCTCTCGCGCTCAATTGGTTGCAGCAGGTTCCCGATCGGCTCGCCGCCGCCAATCTGCTGCGGGGCAAGGCCCTTCTGGCTCTGAACGAGGCGCAGGCGGCACGGCTCCGCCTTGCGCGGGTGGAGAGAAGCGGCACGGCCGAAGAGCGAATGGACGCGAAATTGAGCGCGATCGAGGCCGCTGTCGCCAACAGGACCCTGCCAGCCGCAACGGCGCTTCGGAAGCTCGACGGTGTTCGCTTTTCCTGGCGTGGTGGCGAGATCGAGGAACGCGCGCTTCGCCTGACCGCACAGATCAGCGATCAGGGGCGTGACCTCCGGCGCTCGCTGGAAGCTGGAGCCACCCTAGTGCGCTATTTCGAGCTCTCGGGATCCAATGCCGCTCTGCTTCCGGCGCTGCGCGCCCGCTTGGCGGCCGCGCTGGCGCCGGGAACCGGGCTGCCGATCGAGCAAGCCGCAGGACTATACTGGGACTTCCGCGATCTCGCCCCCGCTGGCGCAGAAGGCGACTTGCTGGTCGCCCAGCTCGCCAACGGGCTGCAGGCTGCCGGCCTTTACGCGCGCGCGGCGGAATTGCTTGGATATCAATTGAGCCAGCGCACTCGCGATGTGGCGCAGGGTCCCTTGTCCGTCCGCGTCGCCAGCCTGCACATCCTGGCCGGCCGCCCGGATCGCGCCTTGCTCGCACTGCGCTCCACCGATGCCGTGGCCTATCCGCAGGACATGCGATGGGCGCGAAAGCGGGTGGAGGCAGCGGCATTGCACCTCACCGGCAAAAGCGCCGAAGCGATGGCCGTGCTGCAGGATGTACCGGACGGCGATCGCATCCGTACCGAGATCCTGTGGAGACAGCAGGATTGGGCCGCCTTTCTCGATTCCGTCGGCCCGCTGCTGCCATCTTCCAAACGGCTGACGGACGTTGACCAGGCGCTGGTCCTACGTCACGCCATCGCGCTCGCCATGCTTAGTCGGGAAGACGCGCTGGCACGTTTGCGCACGCGCTACCTCGCCGCCTTTGGCTCGCTTCCGACCCGTGCTGCGTTCGATATGCTCACGCGGGCGGCCGGCACGATCGATGCTGAGAGCATCGGCAAGGCTATGGCCGCATTGCCCAGCGCCAGCCCGGCCGGCGATATCGCCGACCTGCTCGACTCGCGCCCCGTCGGCTTGGGCGAGACGCACACCTGAACGCCAGACCTCGTGACAACAAAAAAGGGGCACGAACCGATGGTCGCGCCCCTTTTCCGTTCGGTAACACTCCACTTCTGCCGTCAGCGCAGGAAGCTCGCCAGGCTGAGACTGGAAAGCTGGCCAAACACGGAATAGCTCGCCTGAAGCGTCGCTTTCTCCTGTGCCAGATTGATCGCCACCTGGCCCAGATCGGCATCCTCGTTCCGGCTGATGATGTCCTTCAGCAGCAAGGTACGCTGTTCTGCCCGCACCCCCAGCGTCTCGACCTGCGCCTGCTTGCGCCCGACTTCGCCGTTGATCTCGCGCACGCTCGACAATGCCGAACGCAGTTCGTCGCCCGCCTGATCGAGTGCTGCGCGCTGCTGATCGGTTGGCATGTCGCCAATCTCTCCCGCGGCCGCAAGCGTGCGAAACGCCTGAAGCAATCCGCTGCCGAGGTCCCTGGCCGTCACGCCATATTCCAGGTCGAGATTGTCGGCGACCCGGGCGGAGGCGCGCACGTCGTCGTTGCCGAACGCGTCTTCCGGCGATGTCGACAGCGCTTCCTTGACGTTCTTCGGGCGGAACGGCTCCTCGGTCTGCGATCCCGCAAACAGGGGCAGACCGCCCTGCGAGGCGTTCAGCGCGGTGCGGATCTGCGTGAAGGCATCGTCGATCGCCTGCTTAAGTCCCGTGCTCTGGTTGGTGCCAACGGCCTCCATGATGCTCTGGGACAATGCCTGGCCAGCTTCTTCGATGCTGCTGATGTTGGCGTCATAGAATGACAGCGTGGTGGAAAGCCGCGTGGTGACTACGCCATGCGCCTCCTGCGCGGCAACCAAGGTCCGAGTGGACAGGTTACGCACTGCCTCGGGCCCAAGCGCCGCCAGATCGGTGGCCTTCTTGCCGGAGGCGAGCTGTAATTGGGTAACGGCCAGCTTCTGCTGCGAACGCTGGATCGCGTCCGACATGGTGCGCTGGAGCGGAATGGTGGCGACGCGGTTCATAAAGGATATCCTCAGCGGATCATGCCGAGCAGCGTGTCGTACATCTCACTGGCAGTGGTGATCACGCGCGCGGCGGCGGAATAGCTGTTCTGGAACACGACCATTTGGGCCAGCTCCTCGTCGATATTGACGCCCGCATAGCTATCCCGGCGGTTGACGGCATCGTCGCGGCGCGTCGAAGCGGCGGTCAGCGCGCTCGCCGCCTGCGCTGCCTGCGTTCCCGCCCGGCCAAGCAGCAGGCTGGAGAAGCGATCAAGCGTCACCACGCCGTCCTTGCCGAGGTCCTGCGCCTTTCCCAGCTGCTCGGCAAAGGCGCTCGCGCCGCGAATGTCCGCCGCACCAAGCGCCCTCTGACCGACGCTTGCCTCCGCCTGAAGACGGGCAAGCGGGAGCTTGCCGGCATTGGTGAGGATCTCGGGTCGGACTTCGCCACTTGCCAGCCCGCTTGCCGCCCCGCTGAGCGACGAAAGCGCCGAGAAGGAGTGCCCCGTGCCAAGCCGGTTGGTGGAATCGGACGGGATGGATAGCGTCGCGCCTGGCACGGCAGGATCTGCCTCGAACCGAAATCGGCCACGCTCGTCCAGCGCAAAGGTGCCGAACTGGCCAAGCGGGCTCGCGTTCAGCTCCGTCAGCACATCGCCGAAGGTCGAGCCGCCCGATCCGGTCAGCGTGTGCCGGGTCAACACCCGGCCAGTGGAGTCGCGCAGCACGATCTCCGCCGTCTCGCCGGGGCCGAAGCCATGCGGATCTTCAGCGACGAAGCCGGAAGGGCCAAGTGTGTTGCCTTCGCTCCGGACAAGGTCGTTGAGGCCGAAATATTGCGAGAAGCCCAGGCCGCCGCGCGACGACGGCGCATTGGCATCCTGCGCCACGACGATGCCGGCGCTGGTGGCGTTCGCCCGGATCGACAGAATACCGTCCACGAAGCTTGCTGTGCCATTCCCGCCCAGTCCGGCATTGATGGCGGCAACCGCATCGTCCACGCTCGCACCGGCCCCAAGCGCACCGAAATCGATCCGCGCTTTGGCGAGCAGTGTGCCATCGGCGCTGGCGACGGCAATGGTTGCAGCGCCTGTGAAACCCACCCGGTCACTGCCAACAAGGGCAGTGGAACGCCCGTCGAGCCGCGCGGGCGGCGGCACGGTGGTGCCGGCGTTCGACACCGCGTTCAGTGTCTCTGCCATGCCGGCAAACAGCGCCCCGAGCTTTTCGGAAAACTCGGGCAGCGCCCGATCGCGCATGTCGAGAAGGCCGCCAAGCTTCCCGCCAACCGCGGGAGAATCAATCTTTTCGCCGGTAGAGGCGCCTGGCTGGGCGGAGGCATCGGCGAAGCGCACATCGATCACCGGATAGACCGGCTGCGAAACGCCATCGCCGGCAATCGGATAGGAAAGCTGCCGAAGCCTCTTGTCCAGCAGCACGGTGCCCGATGCGGTTTCCAGCGTCATCCGGCCGTCGGGCTGCTGCCGCACGGTCAAATTCATCAGGCCGCTGAGCTCCTCCAGCGCGGTCATCCGCTGGTCCTCGACGCCCGCAGCGCTGCGCCCCGTGCCGGACAGGCGCGCGACGCTCTCGTTCAGGTCGTGAACCTGTTTGAGAAGCCCGTTGATCCGGTCGATGGAATAGCTGACCTCCGCCTCTACGTCACCGCGCAGGCTGCCGACGTCCTTGTCGAGCTGCTGCAGGGTGGTGATCGCGTCCTCCACGTTGGAGGTGAACACCGCTGCGCTTTCCACCGACCCGGGCGCCGCCGTCATCGCGATCGCCGATGACGCAATCGCGTCGAGCCGCGCGGGGAGGCCCGACGCCTCGCCAGGTGCGCCCAGCAGGGATTGCAGCCGATCAAGATAGCTTGCGCTCACGTCTGCCCGGCCCATGTCGCCGGCGCGGCGATACACGGTGCTTTCCAGGAAACGGTCGGCGACCCGGCTCGGTTCGCCCGCGATCACGCCATTGACACTGCCCGCCGTCACGCCGGTGGAGATTTCCACGCGTTGGCGGGCATAGCCAGGCGTGCTCACATTGGCGACGTTGTTGGATACGGTCCGCAATGCGGCCTGGGACACGCCCAGCCCCGATAAAGCCGATCCAAGTATTTCGCTCAGTGACACGCCCGACTACCTCCGCCCAACCAGGATGATCAACGCTTCAGATTGCTGACTTCCTGCAGCATGTCGTCCACCGTGGTGATGATCTTGGAAGACGCGCTATAGGCACGCTGGAACCGGATCATGTTGGTGAACTCGGCTGCGAGGTCGACGTTGGATGCTTCCAGCGCCCCCGCCGAGATGCTGCCCGACCCGAAGGTGCCCGGCGGGTTGATCGCGAAATTGCCCGACGCGTCGGATACGGCATAGCCGTTGCCCGGCAGACGGGTCAGCCCGTCCGGGTTCGGGAAGGTGGCAAGCGGCAACTGAAACACCGCGCGCGCCGTGCCATCTTCGAAGATCGCGCTGACCTTGCCGGACGACGAAATGTCGATCGACGAGATGTTGCCGAGCAGCCCGCCGTCCACGGCGGACGTGATCAGCGCGGACTCGCTGCCGAACTGGGTCAGCCCGTCCAGGCCGCCGTCGGCGCCGAGCTCCAGCGAGATCGGCACCGATCCGGCGCTATTGGTCCAGCCCGGCGTGATCTGGTCGAAGAGCGCTGGCGTCGATCCGGCGCGATCCAGGCTGCCGTCGGCGTTGAAGCGGATGGTGCCGCTGGCCAGAAGGCCGCCAGCAGCCGTCACATCGGCCGCCGGATCCGAGTAGACTTCCGCCTGCCATTCGTTCGGACCGCTCTTGATGAAGCCCAGCGTCACCCGGTGCGGTCCCCCCTGTGCATCGAAAATGTCGACCGAACGGGAGAAGTGCGGGGTGACTGCGCCCGATGCAATGTCCCCAGCCGCATAGCCACCGGCATGAACCTCCTGCGTGGAAGCCAGGTTGGCGCGCATCTGGATCTTGGTCGTCGGCGCGGCGGTGCCGGTCAGCTCGCTCAGGCGAACTGGCTCCAGCGCGTTCAGATTGCCGGTATTGGTGTAATTGCCCGTAGCATCCAGGCGCCAGCCCTGCAGGTAATAGCCGCTCGTGTTGCGCAGAAAGCCGGCGTCATCCGGCTTGAACGATCCCGCGCGCGTGAAGGCGGTCTCGCTGTTCGCGCCGGGGCCGCTGCGGGTCACGAAAAAGCCGCCGCCTTCGATCGCCAGGTCGGTGTTGCTGCTTGATGCCTGCAACAGCCCCTGCTTCGAGATCAGCGACTGGGGCGCCGCGGCAACGCCGCCCGCCGAGTAATTGCTGCGCGCGTTGCCGTCCGTCACCAGCGTGCGGAACTGGGTTTCGACGCCCTTGTAGCCGATCGTGTTGATGTTGGTGATGTTGTCGGCAACGCCGGCCATCGCACTGGCTTCGGCGCTCAGACCGGAAACGCCCGAATAAAGAGCGGAATAAAGGCTCAACTTCAATCTCCCGCAGGAATGGCATCGGTTTCCCGGATGCCTGCTCCTGCCATCATAGGATGATGTTGCGCGGTCCGGCCTCGGCTCCGGAGAAATACTGCAGCCGGCAGTTTTTGCCGGGGTCGGTGCCCGCCCTCAGGCTTGCCTTTCTATAATTCTGGCACAGCCGGAAAAGGATTGCTCAATGTCGCTGAAGATCACGCTGCGGGATGGCGAGAAGCTTGTCATCAATGGTGCAGTCGTGCGCTCCGTTGGTCGCACGGAGGTCCACGTGGAAAATCACGTGGCGATCTTGCGTGGTCGTGAGGTGATGAACCCGTATGAGGCGACCACCCCGGCGCGCAAGCTCTATTTCGCTTGCATGATGGCCTATATCCAGCCGGAACAGATCGACCTGTACCGGGATCAGATCCTTGCTCTGCTGAGTGATCTGCTCGATGCGCTCGAAGCGCCGGAGGCCAAGGCCGCCTGCGCCAGCTTCGCGCGCAAGGTGGCGTTATCCGATTTCTATCGTGCGCTGGAGGAGTGCCGCGGCCTGCTCAGCTACGAAGCCACCGCACTTTCCCGCGATCCGCTGGCCGCCTGAGGGTCCGACGTGCAGACGCTCGCCTCCGCCGCCCGTGCGATCCGCGATTTGCCGCTTGAGCGACGATATGGTCGCGTCGTTGCGGCACGCGGCGCGCTGATCGAGGTGGAAGGGCTGCGCGGGGCGGCGCAGATCGGATCCCGCGTGGCGATTTCCACGCCCGCCGGGCTGATCGATACCGAAGTGACCGGCCTAGATCACGCGCTTGCCCAATGCTTGCCGTTCAGCGATCCCCAGGGCGTCGCTTCCGGAGCCCGCGCTGAGCTTGCCGCAGGCCAGTTCGCCATTCGCCCGAGCGCTGGATGGCTCGGCCGCATGGTTGATGGTCTAGGCCAACCCATAGACGGCAAGGGGCCGCTGGCGCCCGGCGCCGACCCGCGCCCGATCAAGGCCGCCCCTCCCCCTGCGGCAAGCCGCGCTCGGGTCGGCGAGCGGATCGAAACAGGGGTGCGCGCCCTTGACGTGTTCGTGCCGCTCTGCCGCGGACAACGGCTCGGCCTGTTCGCCGGCTCCGGCGTCGGCAAGTCGGTTCTCCTGTCGATGCTGGCGCGCTGGACGGCCTGCGACGTGGCCGTGATCGGCCTGATCGGCGAACGCGGACGCGAGGTTCAGGAATTCGTCGAGGACGATCTCGGCGCGGAGGGGCTCGCGCGCAGCGTGGTCGTGGTCGCCACCTCGGACGAGCCGGCGCTGATGCGTCGCCAGGCCGCCTGGACGACGCTGGCGATCGCCGAACATTTCCGGGATCAGGGCCTCAATGTCTTGTGCCTGATGGACTCCGTAACGCGCTTTGCCATGGCGCAGCGTGAGATCGGCCTCGCCAGCGGCGAGCCGCCGGCAGCAAAGGGCTATACGCCGACCGTCTTCGCCGAACTGCCGCGCTTGCTGGAGCGGGCCGGTCCTGGCCTGCCGGGGCAAGGCTCCATCACTGGACTGTTCACCGTGCTGGTGGACGGTGATGACCATAACGAGCCCGTTGCCGATGCGGTGCGCGGCATCCTGGATGGCCATGTGGTGATCACGCGGCGCATTGCGGAACGCGGCCGCTATCCCGCAATCGATCTGCTGAAGTCCGTCTCGCGTACGCTGCCGCATTGCCAGACAGAGGCGGAGAACGCTGTTCGCCTCGGCGCCCGGCGTATCCTGTCTACTTATGCCGACGTGGAGGAACTGTTCCGCCTAGGCGCGTACAAGGCCGGATCCAATCCGGAAGTGGATGATGCGATCCGCCTCGCGCCCGAGATCGAGGCGCTGCTGAAACAGGGCAAGCAGGATCGGGGCGAATGCGCGGCGTCCTTCGCGGCGCTCGCCGAGATGATGAAGCCAGGCGAATGAAGACCCCCTATGACCCCGCCCTTCGCGTCTTGCAGCGCGAAATGGATGACATGCGCGCTTCGATCGGCGTCGCGGCCGATCAGCTTGCCCAACTCGAGCGGCACCGCGCGGCGATCACGGCGTCGATTGGAAGCGAGCAGATGCTGGCATCCAGCGACTGGTCGATGCCCGCGACCGCCTATTTCAGCCGCGCCCGGGCGGAGCGAAAGCGCCTCGCGCATGATGCCGCCGCGGCCAGCACCCGGCTGGCCGCGCTGCGGGACAAGGCCGTCGAAAGCTATGGCTCGCTGCGCGCCGTCGAAACGGCGGCGGATGACTATCGCGAGAATGCGACCCGCGCCCTCGCCAACGCCGATCAGGCACGCATCGACGATTTCGCGTCGGCTCGGATCGCACGGCAGCTTCGCCACGCGCGCCGTCCGCACCTTTCTTCATCCGCTGGAGACGCGGCATGATCTCTCAACTTGATCTGCGGCAGATGTCCGCCCCGCAGAAGGCTGAGCTGATCTACGGCGAAGCGCGGTCCGCCATCTCCGACCGTCTGTGGCGCGCCGCGCTGGGCGACACCGATCGGCCGGCGCTGGCCGGCGAAACCAAGGCGCCGACCAGCCTGGGGCTCGAATCCCTGCTCGCGATGTTCGAGGGAAAGCCCGCCTCCGCGCCCAGCGCGACCGGCTTCACCTTCCGAAACAAGGTCCTGGAGTCCCCTCGCACCGATCTTCCGGCAACGGAAAAGGGCCCGGAGATCTGCTCCGCCGGCCTCGGCGCAAACGCCCGGCACCTCCCGGCGCTGCAACGCGCGGCGGCTCGCACCGGATTGCCCGCGACTGCCCTGGCGGCGATCGTCAATGCCGAAGCGGGCAAGGGCCGGGACGGCGCCTGGCAATGCTATTCCCGCAATCCGCGCTCCAGCGCCGCCGGTCTGGGTCAGTTCCTGAGCGGCACGTGGGAGCATATGGCGGAAAGCAAGGGAACGTGGCTGAACGACGTCGCGCGCGCGCGAGGCTGGCTGAACGACCGCGGCCAGGTGATGGCCGGCTGCCGCTCCCAGCTCCTGTCGCTCCGCTACGACGCCGAAGCGTCCATCAACTCCATCGCAGACTATGCGCGCAAAAACCTGGACAGTCTGCGCCGTGCTGGTGTGGCGACCGGCGGCAACGCCAAGGACATCGCCAAGGCCGCCTATATGGGTCATCACCTCGGCCTCGGCGATGCTATCAAGTTCATGAAGGACGGGCTCAACCCAGGTCGCGCGGCGACGCTCCTCAACGCTCAGATCGGACGTGGCAAGGCAGGGCAGCAGATCGCCGCCGCCGGCTGCGCCACCGCCGCACATCGCCAGTGGCTGCTGGCCTATGTGGATCGCAACGTGCGGCCTGATCGCTTCGCCGCGTGATTCCCCACCCCGGCGCAATTGGCGTGGGCATCGAACGGGCTACGTAGAAATACAATACTGACTTTCGAAGCAGTCCCTGAACTCCGCGCCTTAAATTGTGCTACAACTATTCTAGAGCAATCGGACCCATCTTCTTCTCACCTTCAAAACCGGCGGTTATAAGTATATCTCCTTAGCTCATAAGGTTTTATACCTACGTCGAAGGTTTATCGGCGTTAACGCCTTTGGCGGCAAAAGCACTCCCACAACGGAGCGACGGCACGGGCCGGGGTGCTCACCAAGGGAAGATGCTTACGATGTCCAAGATCACGATCGCGCTGGAAGCTGCCGTCGCCACCGTTATCGCGAACTCGCCTAAGGATGTTCGCTCCACCGCGCGTCAGCGGGCAAATGTCGACCGCGCCTTCGCCGACATTCTGAAGCTGATCGCGCCGCGCATCCGCCACTTCATCCGCCAATATGGCCTGGTGGCACATTGGGACGACGCGGAGCAGTGCTGCGCCATCGCGGTGCATCGCGCCATTGAAGCTTATGATCCCGCAAAGGCGCAGTTCACCACCTTCGTGAACTGGCAGCTGCGCGGTGAGCTGCAGAGCCTGCGTTTCCGCCTGATGACCGACCAGCGTCCCTCGGCGAAGAAGGTGGAGGCAACCACTGTCTCGCTGCACGCCCTTTCGGTTGGTGCGGAGGGCGAAGAGGCCTCGCTGGAAAGCATGATCGAGGATGAAAACGCGCTGTCGCTCACCGAGAGCGCCGCATCGGATCATCTGGCCGGCGATCTACGCTCGGCTCTGATCGGCCGCTATGTCGATCATCTCCGTCAGGTCGGCATGGATCAGCTCAAGCGCGCCGCCCGCGCGAAGCGTCCTGCGGCGGTTGCCCACGATCCTTCCCGTCCGCGTTTCAAGGCGAAGAATGACGGCGTCGACCCCGCCGACATCGCGGAGATGGAAGCTAAGCTTGCCGAACACGTGCACCTCGTCGAGCGCCGCATCTTCGACGACACGTGTCTCGATGATCTCGAGCAGGAGTTCGGCATCGCCAAGGAGCGTCTCCGGCAGACGGCGAAGCGTGCCGCCAAGACGATCGCGGACCTCGCAGCGGCCGAGCCGCACTTTGCATCCGACCTTGCCCGCAAGCTTCCCCAGCGCCGCCGCACCACGCGCGTCCCGGCGCAGCCGACCGTCACCATCGTCCCCGACGTGCATGCCGCGCACAATCAGTTGACCAACGTCGTGGCGATCACGCCGGACACGATGGAAAACGTCGGCGACGGGATCGAAGCCGGCCTGGTGCAGGCGTCCCCGGCCCTGATCGGCGAGACGCTCAACTGAGCGCGCGCTGATCGGCGCCCCTGACGCGAGAACCAACCTTCAACCACGGCCGCGCCGCGCGGCGCAGCGGTTGACCGCTCACTTCGCAAAATGGATTTCCGTCGCACCGCTCAATCGGTGCGGCTATGCGCTGGCGATGACGTGGAGGGGGCTAGCAATGGGTGCAGCGTTGCTGTGGAGCGCTGTATTCAGCTTGGCCTATTCGCAACGTCAGTTTGGCGGCACTGTTCGGGGCTATGCGATCGCGGGCCTTGTCACATGGCTCGCGACCATGGCGCTGCTCATCCTCATGTCCTTCGCGGAGCAATGAGGCGTTCCAAGCGGTTCTGAAACCAGCAGTAGAGACGCGGGACGGCTGGCCAGAACGGCTGGCCAGGTCTGCTATTCCGGCTTTCCCGCAAAGCCTCGCGAACTCATGGCGCGGCCATGATCTAGCACGTAACGCCCCGATCGCTTCACAGTGAACGGAGCTTCACCGCCACATCTCCCGGCTAGACACCGCGGCCGGCTGCACCCGCGCGGCAGAGCTTTCGCCCGTTCCGGTCACCATCCTGTCGTTCACGCAAGATGTCGCGGACAACGGCCTGTGCCTTGTGTCATATCTACCATTCTCGCAAGGCGCTGCTTCACTACGCATCGGTCGACCGCGCCAGGGTTTGTCTCTGACGGCACTGGCATCAGCCATTGCAACGAAGAAGCCGGCTTCACGGCAATAAGTCTCTTGCGAACGGCGAGCCCTAAATACGCGTCCATCAATGGCGCGATCCGACCCGCTTGATCTCACGTTTAGAAGGTCTGGGCTCCACATAGACAGCCGCGCCTGCACCTCCACCGCACAACCGCAGTCAGCGCATGGCGCTCCGCGGCGACTGCGAGCCCGTCATTGGTCGAATGAGTGACCTCGCCGGCGCACCGCGACGCGCCAGCGCCATGCTCAGCGCGGCCGCCCCCTTGGGAGTCATGCTGGCGAGGATCATCGCGGTCGAGCGCTCGCGCATCTTCTGCGCGACCTTCATCTGAACGTCCATCTCCAGCTGCTCAAACACGATCGCCGCCTTGGCGGGCTTCATCGCCTGGTAAATGCGGGCGAGTTCCTCGAACTGGTCGGCCTCACTTGCGCCCTTCGCCTCTGCGGGCGCAGCGGCAGCCGTACTTTCGGCCTGCTCACGCTGCGCCAGATCAGCCTTGATCCGTTCCTCGGTAGCGCGCGCCGCTTTTTCCCTCAGGTCCAGCGTACGCGCGCGTCGCGCCGCATCCTGATCGCGCCGGCCCATATCCTGGGTGATGGCGGATCCAAGCCGTGTCTTTGGCGCCGTCACCTCAGACGCGATGCTCACGCCCTGCGCGAGTGTCGAGAAAGATGCGGCTGCCGCTGTCATCATCAGCAGCGATGGCTTACCGATCACGCCGCCACCTCGGCCTGCTCACGCGTGGCATTGGCCGCACCCGCTGCTTCGACCAGCCGTTCGGCAGAGGCGTTGGCGATCCCGATCATCACGCTCAGCTCCTCGGCAATCTCCTTGCCGTTCGCCAGTGCCCGCCCGCTTGCCGCACAATCGTGCAGCGTTTCGCGAAGCTCGGACAGGACGACGCGCGCCTGGGCCGTGGACTTGTCCAGCGCGCTGACGACTTCGGTCAGCGCGCCTTCCTTCACCGCCCGCAAGCTGCGCATCATGCGCACGCTTTGCACCAGCACGGCCGAGCAGAAGATCATGGTGGCAACGCTGGTCAGAATCTGAAAGCTCATTTCCGAAAACCCTTGGCTATGTCCGTCACCAGTCGGATTGCGACGTTGTTGCACCGCTGCCCGACATGGGCGCGGGCAAGCGGAATGCCGCCGCATTGAAGTTCAAGCGGTTCACCCGGGGCCTTGTGGAGCGCGATCGTCTGGCCGATCTTCAGGCCGCGCACCCCGGCCAGCTCCATCATGGCTTCGCCGAGGACCACGTCGATCTGCAGCTCGGTCTGCCGCATCGCGGATGCCATGTGCGCTTCCCAGATGTTGTCGCGGCCCAGCTTCTCGCCCATGAAACGTTGGCCCAGCTTGTGCCGCACCGGTTCGATCGTCGCATAGGGCAGCAGCACGCTGAAGCGGCCCCCGCGCCCTTCCATGTCGACGCGGAAGGTCGCCACGGTGCAGATGTTGGTCGGCCCGGCGATTGCCGCGAAGCGCGGGCTGGTCTCGATCCGCTCCAGCTTCATGGTGTTCGGCGTGATCGGCTGCATCGATGCGCTCATGTCCGACAGCGCGAGCTGCAGCATGCGCGACACCAGATTGGTCTCGATGGTGGTGAAGCCCCGTCCATCGATCACCGGCGAGGCGCCGCCCTGACGGCCGCCCAGCAACGCATCCACCACCGCATAGATCAGGCCGGAATCGACCGTGATCAGGCCATAATTCTCCCATTCCTCCACGCGGAAGACCCCAATCATCGCAGGCAGCGCCACGCGGTTCATGAAGTCGCCGAAGCGGATCGACGTGATCTCATCGATGCTCACATCGATCGCATCCGTCGTCAGGCTCCGCATGGAGGTGGCGAAGCTGCGGATCATGCGATCATAAACGACTTCCAGCATCGGCAGCCGTTCGTGGCTGATGATATTGGACTCGATCACCGCCTTCAGCCCGCTTTTTGGCGCGACCGGCTGCCCCACGTCGCCGAAGAGTGCATCGATGCCGGCCTGATCGAAGGCCAGATCGCCCTCTGGCGCCAGCACGGGCGGCTCCGGCAGATCGAAGTCGTCCAGCTCCTGAAATTCCCCGCTCATTGTTGGATCAGATCCTGGATTAGGACGTCCTTCACCTGCCCCCGCCCCAGCACGTCGCCGGCGCGGACCAGCATCTCTTCCTTGATGCGATATACGGCGGCTGACCCTGCCAGATCCTCTGGTCTTAGTTCCCGCAGGAAAGGCTGATAGGCATCCAGGATCAGCGGCAGCTTGGTCTTGATGCCTTCCGCCTTGTCGGCGCTGGCAGGCACCAGCATGAAATGAAGCTTGATGAAGCGGGCCGCACCATCGGCGCTGCGCAGGTTCACCACCATTGGTGGCACGTCGACGAACTCGGCTTCGGCGCTCTCGCCGTCGCCTGCCTCAGCGTGATCGGCAGCGGCGGCTTGCTCGCCATGCCCCTCCGCCTGCGCGCTGCCACCCATCACCGCGTAAGCGCCGCCAGCACCGCCGAGCAACAGAAACGCGCCAGCCGCAGCAATGATGATCTTCTTCTTGCCGAACCTGCCGGACGTTTCCGACGCAACAACCGTCGCCTCTTCCTTGGCTTTTTTCGACACGTGCTGATCCTCGTGATTTCCGCGCCGCCCGAGCCCGGTCAGCGATTTCCCTTCTATTATAGGACGGTGGCCCGGCAATTTTTGCCGAGCGGCAGGATCATGCAGCTTTTTTCAAAGGGCGAGAGATGGATATCTCCTCCTATGTTTTGTTGAGCCATGAGCAGGCTCTGCGGCGTCGATTGGACGTCGCGGCCAACAACATGGCGAACATGAGCACGGTGGGCTTCAAGCGCGAACAGCCGGTGTTCCGCGAATATGTCGAGCCAACCGGCGACACGGATGTAAAGGCCGCACGGAACACCAGCTTCGTGCTCGATTTCGGTGCCATTCACGACACCGCCGCAGGCAGCTTTCAGCCTACGGGCAACCCGCTGGACCTGATGATTGATGGCCCGGGCTATTTGGCGGTCGAAACGCCGGAGGGAGACACCGCTTATACCCGCGCCGGGTTCGTCAAGGTGCTGGAAAGCGGCGATCTCGCGACTGCCGGGGGGCAGCGCATCCTTGGCGAAGGCGGCAACCCGATCAACATCCCGCCCGAGATGCAAGGCCGGCTCACGCTTGGCGCCGATGGCAGCGTGATTGGCCCGGACGGTCCGCTGGGGCGCATCGCCGTGACAGTCTTCGACGACGAGCGGGCGCTGAGCCCGCGCGGCGACGGCATGATGACCGGTGATGGCGCACGTGAGCTGCCCGCCGCCGAAACAAAGCTGAAGATGGGCGGAGTCGAGGGCTCCAATGTCCAGGCGATCGTGGAGACCACGTCGATGGTCGAGATCCTGCGCGCCTACCAGACCAGCATGCGCATGTCCGAGGCACTCAACGACATGCGCAAGACCGCCATCGACAAGCTCGGCCGCGCCAGCTGATCCCTAACATTCAACCGAAAGAACCACCATGCGATCTCTCTCGACTGCCGGCACGGGCATGCTCGCGCAGCAGACCAACGTCGACGTCATTTCCCACAACATCGCCAACATGAACACGACCGCGTACAAGCGTCAGCGCGCCGAGTTCCAGGACCTGCTTTACCAGAATGTCTCGCGTCCCGGCGCGGCCACCGGCGGCGAAACAAAGGTGCCGACCGGCATTCAGATCGGCGCCGGCGTGAAAACCGGCGGCATCTACCGGATCAGCGAGCAGGGCGCCCTTCAGCAGACCGAAAATCGCTACGACGTTGCGGTGCAGGGCCGTGGATATTTTCAGGTCACGATGCCCAGTGGAGAGACCGCTTATACGCGCGACGGCTCCTTCCAGCTGTCGGACCAGGGCGAGCTCGTCACGGCGGATGGCTATCCGGTGCAGCCGGGCATCACCGTTCCGCAGGAAGCGGTGGATGTCGTCATCTCGAAGACCGGCGAGGTTCAGGTTAAGCTCGCCGGCTCGCCGGAGATGCAGACTGTGGGGCAGCTTCAGCTCGCGACATTCGTCAATGAAGCCGGGCTGGAGGCGCAGGGCGGCAATCTGTTCCTCGAGACGGCGGCATCGGGACAGGCGACCATCGCCAACCCTGGGGAGCCAGGCCTTGGCATGCTGACCCAAGGCTTCATCGAGGCGTCCAACGTCAATCCTGTGTCGGAGATCACCGCGCTGATCACCGCGCAGCGCGCCTATGAAATGAACAGCCGCGTCGTGAAGACGGCCGATGAGATGCTGGCGACCACCAGCCAGCTGCGATGAAGGTCGCGCGCGCGCTGCTCGGCGCGATCGGGCTCGGTGGCCTCTGGATCGCCGCCGCCGCTCCGCTGGCCGCGGCCGAAGCCATCGACGTGCCGGTGCTCGCCCGCGCCATCACCCGCGGCGAGCTGCTGGACGCGACTGACTTCTCCGCCGAGCCGCGCCCGATGGTGCAGGCACGCGGCGCCATCGCCGTCCGCGATGCGCAAGGGAAGGAAGCGCTGCGAAACCTTCCTGCCGGCACGGTGGTGAAGGCGACGGACATCGCCCCGCCCCGCTTGGTGAGGCGCGGCGAGCCGGTCATGATTGCCGTTCGCCAGGGCGCGCTCGTCATCACCACGCAGGGCAAGGCGCTGTCTAGCGGCGGTGCTGGCGATCTCGTTCGCGTCGTCGCCCTTTCCACCAGCCGTACGCTCGACGCGATCGTCGAGAAGAGCGGCACCGTGCGCGTTGCCGCACCCTGATCGTCTGGAGATTGCAAGATGAAGACCAACGTCCTGCTGTTGCTGGCTGCTGCCAGCACGCTTTCGGGCTGCGGTGCAGCCGGTCGCCTCGCCAATGTCGGCCGCGCGCCCAAGTTCACCGCAGCCGAACCGATGACTGCGCCCTATCTGGAACGGTCCATCGGCACGCGCACGGCTCCCGACCGTGGCATCGGCGCGTCTGCCCCGGCGATGGTTGCGGCAGCCCCGCCAGCGCAGAGCGCATCACTGTTTCGCACGGGAGCCGGCGCCTTCTTCCGAGACCAGCGCGCGGCGCGCGTGGGAGACATCCTGACAATCCGCGTGAACATCGCTGACAAGGCGGACATCGGCAACAACACCTCGCGCTCGCGTACCGGATCGGAAAACAGCGGCGTCGCCGCCCTGCTTGGGGTCGAGAACCTGATCACCAAGGTTCTTCCCGGCGACAATGATCCTGCCAGCCTCGTCAAGACGAACTCGACCTCACAGAACAGCGGCAGCGGGACGAGCAGCCGCAGCGAGACGATCAACATGACGCTCGCTGCCGTCGTCACGGATGTGCTGCCGAACGGTAACCTCATGGTACGCGGCCGCCAGGAGGTGCGGGTGAACTTCGAGATGCGCGAGCTGATCGTGAGTGGCGTCGTTCGGCCGGAGGATATCGCTCGTGACAATAGTATTCGCCACTCCCAGATCGCCGAAGCACGCATCAGCTATGGTGGTCGAGGGCAGTTGACCGATGCGCAACAGGCACGTTGGGGCCAGCAGATCTACGACGCGCTGTTCCCGTTCTAATCGACCAACATCCGTCAAATAGAGGCCGTCGCTCTCGTCAGGAGAGCGGCGGCCTTTCTTCTTTGCGGGTCGCACGATGAAAATACCAGCCTGCCTCCTTCAACACGAAAAAAGATGCGGAAGTGCGTCCGCGATGCCGAATTCCTTCCCAGAATAAAGGGCGAGCCGCGCTGTTGCGGCAAGTCGGGGGCCAGCGATCTGGCCCGGGCTGCAGAAGCGGCCGCTACTTCCAGAAGGAATTTCTCATGGGTATGTCCGTTAACACCAACGTCGGCGCAATGGCGGCTCTTCAGAGCCTGTCCGAAACCAACCGCGGCCTGGCGACCACGCAGAGCCGGATCAACACCGGCCTCGATGTCGCCTCCGCCAAGGACGATTCGGCCAAGTACACCATCGCGCAGAAGCTGCGTGGCGACATGGGCGAGTTGAAGGCCGTCGGCTCGTCGCTCAGCCGTGCCAAGAGCACGACTGACGTGGCGATCGCTGGTGCCGAGCAGGTCTCCGACCTTCTCAACCAGATGAAGGCGAAGGCGAAGGAAGCGTCGGATACTGGCATTGATGCCAATAGCCGTACGGCGATCGCGAAGGACCTAACTGCGCTCAAGGAGCAGGTCAACACGATCATCGACTCCTCAGGCTTCAACGGCACGAACCTGCTGAAGACCGACACCGGCACCACCGGCAAGGTCTCGGCGCTGCAGTCGATGGGCTCGACCTCGACGACCGGCACTCTTGAAGTGGCCAATCAGGATTTCACCACGAAGTCCACCACTGCTCTGGGTGCCGCCGGTGCGGCCATCACGCTGGCGGACGGCGCTGCCGCCGACACGCTGAAGGGTCTCATTGACACCTTTGCCAGCGAAGTGAGCACGAGCCTCAGCTCGCTGGGTTCGGCTTCGCGCAAGATCGACGGTCAGATGCAGTTCAACAGCAAGCTGTCCGACGTCATCGAGGCAGGCGTTGGCAACCTTGTCGACGCCGACCTGGCCAAGGAGTCCGCGAAGCTCCAGGCGCTGCAGGTGAAGCAGCAGCTGGGCGTTCAGGCCCTGTCGATTGCGAATCAGGCGCCGCAGTCGATCACGTCGCTGTTCCGTTAAGGGCAGCGGCCCCGCCTACTTCCCTGGGCGGGATCGACGACGAAAGCCGGGGTGGGTGTCCTGCCCCGGCTTTTTCGTCGGTATTTTTGCTCCGATCCGGAGCCAAACTCTGGCTGCCCATGGTGGCCGCCAACAGCAATTCCATATCGTCGTCAGGCTCGGAGAAGCATGGTGGGTGCAAGGGTAAGAGACATCATCGACGGGCTCGGCTCACGCGTCCGGATCGGCGTGGAGCGGAACGCTTTCGGCGGGCTCGTCACCCTGGAACGAGCTGATCGACGGGGTCGGCCGCGCGTCGTGCTGGACGCCTATGGGGCGGAGATCCTGTCCGCCTACATCATGTCCGCGCGGCTAAGCGGTGATCGCGAGCTGGCGGAGGAGGTGGTGACAGGCGCTTACCCTGTTCGCGTTCAGCTCGATCACCAGCCCGCACCATCGCTCCGGCTCACCGACGCGGCGGAGGAACGCTTCGAAATACCGGCACCTCTATGGGATCGTTTATATGCAGAATTGAACATCGCGGTCGCTCACGCCCGTGAATTTGATCGTCGCGGTGCTATCCGCCTGCATTGAGTTGAATAAGCCTTGCCAACGCAGAGTCATTGATTTGTCGTAGTTTCAAATCGGTTTTGTTTACCTCACGTAAACTTTTGATGTACTTCTACAGCCACCTTATGCGCGCTGTTTTCAATGTCATATGCGTGATCTCACGATCACTTTCACAATTACGGCGCCACGACTGGATTCTTGAAAATCATGGCCTGCCTCAGATGAAAGCGCTGGCATGACAGTCGCCGGCACTTTCATACAGGATGGTTCCGCATCGGCCACTTACCGCAGCTATCTGACCGCGATGGTCTGCATTGGAGTGACGGTCGCATTCGCGAGTGTTCCTTTGCTCGGATGGATGCTGAACCATCCTTCTCTGACGCGCTTCATCGTCGATGCCCGGCCGACATGGCCGCTGACCAGCGCCGGCTATATCGCGCTTTCGTTTGGCCTGCTCGCAACGATCAGGGGCAGTCACCGGCTCGCCTTTGCATTGGCCAGCGTTCCGGCTGCCCTTGGCCTTTTTGCGTTGGCCGAACATCTGCTGGACGTTACGTCGGGCCTTGATCTTCTTCTCCTCCGCGAACAGCTTCTCCGTTCCGGAACACCGAACGCGGGTCGTCCCGGCCACCACGCCGCGATTACCTTTCTTCTTCTTTCCGCAAGCATCGCTCTCGCGAATATTCGCGGAAAGAAGAGCGGCCGGGTCATGAGCGTGATCGCTTCACTGACCCTTGCCTATGGCGCGCTTTCAGCCTCACTCAACGTGCAGGGCATTCGCGCGATCGACCCTGGATCAACCCCGCTCATCGGATCGCTCCCTGCGGCGCTGAGCACGGCGGCCATGTCGATCGGGCTGCTGGCCTGGAAAGCGGAGTCCGGCTGGGCTGATCTGATGAACAGCGAGGGGGCCGAGTGGCGGATCCTGCGGCACGCCTTTCCGGTCATCCTCACCGCCCCCATTCTCTTCTCGACGCTGGAATATTGGGTTGCGCGATCGGGCACGATGCCGGGCCTGCCCGCCACCTTCCTCGTCGCCGGGCTCAACATGCTGGTCGTCGGCGGCCTTCTGTTCTGGTCCTCCACCATGCTGGTTCGCGGCCGTGCCGCGTTTCTGGAGATGAGCTACGCGCTGGACACGGTGGCGGTGATCCTCACCGATCTGGAAGGCCGCATCCTGCATTGGTCCAGGGGATGCCAGGATCTCTACGGCTGGACTGCGGAAGAGGCGATCGGACGAAGCAAGCACAGCCTGCTCCGCTCCGTTCCGCTGGATCCCGCGGTCGCCGCGCCACTCGCCAATGCCGAACTGGTCGAGTTCACCCGCGACGGACGCACACTGCGCGTGCTTCAGCAAGTGTGCCGGCTGGACCGGCACGGCAAGGATCCGGTGCTGGTCATGTCGATGGTCGACATCACCGAGCGGACATTGTTCGAGGATGCGCTGCGGGAAAGCGAGGCGCGGCTGGCCATGGCGCTGGAAACGCATGGCATCGCGATTTTCGACTATGACGTGAAAAGCGGCGCGATCGACTGGTCGGCGGGGGCAGAGCATCGGCTGGGGCTGCAGCCGGGCGATCTACGCGACTACCATCGTTGGCAGCGGCTCATCCACCCCGACGATATCCTCAGGATCAACGAACAGCTGGAGGAGGTTGCCCGTACGCGGGCGCCACGGTTCGCGTTCCGCTTTCGCCTGACGCAAGGCAGCGGCAGGCTTATGACGGTGGAAGGCTCTGCCCTCGCTTCCTATGATGAGGATGGCGAGTTGATCCGCATCACCGGCGTCAACGTGGATGTGACCGACCGTAACGAGCGCGAGGCGCGGCTGCAGGCCCGCGAGGCACAGCTTCTCTCCATCCTCGAAACGGTGCCGGATGCCATGGTCGTTATCAACGAATCCGGCCAGATCCTGTCGTTCAGCCGGACGGCGGAGCAGCTGTTCAGCTATACCGCGCAGGAGGTGATCGGCCGCAACGTGTCCCTCCTCACCCCGGAGGAGCATACCGGTCAGCACGACGGCTATATGGGTCGCTATCTGGCGACCGGCGAAAAGCGCGTGATCGGGCGGACGCGCCTGCTGACGGCGCGGGCCGCCGATGGGCGCGAAATCCCTGTCGAGCTGCGCGTTGGCGAGGCGAACACGGCCGGTGAGCGCCTCTTCACCGGCTTCATCCGCGACATCAGCCAGCGCCTGGAACACGAGGAGCGGCTCAACACCCTTCGATCCGAACTGACCCACCTGTCCCGGCTGGGGGCGATGGGCGAGATGGCCGCGGGGCTCGCGCATGAGCTCAATCAGCCGCTGGCCGCCTCCGTGAACTTCGTGGCGACGGCTTCGCTGCTGCTGAAGGAGGGCGCCGAGCCGCAATCGGTTGAGGAAATGCTGGAGCTTGCCCGAAGCCAGGCGCTTCGCGCTGGCGAGATCATTCGCCGCTTGCGCGATTTCGTCGCCCGGCATGATGCCGAGGTGCGCGCGGAGCCGGTAGACGAAACGCTGCAGGACGCCATGGCGCTGGTGCTCGTCGGGCAGAAGCAGCTCGACGTGAACGTCCGGTACGATCTCGACCCCGCGGCCGCTCTAATGTTCGCCGACCGGGTTCAGGTGCAGCAGGTCCTGGTCAACCTCCTGCGCAACGCACTGGAAGCGATGCGCAGCGCGAATACCGAGAACATGACCATTCTCGTGCAAAGCAGGGTGGTCGACCCGGAGACGCTGGAGATCGCGGTCTGCGACAACGGGCCCGGCCTCAGCCCGGCATTCCTGGATCAGATGTACACGCCTTTCTCCTCCACCAAGGGGGAAGCCGGCATGGGCATCGGCCTGTCGATCTGCCGCCGGATCGTGGAATCGCACGGCGGCGAACTGGTCGGAGAAAACTTGCCACAGGGCGGAGCACGGTTCCGCTTCACCCTGCCGATGATCGATGAAAGGGAGCTTGAGCTTTCGTGATGCGTACCATCTACATCGTGGACGACGATGATCCCGTTCGCGCCTCGCTCCAGAGTTTGCTCTCCGTTCGAAAGAACCTTCTGATCAGGAGCTTTCGTTCAGGGGACGCCTTTCTCGAGCAGGTCGAGGAACTGGACCCCGGCGTCCTGCTGCTCGACTTCAACATGCCCGGCAGCAACGGGTTGGACGTGCTGCGCGCACTTCGTCCCTATGGCAGTCGCTTTGTCGCTATCATCCTGACAGGACAGGGCAATATCGAGATGGCCGTTCAGGCGATGAAGGCCGGCGCGATGGACTTTCTCGAAAAGCCCTATGATCCGGGCGTTCTTCTGCAGCTCGTGGAGTCCGCGTTCCTTCACCACGAACAGCAATGCGCGGTATCCGGACGCGCCGATCGAGCGGCGGCGCGCATCGCCATGCTGTCACTGCGCGAATGCGACGTCTTGAGGGGCCTGATAGAAGGTCGTTCGAACAAGGTGATCGCATTCGAACTGGATCTCAGCCCCCGTACGGTCGAGATCTATCGCGCCAATCTCATGCAAAAGTTGGAAGTGCGAAGCCTGTCCGAAGCGCTGAGAGTGGCATTCGCAGCGGGCATGTTCCCGGACCCCTGAAGCCTCATCCGCCGACCCTGATAACCTTAGGGGCAGCTCGCTAGGTTCGTCATGATGTCCACCGTCGCGGTTGCTGGATTGACGAAGCGAACAGGCGGATTGCTCGCGTCGTCGAACCTGTCGCCGCCAATCACGAAGATCCGCCCCGACCAGACATAGGCGCGCAGGTTCTCGGCGTTCACCGGCTTGTCGCTCGGCAGCAAGCCTGCGTCGATGATCAATGTGGACCCACTGTCCAGTTCGCGCCACCGCGCCAGCTCCGTGCGATCGTGTGCCGTCACCACGGTCCTGCCGGTCATGCCCAGGCGCGCGATCAGGCTCGTCCGCAGGCCGGCGTCGCCGACAAGAACTACAATGAAATCGCGGCCTGCGGCCATGGTGTTGCCGTGTTCCCGAAAGTGATGACGAGAGATGATCCTTCTTCCGGGAGTGACGCTTCCTCGCCAACTAGGGAAACATACCTACGATCAGGTACCGAGTATCAGATCGAGATCGTCGATCCGCCGACGCGTCAGAACACCACGCGACCCTCCTATAATAAGCTGACCTCTGCGTTTCGGAGCCTCCCTGGCGCGGCTCTGCGATGGAGCTTCATGTGCAATGCTTGTGGGAAGCACGGATGACCAAAGTTCTGAATGAATGGCCATTGTCGAAGAAGATGTTGCTGGCCTTCGCCTTCATCGGCGCGCTGTTGATCGCGGTTGCGACGACCGGGATCGTTGCCAATCGCCAGCTCAGCGAAATTGCCACACGGCACGTCAGCCGCGGCGTTGCCGGCACGGAGGCACTCGGCCGGCTGATGTCCGCCGTGCGCGAACATCGCATCATCGTCTTCTCTCAGTTGAACGCGACGTCTGCGGCGGAAGCCCGAAGCCTCGACGAACGATATGAGAAGAACAAGGCGGCACTTGCCGAACGTCTTGACGAATATGCGCCGCTCGCCGGCGAGTTCGCGCCGCAGCTGGCCGGGATCCGCGCGGACATCGACAAGCTCAACTCCGTCAACGACCGCATCTTCGCGCTGAAGAAGACGCAGGGCGAGGCCGCCGCGCTTCCCCTTGTCCTTGGCGAGGGGAAGAAGCGCTCACGCACGGCAATCGACGAGACAGACGCGCTGATCGAACTGCATCAGAAGCGTGCGATGCAGGCGGATGCCGACGGCGATCGCTATGCTGAGAACGCCCTGTATTTCGCGCTAGCCCTGTCGGCGCTCGCCGTGGCGGCGCTGTTCGGGATCTGGCGGATGCTTGGCAAGACCGTTGCCTCTCCGCTGGCGGAGCTTTCGTCCGTGACCACCACGCTCGCCACCGGCGGCCAGGCGGATGTGCCGCACCGCTCGCGCGGCGACGAACTGGGCGAGGTCGCACGGGCCGTCGAGACATTCCGGGCGGCGGCAGTTAGCCGCGCGGAGGCGGATGCGCAGGTCGCCGCACAGCAGCAGGTCGTCACCGCGACGCTGCGCGACAGCCTGGCCGCCCTCACCGTCGGCGATCTGACCAAGCCGATCGCCACCGATTTCCCGCCGGCTTATGCGGAACTGAAGACGAACTTCAACGAGGCACTTGCTTCGCTTCGCGACCTGATCGGATCGGTGATGGAAAGCGCGTCCTCCATCCGCGCGGGTTCGGGCGAGATTGCCCAGGCGTCGGAGGATCTGGCGCGCCGCACGGAGGGCAATGCGGCCAGCCTGGAGGAAACCTCCGCGGCGATCGCACAGATGGACGAACGGCTGCGCGCGTCGGCGGCGGCTGCGGCGACTACCGTGGAGCGTGCAGATGGCGCGATCACCACGGTATCGGGCGGCCGATCGGTCGCGGATCAGGCGGTGCAGGCCATGGGCCGGGTGTCGGAAAGCGCCAAGGGCATCGACAGCGTCATCGAGGGTCTCGACAAGATTGCGTTTCAGACGCGCGTTCTGGCGATGAACGCCGCTGTGGAGGCGGGGCGCGCGGGCGATGCGGGACGTGGCTTCGCCGTCGTGGCCGATCTCGTGTCCGCGCTGGCCATGCGTGCGGAGGAGGAGGCCAAGCGCGCCCGAGACCAGCTCACCGTCACCCAAAGCGATATCGTTTGCGCGGTGGAGATGGTGCAAAAGGTCGATGGCGCGCTGGCCGACATTTCCGATGACGTCGGCCAGGTTCACGAGCTGCTCGCCACCATGGCGGCGGACAATCAGGCGCAATCCTGTGCCATCACGCAGATCTCGGCCGCGGTCGGCACTATGGATCAATCCACCCAGCAGAATGCCGCGATGGTGGAGGAGACTTCCGCTGCCGCCCGCAACCTCACCAGCGAGGTAAAGGCGCTCAGTGAACAGGCCGGTCGTTTCAAGGTCGATGATCGCGCGCGGCGCGCGATCCATGCTCAGGTTGAGGCGCTGAAGCCCAGGCCGCAGACCTCCGCCTACGCCTCCCCCGTCAAACCGCTCGTTCCCGCCGCTGTCTCGGCGCTCACCCGGCCAAGTGACGATGACTGGAACGAATTCTGATCATTAAGCTACTCGGCCGCTCAAGGCCCGCCGTTTGGGGGAGGCAAATGCCTCCCCTTTTTTTGTCAGCCGGCCCGGTTTGATGACGTCAGCTGGCGGGGCCGCTGAGCTTCTGTCCGCCATCGTTCGGCATCGTGCCGGCGCGCGTGCGCCACGCCTCGAGCTGGGTCAGCACGTCCGCCGCGATCTGCTCCTCGGAATAACCGCTCAGATCCCGAGATCGCGATCCCGGACCCGTGTCGGCATGCATCGCCCAGGTCATGCTCCGCCGCGCCTCCGGGGCCTCCAGCGCAGTGTACGCTGCCAGCGGGCGAGACCGCGCACGCAAGCGATAGTGGAATTGCTGCCCGCCACCCAGTTCGATGCTCAGGGTCGCCAGGCCGTCTTCTACCGCCACGTCGCTGGCGCCATATCCTTCCGCCCGCATGGCCTCGCAGACCGAGCGCAGCGCCGGTGTCCCCACCTCGGCGATCTGGCGCTGTACCTCCCTCCTGCTGGTCGGGCGGAACAAGCGGCGCAGGCGCTCCCCGATCGCCGCCCCATCGTCATCCTCGATGGGCACGCCGGCGAGATCGGCGTTGCTCTGCCGGATCAATCCATAGGCGAGGAGCAGCATGATGAAGCAAAAGGGCAAAGCCGCCATCAGCGTCGCCGCCTGCAGGGCGCCAAGTCCACCCGCAAGCAGAAGCAGCGCGGCGGTCACTCCCAGCAGGATGCACCAGTACATCCGCTGCCAGCGCGGCGTTTCCTCCTTGCCGCCCGATGCCAGCGTATCGATCACGAGCGCGCCGGAATCGGCCGAAGTGACGAAGAAAACGGCGACCAGCAGCACCGCCAGCGCGGTCGTGAAACCGGCTCCGGGAAGGTAGGACAGGAACTTGAACAATGCGGTCGACAGATTGCCCTGCACCGCCTCCGCAATCCCGCCTGCCGCCGTTCCCAGATCAAGTGAAATGGCGGTGTTGCCGAACACGGTCATCCACAGGAAGGTGAATGCCGTCGGCACGAACAGCACGCCAATCATAAATTCGCGAATGGTCCGCCCGCGTGAGATCCTGGCGATGAACATGCCGACGAACGGCGACCATGCGATCCACCAGGCCCAGTAGAACAGCGTCCAATCCGCCATCCAGGCGCGCGGCTCATACGCGTAGAGCGTAAAGGTGCGCATCACGAAATGGTCGAGGTACAGGCCAAAATTCTGCACCAGCGCGCGCAGCAGGAACAGTGTGGGCCCGACGGCGAGCACGAACACCATCAGCAGCACCGCAACGGTCAGGTTCAGCTCGGAAAGCCGCCGGATCCCGCGATCGGCGCCACTCAGCACCGACAGCGTTGCTGCGCCCATGACGAGGACGATGACGACGATCTTCACCTGTGTCGTATCGGGCAGCCCGTAATTGTAATTCAGGCCTGCGGTCATCTGCGACACGCCGAAGCCAAGCGACGTCGCGATGCCGAACACCGTGCCGCACACCGCAAAAACGTCGATTGCATCGCCCAACGGTCCGTTGACGCGCTTGCCGAAAATTGGCGACAGACCCGATCGCAGCGTCAACGGCATGTTCTTGCGATAGGTGAAATAGGCAAGGCTGATGCCGACCAGGGCATAAATTGCCCAGGCGTGCACACCATAATGGTGAAAGGTGATGGCCATGGCCTCGCGTGCGGCCGCGACCGTGCCGCTCTGCGCCTCCGGCGGAGAAATATAATGCTGGATCGGCTCCGCCACTGCGAAATACATCAGGCCGATGCCCATGCCGGCGGCGAACAGCATCGCCAGCCAGGAGACATAGGGGAAGTCTGGCTCGGCATCATCGGTGCCAAGCTTCAGCTTACCGGCCGGGCCAAAGCCAAGCGCGAGCGCCACAACCAGAAAAAACGCGACGGAAGCGATATAGAACCAGCCAAAGGTGTCGATCGTCCAGTTCTGCGCCGTCTTGAATGCAACATCGGCCGTATCCGGCGCCAGAATGGTAGCGCCAAGAAGGGCGGCGATAACGGCTGAAGCGCCCCAGAATACACGCGGGTTCATGCTGGACGTCAAAACAGCTCCTTTGTTTACATGTCATGTGGATTGTGCGTGGCTAACCGATCGGGCTCGCGAAGCCAAATTGGCAGGTATTTGCTTCTGCTCTATCTCAATCTCGGCAACTGCCCGCGCGATCTCTCGTTCCCATGCGGAATCGATTGTTTACGGTTCAAGCGCCCCGGCGCCTGGCTCCCGCGCTTGATGACAACAAGCACCATGGGTTTGTCATCGTCCGCCCGTACACGTGCCGCATGACACAGGTTCATCCACTTCGCCGGCGCGTTCACCAGCGTCGATCCGGAACCCGATCGTTGCGCTCTCGTTCGTTCGCGATGAACTTCCCAGCCGCCTTGCACCTACGCCACTGATGACGAGCACGTTGGCAAGCCGCCGAACAGGATCCCTTTGGCGCCAATCGCGAATGTTCCGGTGGTGGCGCCGGTCCATCACCTCGCAGATTGATCACGAGCGCGTGGTTCAGCGGATCTGGGAAGAAAGCGGCTGGACTGGCCGCTATGCCTTCATGACCATGATGTCTGCGGGCATCGCGGTGCTTGGCCTCCTCTTGTCCTCTCCGGCCGTCGTCATCGGCGCGATGTTGATCTCGCCGCTGATGGGGCCGATCCTCGGGCTTGGGTTCAGCCTCGCGCTGTTCGATTTCGCCGAGATGCGACGGTCGCTGACGGCGCTGGCCATCGGTGCAGGCGCCGCGCTCGCGTTCACGGCACTGATCGTCCTGGTGTCTCCGCTCAAGGCGCCTACGGCAGAGATTCTGGCGCGGACCCGCCCAAACCTGTTCGACCTTCTGGTGGCGCTCTTTGCCGCTCTGGCCGGCACCTATGCAATCATTCGGGGACGCGGCGATACCATCGTCGGCGTCGCCATCGCGACCGCTTTGATGCCGCCGCTGGCGGTGGTCGGTTATGGCTTGGCGACGATGAACGTCCCTGTGCTCAGCGGGGCGCTCGCGCTGTTCGTCACCAACTTTCTCACCATTGCGCTGTCCGCGACGATCCTGGCGCGCTTCTACGGCTTCGGCCATGCGCTGTCGGAACGGCAGAGCTGGACCCAGACGATTGTCCTGTCTGCCGTGTTCGTCGCCATGGCGGTGCCGCTCGGGATTGCGCTCGGCCATATCGCGCGGGAAACGCTCGTCGCCAGCCAGGTGCGCTCCTTCCTCAGCCAGCGGTTCGGCGAGAACGCCCGGATCACGCAGCTCGACATCGACTTTGACGCCAACCCAATCGTGGTCCGTTCCATCATCATTGCGCCACGAGCGGCGGCGAAGAATACGAACGCGCTCGAAGGCGAACTCGCCGGTCAGATTAAACAGCCGGTGAAGCTGCGCCTGGATCAGGTGCTGCTGGATTCAGGCGCCGGATCGCTGGAGGCGCAGCGCGCCGAACTCAGGCAAGCTTCCGGCGCAGTCGCTGCCGAGCAGCGAGAGGCGTCAACCGCCGCCCAACTGGTTGCCGTGGCGGCCGGCGTGAAGGTCGAGGATGTGGTGGTGGATCGCGACCACCGCCGCGTGACGGCGACGGCTCAAGCGCTTGCGGGTGCCGATCCTCAGGCGCTCCGGATTCTGGAAAGCCGCATCGCGTCAGCCGTCCCCGGCTGGCAGATCGCGATCGTGCCGCCTCTCGGGCAACTGCCCGAGATCGCCTTTGCCGACAATGTGGACACGCTGGATCGTGAGGCTCGCGATGCCGTGCTGCTTTCCGCCTGGGAGGCGCGCCGGTGGAATATTCCGGCCCTTGGCGTTCCCGGTCTGCCGGACGGTGAACCACCAGAAAGCCCGACGGTGAACCAGCGACGCGCCTTGGCCATCGCCGAAGTTCTGCGCGAGCAGGGGGTGAACCCTGTCCCTGCGCCGGACGCCGGGCAGCGATACAGGCTCGCCCCCACCCAACCGTGATGCGCGCCTGGCGATGATGCCGGCGCGCTGCCGGGCTCAAGTCCGGCAGGCGACCAGCACATCCCAATCCGCGCGTTGTCGGACGCGTCGCACCTGCCAGCGAGCGCCGGTCAGACGCAGAAAGCGTGTGTGGATGCCGGCCGCGTGCTGCGCGAAATCGTAGAAGTCGACACGGTGGTGGGCCAATACGAGCCGCCCGCCCCGCCGCAACGCCCGCCCGGTCTCCGCCGCGACAAGCCCCATCGCCCGGTGCGAGAGATAGTAGAGCAGCTCGGCCACCACGATCGCGTCATAGTCCCGCCTGGGAAATCTTGCCGGCAGAGACAGTTCGATTGCCCGGCTGCGCTGCCAGTCGGCGATAGCCTCTGCCGTCAGCCGGGTGCCCTCCGGCGTGCCCTCCGTAGCGTCCAGGCGAAGGGCGCGCGGGGCGATCGCGCGGCTGTTGGATCCATTGCCGCTAGCAAGTTCCAGCACCCGCCCGAGCGGGCCCGGGCCCAGCGCATGCAGGATCGCGGTGCGTTTCACCGCTTCGTCGCGGCTGGTGAAGGTGCCCCACGGATCCTCGTCGGCCGCGAATTTGGCGCTGAACCCGTCTAGGGCGATCGCGCTCATGGGCGCTCTTCCCGAAAGCATTCGATCGGCCGGGCGAACAACGCCAGCTCGTGCGGCGCGATGGCGAAGCCGGACGGATCATCGGTGATCACGCCCAATTGCGTCCGATGTACCCGGATCAGCGACCGCTTGCGCGCCGCGCCGCCCGGCGCCACCAGCGTCTGCGTGCGCGCACCTCGCCGATGCCGCGGTGGCCAGACCTGATAGCTCAGCCGACGCGCGCGGCCACATCGCACCGCAAGGGCCGCCGCCACTTCCTGATGGTCCGGGTGCGCATCGCTGAGCGCCGGCGCCACGATGACATCCGCGTCCATCTGCACCAGCGCTTGGCGCAACTTCCGCCGACATTCCTTGCCATGCACCGTCAGCGCGCCGTCGGGCAGCCCCAGGAACCTGACTTTGCTGGACGTGATCGACAGCCGGCGCAGTGCGCACAGGCTTTCGCGCCGTCTTGCCGCCACCAACCGCGCCTTGGGCCAGCTTCTGCTGCCCGGATGCGAGGCAGCCCCGTCGCTGACCACGATCACCCGCACCTCGCAGCCCCGCGCCCGCAAGGCACCGATCAGCCCGGCCGCGCCGATCACCTCGTCATCGGGATGGGGCGCGACGACGACGGCACGGCGCACGCCCCCCAGACGCAGCCTCACAGCGCCGGTGCCAGTTCGCCCGACGCCACCGCTCGCCCCACGCGAAGCCGCTGCGCGTCGGGCACCGGCTGGCGAAGATACACGGCAAGATCGGTCAGCATCGCCGCCAGCGGATGGGCAAGGAAGTGCCCCGCCAGCCCCACCGCTTCCTGCGCCACCACGATCGCGCGCTGAGCGGCATCGGCGACCGCCAGCCGCGTCGCCGCGACCCGGGCCAGCCGCGCTTCGCCGTCCAGTTCGAACCACAGTGTCGCGGTCCGGCGCACCATCGCCGCCGCCGTGTCGGCCAGCCCGAACAGCTCGGCCAGACGCGCGGTCTGGAACGGATCATCGGCGCGGCCGCTCGCCACCAGATGATCGCGCGCGCGATCGCAGATCCCGGCGATCCCGCCTGCATGGACCGCGACGAAACGAAGCGCGCCGCCACTGAAATACGGCTCGCGCGCATAAAGATCCGGCGAACCGATCCGGTCGTCGTGATCGATCGCCGCATCGCTCCAGCGCACCCGGTGCGTCTCGGAACGCTGCATTCCCGTCACCCGCCACCAGTCGCGATCGATCGCAGGGACAGTGCGCTTCAGATCCAGCAGCAGCAACTGCGCGCCACTGTCCGTCTCGGCAGTCACCAGCGCATGGGTCAGCACGCCCGCGCCGGATGCGTAGCTTTTGCCGCCGTTCAGCGCATCGCCCGTCAGCCGCAGCGGCTCGCCCGGCAACGCGGCATTCCAGACACCCAGCATCGCCCCGTCGCACAAGGCTTGCCGAAGCCGCTCGACCTGTACCGCCGAACCATAACGCTGCACGATCTGCACGGCGTCCACATGCCCCTCCAGCAGCCGGCCGAGCGGGAGATCGCGCCGGCCGGTCTCGTATAGCGCGCGCAGCAGCGCGACATAATCGTCGCCATTCTCGGGGTCACGTAGAGGCTGTCGCGCCCAATCCTGCTCGGCGATCGCGTCCCGCAAGCCAGCCGCGACGCTCATCAAGCCGCAATCTCGCGCCATTCGCCTTCCACCGCCCCCTCCATTGCCGCCAGCAAATCCTCCGCTTCCGCCAGCATGATCGTGTCGCCGTGGCATCGCGGCGCCGGCACGATGCGCATCGCGAAGGCCTCAGCGTTGGGGCAGTCCCGTGCGACGCCCAGCACATGATCCGCCGTCAGGCCCAGCAGGTCGCCCAGCGCGACACGCACCTCGGCCTGGTCGATCGCCGGGAAGCTGCGCCGCGCCGTCGCCTGCGCCTGCCACTGCCAGGCCGCGCCGCGCGGGTTTGCCACCCGCACCTGCCGCCCGGCATCGAGCGCACGCAGCGTCCCGGCGAGCCCCTCGGCGACGCGCCCGATCCGTCGGGAGGAGGTTTCCACCACCATTGCGGCATCGCGGCGGACGCGAAATCCGGCGCGCGCCGCATCATCGAGCAACGTCGCATCCTCGCCACTGGCCAGCGGCCGGAAACCGCCAATCGCGCGGTAGGCGGAGGCGCGCACCGCCATGTTGGCGCCGCCGCTGAAATGGTGGGTGTCACGCGCTTCCCATGGGACGGGATCGATCATGCGTCGATAGCGGTGAAGGCGGTCGTAATAATGTTCGAGGCGCGACTGCTCGGTATCGCGCATCGCATCGACGCGCATGATCCGCCCTGCCACCACATCGGCCTGCGCCAGCGCCCGTTGTCCAGCCGCGATCCAGTCGCGCTCGGGTGCACTGTCCGCGTCCGTCGTGAAGATCAGCCCCTCTCGCCCGCCCAGCATGCCGAGGCCCATCGCAAAGGCCGCACGCCGGGCCGCACCGGCATTCGCCTCCACGCTCGCGCCGCCATGCTCGACCACCAGGCGAAATGGGAGCTTGGCCGCCTTGTCGGCCAGCAGCGCCGCACTGCCGTCGTTGCACCGGTCCAGGTAGATGCAGACGTCCAGCTCCATCGGAGGGACCGCGAGATCACAAAGGGCTGCGATAAGTGTCGGGAGCGCGTCTTCCTCGTTCCGCGCGGGAACGCAAATGATGGCGGGCAAGGCTTCAGGCAGGTCCGTTCTCCCGTACGCGTCTGGCCATCCTAACGTCCCGGAAGGCGTTCGCTATCCGCGGCTGGTTGATCAAGATCAAGCAACTTGCCCGCGATCCATGTGCGCCGCCGCGCGTTACGTCGAAAACCACCGGATACGAAAGGGATCGGCATGGCGAAGAAGAACAGCACAGGCGAAAAGGGCAAGATGCCGGGGGGATCGCCCGCGAAGACGTCGCCCGTACCCGCAGGCGCCGACCTGCCAACGAGCTACAAGGGACCGCAGGGACATGGCGGCGAAACTCACCAGACCACGAGCGATGCTGCGCAAACCTTGACAACCCAGCAGGGCGTTCCCGTTGCCGATGATCAAAACAGCCTGCGTGCCGGTCCGCGCGGGCCGACGCTGCTGGAGGATTTCATCCTCCGCGAGAAGATCTTCCACTTCGATCATGAGCGGATCCCCGAACGTGTCGTTCACGCCCGCGGCTATGGCGCCCACGGCGTGTTCGAGCTGACCGAGAGCCTCGCCGAATTCACGCGCGCCGATGTGCTGAGCAATGTCGGCCAGCAGACCGAAGTCTTCGTTCGCTTCTCGACCGTCGCCGGCAACAAGGGCTCGATGGACCTCGCCCGCGACGTCCGTGGCTTTGCCGTCAAATTCTACACCCGGGAGGGTAACTGGGACATCGTCGGCAACAACATCCCGGTGTTCTTCATCCAGGATCCGATCAAGTTCCCGGATCTCGTCCATGCGGTGAAGCAGGAGCCCGATCGCGCCTTCCCGCAGGCCCAGTCAGCGCACGACAATTACTGGGATTTCGCCAGCCTCAGCCCGGAGGCATGGCACATGGTCATGTGGCAGATGTCCGACCGGACGATCCCGCGCTCGTTCCGCACGATTGAGGGGTTCGGCGTACACAGCTTCCGGCTGGTCAACGCGGAAGGCAAATCAACCTTCGTCAAGTTTCACTGGAAGCCGCGGCAGGGGCTGCAGTCGGTGCTGTGGAACGAGGCCGTCAAGATCAACGGTGCCGACCCCGATTTCCACCGCCGCGACCTGTGGCAGGCGATCGAGGCGGGCGACTTCCCGCAATGGGATCTGGGCGTCCAGCTGTTCGATCAGGAGACGGCGGACAAATTGCCGTTCGATCACCTGGATGCGACCAAGCTGATCCCCGAAGAGGATGTGCCGGTGCGCATCATCGGCACGCTGACGCTGAATCGGAACGTCGACAATTTCTTCGCCAGCACTGAACAGGTGGCATTCTGCACCCAGAATGTCGTGCCCGGCATCGACTTTTCGGATGATCCGCTGCTTCACGGTCGCAACTTCTCCTATCTCGATACCCAGCTGAAGCGGCTTGGCAGCCCGAACTTCACCCATATTCCGGTGAATGCACCGCGCTGCCCGGTGATGAACTTCCAGCAGGACGGCCATATGGCGATGCGCAATCCCAAGGGGCGCGCCAATTATGAGCCGAACAGCTGGGGCCCGGATGGCGGCCCGCGTGAGAACCCGGAGATCGGCTATCGCAGCTTCCCGGCAGAGGTGCAGGGAACGAAACAGCGCATCCGCTCCGAAACCTTCGCGGATCATTACAGCCAGGCGCGGCAGTTCTTCATCAGTCAGCAACCGATTGAACAGAAGCACCTGGGCGATGCCCTGGTGTTCGAGCTGTCCAAGGTCGAACGCGTCGACATCCGCGTCCGTGCCGTCTCGCATCTTCGGCTGATCGATGAGGGGCTGGCCGCCACCGTTGCCGACGGGCTCGGGCTCGAGCTGCCGGAACCGGCGCAGGCAGCCAAGCCAACGCTCGATCTGCCGCCATCGGCAGCGCTCAGCATCCTGGCGAACGGCCCGACAGACTTCAAGGGTCGCAAGATGGGCGTGCTGCTGACCGACGGCTCCAGCGCCGATCTGTTCAATGCGCTGACCAAGTCGCTCGAGGCGGAAGGCGCGATGTGGGAGGTGGTCGCGCCCAAGATCGGCGGCGTCACGCTGGACGATGGCACGAAGGTCGCCGCCAAGCAGAAGATCGATGGCGGTCCCTCGGTCCTGTACGATGCCGTGGCCGTGCTCCCTTCGAAAGATGGCGCGGCCATGCTGGCCAAGGATGCAACGGCGAAGGATTTCGTGGCGGACGCCTTCGCGCACTGCAAGTTCATCGGCCACAGTGCGGCCGCAGGGCAGTTGTTCGACGCGGCCGGGCTGCCCGGGCGTGACGATGGCTTCATCGCCCTGACCGGCGCCAAGGATACCAAAGCTTTCGTCGCCAAGTGTCGCGAATTGCGGTTCTGGCCGCGCGAGCTCGAGGTTGATCTCGACGCCGCGGCGCTGAAGGCGAAGCCCTGATACGCTGTTGAAGCGGCGGAGGGGGGCGGCAGCGGATCGCCGCCCCCTCTTCTGCCGCTATTCTGACGCCGTCGCCGGCCCTGCCTTTAGCGCGCGCAGCACGTCCGCGGTATGCTGCCCCAGTCGGGGAGGATCGCGCGTAATCGACATGGGCGTGGCCGAAAAGCTGATGCCTGGCGCCATGGCGAGATAGCTGCCAACCTCGTCATCGATCTTCCGCGGGGTGAAAAATCCCACTTCGCTGAGGTGCGGGTCGGTCAGCACGCCCGGCAGATCGTTGACGCGGATGATGGGGATGCTGTGCTCGGTGCCGAGCGCCATCCATTCCGCCGTGGTCCGCGTCAGCGCCACTTCCGCCAGCATCCGGTGATAGGCGTTGACTCGCCCCCGCCCGTCCACCTCCTCCGCATAGCGGCGCTCGACCTCCGCCCCGTCAATGCCGCCCAGCGCCAAATACCGATTCGATGCCTCAACATCCTGCGCCAGAACCATCATGTAACCGTCACTTGTTCTCAGCGCTTTGCGAAACGGCGTCAGCGCGCCCGGATGGCCGAACTTGCCGCGCGGCGGATCGTAACTGTGGCCGTGAAGATGCTCGACCAGCAGGAAGCCGGCAAAAGACTCCAGCATCGGCACCTTTACCTCCTGCCCCTCTCCCGTCCTCGCCCGGTGCACCAAGGCCGCCTGAATGCCGATCAGAAGCATCAGGCCGCAAACCTTGTCGGCCATAAAGGTCGGAAGCGGCCTGGGTTCGGGGTTCCCGTCATAGAGCGGCAGCAGCGCCGTCGCCGCCGCCGCACCCTGGATCAGATCGTCAAACGCCTGCCGGCCGGCATATTCACCGCCGTCGCCGAAACCACATGCCCAGCCATAAACGATATCGGGGCGGATCGCCCGGACGGCCTCATAGTCAAAGCCAAGGCGCTGAACCGCCTCCGGACGCATGTTGTGCACGAACACGTCCGCCGTTCCGATCAGCGCGCGCAGCTGCTCGCGGTCATGATCCACCTTGAGGTCCAGGGCCACGGACTGCTTGTTCCGGTTCAGCTGCAGGAACAGCGCGGACACGTCCTGGGCTGGCGCGATCCGGCCCATCTCGCGGCGCTGCCGGTCGCCGCTGGGCGTCTCAATCTTGATGACCTCCGCGCCCAGGTCGCCCAGCATCTGCGTCGCATAGGGGCCGAGCACGAACTGAGTCATGTCGATCACCCGTATGCCCGCAAGCGGGCCTGCCCCCTCCGCCATCATCCCTCTCCCTGTTGCGCCACGCACGGCCGTTTTTCGCCGGGTCTCATCCGCGCACGTGAGCATGTTCTCCGATATGCTCTTCCTAAGGCATTCGGGGCGGCCGGCGCCAGCCTTGCCAAAAGGCGGAGAAGGATCTTGAACGCAGCCTTTTGAAAGCGCCGGCTACGCCGGCTGCGAGCCGATGGTGCTATCCGGCCGCCGCGCCAGCATCTTTATATACGGCATGCCAAGCAGCGTCGAAATCACCAGCCCAAGCGCGATCGCCGCGGGCGCCAGCTTCTCGTCCGGGAAGTTGGCCGTCGCGATTGCGATGGCAACGCCCGGATGGCGCGTCGCCGACGCCAGCGAGAGCGCCGCCTTGTCATGCACATCCGGTCCGCCGAGCAGATATCCTGCGCCGAACCCGATCGCGGCGAGCGCAACCAGCGCCAGGATTGTTCCATCGCCGATGACAGCCCAGATCGCCGGTGCCAGCAAGATGAGGATACCGAGCATTGCGATCGCCAGAAGGCCATGGCCGAGAACACCAGTTCCCGCTGCGATCCGGTCGGAATGGCTTCCCGCCAGCCAGGCCACGATCAGGCCCGCCACCAGCGGAAAACCAACCGTGATGCCGACCAGCGTGGCGACGCGCGCCGGCGCCACGCCCACGTCGAGCCCGAATATTCCCCCGGCCACAGCGACACCAATCGGCGCAGCGACCACGGCGGCGATTGTGGTGAGAACAATCAACCCGGCGACATAGGAGGGCCTGCCTCCCGCCTTCAGCTGTGTGCCTGGCAGCACCGGGGGCATGGGAGAGAAGGCGATGGTGACCAACGCGATCTCCACTGGCGGCCGGAAGGTGAAGATCAGGCACATCGCGATCGCCGCAGCCGGGACGACGACGAACATCGACAGGATGGCGCCCAGCCCAAGCCGCCAATGCGTGAGGAGGTAGGTCAGGTCGTGCATCCGCGCCCGCATCGCCAGCGAAAACACGGACAAGACGATGCTGATCATCAGGACGAGGTTCAATGACTGAAGCAGCGTCATCCCAGGCTCCCGCTTGCTTGAAGAAGGTCCCGCTCAGCGGGGTGGATTGACCACCACATACTGCACCGAGGAACCGGCATATTGCGGCTGGTACCAGGTGTTCCCGCACTGCGAGTAGCTGATGCCGTTGACGATCATGGTGCTGCAATCAGGCGGCAGGCTGCGCACGATCGACCCGACCACGGCCGCGGTCAGCGCCACCGTGGTGGCCGTGCGCAGCGGATGCCAGTGGTCGTCCCAATCGTCATCCCAGTCATGGTGGTGGTCGTAGTGGGAGTGATGGTAATCGTGGTGGACGTTCACGTTCACATTGTTGTGATGATTGATGTTTGTGTGGGAATGGCCACGCACCGGAGGGCGGTTGTTCGGCCGGGACGGTGGACGCGAATGCTGTCCGCCGCCGGGACGTGATGGCCGGGCATGTCCGCCGCCGGGCCGTCCGCCGGGGCGATGCCCGCCACCAGGATGCCCCTGCGCCGCCACGAGACCAGCTTCCACCGTCATGGTAGCAGGGGCCGCAACCACCGTCTGCTCGGCCACGACCGGTGCGGCCGCCAAGGCTGCTACTGCCAGGCCGAAGATGCCCGTTGACCGCCGCATCATTTCGTCTCTCCCTGAGCAGACGCCCGCGCCACTCCGGGCATGTCGATCCGCCGCGCATCCGCCGGTGGGGTGAAGGTGAAGTCGCCATCTCCCAGCGTGCTGGCGTCACGCCAATGCAGCACCGCCACATATTGCGGCAGCGACGGATCTTCGGTGTTGGTGACGATCATCTTGCAGGGCAGCGCGCGCTCGCCCTCCTCGATCCAGATCTGCCAGTCCACCTTCTCCTGCCGAAAGGCATAGTGAAAGCAGCTACGCCCCTCGATCGTCTCGGGGCGGAGCGCAAAGGCGGAGCGGATGCGCGATCGGATCGTCTGGTCGCTGTCCCAGAGGAACAGGTCCACCAGCGGAAGCTCGATGCCATATTCCGTTTTCGCCTTGTCGATGGTTTGCCCGATCGACGGCGGCGCCGGCACCTCGGCGTAATAGCGATAGCGCGGAGCATACATCGCGAACGTCCGGCCGTTGTAGTAGAATTCCCGGTGAACGGTGTCGGCCGCGGCGATGATCTTGAACCCGTTGGGCTTGCGTGCAGCCATCTCCAGCTTGCCGCCAAACTGCAGCTTCTGGCCGGTTTCGAGCACCTCCTCCATGGTCGTGTCCGCGTCGAAGCGGAGCTTTGGCATGGCACGCAAGGCCGCGCTCATGCGATCCATCGCTTCCAGGGCTTCCGGCTCGATCACCGTAGCCGTACCTGCCCCCGGAGCCGGAGCCGGAGCCGGAGCCGTACCCGTCTGGGCGGACGTCTGGGCCGCGACAGCAAGCAACACGATCGCGCATGATCGTCTTATATGCCGGTTGAAGTTCATGGCCTGCTCCGTCGATGATGATCTGAGGTTCAGGCCCATTCTTCACGAACGGTAGGCGGCCTCTATCGGGATGAATCCCGAAAACCGTGCTGTGCTTACATCCAGCGCCCGGTGGCGGGGCTCACAATAGCGGCGCCGGTACCTCCACCCGTCGTCGGTATTGCTCCTGTTCAACGTGATGGATTCACCTGATCCCGCCGGCACGGTGCAGGCTCGTAAGCTGCTGGCGGATCCAAGGAGACCGGACATGCGCGCCCATCCTGCTGCTCGCGATGCGATATTCGGCCTGTCGGCTCTCCTGTTGAGCCTTCCCGCACATGCGCAGGAAAGTGGGCCGGCCGACACCTCAGGTGTGGAGGGGCCAAATACCGGTCAGGACGTGACCGACCCGGTCAAGCGGATCGACCTGCGTACCGGCTATGAGGAGGGTGAAGACGGCTCAGGTACGCAGACCTTCATCCTGCGGCACGACCGCCCCGTTCCGCTCGCCAACGGCGACCAGCTCGCGCTGCGCATGGACCTGCCGTTCGTCGCCAACGATTTCGTGACGCGCGACAATCCCACCGGCAAGAACGACATCGGCTTTGGCGATGTCCTGGTCCAGGCGCTGTATATCCACCCCGTCAACCGCAACGAAGCCTTTGGCGTCGGCAGCCAGTTGATCGTGCCCACCGCCGGGGAAGTGGGGTTCGGCGGTGGCAAGTGGAGGATGGTTCCTCTCGCCGGCTATCGCTGGGCGATGAACTCCATCTCGCCCGGCAGCTTCTTCGTGGCCGCAGCGCGCTGGGATTTCAGCTTCGCCGGGGATGATGACCGCGCAAATGTCAGCAACCTGCAGTTCGGCCCGACCCTCAATATTGCGCTCAGGGATGCGGCCTTTGTCACCCTCTTCCCCAGCACCGAAATCCGCTACGATTTCATCAAGGACAGCTTCTTCCTGCCCTTCAACGCGGCGGTCGGAAAGTTGTGGGGAGGCCAGATCATCACCTCGCTGGAAGGGTCGGCAAAGATGATTGGCGACCGTGACGCCCCATATGACTGGAAGATAGAGGCGCGCGTCGGGTTCCTGTTCTAGTGACCTGGGCGCCGCGCCTGATCACGCTTGCCGTGTGTTCGCTGATGGCAACGTCGCATGCGGCATCGGCGCAGGACAGTGGGACGCCGGTCGAGGAACTGAAGGAGCAGGCTGAGGCCGCAAGCGCGGCAACCGAGCAGCTGATCCTGCCGATACCCCTTTCCAATCCCACGCTTGGCACCGGCCTCGCGGTTGCGATCGTCAGGATCTACGAGCCCGAAAATGCCGGCAAGCCCTGGATCACGGGCGCAGGCGCCATGTACACGTCGAATGACGATCGCGCGATTGCGGGCTTTCACAGCATGGCGCTCGATCAGGATCGTTTCCGCTTTTCGGTGCTTGGCGGCTACGCCTCGCTGCCGCTGCGCTTCTACGGCGTAGGCGCAGACGCCGGGGATCGCGGGCTGGCCATCAACATCCAACAGGATGTGCTGGGTGGGCGAGTCGAGGGATTGGCGCGCGTCGGCCACAACTTCTACGCCGGCGTTCGCTTCCGTGTTCAGAATGTGAAGACCCGGATCAGGACGGATCCCGACGAGCCGTCGGCGATCGACATTCCCCCTGTGGAGCTACGCTCAACGATCGTCTCTGCTGGTCCCTCGATCATTCTTGACCGCACGGATGCCCCCTTCAATCCACGCAACGGACTTCTGGTCGAGGCGCACTGGATGCTAGGCCTGCCCTTCCTCGGCAGCGATTTCGGCCACAGTGCCGCAACGGCATCGGCAAACCTCTATCGAGCCTTGAACGATCGAACAGGCTTGGCCGGCCGAGTTTCGGTCTGCGCCGCCGGCCGCGAGGCGCCTTACTACGACCTGTGCAACTACGGTCAGTCTAATGATCTTCGGGGATATCTGAACGGCCAATATCGCGATCGCGCGTCATGGGCGGCCCAGGTGGAATTGCGGCAGCACCTGTGGCGGCGGATCGGCGGCGTGGCCTTTGCCGGGATCGGCGGGATCGCGCCGTCACTGGGTCGGGTCGGCGATACCACGCTGCTCCCAGCCGGCGGAGTCGGGCTGCGATATCAGCTGTCGAAGCAATATGGCATCAATGCGCGCGTTGACCTCGCCTTTGGCAAGAACTCGCATGCAATCTACTTCGCGGTTGGCGAGGCATTCTGAGCCTAGAAGGGCCCGACCCCGAAGGCGATGCGCAAGATGGCGACCACGCCGATCACCAGCAGCAACACCGCGATCAGCCATACTGCCGAGATCTGGTGATCTGGCTGGTGATGAATTAGTTGCAGCGAATACAATCGGTTGCGGCGTGCACGAAAGGAACGGATCAGCCGCCAGTGTCCGATGATGCCCAAGATCAGCAACAGCACGCCAAGAACGATCAGCGACAAACCGAAGCGCAGCGGCGCCTCCGGCGGCAGCTTCCCCGGCGAGATGTCCGGCTGAACCGTCTTGAAGAATTGATAGATGGTGAAGCCGAAGCCGATCAGCGACAGCGCGGTACGGATCACCGACATCAGCGTCCGGTCGCCGGACATCTGGCTACGCGCGAACGACATGGCCGTGCGGTTCGAGGATAGTTCGGTGGATGCGCTGCCGCCGATCAATTCTCCGGTGGTGTCGATCTCTGGTCCCGCCATGGTTCGCTCCGGCTGCTTGGCTCAAGCTAGCCCGCCCTTCCCGATCCGCCACCGGGGGAAATCTGGAGGGCACGCGCGACAAACCCTGATGCCTTAGGCAGCAAGCCGGGGCGATTGAACGTGCCGAACCTCCGCCAGCTTCGATTTAGGGGTTCGCGCCGCCCTGCGTCGGGAAAAACGCCGATAGCCTTGCATATCGTCACGCGATCAAGATGATCGCAGGTCCCGCGGAGTGACGAATAGTGGAGTCCACGCTCAAGATCGTTGCGGAACATGTGGCGCTGCTATTGGAGCTTGCGGTCGTACTCGTCGTCCTTCTGGGCAGCGCGCGGGCGTTCGCTCTTCTGGTTGCCCGCGCCGTGCAGTCACAGCTTACCATCCGGGCCGTGCGGCGGATCTGGGTCGATTTCGCAGCGGCCATTCTGATTGCGCTCGAATTCGCGCTGGGTGCCGATATCGTTCAAACGGCCATCGCGCCGACGTGGGACGATATCGGGCAACTCGCGGCTATTGCCGCGATCCGCACGGGACTGGGCTTTTTCCTCGGCCGCGACATTCACGAATTTTCCAGTCCTGAATCGGTGCCCGAACCGACGGAGGCAAAGTGACCCGGACCAGACCGGCCTTTCTCCCCAGCGATTTGGGTGAGACCCGCACGATCCTGGCTGCCGATCGCACGCTCATGGCGTGGATCCGGACCTCGCTGTCGATGCTCAGCTTCGGCTTCACCATCTACAAATTTCTGCAGGGCATCGCCGGGCCGGACGCACCCAGGGCGGCGATGACCGCACAGGTCGTCGGCCTGTTCCTCGCCGGCACCGGGACGACCGCCATCATCTTCGGCACGATCGGCTATTGGGCCACGCTGAAGGAATTGCAGCGTATTGAGGAATTCCGCGTGCGCCGGCCGGTGCTGCTCTTGGCGCTCATCATGTCGGTCGCGGGGCTTGCATTGTTTATCGCCATTGCCGGCAAACTCGTCTGAGCAAAGGATCCTTTGGTGACCGTTCCTTCGATGAAAATCTCCCCGTCGTTCGAAGAGCCCGTCGACAAGGCGCAGATGGTTCATGTGCCCGGCGGCCGCTTCACCATGGGCTCGAACGACCATTATCCCGAGGAGGCACCGGCCCACCCCGTCGCGGTCGACAGCTTCTGGATTGATGCGCGGCCGGTCACCAATCGGCAGTTTCGTGCCTTTGTGGAGGCCACCGGGCATGTCACGAGCGCGGAGATCGCGCCCGATCCGCGCGACTACCCCGGGGCTGATCCGGCGCTGCTGCGTCCGGCCTCGCTGGTCTTCCAGCCGCCGCGCCACCGGGTCACCAATCATGCCGACATCTCGCAATGGTGGACTTACTGCCTTGATGCCGATTGGAAACATCCTCTTGGCCCCCGATCCTCGATCGACGGGATGGACGATCACCCGGTCATCCATGTCGCTTATGCCGATGCCGAAGCCTACGCCGTATGGGCGGGTAAGAGCCTGCCGACCGAAGCCGAATGGGAATATGCAGCGCGCGGCGGGCTGGAGGGCAAGGAATATGCCTGGGGTGACGAACTGATGCCGGGCGGAAAGCCAATGGCAAATACCTGGCAGGGCGCCTTTCCGAACGAAAACCTGCTGACGGATGGCTTCGCCCGCACCTCTCCTGTCGGGACGTTCCCGCCGAACGGCTATGGCGTGTTCGACATGATCGGCAACGTCTGGGAGTGGACGCAGGACTATTACGCCGCGCGCCATCATGTGAATGCCGACCGGCCGTGCTGCGCGGTGCGTAATCCGCTCGGCGCCGAACGGGAGCGGAGCTTCGACCCTGCGATGCCTGCCATCGCAATACCGCGAAAAGTGCTGAAGGGCGGCTCTCACCTGTGTGCGCCCAATTACTGCCAGCGCTATCGGCCGGCGGCGCGCCACGCGCAACCGATCGACACATCGACCAGTCATGTCGGCTTCCGCTGTGTCGTGCGCGACGCCTGAATTCAGGGAAAGCCCACCCGGACGAACAATGCCGGCCCGCTGAAGCGATACTTCAACCGTCCGTTCCAGCGCTCCTTTTCCACGTCCACGCGATAATCGACGTGACGGTACATCGCGCCAAGCCCGAAGTTCTTAGCGAACTGCCAGACGACCGACGCCTGCGCATTGAGCAGCCGGCCGGAATAATCGTCGATCTTGAGGGAGAGATAGTCGGCGCGCGCCGACACCGTCACGTCGGCTAGGATCCGCTGGCGGACGAAAACTCCGACCGTAGGCAAGGGCGCCAGAAACGTGCGGCGGCGGGCAACAGCTTGGGTCGTGAGCCCGCCGAGCTGCGCTTCGCCGGACAGCCCCACTTCGAAGTCGGTCGCATGCAGCCCGATCGCCGCACCAACGCGGGTGTTCGGTGAGCGAACAAAGGCATAGCCCACCGTAGCGCGGTAGATGCTCGAATCGAAGTTGCTGCGAACGCTCACGCCCACGGGATAGGTCGCGTCATCGAACACGATCTCTCGTCTGATCGAGGCGGTCGCCTCCCGACGCAGCGCGTAATATTCGGCGTCGAGTGACCACCCGCCATCGCCCAGGCGCACGCCGGCGTTCACCTGTGGCAGCAGCTCGCGACTATCGAGATCGAGATCGGCTTCAAGATCGATCGTGGTCGCCAGGTTCGGCCCGGCAACCGTTGCGACGCGAACCTGGGAATCGACCTTCGGAAGGTATCCGCCCAGCTCCACCCAATATTTGTCATCGATCCCTTGCGCCATCGCCGATCCCGGTGCGGCCAGGGTCGCCATCGCCAGCGTCGCGAACCTCACCCGCTTCAGTCTGTCGCTCATGTGGCCCCCTGATGCAAAAGCATCCCGCAATCTGCGCTTCCCCGCGTAGCGCCGCGATAGGGATTCCCCCGAGTGCGTCGGGGGGAACATTCCTGACCGATCATTGAACTGCTCGATTCCACACGAACTTACAAAAGTCTTCCGCCGCCACCGGAAGTATCTCCTTCCGAATGCGGGTTTACCCCGGTTGTCGCGACATCGCTGCCGGGTCAGCACGGTTCGCAACAAGGGAGCGTGCCGATGCATCTCGTGGAATGGTTTCTGCTCCAGGCGCCTCAGCTGCTTGTCACTATTCTGGTCGTCGCCGTCCTGGTCGCCGCTATGCATCTTGGCAGTGTGGCGGAGCGGCGCGCGCGTCGACGCAGTGGCAATCCCGCCACCGGCACAAGCGACGAGGGGTATATCGTTTCCGGCGCGTTCGGTCTCATGGCGCTCCTGCTCGGGTTCACCTTCAGCCTGGCGATAGATCGTTATGATCATCGCCGCGCATTGACGCTGGAGGAAGCGAACGCGATCGGCACATCGTATCTGCGCGCCCAGATGCTCGAGGAGCCATCTCGATCCAGGTTGAGCGCGCTGTTGCAGGATTATGCCGCGAACCGCCTGGCTTTGGCCCGGGCCGAGGATCCGGCCACCCAGAATGGTTTGATGGCCGCGACAGACCGGGCACAGATCCAGCTCTGGCGTGGCACGATCGAGGCTGTCCGCCCGGTCGAAAACAGCACGATCTCCCGCCCGCTGATCGAATCGATGAATGCCACCATCGATGCTGGTGCTGCCCGCGTCGCGGCGCGCCGGGCACACGTTCCACCTCGCGTCATGGGGACGCTGCTGCTCTACATGATGATCAGCGCCTTCATCCTTGGCTTTGTGGGCACGCGTTCCGGCTGGAAGCCAGCCCCGACGGTGTTGCTCGCCTTGTTCGCCCTCGCCTATCAACTGATCATCGATATCGATCGGCCGACGGGAGGCAGCATTCGTGAGCAACAGGCGCCGATCGAGGACGTGCTTGCCATGATGCGTACCAACGCTCCCGCATCCTTCCAGTCGGCGCCTGCCCTTCGTTGATCACCGTCTACAATTTGGTGGCCACGCTCACCATGATCGTGTCGCCGCGCAGCCGGTTGGTGGTTTCTACGTCGTGCAGCCATTTGCCGGTCACGCTGAAGGTCGACTTGCCCGACGTCACCGTGCCCGAGATTGCCGGTCCGATCCCGGCCGCGCTTCCCCGAAAGCCCTCGGGAAGGAACGGCGGCAGAAATCCCTCGTCATCGTCAATTTGCTGATACCAATAGCCGGTCACGCCCAATGCCACCCCCGATGCGAAGTGCTTCGCCAGGGTCGCGTCGACATGAACCGCGCTGCCTGAGCGATAGTCGCTGGCCTTGTTTCTGTCATTGATCAGCACGCCGGCGGTGGCCGACAGGTCAAACCCCGTCTTGGGATCAAGGAAGGTATAGGTGACCTGAGGATCGATCGCCCAGTAATTGCGGCCTAGGTTCACCGCGCGATCCACCGAATAGCGGCCTGCCGGCGCGCTGATGCCGATGCCGATCTGAAAATTGTGCCGCTCCGAAGCCCAGTTGATCGCCGGCAGGATGAAGATGTCGCCAGACCCGCGGGTGCCGCCGGAGCCGAAGCGGGCAAATCCGGGCCCGCGGACCCTCGCGTCGGCGTCAACGTGGGGAATGATCGGGATCACCACCGCCAGATTTGGCGTTCCTCCCAGCAATTTGCCTTCGGCCACCCATGCCAGCTTGACCAGGTTGAGCACCAGCACCTCGTCGATGCCGGCGTCAACACGTCCGCCAAGAGGCCGCGCATCGATGCTCGCGTCGTAGATCGTGAGGTCGTTGCGGAGATAGACGCCGGGAGGTCCGATCACGCCCGCTGCAAAGTCGTTGAACGTGCCGGGAACGTACACGCTGCCACCCCCCTCCTCGGCCAGCGCAGGCGGCGACAGCACCGCGGTAGCGCACAGACCGGCAATGGCGAGACGCTTCAGGGATTTCAGATTCGCCATGACTTGCTCCCGAACTCCACCGCGGACGGTGCGGCCGAAGGAGAATGATCCGCCTCGGACGTGCTGTGCATCGGGACTTTCCTGCGCTTTTCGGGGTCAAATGACGGGGTAAGCCAGTTGGGCGCGCCGCAGGCACCTCTCACATTTTCTGCGGCGGCGCCCGCTTGGTGTACCCGCCACTTCCCGGCAGCGCCCTGCCATCATTTGTCGCCGCAAACTGGGGAACGACAGACCCGGTCTGTCATGTCTAATCCCGATAGGCTGTGCCGGCCGGGCGTGCGACCAAGGGCTTGTAGCGCATGAATGAAGAGGTGCCCGGTGACTCACCGGATGCTTCACGAACGCCGCGGCTCGATGGGCTTCAGGGATCCCCCCTCTCTGCCGTCGAACCGTTTGGCCGGGCGCGGCGGAGTTTTTGGACAGCACCTCCGCCGCGCCCTCAACGTAGCAACGGCAAATACAGCAAGCCTGTCCAAACGTTTTCTTCCAACACGTTAACCAACTTCTCAAGTTCAGAGGCACGCAGGCTCCGGCGATTGCACTATCGACAAGAAGAACAATGCCGGCATGATAGCGCCAGGACCTGCCATTTACGTCGCGTACCCGAAGGATGCCTTGCTAAGGATGGAGCCTATCGTGATCACAACAGCGACGTTGCGAGGCACAAATGAGTAGTCACACACGCCGTGTCCTGATCGCCGATGATCATGATGTGGTTCGCCGCGGCGTTCGGACGCTACTCGAAACCCGGCCCAACCTGCACATCGTCGCGGAAGCCACGAACGGGCGGGATGCGCTTCAGGAGGCGATCAGCACGCGGCCGGACATCGCGATCCTGGACTATTCGCTTCCCGAACTGAATGGCCTTGATCTCACCCGCGCGATCAAGCGGGAGGTGCCGCGCGTCGAGGTGCTGATCTACACGATGCACGACCGTGAGGAGCTGGTGCTGGAAGTGCTTCGGGCCGGCGCGCGCGGCTATGTGCTGAAGTCCGACACCGAACGTCATTTGCTTGCCGCCGTTGACGCGCTGTCGATCAACCGGCCTTATTTCTCCGGGGTGATTTCCGAAACGCTGCTGGAGCGCTTCCTTGCCTCATCCCCCGCAACCCAGGCGACGCTTACGCATCGCGAGCGCGAGGTCGTGCAACTCATCGCCGAAGGGTTGATCAACAAGGAGATCGCCCATTCGCTTGGCATCAGCGTCAAGACGGTGGAGACGCATCGCGCGGCGGTCATGCACAAGCTGAAGCTCCGTACGACAGCAGAATTGGTCCGCTATGCGGTGCGCAACAACATCGTGGAGGCCTGAGCGGCTCCTTGCGTCGCTCGGCGCGATTTACGGCAGGCTCAGAAAAATGGCTCCGCGGGGCAGCCCGCGGAGCCAGTCGTTTAGCGTCGCAAGGTCTATCGCGACTGCGCTTCCGATGCCTTTGACACCATTGCGTCCAGATCGAAGTTCATGCTCTCGATCCTTGGGGGATATTCCTTCAACGACTGCATGAACTTCGCAACCTGCATCTTCGCGGGGCCGAGCGTCCAGGAACGGTTCTCCTGCCACTCGTCGAAGCCACGCGCGTCATGGAAGCGTTCGAACGGATCGAGCTTCAGATTGGTGATGAGCGGCGTGTTCAGGTTTTCCTGTATCCCGTTGAACCAGCGATCCTGTGTTTTGAACAAGAACTTCCAATCGCCGTACCGTAGGCCGTGCAGCGTGGACTCGGTGAAGTAATAGAAGTCCTTGCGCTTGGTCGGCCCTTTGCCGCTCAGCAGTTCGGTCTGGTCGTAGCCGTCGAGATGGACCTTGTAGGTCATGTCCCCGACCTTCTTGCCCTTCAGCAGTTCCTCTTTCAGATCAGGCTCACCCAGCGCGGAGAGGATCGTCGGCATCCAATCCTCCATCGCCATGAACTCGCCCGTGCTCACGCCTTCCGGGATCCGCCCTGGCCAGCGGACGGCGCAGGGCACGCGAAAGCCACCCTCGAAGCCGCCGACACCCTTTTCGCCGCGGAACGGCTGGTTGCCACCGTCCGGCCAGCTGTTGGATGCAGCGCCATTGTCAGTGGAGAACATCACCATCGTGTTGTCGGCGATGCCAAGCTCTTCAAGCAGGTCGAGCAGTTCGCCGACATGGTCGTCCATCTGCTTCATGCCGTCGGCATAGATGCCATAGCCGGTCACGCCGTCATATTCCGGTGGCAAGTTCGTGCGGTAATGCATCCGCGTCGTGTTGTGCCACACGAAGAACGGCTTCCCGGCCTCTACAGCCTCGCGAATGAAGCGCTTGGATTCGACCATGAATTCATTGTCCATGGTGCGCTGCCGCTCGCGGCCGAATGGCCCCTTGTCTTCGATCTTCTGGCCGCCGTTGCCGTCAGCCCAGCTATGGATCGCGCCGCGCCAGGCGAACTGCTTCGCCACCTCGGGATCCTTGGGATAGTCATATTCCTCGGCATATTCGCCTGCGTTCAGGTGATAGAGGATGCCGAAGAATTCGTCGAAACCATGGGCGGTGGGAAGATGCTCGTCGCGATCCCCCAGATGGTTCTTGCCGAACTGACCCGTCGCATAACCATGCGGCTTTAGCAGTTCAGCGATGGTCGGATCCTCCTTCTGCATGCCCTGCGGCGCGCCGGCGAGGCCAACGGTGCTCAGCCCCACCCGGACGGGATACTGGCCGGTGATGAAAGCTGCGCGTCCTGCGGTGCACGACGCCTGGGCATAGTGATCCATGAAGATCATGCCCTTTTTGGCGATGCGGTCGATGTTCGGAGTCGAGCCGCCCATCATGCCCCGGTGATAGGCACTGATGTTCCACATGCCGACATCGTCGCCCCAGATGATGAGGATGTTCGGCTTCTTCTGCTCGGCCATTTGAAGCTCCAGCCGTTAAGGATGGGCAACTTCGCTTGTGCCGGCGCGCCCGCTGCCATCGGCACTCTAAAGCGGGTGTCAGCGGCGCTTCATCGGGGCCAACCCCATCTTCGGATCAGAAGAACCCCCATCACCGCGCGAGAGGAAACCTGCGGCCAGCGCTTCACGCGCCGCCCACCTACCGTCGGATTGGCAAGTCGGGATTGCTTGCCGCCAGGCGCACACTTCCGCACCTCGGCCGGGCTACCGCCCGCGCCGGAAAAGCGGATCAGGATAGCAGGATCGGCTCCTACATGACCGGCGGGATGAAGGACCGTCCGCCGCCATCGCGCGGCAGGCATGCGACCACCGCCGTGCCGTTGCGGCCCTTTTGCGCCTGTAGCCGAAGCATGCCGCCCAGTTCCGCGGCACGTCCGATCATGCCTGCGATCCCGACACCGACCACGACGTCGGAGCCCGCATCGTTGGATCCGCGCCAACCCAGCCCGCGTCCGTCGTCAAGAACCGAAACGTAGAGCGCATCCGGCCGGTCACTCACCCGGACACGCACCCTGGACGCGCGGGCATGGCGATGCACGTTGCTGAGCGCTTCCTAGACGATGCGATATGCCGCACCCTCCGCAGGCGAGTTTCGCCGCCGATCCTCGCCATAGATGCGCGCGTCGATGCTGAGGCCGGTCCGTTGAGCGAACCCGTCACACAATCGCGCAATAGCACCATGGAGGCCATGCTCTCCGATCTGCGGGGGATGAAGCAGATATGTGAGTCCCCGCAAATCCTTGTGAAACTGGCCGAGCAGTTCCGACAGATCGGCGACCGCCTTCGCGCTCACCACATCCGTCGCCATCACCTTCATCTTCCCCAGCATCAGGTTCATGCCGATAAGATGCTGAGCAGCCGTGTCGTGCAGGTCACGCGCAAGGCGAACGCGCTCGTCCTCATGCACCTGGACCAGCCGAGTCTCCGCCTTCATCAGGCTGACGTTCAGCGCGCGGTTCTGCCGGCGCAATCGTTCGATCTCCCCTGCGTTGGAGCGCGCCACGATCGTGTAGCGGCCACCCAGAAAGTCGAAGCGGCTGAGGCAGAAGCGTTGCTGTTCGTCTTCACGACCATGAACCTGAGCCTGCAAGCCGCCCCCGGCGGTAAACTGGTCGAGCTGATCGATGGCGTCCTGCGCGCCGGCCAGTCCCGTCATCTGCAGCCAGAGCCAGTAGAACCTGAAATTGTGGCCGATCGACAGCAGCGCACATCTCTGCTCTTCCTCGGCGCGATCGATCCAGGCGCGATTGGCGATCAGGATACGCCAATCAGCGCTGGTCACGGCGATAGGGCCCGGCAACCCATCGATAAGTGCGCGCACCGCACTGCCAAGCGCGCTTTCCTCCGATCCATAACGAGAAGACAAATTCTGGACATTGGCGGCGCCTGACGGCTCGGACGCGGACGTGATTTCTGAGCGTACCCCAAATAACATGGTTAATACCCCCTGCCATATCCAAGGGGCGAGATGGCTTACGCCCACTTGGACGTGCACTTATAGGTAAAGTTGCCCGCATTTGCATCCGGTGAAACCCTGACGCGAGCAACTTCCTGTTTGGTTGTTCACCACATATCTTTTTGATAAGCCCGGACGGCTAGCACTTTGCTCTGCTTCGAAGCCGATATCGTGATTTACCCTTATGGGCAGCATCCGCTGCAACCTGCATCTTCAACGTTAACCAACGCGATTGCTTGCAAACGAGGGAGAGAGCTGATGGGCACCTGCCGCCACTGGATCGCCCCGATCCTGATGCCGGTTGTCCTCTCCATGCACGCACCCGCCGCGGCGCAACTCACCGAGTCTCGCATCTCCACCGCTGAATTAAGAGTGGTGTGTGACAATTCGGAGATTGCGGTGGATCACGCATGTTCCGGATTTCTGTCCGGCGCCGTGGAAGGGTTGATCATGGGTCAATTGATCGCCAGCGACGCAGAGCCGACATTTTGCCCGCCTGAGAAGCTGTTGGTGGCTGAACTGAAATCCATGTTCCTCGACTTCGCGACTGAACATCCGGAGCAAGAAGGCGACGACGCGAGTCTCACGTTGTTGAACGTACTGGAGATCCACTTCCCTTGTGCCATGCCGGAGGCTGATGGCGAGGGCGAACGCGCCCCCACTGCCTTGATTGCCAGCGTGCAGAAACTGCAGGGCGACGAGCGGCACCGTGATCACACGTCGCCAGACCGCCGCCGCTCTATAGCCGCAATCGTCGACACGCCCGTCCGATAGGCAAGGCACAGCCCCAGTGCCGACTCATTCGGGAGCCGGAACTGGGGCTGGCCTGTTGCGCCTGTCCGGCGCCGCTCGCCTTTATCAGCCCTGCGCAGTCTCGATCATCTCGAGCGCATTGGACAGCGAATAGCTCGGCGCCTTGAAGCGCGGCGGGAACTCTTCGAACGTGGCAAGCATCTTCACCACGAACTCCGAGATCGGCACGAGAATGAACTGCCGCTCCTGAAACCAGGTTTCATACACAACCGATTCCTCGAACCCGCGCTCGAATGGGTCTCGTCGCAAGTTATAGAGCTTGGGCGCGCGCATCGGGGTGAACGGTTCGCGCCAGATCATCCACTGCTTGCCGCGCTGTTCGGCAAACACACACTTCCAGTCACCATAGCGGACATTTAGAAGCTCGCCGCTGTCACCGAAGTAGAAGAAGGATTTGCGTCCCGAAGCTTCGCTTTCGCCCTTCAGATAGGGCAGGATGTTCACGCCATCCAGGTGTATCTTGAAGCTCTTCTCGCCGACCTCCATGCCGTCGCGCAGCTTCGCCTGGAGGTCGGTGTCGCCCGTCACGGCAGCGTACAGCGTCGGCACCCAATCGGTGTGGGAAACGAGGTCGTTGAACACGCTGCCGGCCGGGATCGTCCCCGTCCAGCGGACCAGCGCCGGCACACGCCAGGCGCCCTCCCAATTGGTGTTCTTCTCGCTGCGAAAAGCGGTCGTGCCGCCATCGGGCCAGTTGAGGAACATGGGCCCGTTGTCCGACGCATAAACGACGATCGTATCCTCGGCGATGCCGAGTTCGTCGAGCAGATCGAGCAACTGCCCCACATGGCCATCATGCTCCACCATTCCATCGGCGAAAATGCCCTGCCCGGTTACGCCGCGTGATTCCTCCTTCAACATGGTCGGAAAGTGCATGCGGCTGGCGTTGTGCCAGCAGAAGAACGGCGTTCCGGCTTCATGCTGCGCGCGAATGAAGCGCAGGCTTTGTTCAAGATACTCCTCATCGATGATCGGGATGCGATCGAGATCGAGCGGGCCGATTTCCTCGATCTTCTGCTTGCCGGCCTTGCCGAAGCGCGGATCCTCGCCTTCTTGCTCCTCAGCGGTGGCCCAGCTGTGAACCACGTCGCGCGGTGCATAACGCTCCTTGAACGCCGGATCTTTGGGATAATCCTCGTTGTAAGGCTCAACGTGCGCATTCAGGTGATACAGATTGCCGTAGAACTCATCGAAGCCATGCGCCGTCGGCAGGAATTCGTTGCGGTCGCCAAGATGGTTCTTGCCGAACTGACCGCACTTATAGCCATGCGGCTTCAGCAGTTCCGCAAGGGTGGCATCCTTGTCCGATAGCCCCAGCTTCGATCCGGGCAGACCTACCTTGGACAGCCCGGTACGCACCGGTGCTTGCCCGGTAATGAAGGCCGCTCGCCCTGCGGTGCAGCTGTTCTCCGCATAATAATCGGTGAACATCCCGCCTTCCTTGGCGATCCGATCCAGGTTCGGGGTCTTGTAGCCCAACAGACCGTGGCTGAAGCAGCTCAGGTTCTGTGGTCCGACGTCGTCACTGAAGATCACGAGAATGTTGGGCTTGCTCATGAAAGCGTCTCCGGCTCTGGGCTGGCGCCACGCCAGAATTGGCGCGCTCGCTCGAACCGATTGTACGGCGCCGTCACCTCATCCTCGCTCCGAACAAACCCGGACTTCGCGGGATGACGATCATGGGCCCCGAAGCTACGCTCGCCCTGGCTCGGGCATAACCCTTGGTTCTGCCCGACCGATGCTTTTTAGTCGGGCTTGCCCGTTGCGGTGCAGCACGAAGCTGTGGTCTGTTGCGAACAAGGCGGTGAGGGTCGCCGCATCCGAATAGTGCTGGATAAAACAATGGCCGGCCGAGACTTTCATTTCACTTCAGGCACGCGAGGGCGACTGCTGGCGCTCGCCATCATGCTTGCGCCCTTGGCGGCATGCGGCGGCGGCGAGGCACCGTCGGGCAAGGCCAAGGCCGCCCCGCTGGTGCGTGCCGAGCCGCCCGCCATTCACCATTTTGCGGATCAGGTCGAAGCGGTCGGAACGGCGCGCGCCAACGAGCAGGTTACGCTGTCGTCCCCGGTCACCGAGCGGATCGAGCAGGTCAGCTTCACCGACGGCGGCTTCGTGCGGCGCGGGCAGGTGATCGCCACACTGGCGCAGGCGCAGGAGCGTGCCGCCCTTGCTGGTGCCGTCGCGGCGGAGCAGCAGGCAAGGGCGCAGCTCGGCCGCATGAGCGCGCTCAACGAGCGCGGCTTCGTCACTCCGGCAACGCTCGATCAGCAGCGCGCCTTGGCGCAACAGGCCCGCGCCGAGGCGGATACCGCCCGAGCCCAGATCACCGACCGCATCGTCCGGGCGCCATTTTCCGGTTACGCTTCCCAGCGCGCGATATCGCGCGGAACGATCATTTCCGCCGGTACGCCGATCGCGACGATCAGCGACATTTCGCGCATCAAGCTCGACTTCACCGTGCCCGAGACCGCGCTTGCCCATATGCGGATCGGGGAGCCGGTCGTCGCTCATGCCGCCGCCTATCCGGACGTGCCGTTCCGCGGTCAGGTCAGTTCAATCGATCCGGTGATCGATCCCAACACGCGCGCCGCCAGTATCAGGGCGATCCTGCCCAATCCCGGCAACAGGCTGAAGCCAGGCATGCTGCTGACGGTACGGGTGCTCACCGGCGAGCGTGATGCCGCGGCCATTCCGGAGCTGGCGGTACTCGGCGAAGGTGCGGAACGCTACGTCTATGTCGTCGACGGCAAGGACGTGGCGCATCGCACCAAGGTGACCACCGGCGCGCGCGACGGCGGTGTGATCGAAGTACGCGGGATCGCACCAGGCGCCCGTGTCATCACGGAAGGCGTGGTGAAGGTCAGCGACGGGATCAAGGTAAAGGTTGACGGCGGTCCGGCTCCGCGCACCAGGGCGGCGCGGGGCGGAGATGCGGGCCGGGGTCAGCACGGATGATGCTGTCCGACCTTTCCGTCCGCCGACCCGTCGTGGCGGCGGTCGGCGCGATCCTGATCATGATCGTCGGCGTGGTCGCTTTTCTCAACCTCTCCGTCCGTGAATTCCCGGAGACCGATCCCCCGGTCGTCTCGGTACAGACCAGCTATGTCGGCGCAGCCGCCGCGGTGGTCGAAAGCCGCGTCACACAGCCGCTGGAGGGGCGGTTGGCCGGCGTCGAGGGGATCGAGACGATCACCTCACGGTCCACCGACGGGCGTTCGGACATCACAATCGAGTTTCGCCCCAGCCGCGATGTGGACGCGGCGGCGAATGATGTTCGGGATCGGGTGTCCGGCGCGCTCGCCGATCTGCCGGAGGAGGTGTTGCCCCCCGAAGTCCGCAAGGTGGACGCCGACGCCCAGCCCATCATGTACATCGTTGTGCAGGGCGCGTCCTGGGATAAGGTAGCGCTGTCGGACTATGTGGAGCGGTTCCTGCTCGACCGCTTTTCCACCATCGACGGCGTGGCGCAGGTGCAGTTCGTTGGCCAGGCGCGCCCGTCAATGCGGGTGTGGCTCGATCTCGGAAAGCTTGCCGCATACCGGCTGACACCGCGCGATGTGGAGGATGCGCTGCGGCGGCAGAATGTCGAGCTGCCGGCCGGCCGCATCGAATCCTCGACGCAGAACGTCTCGCTGCGTGTTGATCGCGCCTTCGCCAGCCCCGAATCCTTCCGCAGCCTGGTCATCGGCCGGGGCGGCGACGGCTATCTCGTGCGGCTCGGCGACATCGCACGGGTCGAGCGTGGCCCGGAAAATCCATACACCGCCTTCCGCTTTCGTCAGCAGACCGCGCTTGGCCTGGGCATCGTGCGTCAGTCAGGCGCCAACACGCTGGAAGTCGCCAATGGCGTAAAGGCGCTGATGAAGCAGATCGAGCCGGATCTGCCTGCCGGCATCACCATGACTTTGGGCTCGGACAATTCGCTGTTCATCGATCGCGCCATCCATGAGGTATGGCGCACGCTTGGCGAGGCGGTGATCCTGGTTGTGATCGTGATCTATCTGTTTCTGGGTAGCGGACGGGCGACTATCATTCCCACGATCACCGTGCCGATCTGCCTGCTTGGCACCTTCGCGGTCCTGTGGGTGTTCGGCTATTCGATCAACCTGCTCACCCTGCTGGCCTTGGTGCTGGCGATCGGCCTGGTCGTCGATGACGCCATCGTGGTGCTGGAAAACATCCATCACCGCATCATCAAAGGCGAAACCCCGCTGGTCGCCGCCTATCGCGGCACGCGCGAGGTTGGGTTTGCGGTAGTGGCGACCACGGCGGTGGTCTGTGCGGTGTTCGTCCCCGTGATGTTCATCGCCGGTCAGACCGGCCTGCTGTTTCGCGAACTGGCGGTCGCGATGATCGCCGCGATTGCCCTGTCGGGCGTGCTCGCGCTCAGCCTCGTGCCGATGCTGTCGTCGAAACTCCTTCGTCGTGAGGAGGGTGGGCGGCTGGCGCGCTGGGTGGACCACCAGTTCGGACGGCTGGAACACGGCTATGGCCGGCTGCTCGATCATGCGCTTGCCCGGCCGCGCATCGTTCTGGGCGGTGTCGCGCTCTTTCTCCTGGGCTGCGGCTTCCTGTTCGTTCAGATCGATGGCGAGCTGGTCCCGCCGGAGGACACGGGCGTGCTTGAAGTGCGCCTCAATGCGCCGGAAGGCACCAGCTTTGCCGAGCTCGACCGTTACGCCGCTCAGGTCGAGGCCAAGGTTGCGCCGCTCATGACGGAGGATGGGCCGATCCGCGGCTTCAACACGCGCCTGCCGCTCGCTTATGGCATGGCGGAGGATTTCAACGCGTCCAGCATGAGCGTCTTCCTCAAGCCCTGGGAAGAGCGCGCAGAAGAGTCGAAGGACGTCGCGCGGGTCGTGAATGCCGCGTTGCAGGAAGTGCCTGGCGTGCGCGGCAACGCCAATGTGCGCTCCTCGCTCGGTCGCGGACGTGGCCAGCCGGTCGGCTTCGTCATTGCGGGAGCGACCTATGACGATCTCGCCCGCGCCCGGGACCGGATCCTTGCCGCCGCGCGCGACAATCCGGGGCTGGTCAATCTCGATGCCGATTACGTCGAATCGAAGCCCCAGTTGCTGATCGACGTGGATGCCAATCGCGCTGGCGACCTCGGCGTCTCGGTTGATGACGTAAGCCAGGCGCTGCAGACCGTCATGGGCTCGCGCCGCGTCTCCACCTATGTCGACCGCGGCGAGGAATACCGCGTGATGGTGCAGGCCGGCGCGGAGGATCGCGACAAGGAAGCCCGCCTCGACAGCGTCTATGTCCGCGCGCGCTCGGGCGAGTTGGTGCCCCTGTCGAACCTCGTTCATGTGCGCGAGGCGGCGTCCGCGCGTGAGCTTGGCCGGTTCAACAAGATGCGCGCGATCACGCTGCAGGGCGGGCTCGCGCCCGGCTACTCACTGGGCAAGGCGCTGGCCTTTCTGGAGGAGGAGGCACGCAAGTCACCCGAGGTGCAGGCAATCGGCTATCGCGGCGAAAGCCAGTCGCTCAAGCAGACCGGCAACGCCATCTGGGTCGTCTTCGGCATCACCGTGGTGATCATCTATCTGCTGCTCGCCGCGCAGTTCGAAAGCTTCGTCCATCCCGCGGTGATCATCGCCACCGTTCCGCTCGCCGCCGGGGGTGGCATCATCGGCCTGTGGCTCGCCGGCATCACGCTCAACCTGTTCAGCCAGATCGGCATCGTCATGCTGGTCGGCCTCGCCGCCAAGAACGGCATTCTGATCGTCGAATATGCCAATCAGCTACGCGACGAGGGGCAGGAGTTCGTTGCCGCCACGCGTGACGCTGCCATTCGCCGCTTGCGCCCAATCCTCATGACCTCGATCGCCACCGTGTTCGGCGCGGTGCCGCTTGCGCTCAGTCATGGGGCCGGCGCCGGTGCGCGCGGGGCGATTGGCGTGGTGATCGTCGCCGGGGTGACGATCGCGACCGCCATCACCCTGTTCCTGATTCCCGTGCTCTACCGGCTGCTCGCCCGGCGCGCCGCGTCACCGCACATCATCGCGCGCCGGCTCGCGGCGGAGATGCCCGCGGAATAGTTCAGCGGAAGCGCCGCGTGAGCCCAAGCGTGACGGTGCGGGGACGCGCGGCATAGATCTGCCCGATGCCGAAGTTGCTGGAGCTGATCCGGCTCGGTGCCAGCGCATCGAACATATTGTCCACGCCGAGGCGCGCGCTCCAGGCGCCGCGCCGGTACAGCAGATAGGCATCGACCAGCACCCGCGCTGGCGTGCGTTCGTGAAAGGCGCTGTCCCGGCTGAACGTCGAATGCATCGCGCCATTGCCGCTCAGCGCACCGCCCAGCGTCCAATGCGCGGCATCGTGCGAGGCATCAATCGCCCAGTCCCACAGCAATGCGTACGTGACTCGCGGCACGTTCGGCAGCCGATCGCCGCGTTTGCCCACGCCATCGCTGGTGCCCAGCAACGTATCCGCCGTCAGCCGGGCATCGACATAGGCCGCCGTGGCCGAAAGCCGCACGCGCGCGCCGCTCCACGCCACCCGCCCTTCCCCGCCCGTGATCGCCACGCTGGTCAGATTGGTGTTGTAGACGAAAGCTCCATTTGCACTCGTGGTGGCGAAGATCGTGTTCTGCCAGTTGATGTGATAGGCCGACGCCTCGAGGGTCAGCCCGCCCCACGGCGGCGTCTTCACACCGATTTCGTAACTCCAAAGATGATCGGCGCGATAGGCACGCTCATCGTCGTTCAGCTCGGGCGTGATGTTCACGCCGCCGGGACGAAAGCCTTCGGCGACGATGACATAGACCGTGGGCTTGCCGTCGGATGCCCATGTCAGCTCGATCTTGCCGTTCGCCCCTTTTTCCGTGTTGCTGGAGTCGCCGCTGGTGATCGCCCCAGTACCGGTGATGATGTTGGGGATTGGCGTCGATCCACTGGCCGACCGGTGATAGCGATAGACCCGCCCGCCGAACGTCAGTGTCAGATCGGGGGCGATCCGATGCCGCCATTCGGCGAACAGCGCCTGCTGATCCAGCACCGTCTCGATCAGCCGCACACCCGTCACATCCAGTGACTCGAGAACAAGGCCCGTGCCCGCATCCGACCGCACGGCATAGCTCGCCACCTCGTCCGCGCGATGCTCGATGAACACCCCTGCCGTCCAGCCGTCCGGCCCGCCATCGCCATTGTCGAACCGAAGCTCGCCACTGGTGCCGTCGACGCTCATCGGTTGGTACAGGGCGCCCGGCAGCCTGGTATCGAGCCACGCCTGGTAGCGGGTGCGCTGCGCAGGCCCGCAACCCTCCTCACCCAGCGAGAGGCTGTACCGCGTGCAGGCAGCCGTGCTGTCACGCTGGCCGGCGAGCACGCGGGTGAAATCCAGCTGCTTCACGATGCGCCATGCGTAATGGGACGCAGTGGCCGTCATCCGCACGGGGCCGGGCGCCCAGTGCAGCGTCGTGGTCAGCAGCGACAGGCGTTCGCTGTTCGGCACGCGGACTGGCGAGCGGGTTGTCAGCCGTGCCGCACTCGCTTCGGCCACGCCCGCGTCATCGATACGGTTGCGCTGCCGCAGCCACGTCGCCTCGACATCCAGCCTGTCGCTCGGCGTCCAGCTCGCCAGCAGCCGTTCGCTCTCCCGCGTCACCCTGTCCGTATCGGATCGATCCAACCTGTCGTTGTCGATCACGCCGCCCGTCCGCCGGCGGCCAATCACCGCCCGAATGGCCAGCGCACCGCGTACGATCGGGACGTTGACGATCGCATGCGCGGCGAAGCTGGGGCTGCCGTGCGCGGTCACGCCGGCCTCCGCTGATCCCTCTCCATCAAAGTCAGCGATCTCCGCGCGGTTGAAGATCGTGCGCAGCGTGCCGCCCATCGATCCTGCGCCATACAGCGTTCCTTGCGGGCCGCGCAGCAATTCGATCCGATCGATATCGATCAGGTCGACGTCCGGCGCGACCGCCCCGGGGTCGAAGCCGGTGCCGGAAGGCGCGCTGACCGGTGCCTCGCCGAAATAGGTCGCAACGGTGCTTTCGCCCGTTCCCGTCACGCCGCGCACTGACAGGCGCTGCTGCAACGGACCGGTGTTGATCGGGTTCACGGCGGGCGCCAGCCGCGTCAGCCCGCGCAGGTCATAGGCGCGCCGCTCCGCCAGCATGCGGCCGGACACGACCGTCAGGCTCATGCCCGTACGCTGCAACAGCGTCGGTCTGCGCAATGCCGTGACCACGATGTCACTGTCGGGCAACGGAACGGCCACGTTGTCCTGCGCCAGCCGTTCGAGCACGATGATTCCCCGCGCCACCGTTCGCGCTTGCAGCCGGGTGCCGGCGAGCGCGCGGGACAAGGCCTTCGTCACTGGCAGGTTGCGCGGGATGGCCGGGGCGGACCAGCCTGTCACCATCGTGGGATCGAACAGCAATTGTACGCCCGCCGCCGCCGCAATCTCATGCAACACGCGGTCCAGCGAGCCGGCGGCGACCGCGTGGCGGAGGCGCGCTTCGTCCCCTGCCACCCGCGCTGAGGCCTGTGCGGCAACAGCGATCGGCTGAAGCCCAGCGAGCGCCGTCACCACGCCGATAAACCACAAATTCCGCCCGACTGCGCCCGTATGCACCCGCCTTCCCCGCCTGGATCATGCCGAGCTTCGCGGCGCTGCACAACATTGAGCAAAGGTTATGGAACAACCAAACAGAAGCCGGGTTGACGATCCATCGTCAAAGTGATCGACTGCCGGTTCAGCCCTTTGGAAAGAAAGGGCATTGGGGAGGAGGGCACTCCAATCGGCACGGGGGGCGGTCGCTGTTGCTCAGGGCGGAAGTACGGGACGATTCTGATTGCCGGCCTGATCTTCAGGTAACGCAATTGTTGCCGACGATCCGTCGGTATCTTTCCCGGCGCGTTCCTGCCGCCGATGTCGATGATCTCGTCCAGGATGTCGTTCTTCGGCTTCATTCCAGGCGCAGCGATACGACGATCGACAATCCTGCCGCTTATCTGTTCCAGGTCGCGCATAGCGTGCTGACCGATCACGCCCGGCGCAATCAGGTCCGTCACCGATCTGCCCACCAGACGCTGGAAAATGATCACCACCCCGTTGAGGTATGCTCGCCCGATCGCGTCTTGCAGGGAAAGGAGGATCTCGCGCAGCTCGTTGCAGCAATCGGCGACTTGCCCGAACGTACCCGCCAGGCGTTCGTGCTTCATCGGTTTGAGGAGATGAGCTACACGGCGATCGCTCGTCACATGGGCATATCGGTCAGTGCAGTCGAAAAGCATATCATGAAGGCCATTCGCATCCTGACGGCGGCCATCGCCTGATGTCCGACAATCAGGCGAAGACGCCCGCCGACGCGGCGGCGGCTTGGTATGTGCGCAGCCATGCGCCGGTCATGCCGGCCGACGAGCGCGCGGCACTGGATGAGTGGATCAGGAACGATGCGGCGGGCAAGCAGGCCTGGGCACAGGTGGGCAAGCTCGATGTCATGCTCGAACAGATCGGCGAGGATCCGGCGATCGTCGCGCTGCGGGACGCTGCACGCGCACCGGTCGCCGCGCCTGCTTCGCGCCGCTGGATGATCGGCGGGGCACTGGCCGCCGCTCTGGTGGCCGCGATCGGCCTGCCATTCGCCTCCGGCCTGATCGAGCAATCGCCAGACCAGGGCACCGCCACGTCACGCCATTATGCCGCTGCCGCATCACCCCGCTCTGTCGCCCTGCCCGACGGATCGACCATGCTGCTCGACGCCCGCTCGGCCGCTGACGTGTCGCTGGGTGAGGTTCGCGCCGTCACATTGGCTCAGGGCCGAGCGCTCTTCACCGTGGCGAAGGACAAGGCGCACCCCTTCGTTGTCTCAACGAATGGCGATAGCGTCACTGCACTTGGCACGCAGTTTAGCGTGGAGCGCGCAAAGCGCGAGACGGTCGTGGCGCTGCTCGAAGGATCGGTGCGGGTCGTCACCCGTGCAGGCACGCACAAGCTGCAGCCGGGGGAGACGCTGCGCGCCAGCGACACGCATGTCATGCTGGGCCATGATGCAGAGGCCGCCACAAGCTGGCGCAGCGGGCGGCTAGATTTCAGCGCCGTGCCGCTGGCGGACGTAGCCGCTTCACTCAGCCGCTATGGATCGACAAGGATCATCATCGCCGACCGCGATCTTGCGCGGCAACCCTATAGCGGTTCCTTCACCACCGATGGGGGCGCGGACGCCCTTGTCGCCGCCTTGGTCGCCACCCGCGCTGCGCGGGTGGCTTCAAAGACCAGCGACACGATTACGCTGACTCGCTGACAGGGAAAGCGTCGCATCGGGACGCGGCCCAATCAAGCGCTTCGTCCGCCGCAACGCCGCGGCGGCCCGCTCTTCCGCAATCTCGACAGCTTCAGGTTTCGGGCCCGGTGGATGTCCGGACAAGCCCGGTTATGGCGAGGCAGCTTCGCAGAAGCCTCGCCATGACCGGAAGGTCGATCAGGTCGTGTAACTCAGCTTCTAGTCGACCGCGCCGTCACGATAGTCCAGCGGCGGCTGGCGATTGCCCAGCAAAGCCTCATATTTGAAGTCCGCACCGCGCCGCGCGGCGAATTCCTTCTTCGCCGCCTCAATGATGGCGGGGTTGCGGAACAGGTCCGCTGCCGCCAGCGCCAGCGTCTTGGTCGCCAGCACCGCCCCCTTCACGCCGATGCTCGACCCCGCGGCTGCGACATTCTGCCAGCTGTGCCCGGCTGATCCCGGCACGAAGGTCGCCGTGGAAAGCCCGACGGTCGGCGTATTCCAGCTCACATCGGCGACATCGGTGGAGCCGCCCATGGCATCGGGAACGATCACGGCTGGCACGATCTTGCCCACGGTTTCCACCGGCGGCGGGTTGACCAGCGTCTCCTGGATCTTCTTGCCGAACGCAACTTCCTCCGGCGTCCAACTGATCGCCCCAGCGGTCTGAAGGCTGGCGTCCATGACCTTCATCAGCGCTTCGTTAGGCAGCAGCGAGTAGACGCCGCCAGTCACTTCCCAATCCACCTTGGTCTGCGTGCCCATCGCTGCGCCCTGCGCCGCCTGGGTCACCCACTCCCATGTCGCCTTTACGATCGCCGGATCGGTGTGGCGCACATAGTAATAAACCTCCGCCTCGTCCGGCACGACATTGGGCGCCTTGCCGCCCTTGGTGATGACATAGTGGATGCGCGTCCGGTCGGGGATATGCTCGCGCATCAGATTGACCATCGAGTCCATGGCCTCGACCCCGTCGAGCGCCGATCGGCCCTTGTCCGGCCCGCCTGCGGCGTGGGCGGACTTGCCATGGAAGCGGAACTTGCCCGAAATATTGGCCATGGACGGCCCCTGCGCGGCCGTGTTGACGTTGCCCGGGTGCCAGTGCAGCACCGTATCAACGTCGTTGAACAGGCCGGCACGCACCATATAGACCTTGCCCGAGCCGCCCTCTTCGGCCGGCGTGCCATAGACGCGGATCTCGCCGGTCACTTTGTTCTTCACCATCCAGTCCTTCACCGCGATGGCGGCATAGGTGCTGGCGGCACCGAACAGATTATGGCCGCAGCCATGCCCTGCCGGCCCGCCCGCACTGGCCTTGGTCGGCTGGGCAAGCTGCGACAGGCCGGGCAGCGCATCATATTCGGCCAGCACGCCGATCACTGGCCCGGCTCCGTTCTTGAAGCTGGCGACAAACGCCGTCGGCTCACCCGCGACACCGGCCTGGATGGTAAAGCCTGCCGCCTTCAGCTTGGATTGAAGCAGCGCGGTGCTCTGCGTCTCCTTGTAGCCGACCTCGGCGAATTTCCAGATCGCCAGCGCGGTGTCGCCGACTGCTTTCTCGTTTGCGGCGACATTGCCCAGGATCTGCTGCTTGTCCGCGGCCGGCAGCTGCTGCGCCAGTGCCGGCGCAGCGACCGCGGTCAGCGCCGCCGCAATGATTGTGGCTCGTGTCTTCACGTCGTTATTCCCCTCTTACCCGCTCAGAACTTCTTGGTCGCGCCGATAAAGAAATAGCGGCCGATCACGTCATAGTTCTGCGCATCATAATTGCCTTCGGTATCGCCCACCTGCGGCGGCTCGCGGTTGAACAGATTGGTCACGCCCATGCGGAACTGCGTATTGTCGTCCACGTCGAAGCGGGCGTTGAGGTCGAACACATTGTAGGCCTCGACACCGCGGGTCGTGCTGGCCGGCGTCACCACCTTGGCCGAGTTGACCATGCTGTCGATGAAGCGCCAGCGGAAGCCGATGCTCGCCTGCCCGAGCGAATAGCTGAGCGAGGTGATCGCCTTCCAGCGCGGGTGCGCGGTGCCCGCCGTGGTTTCCACACCCACGCCGATCGATCCCGCATAGTCATAGGCCTGCGCTCCTGGCAGCGCCTGGATCTCGAACTTGTCGAGGTAGCTCACCGCCGTGTTCAGCGCGATGGTGCCGGAGTCTCCGCCGATCCCCAGGGAGTCCAGGCCGAAGCGCCAGTCGAACTGGATGTCGACGCCCTGCACATTGTAGGTGCCCAGGTTCAGCAGCGGCTGCGTTGGATTGAGCGGCACGCCAGACGCGCCGTTGCGGGTGATCAGTGAGCAATAATAATTGTTCGGATCGAAACTCGGGTTGTTGCCGCCCGAGTTGAAGCAGAACTGGAAGGCCTGCGCGATCGACAGCGGCCCCACCGCGTCGCTGATCTTGATCTTGTAGAAGTCCACCGACAGCGACATGTTGCGCGCCATCCCGCCAAACGGCGATTGCAGTACCGCGCCGGCCGAATAGGTGTCGGCCGTTTCTTCCTGCAGATCCGGGTTGCCACCGGTCAGGGCGAAGACCTGCGCGGTGCCCAGCTGATAGCTGTCGATGATAGACGTCGGCACGCCTTGTGCCAGGCACAGTGCGCGCACCTGCGTGCCGTTCGCCCCTTGGCGATAGGAGGAGCGCACGTCGCACGGATCGCCGTTCGTCGTCGTCGCGGTTGCCGTGCCGATGCCGACCGACCCGGTCGAGACGGGCGCGAACAGCTCGCCGACGCTCGGCGCCCGGATCGCGCGATTATAGCCGCCGCGCAGCCGCAGCGGATCGAACACCTGCCAATTGGCATCGACCTTATAGGCGTGAACGCCGCCGACCGAATTATAGTCGGAGAAGCGATAGCCGAGGTTCACCTCCAACTGCTTGATCAGCGGCAGATCGCGCAGCAGCGGCACCAGCATTTCGGCATAGACTTCCTTGGTGTCGACCGATCCGCCGGCCGGCCGCAGAACGCTATAGCCCAGCACGTCGCTGGTTCCGTCGGCCTGGTTCAGCGCGCTGTCGGGATTGAAGCCATAGCTGTTGTAGCGATAGTCCGCACCCACCGCGAGGCGCACCTCGCCCGCCGGCAACGAGAAGAGCGCTCCCTGAAGGTTGCCCTCAACCGTGCGCTGCTTCAGCTCGTTGGTGTTGAGCGTGCGGCGCGAGATATAATCAATGCAATCCTGCGAAGGTGTCAGGTTGCCGAACGGGTTAAAGCCCCCTTCGCAATACTCGGTGCCGCCCGTTGGCGAGTAGAGCAGGTTGCGCAGCGCGCTCGCGCTTGCGCCGCCGGTCTGCTCATTGGAGAACTTCGCCTGGCTGGTCGAACCGTAAACGTCCCAGGTCCAGTCCCCCAGCCCCAGCTTGCCCGACAGGCCCGCCGTGATCTGCCACACCTCATAATCATAGCTCTGGTAGCGCGGGCCAAGGATGTTGAACGCCTTGTAGAAAGTGAAGTCACCGGCGGGCGTCGGACGCGAGGCAAGGATCGAGCGGAAGGCCGCGGAGATGAAGGGGTTCGTCACCGGCACGTTCAGGCCATAGACGTTGGAGGCCAGCGTCGGGTTGGTGATGCCGAGCGAGGTGTAGCTGGTGTAGGTCGCCTGGATGAATGCCTTCACATCGTCGGTGACGTCATAATCCACCTTGCCGAACACCGACCAGCGATCGAGATCTGCCTGCAGCGATCCGCCATTATATCCGAAGTTGATCTGCTGCGAGTTGGTGCCCGAGTTGACGATATAGGCTTCGTCGGACTGCGGATCGCGAAAGTTCAGCACCGGCACGCCGGCGGTGGAGAACAGGCTCTGATCGGTGTTGAACCCGATCTGCCCGGTATAGCGTCCGGCCGCATTGCCGGTAAGCGGGCGAGTGCCATATTGCCCAACGAACACGTTGTTCACCGCGGCCAGCGTCGGCAGGTTGGCGCCGAACAGCACAGTGCCCTGCGGAATGGTCGACAGGCCCGGCGTCGAGGACCGGAACACGTAATAGTCGCGCTTGTCCTGCACCGCCCGCTCGCGATTGGTGTAGTCGACCGACAGCACCGCGCTGCCGCGATCGTCGGCAAACGTCGACCCCATGGTCGCCGTGATGCGGTAGCTCTTGCCGTCGCCGTAATCGCTGACGCCCGTTTGTCCGGCGAGTTCAAGCCCGTTGAAGCGCCGCTTCAGCCGGAAGTTCACGACGCCCGCGGTCGCGTCCGAACCATAAGTGGTCGATGCGCCGCCGGTAATTACCTCGATATTCTCGATCAGCGCTTCGGGGATGATGTTGAGGTCGACCGAACCGTCAGGATTGGACGGCTGGATACGGCGTCCGTCAAGCAGCAGCAGCGTCCGCTTCGACCCCAGCCCGCGCAGCGATGCATAGGCCTGGCCACCGTTCAGGCCGGTAGAGGTGCTGCCGGTGTTGCCGGCGCCGAACGAACCCGCGAATTGCGGCAATTGCGTCAACGTGCTTTCCACCGTCACACGGCCGGTATTCTCGATCGCAGTGCTGCCAACGGACACGATCGGCGAGTTGGCGACATAGTCCGGGCGGGCGATGCGGCTACCGGTGACGACGATATCTTCGGAGGGCGGCGGAGGGGCGCCCGGATCCTGCGCCTCGGCAATCGCCTGGGCAGCAGCCGGCGGCGGATTTTCTTCAGTTGGCACGGAAACCTGCGCGGCGGCCTGGGCGGCGATCAGGGCAATGCCGGCCGTTCCGACTGACAGAAGCGTGCGAAGCACGAAGCGCTGGTGCATGGCGTGTCTTATCCCTTGAAGCGCCGCCTCGTCTCGGGCGGCTCAAGGATCAAGACGCGGACGCCAGATCACCCCTCACCTCGCATGTGCAAAAAATATTACGCAAACGTGGCGAAACGGAGAAGCAGAAGATCGCGAAACACCACGTTTGCATAACATTATTTCATCACATCACTTCTGCACTGCCGCTCTTGCCGCGCCTTCAATCCAGGCCGAATGTCGCTCCCCACGAGCTGCGCCCTGCCGTTTCCCGTCGATGCCGGAACGGACCGGGCATGACGGCGCCGACTATCAAAATGGAAGCAATCACTTCTTGAGGGCGGCCGGCCAAACCGAGCCGCCCTCCCCCGCCTTATTGCGCCGCAGCGCTCGCCGGGCCGTAGAGGATGCCGTTGAACAGCAGCTTGAACGAGGCATAGGGCTGCGCGCGCTGGGTCACTTCCGGCCCCATCGCGAACAGCTTGCCCTCGCCCAGATCCACCTCGGCCACGGCCACGGTGCCCTTCAGCTTCTCCTGCCCCACGGCCCAGCCGCTGCGCAGCGGCGTCGCGCTGTCGAAAGTAACGATCGGGGTCGCGCCCGCTGCCGGCACGAACGGCTGGCTCTCGTCGAAGAACAGATCCACCCTGGGCGCCATGCCATAGGCCAGCGGCTTGGTCGGATCGACGCTCGCCGACAGCACCGAGCCGGGGATGTAGAACTGCTTGTGATCGAGCGCGGCGACCGTCCCGTCCGGCTTTTTCGTCACCAGCGCCGGCTGGATCGCCGGTGACAGCATGGAGGCGAGCGCATTGGCGCTGCCCACCGTGATCACCGTGCCGCCCGCCTTGGCGAAGGCATCAATCGCCGGCACCGACTTGTCCTTGCTTACATCGCCCAGCCAGGCGCGATAGTCCGCCGGAATGTCCGCCGGCTTGGGCATGGAATTGCGGTAACCGCCCGGATAGGCGCCGCCGCGCTGCACCGGTACCGTGCCGTCGGCAAAGACGAGCACGTCATATTTCGCCTTCAGGTTCCCGGCATCGAGCGTCTGCGGATAGACCACCTCGAACGGGAATTCATATTGTTCCAGCAGCCAGCGGGTCCAGCCGGCCGGCATCACGCCGCCATAGTGATCCACCAGCCCCACGCGCACCGGCTTCAACGCGGTCTTCGCCGCCGTGGGGGCGCGCGACACGCGATGGGCGTCAACCCCCAGCGGCGCGGATTGCGCGATGATCGCGGCCGCCTGCGGCGTCGCCGGGATCCACAGCGCGCCCGGCGCGAAGGTCACGCTGCCTGCCTTGGTCGGCGCGTCCAGCCAGGAGACAGGCACGCCTGCCTTCAGCAGCCGGTTGGTCAGGATGAAGCTGTTGTTCGTCTCATGCCCGACGATGAAGCCGGCATTGCCCGATCCCAGCAAGCGCCCCGGCGGCGGGGTCAGCTGATCGGTCGTGACCCGCGTGAACTGTCCGTCGAACCCGTCGAGAATGCGGTCGAACTGCACGCCCATTTGATAGGCCAGCGTATAGCCGGTGATGTCATACGGAGCCTTGGGCGGACCGCCGGGATATTCCAGATCATGCGGGTGATCCTGCGGCTCGAACATGTCGAGCACGTGCGGGCGATAGGCCTGCGCGGTCTTCACCACATAACTGCCCGCGGGATAGCGCTTGCCACCCGCCGTGAATGGCGCCGTCGCCTGCTCGATATCGACACCCGTCTTCAAGAGCGCGTTGAGGAAGGCAATCGTGGTCGGCGTGTCGCGCTGCATCGGCGGCAGCACATAGCCACGCGGATCGCGCTTCGCCGGATCCTGCAGCACGGTCTTGTAGAGCCCGCTATCGACCGGAGGGGGGCCGCGGAAATAGACTTCGCCGCCCTCGGCCGTCCTGCCCTTGGCTGCTTCCTTCACCGCATCAACGTCGTTGGGTGTGATCGTCCAGCTGTCGCGCTTGCCGCGCGCGATCGCCTGGTCGCCCATGCGCCAGATGTTCATCAGCAGCCGCTCGCGATTGCGCGCGGCATAGTCCATCACGGCGCGATCGAGCGAGTTCTGGTATTCCAGGCTGTCCTTCAGGTGCCATTCCTGCGGCGCGACCGGCAGCGGCTCGTCATTGCGCGCGAGCTGGAAATCGGGGATCAGCGGGATCTTCTCGGGCGTCGGCCCGCCGATGATCTCGGTCAGCAGCCCGATCGAATTGTGGAAATACGCAACCGAGCGGACCATGCCGTTGTGCCAGGTGGAATAAGGCGCCGCGGAGCGCATGCCCGACCCCGGCTTCTGCTCGGACACCAGCCGGCTATGCATCGCCGCGCCGACTTCCTGCAGCTCAGTCATCACGATCGGGCTGTAGTTGTAGTTAAAGGGATCGCGGAACGGCGGAACGAACACGACCATGCCGGCGGGGCCGGTCTGGTGCTGGTTGAAGATGATCTGCGGATACCATTCGCGGAACAGCACGCGGTTCACTGCGGTCGTCTCGGGCATCTGCGACATGAAGCTGTCGCGGTTGTTATCGTGCCCGACATATTTCTGGTACAGCCGCGGAATGGTGCGGAACTCGCGATCCTTGGGGTCGGGGTTGCGCATGTACCAGTCGGCGACCAGCTGCAGCCCATCGGGATTGTCGTGCCCGAACAGCACGATGGTTTCTTCCAGGATGCGCTTGGTCTCGGCATCCTGTCCGCTCAGCATCCGGTAGAGAACGTGAATCTGGCTCTGCGTCGTCACCGTCTCGGTCGCGTGCAGCCCGGCGTCGATCCACACGATCGCGCGACCCTCGGCGGCCAGCGTCTTGGCCTCCGCCTCGCTCACGCCTTCTGCCTTGGCGAGCCGGCGGGCGATCTCACGATAGCGGTCCAGCTTGGCGAGGTTCGCGGGCGAGGAGACGACGGCCGTCCACATCGTCCGCCCCTCGGCGCTCTTGCCGATGTCGATCAGCTTCATGCGATCGGACTGGGCCGCCAGCGTCTTCAGATACTTCTCATAAGCATCGTAGTTGGCGAGGTAATAATCGCTTCCAGGCTCGGTCGGAAAAGCTTCCGCCGGCGACGGCAGCGTGCCGGATTTGGGGGTGATCGGATCGGCCAATGCCGGAACCGCGAGCGCCAGTGCCGCCGCCCCGCAGAAAAGTCCCAATCTGGTCATATTACCCCCCGTTTATATCGCTGCTGAACCCTAAGACGCACGTTTGCGGTCAAACCGCACCCGACACTTTCCGAAATTCTCCGAAACTTTCCGATTTTCACCCCGGCACGATATCGAACGCCACGGTCAGGCGCGGTTCTTCGCCGCTGAACGGCTCCGTGCCGTGCCACAGGTAAGACGGGAAAAGTGCAAGCATGCCGGGTTCGGGCCGCAGCCGCCGGAAAGGCTCCAGCGGCGGTGTTGTCGCAATCCCCGGCCGCCCGAACGCCAGCCAGCCCTCTGGTTCTCGCGCCACGACCTTTGGTAGCGACACGTAAAAAGCGGATGATAGCCAACCCTCCGGGTGAACATGGTCGGTGTGAAAGCCGCCCGGTTGCAGCTGAACCGACCAGGCGCCGGCTATTCTCCAGCCCACCCCGATCCGCCGCCGCACAGGATCATCGCCCCGCGCCAACCCGGCGACGTGCGCATCGATCAGCACCGGCAACGTCGCGAAAAGCGCCTGGATCACTGGCACCTGCACCTTTGTCAGATCGACCTGCGTCTGGCTGCCATGCCGCAGTGACTGACCCAGCGGATGCGACCGCCAGCCGTGCAGTTCCCGCAACGCACCCGCCAGCTCGTGCAGAAACGCATCGCGATCGGACCAGCCCGCCGGAACGGGAATAAGGTCGTGCGAAATCAGAGCCTTGTCCTCGCACAACAGCGTGTGGCGCGTGTCACCCGAAAGCCGCCATGCCGTGGCAAGCAGGGCCAGGGCCGCCTGGTCGTCTGGCGCCGCCGCCACCACCCGCTCGGCCAGGCCGACAGCTTCCCCGATCCGCCCTGCATGAAGCAGCGCCTCGACCGCCGCCCTCGCCGCCTCAACAGACGCGGGCGCAATCTTCAAGGCGGCCGTGGCATGGGCCAGCTGGGCCGCCGCGTCGCCAGCGCGCCCCGCCTGAGCCGCGGCCGTCAGCTGCAATGCCAGGTCGCCCGGCGCGCGCTGCAACGCCTGCGCCACCACCCGCCGGGCAGCAGCATGATCGCCGATCCCGCCAAGCACCGTGGCGCGAACAAGGGCAAGCTCCCGCGTGTCGGGTGCGCCATCCAGTGATCGCATCGCCTCCGCCGGCGAAGCACTCAGCATCCAGCGCAATTGCGCCAGATCGCGATGCGCCACCGCATAATCGGGACGGCGCCTGATCGCCTCTTCATAGGCGTGTTCGGCGGCAGCCGTATCGCCCATCGCCTGAAGCGACCGTGCGCGCACCAGCCATGTTTCAGGCGCGTTCCCCCCCTTGTGGATGGCGCGCTGCGTGGCGGCGATCGCACCGGCATGATCCCCCAGATCGCCAAGCGTCGCCGCCAGATTGTGCTCGGCGACCGCGCTTTGCGGCCGCATCCGAACGGCAGCGGCATAGGCCTGCGCGGCGCCCGGCAGATCCCCCGCCGCCTTCAAGGCGGCTGCGCGAGCGCTCCAATCCTGCTCCTTTGCCGGGTCCATGCACCTGACTATCCGTCAGCCAAGACCGGTGGCAAGCGGCGTTCGTGGCGGCACCCCCATCCCGTCACGAACCTTTTGCATCGCTACACGCCGCGCGGACCTGCCCAAGTCACGTCAGCCCTCGACGCGCTCGATGATCAGCGCCGGCGCCATGCCGCCAAAGGCGCATTGCGTGATCAGCGCATAGCGGCCGCCGGTGCGCTCCAGTTCGTCAAGCGCGGTGCCGATCAGCATCGAGCCCGTCGCGCCGATCGGATGCCCCAGCGCGATGGCGCCGCCGTTGACGTTCACCTTGGCACGGTCCAGCCCCAGATCACGGATCGCTTTCTCCGTCACGATGGCGAACGCCTCGTTAATTTCCCAAACATCGATGTCGTCAACTGTCAGGCCCGCACGCTGCAGCGCCTTCTTCGCGGCGGGAACCGGCGCGTTGAGGATCAGCGTGGGGCAATCGCCATGGTTCACCGCGGTGACGATCCGCGCCCGCGCCTTCCAGCCATTCGCCTTCAGCCCTTCCTCCGATGCGAGCAGCAGTGCCGCAGAGCCGTCGACCACGCCAGACGACGTGCCGGCATGATGCACCGGCTTCCAATCCAGATCCGGGTACTTGCGCTGGATCATCTGCTTCATCGTCGTGCCGTCCGGCGAGGCGGCGACGTCGTTGATCGCCACGAAACTCGGCTTCAGCGTCGCCAGGCTTTCGGCCGTCGTCTGCGGACGCGGGAACTCGTCGCGATCGAGGGCGAGCGAGCCGTCGTCGTTATACACGGGTACGACGCTCTTATCGAAACGTCCCTCTTCCATCGCCACGGCCGCCCGGCGCTGGCTCTCGGCACCAAAGGCATCGAGCTCCTCGCGCGTGATGCCCTCCATGCCGGCAATGGCATCCGCAGCGACGCCGACGTGCGAGATCGGGTGTTCGTCGTACAGCGCGTAATTGCCTTTGGCGCGGCCGAGCTGCGCAAGGGGGGTGCCCTGTTCCCAGCTGTCCGCCTCCGCATGGTGGCTCATCATTTCAGTGCCGCCAGCGATCACGACATCCTCGAACCCGGCGATGATCTGCGATGCGGCGAAGCCGACGCTGCTGATCCCGCCACCGCAATAGCGATCCAGCGTCACGCCGGACGCCTTGGTGTCATAGCCGGCGTAGAGCGCGGAGAGGCGGCCGAGATCCCCGCCCTGCTTGCCGCGCTGCTGGCTGGTCGACCAGATGATGTCGTCCACCTTGGACGTATCGAGATTGTTGCGCTCCTTCAGCGCCTTCAGCACGGTCGCGCCGAGATGCTGCGGGTGAAGATGCGTCAGCGCGCCCTTGCCCAGCTTGCCACCCCCGCGCGGGGTGCGAACGGCATCGACGATATAGGCGGTGGTCATGGTCGTACCTCTTTGAAGTCCGGACTTGTCCTTGGGCCGGGTCGCAGCCCCACTCGCGCCGTCATCCCGGACTTGATCCGGGATCCGACGTGCCGCGTACGCATCGGCCTCAGTGTGTGCGGAACCATGGATCCCGGATCAAGTCCGGGATGACGGGTGGAACAGTCGGTGTTCCGCACCCTCAATTCACCGAGGCGCCATGCGGATCGCGCCGTCCAGCCGGATCGACTGGCCGTTGAAATAAGCATTGCGCACCAGTTCCAGCACCAGCGAACCATATTCGTCCGGCTTGCCCAGCCGCTTGGGAAACGGCACCGACGCATTGAGGTTGTCGAACACCTGCTGCGGCAATTTGCCGAGCAGCGGCGTGCCGAAGATCCCGGGCATGATCGCATTGACGCGAATGCCGAGGTCCATCAGGTCGCGCGCCATCGGCAGGACCATGCCGTTCACGCCCGCCTTGCCCGCGCCATAGGCGACCTGCCCGATCTGTGCGTCCTGCGCCGCGACCGACGAGGTCATGATGATCGTTCCGCGCTCGCCATCCTCCAGCGGCTCCAGGCCTGCCATGCCGAAGGCGGAGAGCGACGCCATGCGGTAGCTGGAGATCAGGATGCCGTCGGTGGCGAAGGCGAAATCCTCCGTGGAGAAGCGCGTGAACTCGCCAGTCTGCTTGTTGCGACCGACAGTCTTGCCCTTGCGGTTCGCCATCGCGCAATGGACCAGGATGCGCTCCTGGCCGTGCGCCGCGCGTGCCTTTTCGAAGCCGGCGAGCACCGACTCCTCGCTCATGATATTGACGTGGCAGAAGATGCCGCCGATCGCATCGGCGACCTCCTGTCCCGCTTCCTCGTTCAGGTCGAAAATGGCGACCTTCACGCCGGCGGCGGCGAGCGCCTCGGCACTGGCGCGGCCGAGGCCGGAGGCGCCGCCCGTCACGACGGCGGCGGTATCAGCGGTAATCTGCATGAAATGGTCCCTTGTTGATCATGTAAGAATTCACGCCGCCCGGCGCATCGCCACGGCGGCGCGCCAGAAGCAGGCGGCGGACAGGAAGGAGACGAGCGAGGTGGCGACCAGCGCATAACGCACGCCCTCCGCCTCGCCGTAGCTCGTCGCGAACATGTCGCTGATCAGGCCGGTCAGCAACGCCCCAAGCCCCAGCCCACCGGCATTGAGCACGAACAGGAAGATCGCCGTGGCGGTCGATCGCGAGCGTTGCGGAATCATCCCCTGAATGCCGGCGAACACCGGGCCGAACCACATGTTCTTGAAGAACAGCGGCACGGCGAGCAGCGCCAGGATCGTCAGCCCGCTGCCGAGGAAGAACACCGCCGCGAGCAGCGGCCCGGCAATCAGCATCGAGATCGCGGCCACCATGCCGTATCCGCCTGGTCCTTGCGCCGCGAAGCGATCGCCGAGGCGGCCGCCGACCAGCGTCCCGATCCCGCCCGACACGCCAAGAACGATGCCCAATGCCACGCCCACGAATGCCAGCGGTCCGGCAAAGCCGACGCTTTGCGCCGCCGCGGCCAGTTCGGGCGTATAGTTGCGCAGGAAGAAGGAGACGTAGAACGCCTGCTGGCCATAGCCGACAAAGGAGGTGATCGCCGATCCCGCCGCCAGCCACCAGAAGGCCGGCTGCTGGCGAAGCTGCGCCAGTACCGCGCTCAGCGGCAGCAGGTTCGCGCGCGAGGCCGGCGTGCTGCTCGGCCGCGGATCACGCAAGGTGGCAAAGGCGATCAGTGCCAGGATCACCCCCGGCGCGCCCGCCACCATGAACGCCGCCCGCCAGCCATAGCTTTGCGCGACGATCCCGCCGAGCACGAGGCCCGCCAGCGAGCCGACTGGCACGCCCATCGAAAAGGTGCCCAATGCCGACGCGCGTTTGTTGAGCGGCACGCTGTCGGCAATCAACGACTGCGCCGATGGCGTGCAACCCGCCTCACCCACGCCCACACCGATCCGCGCCAGCAGGATCTGCACGAAGGTGGTCGACATGCCGCAGACCACCGTGAAGCCGCTCCAAACGACCAGGCAGCCGGCGATGATCCGCCCGCGATGCCAGCGCTCGGCCAGCCGCGCCATCGGAATGCCCAGCGTCGTATAGAACATTGCGAAGCCAAGGCCGGTCATCGCGCCGAGCTGCCAATCCGCCAATCCCAGGTCGCGCTTGATCGGTTCGGCCAGAATGTTGACGATCTGCCGGTCGACGAAATTGAGCATGTAGACGATCGTCAGCAGCCCAACCGTGTAGCGGGCCGCGATCGCGCTTGGCAGCGGAAAGTCCTGGGGCGTCGCCTCTGGCGTGATCGCCTCAGCCTCCGCCTCAGCCACGTCGGTCAACGCACGTGCCGCACTGCTCATGCTGCCATCCCTTCGTTATTGTCTTGGGCGATCAGCGCATCCCGCAGACGTCGCTTGACCAGTTTGCCTGCGTCCGTCCGCTCCAGCGTCTGGCGAAAGACATAGCGACGCGGCACCTTGACTGCGCTCAGCCCTTCACGCGCGAAGGCGTCCAGCCGCGCGGCAAGCTCGGGCTCGTTCACCACGGGCCATGTTCGTGGCTCGATCAGTGCCGTCACCTGCTCGCCCATCTCCGCGTCGGGCATGCCGATCACCGCAGCGTCCGCGACGTCGGGATGCTCCAGCAGTCGGTTCTCCACCTCCTGCGGATAAATGTTCACGCCGCCCGAGATGATCATGAAATTGGCGCGGTCGGTCAGGAACAAAAAGCCGTCCGCATCGACACGGCCGATATCGCCAAGCGTGGGCCAGCCATGCTGATTATAGGCGGCCGCGGTTCGTTCGGAATCATTGTGGTAACTGAACGGATTGGGGTTGGCGAAGCGCACCAGCCCTTCCTCCCCGATCGGCAATTCCTCGCCATCCTCGCCGCAAATGCGGATCTCGCCCTGTATGGCCCGCCCAACCGTGCCGGGCCGCGCGACCCAATCGGCGCAGGTCGCGACCGTCAGCCCCACCCCTTCGGTCCCGCTATAGAATTCACCGATGATCGGCCCCAGCCAGGCGATCGCCTGATGCTTCAGCGGCACGGGGCATGGCGCACCGGCGTGGAATACGGACTTCAGCGTGGAAAGATCATGGCGCGTCCGTTCCGCCTCTGGCAGCGCCAGCATCCGCGCGAGATGCGTCGGCACGACCTGCGCCACCGTCACCTTATATCTGTCGATCGCCGAGAGCGCCGCGACCGCGTCGAACTTCTCCATCAGGACCACCGTCCCGCCCAGACGGTGGATCGCGAGGCTCCAGCGCAGCGGCGCTGCATGGTAAAGCGGCGCAGGACATAGATAGACGCTGTCCTGAGCGTAGCCGAAAAAGCGTGAACCGATCTCCACCGCGCGCGGCGGCTGCTCGAAACTGGCCGGCAATGGCGACTTGATGCCCTTTGGAAAGCCGGTTGTGCCGGACGAATAGAGCATGTCGGTGCCGGGCGCCTCCCCGTCCACCGGGACTTCCGGGAAGCGACGGATCGTCGCCACGAGATCGTCATCCAGGCACGTCGTCGGACAAGGCAATTGTGCGTCGCCCAGCCGCCCCAGAACCTTGGCCGACAGGATCGCCAGGCGCGCATCGGCGTCGCGCAGAATGTAGGCCACTTCGCCCTGCGTCAGCGCAGTGGCAATCACCAGATAGTGGACGCCGATCCGCTGCATCCCCCAAACCAGCTCATAGAATCGCGGGTGGTTCTCCGCCATCAGCGCAACCACGTCGCCGGCGCGCACGCCCTGCGACTGGAGCCAGTGCGCCACCTGATTGGCGCGTGCTTCCAGTTCGGCGTAGGTAACCTGTTCGCCGCTGCCAGCCATGATGTAAGCGGCTTTGCCGGGCGTCTCCCCGGCGAAGTGACGCGGATGCATCGGCTATACCTCTCCTTGTTCGTTGCGGACCGGTCGATTGCGAACGGGTGGCTTGAGTGCGTCAGGCCGCCAGCATGACCCGTCTGGCCGGTTCAGTTCTGCTCCGGCGCAACGCCCAATCCTCTCAGGATGAAGTCGAGCGCGGCGGCGGTATAGGTGCGGACAAAGGCGTCCTGTGACGGCGCGCCATCCATCAGATCGCCAAACGGCACGCGTGTTGCGAACAGATACTGGCAGGCACCGACGATCAGGAAATAAGCGTGATTGGGGTCGATCGCGCGAAACTCGCCAGTGGCGATGCCGGCCTCGATGATCCGGCGCTGCGCCTTGATCAGCGGTTCGACGAAATTTGCCTTGATGCGGCTGGACGCCTCGGATTCGGACTCACGCACCAGCCGGTTGAGCAGACCGTTCAGATACGGATGCCGCGCATAGGTGCGGATGATTCCGGTAACGTGCAGCTTGAGCTTCTGCGTCGGCGAGACATCAAGGTCGATCAGCTGTTCCAGCTGCCCCAGCGAGCGAGCCGTGTCCGACTCTACCAGGGCCGTCATCAGCCCTTCCTTGCTGCCGAAGTAATATTTGATCAGCGGCGCGGTCACACCTGCGCGACGCGCAATGGCGTGCAGCGAAACCTCGCTGCTGCCCCGGACGATCATCAGGTCGCGTGCCGCATCGAGCAGAATCTCGCGTCCCGAGGCACCAAGGCGGGCACTTCCCGCGCCTGACGCGGCCGCTTCGGCTAGCGGGGTGACCGCGCCAACATCCACCGCATCGGCAATCGCGGCCCCGCGCTCGCTCACGGACATGCCGCGGACTCCACGAAGGCGTTCGTCCGGATCGATAACAAAGTTTGTCGCCTCGAACTCATCTGCTCTCCCGTCGGTCGCACGCCGACTGCCCTATCTCTAACGCCTTTTTTCACGTGTGTAAAACGCGAGATTAAAGGCTGTTAAAACCATGCCTATCCGAAGCGCAACGTGGCGCTCACTTAACGGCACTACCAAGCGCCGCTTGACCTCAGGTGAGTGACAGAACCGCGTTCTTTCACTCCCGCGCATCCACAACACCGCCGTTTTGACGCTTGTAAAGCGCGAAGTGAAAGAGCATTAAGCGCTCAGTTGTCCAATCGTTAAGTCCGAAGTTGTAAAGCGCGTCACAAGGGGCGTGCGCTGAAAGCCCAAATTTGGGCGCGGCGCAGCACGGCTGATCGACGCGGCGTTCAAGGGAGAGGAAAGCCTGTGAAGCTGTTCAACATTATGGCGTGCTGTTCCACCATCGCGCTGTGCGCGACGCCCGCCATGGCTCAGACCCAAACGCCTCCCGCTGGACTTGGCACCGTGCCGGACGCGGCGATCGCTGGGGAAGCCGAAAAGGGCACGCCAGGCCAGTCCCAGACCGAAGCGCTTTATCCCGCCAGCGAGGCGCCGACCGCGTCCGCATCCTCGACCGATGGCGATATCGTCGTCACCGGTTCGCGCGTCGTCTCCAACGGCTACCAGGCCCCCACTCCGATCACCGTCGTCGGCAGCGAGGACCTGAAGAACTCCGCGCCCAACATCACTGACGCGTTGCGCCAGCTGCCGCAGCTGACTGGATCGACCGGCCCGGCCACGCCAAGCTTCACGCCCGGCGGATCGGTATCCAGTACGTCGAGCACGGCCAACCTGCGCAACCTCGGCATTACCCGCACGCTGGTGCTGCTCGACGGCCGCCGCCCGCCTGCATCAGGTGTCACCGGTACCGCCGATATCGCCATGTTCCCGCAGCAGCTGATCAAGCGCGTCGACATTGTCACCGGCGGCGCCTCTGCCGCTTACGGGTCAGATGCGGTGGCGGGCGTCGTCAACTTTGTCCTGGATACCAAATTCCGTGGGGTGATGGCCGAAGCACGCAACGGCATCTCCACGCATGGTGACGGGCACAGCTGGGCAGTCGAGGCCTCGGGCGGCTTCGGGTTCGCTGGCGATCGCGGCAGCGTGATCCTGTCCGGCAGCATCAACGAACAGGATCCGATTGATGGCCGCCAGCGCGATTGGGCGCAGCGCGGCTGGGCAACGATCCCAAATCCCACTTACACGCAGACCAATGGCCAGCCGCAGCTGTTGCTGCGGGAGGACGTGAACCTTGCCGCCGCCACCTATGGCGGCCTCATCACCGGCGCACGTCGCGGCGCAACGCGCGTCGGCGCCGGCTCGCTGCGCGACATTCAGTTCGACGCCAGCGGCGCGCAGTCGCTTTATCAGCACGGCGATCTGTTCACCGGCACGGTCGAGGTGGGCGGCGAAGGGCCTCGCTACCCGGCGGCAATCGTGTCCGACCTCAACGCCAAGACGGCGTTCGGTCATGCCGAGTTCGAGTTCAGCAACGATTTTTCGGTCTTCGCCGAGGGCGGCTACGGCTATTCCAAGACCTTCTACCCCCTGCTGATGCCCTTCTTCATCGGCAGCGGCGGCCTGGTGATCCAGGCCGACAACGCCTATTTGCCGGAGAACATCCGTCAGACCATGGCGGCGAACGGCTTCACCTCCATTGAACTCGGCAAGCTGGACGGCACCTGGGGCCAGAACCTGGTCACCAACACCACTAAGACGCTGAACCTCACCACCGGCTTCAAGGCGTCCCTGGGCGGCTTCACCGTTGACGGCTATTACGAGCACGGCGAGACCCGCTTTACGCTGGAAACGGAAAATCAGCGGAATAACGCCAATACGCGCGCTGCCGCCGACGCCGTCGTCAACCCGGCAACCGGCCAGATCGTGTGCCGCTCGACGCTGAGCAATCCCACCAACGGCTGCGTGCCGTGGAACCCGTTCGGCACGGCGCCGATGACGGCCGAGCAGCGCGCCTACCAGCAGGGCAGCGGCTTCGCCCGCTCGGTCGCCAAGCAGGACGTCGTCGCGCTCACGGTGCGCGGCAATCTGTTCTCCACCTGGGCGGGCGATGTCGCAGCGGCAGTCGGCGCCGAGTATCGTGACATGTCCGGTGACATCCGTGTCGATCCGATCTCCAGCGTGATCGGCTTCAACGCCACCAATCCGCAGGCTTCCGCAGGCAGCTACAACGTCAAGGAAGCGTTCGGCGAGGTTCTGGTGCCGCTGTTTCGTGGCGACAAGTTCCTGCAATCGGTCGATTTCAACGGTGCGATCCGCCGCACTGACTACAGCACCAGCGGCGGCGTCACCACCTGGAAGCTCGGCCTGACCGGCGAAGTCTTCTCCGGTCTGCGTCTGCGCGGCACCTATTCGCGTGATATTCGCGCGCCCAACATCGGCGACCTGTTCGGTCCGCGTTCGCGCAACGTCGTCGCGATCGTCGATCCGTTCAACAACAATCAGGTGACGCAGAACGTCTTCACCTTCACCGGCAGCAATCCTGATCTGGTGCCCGAACGCGCCAAGACGATCGCCGCCGGTCTCTCCTACCGGCCGGACTTCATTCCCGGCCTCGGCTTCTCGATCGACTATTATAAGATCAAGATCGAGGATGCGATCACGACATTGTCGGCGCAGCAACTGGTTAATCAGTGCTTCGCGGGTGATGCAGGCCTCTGCGCACTTACCGTGCGCGGGCCGGACGGGCGCCTAACCGACGTGAACGGCGTCGCGCTCAATATCGCCACGGTGCAGATTTCCGGCCTCGATTTCGACGCCAGCTATTCCACCGATCTCGCCGGCGGCAAGCTGAGCCTGCGCGGCATCGCCACCTACCTCGACGATTATACCCAGGAAGCGCGCGGCGTGGCGGCGGTGCAATATGCCGGCACCGGCTCCTTCCCCAGCTGGCGTGCCAATCTGCAGGCGACCTACACCTCGGGCGGCACGACGATCTCGATCCAGGAGCGGTTCATCGCGGCCCACCGCCGCGCGATCCCGCCGGTGACGGTCGATATCGATCGCGTGCCGGAGGTGTTCTACACCAATCTGACGCTGCGGCAGCAGTTCGAGGCAGGCGATGCGAAGCCGGAGCTGTTCGTGTCGATCAACAACCTGTTCGACAAGGATCCGCCGCCCTCGGACACCAACAACATCACGCTCGGTACCTCGCGCGTGGTCGATCCGCTGCTCTACGATACGGTCGGGCGGTACATCACGATTGGCGGCCGTATCCGCTTCTGATCATCCGGAGCGGCGGCTGGCCCGCCGCTCCCCTCCTCAACTTGGGGCAAGGCCGATGGCCTTGCCCCTTTTCGTGTCAGGCGCTCACTGGCTGCATCACATAGCTGTCGCGCAGCTGCCGCTTCAGCACCTTGCCGATCGGGCCGCGCGGCAATTCATTCACCAGGCAGACATCTGCCACCCGCTGCATCTTGCCGAGCCGCCCGTTCAGCCACGTCATGAGCGCCGCGCCATCCTCGCCCGGCGCGACGACGAACGCGACCGGCGTCTCGCCCCACGTATCGCTCGGCACGCCCACGACGCTCGCCTCGATCACCTGATCATGGGTGATCAGCACCGCTTCGATGTCCGACGGATAGATGTTGAAGCCGCCGGAGATGATCATGTCCTTCTTGCGATCGACGATGGAGAGAAAGCCGTCTTCATCCAGCCGACCGATATCGCCGGTGCGCTGCCAGATGCTGCCGTCAGGCGCGGTCCAGCGGCAGGCGGCGGTCTCTCCCGGACGATTGTGATAACCGATCATCATGCTGGGCGAGCGGGTGACGATCTCGCCCTGCTCGCCGGGGGGCACGTCTTGGTCCTCGTCGTTCAGCAGGCGCAACTCGCCCCCAGGCGCGATCGTGCCGACCGTGTGGAGCTTGTCGCGATGCTCATGCGCGAACAGCACGAAACTCGCGCCGCCCTCGGTCATGCCATAGAATTCCACCAGCCCGCCGGGCCAGCGATCCAGCATCTCCTGCTTCAGCGCCGGAGCGAATGGCGCAGAGGTGCAATATTTCACCCGAAAGGCGCTGAGGTCGGTGCGATCGAAGTCGGGATGGGCCAGCAGCCGGCTGCACATCACGGGCACCAGCATGGCGTGGGTGGCGCGATGCCTTTCCGCCGCCGCCAGCCAGGCACCCGCGTCGAACTTCGCCATCAAAACGATCGTGCCCCCTGCCCCGATCGTCTGGACCAGCGATGAAAGCGTCGTATTCGAGTAGAGCGGCGTCGCCAGCATCGTCACCGCATCGGCGCCATAGCCGCGCGCCGCGCCGCTTTCGAGCATGCGTGCGCGATACAGGAAGGGCTGCACGATCCCCTTGGGGGAGCCGGTCGTGCCCGAGGAATAGATGATCGTCATCGGCGCATCGGGCGTGACCGGCGCTTGCGAAACAGACACCTCGTCCGGCGCCATCCAAGCGCCGATCTCATCCATCGCTACCGTGATGGTTTCGCAGGCGACTTCCCCTTTTTGATCGGTGAACAGCAGGCGCGCGCCCGAATCCGCGATCATGGCAGCCTGCGCTGCCCGGTCGGCGGATACCGGGATGGCCGCGAGCACCACGCCGGCGCGCGCGGCGCCGACCATCAGCGCCAGATACAGCGCACTATTCGCGGCGAGCACCGCAACCGTATCGCCGACACCGATGCCATCCCGGTCAAGCGCGCCTGCCATGCGCAGGCCAAGCCGATGAAGCGCATCATAGCTCAGCGTCTCGGCCCCGGTGATCACGGCAATGTGCGTCGGCGCCTCGCGCGCCCTGCGCTCGATCGCCAGTGCCAGGGTATCCACCGATGCTGTGCTCATCGCTCATCCTCTTCACTTTTTTACGGGCAGTAAGGCCGCACTTCTTTCGCTCTTGCGATTGGCGCTGCCGCGTTTTAACGCACATAAAATCGCGTTTGCAAGCTGCGCCTCCCAGCAGGCGCCAAGTGAAAAAGGGGAGAGCTGATGACCCGTGACGACTTGATGTTCCGTGACGGCCTGCTGAAGGATCAACGCATCCTCGTCACCGGCGGCGGCACTGGCCTGGGAAAGGTCATGGCCGAGGCGTTTCTGATCCTTGGGGCGGAGGTCTTCATCTGCGGCCGGCGCGGCAGCGTGCTTGATGCGACCGCGGACGAACTCATGGAACTGCATGGCGGCAAGATGGTCGGCCTCGCCTGCGACATCCGGGACGCTGACGCGATCGAGGAAACGCTCGACCGGATCTGGGCCAATGGCGGGCCGTTGACCGGCCTCGTCAACAACGCCGCAGGCAATTTCGTCAGCCGCACGCAGGATCTCTCGATGCGCGGCTTCGACGCCATTTCGAACATCGTTTTCCGTGGTTCCTTCGCCATGACGCTGGCGTGCGGCAAGCGCTGGATTGCTGAGGGCATTCCCGCATCGGTGCTGTCGATCCTCGCCACCTGGGTCTGGAATGGCTCGGCGTTCACTGTTCCCAGCGCCATGTCGAAGGCTGGCGTCAACGTGATGTCGCAGAGCCTGGCGGTCGAATGGGCGGATCGTGGCATCCGGCTGAACTGCATCGCGCCGGGCACCTTCCCGACAGAGGGCATGTCCGCCCGCCTGCGCCCGACCGAAGGTGACGGCGCGTTCCGCGACACCGCTGATTATCCGATGGGTCGGGTCGGCCGCATGCCGGAGCTCGCGAACCTCGCCGCGTTCCTGATGTCGCGCCAGGCCGAGTATCTCACCGGACAGACCATCGCCATCGATGGCGCGCGCTATCTTGCGACCGGCGGCAATTTCTCGTCCATGCGGTCCTGGTCGGACGAACAATGGGCTGAGGCGCGTGAGTCGATTTACGCGACCACGGCCAAGGACAAGGCTCAGCGCACCGTCTGACGGGTGCGCCGGGCAGCACGGTACGAACAGGACACAAGAAGGGCGGCCACAACAGATCGCCGCCGCGTCAAGGGAGATGGAAGATGTTGCAAGGCATTCGTATCGTTGAGCTTGCCAGCTATGTGGCAGGCCCCGGAGCCTGCGGCATCTTGTCGGACTGGGGCGCGGAAGTGATCAAGGTGGAGCCCCCTGCGGGTGATCCCTTTCGACAGTTCTTCGGCTCGATCGGCTTGGAGAACACCGAAAACCGCGTGTTCGATAATGACAATCGCGGCAAGCGCTCGATCGCGCTCGATCTGACCGCGCGCGATGATGCGGAGGTGCTGCGGCGATTGGTCGCGACCGCCGACGTGTTCGTCACCAACACCCGTCCGGCCAGTCTGGAGCGGCTGGGCCTTGGCTGGGAACAGCTTCGCGCGATCAAGCCCGATCTGATCTTCGCCAATTTCACCGGCTATGGTGCGAACGGTCCGGAGGCGGACAAGCCCGGTTTCGATATCACCGCTTTCTGGGCGCGGTCGGGCCTTTGCGCGCTGACAACCGTGAAGGGTGGCGATCCGGCGCAGCTTCGCACCGGCATTGGCGATCACATGGCGGCGATGGGCCTTGTGGCCGGCATCATGGGGGCATTGTTCCATCGCGCGCGCACCGGCGAGGGGCAGAAGCTGGAAACGTCGCTGCTGCGCATGGGCATCTATGCCGCCTCGTGCGAGCACGCGATCCAGCTTCAGATGAACAAGCTCGCCTCCACCAAGGCGCGGCCGGAAGCGGTGAACCCGCTCAACAACTTCTTCCAGTCGGCGGACGGCCAATGGTTCGTCATGGTTCCCCGCCAGGGATCGGGCGATTGGCCGCGCATCGCCCGGGCGATCGGCCGGCCCGAGCTGCTGGAGGATGACCGGTTCAGCGGCGTGCGCGCGCGGCGAACGAACGGCCCGGCGCTCGTCGACATCCTTGATGCGGCGTTTGCCGCCATGAGCTGGGCCGAGGTGCAGGTGGCACTGGAGGCGGAGAAGCTGATCTTTGGTCCTGTGCAGTCCGTGGCACAGGCGACGCGCGATCCCCAGGCGCTGGCGGCCGGCTGCTACGTCGACGCGCAAGGAGCCGATGGCGCGGCGATCCGTCTGCCGGCGACGCCGATCGATTTCGAGGCGCATACGCCGTCGGCGCGGCTCGCACCGGCGCTGGATGCCGATGGCGCTGCGATCCGCGCCGAACTGGGGCTGTGATCGGGCGATAGCGGGGGCTGCTCGTTCCTTGGCCCGTCGGGCTGAAAGTGCTGCATCACCGGCGCTTTCGGACCGGCGAAGGCCCCGGCTGTGCCTGAGAGCTACGTCAGACCACGTCGCTCGGGGTCTGGCCCGTCATGCCGAAAGCGTTCTCACGCAGCCGATCGAGCAGATACCGGCCATAGGGTTGCGGGGGGTTACTCGCGATCAAGGTCGGAACGTATCGGCCGAGCGACGCGCCCTGGCTGAAGGTAAATTCGCCGAAATAGGGCCGGTCAGCCAGCAGCAGGTCGATCCGCACATAATCGAACGGGCGCGACAGGGCCGTGGCCAACGCCGCCATGTCGGCCAACAGCTCGGGCTGGGCAAGTTGCCAGCCTCCCACAGCGGGCGTGCCATCATCGGCATGATAAGGTTCGAAATGCGGGAGCCGGTAGAGGCGGCGCAGGTGATTGGGCCCGAACCGATCATGATCGACCTGAAGCAGGACAGGCGTGCCGCGAACGCACATGAACTTGTAATCGTCCGGCGGCGCTCCGTCGGCTTTGCGCACCGCATCCTCGATCACGATGCGCCGTGGCAGCCCGGCATATTGGGTTTCGCGCATCTGCCAGAAGTAATCGTCGCGCCAGGCCTGAAAGGCCCAGTGGGCAAGCTCTCGCGTGATGCCCTGCGCAAACCATAGCGTGGCGCCACTGCCATGGGCGGGCTTCGCCACCAGGTCTTCACCGGCAAAGCGGCTCAAGCGATCGTAGAGCACGGACGCATTGGGCATGTCGTCCATCGCGATCATCCCGCGGGTGCGCGGAATGCCGACGGACGCCGACAGGCGAGCCGCTTCCTCCTTGGCCGTGATCTTGTCCACGCAGCGCCGTTCGAGATCGCTCCACCGGTTGCCCGTCATGCGGTGGAAGATGAAGTCGTTGATTGTGCTTTCGGGCGCATTGGGCAGCGCCGGACGGCGACCGTGAACGCGCCGGAAATAGACGCCTGCGACCAGGCGATTGATGCCGCGATGATTAGGCAGCAGCCGGCACAGCGCGACCCAGGCAAGACGAACCACGGCGCGCGCATGGCGCGCCAGGCGCGACGGCCTTTCCGCGCGAGAACTCACCGTTCGGGTCAGCTCGGCCGCGCCGCCCGCTGGTCGCCCTATGACCATTGCTTCTCCGGCTCCCTCGACCGGGGAGAAGGTCAGGATGTCTGCGGCGCATTCCGCAACGCCTAGGCACGCGGCGGGCTGGACGTCGCTTATTGTTGTCGTCGCCAAACGACGCATAAGGCCCCCTGCTTCACGCGTACGCTACCAGCAACTTCGGGCTTGGCGCAGGCGCGATCAATAGGGATGTAAACGGAGTGCAAAGCAGCCTCTCATCGGCATTCCTCCGATGCTTGCGATGCCTCGACTCGCCCAGCGGCTGTTGATCTCCCTCCCTGTTTCCCGGTGGGACCAAGCACTCCGGCTATATGGAGCAGGCGAGCCAAGGCGCCGTTCGGCAGCACTTGGAAAGGATCTTGTAGAAAAATACCATCCGGTACAAAACAGATGTTGACGCAGCGCAGCGCGATTTCTATACCATGTGGTATCGAACGAGTGCCGCTTCGGCGCTCTCATGGAAAGGGCGCTGTCATGCCTCCTTGTTCTTTCGGAGCAAGCCGCGGGTCGTAGCCCGCGCGCTGTTCCTGCATCATTCAAATGCCGTGATGGTCGGCCGCGGTCACGCGCGGCGGCGATCGCTCCTGCACGTGTCCGTCTTTCATCCGGGTGGCCGGGGGATGGCGCGCGCCCAAATCAGAAAAGGGGAATACCGATGGCCTATCTCGCATTCGACGAGTTCGGTGCCGTCCAGCAAGCTGCCACGGCCGACCGCCCGGCCATTGACCGTCTGTCGCCTCTGGAATGGGCGGTGGTCGTGCTTGCCCGGGGTGACACGCTGGCGACGCTGCGTGAGCCGGGCCGATTGTCGGTCGCACTCGGCAATCTGTTCGGCAAGCAAGCCAATCCGCGGCTGGCCGATCCAAGGCTGGAGGCGCTGCGCCGCCTGGCGGTACGCGTCTGGCACGATCGGGCGTCGGTGCCGGCGCAGGAGATGGCGGAGTTTCTCGCGGCCGGCTTCACCACCGGCCAGTATCACACCATGCTCGCCAGCATCCGTGCGGCGACGTTCAACAAGGCGCAACGCGCATGAACATGCACAGCAAGATCGAGGCCGCGCCGGAGACCGTCGTGGCCGAACCAAGGAAGCGAACCTGGCGCACGGGCGCGCTGATCGGTGCGCCGGTGCTGCTGGCGCTGGCGGGCGCAGCAGCCCTGAACCGCGAGCAGCCGGCGATCGCCGCACCGCCGCCGCCGACCGTGACGGTGGCGGCCCCGCTCGTCCGCCCGATAACCGAATGGGACGATTATGTCGGCCGGTTCGAGGCCAGCAAGTCGGTGGAGGTGCGCCCGCGCGTGTCGGGCGCGGTGACCGCGGTTCACTTCACTGACGGCGCGATCGTGAACAAGGGCCAATTGCTGTTCACCATCGATCCGCGGCCATTCACCGCCGCGCTCGCGGAGGCGCGCGCCGGGCTCGCCAGCGCGCGCAGCGACGTGGCGCTGGCGCGCGCGAACCTCGAACGCGGCAATCGGCTGGTGGCTGACGAAGGCATTTCGAAGAGCGACCTCGATCAGCTCAATGCGCAAATGCGCGCCGCCAATGCCGCGCTTGCTGCGGCCGAGGCGCGCGTGCGGGCGCGGTCGCTTGATGTGGAGTTCACGCAGGTGCGCGCACCGATCGGCGGGCGCGTGTCGGACCGGCGGATCGATCCGGGCAACCTCGTCGCCGGCGGGGATACCAGCGGCACGTTGCTGACCACGATCAATGCGCTCGACCCGATCTATTTCGCCTTCGACGGCTCCGAGGCGCTGTTCCTCAAGACCAAGCGCGCGCAGGCGGCGGGCGAGGCGGCGTCGCCGGTCGAGATCAAGCTGCAGGATGAGGGCGAGTATCGCTGGGACGGGCGGCTCGATTTCACCGACAACGGCCTGGACCCGCGCTCGGGCACCATCCGTGGCCGCGCGGTGCTGCGTAACCCGGACCTGTTCCTGACGCCGGGCATGTTCGGCAACATGCGCCTTTCGAGCGGCGGCACGGCACCGGCGCTGCTGGTACCCGACTCTGCGGTGCAGACCGACCAGGCGCGCAAGACGCTGCTGACCGTCGCGCACGACGGCACGGTGGCGGCAAAGGCGGTGCAGCTGGGGCCAGTGGTCGACGGCCTGCGCGTCGTGCGCCGCGGGCTGGCCGCGAGCGACCGCGTGGTCATCAGCGGAACGCAGATGGCGATGCCGGGCACCAAGGTGAACGTCCGCGCCGGCCGCATCGCGCCGGTGCACGAGGCCGCGCCGCCCGGCGCCGGGGGCGTCGCGGTGGCGAGCCAGGCGACGTTCGCAAGCCGCTAGCCCGCCGCTCCTTCCACCCCCCGTTCGTGCTGAGCCTGTCGAAGCACGTGCCCGGCTAGAGCCGCCAGCGGCTCGTGCGGAACACGCTCTTCGACAAGCTCAGAGCGAACGGAGTGGAGGTGTTCCACCCCACACGGCCCAAACAAGCCAACCTTTTAGGTTGTATCGCCATTCAGTTCAGACCGAGCCGAAAATGGTAGTTCTGCGCGACCCGGAGCGCAGCGTACTTCAGTACGTGAGCACCGGAAGCGCGGGAAACTGCCATTTGCAGGCCGGTATGGGCTGAATGGCGATGCAAGCTAATCCTCGCACCCGGGGAGCATCCCATGCGCCTGTCGCGCTTCTTCATCACCCGCCCGATCTTCGCCGGCGTTATCGCAGTGATCATCACCATCATCGGCGCGATCGCCTATTGGCAGCTGCCGGTCGCGCAATATCCGGACATCGTCCCCCCCACCGTCACCGTCACCGCCACCTATCCCGGCGCATCCGCGGAAACCGTCGCCGAGACGGTCGCCGCGCCGATCGAGCAGGAGATCAACGGCGTCGACAACATGCTCTACCAGAGCTCGCAGTCGACCGGCGACGGCGTCGTCACCATCACCGTCACGTTCAAGATCGGCACCGATCTCGATGCCGCGCAGGTGCTGGTGCAGAACCGCGTCGCCATCGCCGTGCCGCGCCTGCCCACCGAGGTGCAGCGGCTCGGCGTCGTCACGCGCAAGACCAGTCCCGACTTCCTGATGGTCGTCAACCTGATCTCGCCGGATAACTCGCTCGATCGCGGCTATATCTCGAACTACGCGCTCACCCAGGTCCGCGACCGGCTCGCCCGCATCGACGGCGTCGGCGACGTGCGCCTGTTCGGCAGCCGCGACTATGCCATGCGCATCTGGATCGACCCCGGCCGCGCCGCCGCGCTGAACCTCACCGCGGGCGATATCGTCGCCGCCTTGCGCGCGCAGAACGTGCAGGTCGCCGCCGGCACGCTCGGCCAGCCGCCCTATTCGCAGGGCAACGCCTTCCAGCTCAACGTCGAAACGCAGGGGCGCCTCGTCGATCCCGCGCAGTTCGGAAACGTGATCGTCCGTACCGATGCGGAGGGCCATCAGGTCCGCGTGCGCGACGTCGCGCGGGTCGAGCTCGGCGCGCAGGATTATAACTCCAACACCTATCTCTCCGGCCAGCCGACTGTCATCGCCGCGGTCTTCCAGCGCCCCGGCACCAATGCGCTCGCCGCCGCCGAGAAGGTGACGGCCGAGATGGAGACGATGTCCAAGTCCTTCCCCAAGGGCCTCGCCTATCGCGTGATCTACAACCCCACCGAATTCATCGCGCAATCGGTGGACGCGGTGATCCACACCTTGTTCGAGGCGATGGTCCTCGTCGTCCTCGTAATCCTCGTATTCCTCCAGAAATGGCGCGCGGCGATCATTCCGATCGTGGCGATCCCGGTGTCGCTGGTCGGCACGTTCGCGGTGCTCGCCGCCTTCGGCTACTCACTCAACACCCTGTCGCTGTTCGGGCTGGTGCTGGCGATCGGCATCGTCGTCGACGACGCGATCGTCGTGGTCGAGAATGTCGAGCGCAACCTCGCCGCCGGCCTCACCCCGCTGGAGGCCGCGCGCACCTCGATGGACGAGGTGTCGGGCGCGCTGGCCGCGATCGTGCTGGTGCTGTGCGCGGTGTTCGTGCCGACGCTCTTCCTCACCGGCATGTCGGGCGCCTTCTACCAGCAGTTCGCCGTCACGATCGCGACCGCGACGATCATCTCGCTGATCGTCTCGCTCACGCTCTCTCCCGCACTCGCCGCGATCCTCCTGAAAGGCCACGAAGCGGAAGGCCCCGGCAACCGCGTCACCCGCGCGATCGGCCGGGCGGGCGACTGGTTCAACCGCAGCTTCGAGCGGCTGAGCGACCGTTACGCGCGCCTCACCGACAAGCTCGTCCGCCGCCCGAAGAGCATGATGCTCACCTATGCCGGGCTCATCGCCGCGACGGGGGCGATCTTCGTCGCCACCCCCACCGGCTTCATCCCGGCACAGGACCAGGGCTATTTCCTCACCGTCGTCCAGCTCCCCGCCGGCGCCTCGGTCGAGCGCACCGACGCCGTCGTGCAGAAGGTCGCCAGGCGCATCCTGCCGCTCGACGGCGTGAAGGGCGTCGTCATGCTCGCGGGCTTCGACGGCCCGTCGCAGACGCTCGCGCCGAACACCGCCGCCGCCTATGTTCCGCTCAAATCCTTCGAGGAGCGCGCCGATCTCGGCGTCACCTTCGCCGGCATCATGGACAAGGTGCGCGCCGCCACCGCCGATATCGACGAGGCCCGCATTCTCGTCATCCCGCCGCCGCTCATTCAGGGCATCGGCTCGGCCGGCGGCTATCGCATGATCGTGCAGGATCGCGAGGGCGGCGATTATCGCAAACTCGGCGAAGAGACGCAGAAGCTGCTCGCCAAGGCGAACCAGACCGAGGGGCTGGCGCAGGTCTTCACCTTCTTCGACACCGCCACGCCGCGCATCTTCGCCGATATCGACCGCGCCAAGGCCGACATGCTCGGCGTGCCGCCGGAGCGCGTGTTCGAGGCGCTGCAGGTCTATCTCGGCAGCGCGTTCGTCAACGACTTCAACCTGCTCGGCCGCACCTATCGCGTCACCGCACAGGCCGACGCACCGTTCCGCTCCACCCCGGCGGACATCGCCAACCTCAAGACCCGCTCGAACAGCGGGGCGATGGTGCCGATCGGCTCGGTCAGCAATTTCGAGGACCGCACCGGCCCCTATCGCGTCACGCGCTACAACCTCTTCCCCGCGGTCGAGGTGGATGGCGAGACCGCCCCGGGCTATTCCTCGGGCGCGTCGCTGGTGGCGATGGAGAAGATCGCCGCCGAGACGCTGCCCAAGGGCTATGGCACCGAATGGACCGGCATCGCCTTCCAGGAGAAGGCCGCCGGCAGCACCGCGGGCATCGTCTTCGCGCTGGCGGTGGTGTTCGTCTTCCTCGTGCTGGCGGCGCAATACGAGAGCCTGTTCCTGCCGCTGTCGATCATCCTGATCGTGCCGATGTGCCTGCTCGCGGCGATGGTCGGCGTGAACCTGCGCGGCATGGACAATAACGTCCTCACGCAGATCGGGCTGGTCGTGCTGATCGCGCTCGCCGCGAAGAATGCGATCCTTGTGGTCGAATTCGCCAAGCAGGCCGAGGAGCAGGACGGCCTCTCGCCGGTCGAGGCCGCGGTGCGCGCGGCGCAGGATCGCCTGCGCCCGATCCTGATGACCAGCTTCGCCTTCATCCTGGGCGCGGTGCCGCTGCTGATCGCCACCGGCGCCGGCGCGGAACTGCGGCAGGCGCTGGGGACGGCGGTGTTCTTCGGGATGATCGGCGTCACCGGCTTCGGCCTGATCTTCACCCCCACTTTCTACGTCGTCTGCCGCGGGCTGGCGGCGCGGATCGGCCGCCGGCGCGAGCGCCACACCGACCCCGCGCTGCAGCCCGCCGAGTAAGGAGCATATCCATGTTCACACACACCACCACCCTGCACCCCGGCGAAGGCCGGGGCCCAGTTGGGGAACCCCGGCGAGAGACGCTGCGCTCCGTTACTGCGACCTTCGTAACTGGACCCCGGCCTTCGCCGGGGAAGCGGAAAGATGTGGGGAACAGCTGGCTGACGAAGCTCATAGTAACAGCCTCCGCCCTCACGCTCGCAGCCTGCGCCGCCGGCCCCGACTACGCCCGCCCGGCCACCCCGACCACCGCAGCCGCCCCGTTCGTCAGCACCAGCCCGGCGGTCACCACCGCCGCCTCCCCCGACGACAATTGGTGGCACCTCTACAATGACCCCGTCCTCGACGGCCTCATCACCGACGCGCTCGCCGCCAACACCGACGTCCGCGTCGCCGTCGCCCGCCTCGAACGCGCCCGCGCCGGCCTGCGCGAGGTGCAGAACGCCCGCACCCCGCAGGCGACTTTAGGCGCAAGCGGCCAGTACAACCGCTTCTCGCAAGTCCAGCGGCTGCCGGGAGTCGACAGCGAAACCTGGCTCGTCGACGGCGGCCTCGACGTCTCCTACGAGGTCGATCTGTTCGGCCGCATCAGCCGCAACGTTGAAGCCGCCCGCGGCGACGTCGACGCGGCTCAGGCCGACGCCGACGCGGTCAAGGTATCGGTCGTCAGCGCCACCACCCGCGCTTATGCCGACGCCGCCGCCGCCGCCGAGCGCCTCGCCGTCGCCGAACGCATCGTCGCGCTGCTCGACCAGTCGCTCCGCGTCACCGAGCGGCGCGTCGAAGTCGGCATGACCACCCCGCTCGACGCCACGCGCATCGCCGCGCTCCGCGACCAGCGCCGCGCCGACGTGCCCACGCTCGCCGCCGAGCGACAGGCCGCGCTCTTTCGCCTCGCCACGCTCACCGGCCGCACGCCGCAGGAGCTGCCCCCGATCGCCGCGCAGCGCACGTCGACGCTGCGCCTCGACCAGCCGATCCCGGTGGGCGACGGCGCGGCCCTGCTCGCCCGCCGCCCCGACGTGCGCGCCGCCGAACGCCGCCTCGCCGCCGCCACCGCGCGCATCGGCGTCGCGACCGCGGACCTCTATCCGCGCATCACGCTCGGCGGCTCGATCGGCCAAACGAGCACCGGCCTCGGCAACCTCTTCGGCGCCGGCCCACTCAACTGGCTGCTCGGCCCGCTGCTGAGCTGGACGGTCAACCCAGGCCGCGCCCGCGCGCGCATCGCCGGCGCGGAGGCCGACACCCAGGCCGCGCTCGCCACCTTCGACGGCACGGTCCTCACGGCGCTGGAGGAAACCGAAACCGCCCTCTCCAACTACAAACAGGCGATCGAGCGCCGCAACGCGCTGGCGCAGGCCCGCACCGCCGCGGAACGTGCCGCCAAGATCACCCGCGCCCAGCGCCGCGAGGGCCAGATCGACAGCCTCTCGCAGCTCGACAGCGAACGCACCTTCGCCGACACCGAGGCGGCCCTCGCGCTGGCCGACGCGCAGATCGCCCGCGCCCAGATCGACCTCTTCCGCGCGCTCGGCGGCGGCTGGCGGAACGCCCCTGAAGCAAGCAGAGAAGGTCCATGAACAGGCCGGACCTGCGCGAAACCTTCACTGGCGACATTGCACCAGCCCATAGGTGATCAGGAGCTTCACAGAGGAAGCCCGATCCGCGCGAACCGTCGCAATCGCCGGCCAAAATCATTGTCGCTCAACGATGTTGAAGATCGATAGATAACAATCTATCTACTCAGCGTGGCTGACGACCTGTTTCTTGCCCGAACCTTCACGACTCAGCTCGTGCCCTTGGCGCGCGCCTATCGCCGGCACATCGACCGGGCGCTTGCCGGTCTGGCCCTCTCCCACTCCTCCGCCCTTGCCGTGATGCTGCTCGGTCGGATGGAGGATGGGGTTCGCCAGGGCTTGCTGGCGGAGCAGCTCGGCGTGGAAGGCCCGTCGGTCGTTCCCCTGCTCGACCAGATCGAGCGTGCCGGGCTGGCGGAGCGGCGCCCGGATCCCACGGACAAGCGCGCAAAGACGATCCACCTTACCGAGGCCGGTCGCGCGCTCGCTGCCCAGGCGGAGGAACGTTCAACACAGGTCCGAGCCGCGCTGTTCGCCGATATCGACAAGGGCGACCTCGCCGTTGCGACGCGGGTTCTGGAACAGGTGGCGCGCGCGCTCGACACGTCGGATCCGGTCTGATCCGATGCGCATCGGTCTGCGGGAGGTCGTGTTTTCGGCCAATTGCTTCGCTGCTGCCATGCTGGCGCTCTTCATCTCCTTTCGGCTCGGGCTCGAACGGCCGTTCTGGGCCATGGCTACCGTTTACATCACCAGCCAGCCGCTAAGCGGCGCGGTGCGGTCCAAGGCAGTGTTCCGCCTCCTCGGCACCATTGCAGGCGCGATGGCGGCAGTGGTCTTTGTGCCGGCGCTGGTGAACGCGCCGCTGCTCCTGTCCCTCGCTCTGGCGCTATGGGTCGGCGGCTGCCTTTTCGTCTCGCTGCTGGATCGTACGCCGCGCTCCTACCTCTTCATGCTGGCGGGCTACACCGCGGCGCTGGTCGGTTTTCCAGCGGTCGGCCATCCCGAGGCGATCTTCGAGGTGGCGGTGTTGCGCGCACAGGAAATCGGCATCGGCGTCACCTGCGCGGCGCTGGTTCACGCGATCGTCTGGCCGCGCAGTGTCACCGCTTTGCTCGGCGGTCGGATCCGCACCGTGCTTGGCGAGGCGGAAGAGTGGATCGTCGATGCGCTCTCCCCGGCCCCGCTGGAGCGGGCGGACGGCAAGCGGCGCCGGCTCGCGGCTGACGCAACCGAGCTGCACGTGATGGCCACGCATGTGCCATTTGACACGGCGGCGATCCGTCCCACCCAGGCGGTGCTGACCGCCTTGCAGGACCGGTTCGTGCTGCTGCTGCCGCTCGTGTCTGCGGTGGAGGACAGGATGCGGAGCCTCGCTGCTGCGGGAGAGATGCCCGTCCCGCTTGCCGCGCTGGTTGAGGACATTCGCCGCTGGGCAGGCGATCCCGCCAGCGCCACGCCCAGCGAACTCATTGACCGCTGCGACGCACTTGCCGCGCGGCCCGTGGCAAGCGACTGGGCCGGGCTGCTCGCCGCCAATCTCGTCGCCCGGCTGCGCGAACTTGTGGACGCGCTTGACACCACCCGGCTGATCGCTGCGCAGGCGATCGCGCCGGGAACTGCCCTGCCTGATCGTATCCAGAGCCTGCTGCGCGAACGTCAGCGGCGGCCGTTGCACCGCGATCTCTCGCTGGCGCTTCTGTCCGCGGCGGCTGCGGTCATCGCAATCCTGGCGTGCTGCCTGTTCTGGATCACCACGGCCTGGGCCGATGGCGCGGTGGCGGCGATGATCGCGGCAGTGGTGTGCTGCTTCTTCGCCACCATGGACGATCCCGTCCCGGCGCAGCGCGGCTTCCTGATCTGGACATTGGTGTCGCTGCCACTGACCGCGCTCTACCTTTTCGCCCTGTTGCCGCTGGTGCACAGCTTCGAAACCCTTGCGCTGATCCTGGCGCCGGCCCTTCTTGTCCCTGGCGCGCTGATGGCGCTGCCGCATTGGTACGGGCGAATGATGCCGATGATCATCGGCCTGGCCAGCGGGCTGGCGCTGACCAACAGCTTCAGCCCCGATGCGACCGCCTTCTTCAACGGCAACGTCGCGCAGCTGGTCGGCGTCGCTGCGGCCATCCTCGCCACGCGCCTGTTTCGGAGCATCAGCGCGGGAACCGTCGTCCGCCGGCTGCGCCGTGCCGGTTGGCGCGAGCTTGCCGAGCTCGCGGAACAGGGCACCGCGTCCGCCACGGCAAAGCTGGCGGTATGGCAAAGCCGGATGCTTGATCGTGTGGGCCTGCTCGCCGCCCGGATCGGCGATGTCGAGCGCACGGATCGCGACTTCGCCATGGCGGCGCTTCGCGAGCTGCGCATGGGGCTCAGTCTTGGTCAGCTTGCCGCGCACGAAAGCGGGGAAGCGGATGAGATCCGCGCACTTCGTCAGGAGATCGCCGCGCACTATCGCCGCTGCGCCGCCGCCGGTGAGCCCAGGGACGACGCTCCCCTTCTCGCGCGGATCGATCGGGCGATCGCCTGCGCGGTGATGGTTGCCGACGATGCCGGGCGCCGCGAGCGCCTCAATGCGCTGACCGGGCTGCGGCGAAACTTCTTCCCTGACGCCGCCGGCTGGACGCGGGAGGCACGGGCGGCATGACTGGCGAAATCTCCATTCACGGCGTGTTCGTTCACCCGCTCCTGCTGGCCGCCATATTCGCCTTTGTCGCCGCGGAGGTGATCGGCTGGGCATTGGCCCGCGTCGGCTTCTACCGCTTCGTCTGGCATCGTGGCCTGTTCGATGTCGCCCTCACCGTCCTTCTCTGGGCCGGCTGCGCCGCGCTCCTCACCGGCGGCGGCTTGGCTGCCGTCTTTGGCTAGGTATATGCAAAAGAAGATTGTCCTTCGTGTCCTCGTCACCCTGTCGCTGGTTGCGCTTGCCGTGATCGCCGCGCAGCGGCTCTGGGTTCATTATGAGGAAGAACCCTGGACCCGGGACGGCCGGGTCGGGGCCGATGTGGTGCAGGTGGCGCCCGATGTCTCCGGGCTCGTCACCACCGTGTTCGTCAGCGACAATCAGACCGTGGCGGCGGGCACACCGTTGTTCGAGGTGGATCGCTCGCGCTATCGGCTGGCCGTCGATCGCGCGCAGGCCGCCATCGCCGCACAGCGGGTGGAGCTCGCCCAGGCACGCAGCGAAGCCCGGCGGGATCGGTCCTTGGGCGAACTTGTCGCCGGCGAGACCCGCGAACAGAATCTCTCCCGCGTGGCACGGCTGGAGGCGTCGCTGGCGCAGGCAGGCATTGCGCTCTCCACCGCCCGACTGGATCTCGCCCGCACCATTGTCCGCGCGGGCGTGGCCGGAACGGTCACGAACCTGGATCTGCGGCCGGGCGATTACGCCACCGCCGGACATCCCGAATTTGCGATCATCGACCGCGGATCGCTCCACGTGGTCGGCTATTTTGAGGAAACCAAGCTGCCGCGCATCCATGTCGGCGATCCGGCGCACGTCCGACTGATGGGGGAGCAAGCCGTCATCCTCGGCCATGTGCAGAGCGTCGCCGGCGGCATCGAAAATCGCGATAGCAGCGAGGGGGCGAACCTCCTGGCAAACGTCAATCCGACCTTCAGCTGGGTGCGCCTGGCCCAGCGTATCCCGGTGAGGATCGCGATTGACCGGATGCCGACCGGGACACGTCTGGTGGTCGGCCGCACCGCCACGGTGGAGGTCGTGCCGCGGCATGCCCCCCCTGCTGTGCGGCAGGGGACGCACGCATGATGCTGCGCCGCTCCGCCCCCGCCCTATTCGCGGCCCTGATTCCGGCGCTGCTCGCCGGCTGCGCGACCGTCGGCCCCGATTACCGGCGCTCGCCCGACGCGATGATCGAACGGCCAAGCGCCGCCGCTCCCTTCGTGAGCGGGGATGAAGCAGCCTTCGCGCAGGCGCCGTTGCCGAATGATTGGTGGCGGCTTTACCGGGATCCGCTGCTCGACCGGCTCGTCGAAGACGCGATTGCGCACAACACCGACCTGCGCGTCGCTGCGGCCAATGTCGCCCGCGCCAACGCCGCGCTCGATCTCGCGGAAACCGCGCGCAGCCCGCAGACGTCGCTTGAGCTTGCCCCCGGCTATGCCCAGCGCTCGGCCGAGGAGGAGCTGCTTCCCGGCCGATCCCTTCCGTCCGCGTCCGTCTATTCGGGGCGCGCGGGCATTTCCTATCAGCTTGACCTTGTCGGTCAGGTCAGGCGCGCGCTGGAGGCTGCCGATGCCGATGTGGCGGCCACCCGCGCCGCTTATGACAGCGTCAGGGTCACGGTGGTTGCCGATACCACCCGCGCCTATCTCGACGCCTGCAGCGCCGGGCGGGAGATCGCCGTGGCGGAGCGGGCGCTGGCGCTGCAGCAGCGGACGACCAGCCTGACGCAGCGGCTGATCCGTGCCGGGCGCGGCATCTCGCTCGATGCGAACCGCTCGCGCGTGCAGGAGGAACAGGTGCGCGCCACCTTGCCGTCGCTGCGCGGCGTCCGGCAGGTCGCGCTGTTCCGCCTCGCCACGCTCACCGGGCGCCCGCCGGCGGAATTCGATCGTACGGTCGCTGCCTGCACGCAGGAACCGTCGCTCGATCGGCCGATCCCCATCGGTGATGGCGCCGCCCTGCTGCGCCGCCGCCCGGACGTGCGCCGCGCGGAGCTGGAGCTGCACGCCGCCACCGCGCGCATCGGTGTCGCCGAGGCGGAGCTGTATCCGCGCGTCACGCTGGGCGCCTCCGTCGGTTCGGTCGGCCTGCTCGGCAACGCGCTGGGCAGCGACACCTATAAATTCTCGCTCGGCCCGCTGATCAGTTGGGAATTCCCCAACCGCGGCCGCATTCGCGCCCGGATCGCCGGCGCTCAGGCGGAGGCGGATGCCGCGCTGGCACGCTTCGACGGTTCGGTGCTGAACGCCCTGCGGGAGACGGAAACGGCGCTGACCGTCTACGCGCGCGAACTGGATCGCCGCGCCGCCCTTGCCACCGCGCGTGCCCAGGCGGCTCAAGCCGCCACGGACGCCGAACGGCTGTTCCGCGCCGGTCGCACCGGCTTCCTGCCGGTCCTCGACGCGCAGCGCACCCTGATCGGCGCGGATCAGGCGCTGGCCACCGCCGACAGTCGGCTGGCGGCCGGGCAGGTGCAGCTCTTTCTCGCACTCGGCGGTGGTTGGTAGCGTCGTTCGAAACGCTACCCGAAAGCCTCACCGCCGTGGCCGGTGATCCCGCGAATACGACGCCATAATTCGTCATCGGGGCGACTTGCAAATGCGAGTCGCCCGCGATCGCGCTGGCTTGCGCTGACGTCGAGGCTAACCCGACCATCAAACTCCGCACTCAGTCTGCCGCCCACATCCTGAAACCACAGCGAAAAGCGTTTCCCACCCTCATAAACGGCGATCATGATCTCAATCTCTATTGATATCGACTTGCAGTTGCGGATCAGCTAGGGCGCGCCACAAAGAACGTCAGGGGGATCAATAGTGCGTATTTCGACCATGCTGCTCGTCACCACCGCCATGGTGACGGCGCTGCCCACCCACGCCTTCGCCTCGGTGAAGGACGAAGCCGCGTCTCCCGCGGCTTACGACGCAGCGGAAAGCGACGCCCAGGTTCAGGTGGAAGAAGGCGGCGCGCGCAGGTCGGGCGATATCGTCGTCGTCGGCAAGAGCTATGGCCGTGAGGTCGGCAAGACGATCACGCCGCTGAAGGACGTGCCCAATACGGTCACGGTGATCGAGCGCGAGCAGATCGAGGCGCAGAACCTGTTCACGCTGGAAGACGCGCTGACCGCCACCAACGGCATCACCGTGAACGGGATCGGCAGCGAGGATCCCAGCTACTTCTCCCGCGGCTTTGCGATCTCCAACTATCTGGTGGACGGCGTCCCCACCCTGTCGTTCAACTTCCCCGGCGTCGTGCCGGACCTCTTCGCCTATGACCGGCTGGAGGTGTTGCGCGGCCCCGCCGGTTTGTTCAGCGGCTCGGGCAACCCCTCGGGCAGCATCAATCTGGTCCGCAAGCGTCCCCTCGAAACGTTCAAGCTTCAGGGCTCCGCCGGCTATGGCACGTATGACAATGTCCGGCTGGAGCTGGATGTATCCGCGCCGCTCGGCGACCGGGCCGGGGTGCGCGCCGGTGTCATGGCGCAGGATCAGGACCAGTTCTTCGACTGGGCACATCGCAATCGCTTGAATGCCTTCGCCGTCGGCAGCATCGAGATCGGCGATCGCACCACCGTCACCTTCGGTGGTTCGTACGATCGCTTCAAGCCGTCGATCCAGTCGGGGCTCCCTGGCTATGCCGGCGGCACCGATGGCAGCGAGGGGCGCCTGCTGGACGTGCGCCGTTCCACCTACCTGGGGGCTGACTGGAACCGCTTCCGGTCGGAAACCTGGACCGCCTTCGCCGAGGTCGCGCACCGGATCAGCGATCGCTGGACGTTGCGCGCGACCGGCCTGTTCACCGATGTCGATCGGACGGACATCTACAGCTACGTCGGGAATGCCGCGATTACCGCGGCGAACCGCGGCATCTCGAACCACGTCGCTTATTACGGTGACAGCAAGTCCCAGACCCGCTCGTTCGACTTCAACGGGGTCGGCAGCTTCCGCCTGTTCGGGCAGGAGCAGACGCTGATCCTGGGCGTCGATTATCAGGCGCAGGATTACGACAGCTACTATACCCGGCTGAGCGGCTATGCGCGGGTCGACGTGTTCAACCCGGTTTCGCCGGTGGAGCCGCCGCTCAACCCTTATGGCCCCCTGCCTTACTATCCGGTGCAGGGCACCAATGCGGTCTGCCCTGGCAGCACCGTTCCGATCGTTCCGGCACCCGCCAATTGCGTGATTCAGAACTGGGGCGCAACCCGCACCGTTATCGAGCAATATGGCACTTACGGTCAGCTCCGGCTGCAACCGCTGGCTGGGCTGACGCTGGTGGGTGGCGGGCGGCTGACCTGGTGGGAGCAGACGCTGGACACGCTGCTGCCGAACCCGCAACCCGGCCAGCCGCAGAACATCGACGAACGCTTCACGCCCTATGCCGGCATCGTCTGGGACGTGACCGAGAACCTCAACATCTATGGCAGCTACGCCGACAGCTTCACGCCGCAGGCGGCACCGGCCGGACGTACCCGCGTGGGCGGTGGAGAGGTGCAGCCGCTGATCGGCAGCCAGTATGAAATCGGCTCCAAGCTGGCGCTGATGGACGATCGCCTGCTGCTGTCGGCCGCCGTTTATCAGATCGAACAAACCAACCGGCTGTTCAACCCGCCGGAAGATCAGACGATCTACCTTCAGGTCGGCAAGGTCCGCGCCCGCGGCGTAGAGGCGGAAGCGACCGGTGAAATCCTTCCGGGCTGGCGGGTCAACGGTGGCTACACCTACACGAAGACGGAATATCTGGAGGACACGCAGCCACAATATGAGGGACTGTCGCTGACGCCGATCATCCCGAAGCACATGATCAAGGCGTTCACCAACTATACGGTGCCTGGTGGTGCGCTGATGGGTGCCAGCGTGGGCGGCAGCGTCACCTGGTTCAGCGAGACGTCCGGTGGCAATCCTTCCATCCGTGTCCCGGTCACGGCCGCGACGCCGAACGGCCTGTCGATCTCTTCCCTGGTCCGGCAGCCCTCCTATGCGGTGGTTGATCTGCGCGCTGGTTATCGGATCAGCCCGCAGGTGTCGGTGTCGGTCAACGTCAACAACCTGCTCGACAAGAACTATTACGCCCGGATCTCCTCGACCGGGCGCGGCAACTATTATGGCAGCCCGCGGACGGTGTTCGCGACGCTGCGGTTCGCTTACCCGTGATCGCGCCGGCGACGGAACGCGCTGCCATTTGGCGGCGCCGGTCCGACAATGCGCTGCGTTTCGTCGCCGCAGTGCCGCTGGGCTATGCCGTCGCCAGCCTCTGGGCGGCGGCACTCGCGCGCCTGCTGCCCATGGCACGGTCCGAGGCGACGGTAACGGGCACGCTGGTCGCCCTCCTGCTGTGCGCGCTCTTCGCCATGTACGCTTATGGCGCACGCAGCGGGTGGCGCGCGCTTTGGGTGCTGGCGGTTGCCGGCGGAGTGGCCGGTGGACTGGTCTGGTGGTCGATCGCGACAATGGGGCGAGCATGAGCAAAGGTATCCGGCAGTCTCAATCGACGCTGCACACCTGGTCGGGCCTGCTGCTCGGCTGGGTGCTGTTCCTGGTTTTCCTGACCGGAACGATCGCCTTCTGGCGCGAAGGGCTGAACCGCTACATGCGGCCCGAACTTGCCCGGATCGAACAGCCGATGCGGGTGCTTGACGGCGCGCAGCGCTTCCTCGGCGACAAGGCGCCCGATGCGAAGAGCTGGTTCATCGCCATGCCCAATGCGCAGGTGCCCGGCGCGCAGGTGTTTTGGCAGCCGCAGCCCAAGGAAGGGGAGCGTGGCGGCCGGCGCGGTGGACGCGGTCGCCGCGACAATCAGGCGCTGATCGGCGCTGACGGCACTTCCACCCACGCGCGCGACACGCGCGGTGGCGAGTTCTTCTACCGCTTCCATTTCGATCTCTATTACATGCCGGTGATCTGGGCGCGCTGGCTGGTCGGCGTCGCCGCGATCATGATGCTGGTCGCGATCCTGACCGGCATCGTCACGCACAAGAAGATCTTCCGGGACTTCTTCACCCTGCGCCGGCAAAAGGGCCAGCGATCGTGGCTCGACGGGCACAATGCCACGGCGGTGCTGGCGCTGCCGTTCCACCTGATGATCACCTATACCGGCATCGTCACGCTGATGGCCCTGCTGATGCCCTGGGCGACGGTCGCCAATTACACTGACGAAACGAAGATGTTTGCGGATCTCTTCCCGCAGGCGGAGGCGGTCGAGCGAACGGGTCGGCCCGCACCGCTGCTGCCGCTATCGGCCATCGCCCGTGACGCCGAACAACGGCTCGGCGGACCGATTGGCACGATCGAGGTGAGCCAGCCGGGCGACGCCGCGGCACGCGTCACGCTGTATCGCACGCCTGCCTCGCTGCTCAACACGCGCGCGCCCGCGATCACTTATGATGGCACGACCGGCACGCCCCAATGGCGCTCGCCCGAACCCGGCGGCGCGGCGGCGACTGCCGGCGTGATGATCGGGCTTCACGCCGGCCGCTTCGCGGACGTGACGCTGCGCTGGGTATATTTCCTGTGCGGTGTCGCCGGTACGCTGATGGTGGCGAGCGGCCTCGTGCTCTGGACGGTCAAGCGACGCGAAAAGCTGCCCGATCCGGCGCGCCCGCACTTCGGCTTCAAGGTGGTCGAGCGGCTGAATGTCGCGGTGATCGGCGGCTTCCCGCTCGGCGTTGCGGGGCTGTTCTGGGCCAACCGGCTGCTGCCAGTGGCAATGCCGGATCGGTCGCGCTGGGAAGTGCACGTCCTGTTCATCATCTGGGGCGCGGCAGCGATCCTGTCGCTGGTGCGGCGACCCGCCACCGTCTGGCCGGCGCTGTTCGCCGTGACGGGAGGGTGTCTCGCCCTGCTCCCGATCTACAATCTGTTCGCCACCCGCTGGAACGCGGCGACATCGCTGGCGGTGGGTGATCTGCTTCCGCTGGGCGTGGATCTGACGCTGGTCGCCTTTGCCATCGCCTATCTGTATCTCGCCCGTCGCGTGGCGCGCTATCGACCGCCGGTGCGCGCGCCAAGGCGCTCCCGCGCGGCGGCGGCACGGGTGGCCGAAATCCAGGAGGCAACGGCGTGACCACGCTCGCCTTTCTTCTCTCGCTTGCGGCGTTCGGCGTCTTCGGTTTCGCCACCGACGATCACCACCACCGCCTCACCGGGCGCCGCCCCACGCCATCCTGGAAGGCGCGCTCGCGAGCGGCGGCCTGGGTCATGCTTGCGCTGGCCTTTGTCGCCGCGATCGCCGCACGTGGCTGGGTTTTCGGTCCCGTGCTGTGGTTCGGCGCGATCATGGTGGCGGCGGGGCTGGTGTTCCTGGCGCTCAATTTCGGCCCGCGCCGGGTGCGCGGCACGCATTCCGTAGGAGGATCTCGATGAGAAAGATGTTAGCCGCTGCAGTCGTGTTGCTGCTGGCCGGTACGGCCAATGCCCATGAAGTGTGGATCGAGCGTGATGGCGCCGGTCCCGCCCGCATCTACCTGGGTGAGCCCGATCAGCCGCCGGTCCCCGGCGGCGATCCCGAATTCGCGAAGCTCAAGGCTCCCCATCTCCTGCAGGCCGCGACCGGGCCGATGGTTCGGCGCGCCGGCCATATCGAGGTGGCGGTGCCGCCAGGCGACGTGCGCGCCTGGGACGATGCCGTCTTCGCTCCCTGGGGCGAGAAAGGCGCGCGCGAAGGCGTCGTTTATTATGCCCGGGCCGGCCGAGCGGAGGCCCGCGCCACGCTGCCGATGGAAATCGCGCCGGTGACGGCCGGCGCAAACCGCTTCCGTCTGTCGCGCAACGATCGCCCGGTCGCAGGCGCGGAGGTGAAGCTGATCCACCCTGACCGCACCACCGCATCGCTCATCACCGATGCGGACGGGGTTGTCACGATCGTGCCCAAAGGCCCGGGCCGCCATCTTCTCACCGCATCGCTCAAGGAAGGCGCCGACCAACTGGGCGGAGAAACGGTTCAAACCGTCTACCGGATCGCCACCACGAGCTTCGTGGCCGAATAAGGCCGAACGAGGCCGAACAAGGCCGAAACTTGCCGGGCGAGGGCCGGCCGCAGGCCATCTGCGGCCGGCACTCGCCTGAATGGTTCTGCCCACGCTGGACGATCCCACCTTGCTCCTGGCCATGTGCAGTCACGTTCTCGCCGGTGAAATGAGGGCCTCGTTCCGACGCCATCTCCATCGCTCCCGCTTGTTGCCCCGAACCGCGCCGGGGCTTTACACTTTCGCTGTCCTGCCTTCTTGCACAGCACGGTTGATCACCTGACGAGGAGCGACGCGTGGCGATCGATGGACCCGTGAAGCTATCCTTCCAGCTGATGCGCGATGCCGAGCCTGCCATCGGGCCGGGCAAGGCGCTGGTGTTGGAGGCAATCGATCGCGAGGGCTCGATCTCCGCGGCGGGCCGGGCGATCGGCATGAGTTACCGTCGTATCTGGCTGCTGGCTGAAAGCCTGAACACCGATTGGCGCGAGCGGGTGATCGAGACACGGGTGGGCGGCGGGAAGTCCGGCGGCGCGCAGCTGACGCCCTTCGGCCGCAAGCTGCTCGACACCTATCGGAACGTCGAGGCGCGCATGATGGCAGTCGCCGTTGGCGACGATCTTGATTGGCTAGTGGCGGCGCGCGCGCCGACCGGATGATCGACCCAGAATGAACGCGCCCCCCATTGCCGCGTCACGCAGGCGGCGCGCAGGCGCCAGACACATCACCTAGCCTGCAAAGGCACGATGGCTGCGTCAGGGCCCGCACGCCCCGCTCCTGAATGGACGCGTCCCTATCGTCCAAAGGCGCTCAGCCGAACGTTACCCTCAGCGTCGCTAACCAGATGCCGGTGCAACAAGCCCAGCAGCAAGGACGGCGCACAGTTCAGGGTTTCGCCCTTCCCCTATTTGTATATCAACGGGCATAATATTCAGACCGATATGGCGTCAGAGCTCATACAGGGCCGTCGCGCTCACAAAGGGGGTTCCTTCATGCGTCATCTGCTCTGCACGGCCAGCCTGCTTGCGCTTGCCACTCCGGCCGTGGCTCAGGAGCGTGATCCCGGCGGCACTGCGACCCAGGCTGAGGACGACAATGCCTTTGGCCTTGGCCAGATCATCGTCACTGGCCGCCGTGATCCGGGCATCAGTGTCGGGCAGGACAGCGTCGGTCAGGAGGCGCTCTACACCTTTGATCGCCGCACGCTGGATGAAGCAGCCAATCTCATTCCGGGTGTAACCGCCGGCAATTCGGGTGGATCGCGCAATGAACGGCTACTCTTCGTGCGCGGATTTGACCGGTTTCAGGTGCCCCTGTCGATTGACGGCATCCGCGTCTATCTGCCCGCTGACAACCGGCTGGATTATGGTCGCTTTCTCACTCCCGACATTGCCGAGATCCAGGTGGCGAAGGGCTATGCTTCTGTGCTCGACGGACCCGGCGCGATGGGCGGAGCGGTCAATCTCGTCACGCGCAAACCGACCAGGGCGCTGGAGATCGAAGGTCGGGCTCAGCTCAACCTCGATCGCGACGCCACCTATGCCGGTCTCACCACCTTCGGGCTGATCGGCACCCGGCAGGACAAATGGTACGCACAGGCGAGCTACACGGCCAACGTCGTCGATCATTGGGATCTGCCCGGCAGCTTCAACGGAACAGTCAACGAGGATGGCGGCGCGCGCGACTTCTCCAAGGCAGAGGATTGGCGCGTCAACGCCAAGGTCGGGTTCACGCCCAACGCGACTGATGAATATGTGCTCAGCTATACCCGGCAAGAGGGGCGGAAGAACGCCCCGCTCCACCTCTCCGACACCAGCAACGTCTCCCTGCGAAACTGGAAATGGCCGCAGTGGAACATTGAGAGCTTCTACTTCCTCTCAACGACCGCGCTCGGCGACCAAGCGACGCTGAAAACGCGCGCTTATTACAACGAACTCGCGAACCTGCTGCAATCCTTCGACAATCGCTCCCAGACGACGCAATCGCTGCCGCGCGCGTTCGACAGCCCGTATGATGACAAGGCGTATGGCGGCTCGGCCCAGCTCGACCTACGCTTGGCCGAAGCTGACACGCTCGCCATCGCCTTCCACTACCGCCGGGACGAGCACAATGAGGCGCAGGTCAGCCGGCCCACCTCGCCGCTGCGCACCGTCGAGCCGAACCAGCGCAGCGTCGAGCGGACGTGGAGCGCCGCGATCGAGAACCGCCTGGACCTGACGCCCGCGCTGCGGCTGACGCTCGGCGGGAGCTATGACTGGCGCGATCTGGATGAGGCGCAGGAGTTCGGCGTGCCGCAAGGCGCGACCGGCGCCAGCCGCCTCTTCAGCTATCCCCTGCGCAACGCCTCCGCCTGGAATGCTCAGGGCCGGCTCGACTGGCGCGGTCAGGATGGCATCGAGGCGCACGCCAGCCTGTCTTCACGCGCGCGCTTTCCAACGCTTTTCGAGCGCTTCTCCAGCCAGTTCGGCACTGCCGAGGCTAATCCCGATCTGAAGCCCGAGCGCGCCACCAGCGCCGAGATTGGCGCATCGCGCAGCTTCGGCCCATTTACGGTGGCCGCCGCAGCCTATTACAGCTGGCTGACCGACGCGCTCGTTTCCGTCCGCACGCCGGAAAACCTGAACCGCCGAGAGAACCTCGGCTCGGCGGACTATTATGGCGCGGAACTGTCGGTCGATCTGCATCTCGCCACCACGCTCGATGCCGGGGTCAACTACAGCTATATTCACCGCAGCTTCGACGTGGGCGCCGCCCCCGCAGGCGGCCTGATCCGCCCTTTCGAACTCACCGATGTTCCCGATCACAAGGGATTTGCCTTCGTCACCTGGCATCCGCTGACCGCCCTCTCGATCACGCCGAGCGTCGAGTTCGCCTCCAACCGGACGACTGTCACGCCTGCATCCGCGAACGGGTTGGCACCCCTCTATTACCGGACCGGCGACTATATCACGGCGGCATTTCACGCCGAGTTCGACGTCTCGGACCGGCTTGGCATCAGCGCCGGCGCTCGAAACCTGTTCGATCGCTCTTACACGCTGACCGACGGCTTCCCGGAGCCGGGTCGCAGCTTCTTTGTCGGCCTGCGCGCCCGATACTGAGCACCGAAGTCAGCGCTGCCTTCGATCTGCGATCAGGCGAGACCAGTCAGCCGAAAAGCTGTCGACGTCCTCAACTGGTCGCAGTGTCGAGCGCCTCCCGGATACGCGCGGCCAGTTCCTCGATCGTGAAGGGCTTGCCGATCAGCTGCACGCCGGGTTCCAGCACGCCGTTGTGGACAACGGCATTGCGCGTGTAGCCGGTGGTGAAGAGGATCGGCAGTTCGGGCCGCCGCCGCCGCACCTCCTCAGCAAGTTTCGCGCCATTGATCTCCGGCATGACCACGTCCGTGAACAATAGCGACACCGCCGGATTGGCGTCGAGAAGCCGCAAGGCTTCCGTTGCCGATCCCGCCGAAATGACGCGGTAGCCGAGTTCGACCAGCGCATCGACGCTGAACTGTCGCACCGCCGGCTCGTCCTCGACGACCAGGATCAGCTCCTGCTCTTCCCCCAGCGGCAGCGGCTGCACTAAGGATTCCGGCTCATGTTCCGGATGATCGCCCAGCAGGCGCGGCAGATAGACCTTTATCGTCGTCCCCTCGCCCGGCTCGGAATAGATCTTCACGTGCCCGCCGGACTGCTTGACGAAGCCATAGGCCTGGCTCAGCCCCAGGCCCGTTCCCTTGCCGACGGCCTTGGTGGTGAAGAACGGATCGAACGCCTTGGCGATCACCTCCGGCGTCATGCCTGATCCGGTATCGCTCACCGCGATCAGGACATATTGCCCCGCCCCCACGCCAAGATGGGCAGCGACATAACGCTGATCCAGGTGAGCGTTCTGCGTCTCGATGGTGATCCGCCCGCCATCAGCCATCGCGTCACGCGCGTTGATCGCCAGGTTGAGGATGACATTCTCAAGCTGGTTTGGATCAACATGCGTGCGCCACAGGCCACCCGCAAGCACCGTTTCCAGCTGGATATCGCCGCCGATCGAGTGGCGGATGAGGTCCGACATCCCCGCAACCAGGCTGTTGGCGTTGACCGGCTCGGGGCGGAGCGGTTGCTGGCGGGAAAAGGCAAGCAGGCGCTGGGTCAGGTTGGCCGCACGCCGGGCGCCGTCCGCCGCAGCGTCGATATAGCGCACGGCCCGCGCATCCTCGGCGCCGATCCGCCGTTTGAGAAGATCCAGGGAGCCAATCGTCACCGCCAGCATGTTGTTGAAATCGTGCGCGATGCCGCCCGTGAGCTGACCGACCGCCTCCATCTTCTGCGCCTGACGGAGCTGATCCTCCATCTGCTGCAGCCGCTCGCGCTGTTCTACCTCTTTGGTGATGTCGCGTCCGATCGCATAGGTTATGCTGCCCGCCGGAGCCGCAACCCAGGCGATCGATCGCACCGAGCCATCCTTGTGGCGGTAACGGTTCTCGACCTGTGCGTGCTGCCCCTCGGCCGCGGTCTCATAAGCGTCGACGGTGTCGTCATGGTGCTCAGGCAGGACGAACTCGTTGACATGGTGCCCCACCAACTCGGTTTCGCTGAAGCCGAGCAGCTTGGTCCAGGCCGGATTCACGCGCCGGAAAACGCCGTCAAAGTCGATCTCCAGCATCAGGTCGGGAGAGGTCTGCCACATCAGGCTGAGCTCGGCGGTACGTGCCTCGACCTGTGCTTCCAGCGTTTCGTTCAATTGCTGGATCGCGCGCTCGGCCCGGCGACGCTCGCTGATGTCGGTGAACAGGACAGCGACGTGACGCTCCTTCGCTGCTCCGATGCGAAAGGCGCGCACGTCATACCAGAATCCAAGCGCCGCAGCTTCATTCTCGAAGCGGATCGGCTCGCCGGACAGCGCCACGCGGCCATAGATGTCGAACCAATGCTGCTCATGGTCGGGGGCAAGCTCCCGCATCCGCTTGCCGGCGGCATCCACCAGCCCGGTCTGCGCCTCGAACGCGCGGTTCACTTCGAGAAAGCGGTAATCGACTGGCCGCTCGCCGTCGAAAAGCACCTCGATGATACAGAAGCCCGCATCGATCGTGTCGAACAAAGCGCGATAGCGCTGCTCGCTGGTGCGCAGCGATGCTTCCAAGTTCCGGCGCGCGTCGATCTCGCTTTGCAACAGCGCCGCGCGCTTATCGCGTTGCGCAATCTCGCGCCGCAACTCAAGCTGCGTCATCACCTGCCGCGCGAGCAGTTCCAGCGTGAGCCGCTGACGTTCGGTGATGCCATCCGGCCGCGGCTTGGTATCGAGCACGCAGACGGTGCCGAGCGGCAGGCCATCCGGCGTTTCCAGCAGCGCGCCGGCATAGAAGCGCAGTCCGGGCTCGCCCGTGACGAGCGGGTTGCAGGTAAACCGCGCATCCGCTGTCGTATCGGGCACGACGAAGATGCCCTGCTGCAGGATGGCATGGGCGCAGATCGACACGTCCAGTGGAAGTTCGTCGGCACCGATGCCGACCTCGGCCTTGAACCACTGCCGACCGCTCGCGATCAGATTGACGACCGCGATCGGCGCCCCGAACACATCGGCGGCGAGACGAACCACGTCGTCGAACTCGGCCTCCCGCGGCGTATCGAGGATCGCATAGCGGTCCAGTGCGGCGAGCCGGTCGCCTTCGTCCCAAGAAGCGCTGTGCTGGTGCGCGCCGCAAGTGTCTTCCCGTTGATCCGCCACCGAATGCGCGTGCCTTATCGATTCAAGCTGTCGGACACCGAACGCGCCAGTTTCCCGTTCGTCTCCCGCCGGCTCGAATGATCGTCGAAACATGCCTGATAGGTTCGCCAGGCTCGCGAGCGCCGCTGGAAAGTCAAAGCGGCTGACCACCCGATTGTCGCGCCCTCGTGCGCTACGCAGCGCCCTGCCGGATCAGGCAATCAGGGCCGCACTGGCCGGGCCACAGGCCAGCCTGTTCGATGGTCAACGGGATCTTGGAAATGGTGGAGCCGAGGGGGATCGAACCCCTGACCTTCGCAATGCCATTGCGACGCTCTCCCAGCTGAGCTACGGCCCCATTCCGTTGGGAAGGCGCCCACTAACGGGGCGCTTCAGGCTTGGCAAGCGGCGTTTTGCGGCCGCCTGCCAAAACCCGAAATTTTTTCGACGATCAGTTGTTCTCGTCGTCGTCGTTGGACGTCTCGACGCCCAGATCGTCGTCACCGCCCAAATCGACCTCGTCGTCGGCGCTGGGCTCTTCGTCTTCGTCCGCGACCAGATCGGTATCGTCGTCACCGGCCAGATCGCTATCAGCAGCCTGCTTCTCGGATTTGTTCGCCTCGAAGGGAAGCGGCTGCTTCGACTTCAGGATCGGTTCGGGCTCCCAGGCGAAGCCGCATTCGATGCAGGTGACGGGCTCGTCCTTCTGCAGGTCGTAGAAACGCGTCGCGCATTTCGGGCACGTCCGCTTCGTGCCCCATTCCGGCTTGATCATGCCGTTTCTTGCCTTTCGGATGGATGGATCAGCAGGTCCAGAAAGCCTGAGCCTGCGAAGTGGGGCGCGCCTTGCCATAGCGCAACCCCGCTGGCAAGGCGCCGCGCGCAATGGCGCATTCTCATCCCCGCTCCGTCACGATCCATCCCGCCTCCGGCCTTCGCGGGCGGATCCGCGTTCCCGGCGACAAGTCGATCAGCCATCGCGCACTGATGCTGTCCGCGCTGGCCGTGGGCGAAAGCCGCATCGAGGGCCTGCTTGAAGGGGAGGACGTGCTCGCCACCGCCGCCGCGATGCGCGCCATGGGCGCGACGATCACGCGGGGCGATGACGACATCTGGCGTGTCCACGGCGTGGGCGTTGGCGGGCTGTTGCAGCCCGGGGGCGCGTTGGACATGGGCAATTCCGGCACCTCCACGCGCCTCTTGATGGGGCTGGTGGCGAGCCATCCGATCACGGCGACCTTCGTCGGCGACGCATCGCTTTCCGGGCGACCGATGAAGCGCGTCATTGATCCGCTTTCCACCATGGGTGCCGACATCACCGCGTCGCCCAGCGGGCGCCTGCCACTGATGGTGCGCGGCCTCTGCCCGGCCGTTCCGATCACCTATACGCTGCCGGTGGCGTCGGCGCAGGTGAAGTCGGCGGTGCTGCTGGCGGGGCTCAACACGCCCGGCATCACGCGCGTGATCGAGCCGGTCGCCACGCGCGATCACAGCGAGCGGATGCTGGCCGGGTTCGGCGCGAACATCTCGGTCGAGGCGGGCGAAGGCGGGCGAACGATCTCGATCGTCGGCGAGGCAGAGCTGAAACCTCAGTCGATCGTCGTACCGGGCGATCCCTCCTCCGCCGCCTTCTGGATGGTCGCCGCCAGCATCGTGCCGGGCAGCGACGTGGTGATCGAGAATGTCGGGCTGAACGCGACGCGCGCGGGGTTGGTGACGGCGCTGCGCCTGATGGGCGCTGACATCGCGGAGCTTGATGCGCGCGTGGTCGGCGGCGAACCGGTCGCCGACCTGCGGGTGCGTCACGCATCCCTGCGCGGCATCGAAGTGCCGCACGATCTCGCGCCCGCCATGATCGACGAATATCCCGCGCTGTTCGTCGCCGCGGCCTTTGCCGAGGGACGCACGATCGCGCGCGGCGCCGACGAATTGCGGGTCAAGGAGTCGGACCGTATTGCCGTCATGAAGGCAGCGCTGGAAGCGAATGGCGTGCCTTGTGAGGAGCATGAGGACGGGCTGACGATCACCGGCAGCGGCGGGGAGCCGATCGCCGGCGGCGCGCAGGTCGCCTCGAAACTCGATCATCGTATCGCAATGAGCATGGCGATCGCTGGACTTCACGCCCGTGCCGCGATCACCATTGATGATGCGAGCCCGGTCGCGACGAGCTTTCCCGGCTTCTTCGACCTGCTCGATACGCTGGGGGGACGCGCTACTTGGGGCTGATCGATCGCCGATCGCTGATTGCCGGTGCGGGCGCCAGCCTGCTCGCCTTGCCGGCTTTCGCCCGCCCGCCCGCTCGCACGCCGGCCCGCACGCTCGCCCCGCCCGCACGCGAACTAATGGTGCCGGTGCCGGGCGGCGGCCGGGTCTATGTGCGGGTGAATGGCGATCTCGCCGGACCGCGCGCGCCGATCGTGATGATCCACGGCGGCCCCGGCGGCACGCATGCCAGCTTCCTGGAGGCGCTGCCACTCGCCGACGAGCGCGCGGTTATCCTGTACGATCAGCTCGATACCGGCCGCTCCGATCGCCCGGGCAATCGCGCGAACTGGCGCGTTCCGCGCTTCGTCGATGAGCTGGAGGCGATCCGCTCCGCGCTGGGCGTCGCACGCTGGCATGTGCTGGGCGCCAGCTGGGGCGGCACGATCGCGCTGGAATATGGCGCCCGCCGCCCCGCCGCGCTCGCCGGGCTCGCCCTCGCCAGCCCGCTGGTCTCGACGCGAAGCTGGCTGGCCGATGCCACGGCGCTGATCGGCGACCTTCCGCCCGCGATCCGGCAGGAGCTTGAGCGATGCGGCGCGCTCACCCTCGCCCAGCCGCCCGTGACATGCGACGCGCCGACCCGCGCCTTCTATGCCGCGTTCAACCGGCGCCTGCCCGCCGCCGCGGATGTCGCCGCCTATAGCCAAGGCATCAGCGGCAATCGCGACATGTACCAGGCGATGTGGGGAGCGAGCGAATTCGTCTCCTCCGGCTCGCTGAAGGATTATGATGGCGAGCCGTTGCTCGCGAAGCTGGAAGGAAAGCGTACCTTGTTCCTGTGTGGCCAGTATGATGAGGCGCGACCCGTCACCACCGGCGCCTTTGCCGCCCGCGTGCCCGGCGCCGAGTTCGCCGTCGTGCCCGGCGCCGCGCACGGCCTGTTCAACGATCGGCCGGCGGAAACCATCGCCCTGCTGCGCGGCTGGCTCGCGCGTCAGGACGCGATCGCATGATCATCGCGGTTGATGGCCCCGCCGCCTCCGGCAAGGGAACGGTCGCCCGAGCGCTGGCCAGACACTATAACCTGCCCCACCTCGACACCGGGCTGCTGTACCGCGCCGTCGCCGCCACGGTGAAGCGGCTCGACCTTGACCCCACGCGAGAGGCGGATGCGGTGGCCGCCTGCGACTTTGACGAACTGACGCTCGCCGATCCGGTGCTGCGCGAGGATGAGATCGGCAAGCTTGCCTCGATCGTCTCGGCCCATCCCCTTGTCCGAGCGGCGCTGCTCCAGAGGCAGAAGCGCTTTGCCCATCAGGAGGGCGGCGCCGTTCTGGACGGGCGCGACATCGGCACAGTGATAGCACCCGACGCTGACGCCAAGCTCTTTGTCCGCGCCACGCCGACGATCCGGGCGCGCCGCCGCCACGCCGAACTGCAGGCGCGCGGCTCCACCGCCACCTTCGATCAGGTGCTGGCCGACATCCGTGCCCGGGATCAGCGCGACAGTTCGCGCTCCACCGCGCCGCTCGTGCTCGCCCCTGATGCGGCGCTGCTGGATACGAGCTTCCTGTCGATCGAAGCGTCGATCGACAAGGCGATCAGCCTTGTCGAGTCGCGCCGCCCGCGGGACTGACGGGGGCGCATTTCCCCGCCCGTGCACCGGAATGGCCTCTGCTCCTTGGGGAACGCCTGTGTACCTTGCTCCAGACGCCGCTTTGCAGTAAGGCGCGCCGTCCGGCGGGCTGGGGCTCGCGGAGGCATGGTGCGGAGCGGCGTCTCGCGCGCCCTTTTCGCGTAAGCGCATCGAAGCCCTCGCTCCCCTTTCTGTCTGGATGCTGCTCCGGCGTGCGGCCGGCGCGGCGGTGAAGGCCAAGACCAGCGGAACCAACCGCTTGGCCGGAAACGAACTGATTAGGACAAACCATTTCTATGGCCACACAGCCAAATCCCACGCGTGACGATTTCGCGGCAATGCTCGATGACATGTTCGGCGGCGCCGACAGCTTCGAGGGCCGCGTGGTGCTCGGCACCGTCACCGGCATCGAGAATGACCTCGCCGTCATTGACGTCGGCCTGAAGAGCGAAGGCCGCGTGCCGCTGCGCGAATTCGCGCCGGCGCCGGGTCAGAAGGCCGATCTCAAGATCGGTGACGAAGTCGAAGTCTATGTCGACCGCGTGGAAAACATGCATGGCGAAGCAATGCTGTCGCGCGACCGCGCACGCCGCGAAGCCGCATGGGACAAGCTGGAGACCGAATTCGCCAAGACCGCGCGCGTCGAGGGCGTGATCTTCGGTCGCGTGAAGGGCGGCTTCACCGTCGACCTGAACGGCGCCGTGGCCTTCCTGCCGGGCTCGCAGGTCGACATCCGTCCGGTGCGTGACGTCACGCCGCTGATGGATATCCCGCAGCCCTTCCAGATCCTGAAGATGGACCGCAAGCGCGGCAACATCGTCGTCTCGCGCCGCGCCGTGCTGGAAGAGACCCGCGCCGAGCAGCGTTCGGGCCTGATCCAGAGCCTGGCCGAGGGTCAGATCATCGATGGCGTGGTGAAGAACATCACCGACTACGGCGCCTTCGTGGACTTGGGCGGCATCGACGGCCTGCTGCACGTCACCGACCTCTCCTACAAGCGCGTCCAGCACCCGTCGGAGATGATCAACATCGGCGACACCGTGAAGGTGCAGATCATCCGCATCAACAAGGACACGCAGCGCATCTCGCTCGGCATGAAGCAGCTCGAGAGCGATCCGTGGGATGGCGCCAGCCAGAAGTATCCGGTCGGCGCGAAGCTGTCGGGCCGCGTCACGAACATCACCGAATATGGTGCGTTCGTTGAGCTGGAGCCGGGCATCGAGGGCCTCGTCCACGTGTCCGAAATGTCCTGGACCAAGAAGAACGTCCACCCGGGCAAGATCGTCTCGACCTCGCAGGAAGTCGACGTGGTGGTGCTCGAGGTCGATGCCGACAAGCGTCGCATCTCGCTGGGCCTGAAGCAGGCGCAGCAGAATCCGTGGGAGCGTTTCGCCGCCGAGCATCCGGTCGGCACGACGGTCGAGGGCGAAGTCAAGAACGCCACCGAGTTCGGCCTGTTCATCGGCCTCGACAACGACGTCGACGGCATGGTTCACATGTCCGACATCGCTTGGGGTGTTTCGGGTGAGGACGCGCTCAACCTGCACCGCAAGGGTGAGACGGTTCAGGCCATCGTGCTTGACGTCGATCCGGAGAAGGAGCGCATCAGCCTCGGCATGAAGCAGCTCGAGCGTGGTGCCCCGGTTGCGGGCGGCGCAGCGGCTTCGGCCGGCAACCTGGGCAAGAACCAGGTCGTCACCGTCACCGTTCTCGAAGTCCGCGATGCGGGCCTCGAGGTTCAGGCGGGCGACGATGGCGCGACCGGCTTCATCAAGCGCACCGATCTCGGCCGCGACCGTGACGAGCAGCGTCCGGAGCGTTTCCAGGTCGGCCAGAAGTTTGACGCGATGGTCACCGGCTTCGATCGTTCCAAGAAGCCGACCTTCTCGGTCAAGGCGATGCAGATCGCCGAAGAGAAGCAGGCCGTGGCGCAATACGGTTCGTCCGACTCGGGCGCGTCGCTCGGCGACATTCTCGGCGAGGCGCTGAAGGCTCGTCAGAACAAGCAGTAATCGCTGCGGCCTTTTTGGGCCGTGGGGCCGGGTGGCATCAGCCGCCCGGCCCTTCTTTTTTGCGGTATAAACCATTCTTTTGGTCGATAATCGCTTGTCGCTCCTATTCCGCGCAAACTTTACCTGTATTAAGAACGCCACACGCCACGTAGGCTCGGTGGCACTTCAAGGGCGGGGCAAATGATCCGATCGGAACTGGTGCAGCATCTGGCAGAGACCAACCCTGGTCTGTCGGTGCGCGAGGTCGAGGCTATCGTTTCCACCTTCTTCGATGAGATCGTCCGGCGCCTGGCGGAGGACGGCCGCGTCGAATTGCGTGGCTTCGGCGCCTTCTCGACTCGGGCGCGCGACGCACGCACCGGCCGCAACCCGCGCACCGGCGAGGTGGTCGAAGTCACGGCGAAGCGGGTGCCTTATTTTAAGCCGGGCAAGGAAATGCGTCAGCGTTTGAACGTCTGAACGCTTGACGGCGGCGCTTCCGTGCCGCTTTTCGGCGCACGTGATGCGCGGACGTGGCGGAACCGGTAGACGCCGGAGACTTAAAATCTTCTGCCCGTATGGGCGTGCGGGTTCGAGTCCCGCCGTCCGCACCATCATGCTTGCGCTGGCCGTGGCCACGGCCGGATGCGAACGCCGGCCGGATGTCGGCGCGGTGATCGTCAGCGCCAATGGCGCGGAACCCGAACTGTCGCTTGCGCCGATTGTCGATAACGACATGGCGCGCCGGCTGCTCACCGACAGCGTCGCGCAGGGCCTCGTCCGGTTCGACGCCGCCGGTCAGATCGTGCCGGGCGTGGCAGCGCGCTGGATCGTCACGGACGAAGGGCGCACCTACATTTTCCGCCTTCGTGACACGCCTTGGGCCGATGGGCGCCCGATGCGGGCCGCGGAGGTGGTTGCGATCCTTCGTCGCCGGCTCCAGCAGCGGGCACGCAATCCGCTGTCCCCCTATCTGACGGCGCTCGAATCGATCGTTGAGATGACGCCGGAGGTGATCCAGATCGAATTGTCCCGGCCGCGCCCGGACCTTCTGAAGCTCTTCGCCCAGCCCGACATGGCCATCGTTCATCCCCGGCGCAGCATCGGCAGCGGCCCGATGCGTATCGTGGGTAAGAGCGGCCAGATCACCAGGCTGCGGCCGATCCCCGATCCCGATCGCGCCGCCGACGAGCAGGAAGAGCCGCAGCCGGAGGATGACGTCCTGCTGATCGCGGAACGTCCCGCCGCCGGGATCGCCCGCTTCTCGGCGCGCCGCTCCGATCTGTTTACCGGTGGCACGATTGCCGAATGGCCGCTTGTTGCCGCTGCCGGGATCGAAAATGCCGATGTCCGGCTTGATCCGGCAGCGGGGCTGTTCGGCCTGGCCGTTTCTCGCCCTGAGGGGTTCCTCGCAGCGGCGGAGAACCGGGCGGCGATTGCGCTGGCCATCGATCGCGGCGCTCTGGTGCAGGCGTTCGCGCCTGGCTGGCAGGCAACGGAGGATCTGCTGCCCGCCGCGCTTGATTCCGCGTCTCCGCCGGCCAAGGCGCCATGGCAGGCGGTGGCGGCGCAGGACAGGCAGGCCACGGCCCGCGCGCGGGTGGCGGCGTGGCGGGAGGCGGGTAATGACACGCCCACCATCCGGATCGCCTTGCCCGCCGGCGCGGGCGGCACGCTGCTCTGGGCCCGTATCGCCGCGGATCTTTACGCCGTCGGGATCCGGCCCGTTCGCGTGGCGCCCGATGACGAGGCGGACCTTCGCCTGATCGATGCCGTTGCGCCGTTCGACAGCGGCCGTTGGTATCTCGGCCATGCGTGCCAGACCTGCAGCGAGGCCGCGACCCAGGCGATCGAGGCTGCCCGCCTCGCCCCGTCCCTGGCCGAGCGCGCGCGCGCGATTGCCGCGGCGGATCGGCTGCTGGCGGACGACGTCGCCTTCGTGCCGATCGCCCGGCCGCTGCGCTGGTCGCTGGTGGCGCCACGCCTTCGCACCTGGCAGCCGAACGAACGGGCTTGGCACCCGTTGAATGGGGTTCGCCGCGACCCCAACTGATCTCCATGACCAACGCCGATTTCCGTCCAGCGCCCGATTACATGGCCAGCCTGCCGCTCGGCCGTGATCCGGCCTCTATTCGCCGCCGCGTGGAGGCGATGGAGCAGCTGCTGGAGGGCATGGTCACCGTCCCGGGCTTGAACCGAAAGGTCGGGCTGGACGTGCTGCTCGGCTTCGTTCCTGTGATCGGCGACGCCGTAGCCGCCGCCATGGGCGCCTATATCGTCTGGGAGGCGCGTAATCTGGGCATGACCAAGCTGCAGCTTACCCGAATGGGCGCGCGCGTCGGCTTCGATGCGCTGCTCGGCCTCGTCCCCATCGTCGGCGACGCTGCCGACTTCTTTTTCCGGTCCAACACCCGCAACTTGAAGACAATCAAGCGCCACCTCGATCGGCACCACCCCGCCACCGTCACCGTCGATCGCTGATCCGATCCGGCGGCAGCGGCGAACGCCCGCTTACGGCTCGGCGCGGCTTTGCGGCTGGTGGAGCACGCCGCCGGTCATCGGCCCGGGCACGCCGGTCGTGCCCGGGAATGAGATCGGCAGCCCCTTCAGATTCCGCACGGCCATATAGGCGAAGCCCTCCGCCTCGATCGCGTCGCCGTTCCAGCCAAGGGCATCCACCGGCTCCGGATCGAGGCCGATTTTGTCCGAAATCATCCGCAGCATGACCGGGTTGTGCCGGCCGCCGCCCGCGACCAGCAGGCGTTCGGGCCGCTCCGGCAGCAGCAGAAACGCCTCGGCGACGCTCGCGGCGGTGAAGGCGGTCAGCGTCGCGGCGCCGTCCGCTGCGCTCAGGCCGCGCGCTGGCTGGATGGTGAAGTCGTTGCGGTCCAGGGACTTGGGGGCCGGCTGGGCGAAGAAAGGGTGGTCCAGCATCGCGGTCAGCACCGCCTCATCGATCCGCCCCGCGGCGGCAAGCGCCCCGCCCGCATCGAACCGTGCGCCCGTCTCCGCTTCCACCCAGCTGTCGATCAGTCCGTTGGCCGGGCCGGTATCGAACGCGAGCAATGTACCGTCGCTGCCGATCCAGGTGATATTGGCCACGCCGCCGAGGTTCAGCACCGCCAGCGGCCGATCCAGCCCGGCGGTCAGCGCGGCATGATACACCGGCAGAAGGGGTGCGCCCTGCCCGCCCGCGGCAACGTCAGCGCTGCGCAGATCCGCGACCGTCGCGATACCCGTCGCATCGGCAAGCGCCTGGCCATCGCCGATCTGCCACGTCCAGCGACGATCCGGCCGGTGAGCGACGGTTTGCCCATGAAAGCCGATAACATCGACCTCGCCCGCCCGCAGCCCTGCGTCGCGCAGCAGCTTCTGCACCGCCAACACATGGGTTCGGGTGATGAGTTCGGCTGCCGCCATCACTTCGGGATTGGCGCGCGGCCGTTCAAAGGTCAGCGCCAGCGCCGTCGTCGCCGCCAGTTGCGCCCGCGCGGCATCCGAATAGGCTTCCCCGCGGAACGCGATCGAGCGCACGGATTGCTCGCCGTCCGTTTCGATCAGCGCCGCGTCCACTCCATCGAGTGACGTCCCGGACATCAGCCCGATCGCCAGCATCGCATCACCCCCACGCTACTCCTCGCGCCCCTGCGAGGCGAACCGGGTAGCGCAAGATGATTGATTCGGCGAGCATATGGCAAAACGGCTCGTCCCGCACTATGTGCGCGCGCACTCATGGCAACGCGTCTTCCTTCACCGCCCCGCGTGGGCATGGTGTCGCTCGGCTGTCCCAAGAACCTGGTGGACAGTGAGCGCATCCTCACCCAGCTGCGTGCTGACGGCTATCACATGTCTCCCGATTATGCGGGTGCGGACGTCGTGCTCGTCAACACCTGCGGCTTTCTCGACTCGGCCAAGGAAGAGAGCCTGGAGGCGATCGGCGAGGCGATCGCGGAGAACGGCCGCGTCATTGTCACCGGCTGCATGGGCAAGGAAGCCGAGGTGATTCGCGCCCGCTTCCCCAACGTGCTCGCGATCACCGGCGCTCATGAATATGAACAGGTGGTCGAAGCGGTGCACGAGGCCGCGCCCGCGAACCTGTCGCCCTATATCGATCTGGTGCCCGACGCCGGGCTGAAGCTGACGCCGCGGCACTACAGCTATCTCAAGATTTCCGAAGGCTGCAATCACCGCTGCTCGTTCTGCATCATCCCGTCGCTGCGGGGTGATCTCGTCAGCCGCCGGCCGGACGCGATCCTGCGCGAGGCGGAGAAGCTGGTCGCGGCGGGCACGAAGGAACTGCTCGTCATCAGCCAGGACACGTCCGCTTATGGGCTGGACCTGCGCCACGCAGCCTATCCGCTGAAGGGTGGCGGCGAGGTGCGGGCGCACATGACCGATCTCGCCCGGGAGCTGGGCCGTATCGCCCCCTGGGTGCGGCTCCACTATGTGTACCCCTATCCGCACGTCGATCAGGTTATCCCGCTGATGGCCGAGGGGCTGGTGCTTCCGTACCTCGACATTCCCTTCCAGCACGCCGCACCCAATGTGCTGCGCGCCATGAAGCGACCGGCGAATGACGCCAAGGTTCTCGCCCGGCTGCGTGCCTGGCGAGAGGTCCGCCCGGACATCGCGATCCGCTCGACCTTCGTCGTTGGCTTTCCGGGCGAGACGGAGGCCGATTTCGAGTATCTCCTCGATTGGCTAGACGAAGCCCAGCTCGATCGCGTCGGCGCGTTCCGGTTCGAGCCGGTGGAAGGCGCCAGCGCCAACGCCCTGCCCGATCCGGTGCCCGAGGAGGTGAAGGAAGAACGCTACGCCCGGATCATGGAGCGAACGGCCGCGATCAGCGCTGCCAAGCTTCAGGCGAAGGTCGGCCGCACGCTGCAGGTCATCATCGATTCGGTCGGTGAGGAGGGCGCTTCTGGCCGCTCCTATGCCGATGCGCCGGAGATCGACGGCGAGGTACACCTGCGTGACGCCGGCCATCTTTCGGAAGGCGATATCGTCAGCGTCACGATCGAGGATGCGGACGAACACGATCTCTTTGGCGTTCCCGCTTGACCCGGGCGAAAGCGCTGCTATCAGGCGCGCCTCGCCCGGCGGAATTGTCGCGGTGAATGCCCTTGGGGCGGAGTAGCTCAGCTGGTTAGAGCAGCGGAATCATAATCCGCGTGTCGGGGGTTCAAGTCCCTCCTCCGCTACCATTTTCCGACAACAGCAACGCCTGATCGCACCCTCGCCGGGGTGGCGCGCCGATGCGCCTGCGCGCTAATCCCGCCGGAAGCGATGCTGGGACAGTGGCTCCCACGGCCCCCCGCGATACCACCATGTCGCCAGCCCATCGATGATGAGCGGGCGCGGCCGGAACGCAGCTTTGAGGTCCGCCAGCAGCATCTTTGCCGTTGCTGGCTCCACCTTGTTCTGAATCGTCACATGCGGCCGCCAGCCAGCCTGGTCTTGCGGCGTCAGCATGCCGGCAAACGCCTCGGCAATCCGCGCGCGCACCGCCTCCAGGCCGGCGCTGTCAATGCGATAGGCAACGCCGCGCCCCAGCGAGAACGGGCCCGCAAGCGCCGCGGCCGGCGCGGGCACGCCGCGCGTTTCCTCTGCCAGCCGCCATTTCAGCTCATCGGCCGCGCTGGGTGGCAGGTGGTGAAACATCGTCAGATGCGCGGCCAGCACGTTGCGCTCGGGCGGGAAGTGCCGTTGCCGCAGATCGTCGAACCACGCCTGGTCGGACCGCCCGAACACGGCGGTCACGATGATCGGAGCCGGAGGCTGGCCGCTCAAATCTCGATCTGGCTGCCGAGTTCGACCACGCGGTTCGTCGGTAGGCGGAAGAACTCCATCGCGCTTTCCGCATTGCGCAGCATCCACGCGAACAGCTTCTCGCGCCATAGCGCCATGCCCGGATGCGCGGACGCCAGCAGCGTCTGGCGGGAGAGGAAGAAGCTCGTCTCCATCATCCGGAACTCGCCGCCGCAGCGATCAAAGGACTTGAGCGCCGCCGGGATATCCGGCGATTCCATGAAGCCGTAACGCAGGATCACGCGGTGGAACCCCTCGCCCAGCGCCTCATGGTTGAACCGGTCCTGCTCCGGGAAGAACGGCATGTCCGTCACCTTCACCGTCAGCAGGATCACGCGATCGTGCAGCACCCGATTGTGCTTCAGATTGTGCAGCAGCGCCGGCGGCACGCCTTCCGGCGTTGAGGTCATGAACACCGCCGTCCCTGACACCCGGGTCGCGCTGTTGGCCGCGGAGCCGATGAAAACCTTGATCGGCATCGCGCCCTCGCGCATCCGCTCCAGCATCAGCTTGCGCCCGGTCGCCCAGGTGGTGAGCAGGATGAAGACGATGATCGCCACCAGCAGCGGAAACCAGCCGCCGTCCGGCACCTTCGTCAGGTTCGACGACAGGTACAGGCCATCGATCAGCAGGAAGCTGGCGACGAACGGCAGCACCGCCGCCAGCGGCCAGTGCCAGACGCGCTGGATCAGCACCGCCACCATGCAGGTCGAGATGAACATCGTGCCCGTCACCGCGATGCCATAAGCGGCGGCAAGGTTCGACGATTCCTGAAAGCCCAGGATCAGCAGCAGCACCATCGCCATCAACGCCCAGTTGATCGACGGAATGTAGATCTGCCCGGCCGCCGACGCGCTGGTGTGGTCAATCCGCAGCCGCGGCATCAGGCCAAGCTGCACCGCCTGCTGCACCACCGAATAAGCGCCGGTGATCACCGCCTGGCTGGCGATCACGGTCGCCATGGTGGCGAGGATGACCAGAGGCAGGCGCCATTCCTCCGGCGCCATCAGGAAGAACGGGTTCTTGGCGCTGGCCGGGTCAGCCAGCATCAACGCGCCCTGTCCCAGGTAATTGAGCATCAGCGCAGGGAAGACGAACCACAGCCAGGCAAAGGCGATCGGCTTGCGTCCGAAATGCCCCATGTCGGCGTACAGCGCTTCCGCCCCCGTCACTGCCAGCACCACCGAGCCGAGCGCCAGAAACGCCAACGTCCCGTCCGTCGCGGCGAAGCGCACCGCCCATCGCGGATCGAGCGCCAGCAGGATCTCCGGCTGCGCGATCACGTGAATGAGGCCGAGCACCGACAAGGTGATGAAATAGACCACCATGATCGGGCCGAACAACTTGCCGACCCGCGCCGTGCCGACCGACTGGAGATAGAACAGGCCGATCAGGATCGTCACCGCGATGGGGATGACGAAACTGTCGAACGTCTGCTCTACCGTCGCCAGCCCCTCCACCGCGGACAGCACCGACATGGCGGGCGTGATCATGCAATCGCCGAAGAACATGGCCGTTGCGAGCACGCCGAGCATGACGAGGCTCGGCCCCCATCGCTTGCCCGCGCCGCTCCGCCGCTGGATCAGGGCGAGCAGCGCCAGGCTCCCGCCTTCTCCGTTATTGTCGGCGCGCAGGATGACCATCACGTATTTGAACGTCACGATCAGCACGAGCGACCAGAAGACGAGGCTCAGCACGCCGAAGATGTGGAGCCGGTCCACCGCAAGCGGGTGGTGACCGACAAACACTTCCTTCATCGCGTAAAGCGGGCTGGTGCCGATGTCGCCATAGACGACGCCGATCGCGCCGAGCGCCAGCTTGCCCAGCCCATCACCGTGATGGTGATGTGGCGTGATGGCCGGCGTGACGGGGGGAGCAACTGTGCTCACCGACAGTCAACCAGCGCCAGGTTCAAGGGGAAGAAAACCACCGTCATCCTGTAAAAGCCTGGGCGCGCCTAGCACTTCGCACCTGCGCCGCAAGGGGAACATTACCGGAACGGATGAGTTCCACGTTTGAAGGAGACCGACATGTCGGACAACAACCCCAAGAGTGAGCCGTTCTCGAACGCGGAAAAGGACCCGGACGATTGGACCACTGGCGATGAGCCGATGACGGGCGCGCAGGCCAGCTATCTCAAGACCTTGAGCGAAGAGGCGCATGAGCAGTTCGATGAAGAGCTGACCAAGGCCGAGGCATCGAAACGGATCGATGCGCTTCAGGACAAGACCGGTCGGGGCAAGTAACGGCATCAGGCTGCCGAACGAGCAGATTGACCGGCGGATCCGTCCCGCCCGGTCGGGGACTATCGTCCGGTCTGCTCCACGGCTGCCATATAGCGTTCGAGCACGAGCAACTGGCCGGCGAGCTGCCGCTTATATTCGGTGCCGTCGCGTGACAGCGACACGGCGCGCGCCATCAGCCGCCGCGCCATCGGCAGATCGCCTGCCCGGATATAGGAGATTGCGGCATAGTAAGGCGGTGCCGGATGCTCGGGCGCTAGCTGTATGGCGCGCCCGAACGCCAGCTTCGCCGCCGGCGATACTTGGTCGCCATCGAGGATCACGAGATTGCTGCCAAGCTGCGTCCACAGGATGAAGCTGCGCGGGATCGCGCGAACGCCGCCCATCACCACCTGCGCTGCGGCACGCCGATCACCGGCGCGCAGCATCGCATCAGACGCGACAAGATAAGCGGTGTCCGCCGTGAACCGGCCCATCAGCCGCTCGCGCAGGATCACGCTTTCCGGTTCCACCGGCACGGGGCTCGCCGCGGGCCTTGCCGGTGCTGCCGCGAGCGCCGGCCGGCCCTGCCAGGCATAACCGGCGGCGCCGAGGAACAGCGCCGCGCCTGCGAAGGACCAGACCAGCCGCGGCAGCCGAAGCAGCAGCAGGGCGGCAAAGGCCAGCGCGCCGATCACCGCCAGGGCGACATAGCCCATCACTGGTCCAGACTCTTGGTCTCGTGCATCTTGCCCGCAAGTTCGGGCGGCATGTATTTCTCGTCGTGCTTGGCCAGCAGGTTGGAGGCGATGAACGAACCGTCGCGCTGGAAACGTCCCTCCGCCACCACGCCGGAATTTTCGCGGAACAGGTCCGGCACGATGCCGGCGAAGCTGACCGGCGTCGTCGCTCGTCCGTCCGTGACGCGGAAGTGGACGGTGACGCCATCCGCCGCCCGGACCACCGATCCGCCTGCCACCATCCCGCCAAGGCGAACGGCGCGGCCGGCGACCAGCACTTCCGGGGTAACATCGGACGGCGCATAGAAGAACGCGGCCTGATCCTTCAGGCCGGACAGCGCGAGCAACGCCGCCACGGCAACCGCCAGCAGCGCGGCGCCCGCGAGCCAGAGCCGCTGGTGCTTCGCCTTCATCGTCTGTCCTTCTCGGCGCGCCGCATCGCCCATAGGCTCGCCAGCGCGATGATCGCGCATGTGCCCAGCGCCACCGCATAGGCAGCGATAACGAACGGCCAGGCGTTCACGCCGTCGCCCTCCGCCGCAGCCGCGCTTCTGCCTTCGCGATCGCCAGCAGGGTGCGCATCCGCATCAGGACAATGGCCCCGAACAGGAAGCTGAAACCGCTCAGCATGATCGGCAGCGGCCAGAGAATGGAGGCGTCGATGGTGGACCGGGTCAGTCCGATGCTCGGCCCCTGGTGCAGCGTGTTCCACCAGATCACGGAATAGCGGATGATGGGCAGCAGCACCGTGCCGGCAATGCCGAACAAAGCCGCGATCCGGCCGTCGCCGCCGCGCTCGCGATCGGCCCGCGCCAGCGCGATATAACCCAGGTACACGAAGAACAGCAGCAGCATGGAGGTCAGTCGGCCGTCCCACTGCCAATAGGTGCCCCACGTCGGGCGTCCCCAGATCGCGCCGGTGATCAGGCAGACCGCGGCAAAGGCCGCGCCCGGCACCGCGATCGCGCGCGCCGCCACGTCGGCCAGCGGATGGCGCCAGACGAGATAGGCGATGCTGGAAAGTGCAATCCCGCTCCATCCGCCCATCCCCAGCCAGGCGGACGGCACGTGAACGTACATGATGCGCACTGATTCGCCCTGCAGGTAATCGGGCGGCGTCTGCGTCAGCCCGGCCCAGCAACCGATCACGATCAGCGCCAGCCCTGCCCAGCCGAGCACGGCGGTCAGCGGTCGCGCGATCTTCAGGAAGCGCGCAGGATTGGCGAGGGCATGGAGCGCGGGCACGATGGTGTTATCCCATATGGGCAAAATCGCCTGTCGTCATCGATTGACTGGCGCGTTCCCCCGCTCCTCTCTCAACAGCAGCCATGGGCCGCGGCGGGCGATCCATGCCGCCCCGCTCACGGCCCAGGGGTCAACCCCGGCCGATCAGTCGCCGCGCGATCCGGTCCGCCACATCCGCGGCGGGATCGCCGCTTGCGTCGCTCTCGTCCCACACCTCGATCAGGCGATCCGGAATGCGGGCGATCCGCGCCTTCACCTCTGCCTCGTCGCCATGGCCCAGATACTCCAGGCCGACGTTGATGATGCCGCCGGCATTGATCACATAATCCGGCGCGAACAGGATGCCGCGCTCATGAACGCGGCGCCCGTCGTCGCGGGTGGCCAGCTGGTTGTTGGCGCCACCGGCGATCACCTTGGCCTTCACCGCGCCGATCGACTGCTCGGTCAGCACCGCGCCAAGCGCATTGGGGCTCACCAGATCGACATCGGCCGACAGGATCTCCTCCGTCGGTACCGTGGTCGCGCCAAGCTCTGCGGCAAGCGCCGCGGCGCGCTCCTTGTTCACATCGGCCAGCGTCAGCACCGCGCCGTCCGCCGCCAGCAGCCGGGCGAGGCCGCCGCCGACCGAGCCGACGCCCTGGATGGCAACCCGCACGCCCTTCATGTCGGTGGCACCCAGGCCGCGCTGCGCCGCCGCCTTCACGCCCAGGTAGACGCCAAGCGCCGTGTACGGGCCCGGATCGCCGCCGGCCGCGCCGCTCGCCACCGGCAGGCCGGATACGTAGCGCGTTTCTTCGGAGATCACCTTCATGCGGGCTTCGGACATACCGACGTCTTCCGCCGTGACATAACGGCCGCCCAGCGATTCGACCGCACGGCCAAACGCGCGCAGCTGCGCCTCGCTGATCGTCGCGCCCGGCGCGTCGGCCAGCACCACGCCCTTGCCACCGCCAAGCTCCAGGCCCGCCATGGCGTTCTTGAAGCTCATGCCGCGCGACAGCCGAAGCGCGTCGGTGATCGCGGCCGTGTGATCGGCATAGTGCCAGAAACGGACGCCGCCCGCTGCCGGCCCAAGCGCCGTGGAATGAACCGCAATTACGGCACGTAGGCCGGATGCAGGATCAGTGAAGAGGTGGACGCCCTCATGGTCGTCGAAGTCGGGGAAGCCCCACGCGGTCATGTCATTCCCGGGGAAAAGAATGGGGCGATCGACGGGACTTGAACCCGCGACCCTCGGTACCACAAACCGATGCTCTAACCAACTGAGCTACGATCGCCGTGAGAAAGCGCGCCCCTACGGCTAGGGGGTCGAGGCGTCAAGGTTCGATCAGCAATTTCCTTCGCGCTTTCGAAGGTTCAGGACGTTTGCGACGGGGATTGCAGGCCGAAATCATCCCGAAAGCGGCCGGGGCCTGCTCAGAAGCGGCCCTCGATTGCCAGTTCCATGCCGCGCTGCGTTTGAATGAAGCCGATCGCTTGCAGCTTGGTGCCCGATGCGGGGTCGGACGGTTGCAGGGTCAGCTCCGCGCGATAGCGCCCGTCGGGCCAGATCCGGATGGTGCTTCCCTCGTTCCCGGCCGCACTCACCAGCGGCAGCAGCAGCGCGCCGGCATCGCACCGCGCATTGCCATTGAGCGCCGCCGGCACGGCGATGCCGCCGATCTCGCTGCCCATGGTGGCGCGCACCCGCCCCTCCGCCTGCTCGCACGTGTCACCGCGAAAGCGGACGCTAACGTCCTGCAAGTCCAGGAGAGTCACTGGAACGGGCCGAAAAGTCCCGCCCACCGGCAGCGAAGCGGTCAGGTCATCGATGCCGAAACTGTGCCGGCTGACCCCGATCGCTCCGGTAAGACGCGCCGCCGCTTCCGGCGCGTCGGCCAGCCCCTCCAGATTGACGCGCGCGCGTCCGACGAAGAGCTGTACCGGCGACACTCCGGCCGACAGATCACCCAGCGCGATCCGGCCGAACGAAGCTTCGCGCAGCTCTCCCGCCCAAATGCTCCCCGTCACCTCTCGTGCGGTCATGCCCTGCGCTGCCAGCCCGAACCATCCAAGCGCCAGCCGAAGCGGCAGGAAGATGATCAGCGCCGCTACGAAAAGCGCCAGAAACAGCGCGCTCGGCCCCGTGGCCAGTCGGATCCGCCTCATGGCGCCCTTCCCTTCAACGTCAGCGTGGCCGCGACCGTGCCGTCGCCGTTCCCGGTGATGGTGGAGGCGTCCACCAGCAGCCCATCGGCTTCGAGGCCAGCAATCCAGCTCAGCAGTGGGCCCGGGCGCGCCGTGGCGATCCCGATCCTGATCCTGTCGCCGTCGGGCTCCAGATTGGCGAGTACGAACCCGGCTTCGTCTGCACGAGCGCGCACCGCATCGGCCAGCGCGCCCTCCGGCGTGCGCGGCCGCCCGCGCTGGATCGCCTTCACCTGCGCGACCTGCGCCTTCACCTCGCCCAGCCGAACCTCGGCACTGGCATGGCGCTGGCGCGTCGATTCGAGCCCATCGCGCACCGGGCGCACGATCCCGGCGAACACCAATGTGATCACGAACAGGGCCGCCATCACCATCAGCAGGCGTTGTTCGCGCACGCTGCGGCCGCGAAACCAGGTCGACAACACGGTCATGGCAGCGCCACGGTCACGTCGCCGCGAACGCGCTGACCATCCGATTGGAACGTGCTCGCCGCCACTGCAAACCCCGCTTCCCTCAACCGGTCGATGAGTTGGTTGGCCTGTGCCTCGCCACTCGCCGCAATCGTCGCGCGTAGCTCGCCCGTGGGCTCGAACGCCACTGCAATCACCTCCGTGCCGTCAACTTCGCGCGTGGCGCTGGTCAATGCCGCAACCGTCGCGCTGAAGCCGGCACCCGGCCCCCGCAGTCGCGACAGCCGCTCGGTGAGCAGGCGTCCCGCATCGCCCTGATCCGCCCCGCGCGGCAGCCCTTCGCGGGCCAGCGCATCGGCCTGCGCCTCCGCCGCATCGGCCGCCATCGCGTAGCGCGCGATCCTGGTCAGATCGATGGCCAGCGTCACCAACAAGATCATGCCCGCCAGAACCGCCAGCCGGCGTATCAGCGGCCAGTCGATCGCCCGCCGCTTGCGCCTGGCGAACGGGCCCTGGCGAAGGTTCAGCAGCGGCTGCGCCACGTTCGCAACGATCGCGGCTTCCACCGCGTCCCGGCCCAGGGTTTCCGGCGAACTGCCGCCGGTGACCAGATCGGTGATCCGCGCCTCATCGGCAAACCCGCTGGTTCGCCCGCGAACCACCGATTGTCCGCCCAGCTCGGCACGAACATATCCTTCGGCTGGCGCTGGCAGCAGCAGCGGAGCCGGCAAGATCACGGCCGGATCGATGCCAAGGCTGGCGAGAGTGCCGAGCCAGTCGCGCATTCGCCCGTTCGCCACCACGCCGATCGGCCGCTCGTCCTCCGCCTCGTCGCCCACGGCCACGTGCAGCCCGTCGAGAGGTGCTGCGCTCGCCTCTGCAATCACGATCCGGGCGGCGGCCTGCGCCTGCGCCGGCGACCGGGCCGGAAGGCTGGACCAGTGGAGCGTTACCGCATCCGCTGGCGCGATTGCGATCGTCGGATCCGCGCCCGCTTCCGGGGCGCCTTCGCCCCGCCCGGTCACGGCGTCATTCTCCACGCGCAGCCATCGCCAGGGCTGATCGACATGGGCAGGTAGGAAGAGGATCGTCGCGTTCATAGGATTTCGCCCCATTGCCGCGAGACGAGCCGCGCCGGAAGCGTTGTTGCGTCAACCAACGCCCTTTCCTGCAACTCGCTGCCCGCGACGGTAACGTCGATGCGCACGTCGAACCAGGTCGACACGACGCCCGTCTGCTGCTCGGCAAGCGGATCGGTAATGCCGGACGCGGCGAAGATCTTCCAGAAATCCTGCGTGTCCGAAAAGCCGTTGGGCGGGCGGCGCAGCAGGCCCGCGGCCGCCGCCTGCACGCTCAGCGTGTCGGGCAGCAGCATGGCTACCAGCGGCGCCTGCTCAGGGGTGAGCGTGTTGACGTTGATCATCGCCCGCTTCGCCTCTGGCAAAGTGCAGAGCCACGGGCGCAACTTGGCGTAAGCGTCGCTGGTGACGCCGGCGACGGCGCGCAATTCGCTGGGATCGACCATCAGCGTGCCGGCCGTGCGGTAGGGTGTCGCCAGCCCCTGATAGGCGCCATCCTCCGCCCCGGTGCCAAGCGCCAGATCGTCGCTGTCGATCCAGTCGGCCGCCGCGGCAGCGATCCCCTCTCCTCCCGGCACGTTGAGCAATCGGGCGAGGCGCGCCATCTGCGCCACCGCGGTTGGGTCGGCGACATATTTGCCGTCAAGTTCGGTCACCAGGCCATTGAGGTTGAAACAGTTTCCGCCGTCACTCACCCGCAGGACGGCGGCGCCGCCGGGCAAGGGAAGCGTGTACGGCTGGTTGCTCCAGCCGCCCGCCAGCGTGACGCGATCGGGGCTTTGCCGCAGCAATTGCGTGATCCTGCCGGTCGCCAGCGTCTCGGCAGCCAGGGCAAGGCCGCGCGCCTGATCCAGCGCGACCGCATTGGCGGTCAGCCGCGTCGAGAGGCGCAGGCGTTCCAGTGCGGTCGCCGCCATGACGGCAACGATCGCCACCAGCAGCAATACCGTCAGCAGCGCCGCCCCGCGCTCTCCTTGGCGTTTAGCTCGCATCGGGCGTCTCCGCCGGATTGGGAATCTTCACCACAGGCAGCGCGCCGGTCCCCACCAGGAACAACTGGCGAAAGCTCACGCCGTCCCGCCGTTGCAGCGTCAGTTCCAGCGCTTGTGGCAGAGCCGCGCCCTCGCTGCCGTTCCAGCTGTCGCTCCAGGCGCCGGCGATGCGATAGCGCAGCTTGGCACCGGCAAGTCCGGTCAGCGCGGGCGCGGCCGGCAACGGCTCGGCGCCATCGACCATTGGCCAGGCGATCCGCTGGAACACCCCGTCCGCCAGGCGATAGCTCACCTTCTGCAAGGTCGAGCGCGCGTCCGAATCGATGTTACTCCAGCCCGCGCGAACGAAGGTGACGCTGGTCGCGTCTCCGACGAACGCGGGAAAAGTCGTGCCCCGCTCATCGCGGGCAGGACGATTCATCGCCTGAGCGAGATCGGCGGCCATCAACGACGATTGCCGCGCCAGCGCCCCCATGTCGTCCAGCCGCGCGGTGGTCGCGCCCTGCGCCCGCACGCTGAACGCCAGAAGCGCGACGCCCGCCGACGCGATCAGCCCGAAAATCATCAGGGCGACCATCACCTCGACCAGCGTGAAGCCAGCCTCGCCCCGCTCCTGCGGCACCTTGCGTGTGCCCCTGTTCCGCTTCACGACACGATCGCAGTTGGCGGCTGCGGCCCGCGGATCATGGTCAACCGGCCCAGCGCCCGACCGCCCGTATCCAGCACCGCCACGTCGATGCGCAGAACCTGCGAATCGCCGGTACGTCGCACATCGCGGATCCAGCGCCATGCCCGGCCGCCATTCTGCTCCACGCCGCCCGCCCGACCCAGAGCTGGCGGGCTCGGCGCCGTGATCGCCTCCACGGCCACGTTGCGCGCCACCATCTGCGCCAGCACCGTATCGCTCAGCAGTGCGGTGGAGCGGATCGTCGCGCCCTCCAGCCGGATCAGCGCCAGCGCGGCCAGGCTGAACACCGCCAGCGCCACCATCACTTCGATCAGGGTAAAGCCGCTCGCCCCATTCAGCGGCTGGCAGCAGCGGTCGCGTGCGACGGCCGGCAGATACGGCTCAGCCATTCACCCGCGCGCCCGTCTGATCGCCCACCGTCACCGTGATCCGCGTCCGATCCCGGCGAAGCGACACCTCCAGCATCCGGTCAGCCATGCCGGTCGAGTCGAACGTCACGCGCGCACGTTCCGACAGGATCGCCTGCGTCCCGTCGCTCCATTGCGCAACGCGCAGCGGCTTTTCCGCAATCGCGATCCACTGTCCGCCGCGCCGCTCGTCAAAGCCATAGCCGGCAGGCGTGACCCACACGCTCACCGGTCGGCCGCCGATCACCGCCGCATCGCGGGCCGCCCGGACTCGCGTGGCAAAGCGCGCGCCTTCGTCCACCAGCCGCCCGCGCGGGTCGGGCATGGCGAGCACCGCGGCGGCGGAGGCAAGGCCGATCACGGCGATCACGATCATCAGCTCGACAAGGGTGAAGCCACGCTCCGCCGTCCGCCGACCCACCTTCAGGCGGTCACACAGGCGCAAGGCGGCACGAGCGGCCAACTCCCGTCCTTACTGCCAGGAACCGATGTCGGCGTTGATGCCCTCGCCACCTTCCTGGCCGTCCGCACCATTGCTCCAGATGTCCGCAGCACCGTGCTTGCCCGGCGAAGCATAAAGATAGGCTCGGCCCCAGGGATCGTCCGGCAGCCGCTTGATATAGCCGCCCGCCTGATAGGCCGCGGGATTGGAGAGACCGGCGGGCGCGGTCACCAGTGCCTCCAGCCCCTGCGCGGTTGTCGGATAGCTGTTCTGCTGCAGACGATACATTTCGAGCGCCTGCTCGATCGTGGCAATATCGGCCTTCGCCTTCTGCACCTTCGCCGTGTCGCCCGACGGGATGACGTTCAGCGCCACGATGGTGGCGAGCAGACCGATGATGACGATCACCACCATCAGCTCGACCAGCGTGAAGCCGTTCCTCTTGCTACGCTTTTTCAATTCTTTACGCATGATGTCTCTCATTGCCCGGCAAGCGTGTTCAGCTGCAGGATGGGAAGCAGGATAGATAGCACGATCGTCGCCACGATGCCGCCCATCACCACGATGATGGCCGGCTCCAGCAGCGACATGGCGGTGGCCGTGAAGCGGTCGAATTCGCGCTCCAGGTAATCGGCGGCACGCTCCAGCATCTCGTCCAGCCGCCCGGCCGCTTCGCCGGATGCCGCGAGATAGGTGAGCAAGGGGGGGAACACCGCCGCCCGCCGCATCGCCGATGAAAGGCTGCCACCGCCACGGATCGCCTCCGTGATCTGGTCCGACGCGAGCTTCAGCCGGCGGTTGTGGATCGTGCCCGCAGTCAGCGCCAGTCCCTCCAGCAGTGGCAGGCGGCTGGCCACCATGGTCGCCAGCGTGCGCGCCATGCGCGCTGCATGAAGGTCACGCAGCAACCGCCCCAGCAGCGGAATACGCAGCAGCCAGGTGTCGAATGCCAGGCGAACCGGCGGTTGCCGAAGCGCGACCACGAACCCGCCGATCATCAGCGCCATCACCAGCAGCATCAGCCACCACCATCCGACCAGCACGTCGGAGATACCGATCACGATGCGGGTCAGCACCGGCAGCTCCTGTCCGACGGTATCGAACTGCTCCACCACCTGCGGAACAACAAAGATCATCAGCGCCGCCACCACGCCCATGGCGACACAGGCGAGGATCGATGGATAAGCAAGTGCTGTCAGCAGCTTGCCACGTATTTCTGCCTGTCGTTCCAGCAGGGCGGAAAGCCGCTCCAGGATCGCGGGCAGCGTGCCGGAGCTTTCGCCGGCGGCCACCATCGCGCGATACAAAGGCGGAAAGCTCTTCGGCTCCCGCCCCATCGCATCGGCCAGCCGACGCCCTTCCACCACGCCTGCGTGAACGGTCTGAACGACGGTGCGCACCTTTTCGTGCTCGGTCTGGCGCGTGATGGTGCGCAGCGATTCCTCCAGCGGCGACACGCGCGAAAGCGTGGCGAGCTGGCGGGTGAACAGGGTAAGCTGCTTGCCCGACATCTTCGGGCGGCCGACCTGCAGGCCGAACAAAGGGCGCCCCCGCGCTGCCGGTGCGCTGCCGGGCTCGATCCGCACCACGTAGAGTCGCCGTCGGTCCAGCACGGCGCGCGCCGCCTCCGCGTCGGCCGCGGCAACATGCCCGCGCGTCTCCTGCCCCCGCGTGTCGATCGCCAGATAGTCGAAGTCAGGCACTGCGCCTCACTCCCGATCGCCGTGCATCGCGCCCGAAGCTGTCACGATGCAGCAAGATGCGGGCACAAGAACCTGTAAACGATCAATCATTGTCTTCGCGCCGCGACACGCGGACGGCTTCCTCGGGAGTCGTGACGCCTTCTTCCACCATCCGCCGGGCCGCCGCGCTCAGCGTCTCGGAACGGGCAAAGGCATGGGCCGATATGGACGCTTCGTCAGCGCCATCATTGATCATCCGCCGCACCGTTTCGTCGATCCGCACCGCCTCGAACACGCCGACGCGTCCCTTGAAGCCGCTGTGGTTGCACTCGGCACAACCAGCGGGTTCAAACACCGTCGCGTCGCGTGCGATGCCCAGCAGCGGCGCCACCGTCTCCCCGGCCGGCAGCGGCCGCCGGCACGCCGGGCACAGCCGCCGCACCAGCCGCTGCGCGATGACCGCGCGCAGCGTGGAGGCCAGCAGAAAAGGCTCCACCTTCATGTCGCGCATGCGCGTAATGGCGCCGATCGCGTCGTTGGTGTGCACCGTGGAGAGCACCAGGTGGCCCGTCAGTGACGCCTGCACCGCGATCTCCGCTGTTTCCCGGTCGCGGATCTCGCCGACCATCACGACGTCGGGATCCTGTCGCAGGATCGCCCGCAGGCCCGCGGCAAAGGTCAGCCCCACCTTGGCGTTCACCTGAGTCTGGCCGACCCCTTCCACCGCATATTCGACCGGGTCTTCGACCGTCAGGATGTTGCGGCTGCCGTCGTTCAACAGGCGTAGTGCGGCATATAGCGTCGTGGTCTTGCCGCTGCCGGTCGGCCCGGTGACCAGCACGATGCCATTGGGCTCGTTGACGGCCGCTTCCAGCATCGCGTGCATCGGCCGGGACATGCCGAGTGCATCGAGGTCGATCCCGGCATTGTCCTTGTCCAGAATACGCAGCACGACACGCTCGCCGGCGCGGCTCGGTAGCGTGGAGACGCGCACGTCCAGCAGCTTGCCGCCCAGCGTCAGGCCCATACGCCCGTCCTGCGGCACCCGGCGCTCGGCAATATCCAGCCGCGCCATCACCTTAATGCGGCTCACCACGACCGGCGCGACATGCGGCGGCATGCGCAGCGTTTCGCGCAGCACGCCATCCACGCGCATCCGCACGACCAGGCCGGTCTCATAGGGCTCGATGTGAATGTCGGACACGCCGTTGCGGGCGGCGTCGGCGATCACGCCATTGATCAGCCGGATGGCAGGCGCATCGTCCGCCGTATCCAGCAGGTCTTCAGCCGTGGGAATGCCGTCCGCCAGCAGGTCCAGCTCATCGCCCATGCCTACGGCCGCGAGCGCCGTCGCCTGGCCATCCATCGCGTAATTGTCACCAAGCAGCCGATCGAACGCCGCCGGCTCCAGCACCGTCACGTCGAACGGACGCCCAAGCACCCGGCGCACTTCGATCAACGCTTTGGGATCCGCGCCTTCCCGCAACGCCACCGCCTCGCCAGACAGCGTCACGCCGAACCTGCGCGCGAAGGCATAAGGCAAGGCGACCAGCGCGGGCTCATTCTCCAGGCCGCTGATCGGCGACGGGCCGCCCGCGCCCTCTGCCGGGATGATCGCGCCCTCCGCTGCCAACGTCGCCGGCAGCGGCGCAGGCGACGACAAGTCTCGGCTGGTCCTGATCACTTGTCCCGTCGCTTGATGGTCACGGTGGAATTGCGCTGCACCGGCACGTTCACTCGCGGATCCTCGATATTGCCTGGCACCGGTGCTGAGGGGATAGGCGCCGCGGCCCCCATGTAATCGCGCACCAGTTCGTCGATCGACGGCTCGCGCGCCGGATCATGCTGGCCTTGCTGAAGCCGCAGATAGCCATAACGCTGCTCCGTCACCCGGCGATTGTCGTCGGAGGAACGCAGGATTGTTGGTCGGATGAACACCATGAGGTTCGTCTTCGATCGCTGCCGCGCCTTGGAGCGGAACAGGTTGCCGATCACCGGTATGTCGCCCAGCAGGGGCAGCTTTTCCAGTGTGCGCCGCTCGTCATCGCTCAAAAGCCCGCCGATGATCGCGATCTGCCCGTCATCGACGGTCAGCGTGGTTTCCACCTCGCGCTTGTTCAGGATCAGATCCGAATTGTCGTCGCTGACCGGCCCGGCGATCGAGCTCACCTGCTGGTGCAGGAACAGCTTGATCGAGCCTGAGGAATTGACCTGCGGCCGCACCTCCAGCTGGATGCCGACATTCTCGCGCTGCACTGTGCGAAACGCATTGTCGAAGTTCTGGCTCAGCGCCTGGCCGGTGGTGATCGGGATTTCCTGGCCCACCAGGATGCGCGCTTCCTGATTGTCGAGCGTGATGAGGCTCGGTGCCTGCAGCAGGTTCGACGTCGTGTCGCTCTTCACGGCATTGATGATCGTGCCGAAGATCGTGTCTCCGCCGATATTGCCGCCAAACCCGGCAAAGCCGCCGCCTGCGCCCAGGATGGAATTGATCGCCTGCTGGGCCAGTGCGTCGCTGGCGGTATTGCCGGTGCTGGTCGTCGTCCGCGTGCCATCGGCGCCCACCACCGTCGTGGTCGTGCCACCGATCTCGCGCGCGCCGATCGCGCCGGCGATGGTCAGCAGATTGGGCGCCGAATTGGAAAAGCTCGTTGCGCCAAAAGCACCGCCCGACAGGCTGCCGAGCAGGAACTGGAATCCCAGCCGGCTCGCCGTCACGTCGGATACCTCGGCGACGATCGCCTCCACCAGCACCTGTTCGCGCCGCGTGTCGAGCTGACGCACCACTTCGGCAAGCTGGCGCTGGATGTCGGCCGGGGCGGCGATCACGATTGCATTCGCGCCGACGAAGCGCGTGACGACGGCGGGCGCCCGGCCGCCCTGCGCCTGCACCGCCGCCTGCCCGCTGGATCCGCCGCCGGGCGCGCTCTGGCTTTGCGTCTGGCTGCCGGTGCTGACGCTGGGCTGACCGCTCGTGCCGTTGCTGCTGGTGGAGGCGCCGAAGTTCGATTGGCTGAGCTGGTTCTGTGGCACTGAATCGGGCGTCTGCCCGACAAGCTGCTGGAGAACCGGCAGCAGCTGCGCGGCATCGGCATGTTCCAGGAAGACCACGCGGATTTCTGTGCCGCTCTTGGCCTTCTGATCGAGATCAAGCGCCACCTGTGCCAGCCGTGCGACCGTGGATGGATCGCCGCGCAGGGCAATCGAGTTCGCGCCTTCCACCGGCACCACGCTGGCGCTGGCGGTCTGCCCCTGCGCTGGCGTTCCCAGCAGCCCCTGCAGCGCGGTCGCGATGTCGCGCGCGCCGGCGTTCTTCAGCGCGATCACTCGCGTCGAATTATTGTCCGTGTCGATCCGCCGCAGCACCTCGCGCACCCGGCGCACATTGTCGGCGAAATCGGCGATCACGATCGAACTGCCCGCGCGATTGGCGCTGACGGAGCCCTGCGCGGAAACAAGCGGGCGCACCGTATCGACCGCCGACTGCGCGTCGATCGCCCGCAGCCGCACGATCTCCGTCACGAACTGGTTACGTGCCGCGCCGCTGGAGCCGATCCGGCCCGGCTGCGAGGCGGCATTCTCGATCGGCTGGACGCGCAGCGCGCCATTCGCCGTCGGCACGGTGACAAGCCCGTTGGCCCGCAAGGTGGAGAGGAACACCTCGAAATATTCGGACCGGCTGAGCGGCCGGTCAGTGACCACCGTCACCTTTCCCTGCACCCGGCTGTCGATGATGAAGGTCCGCCCAGTCACCTTTGCCGCATCGGCGATAAAGGCGCGGATATCGGCGTCGCGCACGTTCAGCGTCGTTTGCGCATGCGCCTGAGCGGCAAGGACGAGCGCCAGCGCCGGCGCGAGCATCCAGCGCTTCATTGTGCGCTCACCTGCACGCTGAGCGGCAGCGTCTGGCCGCCCCGTTCCACCGTGATCGCGATCGCGCCGCCATCAGCATATTGCGTGGCCAGCCGCTCTATGTCGCCTGGGCCCTGAACGGCACGCCCGCCGATCTCCGTGACGATGTCGCCTTCCTTCAGGCCCGCCGCACGGAACGCGGCGCCGGGGCCCACTGGCCGCACGACGAGTCCGCTGATCCGTCCCCCTTCCACCCGCGGCACGAAGCCGATTTCACGCTGAAACTGCTGCACTGTTATTCCTGCACTGGGTGGTGGTGGCGCTGCGGGCTGATCGGCCTCGCCGGGCACGGGGGTTGGCGTGGCGGCACCCGCCGATTGGTCGAGGAAAAGATCCTCGCGCGCGCCGCTTCGCTCGATGGTGACATGGTCGAAGGCGACTTGCCGGAGCACGACGCCGGGCATGATCTCCTCGCCCACTGCCACGCTCTGCTGCACATTGTCGGGGCCCGCAAGGATTGCCGAGCCGCGGCCGGTCGCTTCGTCGATCCGCGTTCCAAAGAGGGTGAGTTGCAGCGAGGTCACGACTCCGGCGCCGCTCTGCGTCGCGGCGCCGCTGATCCGGAAGAACGGATCGAAGCCGCGCAACACCTCGCCAGGCGCAGCCGGCAGCACGACGCCCGCCGGTCGCCACTCACCAAGTGGCGATACCGGCGTCACCACCGTCCACACCAGCCGCGCGCACTGGATCGCCAGCGCGCCGAGCAAGACCAGTTCCGCCAGCGAATAGACGTTCACGACGGGCACCCGCCGCAGGATCGCCTTCGCGCGGGCGTCGAAGTTCAATCGCATGTATCTGCCAATCCCCGCGCAGCCGCCGCTATGTCCGCGATGTTACAGCGACATTGCACATCAGTGTAATATGTCGCGCGCCCGCCGGCCATGCCTCACGCGCGCCCCTGCCCGCCGCTTCGTCCGGACACAAGTTCGCCCCGGACCGCTTGGGCGGATCCGGGGCGATATTGGTCGCGATGCTGGCACGGACCGGCGCGATCGCGACCCGATTGCCGGCAGGTCAGAAGGTGACGCTGGCGCCCAGCGTGATCATCCGACCCTGCTCATAGCGGTTGATGAAGACGCGCTGGCCATCATCGAAGGTCTGGCTTTCCTGATAGCGCGTGCCCGTCAGGTTGCGCGCCTCGCCCTTCAGCTCGAGCCGGGTGCCGAGGAAATCAACCGTCTGGCGCACCACGAAGTCCAGGCGGATGCCCGGCCGCTCGATGATGTCGGGCTGGAACCCGACACCGGACAGCAGCGACGGGCCACGATTGGTCACTCGCTCGCTGGCATAGTTGAACAGCAGCGTCGCCTGCAGGTCATTGTCGCGATCCTCATAGCCAAGCTGGAGGTTCACGAGGTGATCCGACTGGCCGGTCAGCGGCGCGCCGTCGCGGAACTGGAGGTTAGCCGGTGCGAAACCGTCGCCGCAGCCGCCCAGCGTGATGCCCAGCACGCTTGGAACGCACTGTTCGTCCGCGGTGATCTTGGACTGGGTGTAGGTGTAGTTGGCGATGATCACCGCCCGCTTGCCGGCCATGCCGTCCGAAATGAAGTCGAGCGGGATGTACTTCTGCACCTCGACCTCGCCGCCCCACAGGGTCGCGCGGGGCAGATAGGTGAAGCCGGTCTGCAGGCGCGCGTCAGGCGTCGGATAGAAGCCGACCTGCTCGATCGGATTGTCGATCCGCTTGTAGAAGCCGGCCGCGGTCAGGCGCTGATCGCGATCGAAGAACCACTCGTACCGCGCTTCGAGATTGTAGAGCTTCGAGTCGCGCAGGTTGGGGTTACCGAAGAACAGGCGATCCGATTCGAAATCGCGGAACGCCTGCGGTGCCAATTCGCGGAACTGCGGGCGCGCGATGGTCTTCGCCGCCGCCAGGCGAAGCTGCATGTCGGAGGCGAAATTCCAGGTCAGCGTTGCCGCCGGCAGGAAATAATCATTGTCCAGCCGGGTGGAGAGCGCGCCGATCGGCGTCACCTCCTGCTTGGCCGTCTCGTAGCGGACACCGATGATCGCACGGATGCCGTCGATCGCCTCCGCTTCGGCCTGGACGTAGCCGGCATGGATCTTGAGGCTCGCGTCATAAGCGTAGGAGCCGTTCAGGCCGGAGTCGAAGCGCAGCTGCACAGAATTGTCGGCAGGCGTGCCGGTCGTCGCCACGGGGCAGCCGTTCAGCACGTCAGGTGACAGCAGATAGTCCGGGCGGAAGAGGTTGCACGGGAACGGGATCGCCCCGCCGGTCGCCGTTTGATAGGTGAACGGCAGGCGCAGCGACGAGCGTTCGTTCTGCGAGTAGTAATAGCCGGCAGACAGCGTGAAGGGCCGGTCGCCCGGCAGCTTGTAGGCGACATCCGCCTGGCCGGAATACAGATCCTCGTTCAGTTCGCTGAACACGACCGTCGCGAAGCGATCAAAGGCGTTGGTGGCCTGCCACACGCCCGGGCAGCTCACCCCACTGCCGTTCACCGGCTCCGTCACCTGGACGTTCAGGCCAGTGTTGCAGGTATAAACGAACTGGCGCTCGTAGGGCGAGTTGCGCTTGGAGTTGGCATAGGCACCGCGCACGTCGATCGACAGATCGTCGATCGGCTTGAACTCGCCCACCAGCTGCGTTTCGATCAGCTGCCGCTCGAACCAATTGGTGTTCTGCTGGAAGATCGGGTTGCCCGACGAGTTGTTGTACACCGTCGCGGCGGAGGCGCGCCCCTGCTTCAGGGTGTCGTGGATATAGACGTTGGTCCAGCGGATGCGGTTCTCGTCGAACTCATATCCGAACCCGAGCAGCCCGTTCACCACCGCGCGATTGTCGGTGATCAACGTATCGAAATCGTTGCGCAGCGTTCCGTCGTTGCTGATCGTGTCCTGCTGCGTCGTGGCGCGCGTGCGCCAGGTGTTCGACACGCTGCCGGTGGCGATCATGCCGATCCGGCCCGCACCCAGCTCGCCCACCAAACCAAGGTTCAGATCGGCCGACCAGTTCGGCGGAATGTCGTTGTTGCGCTGGAGCAGCGTGGTGCGCGCGTTGGACAGCTGCGCCACCTGCGCCGTGGGGATCACGCCCGAGCCGGTCGGCGCATTGCGCAGGAAGTCGGGCACGTCGCGCTCGCCCGAATCATAGCCGAGCCAGTCGGTCTTGGAGCCGTAATAGGTGTTGCCGAGCTTGCCCGTGGTCTGGGTATCGACGCCTAGCGAGCCGCCGAACGTGACGAAATTCTCGTCCGGGATGGCCTTGGTGGTCAGGTTGATGACACCGCCACCGAACTCGCCGGGGTAATTGACCGAATAGGTCTTCTGGACCAGCGCCGAACCGACGATGGTGGTGGGAAAGATGTCCAGCGGCACCGTCCGGCGCAGCGGCTCCGGGCTCGGCAGCGGCGAACCGTTGAGCAGCGCGGAGGAGTAACGGTCGCCAAGGCCGCGCACGAAGACATAGCCGTTGCCGACGACCGACAGGCCGGTCACGCGGGTCAGTGCACCGGCGATGTCGCCCTCACCGGTTCGTGCGATGTCCGCGGTGGAAAGGACGCTGATCACCTGCGCGGTGGACCGCACGGAGTTGGGAATGTTGCGGCCGACCACCACGATGTCGCCGCCCGCCGCGGCATCCACGCCCGGCGCGGAAACTTCCGCTTCCTGCTCCTGCTGCCCCGGCACCCCGGCGGCCTGGGGATCGGCCGGCTGCGCGGTCGTGCCCTGGTCGGTGCTCGTGGCCTCTTCGGCGGGTGCGATGGTGGCGGTGCTCGGCCCGGCGGTTGCCGGCGCCCCGCCCGAAGGCGCGACCTGCGCCAGCGCGGCTGGGGTGACGAGCGTCGTCGTCACGAGGAGCAGGGAGGCATAAAGGGCGCGCTGGCGCATGATCAGGTCTTCCGGTGATTTTGCAAGGAGCGGGCCCGCCGCGGCGCATGGTGCGCGCAGGGGCCCGCTACGGTCACGATTGTGGGCCGGGGATCAGCGGCCCTGGCACTGGAAGTAGACCGAGTTGAAGGTCGGCGGGCCGACATCCTGCAGGGCCGCATCCGCCGGGCGGATGGTGGTGCGGGTATCACCCGAACCGGCGCCGGCGATCAGGTTGACGCAGGCCTGGCCCGTACCGGTCTTCACCACGCCGTTCACGAAGGCGAAGTCCGCACCGCCACGCAGGCGGATCGCGGCGGGTGCCGACGGTGCCGTCTGGATGAAGGTGAAGTTGGCGTAGCGGCCATAGGTCCGCGGCAGCAGATCCTCGGCGCCGTTCGAGTCGATCTCGGTGGCGAACGAGTCAGCCGTCGCGCCGCCGGCCTTCTGCGCGGCGATGATGAACTGCATGAAGCCGCGCCAGCCGTTGTCGACGTCGAACGCGTCGTCGTCCGAGCCGGTCACCACGAAATACTTCAGGTTGGTGGTGCCACCGAAGATCTCGACACCGTCGTCGGCCGAATTGTGGCTCTGGACGTGGTCGATCGTGGTGCCGCTGCCGGTACCGCCGAGGGTCAGGCCCTGCAGCTCGTTGCCTTCGCTGATCGCGATGCCGGTGTAGCGGATCTGCACATACTGAAGCGTGCCGGAATTGTCGGCCTGGCTGGTGCCGCCATAGAAGCGGCCGGGAACGCCCTCGATCGGCGCCTGGCACGTCGTGCTGGTGCCGTTGGCGTCATTGCCGGTGGTGCCGCCCTGGTTGTTGCCGCCGGTGCCTGCCGCGCAGACCGCGGTCGGCGCACGGCCGAGCAGGATGAGGCCGCCCCACTGACCCTGCGTCGAATCGGACACGCCGTTGTTGGTCAGGTTCTGCTGCGAGGTGAAGATGATCGGCGCCGCTGCGGTGCCCACCGCATTGATGCGGCTGCCGCGGTTCACGAGCAGGAGGTCGTTCGATGCCTCGCTGGTATCGGCGGCGAGCACAACGCCCGGCTCGATGGTCAGCGTGACGCCCGAGTCGGCGCCCTGCGAGCCCACGTCCGTGCCCACTTCGGTCTGGCCGCGGAAGCGATAGAACACGCCCGCGATCTTCGGCAGCGTCATGCTGGCGCTGATCACCGTCGGAAGGCGGCAGGCGCGGAAGCCCGCCACCGTGCCGTCGTCGGTCGTGCCGGTCGGGCAGGCGACGCCCGCCGCCGGCGTGCCGACGCTCGGCACCGCGGTGCAGGCTGCGGTGCTGCCACCGAAGTTCGCGGAGGAGGAATTACAGGTCCAGCCCTGGAATGCCGTGTCGTTCGGGCCGTTCACCGCGCCGACGAAGTTGGTCGCCGTGAAGAAGCTGCCCAGCGTCGAGGCATTGGTCGGCGTGGCGAGCGAGGTCGTGCTGACCGGATAGATGCCGTTCAGGCCCGCAGCGCCGCTCACATTGTTGTTGGAGCCGGCGTTGACCAGCGCGAACTGCTCGTCAGCGGTGATGGTGACGCCGCTCTGCGTGGTGGCGAGGGCGAATTCCGCTGCCGTGATCGGCGACGGCGTCGGCGTGGTCGGCGACGGCGACGGGGTCGGCGTCGGATTGACGATCACGTCGATGTTGCCTGCACCCGGCGATGCGACATCGTCCGCGCCGCATCCGGCAAGCAGAAGGCAGGCGGTGCCCACAAGAAACTGGTGGCGGCTGAAGCTGGGCATGTCTCACTCCCGTTGAACTGATCGGTCCTCCCCAGGACCGCGGGCGAGCGGGCCAATCGCCCGTCCCCCTCGGAAAGAGCCGCTAGGCGCGGGAGATGACAGCCAAATGGATGTTCAGAGACTCTGAAGTGACGGAGATGTTGCGGTAACGTGACAATCGCTTCCGTCAGGCGATCGCGCCGCGTTGCTGCCGCTTCAATCGTCGATGCCGAAGTTCAGCGTCCGGGAAACCACCGGGTCCGCCACCCCGACCAGCAGATAGGCGACAAACTGCTTTGCCCGCTGCCACAGCCCGGTGGCGGCGAGATACTGGTCCATGGTGATCTCCTCGGACTGCGCGATCTCGCCGTCGATATAGGTGCGGACATGGTCGGCGAAGGCGTCGTCTTCGATCCGCAGCATGAGCTCCAGGTTGATGAACAGGCTGCGCATGTCGAAGTTGGCGCTGCCGATGTGCACCGCGCTGTCCACCGCATATAATTTGGTGTGAAGCTTGGTCGGCAGGTACTCGAACACCCTGATCCCCCGCTTCAGCAACCCGCGATAGGTGAAGCGCGCTGCCGCGATCGTGGCGTTATTGTCCGATTTGCGCGCCGTCACCACGCGCACGGCCCTGCCCTTTCGCCCGGCCCGATCGATTCGGCGCAGCATCGTCGGGCTGGGGGTGAAATAGCCCGCGATCAGGTCGATCCGCTCGGCGCGTCGCATGTCAGCGCGCACCGCCCGCGCCCAGGGGGAAAGCCGGCGTGTCGGCCCCCCGATCAGCCAGCGCACGTCCCCCTCCTGCTCGCTCCATTGTGACAAGGCGCGATTGAGGTGGCGAAGCTTGCCCTTGGGCGTCCGCACCCAGCTATTCAGTGCATCGAAATAGCCGGCGATCCGCGCCGCGGCCTGACCCTCGACCAGTAGCCCCAGGTCGCGCCATGCCTGATCGCCGGCGGTCCCGAAATAATCGTCCTCGATGTTGAAGCCGCCAATGATGATCCGGGGCGCCTCCTCCTCTGCGTCGGCAAGGGCGAGCTTCTGATGGTTGCGCAACAGGTATCGCCGGCCCAGGCGCGGCGCGAACCGGCATACGGACACCCCGGCCGCTTCCAACGGGTCGAAGAAGCGCCGGTCCGCCGCATCATCGCTGCCGAACCCATCCACGATCAGCGACACCTCGACCCCGCGCCCGGCGGCGGCGATCAGGGCATGGTTGACCCGCTCGCCCGCGTGATCGTCGGCATAGATATAATAAAGCATCCGCAGCGAGCGCCGCGCACCCTCGATGAGGCCAATCAGTGCATCAAGCCGCTCCGGACCTTCGATCAGCAGGGTCAGCCGGTTGCCGGCGACGGTGAAGGAAGAGGCGCTGTTCATCCCGCGCGACTTGGACCGGACGACGCACCGCGGCAAGGATGCGGATTTCTTGACTTGGCGGAGGCTTGCGCCTAGATCGCCTGCCTTCATCCAGCAGTAGTTTAGCGAAGGAAGCGTCTATGGCGCGCGTCACGGTCGAGGATTGCGTCGACAAGATCCCCAACCGGTTCGATCTGGTTCTGCTCGCAGCGCAGCGCGCGCGGCAGGTGTCAGGTGGCGCCGAACTGACGATTGATCGCGATCGCGACAAGAACCCGGTTGTCGCGCTGCGTGAGATTGCCGAGCAGACGATCAAGCCGGCAGATCTGAAGGAAGGCGTGGTGCAGAGCCTGCAGCGCGTTCAGATCGACGACGAGGAAGAGGCAGATGCTGTCGGTTCGCTCGCCGCATCGGCGGAGGCGCTTCGCCTCACCGCCGCTGCCCCGCCGCGCAACCAGAACCTCGGCGCCGATTACGACGGCTGATTGCGGCGCTCGGTCACCGGGCGCCTTGCCGATCCGGCCCGCAACAAACGAAAGGCCGCAGCGCCACCGCTGCGGCCTTTCGTTTGTGCGTCACCAAATAACGGTCGACGCACGGCTGCTTATTCCTCGGGCCGCCCCTTGAAGCCCTGCGCCACGACGAACCATTCCACCGATCCCTTGCGGCTCGACGGCGGCTTGGCGTGTTTGACCGTGTTGAAGTTTCGCTTGAGCAGCGCGACCAGCGTCGAATCCGCGCCGCCCGCGAAGACCTTTGCCACAAAGGTGCCGCCCGGCCGCAGCACGGATATGGCGAAATCGCTCGCCGCCTCCACCAACCCCATGGTGCGCAAGGCATCGGTCTGCGGATGGCCCACCGTATTCGCCGCCATGTCGGACAGGACGATATCGGGCGCGCCGCCCAGTTCCTCGATCAACCGCTCGGGCGCTTCATCGGCCATGAAGTCCATCTGAAGGATCGTCACGCCGTCCAGCGGATCCACCGGCAACAGGTCGATGCCGACCACCGCGCTGCCGGGCACCTTGCGCCGCACCACCTGGCTCCAGCCGCCCGGTGCCATGCCCAAGTCCACGATCCGCTTCGCGCCGCGCAGGAAGCTGAAGCGCTCGTCCAGCTCGATCAGCTTATAGGCCGCGCGACTGCGATAGCCCTCCGCCTTGGCGCGCTTCACATAAGGATCGTTCAGCTGCCGCTCCAGCCAGCGCGTCGATTGCGCCGTCCGGCCGCGCGCGGTTTTCACCCGCGTACGCAGGCCACCCCCGCCCCTCATGCCGCACTCGCCATCAGGCGACGCAGGATACCCTCGCGGATGCCGCGGTCGGCGATCCCCAGCCGTTCGGCCGGCCACAGATCAAGGATTGTCTCCAGGATCGCGCAGCCTGCCACCACCAGATCGGCGCGCTCGCGGCCGATGCACGGCAGCTTGGCACGCTCCCCGATCGACAGATGCGCCAGCCGCTGGCTGATCGCGCGCATCGAATCGGCCGGGGCGATCAGGCCATCCACCTGCGTGCGGTCATATCGATCCAGCCCCAGGTGAACGCTCGCCAGCGTCGTCACGGTGCCCGACGTACCCAGCAGCCGGCGCGGGCCGTCGACCCGCGGCAATCGCGCCGCGAATGGCGCAAAGCTGTCGCGCACCAGATTGCGCATCCGCTCATAGGCTGCGGCAAGGCCATCCGGCCCGTCTCCGCCACCGGCGCTTTCGGTCAATGAAACAACTCCCCAGGGCGCCGAATGCCAGTCAATGACGGTGGGCACGGTTGACGCAGTATCGATCAGCACCAGCTCCGTCGAACCGCCACCGATGTCGAAGACAAGCGCCGGCGCATTGCCCGGCTCCAGCAGCACATGGCAACCCAGCACGGCCAGCCGCGCCTCTTCTTCCGCCGAGATGACGTCGAGGTGGATGCCCGTCTCCCGATAGGCGCGTTCGATGAAAGCCGCGCCATTGGTCGCGCGGCGGCACGCTTCGGTAGCGACCGATCGCGCCAGTGTCACGTTGCGACGCTTCAGCTTGTCGGCACAGATCCGCAGCGCTGCGATCGTCCGCTCGACCGCCGCGTCGGACAATTTGCCGCTGGTCGCCAGCCCCTCGCCCAGCCGGACGATGCGGGAAAAGGCGTCCACCACGGCAAATCCGTCGCCTTGCGGACGCGCGATAAGCAGCCTGCAATTGTTGGTGCCGAGATCCAGCGCGGCATAATGACGCGCGTAATGCTGGCGAAAGGGGGCGTTTTGCGAGCCCTCGCTTGCCGGACGGGCGCGGCGATCGCGCCGGTACGGCAGGTCGGCGTGATGATGCGCCACGTGCCGTCGTTCTTTCTTCTTTTCTTCCGTCACGGGATGAACCCCGCTCGGTGCTTGGCAGGGAAGCTAGCGCGCACCGCAACCCACTGCAACCCGCGTGCGCAAACAGGTGCTTGACCTGTTCAATCTGCCAGACTAGAGCCGCCGACCTGTCGCCGCTTCACCGCTGCGACGCGGCTGCTGCCCGATCCTCTAATGGTAAGAGAGCGGACTCTGACTCCGTCAATCAAGGTTCGAATCCTTGTCGGGCATCCAGCACCACCAGCTTCATCCAGATCCAGTCACGCGGTCCCTCGATAGCCGGCTGACCTCGCGTCAGGCTTTTACGCCGACGTGCCCGATGGATCGCTAATGCTGACCAGGAGAGGCGACTTTCCGGCCAGCCGCGCGCCACAAGCGCCTTCGCCGGAACCGCAAAATCGCGACACGCCATTGACGCACCGCCCCTTCACCCGCGATGGCGGGGCTTTCCTGGTACCTGCGTGACATGCTGATCCTCTCCCTCCTCCTCCAGGCCGGCCCGATCGTGGTGACCGGCCCGCAGCCCGGCGCGGCGCAGCCGCCGGCGACCATGGCGTACGAACCGGCCGCCATGCTGGTCGCCACGTTCGATGCGGATGCGGACGCCCGCGTGACCCGCGAAGAGATGGAGGACGGCCTCGCCGCCTCCTTTGCCGCGATCGACAGGGCCAAGGCCGGAACGCTCGGCTATATCGACTTCGCCGATTGGGCCGAACGGTTCCTGGGCGATCGCAACGCCCTTCCCAGCCCCTTCGAAGTCGACCGTGACGGCGACAATCGCGTTGCTTTGCGGGAGCTTCAGACCCGCTTCTCCGAATATTTCACGCGCTATGATCGCGATCGCGACGGCGTCCTTACCCGCGCGGAGCTCCTGACGATTCGCGCGCGCGTGTTCGGCGATGAACACTCCCCCAATGATGGAAAGAAGCGGAAGCCACCCCGCCGATGACTGACCGTTTCGCCTTCACCATTGCCGCGACGGACGGCGTCGCCCGCACCGGCAGCATCGCCATGCACCGCGGCACGATCCGCACCCCCGCCTTCATGCCGGTCGGCACGGCAGCGACCGTCAAAGCGATGAAGCCGGCCGATGTCGAGGCCGCCGGCGCGGACATCATCCTTGGCAACACCTATCACCTCATGCTCCGCCCCGGCGCGGAGCGTGTGGCCCGGCTTGGCGGACTTCACCGCTTCATGGGTTGGGACAAGCCGATCCTGACCGATTCGGGCGGCTATCAGGTGATGAGCCTGTCCGAACTGACCAAGCGGTCCGAGGAAGGCATCACCTTCAAATCGCACCTCGACGGCACGCGACACCTGCTCAGCCCGGAACGGTCGATTGAGATTCAGCGGCTGCTCGGCTCCAACATCGTCATGGCCTTTGACGAACTGGTGCCGACCACCTCCACGCGCGAGGTGCAGGCCGCGGCGATGGAACGCTCCATGCGCTGGGCCCGCCGCAGCCGCGACGCTTTCGACGGCGGCGGCGATCATGCCGCGCAGAACGCCATCTTCGGCATCCAGCAGGGCGCACTGGACCAGGGATTGCGCAAGTCCAGCGCCGATGCGCTGATCGATATCGGCTTCGACGGCTATGCCATTGGCGGTCTGGCGGTGGGCGAGGGTCAGGAGGCGATGTTCGCCTGCCTTGACTTCGCGCCCGGCCAGCTTCCGGCCGATCGCCCGCGCTATCTGATGGGCGTGGGCAAGCCCGACGATATCGTCGGCGCGGTGGAGCGCGGCGTCGACATGTTCGATTGCGTGCTTCCCACGCGTTCGGGCCGCACCGGGCAGGCCTTCACCCGTTCGGGCCCGATCAACATCCGCAACGCGCGCTTCAACGAGGATCAGGGGCCGCTCGATCCCGAATGCGCCTGCCCCACCTGCTCGACATGGAGCCGCGCCTATCTCCACCATCTGGTGCGCGCGGGCGAGATCTTGGGCGCCATGCTGATGACCGAGCACAACATCTTTTTCTATGAGACGCTGATGGCGGATCTGCGCGCGGCGATCGCCGACGGACGGCTCAAAGCCTTTGCCGATGCGTTCCGGGCACGGTACCAGCGCGGCAAAGGAGAGTAAGCGTGTCCGACGAACCCAATGAGATCCTCGCCGCAGCAGCCGCCGCCAAGCAGCACGAAAACGCTGCCAAAGGCGCTGAAAAGGCACGCCAGAAGCGTGGCTGGGATCTCGGCAAGATCGGCCTTGGCGTAGGCATCGGCTCCGCCGCCGTCGCTGCCGCGGTACTGTTCACCCGCAAGAAGGATTGAAGGGTCGGGGCACTCGCGCCCCGCGCCTGAAGGTCTAGCCGGGCTGGCCCCGGCATCCACCAAGCCAAGCGTGCCGGAACAGCTAAGCAGTTCAGCAAACACCGGCATGGATTCCGGACAAAGTCCCAGGAACGCGGGGCAAAAGCCCTCCCCAACCCCAGTCATCCCCGCGCACGCGGGGATCCAACGTGCAGCAGGCGCTGCGCTCCCTCACCAGCCGTAACGCCCGGGCACCATGGATCCCGGATCAAGTCTGGGACGACCTGGGGCAAGGCAGAAAGCCGCTCAACCAAACCCGTCATCCCCGCGCACGCGGGGATCCAACGCGCCGCATGCGCTGCGCCCACTAATCAGTCACAACGCGCGCGGCACCATGGATCCCGGATCAAGTCCGGGATGACCTGGGGCAAGGCAGAAAGCCGCTCAACCAAAACCCGTCATCCCCGCGCACGCGGGGATCCAACGCGCCGCACGCGCTGCGTCCACTAATCAGTCACAACGCGCGCCGCGCCATGGATCCCGGATCAGGTCCGGGATGACTTGGGCCGGGCAGAAAGCCGCTCAACCAAAACCCGTCATCCCCGCGCACGCGGGGATCCAACGCGCCGCATGCGCTGCGCCCACTAATCAGTCACAACGCGCGCGGCACCATGGATCCCGGATCAAGTCCGGGATGACCTGGGGCAAGGCAGAAAGCCGCTCAACCAAAACCCGTCATCCCCGCGCACGCGGGGATCCAACGCGCCGCATGCGCTGCGTCCACTAATCAGTCACAACGCACCCGGGCACCATGGATCCCGGATCAGGTCCGGGATGACCTGGGGCAAGGCAGAAAGCCGCTCAACCAAACCCGTCATCGCCGCGCACGCGGGGATCCAACGCGCCGCACGCGCTGCGCCCACTTACCAGCCACAACGCGCGCCGCGCCATGCACCCCGAATCAAATCCGGGATGACACGCGCGAAAACCAGCCCGAAACAACCGACATCCCCGCGTCTGCGGGGATCCATAGACGCGGACCGCTGCAATCACGCCGCAGCGTCGACGCCTATGCTCCCCGCCGCCACGCGCCGGCGGTTGCGCGCCAGCGAACCCGATGGCTCAGCCGGCCAGGTCCTTGAACGCCGCATCCTTGTCCGTCCGGATCTCGCCCGGTAGGCCAAGCACGCGCTCGGCGATGATGTTCTTCAGGATTTCGTCCGTGCCGCCGGCGATGCGCAGCCCCGGCGCGCTCATCACCGACGCCTGGAACAGCCCCTTCAGCGGCAGCAACGCCGGATCGTTGATAATCCCATATTGATCCTCCGCCTCGATCGCAGCATTACCCAAATCCTGCAGCACGTTCGCCGCGATGATCTTGCCGATCGAGCTTTCCGGCCCCGGCGTCTGCCCGCGGCTCAGCGCCGTCATGGTGCGCATACGGGTGTTCTTGAGCCCCTCGGACTGGACGTACCAGTCGGCGAGCCGCTGGCGAAACGCGCTGTCCTTCACCAGCGGACCGTCCGCCGCGTCCAGGTCCTTGGCCAGCGCAAGGATCTCCTTGGGGCTGGCGCCGCTCGCCCCGCCAACCGCGAGACGCTCGTTCATCAATGTGACCAGCGCGACCTTCCAGCCATCGTCCACCGCGCCGAGCCGCTGCGAATCCGGGATGCGCACGTCGGTGAAATAGACTTCGTTGAAGTTCGAGCCGCCCGACATCTGGTGGATCGGCCGGATCTCGACGCCCGGCGATTTCAGGTCGAGCCAGAACATTGTCAGGCCCTTGTGCTTGGGCACGTCCGGGTTCGTCCGCACCAGCACAATGCCATAGTCGGAATAATGCGCGCCCGAGGTCCACACCTTCTGGCCGTTCACCACCCAATCGTCGCCGTCACGCACCGCGCGGGTGCGGATCGCCGCCACGTCCGAGCCGCCGGCGGGTTCGGAGAACAGCTGCGACCAGATCTCCTCGCCGCGCAGCGCGGGACCGACGAAGCGCTTCTTCGTCTCGTCGTTCGCAAAGGCCATCACCGTCGGCACGCACATGCCAAGACCAATGGTGAAATAGCCATATTGCACCGGGAACTTGGCCTCTTCCTGGCCGAAGATCACCGACTGTATCGGCGTGCCGCCGGCCCCCCCCCATTCCTTGGGCCAGGTGATCTGCGCATAGCCGGCCTCGGCCTTGCGCTTCTGCCACGCCTTGCCGGCGGCCATGTCATCCGCGTGGTTCATCGCCTTGTGCTCGGCGGAATTCTTCTCAAGCCAGGCGCGCGCCGTGGCGCGATATTCGGCTTCTTCGGGGGAATCGTTGAAGTCCATTGTTCCTGCTCCTCAACCCGTTCGCCCTGAGCTTGTGGAAGGGCGTGTTCCGGGCACGTACTTCGACAAGCTCAGTACGAACGGTGGTAATTAGGCCGCGTTCTTCATCTCGAGCTGGCTCACCAGCCGCTCGCGCCACGTCGCGGGCGCACCCGCCACCAGCGAAAGCTGCCGCGAGCGGCGGTAGTAGAGCTGCGGGTCCGCTTCCCAGGTGAAGCCGATGCCGCCGTGCGTCTGGATGTTTTCCTTGGACGCGAACCAGAACGCCTCGCTCGCCGCAACGCGCGCGGTGGCCGCCGCCAGCGGCAGCTCGCCCGCATCGGTGTTGAGCGCCCAGGCGCCGAAATAAGCGTTGGACCGGGCGATCTCGTTCTTCACATACATGTCGGCCAGCTTGTGCTTGATTGCCTGATAGCCCGCGATGGCGCGGCCGAACGCCTGCCGCTCAAAGGCATAGGCCTTGGCCATCTCCAGGCTCTTGTCCGCGCCGCCGACCTGTTCGAACGCCAGCAGCACCGCTGCCCGGTCGAACACCGCCTGCATCGCGGCGATACCGTCCTCACTGCCCAGCTTCTCGGCCGGCGCGTTGGTGAAGGTCAGCTTCGCCGCCGATCGCGTCGGATCCAGCGTCGTCAGCACCTCGGCCGAAACGCCCTCGCCCTTTTCGACCAGGTACAGCCCGTCCTTGGCCAGCACGACGATAAGGTCGGCAACGTCGCCGTCCGTTACCGGGATCTTCTCGCCCGAAAGCTTGCCGCTCGACACGGTCGTCCCGATCGAGCGCGCCGCCACCGGTCCCTTGCCCTCGCTGGTGGCAAAGGCGCCGATCACTTCGCCCGCAGCGATCTTGGGCAGCCACTTGGCCTTCTGCTCCTGCGAGCCGAATTTCATCAGCGCCTCGGCGACGAAATACACGGTCGAGGCGAAGGGGATCGGCGCGCAGGCGCGGCCCAATTCCTCCGCCAGCGCGCACAGCTCGACATGGCCCAGACCAAGTCCGCCGAATTCCTCGGGGATCGCGGCGCCCAGCCAGCCCTGTTCGGCCACGCCCTTCCACAACGCCTCGTCATATGCGCGATCGTCATTGTCGAGCACGCCGCGCACCACCTTGGCGTCGCATTTGGCGGAGAGGAACTTGCGCGCCTCTTCCTTCAGCATCTTCTGGTCGTCGGAATAATCGAAGTTCATCTAAAATCTCCCTCTCCCCTTCAGGGGAGAGGGTTGGGGAGAGGGGCTGTCATGAGCCGCTCGTCCCTGCCCCTCTCCCCGACCCTCTCCCCAGAGGGGAGAGGGAGAAGTGTTCACCGCGGCTGCATCCGGATCGCGCCGTCCAGCCGCACGTCCTCGCCGTTGAAATAGCCGTTGCGCAGCATTTCCACCGCCAGTGCGGCATATTCCTCCGCCGCGCCGAGCCGCTTGGGGAACGGCACCATGGCGGACAGCGCGGCCTTCACCTGCGGTTTCGCGCGCGCCAGCAGCGGCGTGTCGAAGATGCCTGGCAGGATCGTGTTGCAGCGCACGCCCTCGCTCGACAGGTCGCGCGCGACGTTCAGCGTCATGCCGATCACGCCCGCCTTGGCGGACGCATAGGCGACCTGCCCCATCTGCCCTTCCTCGCCCGCGACGCTGGCGGTGTTGACGATCGCTCCGCGGTCGCCGTCCTCAGTCGGGTCCAGCGTCATCATGCCCGCGACGGACCCCACGATGCAGCGGAATGAGCCAACAAGGTTCAGCTCGAGCGTCTTCTGGAAATTCTCGATCGGATACGGAACGATCGATCCGTCTTCCTTGGATCGCGCCACCGTCTTGTTCGGCCCGCCGAAGCCGCCGCCGGCACAGTTCACCAGCGCGCGCTCCTGCCCGTTGGCGGCGCGCGCCTTGGCGAAGCCCGCATCGACCGACGCCTGGTCCATCACGTCGACCTCGCAGAACACCGCGCCGATCTCCTCGGCGACCCCGGGGCCGATCTCGGCATTCTTGTCGAACAACGCGACCTTCACGCCATGCGCGCGCAGCGCCTTGGCGGTGGCCAGCCCCAGCCCTGAGGCACCTCCGGTAATAACGGCAGCAATATCCGGTCCGAGCTTCACGCCCCTCTCCCCTCACCCTTTGGCGGCGACCCCGTCGGCCTTCCGCGATTGCAGGATAACTTTAGTTATGTAGAGTGCCTCGTCAACAGACATCCGCCAACAGGCGTGTGCACAACAAGCATGAGTGGGAGAGGCACCGTGGAATATGAGATGATCTCGGTCGAGCGCCGGGGCGAAGTCGACTGGGTGACGATGAACCGCCCGCACGTCCTGAACGCGCTGAACGACCGGCACGTCGAGGAGCTGAACCATTATTTCGGCGCGCTGCACAAGGATCGCGACTGCCGGGTCGTGGTGCTGAAGGGCGCTGGCCGCGCCTATTGCGCTGGGCTCGATCTGCAGGAGGGCGGCCGCTCCGAATTCGACACGATCGACCGGCTCGCCCACCAGCGCTCGATCGCAGAGATCGTGATGAAGATGCGCTATTGCCCTCAGCCGATCATCAGCCTGGTCCATGGCCCGGCATGCGGCGGCGGCTTTGCCATGGCGCTGGCCTCGGACATCCGCATCGCTGGCGAATCGGTCCGCATGAACGCTGCCTTCATCCGCATCGGGCTTTCCGCGTGCGACATCGGCGTCAGCTACTTCCTGCCCCGCCTCGTCGGCGCCAGCGTGGCGGCGGAGTTCATGCTGACCGGCAATTTCATCACCGCCGACCGTGCGCTCTCCACCGGCCTCGTCAGCCGCGTCGTGCCCGACGATCAGATGGAGGAAGCCGCCGCGCCGCTGATCGAGCAGATGCTCACCACGTCGCCGATGGGCCTTCGGCTCACCAAGGAATGCCTGCGCATGTCGATCGACGCGCCGAGCCTCGAGGCGGCCGTGGCAATGGAGGATCGCAACCAGATCCTGTGCGCCACCGCCCCGGATTTCGGCGAGGGCATCAAGGCGTTCTTCGAGAAGCGCCGCCCGGATTACAGCAAGAAGAGCAAGGAGCAGGCTGCATGAGTGCCAAGAGCGAGAGGGGACTTGAGGGGCGCGTTGCACTGGTAACCGGCGGCGGCCGCGGCATCGGCCGCGAGATCGCGCTTCGCCTCGCGCGCGACGGCGCGGACGTGGCGGTCAACTACCGCCGTGACGCCGACGCCGCCGAGGAAGTCGTGCGCGAGATCGAAGGGCTCGGTCGCCGCGCGAAGGCCTATGCCGCCTCGGTCGACCGCTTCGAGGATTGCGAGAAGCTGGTCGATGCGGTCGTCGCCGATTTCGGCGGCATCGACATCCTCGTCAACAACGCCGGTATCGCCAGCCGTGGCCAGAGCGTCGCGGACACCGATCCGGTCGAGTTCGAGCGGGTCATGCGCACCCACTGCTTCGCGCCGCACTATATGTCGAAGCTCGTCCTCCCCTCGATGCGCCAGCGCGCCAAGGAGAAGGGGCGCGGCGACATCATCATGATCTCCAGCGTCGCGACGCTTTATCATGCCCCGAACGGCGCACCTTATTCGATGGGCAAGGCCGCGTCGGAGGCGCTCGCGCTGGTCCTGTCGAAGGAGGAGCGCGCGAACAACATCCGCACCAATATCGTCGCCCCGGGCCTTACCGTCACCGACATGGGTGAACGGCTGGCAAAGGCGACCCGCGGCGTCGCCGACATTCACGATCTCGCCGCCGGCTCGCCCTTCGGCCGCGTCTCCACGCCGGCAGACGTGGCGGCAGCGGTCGCCTATTTTGTCTCGGCGGACGGTGAATATGCCAACGGGCAGAAGATCAACCTGCACGGAGGCGGCTAAGCCAGCGCCCGTCATCCCGGCCCCGCGCCGGGATCCAACCCTCCGCGCACGCTGCCGCTTGTTCCTCCAAGTGCACCGCTCGCGGCACCATGGATCCCGGATCAAGTCCGGGATGACAACGGTTGATCAGGAACCAACGACGTACAAACCGCACCGTCGCCCCGGCCTCGCGCCGGGATCCAACCCTCCCCGTACGCTGGCGCTTGTTCCTCCAAGCACCCCGCCCGCGGCAACATGGATCCCGGATCAAGTCCGGGATGACAACGGTTGATCAGGAAGCCGCGACGCAAACACCTTACCGTCATCCCGGCCTCGCGCCGGGATCCAACCCTCCGCGCACGCTGCCGTTTGTTTCTCCAAGCACACCGCCCGCGGCACCATGCATCCCGGATCGAGTCCGGGATGACGAGGATTGATCGAAAGGTGATCCGCTAAGTGCCACCGTCATGCCGGGCTCGTCCCGGCATCCAGCCATCCGCAATCTCAACAATAGCGGCCCCAGCGGCACGGTGGATGCCAGGACGATCCCGGCCTACCGCATCAACCCTCGCGCAGCGCCCGCTCACCCTCGATCATATAATCGCGCGTCAGCGGCACGGCATAACGCCCCTTGGTCAGCTGCACCTGGTAATTGCACAGCCCCCCGTTGCGGAACGCCGCCGCCGCGCCGGCGAGGTAGAAGGTCCACATGCGGAAGAACCGCTCATCGTAAAGCGCGACGATCGCGTCCTTCGCCGCCATCGTCCGGTCGTACCAATGATCGAGCGTATAGGCGTAATGGACGCGCAGCACCTCGATGTCGGTGGGAAACAGCTTCAGCCCTTCGTAAGCCGTCACGATCTCGCTCAGCGCGGGATTGTAGCCGCCGGGGAAGATATATTTCGCGGTCCAGTCGTCGGTGATTCCGGGGCCGCCCATCCGCCCGATCGTGTGCAGCAGCATCACGCCATCGTCGGCCAGCAGCTCACGGCATTTGCGGAAAAAGGTGCGATATTGCGGTGGGCCGACATGCTCGAACATGCCCACCGAGACGATCCGGTCGAAACTTCCCTCGACCCGGCGGTAATCGATCAGCTCGAACTTCACCCGGTCCGCCACGCCCGCCTCCGCGGCGCGATCGCGCGCCACTTTCAGCTGCTCCTCGGATAGTGTCACGCCCAGCACGTCGACGTCGAAATGCTTGTGGAGGTACAGCGCCATGCCACCCCAGCCGCAGCCGATGTCGAGCACGCGCATCCCCGGCTTCGGCGCCAGCTTTGCGGCGATATGCGCCTTCTTGTCCTCTTGCGCCTGCTCCAGGCTGTTGCCCGGATCGGTGAAATAGGCGCAGCTATATTGCTTGTCGCGATCGAGGAAGAGGTCGTACAGCCGCCCCGACAGGTCGTAATGATGCGCCACGTTGCGCTTGGAGCGACGCTCCATGTTGATCCGGTCGGCGCGATATTTCACCGCGTTGAACGTGCGCGCGGCGAGGCCGGGTTGCAGGTTCTTCTGCCCCTTCTCCCATGCGTCGTTCCGCTTCAGCAGTTCGACCAGATCGCGGATGTCGCCCTGCTCGACGATCAGGCGGCCGTCCATGTAGCATTCGCCCGCGCCAAGCGCCGGGTTGCGCGCGATCGCCAGCGCCACACCATTGTCGGCAAAGCGGATCGTCACATCGGGAAAGGCGGGATCGGGCGTGCCGAAGGTGCGGGTGGCTGCCTTGGGCCGGTGTAGCGTGAGCGTGCCCCGCTTGACCGCGCGGGAGAGAAACAAGTCGATCAATGCCATCGGCCGCACCCGTAACAATCAGATGCCGGCATACCAATCGTAATCGACATTGTCCTCCCAATAGCCGCCCCGTCCCTTGCCGATTCCGGCCAGGCTCGCCACCGCGGTCGCGCGCATCAGATATTTGGCATGTTTGTAGCCCAGCTGCCGCTCCACCCGCAGGCGGCAGGGCGCACCGTTCATCACCGGCAGGAACCGGTCGTTCAGCGCCCAGGCAAGGATCGTCTGCGGGTGAAAGGCGTCCACCAGGTCGACCGACTCATAATAAGGCGCGCCGCCATAATAGTCCGCGCAGGTGAAGACGATGTAGCGGGCCGCGTCGCGCACCCCGGCCGCCTTCAGCACATCGCCCAGCTTCGGCCCCTGCCACTTGCCAATCGCGCTCCATCCCTCGACGCAATCGTGCCGCGTGATCTGCGCGCGCTGCGGAAAGGCGCCAAGGTCACGGAGGCTCAGCGCCAGCGGCCGAGCCACCAGCCCATCGATCCGAAGCCGCCAGTCCGCAAACCTGCCCGTCCGCAGCGCGGCATAGTCCGCCGTCCCCGGATCGCGCGTCCCGTTCGGCCGGAAGAAGGGCGATCGCTCCTCGGGCGCATATTCCGGCGCCAGGGCGTTGCGGTTCACCAGCGCGCGCTGCAGCCCGCGATGCATGTCCTCGCCCATGAACAGGATGCGCCGCGCGCCGGGGTGCTCGATCACCTTGTCGCATCCCGCCAGAAGCGTCGCGGCGCCCCCGGCGATCACGCCGCGTCGTCCCAGGATCACGGCTTCGGCTCCTCGGGCACGCGCCACCAGCCGGTGATCATCGACCGAGTCTCGTTGATCGCGCCCGCCAGGATGACCAGCGTCAGGTGGACGAGGGTGAACAGCGCCAGCCCGACCATGCACAGAAAATGGATCGACCGCGCCGACTGCCGCCCGCCGAACAGGTCGAGCAGCCACGGAAAGCCCGCATTCATTCCTGGCGAAAGCGCGATCCCGCTCAGGATCACCAGCGGCAGCAGCACGAAGATCACCGCCACATAGGACAGCTTCTGAAAGATATTGTACGCGGTCGGATGCGCCGGATCGTGGAAACGCAGCGAAAGGTGCGCGCGCAGGTCCGCCAGCAAATGAACGCGCGAAAGCTCGCGCCGCCGCACCCGCAGGTCGCGGGCGAAATGCCGGTTGAGCAGGCTCACGACCATATACGCCAGCAGCCCGAAGCCGAGCACCAGCGCGAAGAACAGGTGCCAGCGCCGCGAGATCGCCAGATTGTAGCTGGCGGGGATGGTCAGCCACGCCGGAAAGCGCGGCAGCTCCAGCCAGGCCGGATCGAAGTTCGCGCCATAACTGCCCCAATAGAGGCGCGGATGCGCGTTGGAGATGCCCAGCCCCGATCCGATCAGGATGATGATCGCGACCGCGTTGATCCAGTGCCACAAGCGGGTCGTGAAGCGATGTCGGAAAACAGCTGGCATCGTAGACAGGCTATCATGGATCAGACCGCTTCGCACGCTGCTCTGGGCGAGACCTTATCCATAAGCCCGCCAGAAGAAGACGATGGTGGTCCCGCCCGATACCAGAAGCGTCCACACGCGCACCGCGCCCGGTGGCAGGCGCTTGCCGATATGCGCCCCTGCCCAGCCGCCGATCAGCCCGCCCAGCAGCATCGGGATGCATGCGGCCCAGGCGATCATGCCAAAGCCGATGAAGATGATCGCCGCCGCCGTGTTGGCGACGGTCAGCATCAAGGTCCGCGGCGCGAACATCGCGCGTGGGTGTACGCCGGCCAACAAGCCATAAGTGGCCGTGATCATCAGCCCGACCCCGCCGCCGAAATAGCCGCCATAAACGCCCAGCAGCGCCTGCACCGCGATCAACGTGCCTGAACCGATCGTCACGCGGCGGGAAAGCCAGGCGGAGGCACGCTTGCCGAACGCCAGCACGACAAAGGCGTACAGCACCAGCCACGGCACGATCACGTCGAAGGTCCGGCTCGGCGTCACCACCAGCAGCAGGCTGCCGACCAGCCCGGCGACGAATGTCACCCCGGCCAGCACGCGCAGGCTCACGCCCCCGACCGGCGCCAGCTCCTTGCGGAACGCCCAACTGCTCATCCCCGCACCGGGCAGCAGCGCGAAATTCGAGGTCGCATTGGCGATATTCGCCGGCTGCCCGATGGCGAGCAGGGCCGGCATGGTGGCAAAGGAACCGCCTCCGGCAAGCGCATTCATCGCGCCCCCTACCAGACCGGCGATGGCGACGAGCGATATTGAGGTAAGATCAAGCACGCGCGGCTCATTGCGCCATGCGGCCGGAATGTCGAGTTGCGGGCGCGACGCGATCGCCTTCCGCCGCCCCCGTGGCGGGCGCCGCGCGCGCCCGCCCGCCTCAGCCGATCAGAGCCGCGCCGTTCCCGTATAGGCAAACAGCAGATCGGCATCTTCGGAGGCGTGGAGCAGCTCAGGCCCCGTCACCAGCACGCATTCGCCCGCGCGCCAGGCCACGCCGCCGACTACGCCTTCGCCGCGGATCGGCACCAGCCAGCCGGGCTTCCCCTCGGGCAGGTTGATCTGGCGCTTGCCGCCGTTCCAGCGTTCGAGAACGAACTTGGGCCCTTCCACCAGGATCGTCCGCCCCGGCTCCACCGTGCCGGGCCGAAGCGGCGCGACATACGGTTCAAGATCCGCCACCGCGATGCCGTCATCCAGATGCAGCTCGCGTGGCCGGCCATAATCATAGAGGCGGTAGGTCGTGTCCGAATTCTGCTGCACTTCGATCAGCGTCAGCCCGGCGCCGATCGCATGCACCACCCCGGAATGCGAATAATAGAAATCGCCCGGCTTCACCGGCTTCCAGTCGAGCTTGTCCTCGATCGATCCGTCGAGCGCGCTGGCCCGCAGTTCATCCGCCGTCATTTTCTGCTTCGGGCCGATCGCGATGGTCGAATCCGGCTCCGCATCCAGGATCAGCCAGCATTCGTCCTTGCCGCGCGGCAGGCCACGCTTCTGCGCCTCCTCGTCGGACGGATGATCCTGCACCGACAGTTTTTCGCTGGTGAACAGATATTTGATCAGCATCTCCGGCTCTTCGGGATGCGGCGACTGGAACCACACCTCCCCGATCGGCTCGCCTTCGGGCGACGGGTCGGGAAAGCCGGGGTATAATTTGTGTCTGCCCCACGGCTTTTCGACGCGCTTGGTGGCCAGCAAGGTTGCAGTCATGTGGATCCCCGCAAAGATTGGCTTTGTCTCTAACTCGTGAACGCCGTCCGAACCAATGCGTTTCCCGCCAGATCACGCCTTGCGCGTTTCAGCATTGTTCGCATGCGCGGCCCTGCGCTAAAGGCCCCTTCGATGCGTAACATTCCGTCTCGCCCACTCGTCGCCCTGCTGCTCGCGGCCATGGCCCTGCCGATCGCCGGTTGCGCCCGTAACCGCACCGGTGGCGACCTTCCCTATGTCGCGCGCGATGTGGGCACGCTGTACAGCGCCGCTCGGCAAAAGCTTGACCAGCGCCAGTATAAGGTTGCCGCCGCGTTGTTCGACGAGGTGGAGCGCCAGCATCCTTATTCCATCTGGGCGCGCCGCGCGCAGCTGATGGGGGCGTTCAGCAACTATCTGGCGCGCAACTATACCGAGGCAATCCAGGGTGCGCAGCGGTTCCTGTCGGTTCACCCCGGCAATCGCGATGCGCCTTATGCTTATTACCTCATCGCGATGAGCTATTACGAGCAGGTCAACGACGTTACGCGCGATCAGAAGATCACGGCGCAGGCGCAGGACGCATTGGGTGAGCTCACCCGCCGCTATCCCAACACCCGCTACGCCGCCGATGCCCGGCTGAAGATTGACCTCGTGCGCGATCACCTTGCCGGCAAGGAAATGGAGATCGGCCGCTTCTACGAGCGTCGCGGCCAGTGGCTTGCCGCCACCCTGCGCTTCCGCCGCGTGGTCGACGAATATCAGACGACGACGCACACGCCCGAGGCGCTGATGCGCCTGACCGAGACTTATCTGGCGCTCGGCGTGCGTGAAGAGGCGAAGCGGGCGGCGTCCGTGCTTGGTGCCAATTATCCGGAGACCTGGTGGTACCAGCGCGCCTTTGATCTCCTGGGCGAGAACCCGGCGCAGACGGTTCGCCCGCTTGCTCCCGGGGAGCAGGTGATCCCGCAGGCCACGGTGCCCAAGCCGGAAACGCCGATTCGCAAGGAAGTGGAGGTGCTGCCGGTCGACAGCGCGCCGACGCCGCGCGCGGAATCGCCCGGTGCTCCCACCCCGGCCACGCCGTCGGGCGGCGCCGGTGCCACGCCGGCCGGCAACAATCCGTCCACCGCCACGCCCACCGGCGTTCAGCCCGGCGCGCCGCCGACGTCGTCGAGCGACGTGCCGCAAGATCAGTGAGGCACCGCCCGGCTCGCCGGGCGTTCGCCCCTTCATGCTGACCGCGCTCTCGATCCGCGACGTGGTGCTGATCGAGGCGCTCGACCTCGAATTCGGCGCTGGCCTTGGCGTGCTCACCGGGGAAACGGGTGCCGGCAAATCAATCCTGCTGGACGCGCTCGGCCTTGCGCTGGGCGGACGCGGCGACAGCGGGCTGGTCCGCCACGGCTCCACCCAGGCCAGCGTCACCGCCACGTTCGAGGCGCCGGCCGATCTCGCCACCCTGCTTTACGAGAACGGCATCGATGCGGAGCCGGGCGAGCCCTTGATCGTCCGCCGTGTCGTGAAGGCCGATGGCGGCAGCCGCGGCTTCGTCAACAATCAGCCCGCGTCCGCGGCGCTCCTGCGGGAGCTTGGCGCGCGGCTGGTCGAGATCCACGGCCAGCATGACGACCGCGGCCTGCTCAATCCGCGCGGCCACCGCAATCTGCTGGACACGTTCGCCCGGATCGACACCGCCACGGCAAGCGCCGCATGGCAGGCGTGGCGGGGGGCGGAAACGACGCTGGCCAGCGCGCGAGAGGAAATCGAGGCGGCAGCGCGCGACCGCGAGTGGCTGGACCACGCCGTCGCCGAGCTTGATGCGCTGGCACCAGAGCCGGGCGAGGAAGAAACGCTCGCCGAACGCCGCCGCACGATGCAGCGGTCCGAGAAGATCGCCGAGGATCTGAACGCGCTGATAGACGCGCTGGAAGGCTCGGACGGCGCCCTTGCCCGCATGCGCCAGGCCGCGCGCATCCTGGACCGCATCTCTGCCGATCATTCCGCACTGGCTGAGGCGCTGACGGCGCTCGACCGCGCAGTGATCGAGGCTGGCAATGCTGGCGAGCAGGTGAGCGAGGCGATGCGGGCGCTCGCCTTTGATCCGCGGGCGCTTGAGGACGATGAGGCGCGGCTGTTCGAATTGCGCGGCATGGCGCGCAAGCACCGCGTGCAGCCGGACGATCTCGCCGCCCTCGCCGAAGAGCTTCGCGCCCGGCGCGAGCGGCTGGAGGCCGGGGAGGAAGGCATCGCCGCGCTCGAGGCAAAGGCAGCCGCCGCGCGCCAGGCCTATGCCGCCGCCGCCGCCACGCTGTCGCAGGCACGCGCCGCCGCCGCCCAGCGGCTCGACATCGCCGTGGCGGCCGAATTGCCCCCGCTGAAGCTCGATTCCGCCCGGTTCCGCACCGCCGTCGCGCTGCTTCCGGAGGAGCAATGGGGCCCGATGGGCCAGGATCGGGTCGAGTTCGAGATCGCCACCAATCCCGGCGCCCCCTTCGGCCCGCTCATCAAGATCGCCTCGGGGGGCGAGCTGTCGCGCTTCATCCTGGCGCTGAAGGTCGCGCTGGCGGAAGAGGGCGGCGCGGCGACCATGATCTTTGACGAGATCGATCGCGGTGTCGGCGGCGCGGTGGCTTCCGCCATTGGCGAGCGGCTCCACCGCCTGGCGCAGCAGACTCAATTGCTGGTCGTCACCCACTCGCCCCAGGTCGCCGCGCGCGGCGCGGAGCATTTGCTGATCGCCAAGCGCAACGACGGCGTCGTCACCCGCACCGGCGTGCGTCAGCTCTCTTCGGCGGAGCGGCGTGAGGAAATCGCCCGAATGCTGTCGGGCGCGACCATCACGGAGGAAGCGCGCGCCCAGGCCGATCGCCTGATCGAAACGGCGTAAGGACGCGTTAGCGCGAAGCCTGTCATCGGTGTAAGGGCGCGCCGATGATCCGCCTCAGTGAATTGAAGCTGCCCCTTCACCATGCCGACGAAGCGCTCCCGGCTGCCATCTGCCGCCGCCTGCGGATTACCCCGCGCGAGTTGATCCGCTTCACGGTCGCCCGGCGCGGCCATGACGCCCGCGACAAGAGCAACATCAGCCTCGTCTATTCGGTCGATGTCGCGGTCAAGAACGAAGGCAATGTGCTCGCGCGGTTCCGCAAGGATCGCGACGTGCAGCTCACGCCGGACACCCGTTACCACCCGCCGGTCACCGCCCCCGCCGATGCGCCCCGGCCGGTTGTCATCGGCGCTGGCCCGTGCGGCCTCTTCGCCGCGCTGATCCTCGCGCAAGCTGGCTTCCGCCCCATCGTGCTGGAACGCGGCAAGGTGGTGCGCGAACGCACCAAGGACACCTGGGGCCTGTGGCGCCGCAGCGAGTTGAACCCCGAATCCAACGTGCAGTTCGGCGAAGGCGGCGCCGGCACCTTCTCGGACGGAAAGCTCTACAGCCGCATCAAGGATCCCCGGCACCTCAATCGCAAGGTCCTGACTGAATTCGTGAAGGCCGGCGCGCCGCCCGAAATCCTGACGGAGGCGCACCCGCACATCGGCACCTTCCGCCTCGTCACCATGGTCGAAAGCATGCGTGCTTCAATCGAGGAACTCGGCGGGGAGTATCGTTTCTCCACCCGCGTCGACGGTCTCGACATCGAAACCGATGGTTCGGGCAACCGCCGACTTCGCGGCCTTCACCTCCACAATGGCGAATATCTCGCCGCCAGCCATGTCGTCCTGGCGATCGGCCATAGCGCGCGCGACACCTTTGCCATGCTGCTGGACGCCGGCGTCCATGTGGAGGCGAAGCCGTTCTCGATCGGCGTCCGCATCGAACACCCGCAATCCTGGATCGACCGTTCGCGCTTCGGGCACGAGGCCGGCAACCCAATCCTGGGCGCCGCCGAATATCACATCTCGCACCATTGCTCGAACGGGCGCACCGTTTACAGCTTCTGCATGTGCCCCGGCGGCACGGTGGTCGCCGCCACTTCGGAAGAGGGCCGCGTCGCCACCAACGGCATGAGCCAATATTCCCGTAATGAGCGCAACGCCAACTCGGGCTTCGTGGTCGCCATCGATCCGGCGCGCGACTATCCGGGCGATGCCCTCGCCGGCATCCGGCTCCAGCGTCATTGGGAAGAGCGCGCCTTTGTCGCGGGTGGCAGCAACTACAAGGCACCGGCACAGCGCGTGGGCGATTTCCTGGCCGGCCGGGCCTCCACCTCGCTCGGCACCGTCGTTCCGTCCTATCGCCCGGGCGTCAACCCGACCGACCTTGCCGAATGCCTGCCCGATTTCGCGGTGGCAGCGATGCGTGAGGCACTTCCGGTGTTCGGCCGGCAGATCAAGGACTATGACCATCCCGATGTGGTGATGACCGGCGTCGAAACGCGCACGTCCTCCCCGGTCCGCTTCACCCGCGGCGAGGATGGGCACAGCCTCAACACGATCGGCTTCTTCCCCGCGGGCGAGGGCGCTGGCTACGCCGGCGGCATCCTCTCGGCGGCGGTGGACGGGATCAAGACGGCGGAAGCCGTCGCCCGGAGCATCGTCGGGGGATGACGCTTCTCCTGTTCAACAAGCCTTATGGCGTGCTCAGCCAGTTCACTGACCGCAGCATGCCGGAGGCGCGCGCCACGCTGTCCGACTATATCGACCAGCCCGGCGTCTACCCTGCCGGGCGCCTTGATCGCGACAGCGAGGGCCTGCTGCTGTTGACCGACGATGGCCGCCTGCAGGCCCGCATCGCCGATCCCAAGTTCAAGCTGCCCAAGACCTATCTCGTGCAGGTGGAGGGCGATGTCGCGGGCGAGGCCCTCGCCCGCCTGCGCGACGGCGTCACCCTGAAGGACGGCCCGACCCGCCCTGCCGAGGTCGAGCGGATCGACGATCCGGCCTTGTGGCCACGCGATCCGCCGATCCGCTATCGCGCCGCCATCCCCGATTGCTGGCTTTCGCTGACGATCCGGGAAGGGCGCAACCGGCAGGTTCGCCGAATGACCGCCGCGGTCGGCCACCCCACCCTTCGCCTTGTGCGCTGGAGCATCGGCGACTGGACGCTGGCCGATCTGCCGCCGGGGCAGTTTCGCCACGCATGAAGATCTTTTTCGACGGTGGCCTGCGCCCTGCTCCCGCCGGCATGGAGCTGGCGGTCGTCGCTGCCGGTCGCAGCCATGTCGAGCGCGGCCTCGGCCCCGGCACCAGCATGGAGGCGGAATGGCTGGCGCTGATCGCCGCCATGCGCCTGGTCGAGCGCCTGTCGCTCACTGACGCCGTTCTCCTCGGTGACGCCGCCGCCGTGATCGCGCAGGCGAATGGCACCATCAAGGTGCCGCGCGCGCATGTCGATCATCACGCCGCCTATCTGGCGCTGCCCCGCCCAGCGCGTTTCCGCCTCCGCCACATCAAGCGGACGCAGAACCTCGCCGGGATCGCGCTCGCGAAGGGCTGATCCGCCCTCAGCCGCGTCTTTCCCCGCAAAGCCAGGCGGCGCAGGCGAGATCCTGAACGATGCTGCCCAGCGACTTGTACAGCGTCACGTCCTCGCCCGAGGTCCGGCCCGCGAGTGTCCCGGCAAATACCTCGCCAATCTCGCCCAGCACATGATGGTCGTCCACCAGGCCTTCCGCCTTGGCGCGCAGGAACTCCGCCCCCTGGTTCAGCACGCCGGCGCGGTGATCGGCGAAGAAACGGCTTCGCACCACCAGATCAGTCGCAATCTCCGCCGGCCCCGCCCGGCTTGATCCAACCGCGTTGATGTGCGCGCCGGGCCGAACGTCGCTGGCGCTCAGGATCGGCTCCGGCGCGGCGGTGACGGTGCAGATGATCCCCGCATCCGCCACCGCCTCGCGCACCGATGCCGCCACGTCGCACCCCAGTTCCTCCGCCAGCGCGGCGGCCTTGCGCGCGTCCCGGCCCCAGATCGTCACCCGCTGCAATGGTCGCACGGCGCGGATCGCCAGGATGTGGCGCTGCGCCTGCTCGCCCGTCCCCAGCACCGCCAGATGATCCGCGTCGCCACGCGCCAGCGCCTGTGTCGCCGCGGCGGATGCCGCCGCGGTGCGGATCGCCGTCACTTCTCCTGCATCCACGACTGCGCTCGGCGCACCGCTCTCACGGTCGAACGTCACGATCAGCCCTTGGTGCGACATGCCGCCACGCGCGACGTTGCCGGGAAAGACGCTGACCAGCTTGGCGCCAAACGGCCCGGCGTCCAGCGCCCCCGGCATCACGCCAAAGGCATTCTCTCCGTCCAGGTCGATGATGCCGCGCAGCAACTGGCGCGTCCGCCCTTGCGACAGCGCGATCATCGCCTCGCGGACCAGCGGCACAGCCACGTCGTAGCGCAGCCGCTCGGCAACCTCGCCCGCATCGATGAACCGGATGCTCATGCCGCCACCGCTTCGCGCGTGATCCGTCCCCGGAACCAGCGGATCAGCAGACTGGCATTGAACAGCATGACCATTCCATAAATATTCTGCGTCACCGCCAGCGGCAGGCTCTCCAGCACGGTTAGCGTCAGGAACAGCGCCAGCGTCGCATTCTGCACCCCAGTTTCGATCGCCAGGGTCATGCGATCGCGCGCATTCAGCCCCAGCACCCGCCCGACCATCAGCCCAAAGGCCATGGCTGCCATGTTCAGCGCATAGATCGCCGGCGTCGCCGCGATCAGATTCTGCACCACCATGTCAAAGCTGACGACAACGGAAAAGCCGATCACCGCCACCAGCACGACGAACGCGGTGGGTCGCAGCCGCTGTGCGATGCGTCCCGCCGCCTCCGGCGCGAACCGGCGCACCACCATGCCCAGCGCGATCGGCGCCAGCGTGATCCGCGCCAGCTGCCCCATGGTGCTGACGATATCGAGCTGCGGCACCGTCGCGCCCGTCCCGCCCAGGAACCATGGCACCGCCCAGCGCAACAGGATCGGAATCGTGAACACGGTAACCACGCTGGTCATCAGCGTCAGCACCACGGCCAGCGCCAGATTGCCCCGCCCGACGAACGTCAGCGCGTTGGATGTCGTGCCCGCCGGGCAGATGGATATGATGAACAGCCCCAGCGCCAGCTCCGGCGGCAGGCCGAACAGCGCGCCGACGGTGAGGCCAAGTAGCGGCGGCACCAGCAGATGCGTGGCAAAGCCCGCCGCCGCGGCCCGGCCGCCCGAAAGGATCGCCGCAAAGTCCCGCAGCGCCAGCGTCAGCCCCATGCTGAACATGATCAGCGCCAGGCCGCACGGCACCAGCGCCTGGTTGACGAAGGCGATCGCCTCCGGGCTCATGCGCCCCACACGTCGCGAGCGTAGCGGTGGAAGTTCGTCCCCATGACCTTCTCGATCCGCGCCGCCTTATGGCCCCGCTGCTCCAGCAGCCCGATGAGCTTGCCGAACTGCCCCGGCCCGCTCAGATCCTCCACGAAGGGAAGCGTGTCCGGGTTCTCGCCCTTGGCTCCGATCCCCGCCGCGCGGCGTTCCGCAATCTCCTGCCGGATCGCGGCGCGGTAGGCGGCCATGTCGTCCACCGCGGTGGTGCCGCCATCGGTACCGAACCCGACATGATCCTCGCCACACACGTTGATGGCATGTTCGATATGGGCGACCACGTCGGCCGCGCTGGCGACGCTCCGGGGATTGAGGAACGGCATGAAATAGATGCCGACGAAGCCGCCGCGTTCCGCCACCAGCCGCAGCTCCGCATCGGTCTTGTTGCGCGGCAGATCGGTCAGCGCGCGGCAGCCCGTGTGATTGATGGAGATCGGCTGGGCGGAATGGCGCGCCGCCTCCAGGCAGGTACGCTCGCCGCTGTGCGACAGGTCCACCATCACGCGATTGGCGTTCAGCCGCTCGATCACCGTGCGGCCAAAGGCGGTCAGCCCGCCATTGTCCGGCGCCATCGATCCGCTGCCCACCTTGTTCGCCGGATTGTAGGTCAGCTGGATCACGCGCACGCCAAGATCGGCGAAGGTGTCGACGCGACTGGCGTCATCGCCCAGCATGGTCGTGTTCTGGAAGCCGTAGATCACGCCGATCCGGCCGGTGTCGCGCGCGCGCAGGATGTCCGCCGCGGACGTCACCTTGATCAGCGCCTCCGGCCGCGCGCGGATGCGCCGCTCCCACACGCCGATCTCCCGCACCGTCAGCGCAAAGGGCTCGTCCGGTCCCGACACATGGCCCAGTGTGATATTGATCGCGTCCATGCCCGATGCGCGCGCATCCGCGATCACGCGGTCGCTCAGCAGGCTCCGCGGCTCCACCGGCACCGCCCCATCGCCGCGCCGCGCGTTCGGATCACTGAAGCCGCCCAGCGCATTCACGATCAGCATGTCGCGCTTGCCGCGCGCCTGCGCCGCTGTCGGCAGGGCACTCACGGCAACGACAGCGCCGGCAAGCTGAAGAAAGGAACGTCGATCAGTCACGGCCCAGCTCCTCCGCAGTCACCGGCTTGAAATCCTCGCGCGCGTACGCGCGGCCGCGCTTCACCGTCATCACCACGCTGCGCATGTTTCCGATGTTGGCCAGCGGATCGCGGGCCAGCACCACCATATTGGCAAGCTTGCCCGGCGCGATGCTGCCCATGTCGCTTTGCTGCCCCATCGCCTGCGCCCCGACGAGGGTGGCCGAACGGATCGCCTCCGCCGGCTTGAACCCGGCTTTCGATACCAGCAGCTCGATCTCGTCGAACAGGGCCGGATAGGGCGCGCCCGCTTCCGTGTCGCCATCGGTCCCGGCGGAAATCCGGACCCCCGCCTTGTGTGCCTGCGCGGTCAGCGCGGCGGCGAGATCGAGCGAGCAATAGGCCGGCGCCCCGCCCTTCTGCGCGCGCTTCTCGCCCTCCTGATACACCCGCAGCGTGGCATCCAGCAGCATGCCGCGTTCGCGCATGGTGGCGAACAGCCCCGCCATCACCCGATTGTCGCGCGCCATGAACGGCGCAGGGTCGATCGCCACGCGCTGCTGATAGGTGGCGGGCCGCTGCTCCACCGCCTGATAGGCCAGGTAGCAGCTGTGCGACACGACGTCCGGCCCGGCGGCGATCACGTCGACCGGCGGGGTCGGAAACACCATGCCATGCGCCCACACCTGCATGTTCTGGCGATGTGCCTCCTGCGTGATCCGGGCGATCAGATCGGCCGGCAGGTTGGCGTAGATCTTGATCGCGGTGGCACCCGTGCCCTTCGCGCGCGCAACCGCTAGCGGCAGGTCGGTCTGGTGATCGACCGCCTGCATCCACGCGCCGGTTCCGGGCTTCACCCCGGCGCTGACGGCCAAGGTTCGCGGATCATCGAAGAAGCTCGGCCCGGCAAACAGCGCGGCGTAATAAAGGTCAGGCGAGGCGATCTCCCCCACCAGGGCGGCGCGCGCGATCTCCGCCACCGATCGCAGGTCATCGGCCATGATCCGCGTGCCGGTGACGCCGCTGTAGAGATCCCGCCGCATCAGCGCCTCGGCGCGGCGGCGGTTCGGCGGCGTTGCGATATGCTGGTGGCTGTCGATCAGCCCGGGCAGCAGATAGCGGCCGGTGAGGTCAACGATGCGCGCGCCCTTCAGCATCTCCGGCGTAACCTTCGCATCGGGCACGACCGCCTCGACCCGTTCGCCGCGCGTCACCACGGTCATTCCGCGCGATCCCGCACTGCCGGTGCCGTCGATCAGCGTGGCATGGCGATAGATGGTCGCCGGCTTGGGCGCGGCGGATGGCGCACCTGCGCTGGCCATCGTCGGCATGGCCACCGCCAACGCCGCCACCAGAAACTTCAACCGCATCTACTCCCCCTGCTCCCCCGGGCGAACCGCACCGATAGCGGCTTCGCCCTTTCCCCAGCTTCGCGCGTACGGCACCGCTGCGCCAGCGCCATAACGCTTCCTCGCCGATGCAGTGGCTGCATGACCAGCACCGGGCAAGCCGCGCCCGGTCAGAAATTTCGCTTTTCAGCCCCTGTTCTTTGTCACATTAGCGAACAAAGGTGCGAAGTGTGAACATCTGCAACGGGGGAATATCAATGTCGGCACTGCTTTTGGCTCTGGCGCTGGCGGGATCGCCAGCCACTTCGCCCGCTCGCCCGGCCGAGCTTCAGATGCCGGCAATCCTGCCGCTCGAGCGGCGCGCTGAAACCGAGGACCGTTGGCTGAAGCTGCGCTTCGAACAGGTCCTCCCCACGCTGATGCGGCGCGACAAGGTGCAGATGTGGGTGCTGGTCGCCGGCGAGTATAACGAAGATCCGGTGATGGCGACGATGCTGCCGGCCACGTGGCTCCACGCGCGCCGCCGCACCATCCTCGTCTTCTTCGATCCGGGCGAGGGCAAGCCGATCGAGAAGCTGGCGCTCGCCCGCTATCCGGTCGGCGATTTCCAGCCCGCCTGGAACCCGGACGAGCAGCCCGATCAATGGGCGGAGCTGGCCAGGATCATCGCTGAGCGCAATCCCGCAACCATCGCGCTCAACCGATCGGAGGGTTTCCCGCTCGCCGACGGCCTCAGCTCCACCCATTATGAGGCAATCGTCCGCGCACTCGGCCCTGACATGGCGAAGCGCCTCGTCTCGCACGAACGGCTCGCGCTCGGCTGGCTGGAGACCCGCATCCCGGAGGAGATGGCGAGCTATCCGATCGTCTCGCGCATCTCGCATTCGATCATCGAGGAGGGCTTCTCCGAACGCGTCATCACTCCCGGCGTCACCACCTCCGATGATGTCGTCTGGTGGTTCCGCGATCGCATCAACGCGCTCGGGCTGGACACCTGGTTCCAGCCCAGCGTCGCGATCCAGCGCGCCGACGGGGGCAAGTTCAGCGTGCAGGAGATGGGCCACCGAGGCGACACGATCATCATGCCCGGCGACATGCTGCACGTCGATTTCGGCATCACCTATCTCGGCCTCAACACTGACATTCAGCGGCTCGCTTATGTCCTGAAGCCGGGCGAGACACAGGCGCCCAAGGGCCTGCGCGATGGCATGGCGGCGATGAACCGCGTGCGCGCCGCCACCATCGCGGCGCTGAAGCCCGGCCGCACCGGCAATGAGGTGCTGGCAGCCGCACGGCGCCAGGTGGAAGCCGAGGGGATCGACGGCACGATCTATTCGCACCCGATCGGCTATCACGGCCATGGCGCCGGCACCTGGATCGGCGCCTGGGAAAGCCAGAAGCCGGCGCCCGGCCGCGGCGACTATCGAATCGATCCGAACACCGCCTGGTCGATCGAGCTGAATGCGCAGGCGAACGTGCCCGAATGGGGCGGCCAGAAGGTCCGCTTCATGCACGAGGAAGACGGCTTCCTTTCAGCGGACGGCACCTTCCGCTTCCTCGACGGCGGGCAGGAGGAATTCATCCTCCTACCACGCCCCTAGGCCACAAACGCCCCGTCCGGGCGGCCTAAACACAGGCAAAAACGATATTAATCACGAACTTCGTCACCCCGGCCCTGTGCCGGGGTCCAGGTTTCCGCGCATCCTCCCGCTGAAGGTCTGCGGCACGCTGGATGCCGGGACAAGCCCGGCAAGACGGGTCGGATGATGCACAAATACCCCGTTATCCTGACATTCGATCTAACTCTCGCAGCTCTACCACCAAAAAGAAGGGCCTCACCCGTCGCCGGATGAGACCCAGTTTTGGGCAAGGGAGTTAACCGCCGGCGCCGCCTCAGCGCGCGTCGATCAGGTGAAACTTGGTCTGCCGACCATCGATGTAGCGGACAGTTTGGCCGTCGAAGAAAGCGTCCTCCTCCGTCTTGAAGTCGACCATCTGCCCGCCCCACTCGGGCACCGCCTTGGTCGCCATCAGCTCGATCGACCAGGCGATGTTCGGCCGCAGCTTGTATTCGCCGGTCGGCACGAACTTCTGCTCTTCCGACAGGCCGATCGAGCTGCCCGCACCATGGCCGTGATAGCCGATCGGGTGCGAATAGATCGTCGGCTTCAGCCCCGCCGCGATCGCCTTCGCACGCGCGCGGTTCAGCACTTCATTGCCGGTCACGCCGACGCGAAACTCGCTGGTCACCGCATCCTGAACGAGGTTGTTGTCGCGAAGGCCCGCCTTCAGCCCGGCCGGCACGTCTGTCTCGCCGTCGCGCAGCACATAGGCGACATGCTGCGTATCCGTGCTGAAGTTCAGGTAGTGAATGCCGAAGTCGACGCGCAGCATGTCGCCCTTCTGGATCACACTCGCCTTTTCGCGCAGCACGCCCGGCACGCCCTTGCGCGTCACTTCCACCGACGGATGGAACCACGATGCCAGGCCAAGGTCCGCGACGCGCTGGCGATACCACCACACGAGATCCTCGTTGGTCGTCACGCCCGGCTTCACCACCGCGGCCGAGAAGCCTTCGCCGATGATCGCATGCGCCACGCGCACGATCTCGGGATAGACCTTCATCTCTTCCGGCGTGCGCGTCTCCAGCCAGCCTATGGCCAGCGGATAGCCCGGCACGATCCGCCCCTGCTGCTCGGGCGTCAGCGCCTTCATCAGGTCGGTGTACTGGCTGTGCGTCAGGCCGTCGCCGAACGCCGTCAGCGAGGAGATGTTGAGCGCGATCTTCTTCGGGTTGCGCTCGGCGATCAGCTCGCGGACGCGCGCGAACTGGTCGGGCTGCTTCTCCATGTCCCACACCGGCTGGTACAGGGCGCCCATGCCGTGCTTGCTGACGACCAGCCGCTCGATCGGCTTGCCCTCGCCCGGATCGAAATAGATGAGGATCGTCCGACGCCGCGCCCGCAAATTGGTCGCGTTCAGCATGGTCGAAACGACCGGGTCCTCCAGATACTCCCGCGCGATCAGCACCCACATGTCGATGCCATTCTCGCGCATCAGCTGCGGCAGCACCGTCTGGAAGCGGCGCTCCAGCCAGGCGTCGCGCAGCTGCGCCTGATCGCGCAGGCTCATGATCTTCGGCAGTGCCGGCGACATGGACTGTTCTTCCTGCGCCATCGCTGCGGGCGCGAGCGCCATCATGGCGAACGCCGCAGCGCCGCCCAACAGGCTCTTCAATCCTGGCATCACGCCCTCCCCTTCTATCCGAATGGCTTGTCGAGCGAGGACGGCGGCTGCGTGAAGAAGCGCGGCCCCTGCTCGGTCATGAAGAAACAATCCTCGATGCGGATGCCGAACTTGCCCGGCAGGTAGAGGCCCGGCTCGTTCGAAAAGCACATGCCCGGCGCCAGCGGCGTGGTTTCGCCATGCACCAGGTTCACCGGCTCGTGCACGTCGAGGCCGATGCCATGGCCGGTGCGATGCGACAGGCCCGGCAGGGCGTAGCGCGGACCGTAACCCAGCTTCTCGTAATAGCGGCGCACGGCATCATCCACGCTGCCCGCCGGCGCGCCGACCTTCGCCGCCTCCATCGCCACCGTCATCCCCTGGCGCATATGGCCGAACACGCGCCGCTGCTCCGCCGTCGGCTCACCGAAGACGAAGGTGCGGGAAATGTCGGAGACATAGCCGTGCACGCTGCAGGTGCAGTCCATCAGCACGACGGTGCCTTCGGAGACCTTCAGTCGCTCCTTGGACCCATGCGGCAGTGCGCTGCCCGGCCCCACCTGCGCGCTGCTCGACGCGCGCTGGCCACCGTTGCGGGTGAGTTCCCGCTCCATGATCGCGTTGATCTCATTGCCGATCATGCCCGCCTGCACCTGGCCATAAGTGGCGCGATAGGCGGCGATCATGATGTCGTTTGCCCGCTGCATCAGCGCGATTTCGGCCGGGCTCTTGATCATGCGCAGCGCATTGACCGGCGCGGCGCCCGATACCGTCTTCAGGTCAGGCAGCACCCGGCGGACGCCATCGACGATGAAGAAGCGCGTCGTCTCCTCTACCGCCAGCGTGCCGGCGTCGCGCTTCTTCTCCTTCAGCCACCCCGCGATCACCGCAAAGGGGCTTTCGTCCTCCTGCCACACGCGCACCTCGCCCGGCACGTCCAGCATCTCGCGGATCGACGGCTCCTCGAAGAACGGCGTGACGATCAGCACCGGGCCTTCGGCGGGGATCACCGCCGCGGTGGTCCGCTCGCTCCGCCACCAGTCGACCCCGGTGAAGTAGACGAGGCTTGATCCCGCCTCGACCAGCAGCGCCGACAGGTTGCGCCGGCGAAGCTCCGCCTGCATCCGCGCCAGCCGCGCCTCGCGCTCGGCCCGGCTGATCGGCGCGACGGGAGTAAGCGACGCTGCCGCCGCGCCCTGCCCGGCGAACGCCGCGCCCGGCAGCGCCGCAAGCGCGCTCCCCGCCGCCGCGCCGCGCAGCACGTCGCGTCGTGCCAGCGCGCCGATCACTTGCGACCTCCCAGGTCGCGCAGCAGCACGTCCCAATAATCGAGCTGCTTCAGATACGCCGCGATCGGCACGCGCTCGTCCGTCCCATGGGCGCGGGAATCGTCCGCCCCCAGCGCCAGCGCGCCCGCGCCATAGGTCGGGATGCCGGCGCTGCGGAATTCGCGGCCGTCGGTGCCGCCGGAAGACATGCTCGGCTTCAGCGTCACGCCCGGATAGGTCGCGTCCATAGCCTTCTGGAGCCGGGCGAACAGCGCTGGATTGACCGGTGATACGGGGCTCTCGACGCCTTCGCCGACCAGCGCCACGCTCAGCTTGTCGTCACCGATGGTCTGCGCGATCCTCGCCCGCACATCCTCCACCTTGGTGCCCGGGAAGATGCGGCAGTTCACGTTCGCGGTCGCATTCTGCGGCAGCGCGTTGGGCGCATTGCCCGCCTGAAGCATGGTCGCCACACAGGTCGTCCACAGGATGTTCGCCTGGTGCGGGTATTTCTCCGCCACCGTGCGCGCTGCCGCATCGTTCGGGTTCGCCAGCAGCGTGGTCAGGGCATTGCCCAGCTCGCCGCCCTTCTCCTTCGCCATGTCGGCGACCATGATGCGGGTGATCTCGTTGAATTCGACCGGGAAGCGAAGCGCCTCCAGCTTGGTCAGCGCGCGGGCGAGATCGTAGATCGCATTGTCGGCGCGCGGCGCGGAGCTGTGCCCGCCGGGGTTCTTCGCGGCGATCACATAATTGGCGTAGGTCTTCTCGGCCGCCTGGATGTTGAAGCGATATTTGCCGTCCGCGCCGATCTGCCCCGATCCGGCGTCGGAATTCAGCGCGAACTCGGCGCGCGAGACGAGCGGATGCTTGGTCAGCGCCCGCGTCGTCAGCATGCCGGTCTCCTCGTCGCCCGAGAAGGCGAGCAGCAGGTCACGCTCCGGCACGAAGCCCGCGCGCTTCAAGCGGATGAAGCTCGCGACCAGCGCGGTCACGCCAGCCTTGTTGTCGGTCGAGCCGCGGCCGTAAATGTACCCGTCCTTCTCGGTCGGCACATAGGGGTCGGTGGACCAGTTCTCCTTCAGCGCATCGACCACGTCCATATGGCCGAGGAACGCAATTGGCTTCGCGCCCGGATTGCGCCCGGCATAGCGCACGACTAGGCCCGCGGTCTTCTCGCCATCGATCTCGACCGGCACGGTCATGATCTCGTCGGCCTTGAAGCCCGCCTCGCGCAGCCGCGCCGAATATTTCTCGATCAGCGCCGGCACCTGCCCGCGCCCCTTGGCGGTCGGCGTGGCGATCGCCTCTTCCAGCATCTGGCGTGCCATCGCCCGGTCGGCGTCGGTGACGGGCGCGGCTGACGCCGCCATGGCACCCGATGACAGGACAAGCGCCATCGCGGCACCGGCACACCAACGCAATTTCATGATTATTCCCCACCCAAAAAAGATGCCGGAGGCGCTACCTTGCGCCCCCGGCCGTTGGCAATGTTTCCTCAGAAGCCAACCGATGCGCTGAGGAACAGGTACCGTCCCGTCGCATCGTAGAATTGCGGATAGGTGTTGCCGTTGCCGCCGTCCTCGATCGCCGCGGTGGTGGTCAGCGGCGGATCCTTGTCGAACAGGTTGTTGATGCCCGCGCGGAAGGTGAAGTCCTTGCGCACCTCGAATGAGGCCGCGAGGTCGAAATAACTGCGCGCGCCCAGTTCGCGGTTCACTTCGGAGAAGCTGCCCGTCAGTGCCGGCTGGTCGCTGGTCTGCGCGATCTTCACCGACGAGACGTAGCGCCACGTCGCGGTCAGGCTGAACCGGTCGGCCGGTGCCCAGGTGGTCATGAACTTGTGGCGCCATTCCGGGCGCGGACGACCGCACAGGCCGGCATACAGACCCTTGCACTCATAGATGTCGCTCTCGGGCGAATTGGGCAGCGGCACCGTCTTGTAGGAGTCGAGATAGGTGCCAACCAGGTTGAAGTTCAGGCGACCGGCATTGAGCCCCAGGTCGTTCAGGTTCATCCGGTAATCGACCACCACGTCGACACCCTTGGTCTGCAGCGAGCCGGTGTTGACGTTGAAGCGCCGGAAGTAACCGTTCTCTCCCTGCCACAGCGATCCGCTTTGCGGACTGCGCTGGATCAGGCTGCAGAAATAGGGATCGCCGTTCGCCAGGCAGTTGGCGATCGACAGGTTTGGGTTGACGCTGCCGACGAGGTTCTCGACTTCGATGTCGAAATAATCGACCGAGATGGTCAGGCCCCGCACGAAGCGCGGCTCGAACACGGCGCCCAGCGACAGCGTCTTGGCGGTTTCCGGGTCCAGGTCCGGGTTGCCGCCGATCAGCGAGTTGAACTGGCCGGCCGGATTGTCGACGATGTTGCCATATTGCGCGGCTGTCACGCCGGTACGCGCGCATTGTTCAAGGGTCGCGATCGGGTTGGCGCCCGAGCACGGATCATAGGAGCCGTCGGCATTTTCCGTCAGCTCCACCTCGAACAGCTGCTGGCTGGAAAACAGCTCGATCACGTTCGGTGCGCGGACGGCGCGCTGGTACGATCCACGAAAACGGAAATCATCGACGGGGGACCAGTTCAGGCCAAGCTTGTAGGTGTCCGTCTTGAACCCGCTGTCGTAATCCGAATAGCGATACGCGCCTTCGAACGACAGGCTCTGCACGAACGGCACCTGCTCGACGAGCGGCACGATCAACTCGCCGAAGAACTCCTTCACCGAAACCGAGCCGTTGATCGGCAGTTCGGGGCTGGCCGCCGCCTGGTAGATTTCGTCCGGCTGGTAATCGACCGAATTCTTGCGGAATTCGTAGCCGAACGCCACGGCCACGCCGCTGTTGGCGAGCGGCGATTTGATCCCCCATTCGCCCAGGTCACCGTCCACGGCCGCCACCACGTTGACGAGGTTGGTATCGCCCGTGATGCTCTTCACCTCGGCGACGTAATCAACCGCATCGGCGCTCGCCTGCGGCCCGAAATAGTCGAGCGGCGAGCAGTTCGCGTCATTGTTGTTCGGGTTTGCATCGGCGTTGATCGCGCAGACGATCTGGCCGGCGGAATTGCGCACCGCGTTGAAGGCATTCGCGGTCCGCTGCCGGTTCGCATCGCCCGAGAAGCGGCTGCGATAGCTCACCTTCGAATAGATGCCGTACACGTCATATTTGAACGGCCCGGCGATGTCGCCACGCGCGCCCAGCACGATGCGATAGCTCTGGTGCTGGATGTCGTCCTGGCGGTTGCCGCCTTCCACGTTGCGACGCGCCACCAGCACGCCCTGCGCCACCGATTGCGGGCCGACGTAATTGCCCGACGCGTCATAGATGCTGCCGGTGGAAAGCCCGCGGCTGGTGCACAAGAAGCTCGCCTGCTGCGCGCTCAGGAAGGGATTGTCGCAGTTGATGCCGCTGATGCTGCCCGCACCCACGGTGATGCCGGCGCTGTTGGTGCCCGGCGCGATCTGCGCGACGGAGCGGTCCTCCATGAACGACGCTTCGATATAGGGAGTGAAGTTCTCGTTCACCTCGTAATGTGCCATTGCGCCCAGCGCGTAGCGCTCGTCCGGGCGCTGGTAGTAATTGTATGGCGCGAAATTGTACGTCAGCGTGCCGGGCACGAACTGGCTGTCGCCCGTCGCGCGGAAAGACGTGGGCAGGCCGGGGATGCCGCCCGCATTGGTGAAGTTCGCCGGGGCGTTCGTTGCCGATCCGCTGCACGAGAAATCGGCCCCGCCCGGTCCGCTCGCGCCGAGTGCGCATGCGCTGTAGTCGTAATCCGCCTGCAGGATCGGGTTCACCTTGCGATAGGTCGCATAAGCGGTGACGTTGCCACGGCCCTCGCCGATGTTGCCGCCAGCGACGGCCGACAGCTCGGTCGTGAAGCCGTTCCAGATCCCCTTGTCGGGCTTCAGATACGCGCCCGGCACGTTGGCATTGTTGCGGTCCAGCAGGTCGCGCAGCTCGTCGCGGTCGTTGGTGTGCTGAAAGCCGGCGATGCTGCCGGTGAAACGGATGCCGCTGAAATTGTCCATCAGCTTGAAGTTCACGACGCCCGCGATCGCGTCCGATCCGTACACCGCTGATGCACCGCCCGTCAGCACCTCGACCGACTGGATCAGCGGCGTCGGCACCTGATTGAGATCCGACGGGATGTTCTTGGGCGAACCATAAGGCAGTCGGCGCCCGTTGATCAGCACCAGCGTGCGCGACGGGCTGAGACCGCGAAGGTCAACCTGCGCGGTGCCGGTCGCCTCGTTGGAGTTCGCCGCGCCCTGCGCCGCGAACACCTGCGGCAATTGGTTGACGAGGTCCTCGGTGCGCACCGTGCCGCGTACGGCGAACTCCTCCGCCGCCACGGTCGTCACCGGGCTGACGCTCTCGAGGTTGGGCGAGCGGATGCGCGAACCGGTGACCACGATGTCCGCGTCACCCGTGCTGCTGCTGGTGGTGCTATCCGCCGGGATATCCTGCGCCATGGACGGCATGGCCGCCCCGCTTATCATCACGGCGGAGCAGAGCAGCAACCGACGCAAGTGTGACCTGTTAGCCATCATCAAACTCCCTGATTTCGAGTGAATGCCGCACGTCGCCGGCTCCCCAGCCGGCGCGGCGAACCGTTCTTTTTACTTGTACCGCCAGCTCGTAAGGTCAGCGCCCTTGGGTGCCGCCGCCTCGATCCGCTTCAGGATCTTGGGCACGTACATCCAATTGTATCGGAGGCGCCCGACGGAATTGGGCTGGGTGGGATCACCATTCCAGCAATGTTCGTCACGATCGCCGTACAATATTTCCCCGCCATAAGCGGGCTGTGCCTTCTTCAGGAAATCTTCCATCAGATACACGGCATTGTTCAGATAGAAGTTGTCCATGTCACCGACATAGATGTGGATCTTGCCCTGCAACTTGGGGGCAAGCTTCTGCCAGTCACGTTCCAGGATGTGGCGCATGTCGTAATTGTCGCGCCAGTAAGTCGCGACAGCGGGATCGATCTCGCCGCTGGCCTTGTCCCAGATCCGCTTGGGATAACCGTCCTCGCCCATCGGCGAATACACCGCTTCCCACACGTCCCACTGGCCGCCTGATCGCGTCTTGTCGCCCAGCACCAGCTCCAGGCGGTTCTCGTCCTCGATCGTGTGCGACAGATGGCCCAGGTAATCGCGCTTGCCCGGCTTCGCGACCTTCCCGAACGGGCCGGTCCAGAAATAGGCGTTCTTGTCCTTGTAGATGTCCGTGACCATCGTCTGCCGGAAATCGATCGGATCCGGGCAGGCGGCGAAGGCACCATTATATTCGTCGGGGTAGAAGACCTGCGCGGCCAATGCTTCCCACCCGCCGGTCGACCCGCCGTACAGGAACCGTGCCCAGCCCTGGCCGATCCCGCGGAATTTCTTCTCCAGCGCCGGGATGAAATCATACGTGATCGCATCGCCATAGGGGCCGATATTCGCCGAATTCACGGCATAGCTGTCGTCATAATAGGGGTTCGAGTGGTCGATCTCGACGATCAGCATCCGCGGGAAGTCGGGCGACACCCATTTCTGGTAGAAGCCATACGCCTCCTGCTGCTCGGTGCGGGCGTAGCAGGTCTCGTTGATGAAGCGCTTGTTCGGCGCGCACTTGATGTTCGCGTCCGGCGGCGTGGTGCGAAACCCGCCGAAATCCTCGGGAAAATGCCCGTGGAAGATCGCGATGGGATAACGGGCCTCGGGATGCTTGTCGAAGTCCTTCGGCACCAGCACATGGCCGCGCATATAGACGTCGCGGCCCCAGAACTTCGACAGCCGCTCGGACTTGAACTTGAAATGCCGGACGAACTCGGTGTCCTTCGGCTCCTCGACCGGGCCGATCACGTCGGTCAGCGTGATCTTGATCTCACCGGCGCGCTTCGGATCGAAGTTCACCTTGATCGGCTTGCTGATGATGTTGCCCGGCTCCTTGCGCCAGTTCTGCCCCGCGCCCCGCGCGGCGGGCAGCTTCACCACCTTGCCATTGCCCAGCTTGAACGTGTCGTACTTATGCAGAACGGCCTGCACATTGTACGTGCCCGCCGGAATATCGGACAGGCTGCGGCCCGGATAGCCCAGCACGTCCGTGCCGATCACCTTGGCCTGCCCGTTGCGGAAATCCTTGACCTGGATGCCGAACACCTGCGCCGCGTCGTGGCTGGCGTCGACCTGAAAGCGCGGCTCCGTCTTGTCGTCCGCCGCCAGCACCAGGATCACCCGGCCCTCATAGGCAGGCTCCTTCGCCCCCGGCGCCGACAGTTCGACCCGAAAATCCTCTGCATGCAACGCATGCGTTCCCATTGTCAGCGCCGCCAATGCAGCGCCGACTGCGAACGTCTTTCGCATGTCACATCCCCTTGTCGCGGCTAGCTCCCCGCTCCGCCGCACGTTGAATGTGACGTACCTGAAATCATTGTCAACGGAATTTTGATCGCATAGCGAACGGACGTTGCAATAGCGCACACATTCGCTCATTGCCGGATCATGGCTGCTGGCCTCGGTCTCGGCGGCCGCGTTCTTGATTCTTTGGCCTGATCCGGCTTTTCCGCAACGGATCGTTAGCCACGCAGCAGCTATTCCGGAGGATGTACGCAATGTCAGCCAGCGAAGGCGACCAGATGGCGGATGATGAAGCGTCCCTGCCGAACGAGGCGGAAGACGGCGACCGGGACTATGTCGCCTCGCTGGCACGCGGCCTGGAAGTCATCTGCGCCTTCACGCGCGACACGCCGTCGATGACGCTGAGCGATGTCGCCAAGGTCACCGGCATGTCACGGGCGACCACCCGGCGCCTGCTGCTCACGCTCGTGCGTGAAGGCTATGCCGAAAAGCGCGACCGTCACTTCTCGCTGCGGCCCAAGGTGCTGCAGCTCGGCTATTCCGCTCTGTCCTCGGTCGGCATTCTGGACATCGTTCAGCCGGTGATGAACGATCTGTCGCAGAAGACGCAGGAATCGATCTACACCGCCGTGCTGACCGGCGACGATGTCACCTATCTCGCGCGATCCACGCCCGATCGCGTGATCTCGGTCAGCATCAACATCGGCAACCGCCTGCCCGCTTATGCGGTGTCGACGGGCCGGGTGTTGCTGGCCGGCGAAAGCGACGAGACGCTTGAACGCTATTTCGATCGCGTGAAGCTGGAAAAGCACACCACCAGCACGGTCAGCTCGGTCAAGCAGTTGCGCGCGATCATCGCCGAAACGCGGGAGCTCGGCTATTCGCTGGTCGATGAGGAACTGGAGGTTGGCGTTCGGTCGCTGTCGGTGCCGATCTACGACGCCAGCGGCCATGTGATCGCCGCGCTGAATGCCTGCTGCCCGTCCATGCGCTTTCCGGTGGCGGACATGCGCGAAAAGCTGGTGCCGGAACTGCGCACCGCGGCGCGAAGCATCAACGAGCGGTTTCAGCAATGACGGGCCGGCGCCGCGAACGGCAGCGCCGGCCCTTCCACGCTCAGGCCGCCGCTTCCTCTTCCACAAAGCCCTTCCAGTTGCGCATATAGGTCACGAACTGCGGGCTCAGCCCCTCGTCCAGCAGATGCTGCGCGGTGACGGGAAGCGCCGGCGACAAATAGTCGCGCTCGCGCCGCACGCGCTCGGGGAAGTCGTGCCGCAGGATCGCGCCCCGGCCGATCACCACGAAGTCGCAGCCGGCCTCCAGAACGCCGCGCGCATCGGCCGCGCTCATCACCTTGCCCGCCGCCCCCAGCCGAACGTCGCCGCGCGGCAGGTCCGTGAAATAGCTCATCAGCGAACGGCCCTGGAATTCCGGCTCCACCGGCTCCTTCGCGACATCCCACAGCGACATGTCGAGATAGTCGATCTGCGCCTGCCGCAGCAGTTCGGCCGCAAGATCCCGGATTTCGGCCAGCTTCAGGCCGAAACGCTCCGGTGACAGCCGCAGACCGATCTGAAAGTCACTGCCGCAGGCCGCGCGAATGCCATCGATGATCTCGAACAGGATGCGCGAACGGTTCTCCAGGCTGCCGCCATAAAGATCGTCGCGCTTGTTGATCTCGGCCGACAGGAACTGCGCCAGGATGTAACCGTGCGCGCCGTGGATCTCCACGCCGTCGAACCCCGCCTGTTCCGAACGCTTGGCGGCGGCGATGAAATCGTCGCGCAGCTGCGCCACTTCGTCCCCCGTCAGTCCGCGCGCGCCGGTTTCGGGGTCATCCGAAGGACATACCGGCGTTCCCACCAGCTCCTTGGGAGAACGGTTGCCGGCATGATGCAACTGTACCGACGAGATCGATCCTTCGGCGCGGATCGCCGCCGCCAGCCGGGTCAGCCCCTCCAGATGTCGGTCGTCGAACACGCCAAGCTGGCCGGCAAACCCCTGCCCGACCGCCTGAACATGCGCCGCAGCCGTCATCGTGATGGCAAAGCCGCCCTTCGCCCGCATCGTCAGCCAGTGCTGCTCCTCCGGCGAAAGCCGCCCGTCGTCGAAACTTTGCTGGTTGGTCAGCGGCGCCAGCATGAAGCGGTTCTTCATGGCGGGTCCGCGCGGCAGCGTCAGCGGTTCGAACAGCTCGTCTGTGCCCACGATCATCTCCTCAGATTCGGTTGCGCACTAACATATGGGGTGTGACACTTGCAGGCGCCCTCGCCCCTTCGCGCGCATCGGCCGGTTCACCGATAATCTTGGCAGCCATTGCCGATCGGGTACAAGCCGCCGGCACGCATTCGGAGATCCTTGATGACCTTCCCACCAGGGCGCGCGGGCGTCGATCACGCGCCGTTCGCTCCCGGTCATCACCAGGGCGTCTTTTACTCCATTCAATATCTCCGCGGCATCGCCTCCCTGATGGTGCTGCTTTATCACGCCGGTTATGATCTGAACCTGATCACCGAGCAGGGCCGCCCCCACTGGCTTGCGTCGGGCGTCGACATCTTCTTTGTCATCAGCGGCTTCGTGATGGTCGCGTCGACCAGCGACCGCGCGGTGACTGCCCGCGGCTTTCTCGCCTCCCGCATCGCCCGCGTCGTTCCGATCTATTGGCTCGCCACGCTCGCGATGGTGGCGGTGCTCGCCGTGCGCGGCAAAGAACTTCCCGGGATCGGCGAAGTCGTCCAATCCTTTCTGTTCATTTTCTACTTCAATGAACGCGTGCAGGATACCAGCCCCATCCTTGGCCCGGGCTGGACCCTGAACTATGAAATCTACTTCTACTTGGTCTTTACCGCGCTGATCCGCTTGCCGATTGCGAAGCGGATTGCCTTGATGGCCGTCCTCTTCGTGATCATTACCGGCCTTCGCCCGCTTGTCCCGTCCGACCATGCTTTTCTGACCCGGATGACGAGTCCGATCCCGCTGGAATTCGTCGCGGGCATGGTGATCGGCTATTGCCGTGCCCGCATCTTGCGGGCGCCGGCGTCGCTCGGTTTCGCTGCCGTCCTCCTTGGCTTTGGTGCGCTCGCGCTGCTCGATCCGCCGCTTCCCCGCGTCGCGTTCTTCGCGCCGCCCGCGGTGCTGATCGTCTTTGGCAGCGTGATCCTGGAACGGCTGTTCGGCCGCCGCCGCTTCGGGCCGCTCGGGGCGCTGGGCGACATCAGCTACAGCCTGTACCTGACGCACCCGCTCCTGCTGGCCATGTTCATTCCGATCGTGGTTCCGCCGCACCTGGCGATGCCGCTGGGCGCGCTGATCGTGGCGGCCTCGATCGGCATCGGCTTCGTGACCTATCGCTGGGTGGAGGTCCCCGCCACGCGCGCCGCTCGCCGGCTCCTTGGCGGTCCAAGGTCGCCGTTGCGATCGCCCGGCACCACCGATATGAAGCCGACCGCCGATTGATCCACGCGCGCTGGGGCGATAGCGGTGCGTTCGGCTTCAATTGCAACGCGCAGGATTTCAACGTGAAGTGGCTCAAGATCCTGCTCGCGGTCGCGGCACTCCTGCTTTTTGCCTTTGGCGTGTTCGTCTGGGCGACGCGGCCCGATGCCGGCCCTGGCAAGGTGGTGGTGCCTGCGAAAACCCCGTTCACCAAGGGCTCCTATTTCGCCTTTGCCCAGCCATGGGGTGGTGAGATGGTGACCGTGTTGAAGCCCTGGTCGCCGCACGCCGACTCCTTTGTCGTCGATCTCGATCGCTTTCCTGCGAACACGACCTTTCACTGGCGCTGGCCCCCGGTCAGCGCCGGCTTCGGGCCGGGCGTCTGGGGCTATGATGCGGTCATGTACGGCAATTACGATGGCGGCGAGCCGGAGCGGCCGTTGCCGCAAATCCGGATGCGCGACCTTCGCGAGCTTCGTCAGCGCTTTGCCTGGACCATGGAAAACCGGTTCGGCGACGGCAACGTCCTGACCGAATTCTATCTTCGTTCAAGCACCACGGATGTGAATGCCAAGGTGATCGAGGTCGGCTGGTTCCTCCACATGCCTGCCAGCACCCGCGCCTTTTTCGAGCGGTCCGCCCCGGTCGGTGTGTTCGTTGATGCGCAGAAGCGCCGCTGGATGGTGCGGATGGCGGAAAAGTTCTGCATGTTCGCGCCCGAGAAGTCCGAGGATCTCCGCAGCGGCACGCTCGATATGCTACCGGCGCTCGAATGGCTGCGGCAAAAGGGAAAGATCAGCGGCGACGAGTGGATGTCTGGCCTGGCGATCGGCGTCGAGCCGGTGCGCGGCCTGGGAAGCCTCTCGGTTGACCAATGGTCGGTGACGATGCGCTGAACGACGGCGGGGGCGGCAGTCGCACGCTCCTGCCTGCCAACGGTTCAGGCATCCGCACTCCCGGATCAGGTGCCGGGGAAACTAAAGCCTCCGTCCGGATTATTGTTACGCAGCCGCCACGTCATCGTCAGGGTCGGCTGGCCGGAATGGAGAGGAATATTCGATGGAAAGTCTGCTGGCGCTCTTTTCCGATCCCACGGCATGGGCCGCTCTGGTCGCGCTGGTGGTGATGGAAGTCGTGCTGGGCATCGACAATCTCGTCTTCATTTCCATCCTCTCGAACAAGCTGCCGGAGGAACAGCGTACGCGGGCACGGCGGATCGGCATCGGCCTCGCATTGGCGATGCGCCTGATTCTGCTGTCGATGATCGCCTGGCTGGTCGGCCTGACCGCCGTCGTCTTCGATCTCGGGCTGCGCGGCCCGCTGAACGATTATGGTCAGCCTGCCTTCGAGACCGCATTCTCCTGGCGAGACTTGATCCTGGTGGCCGGCGGCCTGTTTCTGATCTGGAAGGCAACCAAGGAGATCCATCACAACGTGGACGCGACCCCCAGCGACGACCTGTTGGACAAGAAGCAGGCGGCCGCGATCACCTTCGGGTCCGCGCTGGTGCAGATCGTGCTGCTCGACATGGTGTTCTCGATCGACTCCATCCTCACCGCGGTCGGGATGACGGACAATCTGGCGGTGATGGTGATCGCCGTGCTGACCGCGGTCGGCGCCATGGTCCTCGCCGCCGACCCGCTGGCGAACTTCATCGCCCGCAATCCGACGGTGGTGATGCTCGCGCTCGGCTTCCTTCTGATGATCGGCGCGGTTCTGATTGCCGATGGTTTCGGCGTTCACGTGCCAAAGGGATATATCTACGCGGCGATGGGGTTTTCGGTGCTGGTCGAATTTCTCAACATCCTCGCGCGGCGGGCGCAGCACCGGAAATCGAGCGGTCCCGGGGCTTGATCCCGGTCGCCTGAACTACCTGCCTCGTCCGTCCTCAGCCTGTCCAAGACCACGGCTGAAGGAAATGGCCAGGCAGGTTCCGGTTGAGGCCGATCTGCGCCGAAAGGCGGCCGGAACGCGCCGCCCGCACGACCTTATCGGCCGCTCTCAGCCGGGTGAAAGGGCGAGCAGCTCAGTCCATGAAACGCAGGATCGCTGACTGGCTGCCGCTTGCCATCATCGTTCCATCCTCGGCGAACATATGGATCGCCCCATGCCCAAAGCCGCGGCTCGCGGCACTGATCCTGACGTCGCAAAGCACCCATTCCGTCGGCACGATTCGCGCGATCCGCAGGGTGTTGTCGAGACTGTTGCCGCCGCCGCGCCGCCCGAACGCGGATGCCAGGCCCGATGGCACGAAGTCGGCAAAAATCGCGAGCAGGCTGGTATCCACCGGTGCATTCTCCTTCGTGCGGATCCACACCACCATGCGCCCGTCACTGGACGGCGTTCCGTCGAGCGGCCCCGCGCCATAGCGCCCGGGCGCCAGCCGCACGTCCAGCCGATCCATCAGCGCCGCATCCTGCACGGGCCACAGCGGCCGCGGCTTGCAATCCTCTGGTCGCGGCATGTCGGGCGGTGTTATCCATTGCCCGTCCGGCAGGCCCTCCCGGTCCCCAAGCGCCGCATTGACGGTGAGCACCAGCTTGCCCGCGTCGGTGCCAAGTACCCGAACCTGGCTGACGTTGCGGCCGGCGGACAGGACCTCCACCGTCAGGTCAAGCGTGTCGCCGACGCGTGCATAGGAGATGAACTGCGCGCTGGACCAAATCACCTTCCGCCCGGTGGCGCGCTCCGCGGCAATGGTCGCGGCGCCAAGGCCAACGCCGCCGAACATGAAGACATTGCCAGGCGGGCCGACGCAAATCGGCCTCGTGATGTGAAGTCGAAACACTCCAGCATCGGGTGTTTGCTGCACGTCGAGGAATTGTTCGGTCATTCCTCTGCGTTCACAGGTTAGCAGGCGGCTGTCCAGACAGCTCACTTGCTGCTCTGCATAGCGCTGCTACGCGCGCAGCCGGGCCCGGAAGATCGTCACCCGCAACATTGCCGCGTGGAAAGCTATGGCATTGCCTCATCGTCCTGATCACCCAAAGAATTTGACAGCGAGGCCAATCGCCGACTTACCGCATGGAGCGGATCCGCTGCCGTCAGGCGGGCCGCGCAAGAGGGGCTTTCGTTGCGTCGTCGCCGTCCATGACCGAAGCTCGCACGCGTGCTGCGGTGCGGACCGGGCCTGAAAACATGCGCATGGACATTAGGATCGACGATCAGCGCGATCGAACGGGGAGAATATAGTGAGCTGGAATTCCCGAAAATCGGCTGTGTCACACGAGGATGTGAAGCCGGAACATCGTCTAACGCAGAGCCTGTCATGGCCACATCTGATCGCGCTGGGCGTCGGTGCGATCGTCGGCACGGGCATTCTCACGCTGATCGGCGTTGGCGCCGACAAGGCCGGCCCCAGCGTCATCCTGTCATTCGTCATCGCCGGCCTGATCTGCGCCTGCGCTGCCCTCGCCTATGCCGAGATGGCCACGATGATCCCCGCCTCGGGCAGCGCCTATACCTATTCCTATGTCGTGGTTGGTGAACTGTTCGCCTGGGTGGTCGGCTGGAGCCTGATCCTGGAATATTCACTGGTCGTCAGCGCAGTCGCCGTTGGCTGGGCCGGCTATGCTGCTCCCCTGTTACACGAGGCGTTTGGCGTTCCGATGGCGCTGATGCAGGGGCCGGAGATCGGCGGGATCGTGAACATCCCCGCCGTCGTGATCATCTTTGTCGTTGCCGGTCTGCTGATCCTTGGCACGCGCGAAAGTGCGACGCTGAATGCGGTGCTGGTGCTGGTGAAGCTTGTCGCGCTCGTCGTGTTCGTGGCCGTGACGCTCCCCGCATTCAACAGCGCGAACTTCGATCCGTTCATGCCCTTTGGCTTCGGCAAGGCGATGTCCGCCGATGGAGTTGAGCGAGGCGTCATGGCCGCCGCGGCGATCATCTTCTTCGCGTTCTACGGCTTTGATGCGATCGCAACCGCGGCGGAGGAAACCAAGAACCCCAGCCGTGATCTTTCGATCGGGATTGTCGGCTCCATGGTGATCTGCGTCTTGATCTACATGGCGGTTGCCGCCGCGGCGATCGGCGCGCTTGCCTATACGTCCTTCGCTAACAGCCCGGAACCGCTGGCGCTGATCCTGCGCGAACTCCAGCACCCTTGGGCGGCGCGCTATCTCGCCATTTCCGCCGTGATCGCCCTTCCCACCGTGATCCTCGCCTTCTTCTACGGGCAAAGCCGCATCTTCTTCGTGATGGCGCGCGACGGACTTCTTCCGCAAAGCCTGGCAAGGGTGTCGGAGCGCGGATCACCCACGCGAGTCACCTTGTTCACCGCAGCGATCGTGGCCGTGCTTGCCGGTCTCATCCCGCTGAACGAGCTTGCCGCCTTGGCTAACGCAGGCACGCTCGTGGCGTTCGGCGCGGTCGCCGGTTGCATGCTCATCATGCGGCGGCGTGCGCCGGAGGCCGAGCGCAAGTTCCGCGTGCCAGCCGCCGCGCTGGTGGGCGCCATCGCGATCTTCGGCTGTGCTTACCTCTTCTACAGCTTGCCCCGCACCACGCAGATCTACTTCGCCGTGGCGCAGGTCGTCGGCCTGGTGATCTACTTCACTGTTGGACGTCGCGGCAGCGTAGCCGGAGCACGTGGCTGAGCGCACAACCGAAGCAAAGGAATGCTATTGAAAACGCGAGAGGTCCCGCCGGAACCGGCGGGACCTTTCGTACCCTCGAAACGTCCTACTGAAGAACCGCGCGGCTGCGCCAGACGTCGCGCGCGTTCATGCCCTATAGCATGGATGAGCTACCATAAGCGGGGTAGTTGGTCGGTGCGACTAGATCAGATCAGGTCTGCGGAGCGATCCTCCCGCGTGACTTTGGAGTCGACCAGAGGGGTCCGGCTCCCAAGCTCAAGCCGTATCGCGCGGAGGAGCCCAGACCATGTACGAAACCCAGACATATGGCGAAATGGAGACCGATCCCTTTGAGCTGAACGAAGCGGACGGGTACGGTTTCATGCAGGCCGAGAGCGAGACCGGCGCCGGGGCAAACGGCGGACTGGCCGAGTATGAAGCCCTTGTCGGCGGCAGCAGCAGCGACGGCTTCGATGGGTTTGACGGGTTCGACCAGGAAGCTTGGGAGGGAGAAAGCTTCGACCAATTCGAGCCGTTCGACCAATTCGATCAGTTCGGCGACATGGAAGGCGACCCGTTTTTCGGCAAGATCTGGAATGCGGCGAAAAAGGCCGCAAAGGTTGTCGCCCCCATTGCCAAGAAGTTTGCCCCCGCCATCGGCAGTGTCATTGGCGGCGCATTGGGCGGACCGGCCGGCGCGGCCATCGGCGGCAAGCTCGGCGGCTTCGTCAAGAACATGGAGGCGGAGGATGAGGGCGAGACCGAGGATGAGCTGAACGCTCCCGTCCGCGTCCCGGCGACCGACGATCAGCTTTCCGAGGCGATGGCTGCCGCGGCTGCCAGATCCACACCGCTGGATGCCAGCGCCCTTGGCTCGGCACTCACCGTGACCATCGCGAGTAGAGCGCCGCTTCCGGTGAAGGCCGTGATGCCCGTGCTGGCCAAGGCCGGAAGCGATGTGGCGCGGCGCCTTGCCACCAGCCGTGATCCGAGGGCCAAGGCGCTGATCCGCACCCTTCCGACCATCCAGAAGAAGACAGTGGCAACGCTGACCCGGAAGGTTCAATCCGGTCGCCCCGTAACCCCACGTACGGCCGTTCGCGTGATGGCACGCCACGCCAGCCGCACGCTTTCCAACCCCCAGGTGATCGCAAAGGCGCTGGCGGACAATGCGGCGAAAAAGCGCGGCATTGACAAGAAAGCCGTGGCTGCTGCGGAGCGTTTCTTCTAAACTCCTCCCACCCCGAACTGGGGAGACGAGCCGTGAGAGTCGAGGATGTCGACCGACTGGTAAGCGACGCGGGGCTCGCCCTGGTGAACGCCCAGCATTACGCGGCTACGGTAGCGGCCGTTACACCGCGGCAATATGCGGCGCGGCAGCTTGCCGCCACGCGCGAGGTGCAGGGCAACTTCGTCGCCAAGCTACAGGGAAGATTTGGCGCTGTCCTTCCCTTCATGCACCTTCTGGACGGTGGACGGCGGCAAGCCCTGGCTCGCGTAGCCGGCATGTTGAACCACAGCCGCCAGTTGCTCGCCACCCGGCCCGGCCGGACGGACACGCTGCCGGGCATCGGGCCGGCACGTCCGCCTAAAGGGAAAGCCAACGCCGAACTGCCGTCTCAAATGTCCGGTCAATCTGACGGCGAACTCAGGCCCGGCGCGCGTCGCCGGGCCGGACTTGCCCCTTCTCGTGAACGGATTCGGGTAGATCGGCTGCGGACAAGTCGCGCTCAAATGCGCAGCCGTGCCGCGCAGAGCAAGCGCGAACACCGCCGCGCGCTCCTGGTCCGTTATCGGCGCGTGGCGCCCTCCGCGTTTCGCAAGGGGGTGGAGACCACCCTGGTGCGCCGAGGTTATCCGCTTCGCTTGGTCGCACTCGTCATCTCCGTCGCGGCGAGCGACTTTGTGCAAACCATGGGCAAGCTGCTGGGAGACGCAGACGGATCATCCCCGCTGACTGACACGGTCGTGAACGCGGCCATCGCCTCCGCGCTCGCCGTGGCTGCGAACCGGGCCGGCATCATTGACCCGCCGGCGATCGAGGCTGCTGCCAAACTGATCAGTCAGTTCCTGTCCGCCACCTCGGCGATGCGCGAGCAGGAGTCTGAACCACGCCGGTTGGATGAGAATACCGGGCAACAGTCGCTGCGCTGGGGATTGGCGTCGTGACCAGCATGGCCGCCCTCCGCAGCAGCAAACCGGATGCGGCCGGCGTGATCGCACCGACGAGTGCGACGCTCAGTCCTGCCAATCCGCCTGCAGCTCTCACCTATTTCGCCTGGCGGACGGCGGTGAACTCGCGCCGCTATGTGGATGGCCTGCGCCCATTCAGGCCCGGTGAGTTTGGCTCCGGCCCATCCTCCCCCAGTGCCGCCCATCTCGATGCCGTTAATCGCATGATCGGTGCCGCACGGCTCCGTCAGGAACGTGAGGAGCGCAAGCTGGCGCTCCAGGCCCGCGACGTACTGAGAGGCGGTGATGCCGCCCGCAATGCGCTCCTGACCGTGAAGGAACGCAGCGAGACTCTGGCGCGAGAAACCGAGCAGGTCTGGGAATTCTACCTGAATATGTTCGGTCAACGGACCGGCCCGTTTGCCGCCTGGCTGGGCGCCCTCGATCGGGTGGCTCTCGACTGCTACCAAGCGGTCTATCTCGGCCTTGGTCGAGCCCGCTCCATCCCCTCCCCCTCTCCGTTCTCCTACATGGAGACCGGCTTCGGACCCGCGACATTTCGAAGGGGTGTCCGGCTGGCCCGGCTCGGTCGACAGCCAAACCCGTTTCCTTTGGTGAAGATACCCTATCACCGGCTGCTGAATCCGTGGTCGCTTGGCGCCGTCCCGCACGAGGTGGCCCATAACCTCCAGAGTGATCTCGGACTGTGGGAGGTGATGCCCGATCGCATCGGTGCGCAGTTCAAGCGTAAGGGCCTGCCATCCCGCAATGCCGCCGTGTGGCAGCGCTGGCACAAGGAAACCTATGCCGATCTCGCCGGGGTGCTGCTGATCGGCCCTGCCTACGTCGGCTCGCTGATGGATGTGGTGGGGCGGTCGCGCGAATCCAGCGCGGCATGGAACGACGAAGCAGTTCATCCGACGCCAATCATTCGCGTGCCGCTCGGCCTGCGATTGTTGGAGCGCATCGGCTTCGGGGGAGACGCCCGCGCGTTCCGCCGCGCCTGGGACGCCTTGTACCCGCGCGCTGCCTGGGAGCCGGTGCCCGCCTGGGTTCGTGCGCGGCTTGACGAACAGATCGACGCGGTACTCGACGCCATCTGCTTTCAGCGTTTCGATCAATATGGCGGCAAGGCATTGTGCAACGTCGTCCGCTTCGAACCGAAGCACGCCTCGCTGGTACGGGAGGCAGCGGAGCGGCTGCAGGTGGGAATGGACACGGGCGTCTTGCCGGAGCGGTTCCTCATCGCCGCCGTGCGCCAGGCGCTCGCCTGGGCCAAGACGTCGCCGGACGTGCTCGCCCGCAATTTCTACGCCGCTTTGGGGAGAGGGTGAATGATCGCCGCCTCCACATCCCGGCGAGAGCCGCATGATCTGCCACTATCCGGCTTCCGCGACGTGCTTGAAACCACGTTGCGGCAGATCCGGCAGGCGCGCTTGCCGATCGGCAAGCTACGTCATCGCGGCGAAACGCGGCTCCTTACCAATCTGATCGAGGCGTTGCGGGTGGCGGAACGGCGCGGATCAGAGGCGATCGCTGCCCTGACCGAGCACCAGCCCGGCGCAGCCGTCAGCCACGCGGTGGAATTGTGCGACGTGCTTCGAGACGGCGTGCTCAATCGCGACAATTCCGATGATCTGGACCGGGAACTTCAGGGTGAAGGAGCAGCGGGCCAGAACGCGGCGCTATGGTCTTTGACCGAGCGTCATTTCGAGGCGCTGCAGAAGAGCTGCGGAGAACTGGCCGAAACGATCGTGGCGGTCTCGCCTGGCCTGGATGTGAAGGAGGCATATGTCATGAGCACCACGGACGATCCCGTCGGGCGGCAATTCAGCGACATGAGTGAGATCGCCGCGGCGGTGGCGCTGCTCGGCGGGGGATCCGCGGCGATCGGCCGCACATCCGGGCGCCGGTTCGATACCGTCTCCGATCAGATGTCGGCGACGCTCGATGCCATCGGATTGCCGCATGACGGTGTTCAGCTGTCCTCCGGCAGCAACCCGGATGCCGCGCGCACGCGCCTGGTAGAGGCGCTTTCGCGCAATTTCAGCTCGCGCGAACGAGACGGCAATCGGATCTACCAGCGCACCGCCCCTCAGCCGTTCAGCCGGGATACCTATGGCTCAAGCCAGCTTCTGCGCGGTCGAGGCCTGGTCAACGCAAACCTGTTGCGGGCAGAGGCCGATGCGCTCCTGGGCATCCTTGATCGCCTGCCCAGCATGGCCCGCTTCCAGCTCGCATCTTCAAGATCGGAGGGGCCAATCGAACGGGAGATCATCCGGGCCGAACTCGATGCGCTTGTGGAAACCGCTCGAGACCCGATGGGCGTGAACCCGCCGCGCGCCCGTTTCCAGTTGCGCCGGCTCAATCAGGCGATTGGCGACTATCTCGACAATGCGGAGATCATCGAGATCGACGGTACTGCCCGACCCTGCCTCTCCGACGCGCTTGCCGCGGCAGAAAGTGTGGAAAAGCAAGTCGATCTCATGACCGGCTTCCGGGACAACGAACTTTGCGCCCCCACCAGCGTGGTGCGCGATGAAGAAGTTCGCACCGAACTGGCGAACCTCATCTCGCTCCAGGAGTCGATCTGCAAGCGTCTGACCGCCAGTCGGAACAGCCCGCAATTGGGCGTAGCGGCAGCGCGGCTGGAGGAACTGCTCACCGCTGCGCTGACCTCGGTGGATCAACTCGAGGCCTATCTGGAGCAATCCGGCACGGACATTCCCGAACAGGACGTGCAATTAGAACCCGAAAGCGAGGACGGTGGCACCGTGCGCCTCTCGATTGGCCAGTTCATCCGTTGGGTCCGTTCAACGGCGCTTCCCTATGCGGACGCCGAACACCGCGCGGCGACACTGCGGCGCAATCACGCGCGATTGCTCGCTGGCGAGTTGCAAAGCCTGTCGGAAGCGGCGGGCCGCTTCGCCGAAAGTCGCCGTCTCGGGCTGTCCCGCCCCTTGCCCCGAATCCAACTGCTTGAGCTTGCCGGCTACCTCAACTCGGCTGGCGAGCAAGCCCGGATCCTCGCTGGAAAGCAGGCAAGCGACAGCCAGGATTGATCTTCATGCGTTGTTCTCGAACCGGAGCCGCACACCATGGCCGACCATCCGCAAACCCTAGGTGAGCTGAACGACCTGCTCGCGAAACTGCAGGCTCTTCGCGCCACGATGGTTCGTGACGCCCGAGACGAGTTGGCGAAGACGCCTGCGCAGGCAGAGCTCATCAACCAATACATCAGCGATGCGGAAACGCTGCTGATGGATGCCCTGAAAACGGTTCCCGGCGTTCCCGAAGACGATGGCGGGCTCGCCAGCCTGATCGGCCTTGGCGATCGTGTCGCGTCCCGACTGGATGAGGTGAGGCCGGCGCCGCTCGTCCCTACCTATGATGATCAGATCAGCCGCGATCGGCTGACCGCGGTTGCCGACCTCTATTACATCTATCAGCATGAGCGGGCGGGGGTGTTCCGAGGCGTGCTGAAGCTGCAGCAGCTTTTCCAGTCGGGGGAGGTGCGGCTGTCGGACGGGCCGGGAGCGCTCTCGCTCTACCAATTCGATCGCAAACGCGTACTGCGTTACACGCAGCGCGAGCGCCGCTCCGTGTACCGCAAGGTCTTCGGGTATACCGAGTCCCTCCCACCGGATGGCGCAGAACCCAACACCGCCTTTCACGCGCTGCTCAGCACCTTCTGCCAGCACGTCTCCCGCTTCTTCGAAGACAAAAGGGTGTCCGAGGTTCTCCGCCCCGATGGCGGACGGGAAACCTTCGGTAGCATGGCGGTGGTGCGCCGATCCGGGCTGGACCTCAGACACAACCTTAAGCAGGTTTCATACGGCCACGTGGCCGTGCTTCGCAGCGAGGTGATGACGCTGCTACAGGAAGCCTTCGACATTCTAGGGTCGAACGACGTGATCAATCTTTTCGGCGCCGACAATGCCTGGGACGCGCTGGAAGAAATCATGAAGCGCTACCTGAAGGAGATCCCGGTCACCTCGCAGCGCAGCCGAATGGCTGTCACCGGACGCGAGATCCTGCGCTGGCTGGCCGAGGACTATCTCCTCAACACGGTTAGGATCGACTTCGAGTCCTTGCTGGAGGCGATCGTCGACGCGTGCGACGATTGGCTGACCAGCGCGGAGTCGCTGGGGCTGCGAAACCAGCCAGGCGCCTTGCGGGACAATGTGGTCACGTTCAGGCCGGCGGCGCGGGCGTCGCGGAGAGTGCCTTCATAGGGCTGCGAACAGGCGGCTGGGGAAGCTAGATGCGGTCCGGTATCCACTTTTCAGGGCAGGAACGGTTCGAGCCGTGGCCCGCGCCTGAACGATCGCCGTGGAGCCCCGCAGGGCTACCGCTCGGGGCTCCCTCGCTCACGTCGCTGGATGCTCTTTCTCCCCGCGAGCGTGAGATCGCTGACATGGTCGCGCGCGGACTTTCCAACAAGGCGGTGGCCATCCATCTGGGGATCAGCCACTGGACAGTTTCCACGCACTTGCGGCGGATCTTCGCGAAGCTGGACATCAACGGCCGCATTGAGCTTTGCCGACTTGTGATTACGTGCACACGGTTGTGAGGTACACCAGAGGATGCGGCCAGACCGACATGATCCAGGCTCACAGGCGGGTTGCGGCATGCACTCGAAGAACTCGAACTCGAACAAGGCGCCACCGGCACGCACCGGCATTTAGCGGCACGCAGCCTTCGGTCAGCGTTCAACCAGCATGTCGTAGAGGTGCCATGTGGCATAGCCGAGGACCGGGAGTGCCACGGCCAGACCCACAAACAGCGGGATACAGGCTGCCGCGAGGATGAGCGCCACCATCAAGCCCCAACGGCTCATCGCCATCGGGTTTGCCGAGACGGCGCGGATCGAGGTTCGCACGGCGGTTATTCCACTAACGGGTTTGTCCACCACCATCGGCACGGACACGACGGTTAGCGCAAGCGTCAGTGCCGCGATACAGGCGCCGACCGCATTGCCGAGCACGATTAGCGTCCACCCTTCCGGCGTGGTGAACAGAGCATGTAAGAACCCGCCCAGACCGCGAGGCTCCAGCCGGCCCAGCGTGGCTTGATACAATGTCCACGCGATCAACAGCCACGCGAAGAAAAGCATGATCAGCATCGCCCCAATCGCAAGGATGCCGTGCCGTCGCGCAGGTCGAAGCGGATCCAGGAAGTGGGACCAGCCGGCTTCCTTCCCTTCGGCGCGCCGTTTCGCGATCTCATAAAACCCGGCTGCGACCAAAGGGCCGACAATGGACAATCCCGCGACCAGCGGGAAAAACAAGGGGAGCAAGGCGCCTTCCAGCGTCACTGCAGCGACAAACAGGCCGATAAGCGGATACAAGACGCCGACGAACAGCACGTCGCCCCGCTTGGCGAGAAAGTCTTCCCAGCCCAGCCGCAACGCGCGGCGTAGATCGGCAGGTGCGATCGTCCTTACGCCGGGCAGTTCAGCCGTGTCGCTCGTATGAGTCGAATGAACGGTGGCTCTGATCATGGCAGACACTCGCGCTCTGCAAGCGGGGGTCTCATCCCTCTGTCGCCATCATGCTCGCGGCACCTTCGGTGGCGATGGCGCCTGTATACACCTCAACGCGCGCGCTTTCGAGTCCGGACAGATCGGATTATTGCTGTCATCCGATTGCTCTGCCGCGGTTCCGATCAGCTGGTTGCCTAAGAACCGCCACCAGCACCAGCTTCAGCGCCTCCCGCTACCGCTTCGGATAGCTGGCGAGCTTGACGCGCAGCAGCTGCGGCGCGGCGGTGAAGTTCAGCCCCCAATCGGCCTGATCGCCGTTCCACACGCGCTCGAACACCCATTTGCCGGCGGCGTCGTAATGGCCTTCCTCAATCCGGTCGTAGAGGATGTTGGCGCGCGTCTCGTCCGCCAGCGCGAAGTCTATGCGCGCGCGGTAGCCGGTGACGAGATATTCGTCGGGCGCCAGTTCCGCGATGGCTACGCCGCCCGAGGGCTCGGGATTGCCCTTGGGTGGCGCCATGCCGAAGTCGGAGCGGCCGAAGCTGGCGGTGGCGACATATTTGCCGAGCTTCATCACCTGCTGGTGCTGGTCGGCGGGATCGTTGGGCTCGGCGGCGCCCCAGGTCTTGCCGGCAAAGGCGCGCTCGGCCCAAAGCCGCGCGATCGGGCGGAACAGCGCGAAGTTCGCGGCGAACGGAGCGATCGCTTCGGCGTTCAGCTTGGGGGTCAGCGGCAGCGTGGGCAAATAGCGATTGCCGTCCACGCCGAAAGGCGCCCAGCCGATTGCGCCGCGCCCGACCGCCTCGAAGAAGTAGCGGGCGTATTCCTTTGAGTGGCCGGTCTCGGGCACCATCAGCGGATTGTCCGGCCGATCATAGGCGGCAAGGAAGCCGCGATAGGCCTTGTGATCGGGATTGTAGATGTCGGGCGCGAGCAAGTCGAGGTGCGGGGCGGCGGCCTTGTACACGTCGATCACGGTGTTGGCAGGCCCGCCGCTCGCGTAGCTTTTCGGCTCCTGCCAGGTGAATGGATCGCCGGGAAGCGCGGCGTTGACGTACATCGGGATCGGCTTGATCGCCTTCCCGGCCGCGGCGACCTGATCAATGTATCGGGCGACGTGCCAGGCGTGGAAATAGAGCTCAGCATCGCGGCCGAAGACGCGGGTCCAGTCGCCCGGCTGCTTCTTCGTCTGCTTGATCAGCGCGGCGGGCACCGGGGCGGCGAAGGCGGCATCCGCCTCGGGCGAATGATCGCGCGGCAGGCCGTAGGAACCGGGTTCGTTCTGCACCTGCACCATCAATACGGTGTTCTGCGGATCGGCCTGCTTCAGGTGGCGGATGAAGGCGGCGAAGGCGCGGCTGTCCGCCGCCAGCGTCTCGCGACCGAAGGGCGATAGCGCGTAGTGGTTGGTGCCATCGGGCTTGCGCATGCGCGGGAAGCGCTTGTTGTCCAGCTTGACCCAACTAGGCGTGTATTGCGGGTTGGTGTTCTTCCAGGTGCCGAACCAGAGGAGGACGAGGCGCAGATCGCGTTCGCGCGCCTGGGCGAGCAGGAGGTCGAGGTAGGAGAAGTCGAACTTGCCTTCCTCGCGCTCGATCTGCTCCCAGGCGATCGGCACCTCGACGGTGTTGACGTGGAGCGCCTCCATTACCGGCCAGACCTTTGCCATCGCGGCGGGCCAGGCGCTGCTGTTGTTGACCTGCGCGCCGAGCATCAGGAAGGGCGCGCCGTCGACGATCAGCGCATGGCGGCCGTTGCTGCTCGCGATGCGCGGCACGGGCGTTTCCTGCGCCGCCAGCGGCGCGGCGAGCGCGAGCGCCATGGCCGTGACGGCTCGAATGTTTTTCAGCTTTCCTCTCCTGGCGATGTTCTTGTCGATTATTCGATGAAGGCCTCGACCCTGTCGTGTCGACCGGACAGGAAGGCGTCCGCGACCAGCCGCAACGGTGTGATGTCAACATCACTGGCGCCAACCTGCACGAGATCGGCGAAGCGGGCGTAGAGCGCGGTATATTCGGCATGGTCCCCCACGGCGGGGAGCGTGGCGTCGCCATCGGGTAGCGCGAGTTCGTCGCCGCCCTTGGACAGCGTCAGCGTGCCGGCGTCGGTCTCGACCGCGACATCCCAGCTTTGCGGGCCTTCCTGGCGGAAATTGAGGTTTATCGCGACCGGCACGCCCGCGGTGTCGCGGAGCGACACGCGGGCCGCGATCGGAGCGGCGAGGTTCTCGGGGATATCTAACGCCGCCTGTTCGACGACGAGCGGACGCGGCAGGATGTGGGTGACGATCGACAGCGCATTGATGCCGGGATCGAAGACGCCGAAGCCGCCGGGCTCCCAGATCCACTGCTGGCCGGGGTGCCAGACGCGCACGTCCTCGCGCCATGCCACTTTTACGGCGCGGATTTCGCGCTCTGCCAGCCAGGTGCGGGCGGGTTCGACTGCGGGGGCGTAGCGCGAGTGCCAGCTGGCGAAGAGGGTGACGGCCTGCTCCTCGGCGGCGGTGCGGAGCAGTTCGACTTCGGCGAGGGTGGAGGCGGGCGGCTTTTCGAGGAAGACGTGCCAGCCCTGCGCAATCGCGTGCAATGCGACGGCACGGCGGACCTGAGGTGGGGTGCAGATCGAGACGGCGTCGACCGCAATGCCGCTGGCGATCAGGTCGGCGAGATCGTCGAAATGCGGCGTGCCATCAATCCCTTGGCCGTGCTTGCTGACGGTCGCTGCAAGCGTGAAGGCGGGGCTGGCCTGCACCACGGGGAGGTGCTGATCGTGAGCGATCTTGCCGAAGCCGATCAGGGCGAGGCGGATGGTCATAGCTGGTGCACCGTGATGGATTCGGTAGGCGCGATCTCGAGGCGGTTGCGGAGCGGCAGGGCGAAGGGATCGGCGGTGATCTCGAACACATCGCCCGGCTGCGTCCGCACACCGTCGGTGAACGACAAGGTGGCGGTGCCGAAGAAATGGACGTGGATATCGCCGGGGCGGCGGAAGGGCGCGTATTTGAAATGATGGGCTTCGAGGTTGGCGATGTGGTGGGACATATTGTCCTCCCCGGTCAGGAAGGGCTTTTCCCACAGGCACTCGCCGTTGCGCAGGATGCGGCTGGTGCCGCGGATGTCGGCGGGGATCGGGCCGAGCAGCAATTCGGCGCCGAGCGCGGCCTGGCGCAGCTTGGAATGGGCGAGCCAGAGATAGTTGTGGCGCTCGGTCACATGGTCGCTGAACTCGTTGGCGAGCGCGACGCCGAGGCGGAACGGGGTGCCGTCCTCGCCGATCAGGTAGATGCCGGCGAGCTCGGGTTCCTCGCCGCCGTCCTGGGCGTAGGCGGGCGAGACAAGTGGCTCGCCGGGGCCTTTCAGCGCATCGCCCGGGCCTTTGTAGAACCATTCGGGTTGCTGGCCGGCGTTTCCGGGGACGGGCTTGCCGCCCTCAACGCCTTCCAGAAACATGCGCATCGAATCGGTCGGATGGTCGGCGCTGGCGGCAGCCTTGTGCATCGCGTCGCGGCCTTCGGCGGAGCCGAGATGAGTGAGACCAGTGCCGGCCATCATCAGGCGGGCGGGATCGGGATGGTCGATCGCGGCGAGCAGGCGGCCGGCGGCGAGTTCGGCGTGGAGGTCGACGGCGCGGTCGGAGCGGCGCGCCGCGGCAGCTTCGGCAAGTGTGGTGGCTTCGGCGATGGCGAGGCGCGCGAGATCGCGAGTGGTCGCCACGCCATCGAGGAAGACGGCGGTGGTGGCGTCGGCGAGGATGACCGAGCGGGTGCCGTCATCGGCGCGGTGCTGGAGGAGCCGGTCCGTCATGCGAGCGCCGAAATGTAGCGGCGGGCGTCGGTCGCGACGTCGGTAGCTGACTTGCCGGGTTTGTAGAGGTTGGAGCCCAGGCCGTAGCCACTGGCGCCGGCGGCCTTCCAGTCGGCCATATTGTCGGGCGTGATGCCACCGACTGCCAGCACGGGGACGTCGCGGGGAAGGACGGCGCGCTGGGCCTTGAGCATCGCCGGCGTGGTGCCGTCGGCGGGGAAGAGCTTCAGCGCGGTGGCACCAGCGGCGAGTGCGGCGAAGCCCTCGCTGGGCGTGAAATAGCCGGGCATCGAGATGAGGCCGGCGGCGACGGTGGCGCGGATCACCTCGGGGTTGGTGTTAGGGGAGACGACCAGCGTGCCGCCTGCCTCGGCGACCTGCGCGACCTGATCCACCGTCAGCACGGTGCCGGCGCCGACGAGCGCGCGGCCGGCGAGGCGATCGGCCATCAGGCGAATGCTGGCGAGCGGATCGGGCGAGTTGAACGGCACCTCGATCAGCGTGAAGCCGGCGTCGGCGAGCGCGTCGCCGATCGCGGGCGCCTCGGCGGGGGTGAGGCCGCGCAGGATCGCGACCAGCGGACAGGCGGCGAAAGCCTGGGCGAAATTCATTGCAGTTGCTCCCGGAGCGTGTGGATGCCGGCGAGGAAAGCCGTTTCGCTGTCGATGGTAATGGTGCGCGCGCCGGCCTCACCGATCGCGGCGGCGTAGAGGGTGGCGAGCGCGCCGCGGCCGAGCAGGTGGACGGTGCGGCCGGCGAGATCGCGGCGCGCAGCGGCGTCAGCGCCGATCAGGATGCCGCTGGCGAAGCTGGCGGCGTCTTCGGCTGCGCGGGTGCCGAGCAGGACGGACGCGCGAATCTCGAACAGGGCCGCGGTTAGATCCCCTGCCTGCCCGCGCGCGAGACCGTCGCGGAAGGCGGGGCCGTCGGCGACCGGGCCGTCGAGCATGCCGGCGAGGATGCCGTGCGCTTTCAGAAGAGCGAACAATTCGCCGGTCATCGCGGTGGTGAAGTCGGTGATCGTGCCGGCTTCAGCGACGATCCACTTGTTGTGGGTGCCCGGCTGGCAGAACAAGGCGTCGGCCGGGGCGAGGCCGGCGGCGATGGCCCCAAACACCTGCACCTCCTCACCGCGCATCACGTCGGCGCGGGACTCGTCGCAGCGCGAGATGCCGGGGAGGATCGTGACGCCCTGCCCGGCCTGTACCGCGCCGGAGGCGAGTGCGGCGGAATCAGCGGGCGCGGCGACATAGGGAACGTCGTGCCAGCCACGCGTCGAGCCGATCATGCCGGCGGCGAGGATCGGCAGGTCGCCGTGGGCGGCGCGGATCGCGGCGATCTCGGCCGGGTAGCCGCCGGCGGGTACGGCAAGGACGCCGCGATCGTCCTGCGCGCGGTGGAGCAGCGTGCCGTCCGCCGCCAGCGCATAGACGCGGCGGTTGGTGGTGCCCCAGTCGAGCGCGAGATAGGCGGCGTCAGGCACGCGTGGCGGCCTCCACCTCGACCGGCTGGTCGAGCGATACGGTTACCTTCGATCCCCACAGCGCGTAGAAGAGGATATATACCTCGCACGCGACGGTGATGAGGAACGACGGCTGGAGGCCGATCGTGTCGGCGATCTTGCCCTGGAGCGGCACCAAGGCCCCGCCGGCGATCGCCATGATGAGCAGGCCCGAGCCTTCCTCGGTCAGCGGGCCGAGGCCCTTGATCGCGAGGGTGAAGATCGTCGGGAACATGATCGAGTGGAATAGGCCGACGAGGATTAGCGCCCACATCGCCGCCTGCCCCTCCGCCACCACCGCGATCATCATCACGACGAAGGCGCCGATCGAGAAGCCGGCGAGCACCTTCGCCGCATCGACCTTCTGCATGATCGCCGAGCCGATGAAGCGGCCGACCATCATGCCGCCCCACAGCAGGGTGAGATACTGGCCCGCGCGCTCCGTGGTCATGTTGCCGATGTCGGGCTGGCTGACGAAGTTCACGAAGAGGTTGCCGACGCCGATCTCGGCGACGAGGTAGATGAAGATCGCCGGGATGCCCCAGACGAGGTTGCGATGCTTCCACAGCGAATGGTTGTGGCGGTCTTCCTTGGCGACGCGGCTGGTGGCCGAGCCCATCGCGGGGAGCGGGAAGCGCGCGATGACGATCGCAAGCACGACCAGCACGGCGGCGACGATGGCGTAAGGCAGCACCACCGATTGTGCGTCGGCGAGTCGCTCGGCTTCGGTCAGCACCGTGCCGTGCGCGGCGGTGCCGCCCTTCGAGCGGCCGAGGATCAGGAAGGAGCCGAACAGCGGCGCCAGCATCGTGCCCGCGGAATTCATCGCCTGAACAAGATTGAGTCGCGACGAGGCCGTCTCCGCCGGACCGACCACCGCGACATAGGGATTGGCCGCGACCTGAAGCAGCGTGATGCCGCTGGCGATCACGAACAGCATCGCGAGCGTCACACCATAGGACGGAAGGCTGGCCGCCAGCGTCATGCCGAGTGCGCCCGCCGCCATGATCGACAGGCCAGTGACGAGCGACTTCTGGTATCCGATCCGCTCGATCAGCTTGGCCGACGGGATAGAGGCGAAGAAATAGGCGATGAACCACACGCCCTCGATCAGCGTCGCCTGGAAATAGCTGAGCTCGAACACGCTGCGCAGATGCGGCAGCAAGGTACCGTTGATGACGGTGATGAAGCCCCACATGAAGAACAGGCTGGCCAGCAGCGTCAGCGCGGAACGATATGACGCCCCCGCCGGCTGCGCCATCGCGCTGCCCATCGAACCCGGCACCTGAGGCATTCCTCTCTCCCGCAACACTTATGGTAGCGCTACCTCCTTGTGCGCCGGCTGTCCATGAGCGTAAAAGGAAAAAGCGACCGGTCAATTCGCAAAGCCGGTTTGTTCGCGGAGGGGTTGGTTGAACAGGCATCTTGCAGCAACGGCGGCCATCGCGGCGTGGAGCGCTACCATCCTCGCCGCGCCCGCAGATGCGGCGACGGCCGACCGGGAATCGTTCGGCGCACTGCCCGACGGTACGGCGATCGAGTCAGTGACGCTGATCGGCGCCAATGGCGTGCGCGCGCGGATCATGACGCTGGGTGCCACGCTCCAGGCGCTGGAGGCGCCCGATCGCGACGGCCGCGTGGCCGACGTGACGCTGGGGCATGATGATGCGGCGAGCTATGTTTCGCACCCCAATTACTGGGGCCAGACGATCGGGCGTTATGCCAATCGCATCGCCGGAGGCCGCTTCACGCTGGACGGCAAGGCATATCAGCTGACGCTGAACGAAAAGGCCGCGTCGCTGCACGGCGGCACCGCCGGCTTCGACAAGCGGGTATGGCGGATCGTGTCGCTCCACGGCGGCACGGCAGCGCGCGTCGTGCTCGCGCTGACCAGCCCGGCGGGCGACCAGGGCTATCCCGGCAAGGTCGAGGCGCGCGTCACCTACACGCTGGATGATGCAGGCGTGCTGACGATCGACTTCAATGCGACCAGCGACGCACCGACAATCGTGAACATGACCAACCATGCGCTGTTCAACCTCGCCGGCGAAGGATCGGCCACCGGCGCCATGGGGCACCGCCTGACCATTCCTGCAGCCCGCTACACGCCGGTGAATGACGCGCTGATTCCGACCGGCGAGGTGAAGCCGGTGGCGGGTGGCGCGTTCGACTTCACCCGGCCACGCATGATCGGCGAAGCGATCCGCAACGGCAGCGATCCGCAGATCGTGCTCGGGCGCGGCTACGATCACAATTATGTGCTCGACAAGGGACAGACCACCGAGCCGCAGCTCGCCGCGCGGCTGGAGGATCCTGCGTCAGGGCGGGTGCTGGAGGTGCTCTCCACCCAGCCGGGTGTGCAATTCTATGCCGGCAACTTCCTCGACGGGACGCTTCGGGGAAAGCGCGGTCACGTCTATCGCATGGGCGACGGCATCGCGCTGGAGCCGCAGACATTCCCCGATACGCCGAACCAGCCGGCGTTCGGATCGGCCCGCGTCGCGCCGGGCCAGCCTTACCATCACAGCATGATCTATCGCGTCTCCGTGACGCGCTGACCGGAGTATCCGTATGACCGACCCGACCAACCCGCCCTCGCCCGCCAATCCGCCCAAGCTGCGCAGCCGGGCGTGGTTCGACAATCCCGACAATATCGACATGACCGCGCTGTACTTGGAGCGGTATCTGAACTTCGGGCTGAGCCTGGAGGAATTGCGCTCGGGCAAGCCGATCATCGGCATCGCGCAGACCGGCAGCGATCTTTCCCCGTGTAACCGCCACCACCTCGTGCTGGCGGAGCGGGTGCGCGAGGGCATTCGCGAGATGGGCGGGATCGCGCTGGAATTCCCGGTGCATCCGATCCAGGAAACGGGCAAGCGGCCGACCGCGGGGCTGGATCGCAACCTCGCCTATCTCGGGCTGGTCGAGGCGCTCTACGGCTATCCGCTCGACGGCGTGGTGCTGACCACCGGCTGCGACAAAACCACACCCGCGCTGCTGATGGCGGCGGCGACGGTCAACATCCCGGCGATCGCTTTGTCGGTCGGGCCGATGCTCAACGGCTGGTTCAAGGGCCAGCGTACCGGATCGGGCACGATCGTGTGGAAGGCACGCGAGCTGCTCGCGGCGGGGCAGATCGATGATGAGGGGTTCATCAAGCTGGTCGCCTCGTCGGCGCCGTCGACGGGTTATTGCAACACGATGGGCACCGCGACGACGATGAATTCGCTCGCCGAGGCGTTGGGCATGATGCTGCCGGGGTCGGCGGCGATCCCGGCGCCCTATCGCGACCGGCAGGAAGTGGCGTGGCGCACCGGACAGCGCATCGTGGAGATGGTGCGCGAGGATCTGAAGCCCTCGGACATCCTGACGCTGGATGCGTTCCACAACGCGATCATGGTCAACAGCGCGATCGGCGGGTCGACAAATGCGCCGATCCATCTGGCCGCGATCGCGCGGCATGTCGGCGTCGAGCTGCCGCTGAAGGACTGGGAGGATGTCGGGCACAAGATCCCGCTGCTGGTGAACCTGCAGCCGGCGGGCGAGTATCTGGGCGAGGACTATTATCGCGCGGGCGGCGTGCCGGCGGTGGTCGGCCAGCTGATCAGCCAAGGGCTGATCCGCGAGGGCGCGATGACGGTCAACGGGCGCACGATGGGCGACAATTGCCGCGACGTGGCGATCGAGGACGAGGAAGTGATCCGGCCGTTCGCGGCGCCGCTGAAGGAGGAGGCCGGCTTCCTGGTGCTGTCGGGCAATCTGTTCGATGCGGCGGTGATGAAGACCAGCGTGATCTCGGACGAGTTCCGCGAGCGCTATCTGTGCAATCCGGACAATCCCAATGCCTTCGAGGGGCCGGCGGTCGTCTTCGACGGGCCGGAGGATTATCATGCGCGGATCGACGATCCGGCGACGGGGATCACGCCCGAGACCTTGATGTTCATGCGCGGCGCGGGACCGGTGGGGTATCCGGGTGCGGCGGAGGTCGTGAACATGCGGCCGCCGGCTTACCTCATCACCGAGGGCGTGCATGCGCTGCCGTGCATCGGCGATGGTCGGCAGTCGGGCACTTCTGGCAGCCCATCGATCCTGAACGCTTCGCCTGAGGCGGCGGCGATGGGGGGACTGGCGCTGCTCGAGACGGGGGATCGGGTGCGGATGGATCTCGCCAAGGGTGAGGTGAACGTGCTGATTTCCGACGAGGAACTGACGGCGCGGCGCGAGAAGCTGGTGGCGGCCGGCGGGTATCAATACCCCGCCTCGCAGACGCCGTGGCAGGAGATCCAGCGCACGGTGGTGGGGCAGCTGAATACCGGCGCGATCCTTGAGGGGGCAGAGAAGTATCAGCGCATCGCCCAGACCATGGGACTGCCGCGGGATAACCACTGATCTGATGTGATCGGAACGCCCCTCCCCCGTTCGTACTGAGCCTGTCGAAGGACGTGCCCAACACGGTTCGCGCGCTTGGGACACGCCCTTCGACAGGCTCAGGGCGAACGGGGCTTAGGTGGTGCAATGAGGGAGAGGACACCGATGACCCAAGGACCGTCGCGGCGTGCCGTGATCGCTGCCGCGATGGCGGCCCCTGCCCTCGTCGCCGCGCGGGGCGGCGAGCGGGTGCAGCCGAACTGGCCGTCGCTGGTGCAGCATTATCGCTATCCCGACTGGTTCCGCGACGCGAAGTTCGGGATCTGGTCGCACTGGGGGCCGCAGGCGGTGCCCGAGCAGGGCGATTGGTACGGCCGCTTCCTGTACATGCAGGGCCATCCGATGGCCGACTTCCACCGCAAGACCTACGGTCATCCCACCAAATTCGGGATGAAGGACCTTTTCCCGCTGTGGAAGGCCGACCGATGGGAGCCCGAGGCGCTGATGCAGCGCTTCGTGAAGGCGGGCGCCAAATATTTCGTGTCGCTGGCGACACATCACGACAATCTCGATTGCTTCGACAGCAGCCACCATGCGTGGAACACGACGCGCATCGGGCCGAAGCGGGACGTCGTCGGCACTTGGGAGCGCGCGGCGCGGGCGGCGGGGCTGCGCTTCGGCGTGTCGAACCATATCTCGCATGCGTGGCACTGGTATCAGCCGGCCTATGGCTATGACCCGGTCGGGCCGCGCAAGGGCGAGCGCTATGACGCGTACCGGCTGACGGCGGCGGACGGGCGCGGGCAGTGGTGGGACGGGCTCGATCCGCAGGAGCTCTACACCGGCCGCCATGCCGTCGCCCCCGACGGGATCGACAGTATCGAGGCGATGAACGCCTGGCACGACAAGCACAACGGTCAGTGGATCGAAACGCCGCCGCCGGGCGACCGCCGCTTCGTGCGCCAATGGCTGTTGCGCCAGCAGGAGCTGATCGAGAAGTACAAGCCGGACCTTTGTTACTTCGACAATCACGAACTGCCGTTCGGCCAGACCGGGCTGGAGGCGGCGGCGCATTACTACAATCGCTCGATCGACTGGCACGGCAAGATCGACGTGGTGCTGACCGCCAAGCAGCTGAAGCCCTATGCCCGGTTCGGCGTGGTGCAGGATGTCGAGCGCGGCTTTGCCGACAAGCTGTGGGACGAGCCGTGGCAGACCGATACGTGCATCGGCGACTGGTTCTACAACCGCAGCCGCTTCACCGACCGGAGTTACAAAAGCGCCGAGGATGTGGTGCAGCGGCTGGCGGACGTGGTGTCGAAGAACGGCAATTTGCTGCTCTCGGTGCCGCAGGGCGGCGACGGCAGCATCGATGCTGAGGAGGAACGGATCCTCGACGATCTCGCCGGCTGGATGGCGGTGAACGGCGAGGCGATCTTCGGCTCGCGGCCGTGGCGGGTCTATGGCGAGGGGCCGACGCAGCTGACCGCCGGGATGCAGAACGAGGGCGCGTTCAAGGGCTTCGACGAACGCGACGTGCGGTTCACCGTAAATGGGGGCGCGCTGTACGTGCTGTTCCTGAAGCGCCCGGCGCGGCCGGTGACGATCGCGGCGCTGGCGGGCAAGCGGGTCGCGCGGGCGACGCTGCTCGGCGGCGGGCCGGTGACGGTGGCGCAGCGCGCCGGCGGGCTGGCGGTGACGGTGCCGGCGGGGGGCCGGTTCGTGCCGGTCGTGAAACTGGAGGGCGCGGGACTGTTTTAAGCGATGGCCCCGTACGACTCTATGTAGGCCAGGTTCGATCAGCGCGGCGGGTTCGGATCGGCCGGGCGCACCTGACGCGGCAGGCCCGCTGTACAGTCCAGCAGGTCGCGATCCCATTTCCCCAGATCGGCGGCAGCTTCATACGTGGACACGAGAAAGGCGAGCAGCGTCGCATCTCCATCGTCCGACGACTGCACAGCCTCGTACGGCAGTATGAACTCTGACAGGGCGTCGTGCCAGAACGCAGCATCAGGACGCGCCCTTGCGGTGGAAAAGCTATCGGGCGCAGGATAGGCATAGGCGTAGAATGCCGGGTAATCGACACCGCCGCCGCCCGGCCAGAAGCCGACGGATGATACTTCGCGGTCATAGGCCTCCTGGGCGACCGCATCGGGCAACGCCGGAACGCCACCGCCATGGCGCGGCGCACGTCGCCCCGAAAAACGCGTAACGGCAAGGTCGAAGCTTCCCCAGAACAGGTGCACCGGGCTGACCTTGCCCAAAAAGGAACTGCGAAACTTCTTGAATACGCGGTCGATGTTCAAGAGAGCCTGGTGGAACCGCTGCACGGCCTCACGATCATAGGGCCGCTCGAGGCTGTCCTCCACGAAGGGCACGGGATCAGCAACCTCGTTCGGTCGCCCGTCGAAGCGCGGCGTACCGCCGAGATCGGCCACCAAATCAACAAAGCGGCGGTGGAAGTCAGCGACCGTCGTCGGGCCAAGCGATAGAGACGACCTGCGCCCGTCGCTGCTGATCCCTTCAACTATATGTTCTTGAAGGTCGAACAATATCTCAATGTCGGTGCGATCGTTGATCGTCGACGTGGTTAGGCCCCGGGGTGTGACATAGAAAGTCGCGTGCCAGGAATGGTTGACCCATGGCGTATGCGCCAGTCGATATTTACCCACGACCTGCAAAAACAGGTGAAGCGCCGTACAGGTGTCGCGCCAACCTAGATAGTCGAGGTGCGGCCATGCGTTGCTCACGTCGGCTTCTCCCATCCAGGGCTCCGCGCCATTTCGAAGCAGAACCTGTTCTTTGCGGACATTCTGGACTGGTGCTGCGCACCAGAATAGCCCCGAACCAGGAAACGCTGTGTCACCGCCCGCACAACCTGGCCCCATTCTCCGGGCGTCTGTCGCCAAGTAAGCTCGAGCCTTTGTCTTCTCGACACGGGCGTAAAGCCTTGTCCTGCACTCCCTTGTGCATGGTCTCGCCGCACTACCCTCCCCGGCACGGACGGGGAGGGTAGCAGGTCGGTTTTACTTGCGCGCGATGGTCAGCGCGCGGCCGTTGTAGGTCGCCTGTGCATCGAAGGCGTTGTCGTCGGTGACCGGCTTGCCTTCACTCACCCAGCGCACGCGGATCTGACGGCTCGCCGGCATGCCCTTCCAGCCCTTGCCCTCACGCGCGGCGAGCGTCACCGTGCCGGTGCGGTCGTCGTAGCGAATGGGGATGCGGCTGAACGCGCCCTGCTTGTAGGCGGTGCTAGTGCCGTCGTCCTCGTAGAGCGAGAACTGGCCGTCGGCGCCGGTGTACACCGTGATCGTCAGCGGTGCGCTGCGGTCCTGGTCAGTGTATTGCATCACCGGCCCCATCGGCACGATCGCGCCGGCGCGGACGAACAAAGGCATGCGCTCAGCCGGCGCGGCAATCGTCGCGGTCTGGCCGCCGCGATACGTCTTGCCGCTCGAGAAATCGTACCAGGTGCCGGTGCCGGGGAAGTACACTTGGCGGCTGCGCGCCTTATACTCGGTCACCGGGGCGACGAGGAACGCGTCGCCGAACAGATATTCGTCGGTCAGGTCGCGCGCGGTCTTGTCCTGCGGGAAATCGGCGGCGAGCGCGCGCATGATGCTACCGTCCTTCATGAAGGTGTCGGCGCCCACGGTGTAGATGTACGGCATCAGGCGGTAACGCAGCTCAGTGTACCAGACCATCGACTGGCGCATCGGCGAGCCTTCCGGGCTGATCTCGTAGATCTCGCGATACGGGAATTCGCCGTGGCTGCGGAACAGCGGGCTGAACGCGCCATACTGGAACCAGCGCAGGTTGAGCTCGCGCCACTCGTCGAGATCGGCCGGCGTCGGTGTCTTCGACGCATAGCGATCCTCGAGCGCGAAGCCGCCGATGTCGTGCGTCCAGTTGGGGATGCCCGACATGGAGGCGTTCACGCCGGCGGAAATCTGCGCCTTGTAATCGAACCAGCGGCTGGCGACGTCACCCGACCAGATCGCGGCCCCATAACGCTGCAGCCCGCCGAAGCCCGAACGGGTGAGCAGAAACGGGCGCACGTCCGGCTTGAACGACGTCCAGCCATCGAAGAACGAGCGGGCGTTCATCAGCGAGAAGCTGTTAAAATATTCCGCGGCCGGACCCATGCCGGTCGGGCCCATAACCTTGACGCGCTCCTCGATCGACAGGTTCGAGTGGAGATCAGGCTCGCTGGCGTCCGCCCACCAGGCATCGGTGCCGAGCTTCGCCAGGCGGTCCTCGATCTGCTTCCAAAAGATGCGGCGGCCTTCGGGCTTGTAGGGATCGTAGATGGTGTTGAGGTAGCCTGGGCCGACCCAGTCCTTGTTCCCCATTTCCAGATTGCCCTTGTACACCGCGCCGGCGGCCTCGAGCTCCTTGTAGGTATCGGTGGTCGGATAGAATTTCGGCCAGACCGAGATCATGAAGCGCGCGTTGTTCGCGTGCACCTGATCGATCATCGCCTTGGGATTCTGGAAGCGCGTCGGATCGAAGCGGTGGCTGCCCCAATCGTCGTCACGCCAGTAGCGCCAGTCGAGCACGATATTGTCGAGCGGGATCTTGAGCTCGCGATACTTGGCGACGACGCCGACCACTTCGTCCTGCGTGTCGTAGCGCTGGCGCGACTGCCAGAAGCCATAGGCCCACTTCGGCATCATCTCAGACTTGCCGGTGAGCTGGCGATAGCCGGCGATTGCGCCGTCGATGCTGCCGTTGCCGGGGACGAACCAGTAGTTCTTGGTCTGGCCGATCTCGCTGGTGAACCAGATCGAGTTGCGGTCCTGCTGCGGCAGCGGATCGCTGTGAAGGAGCGCGATATAGCCGGCGTTGGGCTCCCATTCGATGCGCACGTTGGCGGCCTTGCCGGCGGTCATCGGCACGTCGAAGTTCGCGTACCAGGGGTTCCAGTTCTGGCGCCAGCGGTTGAGCACTTCCTTGCCGTCGACGAAGACCTTGAAATAGCTCGATCCGTAGAGCTGGAAGCGGTGCTCGCCGGTGGTGGTCGGCATCACGTCGCCGGTCCAGATCACCGTCTGCTTCTGCACGGCGTTGCCGGCGGTATTCTGCCCGCCGGTCGCCGCCTCGGTCTTGGCCTTGGCCGCCTCGGGCCAGTTCGCCTGGTCCTTGATATACTGATAGTTGATCGTGGCTTCCTGGCGGGTGACCACCGGCTTGCCGTCGAGGAAATATTCGGCCTTCCAGCCGGGTTTGCCGCCCGACGAGACCTTCATGCCCTCGCCGACGAACTGGTAGGGCTTGGGGTTGCCGAAGCGGGTGATCGAATTGTTGTCCCACAACAGGCCGTAGCCCTTGGTGGAGACAAGGAACGGCACGCCAATGTCCATGTTGTGCTGGGCGAGTTCGACGTCCTCGCCCAGATTGTCCATGAAGCCGTTCTGGTGCTGGCCGAGGCCGTAGATGCCCTCGTCGGTGCCGCGATTGAACTGCTGCGAGACGGTAACGAACGGCTTGCCGTCCGCGCTGGTGCGGCCGAAGGTGGTCGCGCCGCTTTCACCGAGCAGGACGTTGCCGGCGGTGTCGAGAAAGCGCACCTCGCCGGTGGCGAGCGCGATCTGCGCGACCGACTTGGGCGCGGTGATCGTCACATAGCCGCCCTGCTCGACCACAGTGAACTTGGGCGCGGCGGGCGGGTTTGGCGCCATCAGGCTGGCAGCGAGCGGGCCGGTCGGCATGTCGCGCGGGGTGGCGACGACGTGGATGATGCCGTCGCCATGCACCGTCACCTCGACGCGCGAAGACGGGCCGGACGTCGGCGTGACCGCCACACCATTAGCGAGCGCCTGATAGCCCTGCGCCGCGGCCGGCGAAGAGATAGCGCTACCAGTGAGCAGCGCCGCGACTAAAAACCTGTTCATTACTTTACCCCTCTGCATCTCTCGTGGCGGCGCGTCAGCGCGCGCGGCCTGTCGTGATCTTCAATACCTGCGGCCGATCGATCAGGTTGATGCCATAGTCGGTCTGGTCGCCGTTCCACACCCGCTTCATCACCCATTTGCCGTCGCTGAAGCCGCCTTCCTCGATCCGCAGCACCATGTTGCCGGGCGTCGCGGACTCGAACCTCACGCGGACGTGATCGCCCACCAGCAGGAATTCATTGTCGGACATCTGCGCGACGGCGAGGCCACCGATCGGCTGCGACGCCCATGGCGCGGGTTCGGACTTCAGCCAGGTCCATTCCTTGGTACCGAACTGCCATTCACCCCAGGTGCCGGTGATCTTCCAGTCGCCTAGCGTGGTCGAGACGGCGGCGCCGTCATCGGGCTTGGCCGCGCCCCAAGTCGGGCGGGTGGCGGCGATGCGCGCCCAGTCGCGCATGATCGAGCCGACCGCCTTGTAGGGCAGCGCGAACGCGTCGAGCGTGTCCTTGTCGAGCCGGTCGGAGCCGAGCGGGTAGTTGAAATAGCCCGTGTCATCCATGCCGAACGGCGCGAAGCCGATCCCGCCATTGCCGATCGTGGGATAGAAGAAGCGCGCGAACTCCTTGCCGTTGCCGATCTCGGGCACCATCAGCGGATTGTCCAGCCGAGTGTATTTGTCGAGATACTGGACGATGTTGGCGCTCTTGCGATCGTAGATGTCCGGCGCCTGGAAATCGATCGCGGGAGCCGCGGCCTTCCAGATGTCGAGCACGTCCTGCTGCGGGCCGCCGCTCGCCACGCCATCGGGATCGGGGACGTTGGAGGGGCCGGCGAGCGAGGCGTTCACGTACATCGGCAGCGGCTTCACCTTCTTGCCCGCCACCGCCATCGCGTTGACGTAGGAGGCGACGTACCAGGTGTTGAAAGCGCGATCGGCCTGGGCGCCAAACGCCTGCGTCCAAGTGCCCGACTTCTTCGTGGCCCGGGCGAGCGCCGGCGGGATCGGCTGCGCGAACAGCCGGTTGCCGACCACGCTGAAATCGCGCGGGTTGCGGTAGCTGCCGGTTTCGTTCTGCGGCTGAACCATGATCACGGTGTTCTGAGAATCGTGATCGCGCAGATACTCCATGACCTTGACGAAGGCGCGGGTGTCGGCGGCGAGCGTCTGTTCGCCATGTGCGCTCAGCACGCCATGATCTTTGCCCTCGCGCGTCTTCATGCGCGGGAAGCGGCCTGGGTTCAGCTTCACCCAATCGGGCGTGTAGGCGTAGCTGGTGTTCTTCCATGCGCCGAACCACAGGAGCACGATGCGCTTGTCATGCGCGCGGGCCTGATCGAGCAGAACCTGGAGAAAGGAGAGGTCAAATTTGCCCTCGGTGGCCTCGACCTGCTGCCATGCGATCGGGATCTCCAGCGTGTTGGCGTGGATGCGGTCGAGCGTCGGCCAGACCTGATCGAGCATCGCGGGATAATTGCTCGAATTGTTCGCCTGCGCCGCGAGCATCAGATAGGGCGCGCCATCGACGATGAAGGCGTGGCGGCCGTTCTTCGTCTCAAGACGCGGCAGTTCGGTCGCTTGAGCCGAAACAGCGGTGGCGCTCGCCAGCGCGATCAGCGCCGTGCCTAGCTTAAATACGTTCACTTCATCCCCTCTTTCGGATCGCCGTACATGATCCCGCGGCCATCGGTCGCGACATAGACGCGGCCGAAGCGCTTGGGATCGCCGCTGACCATGCGCAGGCGCAGGCCCCATTGATGCTGGTCGTCGTTGATACGCTGCCACCCTGCCCCGCCGTCGAGCGAGCGGAACACGCCCTTGGTGCCGCGCTGCTCGCCGATCGCGTAGAGCGCAGGCCATTTGCCGTTCGGCGCGGCCTTACCGAGGCCGTAGCGGGTGATGGTGATGCCGCCGGTGGCGCGCTCCCAACGCTGGCCGAAGTCGGTGGAGCGGTAGAGGTCCGGTCCGACGAGCAACCACAGCGCCCCTGCCCGGCCCGGCGTGGCGACGAGCGGGTTCGCTGCTTCGCGGCCGATCGCGCGCGCGGCGGAGAGATCGGCCGGGAGGCCGGTGCTGGTGACGGGTCTGAAGGTCGCACCGCCGTCATCGCTGCGGACGAGCTGGTTGGCGGCGAAATCTATCGCGTAGAAGCGCTTGGGGTCGGCCTTGTCGGCGGTAACGCGGACGCGCGAGGGCAGCCCGTGGATCGGCGTCCAGCTCTTGCCGCGATCGCGGGTGAGGATCGGCTGGGCCGTCTCGACAATGAAGGTCGTGCCGTCGGCAGAAACAGTGATCGCAGCGTTGCCGGTCGCCTCGGGCGGCGGTTCGCTGCCCGTGGGCTGCGATGGCGGCACGCGGAGCGGCTGCCAGCTGGTGCCGCCGTCGCCTGACCAGGCGAGCGAAGTGTCGGGCACCACCGGCTTGTGCGTGTTGCCGCTGCGCACCATCACCGCGGGAGCTTCGCCGGCATAGTCGAGCGAATTGGTGTTGGTGAGGAAGGGGTTGAGGTGGACGCGCGGCGGCGAAACGGTGAGGTCGTCGTGGCGGAAGCCGCCGAGATCGCCGAACCCCGAGACGAGTGGTGCGCCGCCGGTGGGGCTGACAAGGGTGATGACGGCGGTCTGCTCGATCCCCCTGGTCCAGGGCGCCCAGCGCATCGCGGCGGGCTGGTTGAAGTTGTGCGTCGCGTACATCGTCGCGCCGGTGACATAGGCGGCGTGGTCGGCGTCGAAGGGGTCGATCGCGAGACCGGCGATCCAATGGCCGAAATCGGCCTTCTTGTCGAAATCGAGGAAGGGCGTGGCCGACACGTCGCGTGTGCTGGTGCGGGAGAGTTCCTGCCAGGTGCGGCCGGCGTCGGCGGAGCGCCAGGCGGTGTCGCCGCCGATGTAGCGGTTGACGGTGCTGACCGCGATGATGTTCGGATCGCTCGCCGCTACGGCGACGCCCATGTAGCCGCCGGGGACAACTGCCGCGCCTTTGAGCGGCGTCACGTCGCGCCATTCGCCTTTTGCCGGATCGAAGCGCCAGACCTGGCCGCGCTTGATGCCGTTGGGGCCGATATAGTCGCAATAGGTGATGGTCAGCACGCCGTCGCGGCCGATCACACCCTTGGTGGGCAGCATCTCAAGTGACGGGCCGCCGGGGATCGCGTGCCAGCTCTTGCCGCCATCGTCGGAGCGGAACAGGTGCCGCGCGCCGCGATCCGCGCTAGCGACGTACATTCGCCCGCGCTTCGCCTTGTCGAACAGGACAAAGGAGAGGCCGCCATGTGTGGTGCGCGGGCGATCGGGCTGGCCGAGACCGACAAGTGGGAAGCTGGCTACCTTATGCCAGGTTGCGGCGAAATCATCGCTTCGCCACAGCCCATCGTGGCGCGAGCCGAAGAACAGGGTCGCCGGCGCGTTCGGATCGACCGCCAGCCGCTCACCCATGCCACGGCCGTCCTCGTTGCCGCCCATTGCGAAGGGTACGATCGTCTTGTGCCACGTCGCGCCGCGGTCGGTGGAGCGGAATATCGCCGCGGGCATGCGCGCGTTCATGCCGGCTGCCATGTACACGACATCAGCATGGACCGGATCGGGGGCGATACTCTCGATGCCCATGTAGCTGGGCTGGGATTCGTCGTCCTGGAGCGGCAGCCAGCGCCGCGCCTTGGCGTCCCAGCGATACGCGCCGCCCATGTCGGTGCGCAGGTATGCGAGGCCACGCTCGACGGTGCTGAAAACAATGCCTGGTGCGAAACCGCCGCCGCCCAGCGTGACGTTACCCCAGGTATAGGGGACCTGAAACGAAACGGCCGGTTCGGCCCCGACGTTAGCGCCAACGTTGAGGGCGAGCGCGAGCGTGGCTGCCTGGACGAACTGCCTGCGCTTCATCACCTCTCCGCCCCTTTAACATACCGCATTTTCGACCAGCATCACTGCCCTTGACGACAACTATGGCATGAACGATACCGCTAACACAACCGGGGAGGACACCAGTGTCGCAGTATCGTCCAACGTGGCTGGAGGCCATGCCCTCCGATTGGCGCGACGGCACCTTTATCGGCCGTTTAAAGACGGCGGATGGCCCTTCTCCCTTCATGATCCGAAACGGTCAGGGCTACGACATGGCGCGCATACGCCCGACCGTGTCCATGCTGATCGCTGACCGGACATTCGATGGCGGCGTGCCGATCGAACTCGAAGCCATTGCAGACGACGCGCTGCTAAGTCCGATCGACCTGCAGTGCGTCAAGGCCGCCGGCGTTACCTTTGCGGTCTCCGCATTGGAGCGCGTGATCGAGGAACAGGCGCGCGGCGACCACGCAAAGGCGGCCACCGTGCGCGCGCGGCTGGAACAGGCGCTCGGCGGCAATTTGCGCAGCGTCGAACCGGGGTCAGAACGGGCAGCACAGCTCAAGGATACGCTGATCCGCGATGGCATGTGGTCTCAGTATCTGGAGGTCGCGATCGGCCCCGACGCGGAGATCTTCACCAAGTCGCCGGTACTCTCCACAGTCGGCCATAATGCGCCGGTCGGCATTCGATCGGACTCCACTTGGAACAACCCTGAGCCCGAAGTGGTGCTGGTCGCCGATGCGCATGGACAGGCGGTTGGCGCGACGCTCGGCAATGACGTGAACCTTCGCGATTTCGAGGGCCGCTCCGCGCTGCTGCTGGGAAAGGCGAAAGACAATAACGCCTCCTGCTCGCTCGGACCGATGATCCGGCTGTTCGATGACAATTTCACGATGGACGACGTGCGCGCCGCCGATGTCGCGATGACGATCACCGGCGAGGACGGCTATGTGCTCGAGGGCGCCAGCACGATGCGCGAGATCAGCCGCGATCCGGCCGAATTGCTGCGGCAGGCGCTGAGCGAACATCATTATCCCGACGGGCTCGTGCTGTTCTGCGGCACGCTCTTCGCGCCCGTGCAGGACCGCGACGAGCCCGGCCAGGGCTTCACCCACAAGGTCGGCGACACGGTGACGATCTCAAGCGCGCGCCTCGGCACGCTGGTCAATCCGGTCACCACATCGCGCGATGCGCCCGCCTGGCGCTTCGGCATCGCCGACCTGTTCCGCAATCTCGCTTCCCGCGGCCTGCTCGCGGCATGACCCCTTCGGAGACCTTAGTGCTGCAACAGACTGCAAGCGACACCGGTCGCGCCATTTATCCGAGCCTTGAAAACAAGAGCGTTATCATCACTGGCGGCGCGTCCGGCATCGGTGCGGGGCTGGTCGAGGCTTTCGTGGCGCAGGGCGCGCGCGTCGGCTTCATCGATGTGCTCGATGGCGAAGGGCGAGCCTTGGCGGAACGTCTGGGTGCGGGGGCAAAGCACGCGCCGCTGTATCGCCAGTGCGATCTGACCGATCTTGACCAGGTGGCAAGCTGCCTGCCGGCGCTGATCGCCGATCTGGACGGCGTTGACGTGCTGCTCAACAATGCCGCCAATGACGACCGCCACAAGGTGGAGGATGTGACGCCGGCGTTCTGGGACGAGCGCATGAACGTCAATCTGCGTCACCAATTCTTTGTCGCCCAGTCCGTGGTTCCGGCGATGCGTAGGGCGGGCAAGGGCGTGATCCTGAATTTCGGGTCGATTAGCTGGCATCTCGGCCTGCCCGAGCTGGTATTGTACCAAACCGCCAAGGCGGCGATCGAGGGTATGACGCGCGGCCTGGCCCGCGAACTGGGCCGCGACGGCATCCGCGTGAACACGATCGTGCCGGGCAACGTGCAGACGCCGCGGCAGGAGCGCTGGTACAATCCGGAGGCGGAAGCAGAGCTGGTCGCGGCGCAATGCCTTAATGGCCGGATCCAGCCGAGCGACGTCGCCGCGCTTGCGCTCTTCCTCGCCGCAGACGATGCGCGCATGTGCACGGGGCACGATTACTGGGTGGACGCAGGCTGGCGCTGATGGACGCGACGCATCTCCTGAAAATAGGCGCGGAGCTGGGCGAAGGTCCGGTATGGATCGACGGCGCCTTGTGGTTCGTCGACATCAAGGGGCGGCATATCTATCGGCATCGTCTGGATACGGCCGAGACCGATCGCTGGGATGCGCCCGAGATGGTCGGCTGGGTGCTGCCGTCCGCCAAGGGCGATCTGATCGCCGGGTTGCAATCCGGGCCGCACCGTTTCTCGCCGGAAACGGGCGCGTTCGATCGCATCGCATCGGTTGATACGCATCTGCCAGCCAACCGGCTGAACGATGCGGCGATCGACGCGCGTGGGCGGATCTTCTTCGGAACGATGGATAATGACGAGGCTAGCGCGAGCGGGCGCGTCTACATCCTCGACGGCGGCGCGGTGCATGAGACGCCGGTGACGCCGACCGAGATCACCAACGGGCCTGCGATTGCGCCCTGCGGCAAGCGGCTTTACCATGTCGATACACTGGCACGGACGATCGTGGCGCATGCGATCGCCGAAGACGGCTCGCTGGGATCGGCGGAACCATTCCTCGCCTTCACTGGCGATGAAGGCCATCCTGACGGTGCGATCTGCGACGCCGAGGGTGGGGTGTGGGTCGGCTTCTACGGTGGCTGGGCGGCGCGGCGCTTCTCGCGCGCCGGCGAGCTGACTGAGGAAGTGCGCTTTCCCGTGGCCAACGTCACCAAAGTCGCATTGGGCGGCGCGGATGGGCGCACCGCCTTTGCCACCACCGCGCGACAGGGGCTGGACGCAGCGGCGCTGGCCGCGCAGCCGCTCGCCGGCGATGTCTTCACCTTCCGCGTCACCGTGCCGGCCGCGCCGGCGGTTCGCGCCAACAGCTAAGTCTAAGCGCCCGTGGAGGCGCAAGTCCGGAGAGTTTGCGAGTGGAAACGGCGTTCAACAAGGCCCTCGTCCTGCGCATCGTCGCGGTGGCGACAATCGGCGGGTTCATGTTCGGCTATGACTCCGGGGTCATCAACGGCACCCAGAAGGGGCTGGAGGCGGCGTTCGACCTCGGCAGGCTGGGCATCGGCATCAACGTTGGCGCGATTCTCGTCGGATCGTCGATTGGCGCGTTCGGTGCGGGGCGGCTGTCCGACCTGATCGGGCGGCGCGCGACGATGATGGTCTCGGCGGTGCTGTTCCTCGTCTCCGCAATCCTCGCTGCAGCGGCGGGATCGTCCGAGGTGTTCATTCTGGCCCGGATCATTGGTGGGCTTGGCGTGGGCGCGGCGAGCGTGACTTCTCCGGTTTATATCTCGGAAGTGACGCCGGCGAACGTGCGCGGACGACTTTCCAGCGTGCAGCAGGTGATGATCATCACCGGCCTGACGGGTGCGTTCGTTGCGAATTTCGTGCTGGCGCGCTTCGCAGGCGGATCGACCGAACCGTTGTGGGGCGACATTCCGGCATGGCGCTGGATGTTCGGGCTGCAGGTGATCCCGGCGGTGATCTACCTGCTCGCGCTCTTCTCCATCCCGGAAAGCCCGCGCTACCTGGTGGTCAAGGGCCAGGAGGACCGCGCGCGCGACGTGTTGACGCGGCTGTTCGGCGCCACGGAGGCGGCGCGCAAAGTGGGCGAGATCCGCGCCTCGCTTGCGGCGGATCATCACAAGCCCAAGCTGTCCGACCTCGTCGACAAGACCACGGGCAAGATCCGACCCATCCTGTGGGTCGGCATCGGTCTCGCCATCTTCCAGCAACTCGTCGGCATCAACGTCGTCTTTTATTACGGCGCGACTTTGTGGGAGGCGGTGGGCTTCACCGAAGATAATGCGCTCCAGATCAACATCCTGTCGGGCGCGCTGTCAATCGGCGCATGCCTTCTCGCGATCGCACTGATCGACAAGATCGGGCGCAAGCCGCTGCTGCTGATCGGTTCGGCCGGGATGACCGTGACGCTAGGCGTGGTCGCTTGGGCATTCTCGACAGCGGTGCCGGACGGCACGGGCGGCGTGATGCTGCCGGGTAACGCGGGACTGATCGCGCTCGTCTCGGCGAACCTCTATGTGGTGTTCTTCAACATCAGCTGGGGGCCGGTGATGTGGGTCATGCTGGGCGAGATGTTCCCAAACCAGATCCGCGGGTCGGCGCTGGCGATCTCGGGCTTCGCGCAGTGGATCGCCAATGCGGCGATCTCCGTGTCGTTCCCGTCGCTAGCGGTGAAGCCGGGCCTTGCGGTGACCTATGTCTTCTATGCGGTGGCGGCGGCGGTGTCGTACGTCTTCGTCAAAGCGATGGTGCGCGAGACACGCGGGCGTGAGCTCGAGGAGATGCAGGGTTGAAGCTGGCTGCAGGCGATTGGGCGCTGGAGGCGGCGCCCGAGCGTGGCGGGGCGATCCTGTCGCTGACCAGGGCCGGACGCGACGTGCTGCGGCCGACGCCGGCGGCGGTCACCGAGCCGTTCGATCTAGCCTGCTTCCCGCTCGTGCCTTATGCCAATCGGATTGCCGCCGGTTCCTTCTTGTGGGAGAGTCAGGCGGTTAAACTGCCTCGTAATCACCCGGAACAGGCGCACCCGCTACATGGGACTGGTTGGCTGATGCCATGGTCGGTCGTGTGTACGGATGAGACCAGCGTAACGATGCGGCTGGAGCATGCGGGTGACGAGACCTGGCCGTGGGCGTTCGCGGCCGAGCAGCGACTGGTGGTGTCGGCGGAAGGGCTGTTGGCGACCCTTGAGGTGCAGAACACGGGCGAGCGGGCGATGCCGGTGTCTCTGGGATTTCATCCCTATTTCGCGGCCGCGGATCGGTTGCGGTTCGTGGCTGACCGCGTTTGGCTGGCGGATGGCGACATGCTGCCGGCTGAACACGCCGCGGCGGATGCGCTGGGGGATTGGTCGGTTGGCGGTGCGCTGGTGCGGCCTGATCTGGTGGACCATTGCTATACCGGCTGGCGCGGTGTCGCGACGATCGAGCGGGATGATGGCGATGTGGTGCTGACGGGCGAAGGCACGTCGGCGCTGCACGTGTACGTGCCGCCGGGTGAGGCGTTCTTCTGTGCCGAACCGGTGACAGCGATGCCCGATGCGGTGAACCGCGGCGAAGCGGCGTCGCTGGCGCCGGGTGCGCGGACGACGATAGCGATGCGGATCTCGGGCTGAGATTGCCCCGCGGGCGGCTGCACCTGGCGCTCGTCACCCCGGCTGCCGTGCCGAGATCCCGGGTGCAGCATACTTATTGGCGGCCGCGTGCGCGGAGCATTGGATTCCGGGGCGTGGCCGGGATGACGGGGCGTTTGTTGATCGGGCGCAGCGAACCTTTGCGCGTTGGACCCGCGGCACGGTGAATGCCGCGACGAACCCGGCATGACGGTGGTGACTGGGTTAACACCCCTCCCCATCCGTGCTGAGCTTGTCAAAGCACGTGTCAATCAGCGCAGCGCTTGGGGCACGCCCTTCGACAGGCTCCGGGCGAACGGAGGATCGGTTTAGCCTGCCCGCCGTGCCGCCGGCCTGCGCCTCGGCGCCGCGTCAGATTGCCGGCGGATCAGCGTATAATCGAGCACCACCTGGCGCAGCACCTCGGCCGCGCCGCTGCGCTTGTCGCGCAGCATCGCGGCGAGCAGATCAACAGCCGCACGGCTCATGTCCGCGATGGGCTGGTGTATGGTCGTCAGTTCGGGCCAGATCGTCGTCGCCAGGGCGCTGTCGTCGAAACCGACGACGGTCAGGTCCCCGGGCACGTCGAGGCCGCGGCGGTGCGCAACCGCTACGGTCGCCGCCGCCATATCGTCGTTGCTGGCGAAAATCGCTGAGGGGGGGCTCTTTGCCTCAAGAAGCTCCTCTGCAGCGTCGAGGCCGGAGCGATAGGTGAACAGGCCCTGCGCGACGAGGCTGTCGTCCATCTCGATCCCACGCTCGGCCAGCGCCGCGCGATAGCCCTCCAGCCGCTCGCCGCTTGCCGTCAGATTGGGATTGCCGATGATGAAGCCGATCCGCTGATGGCCGAGATCGAGCAGGTGGGCCGTCATCTCACGTGCAGCGCTGCGATCGTCGATAGAGACGGCGGCAAGGTGCTGGGGCCGGCGACCGGTCGCGACGACCACCGCGGGAACGCGCGCTTCGCTCAGCAGATCGAGCACGGGCTGCGAATCGCACAAGGGCGGTGGCAGGATGATCCCATCGACGCCGCTGTTGAGCAGGCGCTGAGCCACTTCCCGTTCGTCGCTGTCGCTGTCGACATTCTGCACAACGAGCTGAATATCCGCGCGGCTCGCCTGTTCGAGGCTGCCGAGCAGAAAGGCGCTGAGATAGGATTCCGAAGGGTTGCTATAAAGCAGGCCGATACGCTGCTGCGCGGCACCTGCGAGGCGACGGGCGGCCCGGTTGGGCGCGTAGTTCAGTTTCGCGATCGCGGCATGAACCGCTTCGCGCGTCGCATCGCGCACGTTGCTTTCGGCGTTGATGACGCGTGACACGGTCATCAGCGAAACGCCGGCCATCTTCGCGACATCGGCGATCGTCGGTGCGCCCGTTTGCCGCGAGGTTCCGCTTCGGGGTTTGCGCGTCGAGCCTGCTGCCATTCCGCCACCGTAGCATCTGTTGCGCATCTGCAAAGCCGCAAGTGCAGCATATCTGAAAAGGTGGTAGCGTTATCACTCTATGGCTCTTATGCGAGCTAGAGCATAGCCGGAGAGGGATGGAATGCGTCGCGTTGGCTTTTGGACGGTAGCAGCCCTGATGGGCATGGTGGCAAGCGGAACGGCGGCGCAAGTCGCCACTCCCGAAAATTGGCCCGTGGCGCAGAGCCCGGACGCGATGGTGGACGCCGCAACCGAAGCAAGAATTACCGACCTGCTTTCCAAGCTGTCGCTGGAAGAGAAGATCGGCCAGATGATCCAGGGCGATACCGGATCGATCAAGCCGGAGGATCTTCGCAAATACCCGCTCGGCTCGATCCTGGCGGGCGGCAGCTCGCCGCCGATCGGCGCGCCCGATCGCTCGCCGGCAGCGCCCTGGGTCGCGACCTCGCGCGCGTTCAACGCAGTGGCGATGGAGCAGCGGCCGGGGCATGTCGCCATCCCGCTGATGTTCGGCATCGACGCGGTGCACGGCAACAACAATGTCGTTGGTGCGACGATCTTCCCGCACAACAGCGCGCTGGGCGCGATGCGCGATCCGGCGCTGATCCGGCGCATCGGCGAGGCGACCGCGGCCGAGACGGCGGCGGCGGGGATCGACTGGGCGTTCGGCCCGACGCTGGCAGTGCCGCAGGACGATCGCTGGGGCCGCGCGTATGAGGGCTATTCGGAGGATCCCGCGCTGGTCGCCTCCTATGCCGGCGCGATGGTGGAAGGGCTGCAGGGCAAGCCTGCAGACTGGGGTATCAAGAAGGGGCATGTCGCCGCCAGCGTGAAGCACTTCCTGGGCGATGGCGGCACCAAAGACGGGATCGACCAGGGCGATACGCAGGTCGATGAAGCGACGCTGATTGCAACCCACAATGCCGGCTATCCGGCCGCGGTGAATGCCGGCACGCTGACGGTAATGGCCAGCTTCTCCAGCTGGAACGGTGCCAAGATGCACGGCAACAAGTCGTTGCTCACCGACGTGCTGAAGGGCCGGATGGGCTTCGACGGCTTCGTTGTCGGCGACTGGAACGGTCACGGGCAGATCCCGGGCTGCACCAACACCGATTGTCCGGCGACATTCAACGCAGGGCTCGACATGGCGATGGCGCCGGACAGCTGGAAGGGCCTGGCCCAGCGGCTCGGCCACGGCGGCCTTTGCGGCGCTCATCACCTGCTCGTTCGCGGCGAATGATGACCCCTCGCCGATGATCGGGCGCTACCTGAAGGCGACGCTCAAAACCTTCCCGCTCGCCGCCTTCTATCTCTTCTTCGTTCTACCCCGCGTGGACGGTTACGAGATGCTGGTTATCACGCTCGCCCCGACACTGATCTGGATGGGCTATATCCAGGCTGACCCGCGCCGCTCGCCTGAGGCGTTGCCGATGTTCTCCTGCTTCATCGTCGCCATGGGCTTCCTGCCCCGCTTTGAGGCTGATTTCGCCACGTTCGTGAACACCGGCCTCGCTCAGCTTGGCGGCATCGTAACCACACTGGCCGTGACGCGCCTGTTCCGTTCAGCAAGCGTGCGCTGGACGCTGCGCCGGGTGATGCGTGCCAACTGGGCCGAGTTGGCCCTGCTGGCAGACATCCGGCGGCCCTTCCGCCCCGCGGACTGGACGGCGCGCTCGGTCGACCGTCTCGGCCAGATCGCACAGCGGATCGTCGCAGCCCCGCCGGGCGACGACCTCCATGCGGCGGACGGCCTCGCCGACCTGCGCATCGGGCGCAACGTCATCCCGGTGCGCAAGGCGCTGTCCCATGTCCCGCATGACCTGCGCCACGACATGGGGCTGGTGCTCTCGGGCATCGCCAATCACTACCGCGCCCGGATCCGCCGTGGCGCGATCTCCCCGGCGGACACCGCCCTGCTGGCGCCGATCGACCGCTCGATCGACGGTCTGCTGGCCCGCCCGCTCGACGATCATCGCAGGCAGGCGCTGCGAGCGCTCGTGGCAATGCGCTGCAACCTGTTTCCCGAAGCAGCTGCGCCGGTGCTGACCATCGGAGCGGCGTCAACGACGCACGTGGGCATGGAATTGGCGTATGATTGAAGAAGTTCACCTTGGCGGCATCTACGTTCCCACCGCGCTCGTGACGGCGGTCATTTCAGTGGTGCTCGTCTATTTCCTTCGTATGCCGATGCAGCGCCTGCCGCTTCATCGCTTCATCTGGCAACCCGCCCTGCTAGACCTTGCCGCCTTCACCCTCATCTGGTGGGGCCTCAGCGCGGCAGCAGACTTTATCCCTCACTTCCGGCTGCACTACTGATCATGCCTTACCGACATCTTCTCGGGCGCTCGCTCGCGACCCTACTCGTCATCCTTGCCATCCTCGGCGGGATTTATGTGCTGTGGCAGCGCTATCAGGTCGATCCGATCACGCGCGACGGCAAGGTTCGGGCGGACATGGTGCCCGTGTCGGCCGACGTCGGCGGGCTCGTCACCGACGTGCGGGTGGTGGACAACCAGCCGGTACACAAGGGCGATGTGCTGTTCGTGGTGGATCGTCCCCGCTACCAGCTCGCCCTTGAGCAGGCCGACGCCAAATTGGCGAGTCAGCGCGCCTCGCTTGCCCAGGCCGTTCGCGAGGATCGCCGCAACCGCGCGGTCAGCGCGGTGATCGCTGCGGAGACCGTGGAACAGGGGCGGACGCGGACCGACGAACTAAGGGCTGCGGTGGCGGAAGCGGTCGTCGCGCGGAACCTCGCCCGCTTCAACCTGGAACGCACGCTGGTGCGCGCGCCGGTGGACGGGACTGTCACCAATACGACCTTGCAGCCCGGTGTCTATGTCGTTGTCGGCAAGCCTGCCCTGGCCCTGGTCTATGGAAAAACTCTCCGGGTGGAGGGATATTTCGAGGAGACCAAGCTGCCGGCCATCCAGGTCGGCGATCCGGCGAGCATCTACATCATGGGCGTGGCCGACGAAGTCCGCGGTCGGGTCCAGAGTATCGCGGGCGGCATCGAGGATCGCGAGCGTGGTGGTGTCGATGGTCAGTATGCCGATGTGAATCCGACGTTCGACTGGGTTCGGCTGCCCCAGCGCATTCCCGTCCGGATCGAGCTGGACAAGGTGCCGGCGAATGTGCGCCTGATCCCCGGGCAGACCGCGACGGTCGTCATTCATCCGCGCACCGATGAGCGGAAGATCCACAGGAGCCTGCCATGGTGAGGAGTACGGACGTGCTTCCCCCCGTCGGCTTGATGGCTGGACCCGGGGCTATCGTGCCAGTTCGCGCCTCCGGCCGCGCTCGGCCCTGGCACGCCACGAGACGCCTGGCACTCTCCGTCGCCGGCGCCTTGTTGATGGCGGGCTGCACCACGGTGGGACCGGACTATAAGGGGCCGAAAAGCGAGTTACTCAACGCCCCTGCCGCCCAGGGTCCGTTTGCCAGCGCCGCTGGCGTGCCCGTAGAGGCAACCGAACTGCCGCAAGACTGGTGGCGGCTGTATGATGACCCGACGCTCGACCGGCTTGTCGGCGAGGCTCTGGTTGCCAACACCGACCTTCGCGTTGCCGCAGCCAATCTCGCGCGTACCGAAGCCGTGGTCGACGAGGCCAGGGACACATACGGCCCCGAGCTTGAAGTGGAGGGCGAAGTCCAGCGCAGGCAGTTCTCGAGGCAGTCCTACCTGCGTGAGGATCCGATCCCGCCGCTGAGCGTCGGCGGCGCGGGATTGCGTGTCTCCTATCAGCTCGACCTGTTCGGCCAGTTGAAGCGCATCGTCGAGGCCGCCGAGGCCGATGCCGAGGCCAGCGTCGCCCTGCGGGACTCCGTGCGCGTGACCGTCGTCGCCAACGTTGTGCGCGCCTATGTTGAAGCCTGTACCGCCGGAGAAGAACTGGTCGTCAATCAATCCGTGGTGGACATCCAGGACAAGAGCGCCGACGTCCTGCGCCGTCTGGGGCGTGCAGGCCGGATCGCGCGGAAGGACGCCTTCCTGGCCGATGCCCAGACGGAGGAAAGTCGCGCTGCGCTGCCGGAGTTCGAAGCGCGCCGCAAGACGGCTCTCTTCCATCTGGCCGTGCTGACCGGCCGCCCCCCGGCAGACTTCCCGAGCGAGGTTGCTACGTGCGCCACACCGCCCCATCTGAAGCGTCCCATTCCCGTCGGGAATGGCGCCAGTCTGTTGAAGCGGCGTCCCGATGTGCGTGAGGCCGAGCGCAAACTCGCCGGTGCCACGGCCCGGATCGGGGTCGCGATCGGGGAACTCTATCCCCGCATCAGCCTGGGCGCCAGTATGGGCACGCTCGGCATCCTGAAAGATCTCGGAACGAACGCCACCAACCATTGGAGCCTCGGTCCGCTCATCTCGTGGACCATGCCCACCGAAGGTGTGCGATCGCGGATCCGCCAGGCGGATGCGAGCGCGGTCGCTGCCCTGGCCAGTTTCGACGGGACCGTGCTCACCGCGCTCCGCGAGGTCGAAGTCAGCCTGACAACCTATGGGCGCGACCTTGATCGCGCCGCCCGTTTCGAAGCAGCGCGAAATCGAGCCCTCAAGGCTCAGAAGGATGCTCAGATCCTCTACAACGCCGGCCGCACCCCGCTCTTCGATCTGTTGAACGCGAAGCGAACCGTCGCCGAGGCAGAGGTCGCACTGTCGGCATCAAAGGCGCAGGTGGCGGACGATCAGGTCTCCCTCTTCCTCGCTTTGGGAGGAGGCTGGAAGCAGACCGAAAGTTGACCTTGGTGCCCGTCACCCCTTCGCAGTTATGATTGTCGCTGCCGCTTCACCGAGGTACTTCAACCGCCTTGGTTCAGCGCTAAACATACATTGAGCAGAAAGTTGTTGCCGCGTGGACATCAGCGTCGCCCGCACTTTTCTTGAGGTCGTTAAGACCGGCAGCTTCGTAGGCGCTGCCAACAACCTTAATATCACCCAGACGGCAGTGAGCGCGCGCATCCGCGTGCTGGAGGACCAGCTGGACCGCCCCGTCTTTATCCGCAACAAGGCAGGCGCGCGGCTGACCCAAGCGGGCGAACAGTTCCTGCGCTTCGCCTCTACGTTGGTGCAAGTATGGGATCGCGCCCGCGCCTCCGTCGCCTTGCCGCCCGGTCGCGAAACGGTGATTACCATCGGGGCCGAATTGAGCCTGTGGAATCCCCTGCTGCGTCACTGGCTGCTGTGGATGCGGCGCGAATGCCCGCAATTTGCGGTGAACTCTCGGATCGGAACTGCTGATCAACTGGTAGAGATGGTACAGGACGGCGCGCTTGACGTGGCGATCGTGTATGCGGCTCCGCACGGGGCGGGTGTCATCGCGGAACTGCTGTTTGAGGAAAAGCTGGTGCAAGTGCGCACCACAGGGAACAAGCGACCGCTGACACCCGAAGACCACGTCCGGATCGACTGGGGCGACGATTTCGCCGCCAGCTATCAGGCCGCTTTTCCCGACCAGCCCGCGCCGGTTATGTCGATCAGCTACGGTCCGCTGGCACTCGAATACATTCTTGAAACAGGTGGAAGCGGGTATTTCCGCAAAGGATTTATTCGTCCGCAGCTGGAAGACGGCAGGCTGGAACTGATCCCTGGAAGCCCTGAATTCTCCTACTCGGCCTATGTCGTTCACTCCACGAAGGCGGATGCCGGAGTGATGGAGCGAATTCGCGAGGGCCTGCGTGAAGCAGCCAAACTCATCGCACAGGAACCCTCATGATGCGTGGACCACCTACCACCCTGGTTTGAAGACCATGCCTGCCGCCAAGCCAACCATCCGCGATAGCGACTCAACGTCGACATTTCGGAGCGGCTTTTCACCAGCTTTGGACATTCGTTCACGTTGCTTAGGCGCCGTATGGCAGACACCTAGAACGATGGTCGAACTTCGAGCACTTCGTGAATGCTCAGGGCATATTGCGGGAGCTTCGCATTAGCGTTATCACCTCAAGATATGCTCTCTTGCGCTGTCGTTCTTTCCGATTTGCTCGTTACAGAACGACCCTCGCTCATCCGTCGTCTCACACGCCTGCTCGGGAGCGAAGTCGCGGCGGAGGACGTGACGCAGAGCCTGTTCTTCAAGCTCCAGCGCGTCGACAACCCTGCGGCGATCCAGAACAAGAGCGCGTTCCTCAATCGTCTGGCGACCAACCTCGCAACCGACTGGCTGCGGGCGCAGAAGCGTCGCGATGGCCTGTTCACCGCGATCGATACCGCGCCCGATGTCCCATGCGACCTGCCGATCGCCGAGCGCCAGTTGCTTGACCGCGAACAGCTCAGGATCCTGCTCGAATGCGTCGATGACCTCACCCCGCGCTGCCGCGAGGTCTTCCTGCTCCGCAAGATCGAGGAATTGCCCGTCAACGAGATCGCGACCCGCCTCGGGATCTCACGCAGCATGGTCGCGCGGCACATGGACAATGCGCTGCGACATCTGTTCGCACGCGTCGGCAGCGTCGGCGAATGAGCTGAAATCGACAGTCGACGGTCGACATTGCGCTCCGTGGATCGTCTTAGCTTATAAGCGTGCCCGTGCTGTCATCTGCATCGTCGCGTGACAGGAGGGGCACATCGCGGTGAGAGACGGATTGATCACCAGGGACATGACCGATGCGGCGGCACGCTGGATCACTGCGCGCGATGCCGGGACTCTGACGGAAAGCGACGCGCGCGAAATGGCGCAATGGCTCGCGCGCGATCCGCGTCACGCCGAGGCGTTCGCGCAGGTGGAAACGTTCTGGCGCGCGATGGGCAGCGATCAGGTGCAGGCTGCGCTGCGCGGGCGTCCCCGGCTCGCGGTCGTGCCGCGACTTGCCGCCCCGTTTCGTGCCCGGCCCCGGATCGCGATGGCGCTCGCGGCTTGCCTCGCGCTGCTCGTCGTCGGCGGTTCGGCACGCGACGGCGTCACATGGCTCCGATCGGACGCCATGACCGCCACGGGCGAGCGCCGCAGCGTGGCGCTGGCCGATGGCTCGACGGTCCATCTCAATACCGCCAGCGCCATCGCGATCGACTTTACCCGTTCGGCACGAACGATCCGGCTGCTCAAGGGAGAAGCCGCGTTCACCGTCGCGCGCGATCGCGACCGGCCGTTCACCGTGGTGGCGGGCAGCGGATCGACGACGGCACTCGGCACGCGCTTCATCGTGCGGCAGGACGGTGACCAGACTGATGTAACGGTGACGGAACACAGCGTCCGCGTCGTCGAGACCGCCACACCGGGCGCACCATCGACCGTGTCGGAGGGGCAGTCGCTGCGCTATAGCCGCACCGGTGTCCAGCCTGCGCATCGTATCGATCCCGGCATGGCCGACGCCTGGGTGCACGGGACGATGATGTTCAACGACCAGCCGCTCGGTGACGTGGTGCGTGAACTCAACCGCTATCACGCGGGATATATCACCGTGCTGGGCAGCGGCCTTGCGACCCGCAGGGTCAGCGGCGGGTTCGGCATCGCAAATCCGATGCAGGCGCTCGACACGCTGGAGCATACGCTCGGCATTCGCTCTATCCGCGTCACCGATTGGCTGATCCTGCTCGTCGCCTGAGAAGAAAATTTCGCGACCCACGTCTACATCGCCCATCGCCGAACGTCAGAATGATAGGATTGGTTCTCATTAGCGAGAGCCACGCGGGATAATCACACGGGGGTCCATTAAGTGCGGATGTTCAATCGACCGACAGCCATCGGGCTGCGCGGGCTCGCGCTCTCATCGCTGATGATGACGACGGTGCTGGGCGCGGGCATGGTCATCGCCGGCCCGGCCGCCGCTCAGGCCAGCCGGAGCTACGACATTCCCGCCGGCTCGCTGTCGTCAGTGCTCGGCCGGTTCATTCAGGCGAGCGGCGTCGCGGTCGTCTATGACGCGTCGCTGACGCAGGGCGTGTCCAGCGCCGGCCTGCGCGGCAGCTATGGCCCGGCGGAGGCGCTGTCGCGCATCCTCTCAGGCAGCGGACTGACCTATCGCCAGACCGGCGCGGGGTCGTTCACGATCGAACGCGCGCCGCAGACGACGGACAACGAAGTACGGCTCGACGCGGTGCGCGTCGAGGGCGCGGGCGATGCCGGCCTAATGGCGAGCACCTCCTCCGATCCGGGCCAGACCGAGGACACCGGCTCCTATGCCACCAACGCCGTCACCATCGGCAAGAGCACGCGCTCGATCCGCGAGACGCCGCAATCGGTGAGCGTGATCACCCGCGCGCGGCTCGATGATCAAAACCTGCGCACGATGGATGACGCGCTGCTCAACGCGCCGGGCATCGTCGCCGAGCAGCAGAGCAGTTTCGAGCGCAACTTCTTCTCGCGCGGCTTCGAGATCACGACCATCCAGTATGACGGCGTGCCGACCGAGCGAAATAGCGGCTTCTTCAGCAGCCCGGACCTCGCGAGCTACGACCGGGTCGAGGTACTGCGCGGTCCGGCCGGGCTGTTCAACGGTGCCGGCCAGCCGGGCGCGACGATCAACCTCGTCCGCAAGCGCCCGCAGAAGGAGCGCCACCTGCACCTGCAGGGCCGCGTTGGTAACTGGGATTACAAGCGCGTCGACGGCGACACCAGCGTGCCGCTCAACGCCAGCGGGTCGATCCGCTCGCGCTTCGTCGCGTCCTACGAGGATCGCGAATTCTTCTACGATTATGCCGATTCGACCAAGGCCGTGCTGTACGGCATCGTCGAGGCCGATCTTGGGCCGAACACCACTTTGGGTGTCGGCATCAATTACGAGCAACTGGACGCGATCCCCTTCTATACCGGCATCCTGCGTTACGCGAACGGCACCGATCTGAACCTGCCGCGGTCGACCTATACCAACGGTAGCTGGTCGACGCTCAACGTCGATACGACGACGTTCTTCGCCGACCTGACGCATCATTTCGGCGAGAACTGGAAGCTGAAGCTGGGCGGCACCAAAATGCGCGAGAACAACACCGGCTTCAGCGGCGCGGCCTGCTGCTCGATCGCGCTCACCACCACGCCGGCGTCCACCACGACGGGCGCCACCTTCTCCGCCTTCGACCAGACGCTGATCGGCGATCAATGGGCGTTCGACGGCAGCTTGACCGGCAGCTTCGAGGCGTTCGGCCAGAGCCATGACCTGCTGATCGGCGGCAATTACATGAACCGCGATTACGACAATGACGGGCAGGCCTATAGCGGCCCGGCCTACAATCCGTTCACCTATAATCCCTATACGTTCAACTTCGTCCCGTCCGTTCCTGCGCGCGCCGCGTCCAGCACGACGAACAATCTGGAGCAATGGGGCCTGTACGGCTCGCTGCGGCTGGCGCTCACCGATCGCGCAAAGCTGCTGTTCGGCGGCCGCTTCAGCTCGTGGAAGACGCGCACGCAGAACAACGTCACCGGGTTGGTCACCAGCCAGTATCGGCAAAAGGGGCGCTTTACCCCTTACGTCGCGGCGACCTATGACGTGCTCTCGAACTGGACGGCCTATGCCAGCTACGTCCAGATTTTCCGCTCACAGTCCAACCTGTTCACCGCCGAGGGCGAGCCGCTCGACCCGGCGACCGGCGGCAATGCCGAGGCGGGGCTGAAGGGTGAATTGTTCGACCAGCGCGTGAACGCCACGATCGCGGTGTTTCACACGATCGAAAAGGGTCGTTCGCAGATCGACGTGGAGAATCCCTCGCCCTGCTCGGGGTCGCCGACGCTGGGCAATTGCTACATCCAGGACGGCAAGGTGCGCAGCCAGGGCGTCGATGTGGAACTGACCGGCATGCTGACGCCGAACTGGCAGATCGCCGCCGGCTATACGTACAACGTGACCAAATATCTGCGCGATCGCGCGGCTAACGGCACGCCGACGATCAACGAGCGGCAGCCGCTGTCCACCTTCACGCCGAAGCACATGCTGCGGCTGTGGACGTCATACCAGCTGCCGGGCGCGGCCTCGGCGTTGACCGTGGCGGGCGGCGTCAACTTCCAGACCGCGATGTACAAGCGCACCGCGACGATCTTCGTCGAGCAGCCGACCTATTCGGTATGGTCCGGCCGGGTGAGCTACCAGATCAGCCCGGAGCTGAAGGCCTCGGCCAATTTCAACAACATCTTCGATCAGACCTATTACCGCACCATCGGCACCACCTCGGGCAATTGGTACGGCGAGCCGCGCAGCGCGATGCTGTCGCTCGAAGCCCGGTTCTGACGTGACCGGCCGGTCCAGCCCCGTCGTCTCCGGCGGCGGGGCACCGCAGCGCGCGGTGCAACGCGGAGAGAAAAGCGGCTGGCAGCAGCGCGTCGACATCGTGGCGCGCAGTATTGCCGCGATCGTCGGCGGCTATGCGGTCAGCGCGCTGGCGACGGCGCTGCTGGCGCGCGTGCTGCCCACGTCGAAGATCGAGGCGGCGATCGGCCCCGCGACCTTCTCCTTCGTCATCTACGCCACGATCGCCTGCTGGGCGTTCGCCGCGCGCCGGACGTGGCCGTTCTGCGCGGTGCTGGCCGTGATCGGCGCGCTGCTCTGCGCCATGCTCTACGGGATGCCCCGGCCATGAAGGAAACGTTGCGGCAGTCGATGGCGTGGCTGCACACCTGGTCCGGCCTGCTGTTCGGCTGGCTGATCTTCGCCATGTTCATGACCGGCACGGCGAGCTACTTCCGGCCGGAGATCACGCGCTGGATGCAGCCCGAGACGGGCAAGCCCGCGACGCTGGCGGTAGCGGCTGCAAATGCCGAAGCGCATCTGCTGAAGGTCGCGCCCAAGGCGCGCAGCTGGACCATCAATCTGCCGGACGATCGCGAATCCGTCACGCGCGTGTCGTGGCGACCTCTCCCCAAGCCCGGCGAGCGCGAAGGCCGCGGGCCGCGCGGGCGCGGGTTCGGCCGCGGCAACAGCGCCGAGCTGGACGCTGCCACTGGCGCGATCGTCAAGCCGCGCCAGACCCGCGGCGGCGACTTCTTCTTCCGCATGCATTACCAGATGCACTATATCCCGGCGCTCTACGGCGAATGGCTCGCCGGTGCCGCGGCGATGCTCATGCTGGCCGCGATCATCTCCGGCGTGATCACGCACAAGCGCATCTTCGCCGATTTCTTCACCTTCCGACCGAAAAAGGCCGCGCAGCGATCATGGCTGGACGCGCACAATCTCACCGCGGTGCTCGCGCTGCCTTTCCACCTGATGATCACCTACACCGGGCTGGTCATGCTGATGCCCACGCTGATGCCATGGGGCATATCGGCGAACTTCCCGACCGAGCAGGCCTATTACGCCGCGATGTTCCCGCGTTACAAAATGCCGGAGCGTACCGGCGAGGCCGCGCCGCTGATCTCCATTCCGCAGGCGATCGCACGGGCGGAGCAGGTCTGGGGTGGCGGCCGCCCGAGCATGATCATGGTCGAGAATCCCGGCGATCGCGCCGCACGCGTCTCGGTCGTGCGCCACTCCGGCGACCAGCTGGCCTATGACGGCGGCCTGCTGCTGTTCGATGGCGTCACCGGCGCACTGCTCGCCGCGCCGCCCGAGCATGGCCCGGCGGTGGTGACCAACCACGTCATGTTCGGCCTGCACATGGGCCGCTTCTCCGCCCCCGTGCTGCGTTGGTTCTATTTCCTCGCCAGCCTCGCAGGCTGCGCGATGGTGGCGACCGGGCTGGTGCTGTGGACGGTCAAGCGGCGCAAGAACCTGCCCGATCCGGCGCGCCCAAACTTCGGCTTCCGGCTGGTCGAGCGGCTGAACATCGCCACGATCGCCGGCGTGCCCGCCGGTATGGCTGCGGTGCTCTGGGTGAACCGCCTGCTGCCGGCCGAGATGCGCGGGCGCGCGACATGGGAGATGCACAGCTTCTTCATCGTCTGGGCGTTCGTGATCGTCTACGTCTGCCTGCGCCCGGTGCGCCGGGCATGGGTGGAGGGACTGGCGCTGGCCGCGGCGCTGGTCGCCGCGCTGCCGCTGGTCAGCGCGATTACGACACCCGAGCGCAGCCTGCTGCACAGCCTGATGACCGGGGATATGGGCATGGTCGCGTTCGACCTGACATTGGTGGCGCTCGGCCTGTGCCTCGCCTTCAGCGCCTATAAGGCCGGGGCGTATAAACCGACCGTGCGCCAGCCGCGCCGCCGGGCGGTCGAAGCGAAGGCGGCCGCGTGATGCATCTCGCAACCCTGCTCTTTGCTTTCGCCGGCTTCGCCGCTCTGTGCCTCGCGATGGACAAGCATCAGCCCGACCTGATCGGCCATCGCCTCGCCGCCACGAACGTCCGCGGACTGAGAGTCGCGGCCCTCGCCGCGCTGGCTGCCGCTTATGCCAGCGCCGCTGCTGTGTCCGGCTGGCGCTTCGGCGTGGTGGAATGGGTCGGCGCGATCATGATCGCGGCGCTGGGGCTGACGCTGCTCCTTCCTTATCGGCCGCGATGGATCGTTCGATTGGCCATCGGCGGCGGCATTGCAGGGGTGATGATCTGTGCTTTCGCAACTTTCGCGTGATGCCCCTCGCAGCGCCTGCGCGACCAAAGCGCCGGATGATGCACCGGTCGCCCCGGCCGTGAAGGCTACCCCCAACGCTGGCGTAGCCCTCCCCGCGGTGTGGGAAGCGCCATCACGCTACACCGACCAGCCGACCAGCCTGCGCACCCGGCTCTTCGGCATGGGCGGGGTCACGGGCGTGGCAGGCGTGTTGGCAATGGCCGCGCTGGTCTCGTGGACCGCGCTGCACACCCACGCCGCGCAGCCAGCCGTCGCGTTGGCCGTGTTCGACGTGGCACCCCCCGCCGCCCCGCCCGAGCCGGTGCGCGAGGTAAAGCCTGGCCCTGAGCAAATCGAGAAAGAACAGCAGCGTCCGCGTACCGAACCGGCCGTGGACGCGCCGCTTACCGTACCGATGCCGACGGCGCGCCCCGTCGCGGTCGGCGATGCGCCGTCCGTCCCCGCACCCATCCCCGCGCCGCCGGTGAAGGAAACGACCGCGCCCGAGGCAAAGCCCCTGCCCCCAGCGACGACGCCGTCCAATGCCGCGCCCACCTGGCAGGGCCGGGTGCTGGCCGCGTTGCAAAAGGTCAGGCGTTACCCGCGTGAGGCGAGTCTCCGCCGCCAGGAAGGCGTCCCGTTCATCCGGTTCGTTATGAACCGCGAGGGCAAGGTTCTCTCTGTTCGGTTGGAGCGATCGTCACGCGTCCGCTCGCTCGACGCAGAGGCGGTGAACTTGCCGAAACGAGCGCAACCGCTTCCCCGACCGCCGGAGGAAGTGAAAGGAGATACCATCGAACTTGTAGTCCCGGTGGAATTCTTCTTGGCCACCGATCAAGGGTGAACTCGCGATGTGGCCACAATCCGATGTTCAGCGCCCGCGCATCTACGCATGCGGAATCGAGGTCGTGACGTTTAACGCCGACGGCACGCGGGGTCGCGCGGCGTGAGGTGGTGGCGGAGGTGTCGGACCGGATCGTGTTGGCGACAAACGAAAACGCCGCCCTTTGGGGGCGGCGTTTGTGGTTTTATGGCGGTGGTTGCGGGGACAGGATTTGAACCTGTGACCTTCAGGTTATGAGCCTGACGAGCTACCGGGCTGCTCCACCCCGCGTCACCTTTAGCTGAGC